>NZ_RKMH01000008.1 GCF_003797185.1 Gordonia oryzae
ACGCTCCACACCGACCGGCCGGTGGAATGGCACAACCGACGCAACCGGCAAGTGATCGTCACCCACCCACGATGACGGGGTATCCCTGTGGGATGGAACCTACGGTGGTGCAGGAGGTCTCAAGGCCTGGCGCACGCGCATCACACCTCGACCAGCGGGGGACGCCTCGCTGATCGGGGCAGGGGCCCGGTCGGCGTGGGGAAGGCGCCGAGGCCCTTGGGTGAAACATCCGCTGCGCCGGAGGGGACGCAACTAGGATGTGGGGATGATCATCGAGGCCGGTTGTATCGGTCGTGATCGCGAGGTGGGTGAAATCCTCGAACGTGCGGCTCATCTGACACACACGTCCTACCTCCTGATCACCGGCGCCGCCGGCATCGGCAAGAGCACACTGCTACGCCATGTCGCGCAACTCGCCGCGCAGCAGCACCTGTCGATCCGCCCCATTGACGACGCCGACAAACTCGGCGCAGCGGAACTCGCCAAGGTAATCGGCGAAATGCACGAGGCGCACCTCGTCCTTCTCACCGCCACGCATGACACCCCGGCACTGATGTCCCTTCTGCCCGATGTGATGCCACTCGCCGGGCTGGACCGCGACGCTGTTGCCGCCCTGGCCACAGCCCGCGCACGCGCGGTACATCCGACGGTTGTCGACACGCTCACCCACCACACCGGAGGCAATCCGCGCGACGTCCTGAGTCTGCTGAACGAACTACCGGGGCGGACCTGGTCACAGGTGGGCATCGCACTGCCCGCACCCGAATACATCGTCAGCTCGGTCGGCGAAAAACTCGACGCGTGCCCCCCGCCTGCCCGCCTACTCATCGAAGCGCTGTGCATTCTTCATGAGAACGAGTCCCTGGGTGTGGCAATCGAATTGGCGAATGTCATCGATCCGCTCAGCGCACTCGACGACGCCCTGCGCACCGGGCTTGTCCAGGCTCCGGCCGCTCTGGTACCGGCCGACGCGCACGCCCGGATCGCCGGGCCGCTGGTACGGGCCGCAGTGCTCCAAGTGATGGGAATCCTTCGCGTTGGCCAGATGCATCGCCGCGCCGCCGATCTGGTGACCGATCCGGTACACAAACTCCATCATCGGGTCGCCGCGACCCCGGTCCCCGACGCCGCGCTCGCCGACGAACTCGACGCGCTCGCCCAGGCCCGCGCCACCGACGGCGAGTGGGCCGCGGCCGCCGACCTCTATCGACAAGCCGGTCGTCTGACCTCGGATCGGCTTCGCAGTGACCAACGCACCACCCTTTCGGTCGATGCCTTGCTCGCCGCAGGCGACTGTGTGAGCGCGGCGTCGTACGTACCGATCGTGGAGAGCCTGCGCGAGACCGCGCTACGCAACGCCACCCTGGCGTATCTCGCCATCCTGCGCGGCCGGTCTGCCGAGGCCCACCTGCGGCTCGAACGCGCCTGGGGAATAGTCAGTTTCGAGCGCGAGCCCGATGTCGCCGCACTGATCGCGCAGCGCTTCGTCCTGCACGAGCTCGTCCGCTGCCGCGGGGACGAGCTCGTCGACTGGGCCGATCGCGCGATCGAGATGGCCGGCGACAACTCCCCCGCCGGAATCGAGGCCGCCGTCATCCGTGGTCTCGGACAGGCATGGTCGGGAGACACCGCCGGAGCCGTCGCCTCCTACACCGACCTCGCCGAGCGCGTGCGCTTCGGACCTCAGGCACAGCGCGTCTCCATGGGGCGCGGCTGGCTCGAACTCGGCGTCGACGATATCGGCAGCGCCCGAAGCCATCTGGAAACAGCGGTCTCCATGGCCGCGCTCGGCGGCTCGAACCGGATCTCGCTGTGGTCGTTGGCCTGGCTCGCTCGCGTCGAATTCCTGACAGGCGACTGGGACACCGCGCTCGTCACCGTGCAGCGAGGACGCGAACTCGCCGACCGCAGCGGCATCGAGCTGGTCACGCCACTGCTGAACTGGACTGCGGCGCAGATTCATTCACTTCGCGGAGACTGGTCCTCGGCCCACGAGGCGGCCGAGGACGCGGCGGCACCGGCGGGCGACTACGAGATCATGCGGATACCGATGCTCCTCACTCAAGCGCAACTCGCCGAGGCCGCCGCCGATTACGGCAAGGTGATCCGCACGCTCGAACCACTGCGGCAAATGGCCAAAGACACCCCCGCTCTCGTCGAGCCAGGATGGTGGCCGTGGGTCGACGTCTTCGCCAACGCGCTCGTCGTCGACGGCCGGCTCAACGAAGCCGACGCCCTGCTCGCACCGTTCGAGGAACGTACCGCGGCACGCGGCCACCGTTCGACGGCAGCCCGACTCGGCTATGCGCGCGCCCGTCTCCTCGGTTCCACCGGCGACATCCACGGAGCTCGAAGGACTTTCGAGCGGTCACTGGAACTGTTGGAGGGCCTGCCACTGCGTTATGATCTCGCGCGCGTGAACTTCGCCTACGGTCAGACGCTGCGACGGGCCGGCAAGCGCCGAGCCGCCGACACGATCATGGCCACCGCGCGCGAGATCTACCATTCCCTCGGCGCTACAACGTATGTGGAGAGGTGCGATCGGGAGCTGAAGGCGGGCGGGGTGCACACCGGTCATTCCGGCACCTCCCACCGTGCCGAGCGTGACGTCACCGACCTGACCCCTCAGGAAGAGGCCGTCGCGACTCTCGTTGCCCGCGGACTGTCGAACCGCGAAGTGGCTGCCGAACTGTACATTTCACCCAAGACCGTGCAGTACCACCTCACTCGCATCTACGCCAAGCTCGGACTACGGTCGAGGTCGGAATTGGCGGCGTCGCGATCCTGACGACCATTGCGGCCGGTTGCGTCGACGACGGGCGCTCCGGTCTTCGCCTCCACATCTGAGAACTCCACTCCCGGGGCGAGTTCGACAACGTCGAATCCCGCTCCGGTGACGTCGAAGACACCGAGATCGGTGATCACCCTACTCACCACGGCCTTGCCGGTCAGCGGCAACGAGCACTCCGCGACGAGCTTCGGGTCACCCTTCTTGCTGACGTGCTCCATCAGCACGATGACCTGTCCGGCACCGTTGACAAGATCCATCGCTCCGCCGATGCCCTTGACCATGGCCCCGGGCACCATCCAGTTGGCCAGATCGCCCTTCGCCGACACCTGCATGCCACCGAGCACCGCGACGTCGACGTGACCGCCGCGGATCATCGAGAAGCTGGCCGCAGAATCGAAATACGACGCACCCGGCACCACCGACACGGTTTGCTTGCCGGCGTTGATCAGATCGGGGTCGACCTCGTCGTCGTACGGGAACGGCCCCACCCCGAGAATTCCGTTCTCGGCGTGCAGCACGATGTCGGAGTCGGCGGGCATGTGATCGGGGATGAGCGTCGGCAGCCCGATTCCCAGATTGACGTAGTCGCCGGGACGCAACTCGCGCGCCGCGCGGGCCGCCATCTCGGTGCGGGTCCAAGTCATGATGTCTCCTCGAAAAGTACAGGGTGGCAGTCGATCGGGCAGTTCAGGAGATCACGCCGAAGCGGCTGCAGGCCGCTCACGGATGGTGCGGTGCTCGATTCCCTTGTCGGCGGCCTGTTCCGGGGTGAGCTCGACGATTCGTTTGACGAAGATTCCCGGCAGGTGGATCTGATCGGGGCCGAGTTCACCGACCTCCACCACCTTCTCGGCTTCGACGATGGTGATGCGCCCCGACATCGCGGCGGGCGGATTGAAGTTGCGGGCAGCGGCGTGGAAGCAGCAGTTGCCCGCCGTGTCGACGACGGCGGCACGCACCAGGGCGTAGTCGGTGACGATGGACTCCTCGAGCACCATCTCCTGGCCGTTGAAGGTGCGGACCTCCTTGGCCGGTGACGCCAGCGCCACCGAACCGTCGGAGTTATATCGCCACGGCAGACCACCGTCGGCGACGAGGGTACCGACGCCGGTCGGGGTGAAGAACGCTCCGATTCCACTGCCGCCGGCCCGCATCCGTTCGGCCAGCGTCCCCTGCGGGGTGAGTTCGACGGTGACCTCACCGGCGAGGAACTGACGGCCGAACTCCTTGTTCTCCCCGATATAGGAGGCGATCACCTTGTCGATCCGCCTGGCCTCCAGCAGGAGTCCGAGACCCGCGCCGTCGACACCACAGTTGTTGCTGACGATGGTCAGGTTCCCGGCACCCTGGGCGAGTAGCGCGTCAATGAGGAACTTGGGGATTCCGGAGAGCCCGAATCCGCCGACCGCGAGACTCGCTCCGTCGGGAATGTCAGCGACAGCCTCGGCCGCGGACGCAGCAACCTTGTTGATGCTCATGACTTCTCCAGATGTTCGATGAGGGCAGCAGTGATGGTGGCGGACTGTTCAACGTTGGCCAGGTGCGCCGCATCGTCGACGACGAGCAATGTGCCGTCGGCAACGGCGTCGGCGATGTCGGCAAGCATCTGCGGCGGGGTCGCCGGGTCGTCGGCACCGGCGACCGCGAGGGTCGGCACGGTGATCGCGGAGATCTCGTCGCGTTGATCCATCGCGGCGATGGCCTCGCAGCAGCCCGCGTACCCTTCGGCCGGGGTGGCGGCGATCATCTCCCGGTAGTAGGCAAGTCTGTCCGAATTCGTCTCGTCGGCAAGGAATCCCGGGCTGAACCAGCGGCTGAGCACGCCGTCGGCGACGGCGACGGATCCGCCGTCACGCACCACCGCAGCGCGGTCGGTCCAGCCGGTCGGCGGCCCCAGATACGGTGAAGTACATAGCAACCCGAGGCTGCGGACACGGTCCGGGTTGCGCACGGCGACCCGCATCGCGGTCATCCCGCCGAGGGACAGACCCACGATGGCGGCCTGCTCGACGTCCAAGCGGTCGAGCAGGGCGACGAGGTCGTCGGCAAGGTCGTCGATCCCGTACGGCCCCTGCGGAACCGGCGACGCCCCGTGTCCCCGGGTGTCGTACCGCACCACCCGGAAGAACTTCTCGAGTGCGCGGACCTGCGCATCCCACATCCGGTGGTCGGAGCCCAGTGAGTTCGACAACACGACAACCGGCGCGTCGGCGGGCCCACTCACAGACGATGCGACCTCGACCGCGCTCATCGGATCACCTCGAACACCGCGGCCAGGCCCTGACCGCCGCCGATGCACATGGTTTCCAGGACGTGGCGGGCGTCTCGACGTCGCGACTCATAGGCCGCGGTCGCCAGGATGCGGGCTCCGGTCGCGCCGATCGGGTGCCCCAACGAGATCCCGGAACCGTTGGGGTTCAGGCGTTCGTCGGTCGAGTCGATCCCCCATTCGGCGAGGACGGCGAGCACCTGTGCGGCGAAGGCCTCGTTGAGCTCGATCAGATCCATGTCGTCCAGGGTCAGACCGGCGCGGCCCAACGCCGCCGCGGTGGCGCCCACCGGTCCGATCCCCATCTCCTCGGGGGCACATCCGGTGACGGCCCAGGAACGCAACGCCAGAAGTGCCGTGAGACCGCGCTTCTCGGCACCAGCGCGGGTGGTCACCACGCACATCGCTGCGCCGTCGTTCTGCCCGGACGCGTTACCGGCGGTGACCGTCGAGTCGGGGTCGATCCGGGAGCGGATGGCGCGCAGCTTCGACAGGCTCGCGAGGTCGGCGTCGGCACGCGGGTGCTCGTCGCGGTCGACGACGGTGTCGGGCTTTCCACGACGCCCGCGGATGGTGACGGGCACCAGTTCATCGGCGAAACGCCCGGCGTCGTGTGCGGCTACGGCTCTTTCGTGGGAGCGCACCGCGAGTTCGTCCTGCTCGGTGCGGCTCAGCGAGTATTTCTTACGCAGGTTCTCGGCGGTCTCGATCATCCCGCCGGGTACCGGGTGCGATTGCCCGCCAGCGGTGAGGCGACCCCGATCGAGTCGGTCCATCAGCTCGACGCCCCCCTGACGCACCCCGGTCCGCAGTCCGAGCGCATAGTGCTCGACGTTCGACATCGATTCGGCACCACCGGCGATGACCAATTCTGCGCCCCCGGAGGCGATCTGGGCGGCACCGTTGAGGATGGCCTGCAGTCCCGAGCCGCATCGGCGATCCACCTGCATCCCCGGCACGCCGATGCCGAGACCGGCGTCGAGGGCGGCCATGCGTCCGATCGCGGGTGACTCGCCGTTGGCATAGCCCTGTCCGAGAATGACGTCGTCGACATCGCCCTCGCCGAGGCCGGTCCGCGTGGCGAGTTCGCGTAGCAGTGTCGTCGCCAGGTCGGTGACGGTCAGCGGCGCCAGCGCGCCACCCATCCGGCCCACCGGGGTGCGCAGCGGGGAGCAGATGACCACATCGGTGGCGGATGTGCGTGAGGAGCCAGAACTCATACTCCGAGGCTAAGCCGCACCGCTCATATTCTGAAGTACCGAAATCGCCGCTATTGAGAGCTGTGAAGTATCAATAGTCGTACACTCCTCCCCATGGAACTGCGTCACCTGCGATACTTCCGCGCGGTTGCCGAGGAGTTGCACTTCGGCCGGGCCGCGCAACGACTCCACATCGCCCAGCCACCGCTGTCGGCACAGATCCGGCAGCTCGAGGCCGAACTCGGCGTCGAGTTGCTGACCCGCTCGACCCGCCGCGTCGAACTGACCCCGGCCGGGACCGCATATCTCGCACAGGTTGTCGCGATCCTCGACGCTGTCGAATCCGCGGGCGCCCAGGCACACCGCATCGCCGAAGGCCAGGAGGGACACCTGACGATCGGGTGTGTCGGCTCGGCCACCTACTCGCTGCTCCCGCAACTCGTCCGCACGCTGCGCGACGAACTCCCCGGGGTGGAGGTAGCCGTCCGCGGCGAGATGCTGGCGCCCGAACTGCTCTCCGCACTGGGAGAACGACGGATCGACCTCGCGCTGCTACGACCGCCGATCACCGGGACCGACGTCGTGATCGAGCCGATCCGTTCCGACCGGCTGATCGTCGCCCTCCCCGACAGCCACCGACTCGCCGACCGCACAGAGCTGTCCGTCGCCGACCTGGCGACCGACGACCTGATCGCGCACGCCGGACATGGCCGCTCGGTGATGAACTCGGTGATCTCGGGTCTGTGGGCCGACGCGGGGTTCGTCCCACGTATCCGCCACGAGGTCGCCGAGACCTCGACGCTGGTCACGCTCGTGGCCGCCGGGTTGGGGGTGGCGATTGTGCCCGCCCCCACCGCCGCGCTCGACATCGCCGGCGTGCGCTACGCCGATCTCATCCCGCACACCAGCGTCGAACTCGTCGCCGCACGACCGGCGCATGTGCACTCCCCCGTGGTCGACCAGGTGGTGACGGTGTTGCATCGCTTGGCGCACGCGCCCGGATGAACGCCACCGGGCACGTCAGAACCCCCAGGAACTCAGTACCCCAGGAACGCATCGGTGCGAATCCGCCAGAACGCCCAGCGGGTTGTGGTGTCGGTGCGTCGAATGGTGGCGGCGGTGGTGCGCACGAACGCGGGATTGCCCGATACGAGATAGTGCGCATCCCCGGAGTGCACCGCACGCCCGGCGAGGTCGACCAGCGCCGCGGGTTCGGCGATACCCGCGGTCAGCCCTGTATCGGCGGAGGTGACCTCGACCCGCGCGCCGGCGGCCCGCAGGATGTCGAGATCGTCGTCGTACACCGTCCGCTCGGCGGCACCGACGACATGGACGACCGTCAGCCACGACAGGTCCGGGCGGCCATCACCGAGCGTCAAAGAGCGCAGCATCGATCGGTACGGGGTGATGCCGATGCCGGCGGCCAAGAGCACCAGTGGGTGCCGACCAGCCCGGCGCTCGAGGGTGAAATCGCCGCCGGTCGCGTCGAGATACAGCCGGCTCCGCCGAGATTCCATGAGGTCGGACTTGAAGGTGGACACCCGCGCCGACGGCACGGTGAACGCGAACTCGACCGGGTTCTCCCCCGGCGCCTCGGCGTAGGAGAACACGCGCCGGGTGCGCTGCCACAGCGGTGCCGACCACCGTGGCGCCGATACCATCGCCCACTGACCGGGCGCGAACCGCAACGGCGAGGTCGTCTGCGCGCGAACCCGATAGGTGTTCTCGGCGATCCGGTCGACCTGCGTGTCGAGCACCACCCGCCCCGCACCGCGCTGGGCGATCATTCGGACCACGAAGGCGTAAACACATCCGACGCCCAGCGCGATCTGCGGCACGAACTCCAGCGAAAAGGTGTCGGTGATCTCGAAGCTCTGTTGCCAATTCATCAGCACCGCAACGATAATCGCGTACACGGCACGGTGGATTCGCGATGTCGGCGAGGTCAACGGCTCGGGCAGCATGACCGACGCGAGGAACAGTGTGGGCGACGAGACGAACACGAACTGCACGTCCTGACCGCCCTGTGTCACCTGCAGCACTCCGACGGTGGCCAGTGTCGCCAGCAGGAAGATCGTGACGAGCCACCATTCGCGCAACGCGGTCACCAACAGGATGCCGATGATGAGCATCGGAGTGAACAGCGGCTCTGCGGCCACCCACCAGAACGGCGAACTCAGCGGCACCCCACCGATACTCACCCCGGCATAGGAGACCGCGTACGCGGCGATCGCACCGACGACGGCCGGGTTGAGGATCAACCGGCGACGCCACACCAGCACGTACTTGCTGATCGCCGCAGCGCCGGCGGCGATCACCATCGACACCGCCGAGGCCGCATCGGACACACCAGGCATGAGGAAGAACAGGATCAACGCCGTGATCGCCCACGAATCCGCACCCGGCGGTACCCGCACCAACGCTGCACACAGGTAGGTTCCGGTTCCCGTAACGGCCAGCGCGATCACCAGAGACACCAGCAATTGCTCTGGGGTGTACGCGAAATCGCTGTCGGTGCTGGCGACGATGAACGACACGACAGCCAGTGCGAGCAGCGCAAGCAACACCGCGCGATGCATGGTCAGCCATCGCGGTGACAGACTCGCCGGCCATGACAGACTGGTCATACGAACAGCTCCAATCCGGGGATCATGGTGTACTCGACGACTCCGGTACCACGAATCGTCACATGGTCGGGTAGGTCGGCGCCGCCGAACCGGAATCCGGCGATGTCCGAGCCGACCGACAGCGCCGGCGCCCACCCGTGACGCGCTACGAGACCACTCAATTCCGTTGCTGCGGTGAAGAACAGCGCGGTGGCCAGGCCGTCGGCAGTCATCGCGTCCCGCGCGAACACCCAGGTGGCCATCACCTCACGGGTGGGCGCAGCAGTCCTCGGGTCGACAATGTGGTGCCAGTCGCCCCATACGCGACGGTTGGCCGCAGACGCGCACAACGCGCCACCGGACAGCCCGACGAGTCCGATCGCCTTGGTGGGGTCGAGGGGATGTTCGAGGGCGATCCGTACCGGTTCGTCGCGCGGCGAGATCACCATGTCCCCGCCGGCGTCGACGAGGTAACGCTCGGCGTGGTCGGCAACGATCGACGCCACTCGATCGACAGCGAAGCCCTTGCCGGCCGCCCCGACGTCGAGCAGGACAGGGGTGTGGACCACCAATTCGGCACCGTCCCAGTCGATGACGTCGTCCCATGCGGGCGCGGGCACGGTGCGATCGGGGGTCAACGAGTAGTCGGCGTCGTATCCGGCGTCGTCGAGGATCTGCCCGACCAGCGGGCTGAGGGCACCGCCGGTGGCGTCGTAGAGCTCGCGATACCACTCCAGCAGACATCGATCCTCACGGGCGAGGCGGTATCGGCCGGCCGTGCGGGCCATCTCGGCAACCGTCGAGTCCAGACGGAAGCGTGACCAGAACCGGTCGATGCGATCGAGTTCGGCACCCACCGCGGCACGCGCACGGTCCGAGAGCGGCCGGTCGGTGGTGATCTCCCAGACCGTGCCGAGCGCCTCGAAACCCCAGTCGGTACTCAACGGGTCGGTACGCACCGGATCAGGCGCGCGCCTTCGACTTGATCTGGGCGATGGCGTCATTGAAGCCACCGGAGGTCAATGACGATCCGGACACCTTGTGCACGTCGAGATCGTCGATGTTCTTGCCGACCACCTCGGAGTTGATCCCGCTGGCGAACTTCGCCTGGAACTCCGCTGACGTCCCGCGGGTATGACTGCGATCGAGATCGACCTTGGTGATCGTCGCATTGTCGAGCGTGACGGTCACACCGATCTCCTGCGGGCCGCCCGGGGAGACGTAATGCCCGGTCGCGCTGTAGGTGCCGCTTTTGTACTCGCCGGAGCCGCCTGCGGAACCGGTCGCCGAGGTGGCCGTGGCCGCGCCGGTGCTCTGGGTGGCGTCGGGGGCCGTCGCGTCGTCGGAACCGCATGCGGCGGTCGCCAGGCCCACGGCGGCGACGGCGGCAACCACCCCGGTCGCGCGGGTCGCGGTCACGAACTCATCTTTGCGGACCATGGTCCGTATTGATCGGGTCATGGTTTCCCATTCTGGGCCACGATCACCGTGAGCGCCTCACCCGGGTCCGATGTCTTAGCGTCTCCCAAGAAATCTCGCAGAGACCTGCCTGAGTCACGGCCGCGGATCAACGGCCGGCAGCCGCCACGCGAGCCTGGATGGCGTTGACGAACACCGACGAGATGTCGTCGGCGCTCTTGGCGACATACGAGGTCCCGCCGGTCGCATCGGCGATCTGCTTCAAAGCGTCGGTGTCGGCGTCGGAGGAGATGCCGATGGTCAGCACAAGCACCGGCCGCGCCGGATCCTCGAGCTTCTTGAGCTCGGCGATCAGCTCGTCGAGGCTGATGCTGCCGGGATCGTCGTTCTCACCGTCGGTCATGATGATGACGCTGTTGGAGTAGGTCGGATCGTAGGCGCTCTGGACCTGCTTGAATGCGGCGAGCGTGGTGTCGTAGAGACCCGTCGCTCCGCCGAGGTTCTGCGGCGCCAGACCCTGCGTCACCGCGGCGGCGAGTTCGTCACGATGGGTCTTTCCGTTGGCTGCGGGCGCGTCGAGTCGACGGATGTCGGACAGTTGCACCCAGTCCTGGCCGCCCGGGCCCCGGTTCTGACTGAATGCCCAGCCGCCGATCTCTGCGTTGTTCGGGAAAAGCTTCAGACCCTGTAGCGACGCGTCGATCAACAGTTGCGCCCGGGTCTGCGATCCCACGCTTTGCTGCATCGATCCGGAGGTGTCCTCGACGACGAGCGTGCGGATCGGCACGCCGAGTACCTGCCACTGCCGGAGCGCTTTGTCGACCTGCGCGGGATCACGCAGCGTCAGCACCTGCACCGGCTGACCCGTGCCATACGGGTGCTCACCACCGGCCGGTTTGCCGTTCGGCATACGAAATGCCGCGTCGATTAACGGTTGTGCGGCATCGCCCGCGATACCGGCGGCCAGCGCCTTGCCCGCGTCGTCGGCGTCACCCTTGCGCGCTGAACCGGCAGTGTTCACCAAAGGGTAGTCGAGCAGCACTGTGCCGTCGGCGGGAATAGCGGACTTCAGCTGCGATCCCGGATGGGTACGCATGAACATCACGAACTGCTGTTCGGTCGTCACCGCCGGCACCTGGGAGGCGTTCGCCAGGTTGAGGCGCGTGCCCTCGCTGTCGTTGGTCAGACGAACGTTGTTCTGCTGCACCGCAAGTACCGTCATGGCTTCGAGTAGTTGATCCTCGGTGAGCTTGTTGGCATTGACCTCGGCGAGTGCGCCGACGATCGGTGCGTCGCCGCTACTGGTATCCACCGGGCTACCCGCGCGCAGATCGGGCAACTTCATGACCTGCTCCCAGCTGACCAGCTGCGGCACGTTCTTGCCGACGACGACGGTGGGCGTGGACACCAACGACGGTGAGGTGAGATCGAGTTCCTGACGGACCTGGGTGATGACGCGGCGAGCCTGCAACTGCGAATCCGGCACCCACAGATCGGGGCGCTGATCACCACTGGTCAACAGACCCGGGGCGGCAGACCCGGCCACCGAGTCGACCGAATAGTCGTAACAGCTGGTGGCCGAGATCGTGGCCGCAGAATCCCGCAACGCCGCGGCGATCGTCGGGTCGGCGGCGACCCTCACGCTCGTCCGGTCACCGTGGCAGGCCCCCGAATCGAGGGTGCGCCACACCACGAATCCGGTGACAAGGGCGGCGACGACCACCAGTGCGCCGAGCCCCCACAGCAGGGCGCCGCGACGCGACGACCGCACCTTGCGGTGTTCGAAACCGAAGTCGTCGGTGGCCCCGCCGGACCGACCCGCGCCCGGGCGACCGGGCGCGCGCCCGGTCTCCGCGGGCTCGTTGCTGTGCCGCCCCATGCGCGCACTCCCCTGTGTTGTCGAATCCGGTTGGTGTCGAGCCCGGCGGTGTCGAACTCAGCCGAACGTCTGTTGGAAGGTCCTCAGCGATGCGTGCAGGTCACCATGGACCACCTTGGCCGTCGCCATCCCGATCGGCCCCATCAACGGGAGACCACCGAGGTCGATGAGGAACGTGATCGTCGATCCCGAGGAGCGCGGCTTTACCGTCAGATCGAGCTTGACCTTGATCCCGCCCTTACCCGAGCCCTTCAGCCGCACCTCGCTGCCCTCGACATACTTGTCGACGACCCAATCAATGCGCACGGGATTGCCCTTCACCTTCACAATGGAGGTCACCTTCAGTCCCTTACGCAATTCGTGCGGCTGCGGCACCGGACTGCGCCATCCACCGTGCAGCACCAACCACTCGTCGAAACGCGACAGATCCGATGCCGCGGTCCAGGTGTCTGCGGGTGACAGCTCGAGGTCGATGGAATCGCTCGTCTTCGCCATGGTGTGGAAGCCTAACCGGTGATGCAGGTGCACAGACGTCGACCCGAGCCTTGCCCGACTGGGCGCGACCGGCTGACCGCGGCGATCGCCCATCCCGATCCCGCCGTCGGGGCACGGACCCTGCTCGGCACGATCCTCGTCGGGCATGACGTGATCTTGCGGATCACCGAGGTCGAGGCCTATGCGGGACCGCGCGATCCCGCGTCTCACGCCTTCGCGAGGACGCCGCGCTCGGAGATCATGTACGGCCCACCCGACCGGCTCTACGTGTACCGCATCCACGGCCATTTCTGCGCGAATGTGGTGACCGGGCCCGGCGGGGCGGCATCGGCGGTGCTGCTGCGCGCCGGTGAGGTCGTCGACGGATCGGCGCGCGCGCATCGGCGACGAGAGGCCGGTCGAGCGGCGCCGGTCGCCGAGTCGGCACTGGCGCGTGGACCAGGCAACCTGACCCGTGCGCTCGGGATCACGATGGAGGACCTGGGCACCGATCTCGCCAACGGCTTGTCGGTCACTTTGCTACCCGCAGACCAACCGATCGACCCTGCAGCGATCAGCGCCGGCCCACGGGTGGGTGTGCGACGCAATGCCGACCTCGCGTGGCGGTTCTGGCTCACCGACGACCCGACGGTGTCGGCGTATCGCCGACACCCGCGGGCCGCAGCGGGGAATTAGGCGGGATTCTGCGGCGGCTGGTGGGGGGTTTCCGAATTCTGAGTTTCCCGATTGTCGGCTCCAACAGCCTTGCGGGCCACATCCTGCGCCTTGTCGACCTGCGAGGCGTACTTGCCGCCGGTCGCCTTGTCGATGGCGTCGCCGCCCTTGTCGATCAGACTCGGGTTCTTCTGCAGTGCGGCCTTGGCCTTGTCGACCAATCCTTTGAGATCCATGACCAGCTCCTTGTGGTGGGGTGATAACCGTCTGTCACACGGTGTACAGATCGGGCGAAGCGGTCCCCGAGTGTAGGTGCCGCATCGAGGTCATGCCAGCGATCCTCCCTCGGCGCCGTCGATGTGCCCCGAGCCGTCGATGTGCCCCGAGCCGTCGATGTGCCCCGAGCCGTCGATGTGCTCCGAGTCGCGATCTCCGACCAGGCGCGGCAACAGCCGCGACACGATCTCCACACCCGCGATGCCGCAGGCCGCGGCGATGAACGCGACCACGTTCATGCCCCAGTTCGACGAATCCAGTTTGACCATGTGCTGCGTCCACGGCCAGGCGAAGATGATCGCGTAAGCGCCGACAGAGGCGAGAAGTAGCACGATCTTCCACCATGTGTATGGCCGCGCGACGACGGCCAGGACGTAGAGGGCGACGGCGATCAGGCAGATCAGGGTGGCCGTGGCCGCCTGGGTCTGGGCGGGCGGAAGGTCGACGCTGTCGCCACCCAACGCCACCCCGGTCCCGCCGGGATTGACGATGACGTAGGTGATGAACGCGGCGAGCCCGACGATGACGCCGTTGGGTACCGCCTGGGTCAGCACCCGACGGACGAAACCGGTCCGGGCACGCTCGTTGTTCGGGGCGAGCGAGAGGACGAATGCCGGCACACCGATGGTGAACCATGCCGAAATGGTGACGTGGATGGGCTGGAAAGGGTAACTGAGCGAGGCAAATCCGAAGATCTTGCCGGCCACCCCGGCAACCCCGACGAACAGCGCAAGCAGCACCGCGTACACGGTCTTGGTGAGAAACAGGTTCGATACGCGCTCGATGTTGCCGATCACTCGTCGGCCCTCACCGACCACATACGGCAGCGTCGCGAATTTGTTGTCCAGCAACACGATCTGCGCGACCGCCCGGGCTGCCGAACTGCCCGATCCCATGGCCACACCGATGTCGGCGTCCTTGAGCGCGAGGACGTCGTTGACGCCGTCACCGGTCATCGCCACGGTGTCTGCTCGAGACTGCAGCGCCGCCACCATCGCGCGCTTCTGGTCGGGGCGCACCCGGCCGAAGACGACGCCGTCGGAGACGACCTCGGCGAGCTCGGCGGGATCGTCGGGCAGAATGCGCGCGTCGACGGCCGACTCGGGTGAACCGAGACCCAACGACTGGGCCACCGCACCCACCGACCGTGCGTTGTCGCCGGAGATCACCTTCACCGCGACGCGCTGGGACGCGAAATAGTCGAGGGTGTCGCGGGCGTCGTCACGCACCCGCTGTTCGAGGACGACGAGCGCGACCGGCGTCAGCGTCCCGGGAACGTTTGTCGCCGAACCGCTCTCGCTGGGCGCGGCCTCGGGTTCGGTGTCGACCGGGACGTCGGTGTGCCCGAGTAGCAACACCCGCAGTCCGTTGGCGCCGATGTCCGAGGCCAGCGTTGCCGGCGTGGAGTCCGGGTCGAGAAGCACATCGGGAGCGCCGAGAATCCAGTTGCCGCGATCGGCGCCGGAGGCGTCGGCGAACGACATGCCGCTCCACTTCTTGGCGGAGGTGAACGGCTCGATGGCGGTGATATGCCAGTCCGGCGCCTGCGGGTAGGCCTCGGCCAGCGCGAGCACGCTGGCGTTCGGGCTGCGGTCGTTGGCGGCGAGCGCAGCGAGGGCCTCCTCGAGCGACGTGTGTTCCGTGGCGTCGCCGACCCCACGCACCTCCGACAGGCGCATACCGTTCTCGGTGAGCGTGCCGGTCTTGTCGGCACAGACGACGCTGACGCGCGCGAGGCCCTCGATCGCGGGGAGTTCGTTCACCAGACATTGGCGGCGCCCGAGCCGGACGACGCCGACGGCGAACGCGATCGAGGTCATCAGGACCAGACCCTCGGGCACCATCGGCACCAGCGCGGCGACCATGCCCAACAGCGACGCACGCAGCCCGTTCCCGCTGATGAATAGCTGATTGACGATCGTCAGGACACCGGCCGGGATGAGCAGCCACGTGATGACTTTGAGGATTTCGTTGATCCCGGTCATCAGCTCCGAGGTCACCAGCGTGTACTTCGACGCCTCAGCGGCCAGCTGCGAGGCGTAGGCGTCGGCACCCACCTTGGTGGCCCGGTACGCGCCGGAACCCGACACCACGAAGCTGCCGGAGAGGATCTTTTCGCCCGCGGCCTTGTCGACGGCATCGGCCTCCCCGGTGAGCAGCGATTCGTCGACGTCGAGGACCAGCGATTCGACAACCTCACCGTCGACGATGATCTGATCGCCCGCGCCGACTTCGATGATGTCGTCAATGACGACCTCGGCGGGCGGAAGCTCGTGCACCTGCCCCTCCCGGCGTACCCGGGGCCGGGTCTGACCGACGATGGCCAGCCGGTCGAGGGTGCGTTTGGCGCGGATCTCCTGGATGATGCCGATGCCGCTGTTGGCCACGATGAGCAGGCCGAAGAGTCCGTTGATGAACGAGCCGGTGAACGCGACAATGGCGAACAGCACAGCGAGGATCGCGTTGATCCGGGTGAACACGTTGGCGCGGATGATGTCGGCGACGCTGCGCCCGGAGCGATCGGGCATCGAGTTGACCTGCCCGGCGGCGACCCGCTCGGCCACCTCGTCGGCGGTCAGTCCGGGATTGGTGGCTCCGGTGTCGATCAGTCCGCTCACGCCGAGGCTTCCCACCACTGCGGATCGGCGAGACCGGTCCCCGACCGACGGGTGAGGTCGATGCTGCCTCCGGGCTGCGGAACCATCACCGTGGTCGCGTTGCGGCGGGCACTGGGCAGCAGTCGCGCGATCGGCTCGGCCCACCGGTGGCGGGCAAGGGAGAACGTGCCCCAATGGATGGGGACGAGAACGGCATCGGCGTGCGCCGACCCGGAGACCATCCGATGAATCGCGACGGCCCCCTCGGGGTCGACGTGCACGTCGGGCCACAGCGTGTCGTAGGCGCCGACCGCGATGAGCGTGAGGTCGAACGGACCGAGCCGCGCGCCCATCTCGTCGAAGCGTTCGGTGTACCCGGTGTCACCGGAGAAGAACACGCGATGGGTCGGTCCGACTATCGCCCAGCTCGCCCACTGGGTGAGGTCGCGGTCGAACATGCGGCCTGAGAAATGCCGGGCCGGGCCGCAGGTAAAGCTGACATGACCGGTTCGACCGGTGACCTCCACGGTCTCCCACAGATCGGCCTGCCGGATGCGATCGGCCGGCACACCCCAGGACAGCAGGTGCGCAGCAACGCCGAGCGGGGTGACGAAGGTCACCGCCGGCTGGCTGTCGGCGATGGTGCGCACGGTCGCCATGTCCAGATGGTCGTAGTGGTCGTGGCTGATCAGCACGACGTCGAGGGGCGGGAGGTCGGCGGCCGGGAGCGGGGCGCGGTGCATCCGGGCGGGACCGATGGCCTGCGACGGCGAACACCGCTGGGAGAACACCGGGTCGGTCAGCACCAGCATCCCGTCGATCTCGACGAGGGCCGAGGCGTGTCCGAGCCAGGTGACCGCGAGTGCTCGTGCGTCCTCGGGAAACGTCGGGCGCTCGACCCGAATAGGTGTTGTCGGCCGGCCCGGGCGGCGGGCCATGTCGAGCGCGACGCGCAGGCCCGGCGCCGACGCGACCGACGGCGGCTCGGGGTTGGTGAAGGTTCGGCCCACCAGGTTCGGTGAGCCCGCGACGTGCCGCCAGATCGATTCCGGGTCGGCGCCGATCGCCCGCGCCGCGGGCAGTCCCACCGAGGCCAAGGAGTCGACAGCCGCGCCTGCCGCACCTACGCCGAGCGTGCTGACCGAACTCTTCACCCGCCCCCACATGTCGGTGGGCGTCTTTTCGATGCGCGTGGTCACGATCCTCAGCGTAACCGTGCCCACCGGAAGTCGTGGTATCGGAAAAGGAGGACGCGGCTTGGTAGCATTCTCGCCTGCAACCAAGTTTACGCGTGTGCGGAGCGCACACGCTGGTCGGGAAGTGAAATTTCGTTGGCTCGGATGTCCGTCACGGATCGGCGCGCAGCGCTCGTCGAGGCCGCATATCGGGTCATCGCCGACCACGGCGTCGAGGGCGCGACGACTCGCCGGATCTGTGCCCACGCCGACATGCCACTCGCGAGCTTCCATTACGCCTTCGAATCTCGCACGGCCCTACTGTGCGCGGTCATGAAGACGGCGGTTCCCACCGACATCAATCAGATGCTGCACACGATCCAGGCCGAGGACGACGTCGCCGCCGGTTCGGCGGTGGAGGCGATGGAAACCACCATGCGCCACCAGCTCGATGCGTTCTACGCCATGCTCAAAGCCGATCCAGGTCGGCTGCAGGCCACGATCTCGCTCGGCATCTACGCGCACAACCATCCCGAGCTGCAACGTGACGGCAAGACGATGTACGAGGATCTTTATGGCGTCGCCGCCGCAGGCCTCGACGCCGGGGCAGCGCGTTGCGGTGTTCGGTTCGTCACCCCGTCCGCCGAGATCGCGCCCGCGATGATTGGCGCTTTGATCTCGATCACCTTGATCTACTTGAGCACCGCCGACGACGCCGTCGTCAAAAGCCTCATGGAATCACTTGTCCGACAGACAATGTCGGCTGTCGTTGCGGATGACGAAGCGTCATGACGCCGTCGGCCATCCCCCTGGGATCATGGGAGCGCGACCCGCGCCGGTACTGGGAGGGCTTCACCGAGGCGCTCACCGCTGCCGGAGTCGACAGTCCCGCCCTTGTCCTCGACACGTCCGCGCTTGAATACAATGTGGCCGACCTGCTGCGCCGCGCCGGTGGCGTACCCATCCGCGTGGCCAGCAAGTCGTTGCGGGTCCGCTCGGTCATCGCCGACCTCGTCGCCCGCCCGGGATTCGCCGGGGTGCTGGCCTACGACCTCGACGAAGCACGCTGGCTGGCAACCGAATCCGGTATCACCGATGTGTTGATGGGATACCCGACGGTACGTGCGAGCGCCATCGGCGGGTTCCTCGCCGACGAGACGGCCACCACAAGGGTGACGTTGCTCGTCGACTCCGTGGCACATCTCGACGCGATCGATGCGATCGCGGCTCCCGGCTCCCGCCCGCCGGTCCGGGTCGCCATCGACCTCGACGCGTCGTTGCGTGCACTCGGCGGTCGCGTTCATCTCGGTGTGCGGCGTTCGCCCATCCACGATCAAGACGCCGCACTTGCCCTCGGTCGCTCGATCGTCGATCGCCCGGGCTTCGATCTGGTCGGCGTGATGTCCTACGAGGCACAGGTCGCCGGGGTCGGCGACGACGTACCCGGCAAACGCGCGAAGAACGGGGCCGTGCGTCTGATGCAGCGTGCCTCCATGGCCGAGATCCGGCGTCGCCGTGGACGAGTCGTGGCGGCGCTGCGCGACATCGCACCGCTGGAGATCGTCAACGCCGGCGGCACCGGTTCCCTGGAGGCCACCTCACACGACACCGCGGTGACCGACATCGCGGCCGGCAGCGGCGTTTTCGGCGGCCACCTGTTCGACACCTACCGCCGCTTCCGGCCCGCGCCGGCGCTCGCGTTCGGGCTCGACGTGGTGCGTGTTCCCGCGCCGGGCTTCGTCACCTGCGCCGGCGGCGGATGGATTGCCTCGGGCCCACCGGCGCCCGATCGCCTGCCCCGCCCGGTGTGGCCCCGCGAGCTGCACTACGTGGGGACCGAAGCGGCCGGTGAGGTGCAGACGCCGCTGCACGGGCCGGGAACCGAGGGACTGCGGATCGGGGATCGGGTCTGGTTCCGCCACACCAAATCCGGCGAGGTGTGCGAACGGTCGTCGCGAGTCGCGCGGATCGCGCGGACCGCCGACGGGACGGCCCGGGTCGAGGCGCTGACGCCCACCTACCGTGGAGAGGGGAAGTGTTTCCTGTGACCATCGCGAGTTGGCGCAACTGGGGCGGGACCGCGCAGTGCACACCGGACGCCGTGCACTCCCCCGCCCGGATCGACGACGTCGTCGCGCTGGTCGAGCGTGCCGCGCAGGCACATTCGACGGTCAAGGCCGTCGGGGCGGGCCACAGCTTCTCCCCCATCGCGGTGGCGCCGCAGCATCAAGTGATCATGTCCGGTTTGCGCGGACTCGTCGACGTCGACGCCGCCGCCCGGCGCGTCACTCTGCGTGCGGGCACCCATCTCCACGAGTTACCCGCCCTGCTCGGCGAGCACGGTCTGGCCATGACGAACCTCGGCGACGTGGACCGGCAAACCATCTCTGGGGCCACCTCCACCGGAACCCATGGCACCGGAATCGCTTTCGGCGGTATCAGCACCCAGATCGTCGGCGCGACCCTCGTGTCCGGAACCGGTGAGGTCGTCACCGTGTCCGAGGACGATCCCGACCTGGCCGCCGTCGCGTTGGGCCTCGGTGCGCTCGGCATCCTCATCGACCTGACCATCGAGTGCGTTCCCGCGTTCTCCATCCGGGCCGAGGAGTACCCGCTCGACGCCGATGACGCGATCGACGGTTTCCTCGAACGCGTGGAGACACAGGATCATCACGAGTTCTACTGGTTCCCGCACACCAACTGCGCGCTGGCGAAGACCAACACCCGACTCGACGGCCTGGTCGAGCCGTCGGGTGCCGGCGCGGTGCGCCGCTACGTCGATGACGAGATCCTCTCCAACCGCCTGTACGGCGCCGTGTGCGCGCTCGGCTCCCGTCTGCCCGCAGTGGTTCCCGCGATGAGTCAGCTGTCCGGGCGAGTGCTGTCGGCCCGCACGTTCACCGACCGCTCCGACAAGGTGTTCGTCTCCTCTCGCACGGTCCGCTTCCGGGAGATGGAGTACGCGGTCCCGCTGGAGGCGACCCCGACGGTACTGCACGAGCTACGAAAAATGATCGACCGCAAGCGCTATCGGATCAGCTTCCCCGTCGAGGTCCGCGCCGCCGCGGGCGACGATCTGATGCTCTCGACCGCATCCGGTGGACCGCGGGGGTATATCGCCGTGCACCGATACCACCACGACGACCCCGCCGACTCCGCCGCATATTTTGCCGATGCCGAGGCGATCATGACCGATCACGGCGGTCGCCCGCATTGGGGCAAGATGCACACACGCGACGCCGGGTATCTTCGATCGGTCTACCCGCGCTTCGACGAATTCCTGGCCGTCCGAGACCGGTTCGACCCGGATCGGGTGTTCACCAACACCTACCTGAACCAGGTGCTCGGTTCCTGACGGTTCCGGCCACTGCGGTTGCCGAACCAGCACCGACACAATCGGTCTCGAGCCTCGTCGCTATCGCTCCGCACACCTCGACCACCGGAGTAGGGGCACCTCGACCACCGGGATGAGGCATTTCCACCGCCGGGATACGGTCACTGCCCCTTCCGATGGTCGAGGTACCGACGAGCGCAGCGAGGAGGCCTCGGGACCGCCGCAGCCCGAGTGGCGCGCGCGGGCCAGGGCGCCGACACTGGGAGTATGCGTGATGTTCTCCCCGCCCTGGTACGGCACCTGGAGAGCGGTCCGGTCGCCCTGGCCCGGGTGATCTCGACGACCGGCGCGTCGCCGCGTGCCGTCGGGTCGGCCATGCTGATCACCGCCGACGGGGAGATCATCGGGTCGTTGTCGGGCGGGTGTGTCGAATCGGCGATCATCGACAGTGCCGCAGAGACGTTGAGCGACGAGACCGCGACCATCGAGCACTTCGGACTCGCCGACCCCGACGGCATCGCAATCGGATTGACCTGCGGCGGAGAGATGGAAGTGCTCGTCGAGCCGCTCGGCGCCGGGCACCTGGACGCGGTGCGACGCCTCGCCGCGGCGGTGGCCGCGGGCACACCGATCGCCCTGGCCGCCACCCTGAGCGCAAGTCCGGCGTGGCACGTGGCCACTCCCGATGACCAGCGACCGTGGCGACACCTCGACGCCGACATCGCCGACCTACTCGCCACCGGCCGCAGCGGCATCATCGGTGTCGACGACTGCGAGACCGGCCCACAGGGTGACCGGCCGCGCACGTTTGTGCAGACCTTCGGCCCGCGCTCACGGCTGATCCTGGTGGGCGCCAACGACTTCGTCCGCGCGCTTGCCACTCTGGGGTCAGCGCTGGGCCATCACGTGACCGTCGTCGATGCCCGCGCGGTGTTCGCGACCCACACGCGGTTCCCCGACGCCGACGAGGTGATCGTCGACTGGCCGCACCGCTATCTCGCCCAGGAGATCACCGAACACCGCACCGACAGGTCGACATGCGTGTGCGTGATGACCCACGACGCCAAATTCGATGTGCCGACGTTGTGCACGGCGTTGGGTTCCGACCGGGTGGGATTCGTCGGCGCCCTCGGTTCCCGCCGGACCGTCGCCGACCGAAACGCCCGCCTCGTGGAGGCGGGCGTCACGGCAGATCAGTTGGCGCGGTTACGTTCTCCGCTGGGGTTGGATCTCGGGGCACACACCCCGGCCGAGGTCGCCGTGTCGATCGCCGCCCAACTGATCGCCGACCGGCACGACGCCTCGGGAATGTCGTTGACCCTAACGAGTGGACCCATCCACCGGTGACCCCGAGGTCGGCGACTCCGCCGCGGGTTGGCCGGTGGTGGAATCGACGGCGATGTCGGAGGTCACTGACGACGTCGGGGCGGCCGACATGTCCTGCGCGGGAAGCACATGCTGACCGGTGCGATCACAGGACAACGCCAGCGAGCTGATGTACTGCTTCTCGCCGTTCGGGCCGGGCACCGCCGAGGCAATCATGTCCGGGCGTTCGAACTCAATGCCGGTGACACAGCACAGCAGTCGCGCATCTGTCGGGTTGCCGTGCTCGTCGTACATCGGGATGTCGATGCCGTCGTCGTAACGACGCAGGTAGAACTTGCCCTTGGTGGCCAGCGCCAGAATCGGCGGCAGCACGACGGCGAGCACCAATGCCACCAGCGGCGAGTACGGCTGGATCGCATCACCGAAGACGTGGAAGTACACCAGGATCGAGGCTCCCGCCGACACGATCAGGGCTCCGAATCCGACGGGGTTCACGTTGTGGATCATGCCGCGCCGGAACTCGGGCTGCTTGGGCGAGATCCCGAGCAGGTACTTGTTGATCGCAATGTCGGAGGCCACGACGGCGATCCAGGCGATACCGCAGTTGGCGTAGAAGTTGAGCAGGTTGTTCAGGAAGCTGAACATGTCCGCTTCCATCAACACGATGGCGATGAAGACGTTGAAGAACAGGAACACCAGTCGACCCGGGTAGGTCTTGGTGACGCGGGTGAACGCGTTGGTCCAGGCCAACGATCCCGAGTATGCGTTGGTGACGTTGATCTTCACCTGGCTGATGACCACCAGGATCACCGCGAGGGTCAAAGCGAGCCAGTGCGGCAGGAAGTCCTGATAGATCTCGACAAACTGATGCACCGGCTGGTTGGCGATCCCGGCGTTGTCGACGCTGATGCCGATGAGGTAGACGGCCAGGAACAGGCCGACGATCTGCTTGATGGCACCGAAGAACACCCAGCCGGGTCCGGCGGTGAGAGTGGCGATCCACCACTTGCGGGTGTTCTCCGGGGTGCGCGGCGGCATGAATCGCAGGTAGTCGATCTGCTCGGCGATCTGCGCTATCAGCGACAGACACACGCCTGCGGCCAGCATGGTGCCGGCGAAGCTGACACCCTTGCCCAGCGGGCTGCCCGCGGAGTCGACACCGCTGAACGCGAAGAAGTCACCGATCGCCGACGGGTGCTTGATCACCAGGTACAAAAACGGCAGCACCATCATGATCAGCCACAGCGGGGTGGTCCACACCTGCAGTTTGGCCAGGGTGTTCATGCCGTAGATGACCAGCGGGATGATCAGCACCGAGGACAGCAGATAGCCGATCCACAGCGGAATGTGCAGGCCCAGCTGAAGTCCCTGCGCCATGATCGAACCCTCGAGCGCGAAGAAGATGAAGGTGAAGGACGCGAAGATGACGTTGGTCAGCACCGAGCCGTAGTAGCCGAATCCGCTTCCGCGCGTGATGAGATCGAGGTCGATGTTGTACCGTGCGGCGTAGTAGGCCAGCGGATAGCCGGTGAGTACGATCACCACTGCGAAGAACAGGATGCCCCACAAGGCATTTCCCGTGCCGTTGGCGATTCCGATGTTGGCACCGATCGCGAAGTCGGCCAGGTAGGCGATACCGCCGAGGGCCGAGATTGCGACGACCCCCGGGCCCCACTTTCGGTAGCTGCGCGGCGCGAACCGCAGTGTGTAGTCCTCCAAGGACTCACGCGCGGCGGCCGCCTGCGCACCAGTGGCGATGATGCTGTGTTCGGCGTTCTCGATCTCTCCGACTCCTGCGGAGAGATCGTCGGCTCCGTGGTGCTTTTTCGACACGCAGTCCCCTTCCAGGAATGAACTGCGATCACGCTAGGGCTGATGCGTTTCCGAAAGGTACCCCTACATGTTTCGGCAACATTACACGCTCGGCATATCGGGCAATCCGGGCGCCTACTCGGGACTGACGGGCCCGAACTACGTTCCGGAAAATCGCGGGGCGCGGCGCTCGGCGCGCGCGGCGCGGCCCTCGGCGAGATCGTCACTGTGCCAGGCACGCATCATCGCGGCATGACGTTCTTCGGGCGCCACGTCCCGGGCACCGTCGCCGTTGAGGACGAGTTTGTAGTGCTGCAGGGTCAGCGGCGCAAGCTCGGCGATGGTCGCCGCCCAGTGCTGGGCGTCGGCCACATCACCGATGCGATTGGCGAATCCGAGGTCGTGGGCCCGATCAGCCGAGAGTGGTTCGCAGCCGATCAGCATCCCGGCGGCCTGCCCGGCGCCGACGAGTGAGACCAACCGGCGGATGGTCCATTCGTCCACGGCAACACCGATTCTGGCGGCCGGGATGCCGGCGATCGCGTCGGGTGCCATGACCCGCAGGTCGGCGGCCATCGTGAGCTGGAGTCCGGCGCCGAGCGCCGCGCCGTTGACCGCGGCGATCACCGGGACCGGGGTCGACTCGATCTGCTGCAACGTGGCGACAAGGTGGTCGAGGAAGCCGGGGTCATACACCGGACCCGACAGGTCGGCGCCGGCGGAGAACGCGCTGCCCCGCCCGGTGAGCACGATCGCCCGGGCACCCGCATCGACAGCCCCGGTGAAGGCCGCGCCGAGAGCCTCGATCACCTCTTCGTTGAGAGCATTGCGCTTGTCGGGGCGGTCGAGTTCGATTGTCGTCACCGCGCCATCTGTACTCGTTGCAATCATGGACACAGAGCCTACCGAGCCGGTGGCCGGTACATGCCGCTCACGTGGACATGACAGGCTGGCACGATGCACGCCGATACCGACGTCCTCGTCGTCGGCGGGGGTCAGGCGGGATTGTCGGCGGCCTACTTCCTGGAACGCTTCGGGCTGCACGGACGGTATCGGCTCCTCGACCATTCACCGGGCCCCGGTGGCGCCTGGCAGTATCGATGGCCGACGCTGACCCTCGCCGCCGCAAATCATGTCCACGACCTGCCCGGATACGGGCTCGTCGAGGCGCTCGGGGTCGAGTGCGATCAGTTCCCCGCGGCCACCGCCGTCCCCGACTATTTCGGTCGGTACGAGGAGAAGTTCGGGCTGACAGTGGCGCGACCGGTCCACGTGCGCGCGGTCCATCGTGACGGTGACGGATTCCGAGCGTCGATCGTGGCGCCCGACGAGCACGGCGAACGCCGGGAATCCGAGGTGACGACGCAAACGCTGATCAACGCCACTGGCACCTGGGAGCGGCCGTTCATTCCGCACATCCCCGGCATCGGCGACTTCCGGGGACGCCAGTTACACACCCACGATTACACCGGCCCCGAGGAGTTCGCCGGACAACGCGTCCTGGTGGTCGGCGCCGGGATCTCGGCGATCCAACTTCTCATCGAGATCGCCCGCAACGCCCCCACGGCCACCACGTTCTGGTGTTCGCGTAGCGAGCCGCACTTTCGCGACTGCCCCTTCACCCCCGAGGAGGGCCGGGCGGCGGTCGCACGCGTCGAGGAGCGAGTGCGGGCCGGCCTGCCGCCGGCCTCGGTGGTGTCGGTAACGGGCCTGTCACTGACGCCGACCATCGCCGCGGCCCGGCGCGACGGGATTCTGCAGTGGCGACCGATGTTCACCCGGATCACCGAGACCGGCGTGTGCTGGGATAGCGGTGGCGGTGACCTCGGGGTCGGCGATCTCGGGGTCGGCACCGAACTCGACGTCGACGTCCTGTTCTGGAACACCGGATTCCGCAGTGCGCTGGACCACCTCGCGCCCCTACACCTGCGCGCGCCGGGTGGCGGGATCACGATGACCGGCCGACTCGCCACGACGGTGGCCGCCGACCCTCGGGTCCAATTGCTCGGTTACGGACCGTCGGCGTCGACGATCGGCGCGAATCGGGCGGGCCGGGAGGCCGCGCGTGTGATCGTCGATCTGCTCGACGCGTCGTGATCAACCGATCACCACGACACGCGCCGGACCTCGGGTAGCGGCCTGTGCCGGTGCGATACCCACCGTGGACGGCGCAACCACCACGACGGCGGTGACCAGCGTTGCGGCGCTCGCCCTGGGGTGGGACGGAGTGTCGATCGGGCCATCGGAGACCTTCTGTTCTCCCCCGAACTCGTTACCGCCCGCCCGTCGGGACACGAGGGTCCCCAGCGTGTTGCGGCTCCGCCCGAGTTCGTGCGAGTTCTCCTCATAGCAAGACCTTGCACGGCTGGACGGGATCACCGGTGACGAACTCGTCCCGCTACTGCGCCGGGTCAAACATGCGGGCGCGCTCGTGCACGGCGACAAACTCGCGCCGCCTCAGATCTCGCCGAACCGGCGCAGGGCCTCTTCCCGTTCGGCCTTGTGATCGACGATCGGCTCCGGATAGTCGTCGGTGCCGTACTCGGGCACCCACTGAGCGACGTAGGCGCCGTCGGGGTCGAACTTCTTCGCCTGCGCCTCCGGGTTGAACACCCGAAAGTACGGCGCCGCATCGGTTCCCGTGCCGGCCGCCCACTGCCAGCCGTGCTGGTTGGACGCGATGTCACCGTCGAGGAGCTGATCGAGGAACCACCCCGCCCCCCACCACCACGGAAGGTGCAGATCCTTGACGAGGAAGGACGCGGTGACCATCCGCACCCGGTTGTGCATGAACCCGGTCTGCGCGAGCTGGCGCATGCCGGCATCGACGAGCGGAAAACCGGTGCGCCCCTTCTTCCACGCGTCGAATCGTCGGCCGGCTGCGGCGTCGGTGTCGAGGTCGATGCCGTCGAATTGTCGATTCCAGTTGTGCCACGCCGAGGACGGCCAGTGATGAAGGACGTCGGCGTAGAAGTCGCGAAATGCCAACTCGCGCAGGTACGCCTGCGCGCCCTTGCCGGTGCCGGTCAGATCGGCGGCCAAGGTGCGCGGGTGGATGTTGCCGAACTTGAGGTACGCCGACATCCGGCTCGTCACATCGAGATCGGGCCGGTTGCGGTCGGCGTCGTAACCGGCGAGATCCTCGGCGACGAACTCGGCCCACCGTGCCAGGGCGGCAGTCTCGCCAGCGGGGATGTCGGTCGTCGTGGGCGCCTGGGGGATTCGGATGCGACCGGAGCCGGTGAGGTCGGACGGGTCCAGGAGATCACTGGCGCTGACCGACGTCGACGCGGGTGTGCGCCACCCATGATCACGCCACTGCCGGAAGAACGGCGTGAAGACCTTGTAGGGGCTGCCGTCGGATTTGGCGACGCGCCCGGGCGAGACCAGATACGGCGAACCGACCGGCTCCCAGGACACATCGCCGACGGCGTCGAGCGCCGCGACCACCGCTTCGTCGCGACGGCGCCCGAACGGCGAGAAGTCCTCGGAGACATGCACCGACGACGCCCCGACGGCATCGACCAGTCGGGGGATCTCGTCATCGGGACGCCCGCGGACGACGAGAAGCCGACCGTCGAGGCGCTCATCGAGCTCGCGCAGCGAATCGACGAGGAATGCCAGGCGCCGGTCGCCGGCTGACTGCTCCAGCCGGGGGTCGAGGACGAAGCAGATCAGGACGCGATCGGCGGCGGCGAGCGCCTCGGCGAGTGCGGGCAGATCACTGAGCCGCAGATCGCGGCGCAACCAGAGCAGGGCCGTGCCGGTCGGCTCCGATACCGCTGCGGCCGACCCACCCCGGGTGCGTGTGGCGGCGGAGATCTATCCCACGCCCAGCAGGTCGATGACGAAGACCAGGGTGCGGCCCGAAAGTCGGTGCCCCGTACCGGGAGGGCCGTATGCCAGGTTCGGGGGCACGGTCAGACGGCGACGGCCGCCGACCTTCATTCCGGGGATTCCCTCTTGCCAGCCCGGGATCAGCCGCTCGAGCGGGAAGTGCGCGGACTGACCGCGATCCCACGACGAGTCGAACTCCTCGCCCGACTCGAAATCGACTCCGACGTAATGGACATCGACGACGTCACCGCGCTGGGCCTGCGCACCGTCACCCTCGACGAGATCGACGACCTCGAGTTCGGCGGGGGCGGGGCCCTCCGGGAATTCGACTTCTGGCTTTTCGGTACTGGTCATCGGAACTCTCCTTTGAGTCGTCGGTTCTCTGGTGGTTCGGGCTCCTCGTGGACGAGAGGGCCCGCCTAGCCGGGCGAGCGCCTCAGCGATCCCCGCGTGCGACGTAGTCGCGCTCGGTGTAACCGGTGTACAGCTGACGCGGACGACCGATCTTGCCGGTCGGATCGGAGTTCATCTCCCGCCAGTGTGCGATCCAGCCGGGCAGCCGGCCGAGCGCGAACAGCACGGTGAACATCCGGGTCGGGAAGCCCATCGCGCGATAGATGACGCCGGTGTAGAAGTCGACGTTCGGGTAGAGCTTGCGCTCGATGAAGTAGTCGTCGTTGAGGGCGACCTCTTCGAGGCCCTTGGCGATGTCGAGCAGGTCGTCCTGCACACCGAGGGAGGTGAGGATCTGATCGGCGGTCTTCTTCACGATCGCCGCACGCGGGTCGTAGTTCTTGTAGACCCGGTGCCCGAAGCCCATCAGCTTGACGCCGGCTTCCTTGTTCTTGACCTTGGTCATGAACGCCTGGGTGTCGCCGCCGGAGTTCTTGATGTCCTCGAGCATCTCGAGAACAGCCTGGTTGGCACCGCCGTGCAGCGGGCCCCACAGGGCGTTGATGCCGCCGGAGATCGAGGTGAACAGGTTGGCCTGCGACGACCCGACCAGCCGGACCGTCGACGTCGAGCAGTTCTGCTCGTGATCGGCATGCAGTATGAACAGCATGTCGAGGGCCTTGGCGACCTCGGGATCGACCTCGTATGGCTCGGCCGGGAAGCCGAAGGTCATCCGCAGGAAGTTCTCCACCAGACTCAGCGAGTTGTCCGGGTAGAGGAACGGCTGGCCCGCCGACTTCTTGTAGGCGTAGGCCGCGATCGTCGGCAACTTGGCCAGCAACCGAATGGTCGACAGTTCGACCTGCTCGGGGTCCTTGGGGTCCAACGAATCCTGGTAGTACGCCGACAACGCGTTGACGGCGCTGGAGAGCACCGGCATCGGGTGGGCGTTGCGCGGGAATCCGTCGAAGAACCGTTTGAGATCCTCGTGCAGCAGGGTGTGCCGCTGGATCTTGTTGGTGAACTCCTCGAGCTCGGTCGGGGTCGGCAGTTCGCCGTAGATCAGCAGGTAGCTGACCTCGATGAACGTCGACTTCTCGGCCAGCTGGTCGATCGGGATGCCGCGGTAGCGCAGGATGCCCGCGTCGCCGTCGATGTAGGTGATCGACGACTTGGTGGATGCGGTGTTGACGAATCCACCGTCGAACGTGGTCAATCCGGTCTCGGACAGGAACTTGCCCAGTTCGACCGAATCGCTACCCTCGGTGGCCTTCAGGATCGGGAGCTCGAGTTGCCCACCGGGGTAAGTGAATGTTGCCGAAGCCGCATCGGTTGTGCCGTCGGCCGGGACTGTTTCAGCGGACACTCGTGGACCCCTTTACTCAGGTGCGAGATTTTCCTCTTCGCCCATGACGGGCTCTTGAGAACCTAACCTAGTCTCCCCCGAGCTCGCTCGCCCACGGAGGGTCCGCCCCTGGATGCGAGACAGTGATCCCGGCCACCTTCACGGCGAACCGTGCCACCTCGCGCCATTGCTCGTCGTCGAGGTCACGCACCGCGGACGACGACAGCGCACCAGCGCGGTCGAGGTGGTGGAGGATCGCGCCCATGATGCTGTCACCAGCACCGATGGTGTCGGCAACGGCCACCTGGGGCGCCGGGATATGGCTCGAGTTCGACGCGGTCACGACGTCGATGCCGTCGGCGCCGGCGGTCACGAGCACCGCGCACACCCCGGCGTCGAGCCAGTCGGCGGGACGCGAACCGTTCGGTCCGCGGCCGAGCCACTCGGCGTCGGCATCGGAGAGCTTGACCACGTCGACCGCGTTCATCCACGACGCGAAGCGGGCGCGGTAGGCGTCGGCGTCTTCGATGACGGCCGCACGGATGTTGGGGTCGCACACGACGAGCCGCCCCTCCTCGTGGCAGCGACGCATCGTCGATTCGTACACGCTCGCACCTGGCTCGAGAACCAGTGACAGCGTGCCGAAGCCGACCGCCGCGACCGTCGGCGCGAACGGCCCGGGGTCGGTGACGAGCCGATCGGCGGTGCCCTCAACGTAGAACGAGTAGTGGGCCGACCCGTCGGCGCCGATGGTCGCCAGGGCCAGGGACGTCGGCTCGGCATGCCGTTGGACCAGGGTCGTGCCGACGCCACTGTGCCGCAACGCCGACATGATGGCCTCGCCGTAGTCGTCGGTCGAGACCGCCGAACAGAACGAGACTTCACTTCCCAGCCGCCCCAGGGTGATCGCGACGTTGAACGGTCCCCCGCCCAGGGCCGGCTGCAACGGGGGCAGTTGCCCGCCGCCGACACCTGGTGGCGCCGTGGCCACCACGTCGACGAGCGCCTCCCCGCACACGACGATCTCGCTCATCGAACGATTCCGACCACTGTGTGAGTTCGTCCCGCCGTCACGGCATCAGTCTGCCATCGCTTGACGGCACCGATCTCGGCTACGGGTGAAACGACGACGAGACCACCACAGCAGCGTGCGGGTAGATTCGACGGGCATGAACGAGTTGCCCGCGGGACGCGACGCGGTGCTGCTCGACTTCGGTGACGACCCACTGGCGGTGCGCCGAGCACACCGGGCACTGCGCGCGGCCGCGAACGCGGGCGATCTGCCCGGTGTGAGCGAGATCGTGCCCAGCGCATCGACTGTCCTCGTTCAGTTCGAGCTGGGAATCGGCGCGGATTCGTTGGGCATCCGCCGGGTGTTGCGGGGTGCGGTCACCGACGACGACGCGACGCCGGACACCGACGACGAGGTGGCGATCACCGTGACCTACGACGGCGTCGATCTCGATGCCGTCGCCACCACCCTGGGGTGCGGAGTCGGCGATGTGGTCACCGCGCACACCGCGACAAGGTGGCGTGTTCAATTCATGGGTTTCGCACCGGGATTCGGCTACCTCGTCCCCGAAGATGCCGACAACCCGCTGCTCCGGATCGGCCGACGTGCGCAGCCGCGCACCCGGGTGCCCGCCGGCGCGGTGTCCGTCGCAGCCGGATACAGCGCGATCTATCCGCGTCCGAGCCCCGGGGGATGGCAGCTGTTGGGCCGCACCAGTATCCGACTGTGGGACGAAACGGCGCATCCGCCATCTCTGCTGGCACCGGGAACGTTCGTCCGGTTCGTCGACGCCGCCCGTGGTGACACCGGAGAGCCGCGGTGAACGCGATTGAGGTGATCAGCCCCGGCCCGTTCGCGACGATTCAGGATCTGGGTCGGCCCGGGCTGGCCCATCTCGGTGTCCCCCGGTCGGGTGCCGCCGACGTCGTGTCGATGACACTCGCCAATCGCCTTGTCGGAAACCGGGAATCGGCTGCCGTTATCGAGGCAACTATGGGCGGCATACGGATTCGCTCGCGGCGAAGGCTGGTGATCGCAGTGACCGGGGCGGGTGCACAGGTACTCGTCGACGACGTGCCCGTAGGCCTCGGCGCGACCGTCACCGTGACCGCGGGCTCGGAATTGGCCGTGTCGGCGCCGATCTGGGGTTGTCGCAATTACGTTGCAGTGCGAGGCGGAATCCAGGTCGGCGCGGTCCTCGGTTCACGATCCACCGATACGTTGTCGGGGCTCGGGCCACCGCCGTTGTCGGCAGGTGATGTGCTCGAAGTCGGCGTCGAGAGCGGAGCGTGGCCCGCGGTGACCCAAGCGCCGGTCACGGCAATACCACCGCCAGTCGTCGAACTCGATGTGAGTGCAGGTCCGCGTTGTGGGCGCCTGCACCGGGTCGGGGATCTGATGGCCGGCGAGTGGGAGGTGAGCGCCGATGCCGATCGGGTCGGGGTGCGGCTGGGGCGGCCAGATGGGTCGGATCATCCGTTGTTGCACCACGGTGCCGATGTCGGCGAACTTGCCTCCGAAGGCGTCGCCCACGGGTCGGTTCAGGTCCCTCCCAACGGGCAGCCGGTGTTGTTTCTCGCCGATCATCCGGTGACCGGCGGCTATCCGGTCGTCGCGGTACTCACCGCTGGGGCGCTGGCGCGAGCGGCTCAGCTGGTCGCCGGCAACCGGGTGCGTTTCCGCTCTCGGTGAGTGCCGGCGACCAACCCGTAGCGGTCACCACAGGTCGTAGCCGACGTTGACGGCCGGGTAGCCGGTGTTGATGTGTGCGTTGATTCGGTAGCTGCCACTGGTGGTTCCGGTGGCGTTCAGATTGACTGCGCCCTTGGCATTCTCGATGTTGTAGACCGCCTTGGGACCGGCCGCGCCGATCCGGTAGGAGACCATGACGTTCTCCGATGAGCTGTGCGGGGCGTGGGAGACGATGATCTCGGTGGCACCGGGAGCCAGCTGTGCCCGCGGGGACTGCACCCACTGCCCAGCTCCCGGAGTGGCGCTCTGCAAGAACTCGGTGCGGTTGGTGTGATTGGTGATCGTCATGGCCACAGTCGGCTCACCGGGATGGGTGGTCGGGACGGTACCTGCGGTGGCCAGACCCGCTCCGCCGAGCACCAATCCGGTGCCGACTCCGAGGCCGGCGAGACCGATGAGTGCGCGGTCACGAAGGCGGCGGGCTGCGGTGGTCGTGTTCATGGGGGTCTCCCTTGTGTCTATTGCCGCCGGTCCGGGTGTGGCCGGCGGTCCGTGGTGTTTCTGACACCCATGACTCTGCCGTCGAGGAGCGGCTCCTCTCTTCAGCTGACCGACCGATTCTCCGGAGGAACCGCGCCTCCCCCGATCGGGGGAGGCATGACTCGACGTTGTTGACTCCAGGCTGAGACGCTTCTAGAATTTCGTCTCATGCCCCAGGTTGCCACTCCACCCGACACCGCAGTGCTTGGCCCGGACTCGTTGACGTGGCAGATCTGGGGGACGTGGACCGGTATGTTCCAAGGCCTGTGGGCGGGGTCGATGCAGAACATGCATCCCAAGTTGGGACAGGCCGTGTGGGATCACTCGGACTTCTTCGGGGAACGATGGCAGCGTTTGCTGCGGTCGTTGTATCCGATCAGCGGCGTCGTCTTTGACCCGGTGGCCACCGATCGCGCGGCCACGACCGGCCAGGAAGTGCGCGACTATCACCGCACCATCAAGGGGACTATGCCCGACGGATCGCGTTATCACGCACTCGATCCCGATGTCTTCTACTGGGCACATGCCACCTTCTGGTATGGCAATGTTCGCCTCTGCGAGCGATTCGGACCCTGGCTCACCGAGGCTCAGAAACGTCAGCTGTTCGAGGAGTCCAAGGTCTGGTACGCACAGTACGGCGTATCCATGCGACCGGTTCCCGACACCTACGAGGACTTCCTCGAATACTGGGATCACATGTGCCGCAATGTGCTCAGAGACCACGAGTCGGTGCGCACCGTCCTCGACATCGGCTCACTACCACCCCCGCCGTTTCTGTCGTTCATTCCGGAGGGCTTATGGCGTCGTCACATTGCGCCACGGAATGCGCGCTTCTTCGTGTGGCTGACCACCGGCTTCTACGACGAACCCATCCGCGAGATGATGAACCTGCAGTGGAGCGAGGCCGACGAACGACGATTCCGACTGCTGGGCAAGGTGATCAACCTCGTCATGCACCGACTGACGCCGAAACGCTATCTCCGGCATCCCCGTCCCCGTGATGCGTGGGACCGAGTCCACGGACGCGTACCACACTCGGCACCCCTGGTGGAGACGCCCGCCCGCAATCTGCCACCAGAAGCCGAGCGCGACAACCCGATTCACTACTGCCCGGTGCATGCCGCCCGCACCGCCGACTATCCAACGCACGTCCACGCATCACTCTGACCGACGCTCTTCTCCCGATGGTCGAGGTTCACCCCCCGATGGTCGAGGCGCCCTTCCCCCTGGGTGGTCGAGGACTTCCCCCTGGGTGGTCGAGGACTTTCCCCCGATGGTCGAGGTGCGAGGCGCGTGCGCCGAGCCTCGAGACCTCTTGCACCGCAGCTGGTTCCACCCCACAGCAAAACCCCGTCACCGCGGATAGGTAACAATCACCTGCCCCGTCCGTCGGCTCCGCCACTCCACCCGCCGATCCAGAAAGAGCGTCGGCACCCACTCGGCAAGATGCTTGCGTTGGTGATCGGCCCGGTACAGCGGGATCAGGTCACCGAGCACCGTCCAGCCTCCGGCCTCGGGGTCGGTGTGGTTGAAGGGTTGCCAATGGTCGAGGTCGCACAGGTGTGACGGCATCCCGCAGAACGGAAACCGGCACCACACATCGTTCGCCAACACCTCAGCGCGCAACTTTGCGCTGGGTGCATACGTCAATGCCCCAGGGGGTGGCACGTTGTGGCCACCGTGCCCGGTCGGATCCGCCGGTGGGGCCTGTGCGCGGTCGGCGATCTGCGGGATCAACGGCCCAGCAGTACGCACGGATTCGGGGTAGTGGATGGTTTTCGCTACGTCGGCGAGGGTGGTGGCGTAGTCGGGGTCGATGGGCCCGTACCCCTGCAACCGGGGCACCAGCACACCGTCGGGATCAGTGACCACCGTCAACACAGGCGCCCCGGGTATTACCAGGGCCCGTCCGAACGCCACCGGAACCTCATCCGGCGTCGGTGGGTTCATCGGGTCGGGGACGTCGGGTTCAACGACCGGCTCCACCAACTCGACTTCGGGAGCGTCCGCGTCGATAGGTTCGGGTAGCAGGTCGTCCCAGGCTGCGGCGTCGTCGGCATCAGCGGGTGTCTCCGCCGACCCGTTGCTGTCGGTGCCGCCACCTCGTTTCGGGCAATCATCTTGTCCACATTCGCAGTCGAGCCGGGCGCGGGGCACGCCGGTGATCTCCCCGAGTGCGATGACCCGCAGCGATCCCACGCGGCGTGGGTCTTGGCGGCAGGTGCGTTCGTCGATGAGGGCGTTGATTTGGGTGGTGAGGAACACCCCGTAATGGGCGGGGACGACCGCATCGAGAGCGGAGTGTCCGGCAACGTCGGGGGTGATGGTCACGTTCCCCACCAGATCGGTGATGGTGTCGCGGTCCTCGATGACACTGTCGGGGTTCATCGAGATCAGCGCAGCGTCGAGTTGTTGGGACAGCACCGGATCGGTGGTGGCGCGGGACCCGTAATCCAGGACGATCTCTTCGAACGTCATCCCGGACTCGGCACCATCGTCGACGCTGTCGCTGTCGGTGTCGACGTCCCCGCCACGTTGGGCGGCGCGCGCCATGATCGACGCCCGATTCGTCGACAGTTCCCCATTCAGATAGGCGGCACGGATCAGGGGAAACTTCTCCAACAGATCCGCCAACGCCACCCAACTCCCGGCCTTGCTACGGGAAACCTTGAACTGCAACGACACCTCGGCCCGGCCGAGTCTCTCGGCACGCTCGATCACCGACCCCCACACACCGCTCTCGGGCCGCCCCGCCAGATGCTCGTGAAATACCCGCTCCGCCAACGCGGCGGCAGCCAGCACCGTCCGGTCCTCGTTTTTGCGGGACTGGCGGAGCAGGTCCGGGCCGGTCTCGGTGAGCTCATCGCGCGACATCGATGTGATCGCGGCAGCGTCGGCATCCGGATCGGTGAACGTCAACACACTCGACACCAGTACCTCCCCTCCCGCGATCGGTGATCCAACCTATGGGCACAAGCGTACGAAGGGGTACCGACAAAACCGTCCCGACGATTGCTAGACCGGGGAAATCTGTGGATAACTATTCCCTCTCGTCGAGTGGGCGTCGATGTGGTTGCGATGCTTGTCATCTCGCCGGGTCTCGAGGCTCGCCGCACGCGGCTCACACCTCGACCACCGGGGGGACAGAACGAGCGTCGGAAGGTGGAAGCGCTCGACCACCGGGGGAAGGGTCGACCGTCGGTCAGGGAATGCGCCGTCGTTCTACTCCGTACGTTTCCATCCGGTGGACGAGGCCTCGAGACCCCGCCCACCGACAGGTATCCGCACCACCTGCCAAGCCGGAAACCGCACCGGCACAAGCGGTCTCGAGGCTCGCCGCACGCGGCTCACACCTCGACCACCGGGCGGGGACCAGCGGAGGGAAGGAAGCCTACGGCCATCGAGCAGAGGATGTCTACCCGGGACGCTACTGCTGGCCAAGCCCTCGCTGCATCGCGCGCTGGACGCGGGCGGCCTCACGCTTTGCGTACGGATTGGCTTGTCCGGCGCGCGAACCCGCAAGTTTGGCGCCGATGTGCTCGCCGACGGTGATCGGCGAATAGCGGCTGCCGGCGCCCACGCAGGAGGGCAGTGTGGAGATGGTGGCGTCGATGTTGCCGTCGTGGAAGTAGGCGGCAGACCTGCGGCGTTCGATGGTTCCGTCGACGATGGGTGGCTTGACGCGGTGCAGAGTCGACATCCAACGTTCGTTGGTCCAGCGCGCCATCAGGTCACCGAGGTTGATGAGGAGGGCACCGTCGGCCGGGGCAACGTCGTGCCACAACCCGTTGTGGTCGAGCACTTGCAGGCCGCGCACCTGGTCTGCCCAGAGCACGGTCACGATGCCGTAGTCGGTGTGCTCGCCCATGCCGGTCAGTTCACCGTCGAGTTCGATCTCGCCGGGCCGCAGCGCATAGTTGTTCATCCGCAGCACGTCGAGGGAATGATCGGTGTAGCCGTCGAAGAAGTCCGGCGGGAGGTCGAGAGCGTCGGCAAAGATGCGCGTCAGCACGTGTGCGACGCGGCGTGCCTCAGCGAAATAGGTCGACACCGCAGCCTGGAAATGACTGACCGCCGGCCAGGTGTTGTCGGCGTAGTGGTCGGTGGGCAACTCGAGTCCGGGATACTGTGTGGCCTCGACGCCAACATTGAAAGCCTCGAAGAAATCGTTCATCCGTCCCGCCGATTCCACGCCCAGACTCAGCGACAGCGACTCGGATTTCGGGGGTGCATACCCGCGGTTGATCTCCGGCGGTGTCCGGTAGGCATTCTTCTCCTCGAGAGGCAACGCGAAGAAGTCGTCCATGACTGCGGTGAACTCCTCGATCACCACCGACGGGATCTGGTGGCCGACGATCTGCATGAATCCGACCGAACTCGCCGCGTCGTCGATCTGCGCCGCAACCACCGCGCGGTCGGCGGCGCCACCTCCGTCGGTGTAAGCGGAAATGTCGATGATCGGAACGCGAAAGGAGTCCACAGACTCGTCGACGGTCGCAGTCATGGCCACCATGGTGACACCGATCGAGAGAGTTCGCTGATCGCAGCTGCTGCTGCGATCAGGCGTGTTGGCCGACGCGATAGCGGACAAAGGCCGGGATGAACAGCGCAGCGACGACGGTCAGCACCACCACGGCCGCTCCGCCGAAGGCCGTGGTCGCCGCGACACCGACGACCGCTGCCGCCGAACCGTGTGCGACGTCGGCGATGCGCGGGCCACCGGCAACCACCACGATGAACACTCCCTGCAGGCGCCCGCGCACCTCGTCATTGGCCGCGGCCAGCAGTATCGACTGGCGGAAGGCCGCCGACGCCATATCGGCGGCGCCGCCGATCATCAACAGCGCCAAGACCACCGGCAGCCACGGCATCGTCGACCCGCCGGCGAACCCCACCGCCACACCCGACAGGGCGATCGCCACACCCCAGATCAGGATGCACATGATCACCGCGAATCCCTGTCGCTGAACACGACTGACCCATCCGGAGAACACCCCGCCGACGACGGCGCCCGCCGAGATCGCGACGAACAGCAGCGCAAAGGCGAGGCCACCACCGGATGGCCCACCGAAATTCTCGTGCGCCATCTGCGGGAACAGCGCCCGGGGCATGCCGAAGATCATCGCGATCAGATCGACGAGGAAGGACGCCATCAGCACCTTATGTCGGGCGAGGTAGGTCAGGCCGTCGATGACCGACCGCAATCCAGCGACCTTCGGCGCGCGCTCACTCTCCGGACGCAGCGCAGGCAGCAGGATCACCGCCCAGAGCGTGGCGAACAGGAAGATCGTGTCGATCAGGTAGAGCACCGAATACCCCAGCACCGGGATCAACGCGCCGCCGACGAGTGGCCCGGCGATCGCGCCCGCCTGCATCACCGTCATGTTCAGCGACAGCGCTGCCGGCAGTTCGGATGCGGGCAACAGCCGCGGGAGGACCGCGGTCCGTGTCGGCTGGTTGACCGCAAAGAAGGCCTGCTGAACGGTGAAGAGCGACAGAATGATCCAGACGTTGTTCCAGCCCATCGCCGACTGCAACCAGAACGACGCACTGGTCCCGATGAGCCCGAGAGTGGTGACGGCCAGGATGAGCCGGCGATCCATGACGTCGGCAAGCGCCCCACCCCAGAGGCCGAACACGACCAAAGGGACCACACCGAATATTCCGGTGAGTCCGACATAGGCTGAACTGCCGGTGATCTCATAGATCTGCGCAGGCACCGCCACCACGGTGAGTTGCGCGCCGATGACCGTGACGATGTTGGCCCACCACAATCGGCGGAAGTATCGATTGGACAGCGGCCGGGTGTCGGCCAGGAGACGACGCACCGAAACAGCTTAGGGGATCGAATCATTGCCCCGTCCGCTCCCCCCGTCTGTTCTGCCTTCGGCGGCCAGGTTGTCGAGCATCGCCAAACCCTCGCACGCCCAGGCAATCTCCGCTTCACTCCGGGCGAGCATCCCGGCGTAGGTGTGGGCTTTGAAGGCCACGATCCGCTCGTGATCGGAGTCAGGAAAGCGCGAGAGCCTGCGCATGATCGTCGGATCGGTGCGCGCGACGATTCCCGCGTGGACCGCGAACAACAGTTGCCGCTGCTCGGTGTGATGGCCGAGGTGATCGGTGAAGAATCGCCGCGCGCCCGCAACATCGGTCCATTCCAGATAGGCGGACTGTAGATAGTGGGTGTCGCGCGGCGGCGAGTACGGCAGCGCTCTGCCGGCCCAGTCGATCAGCTCCTCGAGTCCGGCGTCGGTGATCGTGTACTGGGTCTTGGTACTGCGCGGACCCCAGCGGACGGTGCTGCTCTGAACCAGGCCGTCACCGTGCATCCGCTTGAGTTCGGGATAGATCTGCGAGTCCGGCGCCGACCACACGTGCCCGACCGAACCGTTGAACCGCTTCGCGGCGTCGTATCCGGTCGCGGGCCCGGCGCTGAGTAGGGCCAGCAATGCGTGTCGCAGGCTCACGGCTGCAGCCGCTGAACTTTCCAGACCCCGTCTACCATCGTCAGACGTATCCGGTTGTGTAGTCGGTTAGCGCGGCCCTGCCAGAATTCGATGCGCGCGGGCGCCAGGCGATAGCCGCCCCACTGCGCGGGCACTGGAACCGGGGTGTCGCCATCGATGCCACCACAGCGTGCAGCGACGTCGGCCGCTTTCGCCTCCAGATCCGCCCGGCTGCCGATGGGCCGGGACTGCTCGGAGGCGAGCGCCGAGAGCTGCGAACCCCGCGGCCGCTTGTACCAATAGTCCTGCGTCTCTTCGGGACCTACTCGGACCACCGCACCTCGGAAGTGCACCTGACGCTCCAGTGCGATCCACGGGAAGGTTACCGAAGCAACGGGATTGGCGGCCAAGTCTTGGCCCTTGTCGGAGTCGTAGCCGGTGAAGAACACGATTCCGGCAGCGTCGGCGCCCTTGCACAGCACGGTGCGCGTGGCCGGCAGCCCATGGGCATCGACGGTGCCCAGGACCATCGCATTCGGCTCGGGTAGCCGCGCGTCGAGGGCCTCGTGCAACCACACCTCGAACAGGTCGAGCCACGGCGGATCGCCGCGCAACCAGCTCGGATCGAGGTTCTCGCGCACCCCGTCGGCCCCGGCCGCGCGATCTCCCTCCCCGACGTTGGGCGGGATGCCGCCGCCGTACCCGACACGCATGTTGGGCAGGTCGATCCCGCGTCGCCGGGGCCCGTCGTCGATGGATTCGCTCACTGTCCTGACGCTACTCCGAGCGAGTGCCGCGACCAGCGTGGCGGGCCGACTACTCCCCGGAATGCCCGCGTGTGCGGACTGTCCTACAGTGCACAGCAGGATGCCCCAGCCCGGCATCGCCGACACAGCGCCGTGCCGAACAGAAGGTGGTCGCAGACATGACGAACAAGATCCCCGACGGCTTCGTCCCCGGCCTCGAGGGCGTCGTCGCCTTCACCACCGAGATCGCCGAGCCGGACAAGAACGGCGGCAACCTGCGCTACCGCGGCGTCGACATCGAAGATCTCGTCGAGAACAAAGTCACCTTTGCCGACGTGTGGGCGCTGCTCGTCGACGGTCGGTTCGGCGACGGCCTGCCACCCGCGGAACCCTTCCCGCTGCCCATCCACACCGGCGACGTCCGTGTCGACGTGCAGGCCGCGCTGGCGATGCTCGCCCCCATCTGGGGCTACCGGCCGCTGCTCGACATCGACACCGCCACCGCCCGCGCGAACCTGGCGCGCGCGTCGGTGATGGCGCTGTCCTACGTGGCACAGTCGGCCCGCGGCATTCACCAACCTGCCGTACCCCAGCGCGTCATCGACGAATGCGACACCGTCACAGCACGATTCATGACCCGATGGAAGGGTGATCCGGACCCCAAGCACATCGCCGCGATCGACGCCTACTGGGTCGGAGCAGCCGAGCACGGACTCAACGCGTCGACGTTCACCGCCCGCGTGATCGCCAGTACCGGAGCCGATGTGGCAGCAGCGCTGTCCGGGGCGATCGGCGCGATGTCGGGGCCGCTGCACGGAGGAGCACCGGCACGGGTGCTGCCGATGATCGAGGAGGTCGAGCGCACCGGCGACGCTCGGGCGCTGGTCCGGACCATCCTGGACCGCAAGGAAAAGCTGATGGGGTTCGGTCACCGGGTCTATCGTGCCGAGGACCCGCGAGCACGCGTCCTGCGCCGCACCGCACAACAGCTCGGGGCGCCGCGCTACGAGGTGGCCGCGGCGTTGGAGCAGGCCGCGCTCACCGAACTGCGCGAACGCCGCCCGGACCGCGCGATCGAGACCAATGTCGAGTTCTGGGCGGCGGTCATCCTGGACTACGCCGAGGTGCCCACGCACATGATGCCCGCCATGTTCACCTGCGGCCGGACCGCGGGCTGGTGCGCACACATCCTCGAACAGAAGCAGCTCGGCAAGCTCGTCCGCCCGGCCGCGCTGTACGTCGGCGCCGCACCGCGACGGCCCGAGGACGTCGAAGGTTGGGGAGATGTGGTCACACCAGGCCTCTGACGGGCAGACTGGTCGCGTGGCCACGATCGTCGTGACCACGCGAACCGAAAGGACCCATCGACGTGTCGAAGAACGCGAAGGTCGCTCTCATCATCGTCGGCCTCGGGCTGATCGTGGCGCTCATGGTGTTGCTGCGTCGGGACAAGACACTGGTACACGCGGCCACCGCGAAGATCGAAGAGACGATCGACGAGTTCGATCCCGCAGCCAAGGCCGCCGTGGTGGCGCGCCTGGGCATCGAGGTCAAGGACAAGGCGATCGAGGCCAAGGACATCGCCGTCGGCACCGCGAAGGGCCTCGCGGGCTGACTGCGCCGAGCTGACGCGGCTCATCCGGCAGCCATCGCATCGACTCCGCCGCAACCAGCGCGGAACGTGAGTCACCCGCGACAGCTCGTCGCCCCACGGCCAATAGGTTGACCATCCCCGACAGTGGGCCCGAGAAGCACAGTGGGCCCGAGAAGCACAGCAGGCCCGAGAAGCAGGGCGACGATCTCGGCGATCGCGCGGCCCGAGGGCGGCAATCCGGAGCGCCCGAACACCTCCATCGCCGTGTCTCGTAGACCGGCACGGGTTTTCCGGTCGTCACCGGGGACCGAGTCCGAACCCCCTCGACGGTACGCACGTTCACCGCACTCAACACCCGTTCAGGAGCGGTCACGAGGAGCGCGTCGGCCTGGTCGTCTCCGGACGACGGGCCGCGACCCAGTGGCGAGGGCCACAGCCCTAGAATTGCGCCCATGAGCGACGCCGCCACCCCGATCACCCTCCCCGCCGATCTACTGCCCGCCGACGGGCGTTTCGGTTGTGGACCGTCCAAGGTGCGACCCGAGCAGCTGCACTCCCTGGTCGACATCGGCGCATCGGTGATCGGCACCAGCCACCGTCAGGCCCCGGTGAAGAACGTGGTGGGCTCAGTGCGCGAAGGCCTGTCGCAGCTATTCGCCCTCCCCGACGGCTACGAGATCGTGCTGTCCAACGGCGGCACCACCGCCTTCTGGGATGCCGCGTCGTTCGGCCTGATCAAGCGCCGCTCCCTGCACCTGACCTACGGTGAGTTCTCGTCGAAGTTCGCCACCGTCGCCAAGAAGGCGCCGTTCCTCGATTCTCCCGCGGTGATCTCGACCGATCCGGGTACCGCCCCCGACCCCGCCGCGCTGACGCCCGATGAGTTCGGTGGCGTCGACCTGATCGGCTGGGCACACAACGAGACCTCCACCGGTGTCGCGGTGCCGGTCACCCGCCCCGACGGCGCCGACGACGCGCTGATCGCCATCGACGCGACCTCCGGTGCCGGCGGACTGCCCGTCGACATCGCCGCGACCGACGTCTACTACTTCGCCCCGCAGAAGTGCTTCGCCGCAGACGGCGGCATCTGGCTGTCCGCGATGAGTCCTGCGGCCCTCTCACGCATCGAACAGATCTCCGGCACCGATCGCTGGTGCCCGGAGTTCCTGTCGCTGCCGACCGCGGTCGACAACAGTCGCAAGAACCAGACCTACAACACCCCGGCCCTGTCGACATTGCTGTTGCTGGACAACCAGATCCAGTGGATGCTCGGCAACGGCGGCCTGGACTGGTGCGTCTCACGTACCGCGGATTCAAGTTCGCGCCTGTACTCCTGGGCCGAGAAGTCGACATTCGCGACGCCGTTCGTCACCGACCCGACCCTGCGCAGCCAGGTCGTCGGCACCATCGACTTCGATGACGAGATCGATGCGGGCGCCGTCGCCAAGACCCTGCGCGCCAACGGCGTCGTCGACACCGAGCCGTACCGCAAACTGGGCCGTAACCAGTTGCGAATCGGGATGTTTCCGGCAATCGATCCCGACGACGTCAGCAAGCTCACCGCGAGCATCGACTACATCGTCGAGCGCCTGTAGCCGCGCTGCTCCCGTTACCGTCCACAGTTTCCGTCCGCGGTTATCGAACGACTCCTGCCCGTCCCCCGGGTATATCGGTGCTCGACGTCGGCGCACGTACGGGCGTGGTCTCGCCGTCGAAGCCGCCCCGCCAATCGGCGAGAAGGGCCGGACGAAGGGCATCATCGTCGGGGAGGTCATCTTCGAGCAATGGGACCGGCGGACGCACCGTCGATCTCGTAGTCTTCGCCTCGTGCGCACCACCACCGTGCGCACCAGCACCGTGGTGCTTGTGTGTGGATCACCGGTGACGTCCAGACCACACCGGACCGCACGTTACCCTAGATCACATACGTCCCATCCAACGCATGGGTCACGTCCGCCACTGTCGGGCTGAACTGCGCGTTTCCGCCGTGCCACCGGGCGACTCCGGCCCGCGTGTCCGGCCCGATCCGCGACGTTCGGTGGTCTAACCTGGCCACAATGCCCGCACTCGTGGTCAACCGGAGGAGGAGCAGATGCGCGAACTTCGAGTGGTCGGCGTCGACGCCGACGGCTCCCGAGTCATCTGCCAAGACGTCGAGTCGGGCGAGAAGTTCACCGTTGCCGCCGACGAACGCCTCCGCGCCGCAGCCCGCGGCGACCTGTCCCGCCTCGGACAGATCGACATCGAGATGACCAGCTCACTTCGACCGCGCGAGATCCAGTCCCGCATCCGGGCTGGAGCCACGGTCGCCGAGGTCGCCGCCATTGCCGGAGTCAGCACCGACAAGATCGAACGATTCGCCCACCCGGTTCTGCTCGAACGCAGCCGGGCGGCCGAACTCGCCGCGTTGGCTCATCCCCTGCGTCACGACGGACCCTCGGAACTCACCCTCGGCGACGTCGTCACCGAAGGACTCGTTGCGTTCGGCCAGAATCCGTCGGAGGCGGCGTGGGACGCCTGGAAGGGCGAGGACGGTTACTGGGCGGTGCAGATCGTCTGGCGGATCGGCCACACCGAGCATCGTGCGCACTGGCGGTATCACCCCGGCGCGCACGGCGGAACCGCCGACCCGCTCGACGACCTCGCCGAGGAACTGACCCACCCGGAGCTGATCGAGCCGCGCCGACGCCTGACGCCTGTCGCAACCCCGGTCATCGCTCCGGTTCCCGCGCCCGTCGTCGACGTCGACGATGCAGGCCGCGAGCAGGTCACCCTCGACGCCGATTCGATCATCGGTGCCCAACGCAGCCGCCACGATCCCGCGCATGCCCCCTTTGACGAGCACGGCACCTACGCGCTCGATTTCAACTCCGCAGACCCGCACGGCACCGAACCGCACGACCGTCATCGTGACGAGGTCGTGGTCGGCACCGAACCCTCGGAGACCCCCGACGACGTCGCGCCGGTTGAGGACGCCGGCAGCACCGGCAGCACCGATGACCTGGACCACACCCCCGACAACCCAACGCCCACGCCGACCCCGGTCACCGCGCAGAGTCGGCGCAAGTCACGCAAACCAGCAGTACCCGCCTGGGAGGACGTCCTACTGGGTGTCCGTAGCAATCCGAACAGCTGAGGGGGGACGATGTCGGCGCGCGCAGTCACACTCTGGTTCATCGATACCGATGATCCTGCGCGAGTGATTCGTGATGGAGTCACCAATGACGTGACCGCTGCCGGACGCCTGGCGTCGGCGATCTACGGCAACAGCGTCCTGCTACCGATGGTCGACACGGACCTCGCGTCGGCGATGGACGCGACGGACTCACACATCTACGCCGGCTTCTACGGGCCGCTGCGTGTGTTGTCGTGTTCGCTATTCGCCACCGAGCGGCCCAGCACACTCACGCGGACAATCGCGTCAATTCAGCGCAGCGCAGCGGCCGCGGTGCTCTACACCGATCCGGCCACCGGTACCGGCGCCTTCGCCCGGTGGGAGAACGGGGAGTTGCGCCGATCGTTCTCGGCGACACCGGTGGACTACTTCGAGGACGAGGGCGTCCCCTTCAGCTTCGAGGGACCATTCTGGGGTGGCGAACATCCGCTGCGCTACGCCGACGGGGTGGCCCCCGATCCACTGGCCCTGCCGTTTCACCCGCAGCAACTCGCCGAGGAATCCAACCGGGCCTGGCTCGGCTTCCGCTTCACCCATCCCCTCGCGCCGACCGACTCCGACCCGGCCCGAATCCCGGTGACCGCGTTCGCCATTCATCCGGCGGACTACCAACCGACAAGCGAGGACACCGAGCGCTACCACGCCGCGTCCCGTGCGCGGGTGACACCACCGCCGACGCCCGACGAACTCACCGGCGGCGAACCGAAACGCGGCCGCGGCCGGCTGGCCCGGTACTTCGGCTTCGGCGGCTCCTGACACTTCTTTCACCGCAACGATTTTCGCTGTCCTACGACATGGCGAACAGGGCGATACCCGAACCGACCCCGGCGAGCAGCCCGGTGAGTGCACCCCACACGATCCACCGCCACACCGGGCGAAACCTGAAGTCCCACAACGTCCACGCACTCGTCGGGGCCAGCACGACGATGGCGACGAGACCGACGCCGTGCGCGAGCGACTCCGCCAAGCTGTAGACCCCGACGGTCACCAGCGAGCAGAAGGCCACCGCCGCCGCACTGACGAGCAGCCCGAGTGTCCACGGCGTCGGCTCGTGGCGGCGCCATGACTCGAGGTCGGCACCATCAGCCGATCCCGCGATCACCCGCTGCGGCTCGGGGATGTACATCGTCCACGCGGGTGTGCGGTCGGCGGTGCGCTCGCCCGAGTCGCTCATTTCACCATCGTGCCCGACCGGACGCGCTCATAGAAGGCGATCGCCGCCGCGGTGGCGACATTGAGCGAGTCGGTGCCCCGACTCATCGGGATCCGGGCCTGCACATGGGTGGCACGCATGGTGGCCCTGGCCAGTCCGGGTCCCTCGGCGCCGACGAGGAAGGCGACGCGCTCGGCGTCCACCGACTCGGCCAGGACCGCGGCCTGCGGGTCCGGGGTCAGCGATACCGTGGTGAAACCGTACCGGTGCACGTCCTCGAGCCCCGCGGGCCATTGGTCGAACTGCGCGGACGGCACCAACAGGGCGTGCCCCATCGACACCCGCACACTGCGCCGATAGAGCGGATCGGCACAACCCGACCCGAATAGGACGGCGTCGACCCCGAGCCCCGCGGCGTTGCGGAAGATCGACCCGATGTTCTCGTGATCGTTGACCCCCTCGAGGATCGCCACCGTCCGTGCGCCGGCGAGCACCTCATCGACCTGCAGCACCGGCGGCCGTCGGGCCACCCCCAGCACCCCGCGATTGAGATGGAACCCGACGATCTCGGCCATCACCTCGGCGGTGGCCCGATAGAACGGGACCGCCGGCCCGGGGTCGTCTGGCCCGGAGTCGTCTGACCCGACCACCCGCACGTCGTCGGCGAGTTCGTCGAGTCGCCGCGACACCCCGAGGAAGGCGTGCGGGGTAAAGCGGGAGGCGATCATCCGTTGGGCAACCAGGACGCCCTCGGCGATGACCAGACCACGGCCACGCCGGCCTCCGGGCAAGGCAGGCAAATCCGGACGCCGGTCGACCGAGTTGAGATCGCGAAAGTCGTCGACCCGCTCGTCGGCGGGATCGTCGATGTCGATGACCCGCACCGGTAATCGGCTGGCCGCAACCGGGCTCGAGTTCACCGGACTCGGGGGCACAGAGGGGAAAAACGCGTCGGACACAACCAGTCAGTCTGCCAAAGCGGCTACCGGGGTCATTCGCCGATCCGAGCCCGACGGGCCGAGTGACCAGGCTGGTATGACAACGTGGAGTCGTGAACAGTGCCGATGCGACGATCGACAATCTGAGCCTGAACCGCGCCACCGACGACGACTGGGACGACATCATCGCAGCCGACGCCCGGGCTTTCGCGATGCGCAACCCGATTCCCGACGACGAGCGAGATGACCTGCGCGCCAAGGTCTCCGATTCCGATGTCATCGTCGTCCGGGATACCGATGTGTCGTCGGTGCCGTTGGTCGGGGTGTCGATGTTCTACCGGATGTCGATGACCCTGCCCGGCGGAGGCGTCGCCGATGCGGCCGGACTGTCGTGGGTGTCGGTGGCCGCGACTCATCGCCGCCGCGGCATCCTACGACGGATGCTCACCGAGTTGACCGGCCAGTGGATCGAGGAAGGGCAGACCTTTGCGATCCTCACCGCATCGGAGGGCACCATTTACGAGCGCTTCGGCTTCGGGCCGGCGTGCTTCGCGCATTCGATCCGTATCGGGTCATCGGCTCTGATGCGGGCCGAGCACCCGTCTCACGCGACGGTGCGCTTCGCCAACCCCGACGAGGTGGCGGCCACCGTCGCCGACATCCATCACCGGTGGACCGCAACCCGACCGGGCGCCCTCGTCCGCACCGAGGAGTGGTGGGCGCCGATCCTGGCCGACCGCAACTCCGAACGCCCACCAGCGGCGAGCGGGTTGCACTACCTGCTGCACGACGACGGATACGCGAGCTACCGGGTGTTCAAGGGCGTCGCCGACGGCGAGGTACACGCCGAGGTCGAGGAGGTCGTGGCGGTCACCGAGGACGCCCACACCGACCTGTGGCGGGTATTGATCTCCCTCGACCTCATCCCGACCCTGCACGCGTCCATCCCGGTCGATGACCCCCTTCCCCGCAAGCTGCTGAACCTGCGTTCGGTCGAGGTGACCGGTCTGGTCGACAAGATGTGGTTACGCATCCTCAACGTGCCCGCCGCTCTGGGCGCACGCCGATACAACGCCGATCTCGATGTCGTCCTCGACGTGGGCGATCGATTCGCCGGGCGCGGCGGAACCTTTGCCCTCACCGTCGGCAACGGTGCTGCCGTCGTGGTGCCCAGCGAGGCACAACCGACCGTGAGACTGGACATCGCGGTGCTCTCCAGCCTCTACCTCGGCGGGATCTCCGCGCGCGAGTTCGCCGCAGCGGGACGACTGTGGACCGATTCGTCGGCCACGCTCGACGCACTGGACCGGGCGTTCGCGACGACCCGGGCACCGTTCGCCGGCACCTTCTTCTGACCCGACCTTGCGCCCTGCGACCCGACCATCCGTGCCGACACTGGTCGGCTCGGAGGTCAACTGTCGGCGAAGATGATCCGTTCGAGGATCGGCACGGCCGCGCTCAGCGTCGCGCGTTCCTCGTCGGAGAGTTCTTCGAGCCGGTCGTTGAGCCACGCCTTGCGGGCCGCCACCTCGTTGGCGATAACCCGCTCCCCGGCGGGCGTCAAGGTCACGATGGCCTGCCGACCGTCGGTGGGGTGCGCCTCGCGCTTGATCATGCCGAGGTCGGTGAGCGAGGCGATGACCCGCGTCATCGACGGCGGTTTGACGCGTTCGGCCGCGGCAAGCGCACCCGGCGACATCGAGCCCTCGTGATAGAGAGTGTTCAGCGCCGAGAGCTGTGTCAGCGACACGAGTTCGTTGTCGCGACGCAGTCGCAGCCGCCGGGCCATGCGGACGACCGCGAGCGACAGCGACCCGGCCAGCCGTTCGTCACTCTCAACAACAAGCTCCACGGCGCAAATATTATGTTCTTCTGCGGAATTCCGCAGCACCGTAGCGGGAATGTCGCTCCTCTGAACCACAGGTTTCCTCCTGCGGCGCGTGCGCGAGTCGCGTCGCGGAGGCCGAGTGGCGCTCCCCCGATGCTCCTCCAAGTACTCCCTTCCTCCGCAGGAAATTTCACGGGGACGAACGAAAGAGGACTCGAAGACACTCTTCCCCTCCTCCTCATCCCCTCCCCCGCAGTCGTCGGCGTTGTGCGGATCGCCGGAGATGCCGCCGATGATGATCGGGTTGAGCGCGAGGCAAGAGGCCACCGTGATAAAGGTGACCAGGCCGCCGCGGCACTCCCGACCCAGCGTCGACCCGCGCTGGGAGATCGTGAAAAGCCGGTCGAGCGCGCCCGCCAACCGGGCGCAATTCTGCGTCGATTGGGCGCCCGATTCGGTCGACCTGGCGGGAGTCGGTGTCGGGGGGCTCGTGCGAGGGATCGGTGGACGCAGCGGAAAGCTACCCTGAAACCATGTCCGACGCAGCGCCCGTACCCGAACTCCCCCGTGCCCTGCGTGCGCCAGAGCCGGTGATCATCGTCGGGATGCTGGCGTGGCTGATCGCCACGATCGTCGTCGGCGTGTCCGGATGGGGCGGGGGGCGAACGCTCGCGGTCTGCCTCACCGGCCTCGGTGTAGGGGTGCTGGGGACGGTGGTATTCCTGATCCAGCGCAGGGCATCGCGGCGCGGCGAGAAGACCGCGCAGCGGGGACTCGACTGACTGACCGACCGACTCGACGGACTCGTGGCTTCGGTCAGTCGAGCACCCGGATCAGCCACCGAGGCCAACGCTGCCGCCGACCGTCAACTACCCACCACGACGACCCGCCGCACTCAACGGTAGCGCGTGGACCCGTCCGGCGGCGCTGTGGTCGACACGAGCTTGGCGAAGCAGTGTTCGCCGTCGAATCCCTGTGCCGCACACCATGCGTTGGCCTGGTCCGGTCCGGGGAAGGTCGCCGCGGCCACCGTCACCCACCAGCCCGGCTGAGTGAAGACGCTCCATTCGTCTGAGTAGAGCAACCGAACATCGTTGAACCGCAATCGCAGTGCCAGGAATTCGTCGAGAATGGCCTGGTTGTCCCAGGTCTTGCCGTCGGCGAACAGGCCGGGCCGTTTGGAGCTCAGCTGCGCCACCCACCGGTTGTTGAGAGTGGACAGGATGAAGGCACGATCCGAATTCGCTTGTCTACGTAGCGCATCACCGGTGGTCGAACCGAGGTCGACACCCGGCGGCAGCGCCGGACCCGTGGAGACCTGGGGTGGCGCGGCCGAACCGCCTTCCGGTTTCGGCAACGAGGTGGTGGTTTGGGGGCCAGGGTCGCAGTCGACGGTGAACGTGCCCGCGACCGTACCGTTGGCCTGGCCGAGGGTGTCCGGTGTCCGATAGAAGGAGCCGGGCGGGTAGGTCAATTCCATGGTGATGCCCTCACCGACATCGCTCGGCGGGATCGCGGCGGGCGCCCGGGAGAAGTCGAAACGCCCGGAGGCAACAAGCGATCCCGAGTCCGCGATGGAGATGCGGGTTCCGTTGCCCGACATCACATCTCCATCGGCACACGTGGCCACGACCTTCATCGTCGCGACCAGCCCGGCCGGGGTCGTGCGGAACTGCTGCGGCGTGAACGTCGGCGGCGTCGCACAATGGGTGACGGTGCCTTCGGCGGCTGTCCGCGTCTGGGCCGGCGCGATACCCGGCGGGCCCGCCGGGCCGCCGGTGGGTGCGAAGCCGGTGATCGTCGTACCCGTCAAGGTCACCAGAGTCGATCCGACGGCGAAGGTCTGCGCGGCCGGCGACGAGTCCGACGAGGCGCCGCCCACGGTGGACACGGGCAGCGACCAGGCGTTGCTGCCGTCGGCCAATGACAGCGCCGTGATCCCACCCGTGGCGTCGGCAGCGATCAACCGCTGTCCGTCGGTGACCGGGAAACCCGTTGACGCATAGGACGGTGCGGCCGGTTGCGTCCAGCGGGTCTGACCGGTCGCGGTGTCGGCGGCGGTGAGATTTCCACCCTGAGCGATGACCACCTCGTGATCGTCGGCGAAAACAGCGGCGGTAGAACCGTACGGCGAGTCGGGTCCGCCCACCGTGGTCGTCCACGTGCTGGACTTGTCGGCCACCGAGGTCCACTTGCCGTCGACGAGAAGGTGGCCCCGCTGAGTCGGCGAGGCCACCGTGGGCACCGACACCGAGGAGCCAGGGATCTCGACGGTGGTGCCGTCGGGTCGTACGACGACGACCGGACCCGGGGTGAACGCTCCCGCCGAACCCGAGGCCGAGACGACGGCGATCGAACCATCGGCCAGCGGCTCGGTGGTGGCGTATCCGGCACGGTTGAGAAGTTCACGGCCGTCTCCGGCCGAGACGACGAGCACCGAGGTCTGACCGCTGGCCACCAGCGACGACGTGGCGGTGAAGCTGGACGCATCCCCGCCGGGACCGCCGTCGGTGAGCGGGTAGGACTTGGTCCACACCGCGTGCGCCCTGTTGTCCACCTTCATGATGGACAGCCCATCGTCGGTGAACGATCGGAGGTACGCGCCGTCGGTGTTGAGTGCGATCTCGTAGGCCCGGGGCGAGGGGTTGTCGGCGGTGGCGACGACGGAGCCGGTCGAGGTGTCGAAGAAGGTGATGGTCGACTCGTCATAGCAAGCGATCCGGCCGTTGACGATCGTGTCCGAGCAGCCCTGAACGGTTCGCGATGAAGTCCAGTGCTTACCGGTCTCGGTGTCGACGCCGGCCAGCGTGCGGCCGGACGAGGACTGGCTGCTGACGAAGGTCACCAACGTGTGCTCGTCGTGGACCGCGCCGAGCGAGAGGTACTGGGCCTTGTTGGGATCGGGCGAGACGAACTGCTCGCCACCGAGTTGCGAGGCACCGACCTGCCAGGTGGCTGTCGGAACTGTCGGAAAGGTCCTGGTGAGTTGCCCGTCGAGCGGGGCGGGGCGGGGCGAGTCGTCGCGGCGGCTGGTCCACCAGACGAGTCCGCCGGCGACCAGCCCGGCGACGCAGACCAGCGCGACGGCAGTCAGAACCCACGGCAGCGCACGGCGGCGGCGAGGTGGCGTCGGGCCGGGAGGCCGGGCCGAGAATCCGCCGCTCGGATATCCGGGCGGCATCCCCGACGGCATCCCCGACGGCGGACCGAAGTATCCGGCACCCGCCGGCGGCATCGGTCGCGCCATGGTCGGCTGATACGCCGCCTGCGGCCCGGTGGCCGGCGGAGGTGGAGGTGGCACCGGAGGCTGAGGGCCACGGGTCGTGGGTGGCGCGGGACGCGCGATGAACTCCGTCGCGTCCGAGGCGTTGTCACCGGCGAGTTCATCCGAGTCGGACATCATGTCAGTTAATCGGAGTCGGACCTCGACGTTGCAGCTCCGACTGTCATCCGATCGGACCATTTCTGTGCACCGCGACCCACATCGACGCCCTTACACACAGCAGTACCCACAAGGCGCCGCACGCCCATCCGGCGAGCACGTCCGTGGTCCAGTGCACGCCGAGATACACCCGGGTCACTCCGATCGCGAACGACAGTGCAGGCGCGGCGAGCAATACCCACCGATGGTCGCGGACCCACGCGCTGAGCCGGTAGGCGACGACGGCGAGCAGACAGTAGACGACCATCGACATCATCGCGTGTCCACTCGGAAACGAGTAACTCCCGACGTGCAACAGCCGGTCGGTGACCGGCGGACGAGTGCGCGCCACAAGGTGTTTGAACGCCACCATGACCGCCGCGCCCACCAATGACCCGACGGCCAGCAGCACCGCCTCGTCCACGTGGCGCCGAATCATCAGCCAGACAACGACCACCGTGCAGATGATCGTCATCGTCAGGGAGTTCCCGAAGAAGGTGACGACGTGCGCCAGCCCGATCCACGGCTGCGCCCGCCCCGCAATCATCCAGTTGGTGACGTCGTCGTCGATCCGAAGCCGGTCGAAGGCAAGCGTGACCGTCATGACGACACCCTACTGATCGGCTGTCGCGGTTGCGCCGGGTGATCGACTGAGGCGGATTCGGATTCGGACCCATACTGGCCCGGATGCCGCCGAGAAGGAAACGGGCGGTCAGCCCGCAGCGAGTGCGCGGCTGATCACGAGCCGCTGAATCTGGTTGGTGCCCTCGAAGATCTGGGTGATCTTGGCTTCACGCATGTAGCGCTCCACTCGGAAGTCACGGGTGTACCCGTTGCCACCGAGGACCTGCACCGCGTCGGTCGTGACCTTCATCGCGGCGTCGGTCGCGATGAGCTTGGCGGTCGCGGCCGCACGCGAATACGGTTGTCCGGCATCCCGTCGGCGAGCGGCGTCGAGATAGGTCGCGCGTGCCGAGTCGACGGCGGCGGCCATGTCGGCGAGGACGAAGCCCAAACCCTGGTGGTCGATGATCTTGCGGCCGAAGGTGGTCCGTTCTTGTGCGTACTCGACCGCAGCGTCCAACGCCGACTGCGCCAATCCGGTGGCACAGGCGGCGATTCCCAATCGTCCGGAATCCAGGGCGGAGAAGGCAATCGGCAACCCCTGACCCTCGGCGCCGATCAGGCGGTCCGTGTCGACGACAGCGTCGTCGTACGTGGCGGCAGTGGTCGGCACGGCGTGCAGCCCCATCTTCTCCTCAGGCTTTCCGAAGGTGAGACCGTCGGTGTCTCGCGCAACGAGGAAGCAGGAGATCCCCTTCGACCCCTCACCGGTGCGCGCGAACACGTTGTAGACGTCGGCGATGCCGCCGTGGGTGATCCATGCTTTCGTTCCGGTCAGGTGATAGCCGTCGGCGGCGGCTTTGGCTCGGCAGTTCAGTGCCGCCGCATCCGAGCCGGCCTGTGGCTCGGACAAACTGTAGGCGCCGATGAGTTTGCCGTTCAACAAATCCGGGAGCCAACGCTGCTTCTGCTCGTCGGTGCCGAAGGTGAAGAGCGGGTGACACGCCAGCCCGTGCACACTGGTCGCCACTGCCACTGCCGCCCACCGTGCCGCGAGTTCCTCGAGCACCTGGAGGTAGACCTCGTACGGTTGGCCACCGCCATCCCACTCCACCGGATACGGCAGACCGAGGAGTCCTGCCTCGCCGAGCTCAGCGAAGAGCCCGTCGGGATACGTTTCGGCCTTCTCGTGCGCGTCGGCGATCGGTGCCAGACGCTTGTCGGCGATGTCGCGGGTCAGGGCGATCAGGTCGCGCGCCTCATCATTGGGGAGCAGACGATCAACAGCCATGTGGCGAGCCTTTCCGGGCCATAGACAGTACTCAGGTACTCTTCACAGTACTATTCTCGACGCCGGAAGGCCATCGCGGTCCGGCAGCCCAGCAGTGAGGAGCGATCATGACCCGCGGGGTGAATGCGAGCGCGGGCGTCACCGACTTCGGTACCCGGAGACGCGCCGCGCTGTTCGACGACCTCCTCGCCCTGCTCCTCGCCGAGGGTTTCGCACATCTGTCCGTCGCCGACCTCGCCGGCAGATTGCACTGCTCCAAGACGACGATCTACACCCTCGCCGACAGCAAGGAGCAACTGGTCACCACGACCGTGACGCATTTCTTCCGGGTCGCCACCGAGCACGTCGAGGCGCGGGTCGTGGCGGCGACGTCGGCACGCGACGCGGTCATCGATTACCTCATCGCCGTCGGCGAGGAACTCTCGCCTGCCTCCGAGGTGTTCATGACCGACCTGCATGCCTTCAGCCCGACCCGCGACCTCTACGAACAGAACACCGCCGCAGCCGCCCGCCGGGTGCGGGAGCTGATCGACGCCGGAGTTCACGACGGCGAGTTCCGAGATGTCAATGCCGCGTTCGCTGCCGACGTCGCCGCGACGATGATGAGCCGCATCCAGCGACGAGAGGTGTTGGCGACCACGGGCCTCGACGACGCCGCCGCCTATCGACAGCTCGCCGCGATCCTCACCACTGGTATCGACGCCCAACAACGCTGACGGTCGGCAACGAGGCGGCCATCAACGACGGCGGGACAGATGCGTACCACCCCGGTTGTCGACCCACCACCGCACCCGAACCTCACTCGACTCGCCACTACCCTTGCGCGACACTGCCATCCGCAAGTCGTCATACACACGCACCTCGCCGTGAACCGGCCTTCCGGTTTCGGCAGTGAACAACACCGCTGCGGTGTCGTCGGCCGTCGCATACTCCCCCGCACCGACCGGTTCGGCGGTGAGCTCCTCCGATACCGTCGGGAGGTCCAGGACATCTGCCAAAAGCGCTGCACCCTCGGGGCTGTCGGGACCGATCACGAGGACCCCGGGATCGACGGCCTGCGCCCACCACCGGTCATCGACAACGACCGGCACGCGATGGTCATCGGTGAGGACGGTGGCACCGGAGGCGACCCGCACGCCGTCGGGTGCATCGATCTCCGACCAGTCGATCCTGCCCGACCGGCAGACCTCAGCCACCGCGGAGTAGATCCCGCGGGCGACACCGGGCGAGATCGATCTTGCCCGATCGCCCAGCCTGGCCAGCAACAACGATGCCTGCGTGGCGGATTCGGGTGGCAATGCCGCGACCGCTGGGGCCAGCGCGTCCGCGTGCGGATGCTCGAGCGGATCGAGCACACCGACGAGCGAGTGGTCCGACGGCGCGCGGTATTCACCAAGCAGTGCTCCGTCGACCTCGGCGAAGTGGCGTAACCACCAGGCCGTGTACCCCTCGCGATCGTCGAGCGCTCGTGCCGCTTGCTCATCCTCGACGATCAACGTCAGGGCACGCTCCCACCGAGCGGGGTCGACGAGGTCGAGATCACGGATGGCGCACAGACGTTCCGGCGGATCCGGCAAGGTCTCCCACCACTGCTCCTCGTCGGGAAGATCGTGATCGGGCCCGGTCGGCAGCTCATCGCCGATCACCGCGAACGACCATCCCACTCCGAGCCGACGAAGCACCTGCACACTGTGCCGCTCGGCGACGTCGGTGTCGAGCAGACCGAAGGGATGGTCCTCGACGAGCACCGCGGCCAACGGCGAATCGGCGAGCAGCATCTCGTCGGCACTACGCAAGTCTCCATCGTCGGCGGGTAACGGAAGCCGCGACAGCCATCCGGGCACATCGGTATCGGTGCCAGCTCCGAGCAGCGCGAGAACTTCCTCGGCCAGACCAGTGGCGTCAACCTCCTCACCCGCACCGTCCTCGACAAGGTCGGCCGCCTCCTCGACGAGCACGCGCAATGCCGGATCGGCGAGTGCATCGGTGATCGAAAGCCGCTGCACGCCCAGTCGTTCCAGGAGGGGATGGTCAGCCTCGGCCGCAACGGTACGAATCCAGCGCAGGGGCGTCTGCACGGCGTGCGCGGTGAACAATCCACGCGCACCGATGTTCATCCGACCATCCGAACGCGGGATGGGCAGCGCGGCAAGTTCTTCGGCGTCGAGGGTTGTCGACACCAGCGGTGCGAGCGCCGCGTACAACCGCCCCCACCACGCAGGGTCGCGATCCACACCGGTTAGCCGCTCCGCCAACAACGCCAAGCCGATGCGGGACACGCCGAGCGATTCGAGCACCGGAAGTTGATGTGCGAGAGACAGATCTGGATGGACGAGATCGGTGAACAGCTCGCCGAGCACCTCCGCGAGATCGGGATCGAGCCCAATCAGCACCGACGCACCCTCAGGCACCAGCGGCACCCCTGCGATGCCGGGTAGCCAAGCAGTACGACGCAGTTCACCGAGCACCGCGTCGATCAACCGGGCATCGTCGCCGTTACGCGCGCGATGCGCGCGAGGAACGAGTGCCACGCCGTCGCCGGGCTCGGCAAGACGCAACACGTCCACGTAACCCGCTGCGGCCGCGGCGATGTCGGCATCGGGGTGCACGTGGCGACGATCCTGGGTGAGCGGGAGACGGGCGATGAGCCGACACGGCAACGACAGTTCGATGTCCGTCGGTGTCGGCGCCCAGAGCACATCGGCCGCCGACGCGTCCGCCCCGGCACTGACCGGCCGACCATCGTCGGCGCGCAACCATCGTGACGGCCCGTGCTCGATTTCGGCGAAGTCCCGACTCCGCCGATCGTCCCGGCCCGTCACGGTCACCGTGAGCCGACGAACTCGGGAACCGGAGGACAGTTCGTCATTGACCAGGTCGGTCCGGTCGATCTCGAAAGCGTTGTCCTCCACGGTGATCAACCGCAGCGCGGTCAGCGCCAGAAGCAGATCGGGGGCCTGCGCGGCAGCTGCGTCGAGGATCGCTTGCGGGTCGAGTCCCTCGACCAGGCCGAGGACGATCTCGGTCGCGAAACCCGCGCGCGGAACCCCCTTACCCGGCCAGGCCAGCCGCAGGAGCGGAACCCGTGCTGCGTCAACAATTCCCGCCTCGGCAACCGCGGCAGCGGCACGTGCACGATCGAAACGGATCGTCCCGGTCGTCGAGCGGATCTCGATGGTGTGCGCGACGGCGGCGGTGGCACTGAATCCCACCCCGAACCGGCCGATGACGCCACCGGTGCCATCGGGCCGTTTGGCCGAGACACGTAGTGCCAGCAGCGACCGGACTCCCGCTTCGGTCAGCGGCGCACCGGTATTGGCAACGTGGAGATCGTCGACATCCGACCAGATCGCGACCTCTCCCTCGACCCCTCCGAGCCGGGCCGCGTCGGCCGCGTTGGTGACCAGTTCGACGAAGAGGCGGTCGCGGTAGCCGACACTCGCCAGATCATCCTCGGCGGCAACATCTTCGGCCAGACGCGTCGGCGAGTTCCGCCACGCCGACAGTGTTGACGTGGCGAGGTCGGCGGTACCGAAGGGGTCCGTGTGCACCGGGACGGATCGGGCAACTCCGGGCGTCAAGCCCGAGCGTTCGGCTCGCCGTCAGCGCCCGCAGCACCTGCACCAGCGCCGACCGCAACGATCTCGAGAACGCCATCGTCGAAGGCGTCGTACGCCGGTGATCCCTCACCGCTCGGGGCGACGACGTCGGAGTGCGCCCCGCATCCGTATTCGGCCGAGACCACCCGGCCATCGGCGGAATACTCGTTGGCACACGCGCCGAAAGCCACCCGCAACGCACCCGACAGCGGAATGTAAAAACCGCAGGTGCAGCACGGAAAAGGCGACGCAACTGCCATCTCTGCGCCGGGACCGTGCTCGCCGTCGTACCAGCGCTGCGCAGCCGCGTCGCGGCCCTCCCGGCTGAGCAATCGCCGACGTCCGAGCCCGAGTACCCCGGCAACCTCGGCCAGGTCCTCCGGGTCGGGTGCCGATGCCTCGACACCACGGGCCGGATAGTCGTCGGCGACCTCCGGCACCACAGTCTCGCGGAGCAGGGCGCTCGTGGTGTCGACATGGTTGGGAACGAGCCGCGGATCGTTGGAGTCGGCGGCTAGCATGTCACCTGCCGTCAGATCGCCCGGCGCGACGCGCTCACTCCACGGCACCCATTCGGGCGTGAGGAGCGAACCTTCGCCCGGCAGGAGGACCACCTCACTGACTGTGACCACGTCGGTCCCGGGCGCGCCGGCGACCACCACACACCACTGCCAGCCGCGGTATCCGGTGAGATCGGCGTCGAAGTAGTGTGCTGCGGCCCACGCGCCCTCCGCGATCGCCTGACGATGGGCACCCGGCTCATGCCCGTCTTCGACGAGCGCGGCACGGGCGACCTCGACGGCGTCGAGCAACCGCTGGCCGTCCATTACTTCAGTCACGCCCTCCAGTGTGCCTCACCCGGAGACCGCGGGTCGCAGCGGCTGCGCGCGACACTTCCGAACGACACATACGGCGGCCCGGTCGGCCGATGAGGAACAATTGACGCGTGATCGGACGGAAGCCGAAGGACAGCGCCGCCGCGCCCGCGGGGACCTCGGGCCCCGCGGGTGCCGCGCGTACCCGACGCAACCCCGTCGACCACCCCGGGGCCGCGAACTATCCGGCCGATGGCGCACGCCGCCGTGCCGCCCCGACGCGGATCCCGTCGCACGGCAATCCCCCGGGCGGGAACCGCGGCGAGGCGTACCTGCCGCCGCGGACCCACAATCCGCATCTGCCCCCCCTCGACGACACGCCGACCGATCCCCATGACGAGACGGGACCGGGCGGCCATCGGACACAGGCCCTGCCGACCGATCCGGCGCCAGAGGCGCCGAAGAAGATCACGGTCGCGCGGGTGGCGGCGATGCGCAGCAGGCAACTGACCGCGAAGGGGCTCGGCAAGATCCACCAGGCAGCCACCGCCGACGGCGCCGACCAGTCGGGTCTGACCGCGCTGACCTTGCCGGTGATCGTGAACTTCGCCGTTGACGCGGCGATGGCGGTCGCGTTGGCCAACACATTGTTCTTCTCGGCTGCCACCGGACAGTCCAAGGTATCGGTAGCGCTGTATCTCGCGCTCACCATCGCACCGTTCGCACTGATCGCACCGTTGATCGGGCCGTTGCTCGACAGACTGCAGCAAGGCCGTCGGATCGCGATGGCCGCCACCTTTGGCGCCCGTGTGGTGCTCGCACTGCTGATCATGACCAACGTCAGCTGGGATCCGGTTGCCGATCAGCTCAACTACGACCCGTGGGTGCTCTATCCCTGCGCGCTGGGTCTGCTGGTGCTGTCCAAGTCGTTCGGTGTGCTCAAGTCGGCGGTCACCCCGCGGGTGGTCCCCCCGACGATCGACCTGCCGCGGGTGAACTCCCGGCTGACGATGTTCGGCCTGGTCGGCGGCACGATCATCGGTGGCGCGGTGGCCGGGCTCTTCGAGGTATTGCTGGCCAAGGCGCTGCCGTGGCACCTGCCCGGCGCGATGCTCTGGCTTGCGGTCATCGCCGCATACGGCGCATACCTGTGCATGCGTATCCCGTCCTGGGTCGAGGTCACCGAGGGAGAGATCCCGGCGACGTTGACCTATCACGCCCCGCACGCCGCAGCCGCGGCACCGGGACGGGCGGGCATGCGCGGCGGGGCCAAAGCGCTGGCCGCGAAGATGCGTCAGCCCCTCGGACGCAAGGTGGTCGCTGCGCTGTGGGGTAACGGCACCATCCGCATCCTCACCGGCTTCCTCACGCTCTACATCGCCTTCTATGCCAAGTCCCAGCAGGGCGTGCACTCGGATTGGAAGCAGCTCGCGACCATTGGCGCGGTGGGCGCCGCGGCGGGCGTGGGCAACGCCATCGGCAACGGGGTCGGCACACGTCTGCAACTGCGTAACCCGTCCAAGATCGTGTTGTATTCGACGGCCGCATGCTTCGTGATGGCCGTACTCGCGGCGATATTCGGCAACATCGTGCTGGCGACGGCGACCGCGCTGGTCGCCTCTGGCACCAGCGCGATCGGCAAGGTGTGCCTCGATTCGTCGATCCAGGACGATTTACCCGAGCAGTCGCGGGCATCGGCGTTCGGCCGGTCGGAGACGGTCCTGCAGTTGTGCTGGGTCCTCGGTGCCGCTCTCGGTGTGCTGTTGCCGACGACGCTGTGGGTGGGGTTCACCGTCGTCTCGGTCTTGCTGGGGCTGGGACTCGCGCAGACGGTGCTGACCGATCGCGGACGCTCCCTGGTTCCCGGCCTCGGTGGTGAGCGTCCCGAGCATGCGGAGCCGACCATGTCGTTCGCCGATCTCGGGACGCCGGCCTACAGCCATCCGACGCAGCGGCATGCTGCGGTCCGGCCGGATCGTCCGAACGGCCATCCGGTCGGCCGCCCGGCGGATCCGGCGTCGGCACCCACCCGACCGCACCGACCGGCAGGCCCGGCGCAGGGTCCGTCGTCCCGCGACGCTTCCGGACCGGGTGCTCAGCCCACCAAGCGGATGGGATATCACTAGAGCGTGGTCAACCCCGGTGAGAAGAAGGCGATCGCGATCATCGCCGCAGTGGCCGTCGTGTTCGTGGTGGTCGTCGCGGCAGGCGTCGGCATCCTGGTGGCCGGCAATACCGGCGAGCACAAGGACGATGCGTACATCCAGCTCGCCGTCGGCGGCGAGCTCCATACGGTGCAGCCGGCCCGGTGGTGTGACGTATTCGTACGTGAGTGCACCCCGCCACGGGATCAGCCTCAGCGCACGACGCCGCGGGTGCCGATCCCGCTGAACTCAACGGCGCTGCTGTCGGTCTCGAAGACCGTCGCCAAGTCTCCGTGGAATCTCACGACCCTCTACTGGACCCCGCAGGGCCTGGTGGAAGAAGAATCACCGCAGCCGTCGAACACCACCTACACGGTCGCCCTGCGATCGCGCCCCGACCGCGTACTGCTGGGCGTGACGATCACCGCGGCATCGGCGGTGGCGACCAACCCGGACGGGTCGACCGACATCGCGCGCGGTCTCATCGCTGCCGACACCGCGCCGCCCACGTGAGGGTGAGCTAGGGTGTGTCTCCCAATTCCCTTTGCGGGTCTTGGCGGCACGATTGCGCCAATCCCTCGCAGAAGAATCGGGAGACACACCCTAGCTGTCGAGCTCGCGGGCGACGGCACGCACGACCTCGGAAATGCGTTGTGCGGTTTTGCGATCCGGGTAGCGACCCTTGCGCAGATCCGGCTGCACCTTGCCCTCGAGAAGGGTGATGAGATCGGCGACCATGCCGTGGAGTTCGTCGGGGCTGTGCCGCTTGACCTCTTTACGCGCGGCTTCACGGGTGTTCTTGGTGACGCTGGGTGCGGGTTCGAGCACGGTGACGGTCAATGCCTGCGGGCCCCGACGCCCCGCAGCCATCCCGAACTCCACCCGCTGGCCGGGCTTGAGCGCCTCGACGCCGTCGGGCAACGCCGACGAACGCACGTACACGTCTTCGCCACCGTCTTGTGCGAGAAAACCGAAGCCCTTCTCGGCGTCGTACCACTTCACCTTGCCGCTCGGCACTGTGCTCACCTTCACTCGAACGTCGTTGTCGTTGCATGCGGTCGATCCACCACATGACAAGGGCGCCCTGGCCCACGACAATGAGCAAGGCGCCTGGTGAAGCCAGTCTAGCCAATGGGCAAAACGAATTCTCGAGGCAGCGTGAGCCGCGCGCTGACCGGTCACGACACCGTCATCATCACCCCGGGTGCTCTACCGTGGAAGCCATGGAGAGCAAGCGTGTCGCCGGCGCCGGCGCCGGGAGGCAAGCGTACGGGTTGAAGGCACACGGCGATCGTCGCTCGCTGACTCCGGGAGCCGGCGAGTCGTCCACGTCGCGGCTGCTGCCCCTGGCGGGCGTGGTCTTTGTGATCGGGCTGCTCGCGATCGTTGCGTTGTTCCTCACCCCGGTGGCCGATCACGGCGAGACCGCTCCGACCGCGGTGTATCTGTTGACGATGTGCGCCCCGCTGGGCTTCTTGATGGGCGTCATCTACGCGTTGCGGTCGGGCCGTGGGACCCGGTGATCGGGTGTCGGCTTCTGTGGATCGACCCTCGGTGATCGCCACCCACGCCGATCTCGCGCCGGCATCGGACGAGGACGCGCTGAAGCGGGCGTACAGCTGTTTCCCGTCCGGTGTGGTCGCGGTCTGCTGTCATCGTGGCGCGCCTGAGCCCCGCCCGCCCTCCGACGGCAACGATTCGACCGGCCCCAGCGATTCGACCGGCCCGGAACTGGTCGGAATGGCCGCGAGTGCCTTCACTTCGGTATCGCTGGATCCACCGCTGGTGAGCGTGTGCGTGCAGAACACCTCGACAACGTGGCCACGGCTGCGCGACGCCGGCACCGTCGGTGTCAGCGTATTCGCCCACGACCAGGCACAGCTGTGCCGTCAGCTCGCCGGTCCGGCACTACGACGGTTCGACGACATCGAGCCTCTCGGTTCCGACGACGGAGCCCTATTCATCCCGGGCGCGGCCGCTCACCTGTCGTGCACGATCGAGAGTGAGATCCTCGCCGGCGATCACCTGCTGGTGCTGCTGCGCATCCAGCGCCTCGACGCCGATCCGACTGTCGAGCCACTCGTGTTCCACGCCAGCACCTTCCGTGCCCTCCAGGCACGGATTCCCAACGACGATCCCGCACGGCGATGACCGTCGTCGACCTCGGTCTGCCGCTCCCAACGGTGCTGCCGCGCGCCGCCGACGAACCTCATTCGGAGGCGTCGACCGCGCCCACGTCCGGGCCGCTGCGCGACACCTTCGGACGGGTGGCGACCGATCTGCGGGTGTCGGTGACCGACCGCTGCACTCTGCGCTGCGCCTACTGCATGCCCGCCGAGGGCCTCGACTGGTTGCCGAGCGAGTCGGTGATGACCACCGCCGAGTTCATCCGGGTGCTGCGCATCGCGGTCGCCGACCTCGGCATCCGCACCATCCGGTTCACCGGCGGCGAGCCGCTGCTGCGCCGCGACCTCGAGGACATCATCGCTGCCGTCGCCTCGCTGCCGCAGGGTCCGGAGATCGCGATGACGACCAACGGCCTCGGGCTGACGCGCCGTGCCGCCGGTCTCGTCGAGGCCGGGCTGACGCGCATCAATGTCTCACTGGACACCGTCGATCCCTCCCGATTCGCCGAGATCACCCGACGTGACCGGCTGCCCGACGTCCTCGCGGGCCTCGATGCCGCCCGTCGCGCGGGGTTGTATCCGATAAAGGTGAACGCGGTCGTCCCCGATCGTCGGGACCTGGCCGGACTGGTCGACCTCGCCCGGTTCTGCCTGGACGCCGGATATCAGCTGCGAATCATCGAGCAGATGCCCCTCGACGCCGGACATCGATGGGATCGGTCGCGGATGGTCACGGCGACGGAGATCCTCGACGTGCTGTCGGCGCATCTCCGATTGCTCCCCGACACCGTGCCGCGCGGAGGTGCGCCTGCGGAGACCTTCCTCGTCGACGGCCATGCCGACGCCCGCGGAGCACCTGCGCGCATCGGCGTCATCGCATCAGTGACACGTCCTTTCTGCGGTGACTGCGACCGGACCCGGCTGACCGCGGACGGAGCTCTGCGCAACTGCCTGTTCGCCGACGCCGAGACCTCGCTGATGCCCGTGCTGCGGGGCCGTCGTGACGGCGAGCTCGAAGTCGATCGTCGGATCGCGCAAGTGTGGCGGGAGAACACCTGGGCCAAGCGCGCCGGGCACGCGGTCGGCACCGCGGGATTCCGGCAGCCGGACCGTCCGATGTCGGCGATCGGGGGCTGAGCGGATGCGTGTGACGGTCCGGTACTTCGCCGCCGCATCCGCGGCCGCGAAGACCGAATCCGCCGTGTACGAGATCGACGAAGACCTCACGCTCGGTGAGCTCGAACACATTCTGGCAGGCGATAATCCGGAGTTGGCACGGGTGTTGGAGCGCTGCTCGTATCTGCGCGATGAGATCGCGCTGTGCGACCGCGCGCGGCGCCTCGGTCCGACGCGCACGATCGACGTTCTCCCCCCGTTCGCCGGAGGTTGACACACGCGAATCTCTTGTGACTTTCCTCACATAACGAGTCGATAACGAGATGGACACGAACCAGACGTCACGCCCGTGAACTGCACGGACGCCAATACAGGGCCCAAAGACCCACCGCCACGCCCAAAAAGGGTTGTCAGGACGGGGTGATTCCCGCTCTCAGACGCCGTACTGTACGAAGCGTCCTTCACAGAAGGTCACAGCACAGTAACTACACATCACGATTGCCACCGGTCGCGCCGAGCCTCGTTCCTCCGGTGGAATGACGAGAACACATCTTGGAACGAGGACGGGGGACCCACCCTTTCCGCAAGGAAGAACGGACGTCGACAGACGTCCTTGGGGTTAAGTCCGGTCGCCGCACGGCGATCGTGACCGAGCACCTCTCGCTCGAACCCGACAGCTGACCTCGCAGGCGCGTGGAGAGAGGTAATTCGACTTATGTCCGCACGTCACCGCAAGCCGTCGACCACCACCGCGACCAAGACCTTCGCGAAGATCGCACTGACCGGGGCCGTTCTCGGCGGCGGCGCGGCTCTGCTCGGCACCGGCTCGGCACATGCCGCCACCGATTCCGAATGGGACCAGGTTGCACAGTGCGAGTCCGGCGGCAACTGGGCCATCAACACCGGCAACGGCTACCAGGGCGGACTCCAGTTCAGCCCAAGCACGTGGGCCGCCAACGGCGGCACCCAGTTCGCGCCGAGCGCCGATCAGGCCACCAAAGAGCAGCAAATCACTGTCGCGGAGCGTGTCCTGGCCACCCAGGGCAAGGGCGCGTGGCCGGTCTGTGGAGCCGGGCTGTCCGGCCCCACCCCACGCACCGCCCCCACCTCCACCCCACGGCAGGAAGCACCCCAGGCACCGCAGACACCGCAGGCACGCGCCAAAGGTCTCGCGAACACCCCGAACGCCACCAGCACCGACCAGGCGATCGATCAGGTCAGCCAGGCCGGCGTCAGCCCCGAGGTGCAGAACCTACTCAAGGCCGCCAAGGACAGCGGCTACCAGCTCACCCCGGATCAGCTGCGCCTGTTCAACGAGAACAAGGGACTCATCCCGCTCCCCTGAACCCGAACGGTTCAGCCCTGACGAAGGGCCCCGCACGTTGCTCGACGCCGTGCGGGGTCCTTTTCCCATTGTTGGAGGTGGTCTCGGTGGTCGCCGGTATCAAGTAGCGCCCGCGATCAGGCCGACCCGACCCACTCGTCGGTTCCGTCGCCGAAGAACTGGTGTTTCCATACCGGTATACGCGCCTTGACCTCATCGACGAGTCGCGCACACAACGCGAACGCCTCGGCACGGTGGTCGGCGGCCACAGCAACGACGAAAGCGACGTCACCGACCGACAGGTCACCGACCCGATGGGAGACCGCGACCGCCCGCACACCGTCGGCGGCCGCACAGACCTCGGAGACGACCTCGGTGAGCACGCGCGGGGCATCCGGATGCGCCGAATACGACAGACTCGTCACCGCGCGCCCGCCGTCGTGATCGCGGACCGCGCCGACGAACCCGACAACCGCGCCGGCATGTCCGTCGGCTGCCGCGACGACGCGGGCCTCGTGGTCGGCGAATGCGATCGGGTCGGCGCTCACCGCCGTGCACACCGTCACCGACGTGGCGGCGCTCATCAGCGATAGCCCGGCATCAGTGGTCGCCGCCGCGGAGCTGATCGAGAGCGTGGTCGACGACGGTGGCGAGGACCGAAAGTCCATCGCGCACACCGCCGGTCGAACCGGGCAGATTGACCACCAGCGTGGTGCCGGCAACCCCGGCGGTGCCGCGGGAGAGAACCGCGGCCGGCACCTGCGGCAGCCCGGCGGTGCGCACTGCGTCGGCGAGACCGGGGATCTCGATGTCGAGCAGCGGCCGGGTCTGTTCGGGAGTCCGGTCGGTCGGTGCGAGCCCGGTCCCGCCGGTGGTGAGGACGAGGTCGACGTCGGCGTAGATCGCGGCCCGGATCGCATCGCCCACCGGCGGGCCGTCGGCGACGACGTCGAGCTCGTCGACGGAGAACCCGTGGTCGGTGAGCCACTCGGCGATGATCGGGCCGGTGCGATCGGGATAGACACCCTGGGAGGCCCGGGTGGAGGCGACGACAATCCGTGCGATGCGCTGCGTGCTCATGGTTGCGATCCGGGGTCCCTACACGTTCCGCCGTCGTCTTCTCGGCGCCAGTCTCCGGACCGTCCGCCGGACTTCTCAAGCAACCGGATTCCGTCCATGCGTGCGTGGCGGTCGACTGCCTTGACCATGTCGTGCAGCGTGAGCCCGGCCACCGCCACTGCGGTCAGTGCTTCCATCTCCACGCCGGTCCGGCCAGCGGTGGTGACCGCAGCTGTCACGTCAATGTGATCTGCGCCGATCGTGAAGTCGACGTCGACCGATGACAGCGCCAACTGATGGCAGAGGGGAATGAGCGAATCGGTGCGTTTGGCCGCCATAATCCCGGCGATCCGCGCAGTGGCGAGGACGTCCCCCTTCGGCAGTGCCGACGAGGTCAGCAGGTCGATGACGGTGGTGCTGGTGCGAAAGGTGCCGCCGGCAACGGCGCGGCGCTGTGTGACCGACTTGCCCCCCACATCGACCATGCGGGCCGTACCCGAGTCGTCGACGTGGGACAACCGGGCAGCGGACTGCGGGTCGGGGACCGCACTCACTCGGTCACCGCGCTCAGCGGTTGATGACCGTCTTGGGGTTGATGTAGTTGACCTCGTCGGCCGGCAACGGGAACTCCACGTCGCCGAACGGCGACAACGCGCCGGGCAGCGCGGCCGCGAACTCCGACACCGCGTGCTCGGGACCGTCGCCGTCGGAGGCCTTCGGCCAGCCGTTGTCGACGTAGTGCTTCTTCGAATTGCTCTCAGCCACGCGCATATTGTGCCACGACGTCCTTTGTGGCACGCGGTGCGCTCACCGTTTGCTCCTCCACGCCCACGACGTGTGCCCGTCGTTCGAATGATACGACGACCGATCCCAGAGCACGTTGGGTAAGGTCACAGGCCAGCGGTCCGCCCCCGATCGAAGGAAGAATCGTGCCTCTGAGTCCAGGTTCGCAGGTCGCCGGATACAAGGTGGTCTCCCTGCTGGGTTCGGGCGGAATGGGTGAGGTGTACCTCGTCGAGAACCCGCAGTTGCTGCGACGGGAGGCCCTGAAGGTCATCTCGCTGGCCGGTGCGCACGACCCCGATTTCCAGCGACGCTTTACCAACGAGGCGCGTACCACCGCGGCGCTCGATCACCCCAGCATCATCTCGATCCACCAGTACGGCATCAACACCGACGGCACCCCGTGGTTCACCATGAACTACCTCGAGGGCGCCGACCTCACCCACGGTGCGATCTCCCCGTCGGACGTGATCGAGGTGACCACGCGGGTTGCCGACGCCCTCGACTACGCTCACCGGCGCAACATCATCCACCGTGACGTCAAACCGGCCAACGTTTTCCTCAGCCGCGACGAACACGGTCAGATCGACCGGGTCACCGTGCTCGACTTCGGTATCGCCAAACTCGTCAACTCGACGTCACTGACCGCGACGAGCGCCTTCATCGGCACGCTGGCCTACTGTGCCCCCGAGGTGATCGAGGGTCACGACGCATCAGCCTCCTCTGACCAGTACTCCTTGGCGTGCACCGTCTTTCAGCTCCTGACCGGGCAGGCCCCGTTCACCACCACTACACCTTCGGCGCTGGTCATGGCGCATCTGACCAAACAGATTCCGCCGATCGGCTCACTACGCCCCGACCTCAGCGCCCTCGATCCGGTGATCGCGAAGGCATTGTCGAAAAATCCCGCCGAGCGCTACCCCGACTGCCGGTCGTTCTCGACGGCGCTGCGTCAGGCATTCGAAAGCCGGGGTCAAGCATTCCAGGGGCGGGGCAACCCCATACCGCCACCGCACCAGTCGAACCCGGCGGCAGGACCTTTCGTCGGGGCGAACCACCCGTACTCCCAGACCGCCGCGGGGCAGTCGCAGCCAACGCCGCCGCCGTCCTATGCGACGCCGCCGTCGTCGCATCCGAATCCGTCGCATCCGAATCCCTCAGTGCCCAGCCAGAATCCCTCCCACCCCGGCCAGATGCCGTCCGCGATGCCCGGCGGCTACGGGCCGGGTGGCCCGACGGTCGCCAACAACCCACCCTCGCAACCGAATTCGCCGTATCAGTCGACACCGCTCGGCGCACCCGCACCGACCGGCGGAATACCCCCGACGTTTGCGCCCCGAACGCCGCCGCACCTCATCGGCAGCTATCCACCCCCCGTGCCGGCGGCCCCGAAAAAGCGCACTGGCCTGATCGTCTCCCTGGCGGCCGCCGCCGTTGTCGTCCTGCTTGTCCTCGGCCTCGGCATCGCCTTCGCCGCAGGCGCTTTCCGCGGTGATGATGATCAGCCCACGGCCGCCGGACATCCCACCGTGCTTGCCATCTACGGCAACTCCAGCTGCGGCATCTCGGCCAAGCAGTTGTACTGCTGGGGAGCCAATTACGACAATCAGCTCGCCAACGGCGACACCACCGGCTCGCCCACCCCAGTCAAGGTCAACCTCCCCACCGTGACCGCGGTCTCGATGGGCGGGTACGTCGACACCAGCAAGGACTTCAAGACCACCACTTGCGCGGTCTCGGCAGGTCAGGCCTTCTGCTGGGGCGACAACAGCTACGGCCAACTCGGCACCGGCACCACCTCCAACGCCCAGATACCGACACCGGTCACCGGGCTGTCGGGCACGGTCACGGCGATCACCACCGGTTTCGGCAGCACCTGCGCCATCGCGGGCGGGACGTTGTACTGCTGGGGCAACAACGACGACGGGCAGATCGGCGTGGACTCGGTCAGCGACAAGACCTCCAGCCCCACCGAGGTGACCGGACTGAGCGGCACCGTCACCGGCATTGCCACCGCACAGGGCACCACCTGCGCCATCGCCGACGCCGTCTACTGCTGGGGCAACAACGACAGCGGCCAACTCGGCACCGGGGCCACCACGCGGGCCAACACCCCGCAGAAGGTCGCCGTCACCGACGCCGACTCCATCTCGGTCGGCACATATGGCGTCACCGATGACCCGAACCAATACATCACCGTGTGCGCGTCGGCGTCGGGCAAGGCCTACTGCTGGGGCGACAACCGGTACGGCCAGATCGGCGACGGCACCAAGAACGCCCAGCACACCCCGACGCCGGTCGTCGGGCTGACCGGGGTCACCCAGATCAACACCGGTTGGGGTTCGACCTGCGCGGTGTCACAGGGCAGGTTGTTCTGCTGGGGAGACAACGAGGGACAGCAACTCGGCATCGGCTCCGGCTCGGCGACCACCTCGCCGACCCAGATCACTGCGCTGTCGGGCACCGTCTCCGCCGTCGAGACCGTGCTGGGCACGACCTGCGCGGTCGTCAACGAGACCTCGATCTACTGCTGGGGCCGCAACTCCGCGGGCCAGGTCGGCAACGGCGACAGCGGTGAGGACAAGGAAGTGTCGACCCCGACGCTGCTGAACCTGCCCGCGTGAGAAGGGCTCGCGTGGCGCGCTCGGTAGAATCGGCCGAATGAGTTCCGATGATCGGGCCGACGGGCTTGCCGGCGACCTGATCTCGCGCACCGACGATCAATTGGCGGATCTGTTCGCGCTGCGTCCCGACCTCGCCTCCCCGCCCCCGCAGGGCAGCCGTGTTCTCGCGCAACGTGCGCTCTCCGCGGCGTCGGTCGCGCTGGCGGGCGAGCGCCTCGACCTGCTCGACATCGCCGTGCTCGAGGTGTGCATCTCCTCGGGCCCACCGGCTGCGGCGACGGTGTCGGCCTCGTCGGTGCTCGACGCGCTGTCCGATCGCGCCGAGCATGACGACATCCTCGAGCGCATCACCCATCTGCGTCGGCTCGCACTGATCTGGGGCCCCGACGACGCACTGCACGTCGCCGGTAATGCGACCTCGGCGCTGCCGTGGCGTGGGCTGCACCTGACAGGCCCGCTCGCCGACGTGACGCCCGAAGACCTGCGGGCGCGTCTCGACGCCCTCGACGAGCGGCAGCGCGAACTACTCGCGGCGCTCTCCCGAGGCCCGGCGCTGGGTCGCAGCCGCGACGCAGCACCCGACGCCGACCCGCAGTCGCCGGTCGCACGCCTGATCGCCGACGGTCTGCTCGCGCGAATCGATCATCAGACCGTGGAGCTCCCTGCACAATCCGGGCAGTTGCTGCGCGGTGAACCGGCCCTGCGGACCGACTCCCTCGCGCGTCCGGTACCCGACGACTCCTCTGCGCCGCGCCGGTTCTCGGCCCGCGACATCGACGCCGCAGGTGGTGGCGAGGCGCTGGAACTGATCCGACACGCCACCACGGTGCTCCGCGCACTGGGGTCGGCGCCGGCGGCGATCCTGCGGTCGGGAGCTCTCGGCGTGCGCGAGCTGCGGCGCCTGAGTAAGTCCACCGGCCTCGATCAGCCCCGGCTCGCACTGATCGTCGAGCTCCTCGGTCACGCACGATTGATCGACTCCGGTTTCCCCGACCCCCCACCGGCGGGCGACACCGGCGAACACGCCTTCGCTCCGACGACGACGTCGGACACCTGGCTGCACCAGCCTCCGGAACGGCAGTGGCACACCCTGCTCGAGGCCTGGCTGACGATGCCGCGCAACGCCTGGCAGGTCGGCGAGCCGGACCGCGACGGCACCACGATCCCGGCTTTGTCGGCCGAGATCTACGACTCTCACGCCCCGACCGTGCGTCGCATCATCCTCACCGCGCTGCGGCGGACGGCGCCGGCGACACCAGTGTCGGTCGCCGGGCTCGTGGCCACCCTCGGCTGGGATCATCCCCACCAGATGCGTCGTCTCACCTCGCGGGTGGTGGGTGCGACGCTCGACGAGGCACGCTCGGTCGGGGTTGTCGGGCATCACGCGTTGACCACGGTCGGACGGGCGGTGCTCGACGCCGATCCCGCCACCGACGATTCGGCGGTGCTCGCCGCGATGCGCAAGGCGCTGCCGGCGCCGGTCGATCATTTCCTCACCCAGGCCGATCTGACGATCACCGTGCCCGGGCCGATGACCGCCGAGCTCGCCGAACAGGTGGAGCTGGTGGCCGACCTCGAATCCGGCGGCGCCGCATCGGTGTATCGGATCAGCGAGGACAGTGTGCGCCGCGCGCTCGACGCCGGCCGATCCAGCAGCGAACTGATCACCATGTTCACCACGCATTCCCGCACACCGGTGCCGCAATCGCTGACCTATCTGATCGAGGACGTGGCGCGCCGACACGGCGCGCTCCGGGTCGGGATCGCCTCGTCGTTCATCCGGTGTGAGGACGCCGCGACCCTGGCGGCGGTGTTGCGCAGTGATGCCACCGAGCGTCTGGCGCTACGGGCGCTGGCGCCCACGGTTGCGGTGTCGCCCAGTGAGATCCGTGATGTGCTCGACGTTCTGCGTGCCGCCGGATTCGCTCCGGCCGGTGAGGATTCGGCGGGTGAGCTCGTCGACATGCGTGACCGCGGAAGCCGAGTCGCCACCAACCGCGCGCGGCGGCATCCGGCCGCGGCGCCACGTCGCGCGGCGCTCGGCCCCGATCAGATCGCCGCCGTCGTCGGCCGGGTGCGCTCGGGTGATCGTGCCGCGGTCGCCACCCCCGCGGCCGGGCCTGCCTCGGCGTCGGTGCGGGCCACCGGGGGTGGCGAGCCGACGACCGCTCTGATCCGATTGGCGTTGCGCGCCAACCGGAAACTGCGCGTCGGCTACGTCGACGCGCACGGCAGCGCGTCACGACACGTGGTGTCCCCGCAGACCCTCGGCGCGGGTCAGCTCATCGGGATCGAGGACGGCACCAACGACGAACAGCGGTTCTCGCTGCATCGCATCACCAGCGTCGAACTGCTCGACGGCTGACCAGCGCAGATCGCAGCCGAGGGTCAACCCGCGGCCACCGCGACCGGCTCGGACTCGTGTGCGTCGCCGATCGGCCGCCGGACGTTGATCAGGACCCCGGCCACGAGCGCCACACCCGCGAGAATGGCTGCGGCGACATAGAATCCGATGCTCTGACCGTGGACCATGGCCTGTGCCTGCAGCACCTGCGCATCGGCCGGTCCGTGCACCGAGGCCATGTGGCCGGTGATGTAGGAGGCCGTCGCAGTGGCGGCGATCGTGTTCAGCAAGGCCGTGCCGATGGCTCCGCCGACCTGCTGTGAGGTGTTGACCATCGCCGACGCCACACCGGCGTCGCGTGGCTCGACGCCGTAGGTGGCGAGGTTCATCGAGGTCATGAACACCGTGCCCATCCCACAGCCGAGCAGGAACAGAGCCGGGAAGATCACGCTCCAGTACCGGGTGGAGTCAGCCGAGATCTGACTCAGCAGAAGCATTCCGCAAGCCGCGATGAGCGCACCCGGCACCAGCAGGAACCGTGGCGGCACCCGGGTGATGAGGCGCGCCGCGATCTGGGTGGAGCCGATCAGCATGCCACCGACCATGGGCAAGAAGGCAACTCCGGCGCTCAGCGGCGAATAGTGGTGCACCACTTGCATGTAGAGCGTCAGGAAGAGGAAGGATCCGAACATCGCGATCACCGACATGGCGACGCTCAGATACGCCCCACCGCGTGCACGGTCGGCGACAACCCGCAAGGGCAGCAACGGATGTCGGTAGCGCGTCTGCCATCCGACGAACGCGACGAGCAGTACCACCGCCGCGATCAGGCAGATGACGGTTCCGGTGTCACCCCAGCCCTCCTCGGCCGCACGACTGAAACCGTAGACCACCAGGGCCAGTCCCCCGCCGCCCAGGACGACGCCGAGGACGTCGAGGTGAGTGGCGTTGTCGTGAGCCCGCGGCGGCTCCTTGATCTCGACGATCGCACCGAACAGCGCGGCGGCCGCGAAGACCACGTTGATGTACATCGTCCAGCGCCAGTCGAGGGTCTGGGTGAGCAGACCACCGAGAAGCAAGCCGACCGCGGCGCCGCCACCGGCGATCGCACCGAAGACACCGAAGGCGCGGGCGCGTTCCTTGGGCGCAGTGAACATCACGGTCAGCAGCGACAACGCGGCCGGGGCGAGCAGCGCGCCGAACGCACCCTGCAGTGCCCGCGCGCCGAACAGCATCCCCTGGTTGACCGCCGCACCGCCCAGCGCGGAGGCGAGGGCGAAGCCGACGAGACCGACCATCAGCGAGCGCCGACGGCCCCAGAGGTCGGCGATGCGTCCGCCGAACAGGAGCAGACCACCGAAGGCCAGGGCATATGCGGTGATGACCCACTGCTGGTTGGCGTCGCTGATACCGAGGTCAACCTTGGCATCGGGCAGGGCGATCTGGACGACGGTGCCGTCGAGGACCACCATCAGCTGGGCCAGACAGATGAAGACGAGGGCCTTCCACCGCCGGGGATCAGGTTCGGTGGCGGGCGAAACAGGTGAGGACATTCGAGAACTCGCTCTTGTCGGCGTGCGGTGGACGCGTCGGTGCGATGCACCGACCTGGTGTGGTGATCCACGGACCAATATCCGGAGGGCATTACTCCGGATAGCGTACGCCGTCCGGCGCGACAGCGAAACTCCGTTTGCATCCACAGCGTCGACAGCGCTCGGCTCAGTCCCGACAGCGCCCACGGCGCTCGCCACGGCGCCGACAGCGCTCAGCTCAGTCCCGACAGCGCTCAACTCAGTCCCGACAGCGCTCAACTCAGTCCCGACAGCGCTCAACTCAGTCCCGACAGCGCTCAGCTCAGTCCCGACAGCGCTCAACTCAGTCCCGACAGCGCTCGACGGGGCACTGTCGGCGTGGTGCAGGGCGCTGTCGCGGGTGGGGAGAGCGCCGTCGGCGTGCTGGAGAGCGCGATCGGGATTCGACGCGACGTGCAGACACCTGGACAATGGATCGGGTGACTGATGGACCCCTGATCGTGCAATCCGACAAGACGCTGCTGCTCGAGGTCGATCACCCCGACGCGGCGTCCGCGCGCGCAGCGATCGCTCCGTTTGCCGAACTCGAACGCGCACCCGAACACGTGCACACCTACCGGGTGACCCCGCTGGCGCTGTGGAATGCGCGCGCGGCGGGCCACGACGCCGAGCAGGTCGTCGACGCGCTGGTCACCTACTCGCGCTACGCGGTGCCGCAACCGCTACTGATGGACATCGTCGACACCATGGGCCGGTTCGGCCGGCTCCAGCTGGTCAAGAGTCCCGTCCACGGACTGACACTGGTGAGTCTCGACCGCGCGGTTCTCGAGGAGGTCCTGCGCAACAAAAAGGTCGCCCCGATGCTCGGCGCCCGCATCGACGACGACACCGTCGTCGTGCACCCGTCCGAACGAGGACGGCTCAAGCAGATCCTGCTCAAGGTCGGCTGGCCGGCCGAGGACCTCGCGGGTTATGTCGACGGCGAAGCACATCCGATCGGCCTCGACCAGGGCGACTGGCATCTACGCGACTACCAGGAGATGGCCGCCGACTCGTTCTGGGCGGGCGGCTCAGGCGTCGTGGTGCTGCCGTGTGGTGCGGGCAAGACGATGGTTGGCGCGGCCGCGATGGCCAAGGCCGGTGCCACCACGCTGATCCTGGTGACCAACACCGTTGCGGGGCGTCAGTGGAAGCGGGAGCTGGTCGCCCGCACCACCCTGACCGAGGAGGAGATCGGCGAATATTCGGGTGAGCGCAAGGAGATTCGCCCCGTCACAATTGCCACCTATCAGGTGATGACACGAAAGTCCAAGGGCGAGTACAAAAACCTTGATCTCTTCGACTCACGCGACTGGGGTCTGATCATCTACGACGAGGTGCACCTGCTCCCGGCACCAGTGTTCCGGATGACCGCCGACCTGCAGTCGCGCCGACGACTCGGTCTCACCGCCACGCTGGTCCGCGAGGACGGACGCGAGGGCGACGTGTTCTCCCTTATCGGTCCCAAACGCTACGACGCGCCGTGGAAGGATATCGAAGCCCAGGGCTGGATCGCGCCCGCCGAGTGCATCGAGGTGCGGGTGACCCTCACCGACGAGGAAAGACTGCAGTACGCCGTCGCCGAGAACGAGACGAAGTACAAGCTCTGCTCGACGGCACACACCAAGGTCAACGTCGTGCGGTCGATCCTGGCACGCCACAGCGACTCTCAGACGCTGGTCATCGGCGCCTACATCGACCAGCTCGAGGAACTCGGCCGCGAACTCGACGCCCCGGTGATCCAGGGATCGACCAAAAACAAGGAGCGCGAAGCCCTGTTCGATCGCTTCCGGTCCGGCGAGTTGCAGACCCTCGTGGTGTCCAAGGTCGCCAACTTCTCTATCGATCTGCCCGAGGCGTCGGTGGCCGTGCAGGTGTCGGGCACCTTCGGTTCCCGACAGGAAGAGGCACAGCGCCTCGGGCGCCTACTACGACCGAAATCCGATGGCGGACAGGCGCACTTCTATTCGGTGGTCTCCCGCGACACCCTCGACGCCGACTACGCCGCCCACCGTCAGCGCTTCCTCGCCGAACAGGGCTACGCCTATCGGATCACCGACGCCGACGACCTCCTCGGCCCCACCATCGGCGAGGAATCGGCGGGCTGAGGACTACACCTGCGCCAGACAGTAACCCAGCGACAGGGGCTGCTCGAAGGTCCACCGCACCTCACCGCTCGCGCAGGTCAGCGCGCTCGTGGAACGGTTGGTGACGCGGAAGGCTACGGTACCCGCAGCGGCGGCCGACCCGCATGCCACTTCGTGATAGTCCGATAGCGAGCCACCCGAACTCGGGATCTGGTAGCACTCCTGGGGCGCGAAATTCGGTGTGAGACAGAGTTTGTCGCCTGAGTCGCCAAAGGTCAGGCTGGCATTGTGGTCGTTGGGGCAGTCGGCGGAATCGGCGATGAAACCGGCCGCATAGAACGTCATCGCCGGAGTGGCGCAATCGACCTTTGATGTCGACACGTTGCCCTGCACATCGCGGTCTCGGCCGATCTGCACGCAGTTGCCCACCGTGATCTGGCTCGCGCTGGTGACGCTGGTGGGTGCCTCGGTCACCGGCGGCCGGGTGTAGGGGGTCGTCGTGCCGGGCGCCGCACCGGTCGTCGACGCGCTGCCCGACGATCTCGCGCGCGTGTCGGAGGACGAGTCGGAGATCAGGTTGGCCACCACCACCCCGGCGATGATCACGACCACCAGGGCCACGAGCGAAACCACCACGATCGTCACCGTTCCACGTGAACGCCGGGCGGGTGGCATCGGATACCCGCCGGTGAAACCCGGGTGACTCGGTTGGCCTGGACGGTTCGGTTGACCCGCGAACGCACCCGAGGGTGCGGACTGCGGGAAGTACTGCGGCGGCGCATATGGCGACACCGGCAAATGGGACACCGGCGGCGGGAGCACCGGGGGTGTTGATACCGGCGGCGGGAGCACCGGGGGTGTTGACACCGTCGGGCGTGCGGTCCGGATCACCTCCGTCGGCCCCGGTATCGGAGTGTCGACCCGAGTCGGCGAGGCACGCAACGCGAGAACGAGTTGTGCGGCGAGTTCACCGCACGAGCCGAACCGATCCCCCGGCGTCTTGGCCAGCGCTCGAAGCATGACCTCGTCGAGAGTCGCAGAGGTGCCCGGCCGTAACGACGACACCGCCGGCGCAGCGCTGCTCAGGTGCGCAGCGATCACGTTGGCCTGACTCGTCCCTTCGAACGGCGGCCTGCCGCATAAGAATTGGAACAGCGTGGCCGCCAGCGAGTACTGGTCAGCCTGGCCGTCGACCTCGGCACCCAATAACTGTTCGGGTGCCACATAGGCCACCGTGCCGAGGAACATGTTGGCCGCGGTCAGGTTACTGACGTCGCCGGCCGATTTGGCGATCCCGAAGTCAGCGAGCAGAACCCGCGGCGGCGTGTCGGTGTCGCCGCGGTCTGCGGAATCGTTCTCGGCGATGAGGATGTTGGCGGGTTTGACGTCGCGGTGCAGCAGCCCGCGCGTATGTGCGGCATCGAGGGCGGCCGCCACCGCGGTGGCGATCGCCGATACCAGCATGGGATTGAGCCCGCGAGGGCTGCGCCGCAACAACTCCCCGCCGTCGACGCCGTCGATGTACTCCATCGCGAGCCACAGATGACCCTCGTACTCGCCGGAGTTGTAGATGGTCACGATATTCGGATGCACGATGCTCGACGCAAGTTCGGCCTCGCGCATGAATCGCTGCCGGAACATTGGGTCGCGGCTGAGATCAGACGGCAGGATCTTGACGGCCTCGTTGCGCGGCAGGCTGGGATGCCGGGCCAGGTAGACCTCGCCCATCCCGCCACGCCCGATCAGCCTCGTGATCGTATAGCCGGCGAACGAGTCACCCGGTTGGTAGACCACAGCCCTCCTCGGCACGACGGAAGCGGATACGCGCCCTCCACACGGCTCGCGCCGGACGGTCAGCCCTGGTCACATTACCGGCTGGCCCACGCCGACGACGTCGGTGTCGCATGTTCGGGTGTCCTCCGACCGGCTGTTCGATCGGCCGCGCACACCTCCCGTTGGCAGTATCCGATGGATGTCGAGCGCGAAACGACCACGTCGTTTCCTCGTCGGCGCTGGGGATCGTCGCGTCCCCGCGCTACCCGGCCCGCGCGACGCCGGTCCGGTTGAGCGCCGGTTCACCGCAGCCGACCTCACGGCAAGTCGGCGCGGTCACCGCCAATCGGTATCCGATAGCACTTGCCGGTGGCAGAGTTCGGTGTCCGACACAGACTCTCGCATCCGGCCCACGGAGAAGGTGAGACCGTCGGAGCCGAGCGCCAGACATGCGCCGATGCCGATCCAGCGCGACGCGACCACCGCGAATCCGAAACACCCGGCGATGACGGCGGACCGCCAGGCCAGGCGCCGATCGGGCCGGGCGAGCGGGCTCGATGACCGGCTGGTTGATCGAAGACGTTGGTCATGGGCTGTCCTCTGCGAACCTACGGTTGGTGCCGTAGGCATCGGGTCACCCGTGTGCACCTTCCTTGGTGTCGGCAATGAAGCGGCGATCATCGAAGAACTCGGCCCGGAACACTCACCGGAACCGATGTGACAGCCTGAGACAATGGCCACCGTCTCCCGCCTGCGCCCGTTCACCGCCACGATCTTCGCCGAGATGTCGGCCCTGGCTGTCACCCACGACGCGGTGAATCTCGGCCAGGGGTTTCCCGACACCGACGGCCCGGCCTCGATGCTGGCCGCCGCGTGCGCGGCGATCAATGGCGGCGCCAACCAGTACCCGCCGGGAATCGGCGTACCGCGGCTGCGCCGTGCCGTCGCCGAGCATCAGCGAGCGCACTACGGTCTCCACTACGACCCCGACACGGAGGTGCTGATCACCGTCGGCGCGACGGAGGCGATCGCGGGAGCGATCGTCGGGCTCACCGAGCCGGGTGCCGAGGTGATCATGGTGGAGCCCTACTACGACTCCTACGCCGCGACCGTCGCGATGGCCGGCGGGGTACGACGCACCGTGCCTCTGCGTCCCGACGGCGACGGCTTCCGCCTCGATCGCGATGCGCTCGCCGCGGCGTTCACTCCGCGGACCGCGCTGGTTCTGGTCAACTCCCCGCACAATCCGACCGGCACCGTCCTGCACGACGACGACCTCGCAGAGATCGCGCGGCTGTGTCTCGAGCACGACGTCGTCGCGGTCACCGACGAGGTGTACGAGCATCTGGTGTTCGACGGACGCACGCACACCCCGCTGGCCACGCTGCCCGGCATGCGCGAGCGGACCCTCCGGATCTCCAGCGCCGCCAAGACCTTCAACTGCACCGGCTGGAAGGTCGGCTGGCTGTCGGGCCCGGCCGAACTCGTCGCCGCGGCCCGCGCGGCCAAGCAATTCATGACCTACGTCGGATCGGGCCCGTTCCAGCCCGCGGTCGCCCACGCGCTGGAATCGGAGATGGACTGGGTGGCCGGCAGCGCGCAGTCCCTGCAGGCCAAGCGAAACCTGTTGTCGGCGGCGCTGTCCGACGCCGGCTTCGGGGTGCACCGCAGCGAGGCAACCTATTTCGTGTGCGCCGACCCGCGCCCACTCGGGATCACCGACGGCGAGACGTTCTGCCGGTCGCTCCCGGAGAGAATCGGGGTCGCCGCGGTGCCGGTCAGCGTCTTCGCCGACGACAAGGAGCCGTGGCGGCACATGGTGCGCTTCGCCTTTTCCAAGCGTGACGAGGTGATCGCCGAGGCCGCGCAGCGGCTCCGGCGGCTGTGATCAGATACGCACCAACATCTTTCCGACGTTCTCCCCGCGCATCATGCCGAGGAAGGCGTCCACCGCGTGGTCGATGCCGTCGACCACGGTCTCGTCGTGGACGATCGTCCCGTCGGCCAGCCATGCCGCCATCTTCTCGTTGAACTCGCGGGCGAGGCCCATGTACGACGGCAGGGTGAAGCCGCGCAGGGTCAGGCCCCGGGTGATGATGTTGCTCATGTTGCGCGGCCCGGGCTGTGCCTGCGTCTCGTTGTAGGAGGAGATGGCCCCACACAGCGCGGCGCGGCCGCCGTTGTTGAAGACGTCGAGCGCGGCTTCGAGATGATCGCCGCCGACGTTGTCGAAGTAGACATCGATTCCGTCTGTTGCCAGCTCCCGCAACTGCTTTCGCACCGGTGCCGCCTTGTAGTCGAGGGCGGCGTCGAAGCCGTACCGGGAGGTGAGCAGATCCACCTTGGCCGGCCCGCCCGCCGAACCGATGACCGAGGCGGCGCCGAGCAGACGTGCGATCTGTCCGGCCACACTGCCGACGGCGCCCGCGGCTCCCGAGATGAAGACGATGTCACCGTCTTTCAGCCCGGCGATCGCGGCGAGTCCCACGTAGGCCGTCATCCCGGTGAGGCCGAGGACGCCGAGGTACACCGATGTCAATGTGCCGGCGGGCGGTTCGGGTACCGCGGTGAATTCGGCGGCGGGCGCCTGGGCGACGTCACGCCAGCCGAGTTGATGCAGCACGAGGGTGCCGACGGGAAGATCGTCGGATGCCGACGCGACGACCCGGCCGACCGCTCCGCCGGTCATGGTCTCCCCCAGGGCGAATGGCGGGACGTAGCTGCGGGTGTCGATCATCCGCCCGCGCATGTACGGGTCGACGGAGACGAACTCGTTGGCGACGCGGACCTCCCCCGGAGCGAGGTCGGCAAGGTCCACCTCGACCGTGCCGAAGTCTTCGGGGGTGGGCCAGCCCACCGGACGGTTCACGAGGTGGATCTGGGTGCTGGTCGAGGTGTTCATCGAGATCTCCTGGACAGGTGTGGACGTCGGGGCGTGGAGTCCGGACGAGACTCACAGCGCAAGTGTTACACCGAGCAGCACGAGAGCGATCAGGGGAAACGCGAGCTGGGTGAGGGCGGCGCGGGCCTTGTCGGGCGAGGAGACGAGCAGCACCAGCCCCGCGGCCAGCATTGAGCCGGCACCGGCGCCGATCAGTGCAGCACCGACAGCAGGGTCGGCGAACCAATAGGCCACACCGATGACGACGATGATCGCCAGGAAGAGGTTGTAGAACCCCTGGTTGAACGCCATTTCGCGGGTGGCCTGCGCCTGCTGCACGCTGGTTCCGAAACCGGCTCGGGTGCGCGGGTGGGTCCAAAGAAGGGATTCGAGCACGAAGATATAGACGTGCAACGCCGCGGCCAGGGCTGCGAAGACGATCATGGCGACGGCCATCGGGCACTCCTCCAGAATTGCGAACCGATCATTCCAGAAATATACTAGAATGATCGTTACACAATTTGTCAACCTCACCCCGGAGTTCACATGGGACGCGCAGCCGGATACGACCCCCAGCAGCTGATCAGCCAGGCACGCGATCTGTTCTGGCAGCGTGGCTTCGACGCCGTCTCGGTCGCCGACGTCGAGCAGGCAACCGGTGTGGGCCGATCGAGTATCTACCACGCCCACGGCAATATGCGGGGCCTCTTCGACGCCGCCGTCGTGGACTACCTCGACACCGTGGTCCGTCCGCGGCTGAGGCCGCTCACCACCGACCCGGTGTCACCCGAGGCAATCCTGGACTTCCTCAGCGGACTGAGCGTCGCGATCGGCACGCTGGCAATGAATCCCGGTGCACCGCAAGGCTGTCTACTGCTGGTCAGCGCCGCGGCTCCGATCGGCTCGGATACAGCGGTGCACGAGGTGATCGCCGGTTATCACCGCGAACTCACCGATGCGATCGGCAGCGGCGTCGATGCCCTGCTCCCCCGGGCCAGCGCGCGGGTGCGTCGGCGATTGACCCTGCTCACCGTCGCCGCCGACATCGCCGCACTGTCGTTGAGCCGGATCGATCCCGACGCCGCGCGGGCAACCCTCGGCGCCGCCGCCGAGGCGCTGCGGGCGCAGGCGCGCAGCGAGCACCACTAGTGCTGTGCACCACCGTCGATCGAGATGTGCTCAGCGGTGATGAACGCCGACTCGTGGTGGACTGTTGACAGGAGCGAGGATGGCCACCCCGTTGGCGATCTCGTCGTCCTTGGCCAACGTACTGGCCGAGAAAGACCATGCCTACTGCCGAGTGAACATGGCGGCGGGAAGAGTGTCATGGGCGGTGAGTACATCCCACACTGAATCAGTCACCGGGGTGACGGGCATGTTGAGCAACTCCGCGAAGCGAACCGCGCTCACGGTGGCCGCCGATTCGTGTTTCTGTCCGGTGTACAAACGTGGGCCCGTGACAGTCACAACCCGGAAATAGTAGCCGTGGGCGTAAATCGGACCGCTACAACGACCGCATCTGTAACCCGTTGCGCCACAAACTGACCAGCGCGCACTCCACGACCATTAACACCGACCTTCGCGCATTGACCAAGCGTGCCTACGGGTTCCACACACCCGGACCACCCATCGCGATGGGAGAACTCGCCCGCGGCGGCGCCTGCCCCAAGGCGCCCTGGCCGTCATCCACCCGCAAGAACGTCAGGAGACGCAGCATTTCCGTGCATGCTTTGCGACGGTGTACCAGTTCTCAGTTCAGGCGGGTGTAGTCAAGAATGCGTCCTCCGGTGTAGCCGAGTCGGAGGTGGTTGGGTCGGGGGTACTCCACGCTGTATATCAGCGGGGTGGCCGTGCTTTCGGTCAGTTCGAGCGCAACAATCGTCGGAGGGTTCTCGATGTCTGGGGCGTGGTAGTAGATCCACCGCCACCGGTAGGTGCTGGTCATGCTGGGACCGCTTGCTTCGGTTTCGATGGTGGTTCCATCGGCCCGGAAGGTGCGTTGGTCTGACGGATCGTCGGTGGAGACCCAGGAACCGAGTAGCTGGGTGGCGTCAGCGGGTGCAGGTGCGGACGGGTAGGTGACTGCTGGCGTGGGTGCCGGCGATAGCGTCATCGACCTTGTGGGGATCGGTGAGGCCGTGGCGGGCAGCGCGTGGTTGGTGGTGCAGCCCGCGAGGGTGATGGCCGCGGTGACGGCAAGAGGAGCTGCTGCGAGTCGAGGTCGCCGAGTGCGTTCAGGCAACGAGTGCTCCGCACATTATCTGCCGGGTCCACAACGCGTACCCACTCGACAATTGCCGCGGATCACTGCCGGTGATCCACTCCACCGCCTGCGTCTGCCGCTCGGTCAGTATCGCCAGCCGCCCTGGTTGCAGGTGTGGCGCCCAAGGCCGAGTGGCCGCCGTCGCCGGCGGCCACACCGATGTGCACATGGTGTTGACATGCCACCTCCGACACCCGCGACCCCGCACGCGGATCGACTCCACCTGGCCTAATGCCCTGTACTGCAACATCTCTCGCGTCTTGCGGTCAAGTGCGTATCCCTTGCATTCGCGTATAAACCATTGTCCCACAACGCAAAACGGAACAGGTTGACACTTACGCGTGTCTTAGCAGAGCGGGTAGGAGACACCGGTGAGCTTCTCCGACTCAGCCCACAGTCCGTCACGGATCGCCCGGTTGTTGGCGCGGCCGCTGAAGGCCGACACCCCAGGCTCTCCACGCATACCGAAGAGGCGGCTCGGCCCGTAGAAGGTGCCGTTGACGACGTCCGGTGCGGTCGCGGCGTACAGCGTGGGCAGCGCGCCGTCGGCGGCCGACTGCGCGAACAGGTTGCCGACCTTCATCGCCGAATCCATGAGCGACTCGGTGTGGCCCTGTAGTTCGGTGGCCGCGTAGCCAGGGTGGGCGATCAGCGAGAGCCGACCGTCGCCGTCCGCGGCGTCGAAGCGGTCGGCGAGGTCCATGCCGAACATCAGGTTGGCCATCTTCGAGTCGCCATAGGCCCGCCAGCGCCGATAGCGGCGGTTGCGCCAGTCGAGATCGGCGAGGTCGATGCGGCCGAGTTGGTGCAACCCCGACGACAACGTCACGACGCGGTCACTGATCTTGGGCAGGAGCAGGCCGGTGAGCGCGAAGTGGCCCAGGTGGTTGGTGCCCATCTGCATCTCGAAGCCGTCGGCAGTGCGCCGCAACGGCAGTGCCATCACGCCGGCGTTGTTGATGAGGACGTCGGCGCTGCCGATCCCGTCGGCGAAGGCCCGGACCGACGCGAGATCGGCGAGGTCGAGCGCGGCCACCCGCACCCGGTCGCCGAGGCCGCGGGCTACGTCGTCGGCCTTGGCGATGTTGCGGCAGGCCATGATGACCTCCGCACCGGCATCGACCAGCGCCTTGGTGGTCTCGGCACCGAGTCCGGAGTTGGCCCCGGTCACGATGAAAGTCCGGCCCGTTTGGTCCGGGATGTCGTGCGTCGACCAACCACTCATGAAATGCCCCTTCATCGCTGCGGTGTGCTCCCTCCCACCCTGCCACGACATCGCCGCGAGGCGTAGACGAGCGCGGTGTGTCTCCCGCGCGTTGCCGCTACCGCACGCGCATCAGCCCTGCCGACCCCAGCCATTTCACCGGACGCAACAGTCCAGAGATCACATCACCCACCGTGGTGGCGCTGTCGGGAACGAGGTCGGTCGGGCGGTAGACGTCGGTGGCCTCGGTGCGTCCGCGCACGACGCGTTTACCCAGCATCGTCCAGTGGTGCGCCTCGGCCTCTCCGGCGCCGGCGATGGCCGCCCCGCTCCCGAGCACCGGCACCCGACTGGTCTTGGCCATCTCCGACAGGCGTGCGCATTCGTTGACCGGGTCGCCGATCACCGTGTACTCGTATCGCCGTTCGGCACCGATGTTCCCGGCGAAGGCGGTGCCGAACGAGACACCGATCCCCCAGCGGACGTCGAGGGCCTCGCTCAGACCGCGCGCAAGGTCCCGGGCCGCGGCCAGGGCCGCGCCGGCGGGATCATCGATCGCCACCGGCGCCCCGAACACTGCGAGCGCGGCATCGCCCTCGAATTTGTTCACGAATCCCTCGTGGTCGTCGACGACCTGCGCCACGATCTCGAAGAATTCGTTGAGCAGCGCCGCGGTGTCCTGGGGGCGGCGTTCCTGCGCGATGGTGGTGGAGCCGACGATGTCGACGAGCAGCACCCCAACCTCGGCGTTGGTGCCATGAAGTCCCATCCCCCTCTCGATTGCGAGTTCGGCGACGGTGTCACCGACGTGGCGGGCGAACAGCTCTCGCATGCGTTCGCGCTCGTCGAGGCCGGTGACCATCTCGTTGAAACCCTGCTGCAGCACTCCGAGTTCCGAGGAGTCGTACACGTCGACGTGGGCGTCGAGGTCGCCGGCATGGACCTTCTCCACCGCATCGCGCAATTCGGTGAGCGGATCGATCAGGGACTGACCGACGAGGACGATGATGCGGGCACCGGCAGCGATTCCGACGAGAGCGAGAACCACACTCGCCCAGTCGATATCGGCAGCAACGGGCGGAAGCATGTGTAGTCTGCGCCCGACGTTGAGGATGATCAGACCGACCATCGGCACGGCCGAACTGACCGCCCACACCGCGAACATCCGGCCCCGCACTCCGTGCACGACCCGCGAGGTCGGGTCGGAGGCCAGCGCCACCATCATCAGTGGCCGCGAGGCGCGTTCGGCGAACAGATACGTTAGACACGCGCTCGACATGCCAGCCAGCGTGAAGGCCACCGTCACGCCGAACACCGTTTCGACGGTAAGGGTTTGGGCGGACACTGCTATGTAGCTGAGTACCGACGCCGCCCACGCTATCGACGTGCTGAGCACCTGGAAGGCCGGAATTCGTTGCACCGCAACACGGCGCACATGATCAGCGGGGTCGCCGCAGATGAACCAGCGGAACTGCGGGCGCAGCGTGAGAAACCCGAGGACCAGATTGACGACGATGCACACCACAATGGCGGTGACGATGCCAGGAAAGTTGGGCGCACGCAGGGTCTCGTCGACCGTCAGCAGTCCCCCGTTATACGACAGTTGCACCAGGAGAAAGGTCTCGAAACCGATGAGCGCGTTGCTGCCTACGATGGCGGTCGAGGAAATGGCGAGGGCGCGTGTCGCCAACCGCCGACGTCCAGCGGTACCGAGTCGCACCCATTCGTTTACCCCCGGCTCACCGACAGCACCCCACACGAGGAGGGCGTAACGCCGCCGCGCCCGGCTCCATCGGGTCGCGGCGCTTCGGCGTGGGGGCCGACCTTGCGCCGATGACCCCACCCCGGAACTCGGTGATGAGGTCATGGGCCTTCCCTGAAGTCGATGTCACCTCAGAGATTACCCAATGGCGTGGGTCACATCGGTGTGGTCGGCGCATCGGCGGTCCATGCCGGCGGGCTCTGCGGACGGGGGTGTTGAGCCGCCGCCACTCACGCTGTTGGGTCCCAGAGGCCGACTGCGTCTCCGGTGCGCAGGTGCTCCCGGTACACGTCGGCCTTCCAATCGATGATGTCGCGGGCATCCCGCAGGGCGCGGATCTGCCGGTCGATCCGGCGTCGCTGTCCCTCGAGAATCTCCAGCCGTTCGGCTTCGTTGCCCGAACCTTCGCGCACGAGCGCGGCGAAGCGCCGGAGATCTGCCAGGGGCATGCCGGACTCACGCAGGCGGGTGCAGATGCGTAGCCAGTCGATGTCGACCTCGCGGTAGCGGCGCCGTCCACCGGCTGTTCGCTCGATCGGACCGATGAGCAGATCCTCGCGCTCGTAGAACCGCAGTGCGTGGACGCTCATATCCACCGCGTCGGCAACCTCGCCGATCGAATACGACGCCTCCGCATCGTCGACCATCGCGCCTCCAGCCCTTGACCTAGAGAGAACTCTAGCTTCTAGGTTCGGGTCATGAGCATCGTCCACCAGTACCCTCTCTCGACCGGATTCGATTCTGCGAGCACCACATCGGAGGTGATGAACGGCATCGATCTGCACGGACGAACCGCACTCGTCACCGGCGGCTACTCCGGACTCGGCTTGGAGACCACCAACGCACTGGTCGCTGCGGGCGCCCGCGTCATCGTCCCGGCACGACGGGGTCGTATCGCACGCTCGACGCTCGGCCACCTCTCACGGGTCACAGTCCTCGACGACGTCGACCTCGGAGATCCGCACCGGGTTTCCCAAGCGGCAGATCACCTTCTCGCCGAGCTGGACTCGATCGACCTCGTCGTCGCCTCTGCGGGCGTGATGGCGACCCGGCGCCGGCCGGTCGGACCTGGGTGGGATTTTCAGTTGGCGGTCAACCACTTCGGACACTTCATGATGCTGACCCGCCTCTACCCGCTACTCGCCGGGCGTGGTGCACGAGTGGTCGTCTACTCCTCGGCAGGTCACCACCTGTCCGACATCCGATGGCACGACCTACATCTGCGCACCGGCTACGACAAGTGGATCTCGTACGGCCAAGCCAAAACAGCCAACGCACTTTTCGCTGTTGCTCTCGACGAGATCGGCCGCGGTGAGGGCGTCCGCGCCTTTGCGGTGCACCCGGGCAAGATCATCACCGGTTTGCAGCGCGAGTTGACCTCTGCCGAGCAAACGACACTGGGCTGGATCGACGCGTCCGGCAACGTCGTGGGCCACGGCTTCAAGACACCCTCCCAGGGAGCCGCCACCGGATTGTGGGCGGCTACCTCCGCCGCGCTCGACGATCGCGGCGGACTGTATCTCGAGGATTGCACGGTTGCTTCACCTGCCGAAGCCGACGGCGAGATGGACGACGGAGGGGTCCAGCCCTATGCCGTTGATCCCGTTGCTGCCGAGCGGTTGTGGACACTGACCGCGGCGATCACCGCATGCGATGTCAACCCACTCCGGAGACAAAAAAACCGCCCGTGACCAGGCGGTTTGCGGTGCCCCCAGTAGGGCTCGAACCTACGACCTGCGGATTAAAAGTCCGTAGCTCTACCAACTGAGCTATAGGGGCGTTACCCTCGGCACTGAGGGCGGAAGCGAGTTTACCTCGCGTCGAACAGGTCGCGGACAGGCGGTGTCCGCTTCGCGTGTCGGACCGAAGAAAACACCGTTGACGTGGCGATTTGTGTTTTCCGCGCACGGTGTCCTAATCTGAGTCGGCTCCCAACGGAGCCCTCCCGAACGGAAACCGGCCCCCTTCGTCTAGCGGCCTAGGACGCCGCCCTTTCAAGGCGGTAGCGCGGGTTCGAATCCCGTAGGGGGTACGCTGTTCGCCTCGGTGAACAGATAACTGAACAAGGCCCTGTGGCGCAGTTGGTTAGCGCGCCGCCCTGTCACGGCGGAGGTCGCGGGTTCGAGTCCCGTCAGGGTCGCCAAAGGTCTCGGTGTACGTACCGAACCTTCCGGCCAGGTAGCTCAGTTGGTACGAGCGTCCGCCTGAAAAGCGGAAGGTCGCCGGTTCGATCCCGGCCCTGGCCACTTCAAAAGACCGCATTCTCATAGGTGGTCTTCTTGTTTCTGACGCATATCTCTGATGTACCTGGGATTCGGTCTATACGGGATCCTCGTATTGGCCCAACTGCCCTCTCCAGCCCGTGGGCCGGGCGGTGCAGGTGGCACACAAACACCCGGGTCAGGGCAGCCGAACCGCATCCGAAACGCACTAACGCACTCTCCGACGTCGGCACCACCTACCGCGCCGCCCTCGACAAAGTGCGCGCCGAGATGCGCCTACCACCCGACCACCACAGGCCGATACCGATCTCGCCGAGCACGACGACCGGACTCGATGCTGCCCACCAACCGAATCCAACGCACCCGAGCACCGATCGGACACGGACACTACGACCTCATCCGCAACGACCCTCATCATCATCGAAATTCTCACCCCGACGCCGACCCGGACTCCCCGATCGAAACCCGACTCGCGCACCTGCTCAGCAGTCACCGGCTCTACACCCGGGGCGTGCTTCCGTCCGGGATCGGAAACCAGCAGCGGTGCAACAGGTCGCGAGGGCCGAAGCGCCCACCAGATCAGCGAAAGCGCTCGCGTAACTCCGGGTTGTTCTCCCACCACAGCCTCGACGGTTGGTCGACTTCCGTTTTCGCTGCTGTCGATCGGGTCGACTCGCGTTCGTCCGCGTCGAGTTCGGCGTCGACGATCTCCGCCCGCCGACCCTCGTCGGTACGGAATCGGTCGAACAGCACGAGGAGGAACGGCAGGCCGATGACGTCGCCGAGCACCCAGAACACACCGGCCCCGATGGTTTGATCGGTCCGCAGCGATGGCCCCCACGTGCGATGTAGCGCTTCGTAATACGAGGCTGCGAGAAGTCCGCCTTGCCACATCACCACGCCCAGGATGCCGTCGCCGAGCGTCTCACCGAGGGTGACGAGCAACGACAGTGATTGCGGATAGCGCCGTGGCACCGGGTCGACCTGCAGCCGCGCGTAGAAGTATCCGAAGCCGCAGAACACGAGCAACAGTCGGGTCACGGTGTCGAGGGCGTCGGATCGCAACAGCGCCGGATACCAGCCGGTGAGATAGATCAGCCACGGCGTCACGATGACGCCGGCCGAGGTCACCGCCGGTGACGCGATCACCCGCGCCGCCCGCATTCGGAGGCAGCGATCAATCACTCTGCGTGCCGCGGGCCAAGATTCGCGGGCGAGGGTCACCGGCATCCCGAGCGCAAGGCAGAACGGCACCACCATCAGCACCAGCACAATCTGTAGTGCTCGCACCCAGAACAGGGTGTCGGAGTACACGCCGACGAACCCGCACGCGCTGATCAGCCACCCCGCCACGCCGAACAGAAACGGAACCGCCCGCCGCCGTGGCAACGTCGATCTGCGCATGGCCACCACATACGCCACCGTGATCAAGACGACGACAACAGATGTGGGCACATCGACTCGCCACGACGACACCACCGTCTGCAGGGTCAAGGGAGCGAGGTCATCGGCCACAACCGGCGAGTATGCACCCGCGACGAATCGTTAATCGACTCGTAAAGGCCCAACGGACACCGCGGTGACATAGGGTCAGCGAGGACCAGCAGACACTGCGGCTCCAGAGCCGCATCGACGATCCACGCACGTACTGGAAGCTCACGCCGACGGACCACACGTCGTACACGCTGGGACGATTACACCCGTGCACGCGACGGCATGTTCCGCTTCACCGACACCGACTGGGGCGCCCTGGTACGTCGCAAACACCGACGACAAGAAACGCGGGCGCCGCACCGTCATCCGCCACGTCCCCGACCAAGTTCGCTACACCCCGCTCGACCGCTCCGACGTGGAACTCCCCAAGCGGAAGGCGACCGGTCACGAGGGACCTGACCTGCCGCTTCGGCGCATCCCCACGCTGTCTTGACCTCTCGCCACGATGCCACTTGTCGGCACCGATCCCCGCACGTGGTCAACTGAGAAGGTGACGTGGGTCGAGCGTGAGGTCCTGAACAACCGGCTGTCGGCCTTCGACCGGCGAGCCGCCGCGACACCGGGCACAGCCGCGGCCGTGGCAATCGTCGTCGTCGACCGCGACAGCAGCAACGCGAACGACGCCGACACCAGCGAGCGCGAGCAGGGTATCTGGCTCCTGCGCCGACCGATGAGTATGCGCCACCACGCCGCCCAGTTCGCGCTACCCGGCGGCCGACTCGATCCCGGCGAGGATCAGACCACCGCAGCGCTGCGTGAGTTACATGAGGAGATGGGGGTGGCGTTGTCCCCCGATGACGTCGTCGGCATGCTCGATGACTATCCGACCAGGTCCGGGTACGTGATCACACCCGTGGTGTGCTGGGCGCCGCACGCTCCCGAACCGTCACCAAACCCCGACGAGGTCTCGGTGTGGTACTTCATCCCGCTCGACGACCTCCTCGTCACACCTCGGTTCATCACCATTCCGGAGTCGACGCGACCGGTCATCCAGATGCCGATTCCGGGGCTGCACCGCGATCCCGATGACCACTCAGCGAGTGGACGGACGGCGCTGGTGCACGCGCCGACCGCCGCGGTGCTCCATCAGTTCGCCGAGGTCGCGCTGCGCGGCCGTGATACCCGTGTCGACGAGTACGAGCAGCCGGTTTTCGCCTGGTCATAGCGGCGCCCGAAAAAACTTCGGCGCCCGGGAATGAAATCGGACCGCGGTCCGGTTATGCTCGGTAATGGGCCGGAACGACCCAGCGACCTCACCGGTCATCGATACATCAGTCATCGACACCCGGGCACCCCGGAAGAAGGAGTATCCCATGAGCACCACCGTCACCGCGCCGATCGCCGCAGGCACCTGGACCATCGATCCCGTCCACTCGACCGTCGGCTTCTCCGTCAAGCACCTCATGGTGAGCAAGGTCCGCGGCAAGTTCGACACCTTCAGCGGCACGATCACCGTCGCCGAGGACGGAACGCCGTCGGTGCAGGCCGAGATCGACGTCACCTCGATCACCACCGGCAACGAACAGCGCGACGGACACATCAAGTCTGGCGACTTCTTCGACGCCGAGACCTACCCGAAGGCCACCTTCACCTCGACCGCAGTGCGCCCCGATGGCGACGACTACGTGCTCACCGGCGACTTCACCCTGCGCGGCGTGACCAAGCCCGTCGATCTCAAGCTCGAGTTCAACGGCGTCAACCCGGGTATGGGCAACGGCCCGGTGGCCGGCTTCGAGGCCACCACCGTGCTGAACCGCAAGGACTTCGGGATCGATATCGAGATGCCGCTCCAGGGCGGCGGCGTCGTCGTCGGCGACAAGGTCACCATCACCCTCGAGATCGAGGCCGGCCAGGGCGCCTGACCCCCTTCTCAGATCGATCACGCCGACCCGATCGATCGACGGGGCAGCCTAGACCGGGACCGATACCGCAAACCCCGTGTGCGGTATCGGTCCCGTTGTCGTACTGCCGGATACGTGATGCGCCGGGTGACGTGATCTCGCCGCACGTGATGGGCGGGCGTCAGCGCTCGCGGTAGCGCCCCGACGAACCCAGTTCTCGGGCATAGAAATTCAGACCGGGCCGGTTGCACAGCATGCCGAGGGCAACCAGCGCGAACAGAACTACGACGAGTGCGATCATGATCAGCCTCCACAGGGCAAGGACGGACCGTCTACAGCTCTTGACGGATTTCGGTGTACACATGTTCTCCCAATCCGGCACAGAACGAAAGACCTGTGACGACGAGATCACGTATCCGATTGGGGCGTGGCCCTGTTCACACCGGTATCACGCGCACCGGCACAGCACATCTGTGCAATGAGGGACTCGCAACCGAACCCTGCATGTGAGAAGCCGCGGCGTCAGGACCCGACGATGCGCGGGGAGTACTGGTTCCCCGCACGGACCACCGCGTCGACGGCGTCGAGGAACCCCGGCACGAACCTGCCCGCCCCGAGCACACAGCACGCGTGCCCGCCGTCGACGTCGAAACGTCGGGCTCCCGGGATACCGTCGACGAGCAGCTGCTGGCGTTCGGGTTCGACGACCTTGTCCCGGACCGAGACCACCACCGACGTCGGCACGTCGATCTCGGCAAGCCACTCACGAGAATCGAAGCGCCCCAAACCTTCCCCGAAGTCACCGGTGTGCGACAACGGAGTCGAGAGGAACTGACGCATACCCCACAGGGCGGTGTGCGCGGTGGGCTTGTCCAACGTCGCGTCCGACGGCCGAGGGACGATTCGGTAGACGGGCTTGAGCAGTCGGCCAGTCTTGTTGGCCCGCTCCCGCAGATGCGGATCACGGGTGCTGAAGTACGGCCCGGTCGAGCACAGGACCAACCCCGAGACCCGATCGTGATGGCGTCGCCACACGAGTTGCGAGATGCCACCACCCATCGAGAAGCCAGCGGTCACGAACCGAGAGATCCCGAGGACGTCAGCGAGCGCGGCGACGTCGTCAGCGCAGTCGAGCAAGTCGAAGGCACCCGATCGGATGCCGCGGCCATGCCAGCGGTGATCGAGGGTGACGACCCGATAGCGCTGAGTGAGTTCAGGGATCACCGGATACCAGCACAGCAGCCCGGTGGTCATCACCGAATGCTGCAGGATGATCACCGGCGCGTCGGCCGGGCCGGAGTCGGTGACGAAAGTGCTACCGCGCCCGGGCAATTCCACCATGGCCCCGCTCGGCAGATTACGCACCGGCAGATAGGACGGGCCGGGAAGCGACAGACCTCGGGAGATCCGATCCAGTACTGCAGCACACACCGCTACGACGGTACGCCAGATTCCTCCGCTTCGGTTGTGTGTCGTCGGCCGCAACCAGGCACCCGCCACACTCTCAGCACAGGGTGCACAGGGACTTCTGAGGGACGCGCGTCCGTCAATGGTCAGGGCCAGCAGATCCGACACCCGCTGATGGCCGTATTCGGTCCAGCGGTCGGCCGACCCGACGCCCGCCGCACCGACTCACAGTGCGATCCTGGTTTCATGATGGGGATTGCCCGACCGAAGATCGAGGGCTCGGTGGCGGTAGAAGCGGGGCGCCGCCGGATCGGGTTCGCCGAGTTCGGGTCGGCGACCGGCCGCGCCGTCATCTGGTTACACGGCACGCCCGGCGCACGACGCCAGATTCCGACCGAGGCCCGCGCCTACGCCGCCGAGCACGACATCCGGCTCATCGGGCTCGACCGCCCCGGCATCGGCAGTTCCACCGCCCACCGGTATGGATGTGTGGCGGAGTTCTCCGACGACCTCGAGCCGGTTCTGGAGGCTCTGGGCATCGACCGGTGCGCGGTGATCGGCATGTCCGGCGGCGGGCCGTACGCATTGGCGACCGCACACGCGCTGCCCGATCGCGTCATGGTGGCCGGGATCGTCGGCGGAGTCGCACCCACCGTGGGCGCAGACGCCATCGGCGGCGGTGCGATGGCCCTGGGTTCGCTGCTGGCCCCGGCCGTCCGGGTCGCCGGTGCACCCCTGGGCAAGGTCCTCAGTTCGGCGCTCGGCGTGGCCGCGCCCATCGCGAATCCGGCGATCCGCCTCTACGGCCGGTTTTCGCCGCGCGCCGACCGAGAGTTGCTCGCCCGCCCCGAGTTCCGGGCGATGTTCCTCGATGACCTGTTGCACGGCGGCAGCCGTCGCATGGAGGCACCGTTCGCCGACGTTGTCGTCTTCGCCCAGGATTGGGGATTCCGCGTCGGTGACGTCACCACGCCGGTGCGCTGGTGGCATGGCGACCACGACCACATCATCCCGTATTCCCATGGCATACACATGGTCTCGCTGCTGCCCGACGCCAAGCTCTTCGAGTTGCCCGGCGAAAGCCACCTCAGCGCACTGGGGATGTCGAGGCAGATCCTCGCCGAGTTGCTCTCGGTGTGGGACGACGCCGAACGCACCCCGATGATGCCCGCCGGCCCACTGATCGAGCCCTGACCCGCCGGCTCATCCGGTGGTCGACTCGCCCAACTCCGCGAGGATCGCCTTGGTGTGCTCGCCGAGCGCGGGCACCGGGCCCATCCGCATCTCGACGTCGTCGAAGGTGAAGGGCGGCAACAATGCCCGGATCGGGCCGATCTCGGTGTCGACCGTTCGCCACCGCTGACGTGCCGAGAGCTGTGGATGTTCCACAACGCCGGCGACGTCGCGGATCTGTGCGGCGGGAATCCCGGCTGCTGCAAGGCGTTGGTCGAGTTCGGCGGTGTCGAAGGTCGCGGTCAGAGCCGCAACGAGGTCGTCGACTTCGGCACGGCGAGCGACTCTTGCGATGTTGGTGGCGTAACGCGGGTCGTCGCCGAGTTCCGGTCGGCCCAACACCCGTGCGAGTGCGCGCCACCCGCGGTCGTTCTGGACGCCGATGAGGATCTCGCCCTCACGCGTCGGATACGCGTCGTAGGGGACGATGGCCGCGTGTCCGACGCCGCAACGCGGAATCTGCCGCCCCGCGTGCAGCGCGACATACATCGGATGGCCCATCCATTCGACGGTCGCATCGAACATCGACACCTCGATCGTGGCGCCCGCACCGGTGATGCCACGACGCACCAGCGCCGACAGAATCGAGGTGAGTGCGTACATCCCCGCGGCGATATCGGAGGTGGGGACCCCGGTCTTGGCGGGGTGCTCGGCGGTGCCGGTGACCGAGATCATCCCCGCCTCGGCCTGCACGAGCATGTCGTAGGCCTTGCGGTCACTCATCGGCCCGGCGGAGCCGTAGCCGCTCATGTTCACCACGATCAGGTCGCGGTGCTCAGAACGCAGGCGCTGCGCGTCGAATCCCAGCCGAGCGGCGGCCCCGGGGGCGAGGTTCTGCAGGAACACATCGGCGCGGTCGATGAGCGCGCGCACCTGCGCTGCGCCCCGCTCGTGCTTGAGGTCGACCGCGAAGGACTCCTTGCCTCGGTTGAGCCACACGAAATGCGAGGCGAGCCCCTCGACCTCGGCGTCGTAGTGTCGGGCAAAATCGCCCTCACCGACCCGCTCGATCTTGATCACCCGAGCCCCGAGGTCGGCGAGGTGCCGCGTGGCCAAAGGCGCGGCGACGGCCTGCTCGAGGGCCACCACGGTCAGGCCGACCAGGGGAAGCGAGTCGTTCGGCAGGTCGGTCTCGGGCTTGTCGGGGTCGGCGGGGGTCTGCGCAAAGGCCACGTCGGCCACCTTTGCCCGCCGCAGTCACCGTGTCAATGCCGCGAGCGAATCTGGGACACATAGGGTTTACCTCACGATGCGTGAGCCGAGCGGTGTTTGCCCGGCCGCGTCCCGCGTGATCGTATGGACCGATGAACACTCGATCGGCGCGCCCGCCGACCACCGGTTCGGGCGCCCCAGGCGCGGTCGAATCGATGGCTGTTCAATCGGGTGCCGTCACCACCGACGAGGTCATCACGAGCACCGGCGTAGTGGTCACCGGCCACGGGCAGCGTCAGGCGTGGGCCGACAAGGTGTTACCGGCGGTCGAAGAGGTTCGGCCCGGCGTGTTCTCGATCCCGGTGCCGATGCCCGGCAATCCGTTGCGATACGTCCTGGTGTACGCACTGGTCACCGCCACCGGCGGCCTCGCCCTGATCGACACCGGCTGGAACACCGACGACTCGTGGGACACGTTGGTCGCCGGCATCCATGCCACCGGCCATGACCTGTCCGACATCACCGACGTGTTCATCACCCATCTACACCCCGACCATTTCGGTCTCGTCCCCCGGGTTCTCGAGCACGCCGACCCCCGATTGGGCATGCATCGCAACGACGCCCGGTTTCTGTATCACCGCGACGAGGCGCAACTCGCGCGGGAGCTCGCCGACGCCCAGGTCGATCTGCGTGAGCTCGGTGCCCCGACCGACGTGATCGACGCCGGAATCCGTGAGATCGTGCGGCTACCACAGGGCCGCACGATGGACGTTGAACTCGTCGGCGATGCGCCCCTGGATATCCCGGGATGGAATCTGCGCGCGATCTGGACGCCAGGACACACGGCGGGACACCTGTGCTTCGCCGACGATGACGCCGGGATCATCTTCACCGGTGATCACTTGCTGCCGCGGATCAGTCCGAACGTGTCCACCAACTCCTTCCAGAACCCCAGTCCGCTCGCCGATTACCTGACCTCGCTGGCCAACACCGAGCATCTCGGGGACCTCGAGGCGCTGCCGTCGCACGAATACCGGTTCCGCGGTCTCGCCGGCCGCGTCACCCATCTGCTCTCCCACCACGAAGAACGACTCACCGAGATCACCGAGGCCATCACCGAGGTGCCCGGGTCGACCGCGTGGGAGGTCACCCGATCGGTCACCTGGTCCCGGCCGTTCGAGCAGCTTTCTCTGCCGCTGAGCCGAATGGCCCTGCGCGAGACCAATGCCCACCTTTTGGTTCTGGAAGAACGCGGGATCCTCGCCCGATCGGGCACCGAACCCGTGCACTGGTTTGTCACCACCCCCACCGATCGAGAGGACACCGGCACATGAGCCCGGTCACCACCGAATTCGCCGACGGCGTCGCCGTCATCACCATCGACCGCCCCGAGGCCCGTAACGCGGTCAACGGCCAGGTCGCTGCCCTCATCGCGGCGGCGATCGATGAGTTCGAGACCCGCGACGACATCACCGTCGGCATCCTCACCGGCGCCGGCGGGACTTTCTGCGCCGGAATGGATCTCAAGGCGTTCACCCGCGGCGAGGTACCGAGTGTGCCCGGTCGCGGATTCGGCGGGGTCACCGAGAAGCCGCCGAGCAAGCCGCTGATCGCCGCGGTCGAGGGCTGGGCGCTGGCCGGCGGCTGCGAACTGGCCCTGTCAGCCGATCTGATCGTCGCTGCCGAGGACGCGAAATTCGGTTTGCCCGAGGTGAAACGGGGTCTCGCCGCTGCGGCCGGCGGACTGCTGCGTCTGCCCAAGATCCTCCCCTACCAGCTCGCGATGGAGATCGCGCTGACCGGCGACCCCATCACCGCGCAGCGTGCCCACGAGTTCGGTCTCGTCAACGTCCTCACCCCGACCGGCGGCGCGCTCGACGGTGCGCGGGAACTCGGCGCCCGGATCGCCGCGAACGGACCGCTCGCCGTCCGCGCCACCAAACAGGTTGTGGGCATGGCAATTCGCTACACCGACCCCGATCTCATCACTGCCCAACGCGAGGTGCTCAACCCGATCTTCGCCTCCGACGACGCCCAAGAAGGTGCTCGCGCGTTCGCCGAGAAGCGGGCGCCCCTCTGGACCGGCCGCTGACCCTCGGCACGAGCCGAGCACCGTCGGCGATGTCCCGACGCAGCCTGTTCGCCGCTACCGCGGTCGCAGCGGGGAGTCGGGCTGGGTATATCGGACATGGTGCCGGCGGCCCGATTCGCGGCCACTCGATGCCGAAACGAAAGGTGGTGATTGCCAAGGCCACGGCGAGGTGCGGATTGGCCCGGTAGCGGTGCCGGTAGTCGAGCCGCAGCACAGCCGATTCAGTGCGGCGGCGCTGGCCCACTGCGACGAGTTCATCGCCGCAATCCGATCGTTGGGCCCTCAGCCCGATGATCACCGTGGTGCACTACGCGCATCCGGGGCGGGTGGGCGATCAGGGAGGTGTCCTGTTCCTCTGCCCCGCACACTCGGCGACCTCCAACGGTATGCGCGCATGATCACCCGCTCGCGACGCCGAGCGGTCTTCGATGTGGATCAGCATCGGTCATAGATGAGGCGAATCCGCAAGCGCGCGTTGCGGTCAACGAGGACATCCCGCCCGCGGTCAGACTGGTCACCAGGCGTGCCTTCAGCGAAGGACTGCACAATCCGGACCTCACGCACCATTCGACGAGCGCAGTGAACGCCTACCGTGCGCTGACTGCGGCGCGGGGCCCGCGGCCAACGACCAACCGGTGATGACCCCGGCGGTCGGCTCGTTCGCCCGCATCGCCCACTCCTCGACCATGCTCTCCCGCGTCGACGGGCCGCGGGCACGCCTCTGCACGCCGCGGCTAGGCTGTGGCAGTGGACCTGCATCTCGCCACCTACTTCGTCGCGGTCATCGACCACGGCGGGATCACCAAGGCGGCGCATGCCCTCTACATCTCCCAGCCCTCGCTCTCCCAGGCCATCCGCACGCTCGAACGCCGTCTCGGTGTCACCCTGTTCGACCGCAGTGGTCGACGACTCGCACTCACCGACGCAGGCCGGCGCGTCGAGGTCGCCGCACGCCGCATCCTCGCCGACGTCGAACGCGCGAAACTGAAGGTGGCCGCCGTCCGCGAACTGCGCTCGGGACGCGTCGACATCGTCACCGATGCCGCCTTCGCCATCGACCCGCTGGTCACGATGGTGCGGGCGTTCCGGGAGCGGCACGACGCCGTGGTCGTGCGCGTCCACGCCGCAGACGGCCCGTCCGGGGTGCTGGCCGCGTTGCGGCGCGGTGACGCCGAAATCGGGGTGATCGATTCCGGTGCCGACCACGCGTCTCTCGTATCGATCCCCCTCGGTGCACAGGAACTCGTGCTGGCCGCGTCACCGGGACTCCTCGGCGCCGGTGTGGTCACCGAGTCGGGCACGGTGCCGCGAGCGGCGGTGCGCGATCTACCGCTGCTGGTCAACCTGTCCGATCAGGCGACCGCGACCCTGCTTGCCGACGTCATCGCCGACGACGCCCGCAACGTGGTCGTCGACTGTGCCCATTCGTCGGCCATCTGGGATCTCGTCGACCGCGGCGTCGGCGTGACAGTGGTTCCGCGTCCGGTCGCCGCCGAGCAGCTCAGCGGCGCCGAGGTCGTCGGCGTGGCGCCCCCACTGCTGCGCGACTACGGACTGGTACTGCGGTCGGGGCAGCCGTCGCCGGCAGCCGTCGCCTTCGTCGCGGTGGCGCGCCGGATCAGCGGGGCGCCCGCGCCACCGGCCGACGTCGTGCCCGACGTTGCCACCATTGCCCACGACGGAGCGTGGTGAGTTCGATGGAACTGCGCCAACTCGAGTACTTCCTCGCCGTCGTCGAACACGGCGGCATCGGCGGCGCCTCGGCCGCGCTGGGGGTCGCCCAACCGACTGTGTCCCAGGCACTTCGGGCGTTGGAACGAGAAGTCGGGGTGCAGTTGTTCCACCGAATCGGACGCGGCATGGTGCCGAGTGCGGCGGGACGGACACTCGTCGGATCGACCCGGCAGATCATGCGTGATGTCGCTGCCGTCGACGACGCGCTCTCCGCGGCCGGTGACGAACCGACCGGTCGCGTGGAGATTCTCGCCTCCCCGTTCATCGACGGCGGCGCGGTGATCGACCTCGTCGCCGGCTTCCGAGCCCGGCATCCGGGGGTCACCGTGCGCCTCGGCGACCTGCGGGTCGAGACACAAGCGTCGGCGATGATCGAAGAGGGTCGCTGCGAGTTCGTCATCACCCACTTGCCCACGGTCGGTGACGATCTCGACATGATCGTGCTCGGTGAACAGGAATTCTGGCTGGTCTGCCCACCCGGGACCGAGGTACCCGACGGTCCGATCCCGATCGCCGATCTCCCCCGCATTCCAATGATCTTCGTTCCGCGGGGCGGGTCGGTCGCCGAAGAGATCGAGAGCGCGATCCGCGAATCCGGTGTCCGACTGCCGATCGCCGTGCTCTCCGACCACCGGGAGCAGCGACTTCCCATGGTGCTGGCCGGGATCGGGGCCACCCTGCTCGAACGTCGCATCGCCGAATCGGTGGCCGATCGCGCGGTGGTGCGGCCGGTGTCACCGCGGTTCGCACGGACTTTCGCGATGATCTTCGATCCGGGCGGCCTCTCGGTCGCCGGCCAGGCGTTCGCCGACGTCGCGCGGTCGATGGCCGCGCAGCGAGCGGTCCAGGAGTGAGGTGCACGAGACGCGCACTGCTCAGTCGTCGAGGTCGACTGCGGCTTGCGCCTTCTCGGACTTGATCGCATGTCGCCGGGCCAGCAGGAACGCCGCGGCGCCGCCCACGATACCGCCAACCACGGCCCCCGCGATCGTCGTGGCCTCACCGTCGGGTCCGAGCCCGAGGATCACCGCGAGTGCCATCGACAGCGAGCAGGCCCCGGTGTACAGGCTGGTGACGATGATGCGGCGCCGGGATCCGCGGGCGTAGACCAGCGTCTGGGGATCGACGCTGCGCGCCTTGCAGAATCGCTGCCATTCCATCGCGGGCGCGATCAACGCGACCCACCACAGGACGGTCACCCAGGCGGGTACGAACCACGCCGCGACGGCACCGAGCGCCCACAGCAGCAGCGTCGAGAGGGTGTAGATGTAGGCGTAGCCCTCCAGCAGTACCGCGCGCTCACGTTCATCGCCCCACGAAGCATCGTCGGGGCCGAGCAACAGATCGGGGAATGTGGTTCGTCCGGAACTCATCTCAGCTCTCCTCGGGCAACGGGAACAGTTCTTCGACGCCGGCACCCAGCGCCCGCGCGACCCGGATGGCCAGATAGACCGACGGTGCGTAGTCGCCGCGCTCGAGCGACACGATCGTCTGCCTGCTCACCCCGACCGCCTTCGCCAGATCGGCCTGCCGTAGGGCCGCCCGGGTCCGCGCGGCCCGGATCGGCGATGAGGCAGCGGCCGGGTCGGGCATGCCACGAGTAAAGCCGCCTTGACATCAGATGTCAAGGCGGCTTGTCACGAGCATCGATTATCCGCTGACCCGTTCGAACACTGCGGCCAGCCCCTGGCCGCCGCCGATGCACATCGTCTCCAGGCCGTAGCGTGCCTCGCGCCGGTGCAGTTCCCGCGCCAGCGATGCCAGCATCCGCCCGCCGGTCGCGCCGACCGGATGCCCCAGCGAGATTCCCGATCCGTGGACGTTGGTGCGCGCGAAATCGGGACTATCGGTGGAGAATCGGCCGAAACCCCACTCCCGGGTGACGGCGAGCGCCTGCGCGGCGAAGGCCTCGTTGAGTTCGATGACGTCGATGTCGGCGAGCGTCAATCCCGCCTTGTCGAGCGCCTTGGCGGTGGCCGGCACCGGGCCGATGCCCATGGTCGCCGGCGGCACACCGGCCAGACCCCAGGACACCAGGCGCACCAACGGCGTCAGACCGTGCTGCGCGGCGACCTCGGCGGTGGTCACCAGACACATCGAGGCCGCGTCGTTCTGTCCGCTGGCGTTGCCGGCGGTCACCGTGGCGTCGGGGTCGGTGGCGCCCATGATGGGTCGCAGTCCGGCGAGCGACTCGCGCGAGACATCGGCGCGCGGATGCTCGTCGGTGTCGATCACCCTCTCGGACTTACGATCTCGCACGGTGACCGGGATGATCTCTTCACCGAGGATGCCGTCCTTCTGAGCACGAACCGCGCGCATGTGTGATTCGACGGCGAGATCGTCCTGCTCCTCGCGGGAGATCCCGTACTCCTTGCGGAGGTTCTCGGCGGTTTCGATCATGCCGCCGGGTACCGGCCAGTTCTTGCCGCCGGCGGTGGAGCGGGCCCGAACCAGGCTGTCGTGCATGGTGATTCCCGTGCGCGCACCGCCCCAACGCATGTCCACCGAGTAGTAGGACGCGTTACTCATCGACTCCGTACCGCCTGCGACGACGAGATCGTTGTCGCCGCAACCCACCTGGTACGCAGCCTGGATAACCGCCTGCAACCCTGACCCGCAGCGTCTGTCGATGTGCATGCCGGGCACGGTGGTCGGCAGTCCGGCGTCGAGTGCGACGACACGGCCGATCGCCGGTGCCTCACTGTTACCGTTGCAGTGACCGAGGATCACATCGTCGACGGCGTCGTCGGAGATTGCGGTCCGCTCGAGGAGTCCGCGCAGAGCGGCCACCCCGAGGTCGACGGCGGTCAGCGATCCGAACATGCCCCCGTAGCGCCCGATCGGGGTGCGTACGGGCTCGCAGATGACGACATCACGCATGAAGTCGGCCCTTTCCGGGGTACTCGGCGGCGGCGAGTTGGGCGCGCAACACCACTTTCTGGATCTTGCCGGCGGCGGAGGTGGGGAGCTCGTCGACGACGATCACCTCGCGGATCTTCTTATAGGGCACGACCTGTTCGGCAACGAAGCCGGTTACCGCGTCGGCGTCGACGCGGTGACCGGGCCGGGCAACGACGAAGGCCACCGGCTCCTGCCCGACCGGCCCGGCCTCCCGGGCCACCACCGCGGCACCAGCGATGTCGGGGTGGGTCACCAGGATCTCCTCGAGTTCGCGCGGATACACGTTGTAGCCCTTGTAGATCAGCATGTCCTTGACACGGTCGCAGATGTAGAGGTAGCCATCATGATCGACGTAGGCGATATCACCGGTGTCAAGCCATCCGTCGACGTACTGCTCTGCGGTGATCTCGGGGTGGTGCAGATACCCGGCGGTCACCTGCGGACCGCGCACCCACAGTCCGCCGCGTTCGCCAGCGGCGAGTTCGGTGGTGCGATCGACGAGCGAACGGATCGACACCTCGGTGTCGAAGGTTGGTAATCCGACACTGCCGAAGCGGTAATCACCGATGCCGTCGTCGGTGGCCACCAGCGGCGCCGACGAGACCAGACAGGTCGCCTCGGTCAGCCCGTAGCCCTCCACGACCGCACCCGACGGAAAGGCAGCGGCGAGTCGCTCGAGCGTGACGTGATCGATCGGTGCGGCCCCCGACGACACCACCCGTACCGAGGACAGATCGCGTGTGGCAACGTCGGGATGTGCGGCCAGTGCGTGCCACATGGTCGGACTGCCGGTGATGTAGGTGGCGCGGTGTCGTTCGATGAGATCGAGCATCCGAGCCGGATCGAACCGGCCGGCCAGCACATGGGTGGCGCCGCACATCAGCAGAAAGGACATGTTGATCAGGGCGTGAGCATGATAGAGCGGGGACACCACGATGGTGGCGGCCTGCCCGGGCACGACGCCGCGTCCGGCGGCATCGCGCGGGATGAGGCGAAACGATCCGTCCCCGTTCTGGGTCACCGCATGTCCGGCGCGCCAGGCGATCATCTGGGTGACGTTGGCGATGACGTTGCGGTGCAACACCTGCACGCCCTTGGAGACGCCGGTGGTGCCGCCGGTGAAGGCCAAGTGCGCCACATCCGCACCGTTGATCTCGACCCGTGGTGCGGGGCCTGCATCGGCGACCAGCTCGGCCAGGGTGATCAGACCCGAGGGGGCAGTGGCGGTGTCGTTTCCGGCGTCGTCGCCGACGAGGATCGCGGCCCGCAGATCGAGTCCCTCGACCGCCGACGCAAGTATCTGCGACTGCGGCGCCTCGGTGACGACCGCGACGGCGCCGATCTCCGCGAGTTGGGACCGCAGCCCGGCAACCGGCTGCGCCGGGTTGATCAATGCCACTGTCGCTCCGGCGCGCAACGCCCCGTAGTAGGCCAGCACGAAGTCGGCGCTGTTGGTCAGGTGCAGCGCAACGACGTCGCCTTGCATCACCCCGATCGCGGCGAGCCCGGCGGCCACCGCGGCAGTGCGCACGTCGAGATCGTCAAAGGTGAGCACCCGCTCACCGTCGATGACGGCGACGCGAGAGGGATACAGCCGGGCCATTCCGGCCGGCAGTGCGTCGAGAGTAATTGCCGGATAGTTCAATTCGGTCATCGCGGCGCCATCCGGATGGCGCCGTCGAGGCGGACCGTCTCACCGTTGAGATACGGGTTCTCCACGATCGACACCGCCAACCGGCCGAATTCGTCGGGCTTACCGAGCCGCGAAGGATTCGGAATACTCGCCGCGAGCGACTCGCGGACGTCGTCACGCAGCCGCGCCAGCAACGGCGTGTCCATGGTGCCGGGAGCGATGGTGTTGACGCGGATGTGTTTACTCGCCAGATCTCGGGCGGCCACCAGAGTCATCCCAACGATGCCCGCCTTGGAGGCGCTGTAATTGATCTGGCCGATCTGGCCCTCGAAGGCGGCCACCGACGCGGTCATCACAATCACGCCCCGCTCACCGTCGATCTCGGGCAGTCGGGCCATCCGCTCGGCACCCAGCGACAAGGCGTGGAAGGAGCCGATGAGGTTGAGCCTGATGACGAATTCGAAGTCGTCGGCCGACCCGGCGCGTCCCTGTGCGTCGAGGATGCGCATCCGGCGCCCCGCACCGGCACAGTGCACTAGTGCGCGCAGGCCGCCGCGGTGGTCGGCCACGTCGAGCGCGGCGGCGAACTGCTCTCGGTCGGTGATGTCGGCGGGCGCGAACCTCGCTGCGGCACCGAGCTGTTCGGCCACCTCGGCACCGTCGGAGGTCGGCAAGTCGATGAGGGTCACCTGCCCGCCCGCATCGACGATGCGCCGAGCGGTGGCCAGGCCGAGGCCGGAGGCTCCGCCGGTGATCGCGGTGGAGAGGTCTGTGAGTTCCATGCATCTGCTCCTGAGGTGGTCAGCCGATGAGTTCGAAGATGGTGGCGTTGGCCATGCCACCCGCCTCGCACATCGTCTGCAGTCCGTAACGAATAGTGTTGTCGCGCATGTGATGTGCCAACCGAGTAGCGAGGATGGCACCGGAGCCGCCGAGCGGGTGCCCGACCGCGATGGCACCGCCGAGCGGATTGAGCGCCTTCTCCGCCGCACCCGTCTCGATCTGCCACGCCAGCGGCACCGGCGCGAACGCCTCGTTTACCTCGAACGCCCCGATCTCGTTGATCGAGAGACCGGACCGGGCAAGGGCTTTGGCGGTAGCCGGGATGGGTCCGGTGAGCATCACGACGGGATCATCGCCGGCCACCACAGTGGTGTGGACGCGTACCAGCGGGGTCCAGCCGTGTGCGGCGGCCGTCTCCGACGAGCACACCAGCAGCGCGCCTGCACCGTCGGAGATCTGAGAGGCGTTGCCGGCGTGAATGACCCCGTTCTCGTCGAACACGGTCGCGAGCTTGGCCAGTGACTCCAATGATCCACCGCGCCGGATGCCCTCGTCGCCCTCGAGGACGCCGGGCACCGGGGCGAGCTGACTATCAAAGGCCCCGGCATCGCTGGCCGCAGCCGCGAGTTCATGGGAGCGCAGCGAGTACTCGTCGAGTCGGGTGCGACTCAGATCCCAACGCCGGGCCACTATCTCGGCGCCGACGCCCTGACTGAACCGGTCGACGCCGTAGCGGTCGAGCACGGTCGCGGGCTGATGCTCGCCGTTGGGGGCCGCGCTGCCCATCGGCACGCGGCTCATCGACTCGACCCCACCGGCGACCACGATGTCGAGCTGACCGCTGATGACCGCGGCGGCGGCCATCGCCAGCGACTGCTGGCTCGATCCGCAGGCCCGCGTGATCGTGGTCCCCGGAACGCTTTCCGGCCAGCCGGCGGCCAGGATCGCGGTGCGCGCGATATTGCCGGCCTGTTCTGCGTGCTGGCTGACGCACCCCCACATGACGTCGTCGATGTCGGCGGGATCGATGCCGGTGCGCTCCACGAGTGCCTCGAGGACGTGGGCGGACAAGTCGGCCGGATGGATACCCGACAACGCCCCACCCCGGCGTCCGATCGGGGTGCGGACCGCATCGACGATCACCGCGTCTGTCATCAGAGTTCCTTTCTCGAAACCACTACCAACTAATCGACCTCTACCTACGAATCGACCCCTACCAACGAATCGACCATGACGGGCGCTCGATCACAAGGTGATTCACGCTCATGGGGTCATAGCCGCGACCTATGTCGCGCTCTGCACACCGTCATCACCGCGAAGACCGCGACCACGGTGGACGCGGCATCGACCCGGCCTGCACGCGGCTGGAGCCGAGCCCGACCGCCGCGCCACCGACGAATCGGCCGCCGGTACGGGGCCACGAAGGCCATTCTGGGCTCCTGTTCGGGTCGGAGATCAAGGTGGCGCCAAGGGTGTCTCAGATCGCATCCGGCCCCGAGCGCGCCGCTCGCCAGACCCGGTCGCCGATACCCGGATCGACGATCGGCGCCCACGGAGTTTCCCATACGCGCTGTTCAGCGGCCCACAATCGTCGCCTACGGGAGTGGCATTGTCTCGTCCTATCGGAGCCTTAGCCGAAGACCCGGTTACCGGACGGTTCCGTCACGGGCATGCTGAAGACCATGGCCCGCCTTGCCCAGACCCTCGGTCTCACCGATATCCAGACCGACTTCCTCGCCACTGTGCGGCGCTTCGTCGATACCCAGATCATCCCCAACGCGCAAGAACTCGAGCATTCCGACGCCTACCCCGACGAGATCGTCGCAGGCATGCGGGACATGGGACTGTTCGGGCTGATGATCCCGGAGGAGTACGGCGGCCTCGGCGAATCGTTGCTGACGTATGCGCTGTGCGTCGAGGAACTCGCGCGCGGCTGGATGAGTGTGTCAGGCGTGATCAACACCCATTTCATCGTCGCCTACATGCTGCGACAGCACGGAACCGAGGAGCAGAAGCAGCGGCTGCTGCCACGGATGGCGACCGGCGAGGTGCGGGGCGCCTTCTCGATGAGCGAACCCGATCTCGGCTCCGATGTCGCAGCCATCACGACGTCGGCCACACGCTCCGACGACGGCACCTACACGATCAACGGCGCGAAGATGTGGCTCACCAACGGCGCCTCGTCGACTCTGGTCGCGGCGCTCGTGCGCACCGACGAGGGAGCCGAGAAGCCGCACCACAATCTGACCACCTTCCTCATCGAGAAGCCGGCTGGTTTCGGCGAAGTGGTTGCCGGACTGACGATTCCCGGAAAAATCGACAAGATGGGCTACAAAGGTATCGACACCACCGAGATGATCTTCGACGGTTATCGCACCGATGCCGAGCACATTCTCGGCGGCACACCAGGCCGCGGATTCGCACAGATGATGGACGGTGTCGAGGTCGGCCGGGTCAACGTATCGGCGCGCGCCTGCGGGATCGCCCAGCGCGCCGTGGAACTGGCCATCACCTACGCCCAGCAGCGACGCACCTTTGGCAAGCCCATCGCCGAGCATCAGGCCATCGCCTTCTCGCTGGCCGAGATGGCCACCAAAACCGAAGCGGCGCACCTGATGATGGTAAACGCAGCCCGGCTCAAGGACTCCGGCGAGCGCAACGACGTCGCGGCCGGCATGGCGAAATACCTGTGCAGCGAGTACTGCGCAGAGGTCACCCAGGCCAGTTTTCGTATCCACGGCGGCTACGGCTATTCCAAGGAATTCGAGATCGAACGGCTGATGCGGGAAGCTCCGTTCCTGCTGATCGGCGAGGGCACCAGCGAAATCCAGAAACAGATCATCTCCAAGGGTCTGCTCCGCGAGTACCGCACCAACTAGAGAGGTCATAACCCATGCAGCGCACCGTGTTCAACGACGACCACCAAGCCTTCCGCAAAACCATTCGCGACTTCATCGCCAAAGAGGTCGTACCCGTCCACCACGACTGGGAGAAGCAGGGGCATCCGCCGCGCGAGTTCTACAACAAGCTCGGCGAGCTCGGAGTACTCGGCATCGAGGCGCCCGAGGAATACGGGGGCGGCGGCGAGCGCGACTTCACCTACTCGATGGTCATCGCCGAGGAGTGTGCGCTGGCCGGGGTGACCTTCGGCAGCTATTCGGTGCACGCCAACCTCATCCTGCCCTACCTGACGGAGTACGCGAACGACGAGCAGAAGCAGCGGTGGCTACCCGGATTCTGTTCCGGCGAGCTGATGTTCGCGATAGCAATGACCGAACCCGGCACCGGATCGGATCTGGCCAACATCTCCACCACCGCCACACTCAGCGACGATGGCGGCCACTACATCCTCAACGGCGCCAAGACCTTCATCACCGGCGGAGCCCTCGCCGACCGCATCCTGGTGGTCTGCCGCACAGCGGCTTTCGACCCCGACAACCGCCGCGGCGGCCTGTCGATCCTGGTGGTCGATACCTCCTCCGAGGGCTTCGCCGTCGGCCGCAAGCTGGAGAAAATCGGTCTCAAGGCCTCCGACACCGCCGAACTGTCGTTCAGTTCTGTCCGCGTGCCGGTGGCCGATCGCCTGGGCGAGGAGGGAAACGGATTCCGCTACCTCACACACAATCTGGCGCAAGAGCGGCTCAGCATCGCGATCGGCTCGGCAGCCACCGCCGCCGCGGCTCTGCAGCATGCGCTTGCCTACACTCGCGACCGTGACGTCTTCGGGCGTCCCGTCGCCTCCTTCCAGAACACCAAGTTCGTGCTCGCCGAATGCTCCGCGGAGGTCGAGGCGATCCAGCAGTTCGTCGATCACGCTCTGACGCTCCACAACTCGGGTAAGCTGTCGGTTCCCGACGCCGCCCGCGCCAAACTGTTCGCCACAGATACCGCGGGCCGCGTCATCGACAAATGCCTACAGCTGCACGGTGGCTACGGCTACATCACCGAGTACCCCATCGCCCGCCTCTATGCCGACACCCGCGTATCGCGGATCTACGGCGGGACCAACGAGGTGATGAAGACAATCATCGCCAAGGATCTGGGGCTGTAGCGACCTCTGCGAGGCACCGTGGCCTTTGATGGTCGAGGTGCGAGCCGCATGTGGTGAGCCTCGAGAACCGGCGAGACACGCCGCCTCCCAATCACGTCCAAGCCTCGCGGTCAGCGGCGAGTTCCCGTGTAGGGATACGGTGTACCGCTCAATGGTGATAGGTTTCATCCTCCCTTGAGAGGAGCCCTCCGCAAACCCTGGGACGGATCAACCCACAACGTACGCGGCACGGCCGGGGACCGTATCTGTGGGGTGAGAGTTTCCTTGCGAACCACCCTCGGCGGCCACGGTGGTCACCGTGGGGCCGGGCCGCGTCTCACTCCCCGCGTAGCTCCTGCAACCACGCACGTGCGGAGGCGTCCGACGGTGAACGCCAGTCACCGCGTGGCGACAGCGAACCGCCGGAACCAATCTTGGGTCCGTTGGGCATGGCTGTGCGCTTGAACTGGTTGGCCATGAACCGCTGGCAGAAGACTGTGAGCCACTTGTCGATCGTCGCTGCGTCGTAGACGTTGCGGTCGTCGAGCGGCTCGGTATCCCACGGCGTTCGGTCAAGATCACCCCACGCCTGACGGGCGAGGTAGGCGACTTTGCTGGGACGGTAGCCGAACCGGGTGAGATAGTAAAGAAAGAAGTCGTGCAATTCGTACGGCCCGACGGTGTCTTCGGTGGATTGAATCGCGCCGTCCTCTCCTGGCGGTACCAATTCCGGTGAAATCACCTCGGCAAGGATCTCGGCGAGAACCTCGCTGGTCTCATCGGAGTACTCACCTGAGCTGATCATCCACCGGATAAGATGGCGGACAAGTGTTTTGGGAACCGACCCGTTGACGTTGTAGTGCGACATCTGATCACCGACGCCGTAGGTGCACCATCCGAGGGCGAGCTCGGAAAGATCTCCCGTGCCGAGGACGATGGCACCGTGGTGGTTGGCCAGGCGGAACAGGTGTGAGGTCCGTTCCCCGGCCTGCACGTTCTCGAACGTCACATCGAAGACCTTCTCGCCACGCGAGTACGGGTGGTCGAGGTCGGCGAGCATCTGCTCGCACGACGGACGGATGTCGAGTTCGGTCCCACTCACACCGAGTGAGTCCATCAGAGTGTGCGCACGCCGCAGGGTTGCTCCTCCGGTGGCGAAACCGGGCATCGTGTAGGCCAAAATATTGGTGCGCGGCAGGCCGAGTCGATCGAAGGTGGCCACCGCGACCAACAACGCAAGGGTCGAATCGAGTCCACCGGATACGCCGATGACGATCTTCTCGAGTCCCGTCGCACGTAACCGCGCCGCGAGTCCCTGCACCTGGATGTTGCCGACTTCCCGACACCGTTCATCGAGGTCGCCGGTGCCGCTGGGCACAAACGGGAACCGCGCAATGCCACGCCGCAGCACGTCGAGATCATCGGTTCCGGGCTGCACGCCGAAGCTGAAACCGATGCGTCGCAACGTTTTGAGGTCCTCGGCGTGGTCGCCTGCCTGATCGCGCACACTGGTCGTACGCATGCGCTCTTGGCGCAGACGGTCGAGATCGATGTCGGCACTGATGGATTGGGCACCCATCTCGAATTGCTTACTGCGTGTCAGTAGCGTCCCGTTCTCGGTGATCAACGCGTCGCCGTCCCACGCGAGATCGGTCGTGGATTCGCCGAAACCGGCCGCGACGTACAGGTGCGCGGCAATGCAGCGCGCGGAATGGCCGGTACTCAATAACTTCCGGTACGACTCTTTCCCGACTGTTACCGGGCTACCCGACAGATTCGCCAGGATGGTCGCGCCGGCCAGCGAGGCCCAAATGCTCGGCGGGATGGGTACCCAGCCGTCCTCGCAGATCTCCACGTGCAGGCAGAAGCCCGGGACATCCTCGGCGTCGAAGAGGAGATCCGCACCGAACGGGACGTCGGAGCCGAGGAGCCGCACAGTATCCTGCGGTGCATCGCGCGCGGCGCTGTAGTAGCGCTTGTCGTAGAACTCCCGATAGTTGGCCAGATACGACTTGGGGATCACACCCAGTACTGCGCCGTCACGGATCACCGCGGCACAGTTGTACAGGCCGTCGCCGACCACCAGCGGTAACCCCACCACCACGAGCGGGGTGAGCCCTGCGCTGGCGTCGACGATCGACGCCAATGCGTCGCGACAACCGTCGAGAATCGCATCCTGCTGGACGAGATCGTCGATGCTGTAACCACACAAACCCATCTCGGGGAAGACAACGAGCAGCGACCCCTCTGCGGCGCCCTGCCGCATCGACTCGACGGTCGCCTCGGCATTGGCCTTCGGATCGGCGATGCGGACGACCGGGATTGCCCCGGTGACCCGCGCGAAACCATGGTCGTGAACAGACACCGCCTCAGCCTAACTGCGAGGCCGTTGGCGGCGTCGCCCCTCAGTCGTCACACGCTTCGATCAACGCCTTGAGTTGGTGATCGAAGGCCTCGGCGATCACCTCGACGTCGGGCACCTCGTCAGGGCAGGTCACGATGCCGACGTTGAGTTGTCCGTCGACGGAGAAGGCGGTGATGTTGAGGGCCAACCCGTGAAAGATCGGCCCCAGAGGATAGACGGCGGCGACCTTTGCCCCACAGAAGTAGATCGAGAAGTCCGGGCCGGCGACATTGGAGACGGTCACGTTGAAGACCGGTGGGTGATTCAGGGCGAGCTTGCGGTCGCCGTAGAACTTCATCAGCGTCGACAACATGGTGCCGGGGGCGAACTGCGCCCACGCGCGCAGGATGTTCGCGTCGATGTCGGCGTGGTGTTCCTTGGCGCGTCGGGCCAGTTCTCCGGCACGTTCGAGCCGTTCAACCGGATCGGCGACGTCGGACGGCAATTCGGTGAACATACCGGTGACCTTGTTGGTGCCGTTGACCACGAGATCGCGCTCGTCGGCATCGTGGACCGACACCGGAACCATCGCCACCAACGGCGAGTCCGGTAGATCCCCGTGCTGGGACAGATATTCGCGAAGCGCACCGCCGACCATCGCGAGCACCACATCGTTGACCTTCACCCCGAAGCGGTTCTTCACCCGCTTGACATCGTCGAGGCAGAGTTGGGTGGTCGCGATGCTGCGGTGCGGTGAGATCGGCCCGTTGAACACCGTGCGCGGCGCGGCGAAAGGGGCGGGCATTCCGGTGCGCGACCGCGACCGGCGAAACCACTCGATCGGTACGCCGACGGTTTGCGGAAGCAGCTTGGCCATCGCGATGGGTCGCTGCACGAAGTAGTTGAGGGCGCCGGAGATCACCATGCCCGTGCGGTTGGGTCCACCAGCGGTCTCGGCGACCTTCTCCGGGTCGACGTCGGGCTCGTCGGGGGTGAGGCTGCAGAGCTGACCGAGCACCTCGGCGGTGGTGACCCCGTCGACGCTGGCGTGGTGCATCCGCAGGAACGCGCAGATCGTTCCGTCGGCGCTGCCCTCGATGATCCACAGCTCCCACAGCGGTTTACCCCGGTCGAGGGCCTGCCCGGCCAGATGTCCACAGAGCTCATTGAGTTCCCGCTTACCCGCGGGCGAAGGCAACGCGACGCGGTGCACGTGCCGGTCAATGTCGAAGTGGTCGTCCTCGACCCACACCGGGTGGTCGATGTTGAGCGCGGAGTTCTCCAGCCTGCGTCGCAACATCGGCATCGCGGCAACCCGCGCGTTGAGCTGGGTACGCATCCGGGTGAAGCTGTATCCACCGGGAATGGTGCTCGCATCGAGCTCCATGATTCCCACGACGTGCATCAACTGCGAGCGCGTTTCCAGATAGAGGAACGACGCGTCCAAACCACTCAACCGCTGCACTGCGGACCTCCACTTGTCTCGGCCGGAGCACCCGTGCGCGCTCCGACGACGCGGCCCGTATCTCGGCCCCCGAAACCATTCTGCTCCCGCCGACGGTCACCCCCACGCATTGCGCGAGAATGCGAGATTCGACCGATTCGATGCGGATGGCCGTAGGGTGGACATGTGTCCAGCCTACGGTCCGCACCGACCTTCGACGGCGCCGAGCTCGACACGGCCTTTGCCGATTTCCAGCGCAGACTCGCCGAGATCGGGGCCAGCCGGGACCGGGACCGCGTCGCCGTCATGTTCACCACCGACGCCGACTAGGTCGAGCACGCGCCCTGGGCGACATTCATGGTCGCGAGGAGATCCGGGCGTGGATCTGGGAGACGATGACAGCCTGCCCGGGCAGCCACATGACGGGATTCCCGACACTGTGGCACGTCGCCGACCCCCCGACCGCACGGGTGATCTGCGAGGTCGACAACCCGATGCGCGATCCCGGCGACGGCTACCTCATCACAACGACCAGTATCACCATCCTTACCTACGCCGGCGACGGGCTGTGGTCTCGCTTGGAGCACGTCTACCACCCGCTCGAGTTCGGCGCCGCCGCCATGACGTGGTGTGACAGGGCATCCGACCTCGGCACTCTCGACGTCCGCGCCGAGTGGATTCGCCGTATCGGGCCGGCGTTCGCGACGCGCCGCTGAACTGTCGATCACCTGTGAGTGCGCATCCGGGCCTGGACCCGGGCAAAGCCGACCACTCAGGATGGTGAGTCGGGGTAACACCATCGGGGTCGACAGCGACATCCGAAAGACAGCAACACCCGAAAGACAGCTACATCACCCCCAAGCAACATGACCGGCAGGTCGGGTGACGACACCGTAAGTAGCGGACTTGGGTACGGCCTGGTATGTGCCGTATCCTGAAACGCTGACCCAACCGTGTGCGCACCGACCCCACACGTATGCGACCACCGTTCGGAGGAACCTTCATGGCACGTGCACTGACTCAACTGGAGCTCTTGCAGGAACTCGCTCCGGTTGCCGAAGAGAACGTGAACCGACACCTCAAGATCGCCCGCGACTGGAACCCGCACGACTACATCCCGTGGGACGAGGGCAAGAACTACCCGGCGCTGGGCGGTCCGGAATACGACCCCGAGCAGTCGCAGCTCAGCGAGGTCGCCAAGGCCGCGATGATCACCAACCTGCTGACCGAGGACAACCTGCCCTCGTATCACCGCGTGATCGCCGACAACTTCTCCATGGATTCGGCGTGGGGCCACTGGGTGGGTCGGTGGACCGCCGAGGAGAACCGTCACGGCATCGTGATGCGCGACTACCTCGTGGTGACCCGCGGTGTCGATCCGGCCGCTCTCGAGGCCGACCGCATGATCCACATGACCAACGGCTACGACCCGATGCTCGCCGCCGCCGGCCGCACCGACGAGTTCGAGGAGCACGTCGACGAACTGGGCATCCTGCACTCCGTCGCCTACGTGACCTTCCAGGAGCTGGCCACCCGGGTGAGCCACCGCAACACCGGCAAGGCCTGTAACGACCCGATCGCCGACAAGATGCTGCAGCGCATCGCCGCCGACGAGAACCTGCACATGATCTTCTACCGCAACATCTGTGGTGCTGGGATGGATCTCGCCCCCGATCAGACGCTGCGCGCGGTCACCGACATCGTTACCAACTTCCAGATGCCCGGCGCCGGGATGCCCAACTTCCGCCGCCACGGCGTGTTGATGGCCAAGCACGGCATCTACGACCTGCGCCAGCACCTCGAAGAGGTTGTGCAGCCCGTCCTGCGCAAGTGGAACGTGTTCGACCGCGACGACTTCTCCGCCGAGGGCGAGAAGACCCGCGAGGAGCTCGCCGCTTTCCTCGAGCAGCTCGAGAAGGACACCCTCAAGTTCGAGGAGATGCGCGACCGCGCCCTCGCGCGCGAGGCCAAGAAGCGGGAGCGTCAGGCGTCCTGAGTACTGCACCCATCGTGACCGAACCGGCGTCCTCGATTACCGAGGGCGCCGGTTCGGCGTCGGTCCCCGACCCGACGTCCCGAGCATCCAGGCTGCGCATCGGACCGTTCGAGTTGTCGAGCCCGGTGGTCCTCGCACCGATGGCCGGGGTCACCAACGTCGCCTTCCGCACCCTGTGCCGCGAACTCGAACTCGCCCGCACCGGGACGGTGTCGGGGCTCTACGTGTGCGAAATGGTGACCGCGCGAGCGCTTGTCGAGCGCCATCCGGTGACGATGCACATGACCACCTTCGGCCCGGACGAGAATCCGCGGTCGATGCAGCTGTACACCGTCGACCCGCGCTACACCTACGAGGCGGCGAAGATGATCATCGAGGAAAACCTCGCCGACCACATCGACATGAACTTCGGTTGCCCGGTCCCCAAGGTGACCCGCAAGGGTGGCGGATCGGCGATCCCCTACAAGCGCACCCTGTTCCGCAAGATCGTCGCCGCCGCGGTACGCGCCACCGAGGGCACCGACGTCCCGGTGACCGTAAAATTCCGCATCGGCATCGACGACGAGCACCACACCCACCTCGATGCCGGACGCATCGCCGCCGACGAGGGCGCGAAAGCCGTTGCGCTACACGCCCGTACCGCGTCACAGCGGTATTCCGGACTCGCCGACTGGGATGAGATCGCACGTCTCAAGGAGCAGGTGACCGATATCCCGGTGCTCGGTAACGGCGACATCTTCGAGCCCGCCGACGCGGTGGCGATGATGCAGCGCACCGGGTGTGACGGCGTCGTCATCGGTCGCGGCTGCCTCGGCCGGCCGTGGCTGTTCGCCGAGCTCGCCGCCGAGCTCAACGGCCTGCCCGCTCCCGCCGCACCCACCCTCGGCGAGGTCGCGGCCATCATCGTGCGCCACGGCGAGCTGCTCGCCGACCACCACGGCGAGGACAAGGGCATGCGCGAGATCCGCAAGCACGTCGCCTGGTACCTCCGCGGTTTCCCTGCCGGATCAGATCTGCGCCAACGACTTTCACTGGTAAACACGCTTGCCGAACTGCGCGATCTGGTGGCGACACTTCCCGCCGAGGCCCCATTCCCCGACGACGGACACGGTCCTCGCGGGCGTCAGGGATCGCCCGCCAAGGTGGCACTGCCGGACGGCTGGCTCGATGATCCGGACGAGGACGTGGTGCCGGCCGGCGCCGAGGTGATGCACTCCGGCGGATGAGCCGAGTCCACGCGACTCGCGCGCCCGCCGCCGAAATCGGCGACCGGCGCAAGCGCTTCCCAGCCGAGACTAAGTAGGATGTCGCAAGGTCCTGCTGCGGCAGGTCCGTGATCGGAGCGTGCCGGTCCCGTTGAGCCCCGACGACGCGGTCCACGGAAGCTTGCCGGGGGAAGAGGAACTGTCAGTTGAGTCGTTCGACGCCGAACAAGGGCGCCCAGCCGGGTGACGGCGACGACCCCGACGCTCGCCGTACCGGCGACGAACGCGGGTCGAGGTTCGCCGCGTCCGGTGAGAGTCCACCCGCCGATCGGCTCCGCGAGCCCCGCTCCGCGGATCGGTTCGTCCGGGGGCGCAATCGGCTGACCGTGCGGCAGCTGATGGAACAGATGAATGCCGACGAGGCGTCGGCCGGAGCATCCGACGACACCCCGACCCAGGCCATCTCGCCGGCCCGGCCGAGACTCCGGCGACCACGGTCGAGCCCGCCCGCTTCGCCTGCTCCTCCGCGCGCGAACCCGCCGACTGCGTCGATTCCCCCTGCGTCGATTCCCCCTGCGTCGATTCCCCCTGTGTCGATTCCCCCTGTGTCGATTCCCCCGACGTCGGTTCCCCCGGTGTCCAGCCCCCCTGCCACTCACTATGCCCCGGCCGACGTCACCCAGAAGCTCCCCCCGGTCGCCGACACACCGACCGGGGTGGACCTCTCCGACCAGGCGACCGCGCGCCGCGCCAGCGAAGAGTCGCGCGCACAGGGTTCCCACGCCGCTCCGGTCGCACCCGAGGAGTTCGCGCCGGGCGGCGACGCCGAGGACCTACCCACCCCCGGCACCGACACCGCCGCCGCCGGCACCGACACCGCCGCCGCCGCCGCCGCGACCGTGCATACACGCTCGGCCGAAGCCACGGAGACGGCCGGACCACCACTGCAGCGCACCCCGGACCTGGCGGCAATGGCCCGCTCGCGTCCCCGTCGGGTGAGGGCTCGCACACGCCAGCAGGCGGTGCGTCGCAACGCCACGGTCACCGGACGGATCCTGGTGTCGGTGGCCTGCGTGATGGCGCTGGTCGGTACCGGCTTCGTCTGGGGTTACCTAAACTCCAAGAACGGCAATTGGCGCAATATCATCGCCGTCAACCCCGACGACACCAACATCCGCAACAAGAACGCCCAGTATGGCGACGAGAACTACCTCATCGTCGGCACCGACACCCGCAATGGGCAGAACGGCGATGTCGGCGCGGGTACCTCGGCCGACGTCGAAGGCGCCCGGTCGGACACCGTCATACTCGTCAACATCCCCGCCGACCGCAGCCGCGTCGTGGCCGTCTCCTTCCCCCGTGATCTCCAGGTCGACCGGCCGGAGTGCCGGCAATGGGACAACGACAAGGACTCCTACGGCGCCGCTCTCGACGCCGAGACGCAGGTGAAACTCAACAGCGTCTACGCCCTCGGCGGACCGCAATGTCTGGTGCGAGTCATCACCGAGATGAGCGGACTCAACATCAACCACTTCATCGCGATGGACTTCGAGGGCTTCGAGAAGGTCGTCAACGCGGTCGGTGGCGTGGAGGTGTGTTCGACACAGCCGATCTACGACTACGAACTCGGTCAGATCCTGCGGAAACCGGGCAAGCAGAAGCTGACCGGCCGACGAGCACTCAACTACGTGCGCGCCCGCATGGTTTCCACCGAGGGCAACGGCGACTACGGCCGCATCAAGCGCCAGCAGCTGTTCATGTCGTCGCTGCTGCGCTCCAGTCTCTCGAGCAACGTGCTGACCAATCCGACGAAGCTCAATTCGATCGTCAATACCTTCATCAACTACAGCGTCGTCGACAACGTCAACACCGACTCCTTGTTGAAGCTCGCCGAATCGATGCAGGGCATCGAGGCCGGCCGGGTCACCTTCATCACCCTGCCCACCAGCGGTACCGCCACCGACGGCAGCAACAACGAGTTGCCCAACACCGACGCGATCAACAGGATCTTCAACGCCATCATCGATGATCGGCCGCTGCCCGGCGAGCAGGCCGAGAAGACCCGCACCAGCTCGAGTGGCCGACCGTCGACGACCACCCCGGCCGCCCCCACCAAGGTAGCGGCGACCGCTCAGAACCCCGGCAACGTCTCGCTGCGCGTCCTCAATGGCAGTGGGCGCAGCGGTATCGCCAGCGAGGTCTCCGATCAGATGTCGGCGCAGGGATTCGACGTCCAGGGCGTCGCCGATGCCTCGGAGAATCGCACCGACACCGTCATCCGGTATGGCATAGGTTCGGAGGACTCGGCGGCCACGGTGGCCGAGATGTTCCCGGGCGCGTTGATCCAGCTCGACCGCACGGTCCGCGACGGAGTCGAGGTCATTCTGGGGTCGACCTTCGACGGGTCGGTCGGTACGGCCCCCGCGGTCGGCACGACGCTCTCGACGTCGTCGTTGCCACCGGCCGCCAACACCTCGAATCTGCCCAACGACCTGGCCATCACCAACGCCGGTGACACCACCTGTTCGTGACCTGCATCACTGCGTTGGGCGGGCATCCCGGCGCTCGTCGAACCGCCGATCACCGTTCACGGTGTGTTCACCCGGCGGGTGACGGTGAGCGCGCGAGACAGGCAGTAGCCTTGACGCATGCGGACCGCCTACCAGGAACAACTCCACTCACTCAACACTATTCTGGGTGAGATGTGCGACCTCGCGGGCTCGGCGATGGAGCGCGGGACTCGCTCGCTACTCCAAGCCGATCTCGCGATCGCCGAAGAGGTCATCAGTGAGAACGACCGGATGAACGATCTCGCCACCCGTGCCGAGGAGCAGGCCTTCGGGCTGCTGGCCCTGCAGGCCCCGGTGGCCGGTGATCTGCGCGGCATCGTCAGCGCGCTGCAGATCGTCTCGGACGCCGACCGCATGGGTGCGCTCGCACTGCACGTCGCCAAGGTCGCACGCCGTCGCCACCCCGCCAAGACGCTACCCGAGGAGGTCGCAGGCTACTTCGCGGAGATGGGCCGGTTGGCCGTGCATCTCGCGCGTAACGCCCGTGAGGCCCTCGATTCGCAGGATCCTCAGGCTGCCATCCGCCTCGAGGAGGACGACGACGCCATGGACGACCTGCACCGTCACCTGTTCACCGTGCTGATGGACCGGGAATGGGAGCACGGGGTGGCCTCCGCGATCGACATCACCCTGCTCGGCCGCTATTACGAGCGCTTCGCCGATCACGCCGTCATGATCGGACGCCGAGTGGTGTTCCAGGCGACCGGCAAGACCCTCGCCGACCTCGACGTCTAGTCGTACCGACCCGCGCGCGTGGTGCAGTTCGCTCCTGTGTGCCGCACCACGCGTGGTGTGTGCGTGTGATACCCGATCCGAGGTCACCGATCGGTGTGCGTCGGGGCCCGGCGACCGGCTAGCGTAGCTCGTCATGAGCCTGCACTCTCCCGCCGACCAGGATGTCAACGCCGCCGGGGATCAGGGCGACGTCGGAGCCGTGGTGTGTGCCCGGCAGCTGCTCACCTACGCCGCGGTGATCGCGTCGCTGCTGGCGCTGCTGCTGATTCTCTATCTCAACATGTGACAGGACGTCCGCATGTGACAGGACCGCGACATACGACCAGTCCCCGGCCGCCGGCTTCGTGACACTGCCAGACGGTCCGGGGACTTCGGTCTTTGCGTGATGCCGGCCTCAGCCGAACCGTCCCGAGATGTAGTCCTCGGTCTCGCGCTTGGCGGGGTTGGAGAAGATCGTCTCGGTGTAGTTGATCTCGACGAGCTGGCCGGGCTGGCCGACCCCTTCGAGGTTGAAGAACGCCGTCTGATCGCTCACCCGCGCAGCCTGCTGCATGTTGTGGGTGACGATGACGATCGTGTAGTCCTTCTTGAGCTCCCCCATCAGGTCCTCGATGGCCAGGGTCGAGATGGGGTCGAGCGCCGAACACGGCTCGTCCATCAGCAACACATCCGGAGAAACCGCGATCGCGCGGGCGATGCACAGACGCTGCTGCTGACCGCCGGAGAGACCGCCCCCGGGCTTGTCGAGACGGTCCTTGACCTCTTCCCAGAGGTTCGCGCCGCGCAGGCTGCGTTCGCACACCTCGTTGAGCTGTGATTTGCCCCGCACACCCTGCAGTTTGAGCCCGGCGACCACGTTGTCGCGGATCGACATCGTCGGGAACGGGTTGGGGCGCTGGAACACCATGCCGATGGTCGTGCGGACGCTGGTGGGGTTCACGCCCTTGCCGTAGATGTCCTCACCGTCGAGTAGCACGCTGCCCACCGCGTAGGCGCCCGGGATCTCCTCGTGCATCCGGTTGAGGGTGCGCAGCACGGTCGACTTACCGCAGCCCGACGGGCCGATGAACGCGGTGATGCTGCGCGGCGGTACCGAGAGCGTCACGTCCTTCACGGCGTGGAACTTGCCGTAGTAGATGTTCAGGTCTTTGATGTCGAGGCGCTTGGCCATGGAACTACTTTCTTTACGGCGTTGGATGAGCCTGGCACACAGCCCCTTTCGACTGCGGCGCAACTCGGACTTACTTGGTCTTGGGGGCCAGCAACTTTGAGAGTACGGCGGCGAACAGGTTGAGCACGGCGACGATGATGATCAGGGTGAGCGCGGCGCCCCAGTAGTAGAACGACGACGCGGGCTGACTCGCCATCCACATGTCCTTGATGAACAGCGGCAACGAGTTCATGCCGCCCTCGAACGGGTTGGTCGTGACCTTGGCCATCGCCGGTCCGGCGAGGATCAGCACCGGCGCGGTCTCGCCCATGATGCGGGCGATGGCCAGGAAGATGCCCGACAGCATGCCCGACAGCGCAGTCGGGATGACGATGCGCATGATGGTCTTCCATTTGGGGATGCCCAGCGCATAGGAGGCTTCGCGGAGCTCGTCGGGAACGAGTTTGAGCATCTCCTCGGTGGAGCGCACGACGATCGGGATCATCAGCAGGATCAATGCGAGGCTCACCATGAAGCCGCTCTGCCCCAACGACAACCCGATGACGAAGACGGTGAAGATGAACAGCGTGGCCACGATCGACGGCACCCCGGCGAGGATATCGACCATGAAGCTGACCGGCTTGACCAGCCGCGACGTCGGATACTCCACAAGCATGACCGCGGTCAGCACAGCGATCGGTACCGAGATGATCGCGGCGACGAGCGCTTGGATGATCGAACCGATGATGGCCGGCGCGACGCCCGCACCGAACTGGGTGGTGGTGTCGATGGCGTAGGCGTCGCCGAACCACCAGTTCGGGTCGGTGATGGCACCGACGCCCTTGGAGATGACCGTCCACAGCAGCCACACCAACGGGATGACGCCGATGACGAAGCATCCGATAAAGATGCCCTTCGCCGAATTGTTGCGCAGTTTCCGGCTCAGCGAGACCTCGCGAAAGGCCGTGCCGGAGGCCTTGATCGGGCCACCCCCGGGAGTCTTTTCCATCGTGACGGTCATCCGTTCACCTTTCCACCGGCGATCGAACGGGCGATCGCATTGACCACGAATGTGAGGATGAACAGCATCAGACCGGCTGCGATATACGCACTCTGGGTGTCGTGGCTGCCGACGAACTCGCCGACGTCGCGGGCGATCTTGGAGGCGAAGGTGTCACCACCCTCGAACAGCGACCACTTGAGGCGGCCGACAGCCGAACTCAGGATGATCATCACTGCGATGGTCTCGCCCAGTGCGCGTCCGAGAGCGAGCATCGACGCGGCGATCATGCCCGAGCGTCCGTAGGGGAAGGAGGTCATCCGGATGACCTCCCACTTGGTGGCGCCGAGCGCGAGCGCGGCCTCCTTCTGACCGCTCGGCGTCTGGCGCAGCACCTCGCGGGTGATGGAGGTGATGATCGGCAGCATCATGATCGCGAGCACGATGCCCGCGGTGAACAGGGTGCCGCCGCCGCCGACCGACGTGCTGCCCGAGGAGAACAGGAAGAACCAGCCCAGCGAGCTGTTCAACCATTCCGCGAACGGCGCGATGAACGGCGCGAGGATGAAGATGCCCCAGAGGCCGAAGATGATCGAGGGCACCGCGGCGAGCAGGTCGATGACCGCACCAAGCGGCCGGGAGATCTGCCGCGGTGCGTATTCGACGAGGAAGACCGCGATGCCGATGGCGATCGGCGTGGCCAGCGCCAGGGCGAAGACCGACGACAACGCGGTGGCCCGGAACAACTCCCACACACCGAAGCGCACGGAGTTGCCGTCGAAATTCGACTGGCTGACCTGCCACTCCGAGGAGAACAGGAAGTTCGCGTTGTTCGCCGCGATCGCCGGTATGGCATCGACGATCAGTGAGATACCGATACCGGCGATCAGGGCGATGACGAAGAACCCGGTACCCCGGGCGAGATAGGAGAAGACGCGGTCACCGGTGGCACCTCGGTGGCTACGCAGACCCGGGTGGAGTTGCTCGTCGAGTTCTCGCTCCTCTTCGGGCGGTAACTGGTTGGGCGTTTCGGGCGGCTGCGCGCCGGGGTCGTACGGATTGCCCGTATGACCCCGGCCCGTACCGGTGGTGTCATCCACTGACATAACTCTTATCGCCTAGGGGTTTCGGGTACTTCGAGGTGTTTCGTTGACGTCCGCGCCGACTACTGAATGGCGTTGATCGAGGCCTGCAGCTTCTGCTGGAAGTCGCTCGGGAGCGGGATGTAGCCCGCATTGATCAGGTCCTGTCCCTGATTCTGCGGCGCCGAGGAGACCGAGAGGAAGGACTTGACGCCCTGCCCGACCGAGGTATCGGAGTACTTCGAGCAGACAATCGAATATGTTGCCAGAACGATCGGGTAAGCACCGGCCGAGGTGGGCTTGTAGAACGACGAGGTGTCGATCACCATATTGTGGTTGTCCGGGCCGTTCTTGAGAGTGGCCGACTCGATGGTCTTGCCACCCGACTCCGCCGTCAACGCCACACCGCTGCGATCCTGATCGGTGATGATCTTGGCCATCGACAGGTTGTTGGACTGCGCGTAGGCCCACTCGACGTAAGCGATCGAACCCGGGGTCGGCTTTACGGCCGAACCCACACCTGGGTTGCCCTGCTTACCCTCGCCGACACCGCCGTTGAAGGTCTTGCCCGCACCCTTGGTCCACCCGCCGGCGGCGGTCAGGTACTTCTGGAAATTATCGGTGGTACCCGACTGATCGGCACGGTAGATGACGCTGATCGGGGTCGCCGGAAGGGTCTTGCCCGGGTTGTCGGCGGTGATCACCGGATCGTTCCAGGTCTTGACCTCGCCGCTGAAGATCTTGGCCAGCGTCGGGCCGGACAGTGCGAGGTCGCTGACCCCGTCGACGTTGTAGGCGACCGCGATCGGACCGAAGACCAGCGGCAGCTGCCAGGCTTCGGAACCGCTGCAACGCGCGGCGGCCTTGCTGATCTCGTCACCCTTGAGCGGGGAGTCGGAGCCGCCGAAGTCGGTGAGGCCCTGGGTGAAGTCAGAGACACCCTGGCCGGAGCCGCCGCCGCCGTAGGCGAGCTCGTAGCCCGGGCAGGTCTTGGCGAACGACGTGGAGAAGATTTTCATCGCGTTGGCCTGGGCGGTCGAGCCGCTGGCCTTGAGGGACTGCTTGCCCTCGCATTTGACATTGGCGACTGCCGACGCGGGTGCCGCGCTGCTGGTCCCCTTGTCCGCGTTACTGCTACACGCGCCAAGAATGAGCGCCGAGCTGGCTGCCATGGCGGCGACAACGGCACCTGTACGACTCAATTTCACTTCTGGTTCCTCCAGCATCAAAACACGGCAGTCCGGCGTTGCCACCCTGCCCGGTCGAGCTGACCTTATGGGGCAGTGATGGACGGCCCCCCGACGAAAGGTGAACGGAAGATGAATTGGACGACTCGGACATGTCGATTCCGGCCATCTCTTCTCCCGACCGGCTACCCAGATCGGACAATCACCCCTCGGAGCTGGACCGATACGTCCCATTTCGGAACGCTGCGCGGCCCCCCACACGCCGACACCGCGCGCCACATGGCCTGCGGCCCGCGCTCGGCGCTGAGGTGAGCGCACGGTGAATGCCGGGTTGCCGTCGGGTGCGCGCCGGCGCAAAGCCCCTCCCGGCGTGGCCCGTCCCTCGGCAATCCACTCGCAGCGCGGCCCTCGACCGCCACCACAGTCGTCGACGCTCGGCGTTGGTCGTCGGGACCAGTGGCGGTTTTGTCCGTGGCACGGGCGCGCGGGCGAATACGTACGGCGGCTGGCCGCGGAGGCCGAGATCGCCGCCGATCTCCGGCTGCCGGTGCTCAAGCCGCTGCACGATGCGGTGATCAGACCCCGGCCGGTCCACCGTGCGCAGCGAGTTCGGCCACCCAACGCCGGGTCGGCTCCGGCCACGGCGGCGACGGAGGCATTGTGTCGATGCTCTGGCGGCGAGGGCCGTCGGTGTCGGCCACCGCGCGAATGTTGGCCGGCGGAAGCACTCCTGCCCCGTACCCTCGACGAGGGGAAACCGGGAAAAGACGCCGATCCCCGGCCGTCGGAGAGAGCGTGGATGAACGAATATCCCAGCGTCGCAACCAGAGTCGAGTGGCGTGAACGCGGGACACCAACCCGCCGTAGAGCGGCACCGCCTCGCTACGCCGACCACCACCAGCACGTCTGCGAGCGGGCGCCCGCGGCGAGCGGCGCGGCCAGCACCACACCGATAATCGTTGCCACCCAACAGATCACACTGCATCGGATCACACCGTAGCGGGGCACCCCGATAGGAGCGCGAACGACGATCACCTGTGACCGAGGCCTACTCACCCATAGGCGGCGTCGATGGCGTAGCGGGTAAAGCCCAACCGCGCATAGGTGTGCAGCGCCGCGGTGTTATCACCTTCTACGTACAACATCACCTCGTCGACGCCACGCTCGGCGAAGTAGTGCAGACCCGCCAGCGTCAGTAGCCGCCCGAGACCTCGACCCTGCGCTGCCGGATCGATACCGACGACGTAGACCTCGCCGAGGCCCGGCCCCTGCGTCTTGGTCCAGTGAAAACCCAAGAGTGGTCGACGATCTGACTCTCCGGCGCCGGCCGCGGCATCGAATGCCAGGAATAAACCGGCCGGGTCGAACCAGTCCGATGCCACGCGCTCGGTGATCTGCTCAGGGGCCCAGCCACCCTGCTCGGGGTGCCAGGCGAAGGCGGCGTTGTTGACGCGGAGGATCTCCGCGTCGTCCGAAGGCCCTGCGTAGGTGCGCACTTCGATGTCGGCGGGGACGTCGAGGGAGGGCAGGCCATCGGCTCCGCCGGTTCGCCTCAACTGCAACAGCTCTCGCCGACGCCGCAGCCCGAGCGATGCGGCCAACGACCGCGCGGCCGGCAGATCGCCGTGTGCCCAGGCCCGCACGGCGTCCGAGGCGGAGGCGCCGGCACGCTCGCGCGCCGCTGTGAATGCGGTCTCGAGCAGCGCCCGACCGTGCCCCCGACGACGCTGTTCGGGATCGACGACGGCCTCGATCATCGCCGGCTCGTCGTCCCGGCCGGCAACAATATTGGCGTAGCCGACCGCGCTGACGACGTGTCGGACATCTACGCCGGCGCCGTCGATGGCGAGGACGGCCTGTTCCGACAGTGGCGCCACCCCGTCGGCCGTGGCCGCTGCCGCGACGAGACGGTGCGCGTGGGCGGCCATATCCGGCGCCAGGGACTCGATGACGTGAACCTCGGGGAACTCGACCTCAGGGGGCACTGAACTCCTTGTCGAAGGGATCGGTCCGGGTATCGCCGATGTCGCCGAAGCCCTCGCCGGGGCGTTCGCCTCCCGCATCCTCAGCCTCGTCGTCGGCGGTCTCCGCCGAGGCGGAGCGGCCGCGCGTCGGGCGCACGGCCTTGTAGCCCACGTTACGGACTGTGCCGATCAGCGACTCGTGGTCGCTACCGAGTTTCGCGCGCAGGCGCCGCACGTGGACGTCGACGGTGCGGGTGCCACCGAAGAAGTCATATCCCCAGACCTCCTGCAACAGCTGCGCCCGGGTGAAGACACGGCCGGCGTTCTGCGCCAGATACTTCAGGAGCTCGAACTCCTTGTAGGTCAGATCCAACGGGCGCCCGCGCAGACGGGCGGTATAGGTACCTTCGTCGATGACCAACTCACCGAGCGTGACCTTGCCGGAGGCCTCCTCGGCGCTGATGCCGCGGGTGCGCACGACGAGCAGGCGCAGGCGGGCGTCGAGTTCCGCGGGGCCCGTCCCGGGTAGCAGGAACTCGTCGAGCCCCCAGTCAGCATTCACCGCGACCAATCCACCCTCGGTGAGCACCGCGGCCACCGGCACCGCCGATCCGGTGCTGCCGAGCAGCCGGCACAGTCCGCGGGCCGCGGCCAGGTCGGTGCGGGCGTCGACGATCGCGACGTCGGAATTACCCGCCTCCATCAGCGACGACACCTCCGTCGGCGCCACCCGCACGGTGTGCGCGAGCAGCGACAGGGACGGCAATACCGACTCCGGGTTGGGATCGGCGGTCAACAACAGGAGATCCACGTCCTTGCTCCGATCTTCCTCGTCGCGCCTCGCGCACCTGACGTCCCGAGGCAGGGGCCTCGGGGATGGTCGTACCCCGTCTCCCGGCCACCTCGACGTTGAGGCGATCCACCGATCGCGCCCAAAAGGCCATGTTTACTCTGCCTTACCAACGTGTGCGCGACAGATGACAGAATAGCCGCAATGTCACGTTCGGCTGTTAACAAGGCAGGCTCGGAGGCCGTGACCTCTGACGCAGCGACCCCAGCCCCCTGGCGTCATCGGCTGCGACGCGCGCTTCTGGTGGCGCTTGCGCTCGTCGTCGTCGTGGGTGCCATCGCGGCGATCGCCGACACCGTCGCGGCAAGTCGCGGCGAACATCGCCTCTCGACGTCCCTCGCGAGTGCCGCGGGTATCGCCTACCCGCCCGAGGTGACACTCGGCGGCTTGCCGTTCCTGACCCATGCCTCCTCCGGCGAGTTCACCGGTGCCACGATCACCGCCCGCGGGGTGCCGATCGCGCAGGGATGCTCGTATCCGGCGGCCGGCCCCTGCTTCGCCGAACTCGGGGCGACACTCGGTACGTTGCGGGTCCCCAACGGCTTCAATATCGGGTCCACCGACACCATGCACGCTGCTTCGGTCATCGCCTACTCGCGACTCGACTCGGTGAATTTGGGCCGTATGCTGGGAGTCCTGGATCTCACCGTCAACACCCCCGCCGGCCCCGACCGCGTCGGCGGCGGCGGACCCCAATTCGGCAATCTCGAGCGCACCTCGGGGATCGTGCTGACCGGATCGGTGGCGCTGCCACCGGACTCGGCACCCCCGACCGGTGCGACGCCGAGTCCACAGCGCGCGCCGTCGGCCTCGGAGTACCCGGGCCCGCGGACCAGGGTCAGCGTCACCGTCGAGGTATCAGTGCGCGACGGCCGGCTGCATGTGCAGGCGACCGGCTTCTACACCGGGCCCGAAAAGCACGTCGAGGCACCGGAACTCGTCGGCGCCGACAAGTCCTCCCTACGCGCGGCCGTTCTCGCGCGTTTCACCGCCACGCTGCCGTTGCTGCCCATGCCGTGGGACCTGCCGGCGACCGGGGCGCACAGCTCAGGCAGCGACATCCTGCTCACCGCCGGGTCCGGGCCACGCGACCTGCTGCCCGGACTCTTCTGACCGCGACGATCGCAACCAGGGCCGGGGCGGGGACAGGCTTGCGGCGGGCGCCGATCGCTGTTGTACCCTCGTGGACATGCAACAGCGCCGTGAGTTCATGCTCACCCGCCGCCGGGCGATCGACTTCTGTCGGGTCGCCGACTGTTGCTGTCGCATCACGATGTGATCGTCTGGCTCGTGCCCGCCCCATCGCGCCCGAGTCGGGGATCACTCGATGTCGGCCGGTCGGGCGCGCGTTCCATGACGACGCCATCCAACCGAGATCCTGGGTTCTCGCCCCGATCATGCCGTCATCATCCGCCGAAGTCCGCCGGCGTCTGAGGCCGGTCGCCTTCATCGCTGTTTCACGATCAACTCCACCACACCCGATACCCACATCTAACGGAGGAAACACCCATGGCACGTTCCGACGTCCTGGTCAGCGCCGATTGGGCTGAGCAGAACCTGCACACCGACAAGGTCGTGTTCGTCGAGGTCGACGAGGACACCAGCGCCTACGACGGCGGCCACATCGAGGGCGCGGTCAAGCTCGACTGGAAGACCGACCTGCAGGATCCGGTTCGTCGCGACTTCGTCGACCGCGAGCAGTTCTCCGCGCTGCTCTCCGAGCGCGGCATCGCCAATGACGACACCGTCGTGCTCTACGGCGGCAACAACAACTGGTTCGCGGCGTACGCCTACTGGTACTTCAAGCTCTACGGCCACCAGGACGTGAAGCTGCTCGACGGCGGCCGCAAGAAGTGGGAGCTCGACGGCCGTCCGCTATCCACCGACGCCGTGAGCCGTCCGGCCACCGAGTACAAGGCCGCCGATCCGGACAACTCGATCCGCGCCTTCCGCGACGAGGTCGTCGAGGCCATCGGCGCCAAGAACCTCGTCGACGTGCGTAGCCCCGACGAGTTCTCCGGCAAGATCCTCGCCCCTGCCCACCTGCCGCAGGAGCAGAGCCAGCGTCCCGGCCACATTCCCGGTGCCATCAACGTGCCGTGGAGCAAGGCCGCCAACGAGGACGGCACCTTCCGCAGCGACGACGAACTCGCCGAGCTGTACTCCGACGCCGGCCTCGACGGCGAGAAGGAAACCATCGCCTACTGCCGCATCGGCGAGCGTTCCAGCCACACCTGGTTCGTTTTGCAGGAACTGTTGGGCCACAAGAACGTCAAGAACTACGACGGCAGCTGGACCGAATACGGCTCGCTCGTTGGTGTTCCGGTTGAACTGGGAGAAGGTAAGTAATCATGTGTGCTGCACCCAAGCAGGGACAGAAGCTGCCCGCGGGCGTCGATGTCGAGAAGGAGACCGTCCTGACCGGACAGGTCACCGACAACTCCGGGAGCCCGGTCGCGGGTGCGTTCGTGCGGCTGCTCGACGAGACCGGTGAGTTCACCGCCGAGGTTGTCGCCAGCCCCACCGGCGACTTCCGCTTCTTCGCCGCGCCCGGCCAGTGGACGCTGCGTGCGCTGAGCTCGGTCGGCAACGGTGACGTCACCGTCAACCCGGACGGACCCGGCGTGCATACGCACGACATCACCGTCAGCAAGTAAGTCCACGCGGTCTCCCCGACGGCCCGGTCACCCTCGCGGTGGCCGGGCCGTTGGCATCCTCACCGGTTCTTCGCCGGGCGCGCGTGATTCATCTTTCACTCGGCCGGTCCGACGACGTCCGCGCACACCCCGAGAGGTAAACTCCCACCCGTGGTCCTCTTCTTCGAAATCCTGCTGGGTCTGGCAACGCTGCTGATCATCTGGTTCACGCTGTACGTGATCTACCGCCTGGTCAACGACGAATCGTGACCCTGCCGTCCGACGGACAGCCCGACCCCGACGGGGCCGATATCCCACGTCGGTCGGGCGACGAGGCGATCAACCAGGCCGAAGTCCGCGCCGCCGAATCCGGTAGCCGCGAACGCAACGCCCCCGCGTGGGACGATCTGCCGTTGCCCGCCGACACCGCCAATCTGCGGATCGGCGCCGACCTGCATCCTGGCCTGCTCGCCCTCCTGCCGATGGTCGGAGTCTGGCGTGGCGAGGGCGAGGGCCACGACCCGGTCAGCGGTACCGACTACCACTTCGCCCAACAGATCGTGGTGAGCCACGACGGACAGAACTTTCTCAACTGGGAAGCCCGTTCATGGGTGATCGATGACGACGGCAACTTCGTCCGACCCGATCTGCGTGAGGCGGGCTTCTGGCGGATCGGCGAGGACGACAGCATCGAACTCCTCCTCACCCACGCCGAGGGCTCCATCGAGCTCTACTACGGCCGCCCGCTCACTCAGACGTCGTGGAATCTGACCACCGACGTCATCATCCGCTCCGAGTCGGGCAAGCACACCGGAGGCGCCAAGCGTCTCTATGGCATCGTGCCCGACGGCGATCTCGCCTACGTCGAGGAACGCGTCGACGCCGAGGGCGACCTCACCCCGCGCCTGTCGGCCAAGCTGCGGCGTCACGTCGGCTAACTGCTGCGTCGGCCAACTGCTGCCGGCTCACTGCTGCGTCGGCTCACTGCTGCGCCGTCACACCGACGGCGGTGCATGGACCGGCGCCGGCGCGGGCGCCTTGCCACCCCAGATGATTCCGCCGATTCCCAGAAGCACCACCACAACGCCGAGTATCACGTTCAGGATCGCTGACGGTCCGGCCGAGAAGGTGTAGTGGGCGTCGATGTACTGCGATGAGTCGTTGTCGAAGGTGCCGACCACTACCGAGGGATCGACGACGGCCACCGTCGCCACGCCCGCACCGATGACCCCGAACACCACGTTCACCGCAGAGAATCCGCGCCGGGCGACGTTGCACAGGATAAGGATCGACGACAGCAGGGTGGGAAAGAGGATGAGTAGCGGCAGGAGCACCCCCGGGAAGACGACGGCATGCGATCCGCCCACCAGCGGCAGTCCCTCACCCTGCGAGGTCCAGTGAGCCCATCCGTTGAATGTCGAGTCGCCGCCGTCGTTTGCGGTCACCGTCGCGAAGGTGAGAAACCCGAAAACACCGATGAGCAGCCACGCGAGCATCGTGCACGCGGCAAACGTCCGCGTCAGCCCGACGTGGCGCAGCGGCGGCTTCGGGGTGGGTGCGTACGGTGCGGCCCCATACGCACCCGGCACCACGACACCGCCCGGGTACTGGGCGCCACCCCACTGCTGCTGGGCGTACTGCTGCTGGGGATACTGCTGCTGGGCGTACTGCTGCTGGGCGTGCGGATTCGAATAGGGGCTCCCCGGTTCGTTCACCTCGCATACGCTACCGCCAATCCCCCATGTCGCCCAGGGAGGTTGATCGATATGACGATGTGCCCGGCTTCCGCCGGGAACGTCATAGACATCACCGTCATACACATCGGGCTTCATACACATCAGGCGTCATAGACATCAGGGCCGCACGCGGATGACGTCGACGACGACGGGCTGCCCGCTTTCCCGAGCCGCCTGCACATAGTGGATGCCGGGGCCGGGAGGGATCGGGACCGGATTGCCCGGCGAGCGCGACGACGACGCCGAAGGCCCCCACCGAGCCCGGTCATCAGCACCGCGATTCGTCGCGGCGCACCCGACATCGCGAGGAAGCCGGGAGTCGAGAGTACGAAAAGATCGGCGCGGCGGCGGTTGGCAGGGTCAGACGGCCAGTGAGCCCGCCGAGGTAACCCGCGATCCAGGTACCGCGCCGTCGTCGTTTCCACGTTTCCACCCGTGTTCGCCCCGGGTGAGAAAGCGCGACAACCCGCTGGTGGGTACCGAGAACTCCGGCGTCGATGCGGTCGCGACACCCACAGCCGGAGATGAAGCAGTGTCGGACGAATTCAGGATGCCGGTGTTCATGACGTTTCCCGCGTTGGTGGGCTGATCTGCACGTCAGTCCACACCCGCCGGACCGCCCGAACACGAGTAGTGCGCTACCCGAAAACCCGGGCACACGAGAAAGATCCGAGCCCGCACATGGAACGACCCCCGCACCGCCCGGGGATTCGGGCCGAGCGACCGGACCAGGTCGGGTGCGGGGGTCGGGTGACCACCTGGTATTCGCCGATGCGAGGGATCGATCGAGGGATATCAGATGGATCTCCGCGTCAGCGGATGGTCACCTCACTTGTCCGTGTGCCAATCAACTTCGGACCACCTCCTTCCATGTGTACCGACGAAAGTACGCCGCAATCGCAAGCCCGGCAATGCTTTTTCGCGCCGAGGCGTCACGCCGGATGCGCCGTGAAGAACTGCCAGATCACCGATGTCGCATCCAGGACGGTCGACGGCACCGGCGCGCCGCGCGCCGCGCCTACAGATGCGGTATTGCTCCCGGGCCACTGATGTCCGGCACCGGTCACGGAGATGAGTTCGACGGCCCTGGACTGCGCGCATGTCGCCGACGACCGAGTCACCGATCCCGCCGTCACGGTAACGGGTGGGCCGCAGCGGTCGGTCGCCCTCCACAGCGCATTCACCTGCGGGATGGACATGCCCTCGACCCGGGCGGTCCCGCCGGCGTTGAACGCCTCACCCGGACCTCCGCCATACGGGACGCGGTCGTCGGACGTTCCGTGGATCTGCAGCACCGAGGTTGGGTGAGCCCCGACGCAGTCGGTGACGATCGTTCCCGCCACCGGCGCGATCGCCGCGAATTCCGATGTCTCACAGGGTAAGCGCAGTGCCATCATCGCACCGTTCGACATACCGGTCGCGAACACGCGTCGGATGTCGATCGAGGTGCGACGTTCGATGTCATGCACCATGGCGAGCACAAACCCGACATCGTCGACGTTGCGGCGCTGGGCCGGGCCGCAGCAACTTCCGGCGTTCCACGAGCGTCCGACGCCCTGCGGGTACGCGACGAGAACTCCACCACGGTCGGCCACCGCATCCCACCCGTACGCCCGCTCCGCCTGCCGCGCATCGCCGTAACCGCCGTGCAGCATCACCACCAGTGGCGCCGACGACGGCAACCGAGCGGGTCGGTAGATCTCGTAGCTGCGCTGCTGGCCGCCGAACTCAATGGCCGCATGCGAAGAGCCGACAGGGATGCCGCCCGGCGGGGCGCCCACCGCATCGCCCTGGCCGCAGCCAGATGCGGTAACGATCACGGCGATGGCGATGGCGACGGACCAGTGTCTTGCGCGCATGCGGACAAGTCTCACCCGATCGACCCAATTTGACAAGCTACTTGTCATTACTGGCGGGCTCCGTACTCGCGATCGCGGGTTTGGCAGACTTTCCACCATGGCCTCGCGTCTACCCGGACGGCGTCCCACGGTGCCCGCCCTGCTCCAGATGCTCTCGGCAAGTGCCGGGCCGCGGCTGGCGCTCGCCTTCGCCGACGCCGGACTCGACGGAATCCGTCCGGCGCAGTCCCTGGTGTTGATGGGCCTCATCGATGGCGGCTGCCACGCCTCAGACCTCGCGACCCGGCTCGGCGTGAGTCGGCAAGCGGTCGCGCAGGCCGTAACCGCCCTGGAACGCCACGAGTACGTCTCCCGCGAACCCGACCCCGACGACGCGCGCGCCAAACGAATTCACCTCACCGGCCGCGGACGCAGCGCGCTTCGGGTCATGCGCGCCAACGCGCTCGCCATAGAAGACGAATGGCGCGAGGTGCTCGGTGAGCAGCGCCTCGCCGGCTTCGGCGACACACTCGACGTTCTGCTACAGAACGCGCGCCACTCACGGCTCAGCGCACCGCCGGACTGAGATCGACCACGTGGACCGCCGCCCGGTCCACCGCCGAGAGCTGGTGCGTCACCACCACCACGGTCCGATCCGGGGCGAACATGCTCGACGACGGGTCGAGGATGCGCCCCAGCAGGCGCTCGGCGTCGGCCGCGTCGAGGTGTTCGGTCGGCTCGTCGAGCAGCACGATCGGCGCGCGATGCAGCAACGCCCGGGCGAGCAGCAGTCGCCGGCGCTGCCCACCGCTGAGCGATTCGGCGCCGCCAGTCAATTCGGTGCCCAGCCCGTCGGGCAGTTCGGCCACCCAGTCGGCCAGTCCCACCTCGGCGAGCGCCGCGTGTATCTCCTCGACGGTCACATCCCCACGAGCGACGCGGAGGTTCTCCTCGAGCGACGTGGAAAAGATGTGCCCCTCCTCGGCGAAATAACATGTCGCCGACCGGATTACCAGCAGATTCCCGGCGTCGTCGATGGCCGTCACCGACCCACCGCGGGCATCGAGCAGACCGGCCATCGTCAACAGCAGCGTCGACTTGCCGATACCACTGGGTCCGACGACGGCCATGCGTGCGCCCGGCCTCAGCGTGACGGTCACGCCCGCGTCGGGGCCGAGCACTGTCGCATCCGACCATCCCCAGCGCGCAGCGTCGAGGCGCAGGGTCGTGGGCTCGACGTGCACGGCGACGTCGTCGATGGCCGCATCCCCCACCGCCGAGTCCTCGCCGATCTGGCGTGCCCCGTCGACCAGTGCCATCACCCGTGCGGCGCTCTGGCGGCTGCGCTCGAGTTGGATTCCCGCCTCGGTCAGCAACGCCGTGGACTCGAAGGAGGACAGCGGCAACAGGATCACCACGCCGAGCACCATCGGCGTCAGCAGGCCGGTGGTACTCGAGACGCCGGCCAGCGAGCCGGAAACCCCCGAGGCGAGGCCAATCGCGATAACGCAGGCCGCGATCAGCGACGCCCCCAACGAGAGTGGGGTCGCCGCGGCGGCCAGCGCTTCGATCCGTTCACCGCGGTCAGCGGCCCGGATCGCCTCGGCATCGGCTTGCCGCGCGCTGGCCAGCACACTGCGCCGCCGCCGCGAGACGGCCAGCTCGGGCGCATGCCACAGGGCGGTGGTGGTCGCCTCGGCGGCCGCGGTGTTCGCGCGGGCGGCGTCACCGAGCGCGCGATCGGAGCCGCGGGCCGCCAGCCAGGGCGCGATCACCCCGGACACGATCAGGGCGATCGCGAGGACGAGGGCGGCCCACCCGGAGACCAGCGCCATGATCGCCACGGCGGCCACCGAGGTCGTCATTCCGACGCCGATCGGGATGAGCGCCCGGATGAGCGCATTGCCGATCTCGTCGACGTCGTCTCCGGTGCGGGTCAACAGATCTCCGCGACGCAGAGTGACCGAGTAGGCGGGCGATCCCGACGCCAGCGCCACATACAGGCGTTCGCGCGCGGTCGCCATCGCGCCGAGTGCGAGGTCGTGGGTGGCGAGGCGCTCCAGGTACCGGAACAGTCCCCGCGAGATGCCCAGTGCGCGAACGGCGGTGATCGCGACCGACAGGTACAGCACCGGCGGCATCTGCCAGGCCCGGGTGATCAGCCACGCCGAGAGCGCAGCAAGCCCCAGCGCCGAGAGGGCACCGGCCACGCCGAGCATCAGCGACCACAGCACCGGCCGGGTGCGCAGACCGAGGAATCCCAGCGCGCGGATCAACGGATCACGATGCCGCCCAGTGCTTTCTGCGGCTTCAGAGGTCTCAGCGAGATCAGCGGACACCGAGTACCTCCGGGAGTTCGACCACGTGGTCGGCGTGTGCGCGGGCCACATCGCGATGGGCGACGACGAGCACGGTGTCACCGGCGCGCGCCCGCGCGGCCAGCGCGGCGAGCACCGACTCCTCGCTCGCGGCGTCGAGGTGTGCGGTGGGCTCGTCGAGCAGCAACAGCGGCGACGGCGATGCCAGCACCCGCGTCAGCGCGAGCCGCTGCCGCTGCCCCGCGGAGAGCCCGACGCCACCGGTACCGAGCACGGTGTCGGCGCCGTCCGGCAACGAGGTCAAGACCTCGTCGAAACCCGTTGCGGTGCAGGCGCGACGGAGCCGCACCGGGTCGAGGGCGCCGAAGAGCGCGAGATTGTCGGCGACGGTGCCGGGCACCACGACCGGCTGTTGGGGCAGCCACGCGACCTGCTCGTGATAGGCATCGGGTTCGAGTTCGGCCACCGGGATCGACCCGACGAGCACCGACCCCTCGTCGGGCGCGAGCAGTCCGAGGACAGCGGCGAACATCGTCGACTTGCCCGATCCGTTGGGTCCGGTGAACACCGTCAGCTCACCGGGATGCGCGGTTGCCGTGAGTTCGCACGGCGCCCAGCCGTCCCGGCCGTGCACACCGACATCGAGCAGCCGGATCGGTTCTCCGGCAACGGTGCACGAGCGCGTCCGGCCGACACCCGCGCCCGTGGAACCGGCGTCGATGAGGTCGAGCACCTCGCCGGCGGCGGTCACCCCGTCGACCGAGTTGTGGAACTGCGCGCCGACCTGACGCATCGGCAGGTATGCCTCGGGCGCCAGAATGAGTGCGAGAATACCGGCGTACAAGGTCATCTCGCCCGACACCAGACGCAGGCCGATACCGACGGCGACCAACGCCACGCTGATGGTCGCGAGGAACTCCAGGACCCCGCCGGAGAGGAACGCCACCCGCAACGACGACATCGAGTTGCGCCGGTGCGCCTGCCCCAGATCGGCGACCTGCCGGGCGGGCGCGCGGGCGCGATTGAGTGCGCGCAGCGTGGGCAAACCGGTGACTAGGTCGAGCAGTTGAGCGCTGAGTCGGCTCATCGTCGCGAGCTTGCGCTCGGTGCGATCACGTGTCATCAGTCCGATGAGGATCATGAACAGCGGGATCAGCGGCAGCGTGATCACGATGATCACCGCAGACGGCCAGTCGGCGACGGCGATGACGGCCAGCACCGTCGGCGTGACCAGGACCGTCACGATCAAGGCGGGCACATATCCCGACAGATACGGGCCCAGCGCGCCGAGGCCCCGTAGCAGCACCGTTGTCGCGTGTTCGCGGCGCGCCACCAGCTCGCGCGGCGGCGTGCGGTCCGGGTCGGTCAATACATCCAGGGCGCGGGCGCGCAGCTCGGCGATCGCGGTCGCCGAGGCCCGGTGCGCGTACCGATCGTGGCCGAACGAGGTGAGCACGCGGACGACGACCGCCGCCGCCAGCACCCACAGATGCACCGACTGCGCGGCGAGGCAACGGCGTGCCGGCTCGGTCACCAACTCCGCGAGGATCGACGCCGTCATCACCGCGGTGACGATCACCGCGACCGTGGTGACCGCCGCCAGCAGGGCGGTCACCAGCACATAGCGCCGGGTGGCGGGCGAATACCGGAGCAGGCGGGGATCGAGCGGCGGGCGGGCCCGCCGTGTGCGCCGTGAAACCCCGTCCTCCTCCGCTAGTGCCATGCCTTCAACGACAAGCCGGTCGGTGCCGGGATCTGGCCGACACTGATGCGCTTGCGGAAGACCCAGTAGGTCCACCCCTGATAGGCGATGACGACGGGAGTCATGATCAGCGCGGCAATGGTCATCACGGTCAGCGTGTAATGACTCGACGCGGTGTTGGCAACGGTCATGTTGTAGGCCGAATCAGTGTTCGACGGAAGCACATTCGGGAACAGCACCGAGAACAACGTCGCCACGGTCCCGGCGATGGCGATCGAGGTCGCCAGGAAGGCTATACCCTCGCGCTGCACCTGGGTCGCCGCCACCATGACCAGCGCGGCGACGGCGGCGATGAGCACCGGGATCCACGTCCAGCCGTTGCCGTAGGCGAACTGCGTCCACAGCAGAAACGCCGCGGCCACGACCAGCGTCGGAATGGCCAGCAGCTTGGCGTACCTCATCGCGTCCTGCGCCAGCACGCCGCTGGTCTTGAGTCCGAGGAACACCGCACCGTGGGTCAGGAACGCAAGCAGCGTGGTGACACCACCGAGTAGCGCATAGGGATTGAGCAGGTTGAAGAATCCGCCGGTGTACTGGTGCGCGGCGTCGATCGGCAGACCGCGGACGACGTTGGCGAAGGCCACGCCCCACAGCAGTGCGGGAATCCACGAACCCAGGCCGATGCCGACGTCGCACCACATCCGCCAGCGCGGGTCGTTGATCTTGCCCCGCCACTCGATGGCCACGACCCGGGTGATCAGTCCGATCAGGATGAGGAACAGCGGCAGGTAGAACGCGGTGAACATCGTTGCGTACCAACCACCGAACGCCGCGAACAGTGCGCCGCCGGCGGTCAGCAGCCACACCTCGTTGCCGTCCCACACCGGGCCGATGGTGTTGAGCAGTGCTCGCCTGCGTTTGTCCGGGTCTGCGGCGTCGTCGCCGTCTGAGACCTTCTCATCGCCACCGGTGTGGCTCGCGCCGAGGAACGGCATCAGCATGCCGACGCCGAAGTCGAAGCCCTCGAGTACGAAATAGCCGATGAACAGGACCGCGACGACGATGAACCAGAAGTTTTCGAGTGACATCTTGTCCCGCTCCTCAGTACGCGAACGAAAGCTGTGTGGGCTCCTCGGAATCGGAGTCGTCGGACTCCACCTCCGGAGCGATGTGGTCATACGCTGCGGGCCCTTCGATGGCGTAGCGCCGCTGCAGGAGGAACCACACCACACCCAGTCCGCCGTAGAGCAGCGTGAAACCGATCATGGTGACCCACAGGATCGGTGGCGTGTGGTTGGAGACGCCATCGGACACGAGCATGTGTATGCGCAGCGGGTCGAGGTTGTTCTCCCAGTTGGGTGCCACCACCCACGGCTGGCGGCCCATCTCGGTGAAGATCCAGCCGGATGCGTTGGCCAGGAACGGGGTCGGGATCATCCAGAGGGCCAACAGGCCCAGGCGTCTGGATTCGACCACCTTCTTTCGTCGGGTGAACCACAGTCCACCGAAGGCCACCACGACCGATCCGAGCGCCCAGGTGATCATCGCGCGGAAACCCCAGTAGGTGACGAACAGATTGGGGGCGAAGTTCTGGCCCGGCATGTTCAGCGCTTCCTGATATTGCGCCTGCAACTGATTCACGCCCTGCAATGTTTCACCGAAGCGATGCGTGGCCAGGAAAGACAGCATGCCCGGGATCTCGATGACGTGGTCGATGTCGGCGCAATTGTTCTGCCGCCCGATCGAGAGCACCGAGAAACCGGCATTCTCCTGGGTGTTGCACAGTGATTCCGCCGACGCCATCTTCGTCGGCTGCTGCTTGAACATGATTTGCGCCTGGAAATCGCCAGTGAGGAACAACAGCACACCGGCGACGATGGCCGCCCAGCACGCGAACCGGGTCACCGGACGCCACAGGCGATGGGCGTCGCGCTCGAGATCCTCAGGGGTGGCATCGATGTGGCTCGGCGAGGTGGTCTTGGGCATCCCACTCGTGTCGCCGGTGTCGATGGCCACGCGCAACCTCTTGGCACGCCACGTGTTTCGTGACATCCACCAGATACCGATGCCGCCGACGAAGGTGGCCGCGGTCAGCCACGCACCGGCGATCACGTGCGGGAACGCCGCGAGGGTCGTGTTGTTGGTGATGACCGCCCAGAAGTTGTTCATGACCGGGCGGTTACGGGCTTCATCCCAGGTCACGCCCACCGGGTGCTGCATCCACGAGTTCGCGGCGATGATGAAGTATGCCGATGCGGTCACGCCGATCGCGACCAGCCAGATGGTGGCCAGATGCACTCGACGCGGCAAACGCGACCAGCCGAAGATCCACAGTCCCAGGAAGGTCGATTCGAGGAAGAAGGCGATCAATCCCTCGAGGGCCAGCGGCGCTCCGAACACATCGGCGACGTACCGGCTGTACTCGCTCCAGTTCATTCCGAATTGGAACTCCTGCACGATGCCGGTGGCCACGCCGAGGGCGAAATTGATCAGGAACAGTTTCCCGAAGAATTTCGTGGCCCGTAACCACTGCTCGTTTCCGGTCGTGTGCCAGACCGTCTGCATGACCGCCACCATCGGCGCGAGGCCGATGGTCAACGGGACGAACAGGAAGTGGTACACGGTCGTGATACCGAATTGCCATCGGGACAAATCCAGAGCGTTCAACGTCGCCTCGAATCACGTGGTCGCATCTCGGGCTTCGAGACGCGGTACGAAAGCTGGCTACTACACAACGTAGTAACCACACCGGTGACGCTACGCCTGGCCAGTCACGCGAACAAGCGCCAAAGGTCCTATCCACCCGCGCTCGCTTGTGGGCTGCATCTCGCTGAGGCCGCCGCGAGAGCCCGCAGACACCGGCGACTATTCGTCAGCGGAAATAGCGCGGTCGACCACATCGATAAAGTCCTGGCACGTTTCCGTCGCAGGCAGGGGGTGTCCGTTGAGCGCAGTCACCCGCGCGGCGAGGGTGACGCTGCTGATCAGCCATACCGAATCGGCCTCGAGAAGGTCTGCCGGTCGCAGCACCCTGGTCTCGGTCTGCCAGCCTTCGTGCGCCGCCAACGCGAACGTCGCCACCTGGGTGGTGCCGGGCAGGATGCCGGTTTCGGCCGGCGGCGTGACGAGTGTCTTTCCCATCACAGCGACGACCGTCGAGCGCGGACCCTCCAGAATCGCACCCTCGCTGCTGACGTAGATCACGTCGTCGTAACCGTTGTCGGCGGCATGACGCAGCGCGGCCATGTTGGTCGCATAGCTGAGCGTCTTGGCACCGAGCAACTGCCATGGGGCGGCGTCGGCGACATCGATCGAATAGCCGCGGTCCAGGGTGATCACCGAGACCCCGTTCGCCCTGACCTCGACAACCCGCTCGGCGACCGGACCCACCGTGAGATACGCCGTCGGCGCGCCGGACTCGGCACCTGCGCCTGCCGGACGAGCTTCCCGCCCACGCGAATAGACAAGGCGTAGAAGACCCTCGGCATACTCACCGTTACGGTCGACCCAGGTGCGCGTCGCGACCTCGATCGCCGAACGCCATGCCTGGGCATCAGGCTCGGGCAGATCGAGCATCTCCGCGGAGCGGGCCAGTCGTTGCAGATGCAAGGTGACGCACCGCGCCCGCCCGTCGCGGATCAGCAGCGTCTCGAAGATCCCGTCACCCCGCACCGCGGCCAGATCGTCGGCATGCAGAAACGGGACCTCGGGATCGAGGACGGTGCCGTCGAGGGACACCAGGACGGACTGCGAAATGTCAGGCTGGGACTTGACGGGCTCGGACTTGACGGGCTGGGACTTGACGGGCTGGGACATGCCGCCACCCTATCGACCCGCCGCGTAGACTCGACCCGTGAGCCGCTCACCCATCCTGACCAGGTATTCCAGCCAGGGCGCGGTCGCCGCTCCCGAGACTCTCACCACCCCACACACCGCAGCAGATCCGCACAGCACCGAGGTCGCCTGGCATTACGGCGATCCTCTCGGCGAGCAGCGGGCGGCGGTCCGCGGCGCGGCAATCATCGACCGCACCGACCGCGCGGTTCTCGAACTCCCCGGCCCCGAACGCCTCACCTGGCTGAACACGATCTGCTCGCAGCAGGTGAGCGACCTCGGTGACCGGTCGAGCGCCGAGGCGCTGTCGCTCGATGCCAACGGGCGGGTCGAGGACCACTTCGTGCTCACCGACGTCGACGAGGTCACCTGGATCGACACCGAGGCCGCACGCGGCGACGCCCTGCTGACGTTTCTCACCAGGATGGTCTTCTGGGCCAAGGTGCAGCCCGCGGCACGCACCGACGTCAAGGTCGTCACCCTCATCGGCCCCGACGCGGTGCGCGGACCGATCGCCGACCTCCTCGAGATCAATCCGGACGCCGCCCCCTATCAGGCGGGCGACCTACCCGAATCCCATCACGAGGACGAGCCGCTCGGCTTCTGGCGGATGATGCCACCGCTGTCGGAGGGACCGCACGCCGACACCTCGCTGCCGATGGTCGACCTCCTCATACCGGAGCCCCTACTGCTGCGCTGGACCGAACGGCTCACCGAAGCCGGCGCACGGATGGCAGGCAGTTGGGCCTTCGACGCGCTGCGCGTCGCCGCCCTGCGTCCTCGCCTCGGCGTCGACACCGACGAACGCACCATCCCCCACGAGGCGGGATGGATCGGCGGCCCGGAGCGTTTCGGCGCCGTCCACCTCGACAAAGGCTGTTACCGCGGTCAGGAGACCGTCGCTCGCGTGCACAATCTCGGCAAGCCACCACGGCAACTCGTGCTGCTTCACCTCGACGGCAGCTCCGATTACCGTCCGCCGCCCGGTACACCGATCACCGCCGGTGGGCGCACTGTTGGCCGCCTCGGCACCGCCGTCGATCACTTCGACCTCGGCCCCATCGCCCTCGGGCTACTCAAGCGCGGTATCGGCCCCGACGTCGAGTTGCTCGTGAGTGGAGACGCCGACGAACCTCCGATGGCCGCCCGGGTCGATCCCGACTCCGTGGATGCCGACGATCGGGTGCAGGCGGGCCGGGCGGCCGTCGAACGCCTCCGCGGACGGGCGTGACGACGGTGACACCGCCGGAGTCGGGACACACCGGTCACGCACACCCCGGACGAGTTCTGGCGGTCTGCGCAGTCCACGCCGACGTCGACCTCGGCCGGGCGGGCATCAGCGCCATCGACAAGCGTCCGCTGGACGGTCGGGCGCAGGTCGGCGAGCTCGGCCTGCTGACCGACCACGTCCGTGACACGAAACACCACGGGGGCCACGACCAGGCCGTCTACGCCTACGACGACCGCGAGGCGAGCCGCTGGGCCGACGAACTCGGCCGCGACCTGCCCTACGGCTGGTTCGGGGAGAATCTGCGCGTCGACGGTCTGCCCGTCACCGATGCACTCGTCGGCGAACACTGGTGGGTGGGGCCACGGGACGACCCGTCGACCGGCGTCCTGCTGGAGACCACCATCCCCCGGACCCCATGCCGGACCTTCGCAGCGTGGGCGGGCGAGCCCCAGTGGGTCAAACGGTTCATGCAGCAGGGCGACGTGGGCACCTACCTGCGGGTTCTCACGGCCGGGAGTATTGGCGCCGGCGACGAGATCCGTGTTGTGGCGCGCCCGGACCACGGAGTCACCGTCCGCGATCTGCTGACCGGCACCGACGCCGAGCCCCTACAAGCCCTGCTGGCCGCCGACAACCTGCCCGCGAAGGTTCGTCGCGAGGCGAGTCGTCATCTCGCCCGGGTTGCGAAGGCTTGACGGCCACCGACTCGATCACACGGGAAGACCCCGGGCAACACCCCATCACACCTGGTCGGCGTGCCATTGCCGGGGCAATCCGCGTAATCGCGAAACGCGCGCTAAACTGGTGCCCACGAGATACTCAACTACCGAGAGAACGGGGCCGCCACCAGTTTGGCCGCCCCGTCATTGTGCGAGGGGGTCCCATATGGGCCGCGGCCGGGCTAAAGCAAAGCAGACGAAGGTTGCTCGTCAGCTGAAGTACTCCACTCCCCACACCGATTTCGACAGCTTGCAGCGCGAGTTGTCGGGTTCGGCGGATTCGGCAGACCGCCCGGATCCGGTGGACGAGTGGCGTGAAGAGGACGAGTGGCGTCGCGCCTGATCGCGAACGCCCTCATTTCGCTCGCCCCTTGACGCCGACCGCCCCGGCGTCGTCGTCACGGTAGCGCCACCACAGGTGATCACCGGTTCATTCATCGAACGCATCTTTCATAATGCGTTCGGCGAGCGAACCGGTGATCGTTGGTTTCTCGGCGTGTCCCCGGTCGGGTCAGTAGCTGGTCAGAAGCGTGGGTGATCGCCGACGAGGTTCACGCGCCCCAATCCACCCTTGGCCTCGGGATTGCGCTTGATGGTGCCGAGCACCCAATTGTCGACGTGGCGCGCGGTCAGTACCGCCTGGGCGCGATCGGTGTCCTCGGGCGCCACCACGGCCACCATGCCGACACCCATGTTGAAGGTACGTTCCATCTCGGCCTGCTCGACGCGACCACGCTGGGCGATCATCGCGAAAATCGGTGCGGGAGTCCAGGTATTGCGTTCGAGTTCGGCCACAAGCCCCGACGGGATGACCCGAGCCAGGTTTTCAGCGAGCCCGCCACCGGTGATGTGGGCGAACGTCCGAACGTCGGCCTCGGCCGCCAGCGCGAGGCAATCGCGTGCGTAGATGCGTGTCGGTTCGAGGAGTTCCTCACCAAGGGTGCGGCCGAATTCCTCGACATCGCCGCCGAGATCCATGTGGCCCCAGTCGAGAAGGACCTTGCGCGCCAGTGAATATCCGTTGGAGTGCAGGCCCGATGAACCCAGTGCGATCACCGAGTCGCCGGCGCGGACCCGATCCGGCGAGAGCACCTGGTCGGCCTCGACCACACCGACCGCGGTCGCCGAGAGGTCGTAGTGGTCGTCGCGCATGAGACCGGGATGTTCTGCGGTCTCGCCACCGAGCAGTGCGCAGCCGGCGATCACGCAACCGTCGGCGATGCCGGCGACGATCTCGGCGACAGTCTCCGGGACCACCTTGCCGATGGCGATGTAGTCCTGCAGGAACAGCGGTTCGGCGCCGCACACCACGAGGTCGTCGACGCACATGGCCACCAGGTCCTGGCCGACGGTGTCGTGTTTGCCGATCGCTTGCGCGACCGCGAGTTTGGTGCCGACGCCGTCGCTCGCCGCGGCGAGTACCGGCTCGCGGTAGTTGCCCTTGAGGGCGAACAATCCGGAGAATCCGCCGAGGCCGCCGAGAACCTCCGGACGGGTAGCGCGTTTGGCGTGCGGACCGATCAGCTCGACAGCGCGATCACCGGCGTCGATATCGACCCCGGCCTCCGCGTACGACAGGCCGCCAGAAGGAAAATCCGCAGAAGGGGAAGTGGACTTCTCGTCAGCCGCATCCTGTTCGCTCACGGGAGACACGCTACCCGAGTGCTTCAGGGCCGCATCACGGCGCTGACGTTGTCATTGGGAGCGGTCAATGGGTCGATCCGGGCGTCGTCGGCGGCGTTGGCGAGCATCTGCTCGAGCACCGCCTTGCCCAGCGACGACTCCTTGGGCAGTTCGATCGGATAGTTCCCGTCGAAGCATGCCGCACACAGCGCCGACGGCTCCTGATGCGTCGCCGCGATCATCTCCTCGGTACTGATGTAGCCGAGCGAATCTGCACCGATCGCCTGCCGGACGCCCTCGACCATGTGCTCCTCGGACTCCATGCCGTTGGCGATCAATTCCGCGGGCGAGGCGAAATCGATGCCGTAGAAGCAGGGCCAGCGCACCGGACTCGACGCGATACGGACGTGCACCTCGGCCGCGCCCGCCTCCCGTAGCATCCGGATCAATGCGCGTTGGGTGTTACCACGCACGATCGAATCATCAACGACAACAAGACGTTTGCCACGGATGACCTCTTTGAGCGGGTTCAGCTTGAGACGGATACCGAGCTGACGAATGGTTTGCGACGGCTGAATGAAGGTACGGCCGACGTAGGCGTTCTTCATCAGTCCCTGACCGTAGGGAATCCCCGACTCCTGGGCGAACCCGACGGCCGCAGGCGTGCCCGACTCGGGCACCGGGATCACCAGGTCGCCGACCGCCGGGAACTCGCGGGCCAGCCGCCGCCCGATGTCGACACGCGTCGAATGCACCGACCGGCCGTGGATGACGCTGTCCGGGCGGGCCAGATAGACGTATTCGAAGACGCAGCCGCGGGGCGTCGGCTCGACGAAACGGGAACTGCGCACGCCGTCGGCATCGATGGCGAGCAGCTCACCGGGTTCGATGTCACGCACGAACGACGCACCGACGATGTCGAGGGCCGCGGTCTCCGAGGCGACGACCCACCCTCGATCGAGGCGGCCCAGGCACAGCGGGCGGACGCCGTGCGGGTCGCGCGCCGCGTACAGGGTGTGCTCGTCCATGAAAGTCAGGCAGAACGCACCGCGCAAGGTGGGGAGCAACTCCATGGCCGCCTGCTCGATGCTGCTGTCGGCCGCTCCATGGGCCAGCAGCGCCCCGACGACATCGGAATCCGAGGTCGCCGCGGTGCTCTTGATACCGACCTCACGCGCGCGCGCCGCGAGCTCCGCGGTGTTGACCAGATTGCCGTTGTGGCCCAGCGCAACCCCCGTCCCGGCGTCGGTGGTGCGGAAGATGGGCTGGGAATTCTCCCAGGTGGTCGATCCGGTCGTCGAGTAGCGGCAATGGCCGATCGCGACGTGGCCGACCATCGACGCCAGCGTCTGCTCGTCGAACACCTGGCTGACGAGGCCGAGATCTTTGAAGACCAGTACCTGCGAGCCGTCGCCGACGGCGATCCCGGCGGCCTCCTGACCACGGTGTTGCAGGGCGTAGAGGCCGTAGTACGAGAGCTTCGCAACGTCCTCACCAGGGGCCCAGACACCAAAAACGCCGCACTCCTCGCGCGGCTCGTTCTCAGGTTCGTCGATCGGTCGGCTCGGGGAACATTCCCGCGGCATGGGGGCCAGGAGGTTGTGGCCGGCTATCGACTCTTCGGTCATCGACGATCTCCCTGGGGCTGGGCTCTGGTCTGCACATTCGGACGCGGACACCACGGCCGGATGAGATGTCGGGTCACGATGGTGATCCGATCACGGGCGAGACCGGCCGTGCGGAAGCCAACGCGGCAATGGGCTGGAGACCCTACCGAGTCTACCGATCGGTACTGCCCCGATGCCAACCGTGCAGCGACGACGCGCGCGACGATATTCCGTCGGGGTGAGCAGGGTCATAGGACGGAGCGGGGCACCGGCACCAGGGGCAGCCATTGCGCAACCTCGCCCGCGCGGGAGCCCGACGCCGCGACCACACCGGACTCGACGGCGTCGGCGAATCGCGCATCCCCCACCACCAGGCTCAACCAGGTGCGCGCGTCGGTCTCCACGACGTTCGGCGGAGTCCCCCGCGTATGCCGCGGACCCTCGATGCATTGGACGGCCACGTACGGTGGCACTCGGACCTCGACGGAGTTCCCCGGTGCGATGTCCTCGAGCGTGCGCGCGGTCAGCCGGACCGCGGCCGCGAGCGTGGGCCGTGCAGGCGCGGGCAGTTGCTCATCACGCAACCACTCGACAACAGCGAGAACCGCTGCGCGAGTGTCGGTAGGATCGATGGGTTTTCGAGCGGGCACGCCGCCCATGATGCCTCGGGAGTCGATTCACGCCGCCTCGCGGCGGGATCGTTCGGGCACGCGGCGGGCAATCAGGACCCATTCCGGTAACGCTCCGCACAAACCCAGCGACATCATCAGTACTATTTGTCACACTAGCAACGTCAGTAACATGAGCACCACGATCTGGAGTGACCGAATGCCATTGACGTACGGCCGCAGCCACCGCCGACGCCTCGGCATCCGAACCATGCTGACCGCGGCGGCCACTGCCGTCGCACTCCTCGGCGGACTCACCCAGGCCGGCGGGGCGCAGGCGGCCGACGGATACCCGTACGTGAATCTAGGTGACAGCTACAGCGCAGGCGCTTCGGTGTTTCCCCAGGCCACCAGTGCGGCCATCTTCTGCTCGAACTCGAGCGTCAACTACTCCCACCTCGTCGCCAAGCGACGTGGGATGAACGTCGCCGACGTCAGCTGCGCCGGCGCGACGACCGCCGACCTGACCCAGTCGCAGTACCGGTGGCAGGGACCGCAGATCAACGCGGTGGGACCGGCGACCCAATTGATCACCCTGACGATCGGCGCGAACAACAACGGGCTGTTCAGCGACTCGACGTCGGCATGCCAGCAGGCCTGGCTGTCCTCGCCGTTGTCGGCCGCCCCGTGCCGCGATGCTTTCGGCACCTCGTTGGTCGACAAGATCACCACATCGACCTACCCCGACCTCGTGAACGCGTTGCGCCGCATCGAACGCGCCGCCCCGAATGCCCGCGTCGTGCTCGTCGGATATCCGCAGATCTTCCCGGCCGTGGGCTCCCCGGTCTGCTCGGCAGCGCTGCTCACCACGCCCGCCGACACCGAGTACCTGCACCGGGCCTTCGCCGCCCTCAACGACGCCCTGCGCCGTGCCGCGGCGACGACGCATGCGACCTTCGTCGACATGACAAAGGCGTCCGCAGGACACGACGCCTGTGCGGGTGATCGGCGATGGGTCGAGCCGCCGCTGGGTGCGACCAACTTCCCGGCGATGCACGCCAACACACGCGGCCAACACGCGATGGCCGATCAGGTCATGGCAGCCCTTCCTGGAGCGCCCTGAGCTGATCGCGCCCCTAACCTGGACAGACCGGGCAGGATTGGACCATGGGCACCGATGTCAGCACCCAGCAGTTCTCCGGCGCCGACCGGGTGCGTTTTCGCAAGCAGGTCAGCCGGGGCACCGAGGCGATCGCCCGAATGCTCGCCGACGGCTTGTTCACCGACCACGGCGCTCCGCCCGAGCCGTTGCTCGGCATGGAGGTCGAGCTCAATCTCGTCGACGACGAGATGAACCCGGCCATGGCCAACGCCGAGGTACTCGACGCCATCGCCGACCCCGACTATCAAACCGAACTCGGCCAGTTCAACATCGAGATCAACGTCTCCCCTCGGCCTTTTGTCGACAACGACACGATGTCTCTCGAACAACGGCTGCGCACCTCGCTCAATCGCGCCGAGCAACAGGCGACCCGCGTCGGTACGCACCTCGTCATGATCGGAACGCTGCCCACCCTGCGAACCGAGCACTTTGCACATCAATGGATCTCGGCGAATCCGCGTTACGACCTGCTGAATCAGCAGATTTTCGCCGCCCGCGGCGAGGACATCGAGATCGACATTGCCGGCGTCCCGCTCGGCGAGTATCACGTCAGCGAAAGACTGCACACCGCAACCGATTCCATCCTACCCGAGGCGGCATGCACGTCGCTGCAACTCCATCTGCGGGTGGCGCCCGAAGATTTTGCCGCACATTGGAATGCCGCGCAGGCGATCGCCGGGGTGCAGGTCGCGCTGGCCGGCAACGCACCGTTCCTCGCGGAGACCGCGCTGTGGCACGAGAGTCGCATCCCGGTCTTCGAGCAGGCGACCGACACCCGACCGCTGGAACTGAAGAACCAGGGCGTGCGACCTCGAGTGTGGTTCGGGGAGCGATGGATCAACACGATCTTCGATCTGTTCGAAGAAAACACCCGCTATTTTCCGGCACTGTTGCCAGTGTCGACGGAGGTCGATCCGCTCGCCGAACTCGACGCCGGGCGCATCCCCGCGCTCGAGGAACTGCGTCTGCACAACGGCACCGTGTACCGGTGGAATCGGCCGGTCTACGACGTCGTCGACGGTCAGGCCCATGTGCGGGTGGAGAACCGTGTGCTGCCCGCCGGGCCGACCGTCGTCGACACCATGGCCAATGCCGCGTTCTATTACGGGGTGGTCCGCGGTCTCGTGGAGGCCGACCGGCCGCTGTGGTCGCAGATGTCGTTCAATGCCGCCGCCGAGAATCTACATGCGGGTGCCCGCAGAGGCCTTGATTCCCAACTGTATTGGCCCGACATCGGATGGGTGCACCCTGACGAGCTCACGCTACGCCGACTACTCCCCCTTGCCGACGACGGCCTCCGCGCATTCGGCGTCTCGCCCAAGGCGCGCGCCCGCTACCTGTCGGTCATCGAAGGCCGCTGCGTCACCAGACAAACCGGCTCGGTCTGGCAGCGTCGGGCGGTCGCCACACGTGAGGCGGCCGGTGAGGACCGCACCACCGCCCTGCGCGGCATGCTGGCCGACTACGTCACCCGTATGCACGAGGGCGAGCCGGTGCACTCCTGGACCCTGTGAGCAGCGGCTGTCGGGGGTCTCGGGCCTCGTCGCCGGCGCTAGAGAGCAACGAGCCGTTCATATCGCGATGGTCGAACAACCGGCGGCGCCCCTGCTCCGGGCGGTCGCGGTGCCGAGGCGCGTCAGCGACTGTCCTCGAGACCTGTTGTGCAGCTGCCGGTTTCCGAACATCGACCGAGCACTCCCGATGGGCCTGAAGTCCGCGGTCGCCGCGGGTGTTGATCGGCGAGTCCGGTGGCGGTTGTGCGCCACCAGCATCGTCGGGCCCGCGGTCCGTCCGAGTGAATCCCGGTGGTGTGGTTCCCGGGGCCGGCACCCGGGTTATCGGGATGGCACGCGGTGTTCGAAGGTTGTCATATGGAATCCGTTGGGGTCAGCCAGGTATCCCGGGCCTCCCGATCAGCCAGACGGATTCGGCTCGCCAACACACGAAAGCCAACAGCACGAGGACAACCGCCCGGACGACGGCGGCGCCAGGGCGACCGAGGGTCGTCGCAGCTGGTAGGCCGACTACCGCGAGACCGACAGCCGTAGCCGCGTAACCGAGGAACACGCCGGGTCGCGCCGGGGCGTCGACGCCGATCATCCACGCCACGAGACCGCCTGCGGTCCAAGCGATCACAGCGACTGCGACAATCACGGTGACTCGCGTCGGCCACGCCAGTGACGGCACGGCGGTCACGCCCAGGAGCGACCACAGCGCCGTCCCTACGCAGACGGCGCAGAGCAGCAATGCCACCGAGGGATTCATTCGGCGACGGTTGCGGCTGCGACGCTCGTCGAGCCGGCGGAGGTCTCGGGTGCAGCGGCCGCTCGGTCGCGGGCGCGACGACGCCTGCGCCGCGCGTTGCGGTTCCGGATCTGCCAGGTACTGAGTCCGGTGATCATCAGCAGCAGCGGCGTCATCCCGAAGATGAACCACAGCGCCCGCCACCAGCCGTTGACCGACACCCCGTAGTGCAGGGTCGGCTGCGCCCAGTCGTCGGCGATCGTGTTGGACACCGTCGCCGGCGGCCCGGAGAACTCCTTGATCACCGACGGGTCGTGGCCATCGATCCCCAGCTCTCGGTTGCCGTGGTAGGTCGCGCTCCCCGACCACAGATCAGGCCCTCCGACAAGCAGATCCACCGAGTAGTATTCCGAACCCTCCGACGGCATTCCCACCCAGGTGGCGCGCGAGCCCGGGTAATGGCCCTGCGCGGCGGCAATTGCCTGGTCGAGGGAGATCAGAGGTCCGGTCGCCTCCGAGGTCGGCATCGTATACGCGTCGGCGGCCGGCGCGACACCTCCGGTGGCGGCGTACCACACCTTGGCGACGCCTGGGATCTCGAAGTTCATCCCGGTCAGCCCCCAGATGAGCAGCGGGATCGCAGCCACGACACCGATCACGTTGTGCAGGTCGGCGTCCCTCGCGAACCGCCCCTTGCCGACGCGCACCCGTAAGCCGTTGCGCCAGCGGCGCAGCCCTGGGTACCAGATGACGATGCCGGAGATGGCGAGAAAGACCAGCAGTAGTCCACCGAGGCCGAGAAGTAGTGCACCCCAATTCATATCGGCGGTGAACCACCCCCACCCGGCGACCACCGAGGGCTTGGCCAACCATGAGACATACCCAGGATAGCCCTCACAGGTCAGGCCACAGTCATGCAAGTTGACGAGGAAACCCAGAAATCCTCCGTCAATATCGCCGTGGCCGTTGACCTTTCCGGTACCGGCATCCACGGCCCAGGTGCCCGCGGCCGTTTCGGCGGAACTGATGAAGTACACACCGTCCTTGAGTGACAGGTACCGGGCATCGAAATCCGAGTCGGCTGCGTGGACGGCCGACACCGCATCGGCAAAACTCACCTGGCGCCCGGTGTCAGTGGTGGTGAACAGCGAGGAGTTGGTGACGCGCACCAGTTCTGGCTCGTACACCAGGATCGCGCCGCTGGTGCAGACGATCACCAGAAACAGACCCAGAGCGATCGAACTCCACCTGTGCGTCACGATCAGCGCACGTCGCACCGGCTTCTTCGAGGTTCGCCGACGGTTCGCCGATGCCCTGACACGTTCGGCCGATGAGCCGGCAACCTGTTCCGTAATCACGGTAGGGAAGGTTAGCATAACCAAACCTGAAATGGAGCAGTCCGTCTTCTCCGATGCATCACCCACTGCGCTGTCGTGCAGCAATACCTCCATGCGCAGTCAACGGGCGAAACCCGCATCCCAGCGCGACACCAGTCCGGCTCCGGTAATGAGCGGCAGATCGAGTGCCGTCACCAGGCCCGGTTGCGCATCAACGACCGCGGCAACCGAATTCACCAATCTCATTGCGGTCACGATCATCCCCGACACGTTGTGATCGCCGTTCTCACCGTGGTGGGCCAACTCCACCGACATCTGTGGCTCACCGGAGATGGTGACGCGGTAGCAGCCATCACCGTCGACGGGACTCGGCCACTGCGGACACTGCTCGGGGTGAGTGCGGGTGTAATGCTCGAGCACAATGCGGTCAACTCCGGCGACCTGGCCGACGACCTCGAAATGCAGTGCGGCCATGGTTCCCGCGGGAATCTCCACCGACACGGTCGAGTAGTCGCGACCGGCCACGATGCGCTCATGTCGTTCGATGAGCGGCTCGTCGAGCGTGAGTCCGAGTCCGGCGGCGAGCTGGCGGACGACACTGCCCCACCCCATCGCGAGCACACCCGGCAACAGGAGCAGCGGAGTGGCGTCCATCGGCTGCCCGAAACCGAAGATGTCACGCATGACCACCGGTTGGTAGTACGTCGAGTAGTCGGCGATCTCGAGGCATCGCACCTCGTCGATCCGTTGCGACAGGCTCGTCATCGACAGCGCCAGCACATCATTCGCGAATCCCGGGTCGATGCCATTGACGTGCAGGCTGGCCCCACCCGCTGCGCCCGCGGCAGCGATGCGATCGAGGAGCTTCTGATCGAGAATGCCCTGGGGGAACTGCAGCACCACCGGCCCGCTCGAGACCACGTTGACCCCCGCCTCGACGAAGGAGATGAGATCGTCGATCGCCTCGAAGATACGGTCGTCGGTCATCGCGGTGTGCACAATGGCATCGGGCGCCAGCGCGAGCAGTGCGGCCCGGTCGTCGGTCGCGAGTACACCGAGGTCCCGGCCGAGACCCGCGAGTTCGCCCGCATCCTTACCCACCTTCGCCGGGTCCGAGACCCACACCCCGGCCAGTTCGAGGTCGGGATGGGCGTCGATCCCGGCAATCGCACGTCGACCGACGGCCCCGGTCGACCACTCCACCACTCGTAACGTCACGAGCCAAACCTAGAACACGTTTCACTTTGTCGGACACGTTTTGGCCGACTGTCAACGGTAGAGTGCGCCGACGATGAGTACCGCTGAACCGATCGCCGTGACATCCAACGGCCACCGAACCCGACTGAAATGGCATCGCGCACGCAAACGCGCCGACGACCCGCCCTTCACGCGCAGCAGAATCGTGGAGGGGATGGCCGTCGGCGCGAGCGTAGAGGTCGACCTGGTGATCCACGGGTCCGGCTCATCCGCGGCGCGCGGCTTCGCGATCCTGCACGACCGCGATCTGGCCGGCACGACGACGGGCTTCGGCGACGTCGCCGAAGCCCCTGCCGATTACCTGCGATCATTGTCCCTGCGCGACAACGACGGTCATCGGATCGACGAACCGGTGACGCTGCTCGACGAACTGGGCGGTCTGCTCACCGACATTCACCCGAAGGCGCTGCTGCAGTTGGATCTCAAGCAGTCCGCGCGCGACCTCGACGAGTCGATCGTGCGGGCCTTCGTCGGGGCGGTTACACCGTTCGCCGAACACGCGATTCTCTCGTGCGGCGATGCCGATGCGGTACGCATCCTCACCGATGCGGTACCGCGCCTGCGTGTAGGGTTCGACCCCTGTCATCACGGCGCGGTCGACCGGGTACGCAGGTGGCGCACCTATCGGCGTTTCGTCGACCATGCGGTCGCCGCTTCCCCTCGGGCCGAGGTGATCTACCTCGACCGACGGCTCGTGCTGACCGTCGCCGATCGGGGCACCGACCTCGTCGCAGCGTTCCACGCCGCCGGACGCGAGATCGACATCTACACCTTCGGCCGGGCCGACGACCCCGCCATCGACCGCGCTCTTGAGTTGCGCGCCGATGCGATCACTACCGACGACCCCCACGGCGTGGCCCAGCGGTTCGGTTCGGCGACAGGGGGTTCGGGCGTCAGCCGGCCTTGATCCACTCTGCGGTGGACGGCAGCATCACGAGGATCGCCGTGCCGATCGGGAAGATCAGACCGACGAAGCTGAGAACGCCGCCTCCGAAGCCACCGCTGACGCCGTTCTGACTCAACGCAGACTCGACAGCCAGGCCCGCTATCGCCCCGATGATGCCGAACACGATCGTCACGCCACACCCCGCGGCGATCAGAATCCGGCCGATCATCTTGTGCCGCAACACCGCGACGCCACCCCAGATCAACAGCACGGCGAGCACCACATCGACGATCAGCTGCATCACAAGGATGCCGGTGTACCACCCGGGGATCTGATCCACCTCGGTCGTCAGCGCTGAGATGGCGGCGATGACGGCGATCGCAGCGATGATCCCGACAATCGCCGAGACACCTCCGAGGAAGCTCAGGACGGCCGCAGCGATCGCGGTGCCACCCGAGGGCTTGGGCGTGTACGGATCGCCGTACGGGTTCTGGGGATAGGGAACGCCGGCTCCTGCGGGTTGCCCCCACACCGGTTGCTGCCCATATGCGGGTTGCTGCCCATACGCAGGCTGCTGCCCATAGGTCGGCTGCTGCCCGTATGCAGGCTGGCCATACGGGCCGCCAGGCTGACCGTACTCGGATGATCCGGCCGCAGGAGACTGCCCGACGCCGCCGTACACCGTCTTCTGGTCCCACGGAGACGATCCTGACGTCGCACCCGGGTTGGGCTGTTGACCGTACAACTGTTGGTCATACGGCTGCGACTGTTGGCCATACGGCTGTGACTGTTGGCCATACGGCTGCGACTGTTGGCCATACGGCTGTGATCCCGAGTCGTCCTGCGGAGTGGTCATGAAGGTGCCGCCCTTTCTCCTCGATGCCCCAGATCTCACGTCCAGACACCGCGTAACGAGTGATCACCCGAGCATACGGGTATGTCTCGGCCAGCTCACTCAGCCGAACAACGCAGGCAGTGTTCCCTCGTAAGCGGTGCGCAGTTCCTCGAGGGTGACCTCGAACTGGTCCTGCACACTCACCGAATCGCTGCCCTGATCGACGACGCCGATGCGGGTCCACGGCATGCCCCGGGCGTCGAGCATCGCAACGAAACGCGACTCCTCGGTGCGCGGCACCGCCACCAACACCCGACCGGTCGACTCGGAGAACAGCCAGACGAACGGATCGGCACCCTCGGGCAGCAACACCCGGCAGCCGGTCTCGCCGGCGAGCGCCGACTCGACGACGGTCTGGATCAGCCCACCCTCGGAGAGGTCATGGGCAGCAGAGACCAGGCCGTCGCGGGACGCGGCGGTGAGGATGTCGCCGAGCAGCTTCTCGTGGTCGAGGTCGACCTCCGGCGCCACTCCCCCGAGGTGATCATGGGCGACCTGCGCCCAGATCGAGCCGTCGAACTCGTCCCGGGTCCGTCCGAGCAGGATGAGTGTCTCGCCGGGCTCGGTGCCGAATCCGGTGGGGATGCGGCGCCGGACGTCGTCGATCACGCCTAGCACGCCGACCACCGGTGTCGGCAGGATCGCCGTGGCGCCGGTCTGGTTGTAAAAGCTGACGTTGCCACCGGTCACGGGGATACCGAGCTGCGCGCATCCGTCGGCCAGACCGCGAACCGCTTGCTGGAACTGCCACATCACCGCAGGGTCTTCGGGTGACCCGAAGTTGAGGCAGTTGGTGACGGCCTTCGGCGTCGCACCGGATGTGGCGACGTTGCGATAGGCCTCGGCGAGCGCGAGTTGCGCGCCGCGATAGGGGTCGAGATAGGTGTAACGGCCCGACGCGTCGGTGGCCAGCGCGATCCCACGGCCGGTGCGCTCGTCGATCCGGATCATTCCGGAGTCGGCATTCTCGGCGAGCACGGTATTGCCACGCACGTACCGGTCGTACTGCTCGGTGATGAACTTGCGGCTGCACAGCGCGGGCGAGGCCAACATCGTCAACAGGGTCCCGCGCAGTTCGTCCGGTGTCGACGGCCGAGCCAGTGACGCGGCGCCGTCGGCGATGACCTCGTCCTGCCACTCCGGTCGGGCGAGGGGCCGCTCATAGACCGGCCCGTCGTGGGCGACGGTGCGCGGCGGCACGTCGACGACGGTCTCACCGTTCCAGGTGATCTCCAGGTGATCGCCGTCGGTGACCTCCCCGATGACCGTCGCCAGCACGTCCCACTTGCGGCACACCGCCAGGAAGGCATCCACATTCTCCGGCGTGACCACCGCGCACATGCGTTCCTGGGATTCGCTCGAGAGCACCTCTGCCGGCGTCATGCCGACCGCACGCATGGGCACCTTCTCCAGCTCGATCCGCATACCGCCGTCGCCGGCAGCAGCCAATTCTGAGGTGGCACAAGACAATCCGGCGCCGCCGAGATCTTGGATACCCACCACCAGCCCCGCGTGGTAGAGCTCCAGGCAGCATTCGATGAGCACCTTCTCGGTGAACGGGTCCCCGACCTGCACGCTCGGGAGTTTCTTGCGATTCGGCCCGGCCTCCCCCGAATCGTCGAAGGTCTCCGACGCCAGCACCGACACACCGCCGATGCCGTCGAGCCCGGTACGCGCACCGAACAGGATGATCTTGTTGCCCGCGCCGCTGGCGAACGCCAGGTGCAGATCCTCGGTGCGCAGCACACCTGCACACAGCGCGTTGACGAGCGGGTTGCCTGCGTAGCTGGCGTCGAAGACAGTCTCGCCGCCGACGTTCGGCAGGCCCAGCGAATTACCGTAGCCACCGACCCCACGCACCACGCCATCGACGACCCGCCGGGTATCGGGGGCGTCGGCAGGGCCAAAGCGCAGTTGGTCCATCACCGCGATCGGACGCGCACCCATTGCCATGATGTCGCGCACGATGCCGCCGACGCCGGTCGCCGCACCCTGGTAGGGCTCGACGTAACTCGGGTGATTATGCGATTCGACCTTGAAGGTCACCGCCCAGCCGTCGCCCACGTCGACGACGCCGGCGTTCTCACCGATCCCGGCGAGCATCCCGGCCCGCATCTCGTCGGTGGTGGTCTCCCCGAAGTACCGCAGATGCACCTTCGAGGACTTGTACGAGCAATGCTCGGACCACATCACCGAGTACATCGCCAGCTCAGCATCGGTGGGTCGGCGTCCGAGGATCTCGCGGATGCGGTCGTACTCGTCGTCCTTGAGACCGAGTTCACGGTAGGGCTGGGGATGATCGGGGGACTGGGCGGCTGCGGAGACGGTGTCCACATGAGTCTGATCGCTCACCCGGCCATGATAGACGTGGACAACGCAGCCTCGTGAGTCCACACAATCCACAGGCAGCGAGGGTATTGGTGTACGTCATCTCCCCGTGACGCACGCCACCGATTAGGCTCCCCACAGGGTCCGAAGCGGGGGGAGTTCTCGATGGTCGACGTCGGCAGGGCACGACAACTGTTCGAACTCGGCGTGCTGTCGATGGGTATTGCGGTCGAGGGCACCGATCCGGTGGACAACCCGCAGCAGGCGGCACTCGCCTTCACTCGTGCGAGCGAGTGGGACCCGGGCATGGCCGACGCCTGGATCGGCCGTCTCGCGTGCGGACCGGCGGCCATCGGTACGGGCGATGCGGTCAACGAGGCGCTGCTCGCGGTGTATCGCCACCGCGATGCGATCGGTCGCGAACAGCGCCGTCTCGGGCTGCCGCCGGGACTTCTCGTCGGCCGCTGGTACACCGGGATGTTCATCGACTATCCACTCGTCGACGCCGACCACGCCGTCGCCGCGTACGCCGCCACCCTCATCCGCGGACACGATCTCGCCGGGGCCGCCGAGGTCCTGTCACAGATCACCGGCGACGCACCGATCGCCGAGTTCATGACAGGCGTGCTGCACTTCTCGGCGCAGCGCTGGCCCGATGTCCTGACCGCACTGGGGCGAACCGACTCCTGGGCCGACGAGTATCTGGGCAGCGCCGCCGACTACATGTGCGGCAGCGCGTGCGTGCAGCTGGGCATGTTCACCGAGGGGCTGCGCCGACTGCAGCGGGCCATCGACGGCCCGATCCCCTCCTGCGCGACCCGGGCGCTGTTCGCTCTCGGGCTCGCCCGGCGGGAGACCGGACAGGAGGATCAGGCCCGCGCGGCATTCGAGCAGGCATTCTCCCGGGATCCGACGTTCACCGCGGCCGCCGACGCGATGCGCAGCCAAACTCTGCGGCTGACCGTAACGAGCACCGAGGAGATCGCGGCGCGGGCCAACATGTGGGACCCGGCGTCGATACTCCGCACCGACGCCCCGGCCGCGGCCGACAGCGACGAACTCGTCGCCCGTGCGCAACGGGAACTCGACGCGCAGATCGGTCTGGATTCGGTCAAAGAACAAGTGGCCAAACTGAAGTCGGCGGCGACACTGGCCCGGATCCGGGCCGATCGCGGGCTGTCGACGTCGGCACGCAGCCTGCATCTCGCCTTTACCGGGCCACCGGGAACCGGTAAGACAACGATCGCCCGGGTGATCGCCACGCTCTACTGCGGGCTCGGATTCATCAAGTCCGACAAGGTGGTCGAGGCGACCCGGCGTGACCTGGTCGGTGAGCACCTCGGCTCCACCGCGATCAAGACGTCAACGCTGATCGACTCCGCGATGGACGGTGTGCTATTCATCGACGAGGCGTACACGCTGATCCAACAAGGCCTTTCCGGTGGTGACGCCTTCGGTCGGGAGGCCGTGGACACCCTGCTCGCGCGAATGGAAGACGACCGCGACCGGCTGGTGGTCATCATCGCCGGCTACGATGCCGAGATCGACCGCTTCCTCGCCGCCAACGAGGGGTTGGGCTCGCGCTTCGCCCGTCGCGTCCGGTTCGAGTCCTACACTCCGAGCGAGCTGGCCCGCATCGGCGAGTTCCTGGCCGCGCAACGGGATTCGATCCTCACGCCGGAAGCGATGGCCGAGCTCGAGCAGGGCTGCACACCGCTATATCACGATGTGCGCCAGGGCCCCGGCGGAACACAGCGGGCCACCGACCTCGCCGGCAACGGCCGGTTCATCCGCAACATCATCGAGGCCGCAGAGGAAGAACGTGAGGTGCGCCTGTCGGCGGGCGGCGATCTGGAGAACCTCACCCACGACGAACTGATGCGGATTGAGATCGCCGACCTGCGTGCCGCGCTGAACTCGGTGCTGTCGGGGCTGGCATCGGCAAAAACTCTCCGATGAACCCCGAGTCACCCATGAGTACCGAGTCACTATGAGTACACGCCGAATCCGAGTGGTCACCATCTCGCTGGCCGCGGTGGTGTTCGCGGCGGTCCCCGCGTGCACCGTCAGCGGCGACCCGGTGGCCGACCCGGCCGCCGCGTCGATCTCCACGACGACCACCGACCCCGACGCCACCACCGACTCCCCCGATCCCGACGACTCCACGGCTCCCGATGCGACAGAACCGGATGCCACCCAGCCCGATTCGAGCACCGAAGCGCCGATCAGCGACGTGCCCGCGCCACCGAACTCGACGACGATGACGTGCCGCCAGTTCGTGACGCTGGATCGGTCGACGCAGGCGGCGGTGTTGCGCGCCAACGGCGCCACCGCCGACGACACCCGACTCGGGGTGGTCATCGACATTTACACCGCCGTGTGTCCCGGCTACCCCGATGCGCTGATCGCCGACCTCGTCGCCGGACGCCTACCGAACTGACCCTGGGGCGCGACCCGCCGGGGGTTCTCAGCTCGCAGACGTCACCGCGATGATCCGTTCGGTGAGCTCTGGTCGGCAGATCACCAAGTCGGGCAAGTAGGTGTCGTCGCGGTTGTAGGCCAGCGACGAGCCGTCGATCCGGCCGCACCACAAGCCTTTTGCCTGTGCCACGGCGACCGGCGCCGCCGAATCCCACTCGTACTGGCCACCGGCGTGCACGTAGGCATCGGCCTCACCGCGCACCACGGCCATCGCCTTGGCGCCTGCCGATCCCATCGACAACACCTCGCCGCCGATCGCGTCGGCCACCGGCTGCGAGAACGCCGGGGGCCGTGAGCCACTCACCACCACCCGCGGCAGCTCGCCCTTCGGGGTACTCGCCAGCCCGTCGGTGGGCGTGATCGGGAGGTCGTCGTCGACATAGGTGACCGCCAACGCAGGCAGGGCCACGGCCCCCGCGATCAGTGTGCCGCCACCATCGGCCGACCACAGCGCCACATGGACAGCCCAGTCGGCGTGTCCGTGCATGCCGTATTCGCGGGTGCCGTCGACCGGGTCGACGATCCACACGCGCTGCGCACCCAATCGCGACTTGTCGTCGGCGGACTCCTCCGAGAGCACCGCATCATCTGGCCGTTCCTCGGCCAGACGGCGCATCAGCAGGTCGTTGGAGCGCAGGTCCCCCGCCTTGCCGAGGTCTTTGCCCGTCAAGCCACTCGTTGCGCGAAGCTCAAGCAGCAGATGCCCTGCGGCCGTTGCCAACTCACCTGCGAGTGCTCGATCGTCCATCCTCGTCTCCCATGTTCGATTCCTCGATCGGCCCGCGACGTCCCCGCTGGCCACGACCTGAGCATTACAGGCCCAGATTACGCAGGACCGCGTCGGCAGCTGCCGACGGGGAACCGTCTGCGGGGGTCACGACGAGGTCGGCGTGCTCGGGGCGCTCGTACGGCGAGTCGATGCCGGTGAATTGGCTGATCTCACCACGTCGGGCCCTGGCGTACAGCCCTTTCGGATCACGCCGCTCGCATTCGTCGAGGGGGGTATCGACGAAGATCTCGAAGAACGGCAGCCCGCGTTCGGCATGGATCTCTCGCGCCCGGGTGCGCTCGTCACCGAACGGCGAGATGAGAGAGACGATCGCGATGGCTCCGGAGTCGGCGAACAGTGCCGCGACCTCGGCGGTGCGCCGGATGTTCTCGCGGCGATCGTCGTCGCCGAATCCGAGGTCGGAGTTCAGTCCGTGCCGCAGGTTGTCGCCGTCCATCAAGTAGGCGGGTCGACCCTCGGCGACGAATCGCCTCTCGAGTTCCATTGCCAGCGAGGACTTACCGGACCCCGACAGTCCGGTCAGCCAGACCGTCGCGCCGACGTACGGCCGGTGCTCTCGACCGACCTTGGTGGTCTGCCAGACGATATGGCTATCGTGGCTGACCGGGGCGGTGATCATGCCGGCACCGACCGTCTTGTTGGTGGCCTCGTCGATGAGGATGAAGCTCCCGGTTTCCCGGTTGCGCCGATACGAATCGAACATGACGGGCTGCTGCGTGCGCAGCGTCACGCGCGCGATCTCGTTGAGGTGCAACGCCGTCGCCGCCTCGTCACGGTGCAGTGTGTTCACGTCGAGACGATAGGTGAGACCGGTGATCTCGGCGCGGGTGGTACGTGTACCCGCCATCAGCGCGAACCTGCTGTGCTCGGTCAGCCTCGAGTCCTCCGAGAACCAGCACACCATCGCATCGACGTCGCGACCCACGTAGGGCCGGTTGTTCGGTCGGGCGAGCATGTCACCACGGACGATGTCGATCTCGTCGGCGAGTTCGATCGAGCACGCCATCGAGGCGAACGCCTCGTCAACCTTCGTCCCACCGGGGCCCCAGATCTCGGTGATGGTGGTGGTAAAACCACTGGGTAGCACCACGATCTCGTCACCGCGGGCGAAGACCCCGCCGGCCACCGTGCCGGCGTAGGCGCGGTGATCAGCGCCGTCGCTGCGCTGCGGCCGGATCACGTACTGCACCGGCATCCGCGCGTCGATGAGGTTGCGGTCGGAGGCGATGTGCACGTTCTCCAGATGGCTCAACAATGTTCGGCCCTGATACCAGTCCATCGCCACCGAGGAGTCGACGACGTTGTCACCACGCAGTGCCGAGATCGGAATGAAGGTGATCTCACCGACGTTGAGTTTGGCCGCAAAATCGACGAATTCCGAACATATCTCGTCAAAACGCGCCCGGGACCACTCGACGAGGTCCATCTTGTTGACGCACACCGTCAAGTGCGGGATGCCGAGCAGCGACGACAGGAAGGCGTGCCGCCGGGTCTGTTCGAGAACCCCTTTGCGCGCATCGATGAGAATGATCGCGAGATTCGCGGTCGACGCGCCGGTGACCATGTTGCGGGTGTACTGCACGTGCCCCGGGGTATCGGCGATGATGAATTTTCTTCTCGGCGTGGAGAAGTAGCGGTAGGCGACGTCGATAGTGATGCCTTGTTCACGTTCGGCGCGCAATCCGTCGGTAAGCAACGCCAGATTCGCGTACTCGTCGCCGCGCTCGGCGCTGGTCCGTTCAATCGACTCGAGCTGATCGGCGAAGATCGACTTCGCATCGAAGAGCAGGCGCCCGATCAGCGTCGATTTCCCGTCATCGACCGATCCCGCTGTCGCGATACGGAGGAGTTCTCCGGTGGCGCCTGGCATCTCGGCCTGAGACCCCGGACTCTGGGGCATCGGACTCTGGGGCATCGGAATCTGCGACATCAGAAGTAGCCTTCCTTCTTGCGATCTTCCATACCCGCTTCGGAGATGCGGTCGTCGGCGCGGGTGGCGCCTCGTTCGGTGATCCGCGTCGCCGCCACCTCCGCGATGACCTCCTCGACGGTGTCGGCGTCGCTGAGGACGCAGCCCGTGCAGGTCGCGTCGCCCACCGTCCGGAATCGCACGCGCTCGGTGTGGGGTTGCTCCCCCGGCAGTCGCTCGAGGAACCGCGTGTCGGCCAACAGCATTCCGTCGCGCGGTATCACCTGACGCTCGTGGGCGTAGTAGATGGACGGCAACTCGATGTGCTGTTCGGCGATGTACTGCCAGATGTCGAGTTCGGTCCAGTTGCTCAGCGGGAACACCCGGATGTGCTCGCCCTTGTGGTGGCGGCCGTTGTAGAGGTGCCACAGCTCGGGCCGCTGGGCGCGGGGGTCCCACGTGCCGAATTCGTCCCGGAAACTGAAGACGCGTTCCTTTGCCCGAGCCTTCTCCTCGTCGCGGCGCGCCCCACCGAACACCGCATCGAATCCGTTCTCGGTGATGCCGCGCAGCAAGGCGGTGGTCTGGAGCCGATTGCGGCTCGCGCCTGGGCCGGTCTGCTCGACGACGCGACCGGCGTCGATGTCGTCCTGCACCGAACTGACCACAAGCCGCACGCCGGTCACGGCCACGACCCGGTCACGGTAGTCGATGACCTCGTCGAAGTTGTGGCCGGTGTCGACGTGCATGAGCGGGAAAGGGATCGGGGCAGGCCAGAACGCCCGGCGAGCGAGGTGGAACATCACCACCGAGTCCTTGCCGCCGGAGAACAGCAAGACCGGCCGTTCGAAGGTCGCCGCGACCTCACGGAAGATGTGGACCGACTCGGCCTCGAGCGCGTCGAGATGGCTCAGCTCGTAGTGCCCGCGTACGGGCGTGCTCGCGGATGACGCTGTCACTCTTCGCTCCCTTGACATGTCGAATATTCGACATTCAGTATTGACTATGTGACGGATACGCTAGGCGCTACAGGCCAGACGGGTCAACATCCACCCCACTCGTCGGTGACACGGTCGCCTTCGCCGCCGACTGCACGCGTCGTGGAGATCATCGAGATCCTCGGGATTGCCGACGGCCCGTTGTCCCTCGCCGACATTGTCCGCCGCACGGGGCACTCGCGCGCCACGGCACACGCGATCCTCGGCGAATTGACAGCCCGCGGATGGACCACGCGCCTTCCCGATGGAAGCTATTCGCTGGGTGGTCGTCTCGTCGGCCTCGCCGTCGCGATCTCGCGGGCCGATCACCTCACCCGTCGAGCCGGCCCTGTCCTCGACGCACTCGCCGAACAGGTGGGCCTGCACTGTTTCCTGGCACGACGGGTCGGTGACGAGATCACCATCGTGGTGGGGTCGGCACCACCGGGCCGAGCCCCGGGCTCGGCGGAGTTGCTGACAGCCAATGCCAGGATGCCGTTACGTCCGCCGGCCTGCCGCGAGTTTCTCGCCTGGGCGCCACCGGCCGAGCGCGCGTCGTGGATCGCCACGGCTCCGGCACCGCTGCGCACCCGTCTGGCACTCGTCCTCGACGCTATCCGCGACCGCGGCGCCTCGATCGAGCGGATGACCGACGACCACGTGGCTCTGATGGCCACGCTGGACTCATTGAAGGTGCCCGCGGGTGTTCGACTGCGTGTCGACGAACTCCTCGAGCAAATCAGCACCATCGACTACCTACCCGACGAACTCGGCGACAATACGATCGCCGCGGTCACCATCGGCGCACCGGTGTTCGACGCCGCCGGTGCCGTCCACGCCTCGGTCGTCGTCTGCCCGCGCGGCCACGTCGATCGCACCGAGCTCGATCGCCTCGTCGACGCGGCACGTGGGTGCGCCGCGGGACTCTCCGAGCACTGTCGCGCCGTCTCGCCCTAGAGCTGACGATCCGGGCAGTCACGGCCTGCCACGCCCGCACTACCAACCAAGCACTTGCTAGGTTACGCTCGGTGGCATGAGCGACGCCGTCATCCCACCACCCCTGGGTCCCGACGATCTCGGACCCGACACCTCCCCGGTCGCCTATGAGGTCGGCGGTCCGGCCGACGCGGTCGCGTATGTGACCCTCAACCGACCCGAGTACCGCAACGCGCAGAACTCGGTGATGACCTATTCGCTCGACGCCGCGTTTCGCAAGGCCGTCGACGACAAGTCGGTGAAGGTCATCGTGTTGCGGGCCAACGGCAAGCACTTCTCAGCCGGCCACGACATCGGTACTCCCGAGCGCGATGTCGAGACCTACTACGAGAATGCTGCTGTCCTGCACTGGGATCACACCGGCAAGTCTGGTGCCGATCAGCGACTGGCCCGCGAGACGGAGGTCTACCTGGGAATGTGCCGCCGGTGGCGCGACATCCCCAAGCCGATGATCGCGGCGGTACACGGGGCATGTATCGCCGGCGGGCTCATGCTGGCGTGGGTCTGCGACTTCATCGTCGCCTCCGACGACGCATTCTTCTCCGACCCGGTCGCCCGCATGGGAATTCCCGGCGTCGAGTACTTCGCCCATGCGTATGTCCTCGGCCCCCGCCGGGCCAAGGAGATCTTGTTCACCGGCGAACGTTTCACCGCGACCCAGGCCGCCGAGTGGGGCATGGTCAATCATGTCGTCGAACGAGATGGACTCGCGGGCAAAGTGAACAGCATCGCGGAGAAGATCGTCGAGATGCCGATGCAGGGCCTGTTCTTGTCGAAGAAGGCGGTCAACATCTGCGAGGACCAGATGGGCATGCGCAACGCGATGGACTCGGTCTTCGGTTGGCACCACTTCGCACACTCGGCCAACGCCGAATCCTCCGGCGGGGATTCGTTGGGAGGGATGGATACGAAGTCGATGAAGAGTGCTGCCGCCGGGTCGGGGTCCTGACGTGGACTATCTGTTGGATGATGCGGCACAAGCATTTCGCGCGGAGATCCGCAGCTGGCTCGCCGAGCATGTTCCCTCAGAGCCACTGCCGTCGATGGACACCGCCGAGGGCTTCGAGGCACATCGCTCGTGGGAGCGAACGATGGCAGCCGACGCGATGTCGGTGGTCAGCTGGCCCGAGGAGTACGGCGGTCGTGACGAGCCCCTGCTGCACTGGCTGATCTTCGAGGAAGAGTATTACCGATCCGGCGCACCCGGCAGGGTCAGCCAGAATGGCGTCTTCCTGTTGGCGCCCACCCTGTTCGAGCACGCGAGCACCGAGCAACTGTCCCGGATCATGCCGCGGATGGCACGCGCCGACGACATCTGGGGTCAGGCGTGGAGCGAACCGGAAGCCGGTAGCGACCTGGCGTCGCTGCGCTCGAGTGCCACCCGCACCGACGGCGGATGGCTGCTCAATGGCCAGAAGACCTGGAGTTCGCGGTCGTCCTTCGCCGATCGCGCATTCGGCTTGTTCCGGACCGACAAGTCCGAGCAACGACATAAGGGCTTGACCTACTTCATGTTCGACCTGCATGTCGACGGGGTGACGGTGCGTCCGATCGCCCAGCTCGACGGCGAACCCGGTTTCGCCGAACTGTTCCTCGAAGACGTATTCGTCCCCGATGACCCGGCTGATCCCGCAGCATCGGGGGTGATCGGAGAGGTCGACGACGGGTGGCGGGTGGCGATGAGTACCGCCGCCAACGAGCGCGGACTGTCACTGCGTTCCCCCGGCCGGTTCCTCGCGACCACCGACCGGCTCGTCGAACTGTGGAAGGCACGCGGCGAGAGTGTTCCACCGACCGCGGCGACCGATAGGAGCGTCGCGGACGCGTGGATCGGCTCTCGCGCATACGAATTGTCGACGTATCAGACGGTGAGCCGACTCGCCGCCGGCGGACAGCTCGGCCTGGAGTCGTCGATCAACAAGGTGTTCTGGAGTCAGTGGGACATCGCAGCACACCAGACCGCCCTGGACCTTCAGGGCTCCGACGCCGAACTCGACGATGCGTGGCTCGACGGTTACCTGTTCTCGCTGTCGGGACCGATCTATGCCGGCACCAACGAGATTCAACGCAATGTGATCGCCGAGCGACTCCTCGGCCTACCGCGGGGGGATCGCTGACATGGACTTCCAGCTCGCCGACTTCCACAACGACCTCGCCGACAGCGTCGATGCGCTGCTGACCAAGGCCGACAGTCCCGCCGTCGCCCGCGCATGGGCAGCCGGGGACCGTGCGCCGGGCGCCAGGGTCTTCGGCCAACTCGCCGACACCGGCGTCTTCGGGCTGCTCATCGACGACGACCACGGCGGTGCAGGCGCGGGGGCGGTGGAGATGGTCGTGGTCGCCGAGGTCCTCGGCCGTCACGGCGTCCCTGGTCCGCTGGCCGAAACAGTGGCTGTCGCACCGACTCTGCTCGCCGGCACCGATGCCGCCGACGACCTCGGCGCCATCGCCGAGGGTCGGCTGGTGTCGGTGGCGGCGGCACCGTGGGCGCCGCGCGCCGCCGATGCCGACGCCGCGTCACAGGTGTACCTCCTTACCGATGACGTTTTGTCCACGGCGCAGATCACCGCCACCCACCGCACAGTGGATCCGGCCCGCACGGTCTCCGAGGTGAGCGCGTCCGAACCGGTCGCCACCGAGATACACGGCACCGTCGCAGCCGATCTCGGTGCGCTGGCCATCGCAGCTCAGTTGCTCGGTCTGGGTGATCGGATGCTGTCGATCGCATCGGAGTACGCAGTGGCACGCAAGCAGTTCGGCCGCGCCATCGGCTCCTTCCAGGCCGTCAAGCACCATCTGGCCGATGTCGCCATCGCGTTGGAGATGGCACGGCCGCTGATTCACGGTGCGGCCGTCGGCGTCGACGGCGGAGCCCCGGAGGGCACCGACGTGGGTCGCGACATCTCCGCGGCGAAAGTGGCCGCCGCCGATGCGGCGTACCTGGCGTCGCGTCAGGCTCTGCAGGTGCTCGGGGCCATCGGTTACACCGCCGAACACGATCTCTCTCTGTATCTGACCAAGACCCGCGCCCTGATCGGCGCGTGGGGTACCCCCGCCGCGCATCGGGCGCGAATCCTGGAGACGCTGTGACCACCGAACCCGCTGTGCGCGAATCCATCTCCACCGAGGAGCGCGACGCCCTCAGAGAGTCGATCGGCGCGTTGCTCAAACAGCGGGGTGGTTCCGCCGCGCTGCGTACGTCGCTGTCGCGCACACCGCGAATCGACCGAGGGTTGTGGCAGACGCTGTCGGCCGAGATCGGGGTCACTGCACTGCCCATCCCCGAGGAGTTCGGTGGTGCCGGGGCGAGCTTCGTCGAGACCGCAGTGGTACTCGAGGAACTCGGGGGCTCGCTATCTGTAGTACCGGTGTACTCGGCGGCGCTCGCGAGCGCCGCGCTGCTGACCGCTGGAGATGATGCGGCTTCCGCGCGGTTGCTGCCCGCGATTGCCGCGGGGACGTCGATCGTCGCGCTGTGTTGGGCGGCACCGTCGGGATGGTCGTCGTCCGGTGTCCGCGCGGAGGCCGGACTGCTCTCGGGCACAGCCCATTATGTTCTCGACGCGGAATCCGCCGATCGTCTGCTCGTCGTCGCCGGCACCGACGCCGGTCTCACCGTCCACGACGTCGATGCGCACGCCGAAGGTGTGACGATCACAGCACAACCACTACTCGACCCGACGCGTCCGCTCGCGTCGGTGACTTTCGACGACGTGCCTGCCGAGACGATCACCGCCCGTGCCGGGACCATCGACGCGATCCGGACCGCGGCCTGGGCTCTGATGTCGGCGGAGCAGGTCGGTGGCGCCGCCCGTGCTCTCGACCTGACCGTCGGGTACAGCAAGGAGCGCGAGCAGTTCGGCCGCGCCATCGGATCGTTCCAGGCACTCAAACACCGGATGGCCGAGATGTACGCGCACGTGGCGACGTCGCGTGCGATATCCCGGGCCGCAGTCTACGCACTCGCCTCCGGTTCGGCCGACGCCGCGCACCTCGCAGCGGCCGCCCGCGTCCACTGCTCGGAGGCCTACTCTAGCGTCGTCGGAGACGCCATCCAGATCCACGGCGGCATCGGCATCACCTGGGAACACGACATCCATCTGTACTTCAAACGCGCGCAATCGAGTTCCCAGCTGTTCGGCCAACCGCACGAGGTCGTCGCCGACATGGTGGCGCGGCTGCGCGGCCACGTGCCGACGGTACTCCCTACCGGCCCATGACACCGGGGGAGCACACCTAGCGCGTCGACGTCGGCGGTGACATGCCGCCCATCGTCAGTGACAACCGGATTCCCGAGCCGGCGACGGCCAGCGGGTCCGAATTCTGCGGGATACCAGTTGTCTGGCGTCGGCGCGAGTACCGGTTCGTCGCGCTATCGGGCGGAAATGCCATCGGCGTCGCTGTAGGTCGTCACGCTGTCGATGACCACCGCGTCCCTCGATGGTCCCTCGGTGTCCGGATGCTCTCCGCGATGAACGGTCAGCTCGGTGCCGGATACCCACCGGGGCGGTCTCGACGGCATGCGGATGCCGAGCACTGATTCGGTGCGACAGGAGAGACCGCGCTGTGTGCAACGCGCGCGAACCCGCCGAGCCCGCAGCATCTTTCCGGCGAAGCCCGATCCGCTCGTCCGTACCTGCCCGGTGGCGGCAACCATATCAAGGTCATTGACCACCTCACCCAGCGAACAGTGGAGAGAACCTCGATATGACCACGACAGCCGATACCGACACCTCGCCCGACATCGACGACCCACGTTGCTGTGCAGCGACCGCTTGGGCTCGTGGTCATCCATCATGGTGAGCCTGTCGGCTCCGACTCTTTGCCTACTCGACGGGTGGCCGGTGGTGTACACCAACCGATCAGACCGGCGATGATCCCCTCCTCAGAGGGCGCCGGAGATGTCAGGCCGTGAAAGCCTGAGCCACCGTCTCCTCATCGAGGCCGTAATCGGATAACCGGTAGGTGTGACGGGGTGCTCGCGCCCCCGAACGGCTTTCCTCGTCGAGCACCCGCATCGCCGCTCGCGCCGCGTCGGACACCGAAGTCCCCAATGCCGCATACACGCGGTCGACGACGCCGAACGGGTCTGCCCGCAATTCGTCGAACTCGACATCGACAAACTGTGCGGAATCGTATCGCTCTCGGGCACTAGAGAATTCACGCAGGCCACGCGACCACAGTTCGAGCTGTGCGGCACCGATCCGCTCGCCGACGAAGGTCGTCGACCACCCCGGGGTGGCATGTTCGGCGAGGCTGCACATGGAGGCGATGATCGTTTCCGGCGCACGATGCGTCTGAATCACCAGCGCATCGGGATAGGTGGACATCAGCGCATCCAAGGCAAACAGGTGGCTGGGATTCTTCAGTACCCAGCGTTTCTCGGGGTCGTTGGAGCCGATGAGCGCCAAGTTGCGTTTGTGTCGCGCGTACGCCGGCGTCCAGTCCTGGCCGGCGAGCCAGCGCGAGTAGGTGGGCAGGTACGCCAGTGACTCGTAGGAGATCGACATCATGCTCTGCCGCAACAACTGCCAGCATTCCTCGACCTCGGCCGCATCCATGTAGTGCAGTCCCAGGAACTCCGGGTTCTCCACATGGTGTTGCGCGAAGCCCGCATCGATCCGCGTGAACACCGGATTGTCCGACCATGTCTCACGCGGCGGGCGTGGCTGGGGGACCTCGCACAACCACATCTCCAGGCCCTGATGGGCAGGATCTGCGGTGAGCAGCCGATGCAGTGCGGTGGTCCCGGTGCGCGGCAATCCGGTGACGAAAATCGGCCGGGTGATCGGCACGTCGACATAGCCGGGGTTGGCCTTCCACGACGCCTCGCTGCGCAGACGTGCCACCAGCGCCCCTTTGAGGAAGTAGCGGAACATCTTGCTGCCGAGTTCGGTGAGCCCGGCCTCTTCGGCGTAGGAGCCGAGCAGGATCGCCAGCGCCTCCCGGTACCCGTCGTCACCGAAATCGTCCAGACCAGTCGCCCGCATCGCTGATTCGTGGAGGTCGTCGACGGTGCCCACCGTCGTCAACGTCGATTTAGTCATGGTATTCACCGCAATTCACATCGAGGGTGTGACCGGTGATGGCGCGTGCCATCGGCGAGGCGAGGAAGACCACGGCGTCGGCGATCTCATCCGGCTCGGGTAGCCGATGTAGATCAGAGTGGGCCGCCGTCTGCTCGTATACCTGTTCGGCAGTGATGCCGTACTTCTTGGCCACCTCCCCGAAGTACCACTTGAGCTGGTCGTCCCAAATGTAGCCGGGTGCCACCGAGTTGATCCGAATACCCTTGTCCCCCAACTCGGTGGCCAGTGTCTGCGACATAGCGAGCATCGCCGACTTCGCCAGCTTGTAACTGCCGTACCGGGGCTCGGAATGACGGATCACCATCGAGTTGATGTTGACGATCGACCCACCCCTCTCGGCGAGTGAATCGGTGAATGCCTTGACCACGCGCAGAGTCCCGAGAACGGTCAGGTTCAGGCTCGCGGTGATCTGGTCGAAGTCGGTGCGGGCCAGTGGTTTCATCGATGGCAACGCGAAAGCGTTATTCACCAGTACGTCGACACCACCGAACTCACCGACCGCGGCGCTCACCAGTGCGTCGACGTCGTCGTCGTCGGTGATGTCGGTCGGCACGACGAGCGTGGGCGCGTCGAGTTCAGCGGCCACCTCCTTGAGCCGGGATTCAGTCCGAGCGGCGAGGACCACACTCGCACCGGCGGCCGCGGCCCGAAGACAGATCGACCGTCCGAGCCCTGGCCCGACACCCGACACGACGACAACCTTGCCGGCGAGTAGCCCGTCACTCATGCGAGCATCCTTCCGGCAAAGCCTCGCTGCCGCTGCGCTATTCGCTGGGCCCAGGCGTCTGCATCGACCCGGTTGTGGTCGGGATACGGTAGATGCGCCATCACGTCGCCGACGTCGATGACCTGTGCCGTCGGGCCCTGTTCTCCGGTGATCGGACGTTCGGTCCGCTGCCAGCGGAACTGCATGATCCCGCGTTCGCGCCCGGTGGTCTCGATCCAGTTGGTGATGTGCGGATCGGTATGGGAGATCACCATGCGGATCATGCCATCGGGATCGACCTGCGCCTGAGCAGAATTCAGGCTCGTCTGATGATGGACGTAGTCCAGTGAGATGTACCAGAGGCTGCCGAGCTGGAATCCCTGATAGGGCGCCTCGGACTTCGGGACGGTGACGAGGATCGCCTCGTCGGGGGCGAGACGATAGTGGCCAACCGACGAGAACTGGGTCGCCAGCCCACCGGGGGTCAGCCGCGGCGGGGTAAAGGTGTTCACCGGTTCGTCGAGGTAGAACCACCGAGGAAAGTTGAACCAGGTGTTGATGCGCGCGGTCAACATCTTGGCCGCAGTCCGGTAGCGACGGATGACCCGTTCGAGATCCGGTTCGGTGGGCGCGGTTCCGCTGGTGTCAACGCGTTCGATGGCGATGGTGCCCTTGCGCTGGGCCCAGTCGGTGTAGACCTCACGCACCGATAGAGTGGTGGCGCCGTCGGGGAGGACGAACTCGTCCGCGCCGCCCGGGGCGCTGCCCGCGGGGCGGAAGACGATCTCGAAGGCGCCGTCGTCGGCGATGGTAATACGCCTGTCGTCGAAGGCGTCGTCGCCGCCCGGTACCGCATCGGGAGTGTAATCCCCGCGCAGCACTTGGAAACTCAGGTCAGCGGTGGTACCTCGCCGACCCCACACCCGGTAGGTGCCGGTGGGGTCGATGTCGGCGTGGTAGTAGAGGGTGTCGGGGTTGTCCAGGCCCATCTTGGTGTATGGTCCGGTCGAGGCGACGAACACCGGGTGGGTGAGGTTGCGAGTACGAACCAGGTGACCGATCGCCGAGATACTGCCGGCGAGATAGTCGAGCCCCTCGGCCAAATCCTGTTCGCTGCTCACGAATTCCGCTGAGCGGATCAGCTTCTCGGCCTCGGCGATGGCATCAGTGAACGGCTTGGTGGCCTGTTGGGTGATGTTGATACTCGGTGCGCTCATAGCCACGTGTCTCCTCCGGTCCAGGTCAGGAAGTGCTCTAGTTCGGCCTGCACCGGAGTCACGCGCGGGTGCTCGGTGGACAGATACCCACCGCGGTAGAACAGTAAAGGCTTGTCCTGCAGCACTTCTCCCAGCGTTTGAGCGCGGCCGATCACGATGTGGTGATCCCCTCCGTCGGCAACCTGCTCGATGGTGCACTCCACCCAGGTCAGGCAGTGCCGGATAACCGGCAGCCCCGCAGGCGAGGGATCCCAGACGACGCCGGAAAACTTGTCCTCGCGCGGCGCACCGAAGTTCGCGCTCACGTCCTGCTGACGATTCGAGAGCACATTGACGCAAAAGGCACCGCGCTGCTCGATCACCGACCACGTTCGTGAGGTCTTCTGCGGACAGAACAGCACCAGTGGCGGGTCGAGGGACAGCGCGGCGAACGACTGACAGGCAAACCCGACCGGCTGGTCGTCGGCGTTGAGCGTAGTGATCACGGTGACGCCGGTGCAGAACTGCCCCATCGCGGTCCGGAATTGCCGGGAGTCGAAATCGGCGGAGCCATAGGGGGTGTGGGCGCTCATGGCAGACTCACCGCTACTCAGGAGAATCCGACGGTGAAGTCATGGCCCCAGAGGCTGACCGCGGTGCTCTCCCGGGCGATCCAGTCGTCGTCAGCGACGGTTCTTCCCTCACAACCGAATTCGACGTCGAATCCGCCGGGAGTCTTCATGTAGAAGGAGAGCATGAGGTCGTTGACGTGCCGACCGATGGTTGCCGACATCTTCACCTTGCGGCGCAGCGCCCGGTCGAGGCACAGACCCACGTCGTCGGAGTTCTCGACCTCGACCATGAGATGCACGATGCCCGTCGAATTGGGGATCGGCAGGAACGCCAGCGAGTGATGTCGCGGATTACAGCCGAGGAAGCGCAGCCACGGCACCTCGCCGCCCTCTTCCCGGCCGACGACCTGCGGTGGCAGTCGCATCGAATCGCGCAGCGAGAAGCCGAGGACGTCACGGTAGAACTCCAGCGCAGCCTTGTCGTCGGAGCAGGTCAGCACCACATGCCCGAGGCCCTGCTCACCGGTGACGAAGCGGTGACCGTACGGAGAGACGATTCGTCGATGCTGCAGTGCCACACCGTGAAATGCCTCGATGGTGTTGTCGTCCGGGTCGGTGAACACGATCATCTCGACGACCTGACGCTCGAGCAGTTCGGCGTCGGTGGCCTCGCGATAGGCGACGCCGGCCGCCGACAAACGATGTCGGACGTCGGTCAGCGCTGCGGCATTGGCGCATTCCCAGCCGGACGACGCCAGCCGATCGTGTTCGCCCGGCACAATCACCAAGCGCGCCGGGAAGTCGTCCATCCGCAGGTAGAGCGCGCCGTCGACGGTTCCGGTGCCCTCCACCATGCCGAGAACCTTCAGGCCATATTCGCGCCAGGCGTCGACGTCGGTCGCCTCGATGCGCATGTACCCCAGGGAACGGATCGGACTGTCGGTCATATGCTGGGTGCTCCTGTCCTCGCGTGTACTGTCCACCGAATCGGCGTGGATCACACCATGGTGTCGCCGACGGGAATCCCGAACTCCCCGTTGCCGAATGCAACGTAGGCCCGCTCGGGGTCATTGGCGGCGTGGACGCGTCCGGCGTGTGCGTCACGCCAAAACCGCTGGATCGGCGAATCCACGTTCAGCGCACCGGCACCCGAGTTCTCGAAGAGATTGTCGATCGACTCGATCGCGCGGCCGGTGGCGCGCACCTGATCGCGCCGGGCGGCCAGCCGCAACTCCATCGGGATCTCCTCGCCGGCCAGGATGAGGTCGTATTCGGCCTGCAGGTTGCCCGACACCTGACGCCAGGCTGCGTCGATATCGCTGGCGGCGCCGGCGATCCGGACCTTGGCGAACGGATCGTCCTTGGACTTCTCGCCCGCATAGGCAGCACGAACGCGCTTGCCCTGATGTTCGACGTGCGAATGGTAGGCGCCGTAGGCCATTCCGATGATCGGCGTCGAGATCACGCTGGGATGGATGGTGCCCCAGGGCATCTTGTAGACCGGTGCGGTGTTCCGCTCGAGGCCGGGGCTACGGTATTCGGCCATGGCGCGCATCGAGAGCACGCGATGGGTCGGGACGAAGGCGTCCTTGACCTCGAGAGTGTTGGAGCCGGTGCCCTTGAGCCCGACCACATTCCACACATCCTTGATCGTGTAGTCCGAGCGCGGCAGCAAAAAGCTGACGAAGTCGACGGGCTTGCCTCGCTTGATGACCGGACCGCCGACGAAGGTCCAGTCGGCGATATCACATCCCGATGAGAACGCCCAGTTGCCGTTCACCTTGTATCCGCCGTCAACAACCTCGCCCATCCCCATCGGGGCGTACGACGAGGAGATTCGAACCGTGGTGTCGTTGCCCCACACGTCCTCTTGCGCCTGCTGGTCGAAAAGCGCGAGATGCCAGTTGTGGATACCGATGATCCCCGACACCCAGCCGGTAGACCCGCACGCCGTCGACAGACGCCGAACCGCCTCGTAGAAGGTCACCGGATCGACCTGATAGCCGCCCCATTGCTCCGGCTGCATGAGCCGGAAGAAGCCCGCGTCCTCGAGGCTGGAAACCGTCTCGTCGGGAATCCGACGCAGATCCTCGGTCTGCTGCGCACGCTGCTCGAGTTCGGGCAGCAGTGCATTGATCTTGTCCAGGACCTGCGCGCCGGCCTCGCTGCGGTGGCTCGGATCGCTCTCTCGTGCTGGCATCTCACCCATCCCTGTTTTCTTCACTGTGTGTCTTGTGGTGTGCTCGTTCCCCAACCAGCACCGGCATCACGTGTAACCACTTCCAAGACTAGAACACGTTCTCATTTATGTCGAGTACTGGGGCTTTGTGCCCATTTCCTGCCCGTATCCGGTTCCGCCGGCCGCGACCCGCTACTAGTTTTTGTAACATGTTCTAGTATTGTCCGTATGCGATTCGCATGAAGCGCCACGATGGGAGAGATCCGAATGGCTGTGAGCACAGGCACCCCGACCGCAACCTCGCCCGCCGATGCGGCCGATTCGGGCGTGCGGGAGATCGACACCGGCACCCCACCGACCCGCTTCGCCCGCGGATGGCACTGCCTGGGCCTGGTGGGCGAGTTCGCCGACGGCACCCCGCACTCGGTGCAGATCTTCGGCACCAAGCTCGTCGTCTGGACCGACACGTCGGGACAGATTCAGGTGCTCGACGCCTACTGCCGACACATGGGTGGCGACCTGTCACAGGGCAGCGTCAAGGGCGACAACGTGGCCTGCCCCTTCCATGGCTGGCTGTGGAAGGGCAACGGACGCTGTGCCGGTGTTCCCTACGCCAAGCGCAACCCGAAGCTTGCCAAGACCCGGACGTGGCCGAGCATGGTTCGCAACGGGCAGGTGTTCGTCTACAACGACCCGGAAGGCAATCCTCCCCCCGAGGACATCATCATCCCGGAGCTGTCGGAGGTCGACAGTGACCAGTGGACCGCGTGGACGTGGAATCGGATCGTGATCGAGGGTTCCCACTGCCGCGAGATCATCGACAACGTCGTCGACATGGCGCACTTCTTCTACGTGCACTTCGCACTCCCCGACTACTTCAAGAACGTCTTCGAGGGCGAGACCGCCGCGCAGTACATGAATTCCCATGGGCGCCCTGATATCTCGTTGGGAACCGCTTACGGCGACACCCGCCTGGAGTCGATCGCGGCATATTACGGACCCTCGTACATGCTGAATCCGATGGTGCAGTACTACGGCGGCTACGCCGTCGAGACGATCCTCACCAACTGCCACTACCCCATCGACGCCGATTCGTTCGTCCTCATGTACGGCGTGATGGCCAAGATCCCCGAGGGCCTCTCACCCGAACAGGCCGAGAAGATGGCCCAGAAGATCACCGCGGGCATCGAGGTCGGATTCCTGCAGGACGTCGAGATCTGGAAGCACAAGACGCGCATCGATAATCCACTCCTCGTCGAGGAGGACGGACCGGTCTATCAGCTGCGTCGCTGGTACGAGCAGTTCTACGTCGACAAGGCCGATGTCACCGAAGAGATGACCCAACGCTTCGAGTACGAGATCGACACCACCAAGGCCGTCGAGAACTGGAACATCGAGGTGCAGGAGAACATTCGTCGCCGCGAGGAACTCGAGGCGCAACAGGCCGACTCGTCCGCCGAGACGACCGAGTCGCGGGTCTGAACCGGTGACCCGCGCGGGCTGGGCAAAGGCGCCCGACCACACCGACGACCCGCAGCTCCTCGCCCGGGTTCACCAGGCCACCGCCCGCGACCGCGACCACTACCTGCGCGGCGGTATGACGGAGATCGAATGCCGCTCCTGCCACGCCTGCGTGATGGTCAAGAAGACCAGTCCGCACCACACCAGCGTGCAATGGAACCCCAGCGCCCGGGCGCGCTGCGACGAACTGGAGGAGATCCGGCGAATCGGCGGCAACCCGGCGATGATGCGGACCTGTCCGCGGCTCTCGGCGAGTATCGATCACGGTGTCGCCGAAGGGATCATCCCGGCGCAGTCTCCCGAGGCCGACCCCGACGGATACTGGTGAGCGGTGCGAGCACCACGCTCGCCACCGCGAGGATCGCGGTGGCGATCAGACCCCACGCCGGCGACAACAGCGGGCCCGGCGTCTGGATGGCGTCATTGACGGCGGCATCGAACAGGTGTCCCGCCGGGTCGGCGATCACCATCGCGGCCACGACGATCGTCGCCACCCCCGCCGCCGTGATCACCGCCGACACGACGAGCACACCGATGGGGTTGCGGCGAAACGGTTTCCACCAACCCAGCAACGCCGCCAGGGCGATGATGATGCCGAATACAAGAGTGAGCAACGCCGGGCGTTCGGTGTGGGCGGAGAAGGCCACCTCAACGTCGGCGGTCGCGGCTGCTCGGGCGCTGACCCCCCCGAGCCCGCTCACCTGAAGTTGTGCCCCCTGATCGGAAGCACCCCAGCTGGCCTGCGCACAGCCCACAATCGCCAGACCCACGACCACCAACGCCGGCCACAGCAACGGCCGAATCCTCTCAACGCTCACCGTCCCAGCGTGCCACGCACCTTTGCGGGGGCGATGAGCAAGGATCCGTCGACGATCCCGGCGACGGTACCGGCCGCAACGATCCCCCAGGCCAGGAGCAGGGCGGCGAATCCGATACCTGCGACCACTGCGAATTCCGTGTGCCCGGTGGTCGCCGCCACTGCCGACGACCCGGTCACGAAGGTACCCAACGGGAAGGTGAACGACCACCAGGTCAGACCGAACGGCAGGCCGCGGCGCACCGACCACACGGTGATGAGGGTGGCGACGACGATCCAGATCACCGCCGCGGCCCATACCGTCAGCGCGTAGCCGTAGGCGAGGGCGCCGAGGACTCCGGCGGTGACTGCTCCGGTCACCCCGGTCGCGACGTGCGTGAGCAGACACGCCGCGGTCACCGATTGTCCAAGCGGGCCGAGAACGATCCACCACGTCGGCGCCAGACCGGTGGGCCCCGGCCCCCGCGTCACCAGGGAACCGACCACCGAGACCACGATCGGCACGGCGAGAACCAACGAGAACACGAAGGCCGCGAGCCCGATGACCAGCAGTGCGCGGCGGGCACCGGGCTCGTCGAATGCCTCGGCGAGTACCGCGGCCGCCGATGCCGACACCATCGGCGGGACCACCGACATCAGCCAACCCCCGAACGGTTCCGGCCGGTTCTGTTTCGGCCCGTCGGGTACTGCGGGGTCGCCCGCTCGGCCGAGGAGGTGGCGGGCGGGGATCAGCAGTGCCGTCGCGACTCCGCCGAGCGTGCCGAGGGTGAAGCACACGATGTCGACGGCGAGCGCGGCGGTCGACCCGATCACATGGACGCCGGCCACCAGGGTCGACGTGCCGACGGTCAGCGTCGCCATCGGCACAGCACCGTAGAAGTGCGCGATCATCGGATGCCGCAGATGAGCACGCGCGGCATCGCGGTGGCGACGCCAGTGCATGACGGTCGCGGCGATCACCCCGATGTAGACGAGGCACGCGAGTAACCAGAACACGACCGACAGCACGGTCAGCGCCGCGCCGGACCCAAGCCCGTGCGCGGCTACGGCCAGAATGCCTGTGCCCATCACCGTCGCGAACCAGTTCGGCGGCACGTGGGCGAAGTGGGTCCGGACCGGTGGTTCGCGCAACGTCATGCACCTACGGTCGCCGATCGACGTCGCGGCCGGTAGACGGCGATTACCTGCAAGAGTTACAACTAATGGTTGTAACCTGGGAGAGTGTTGAGCCCGCGCATGCCCGACCTGCCCTCGCTGGAGACACTTCTCGCAGTGGTCACCAGCGGCAGCCTCAACGCCGCCGCGGGCGAGTTGGGGATCAGCCAGCAGGCCGTGTCGGCGCGGATGCGGGCATTGGAGGCCACGCTCGGGATCTCGCTACTGACCCGCTCCCCCACCGGCACCGCTCCCACCGAGGCCGGAATCCTGGTGTCGGAGTGGGCCGATCGGCTTCTCGGCCTGGCCTCCGAATTCGACACCGGGCTCGCCGCACTGCGTAACGAACGACGCGACGAGCTGCGTCTGGCCGCCAGTCTGACGGTCGCCGAACATCTCCTTCCGCAATGGTTGGTGTCGTTCGGGCAGAGCGTCGAGCACGCACCCACGGTGTCATTCACGGCAACGAACTCCGAGCACGCCTGCGCATTGGTTCGGTCCGGCGACGTCGAACTCGGCTTCGTCGAGGGCCCACAGGTCGCACCCGGGGTACGAAGTAGCGTCGTCGCCTACGACACCCTGGTGCTCGTCGTTCCGCCCGAACACCCGTGGGCTCGTCGACGGACGGCGGTGAGTGCCGACGAGTTGGCCCACACCCCGCTGGTGACCCGCGAATCCGGTTCCGGGACAAAACTCTTTCTGGACACCATGCTGGCCGAAGCCCTCGGACCCGCCGCCTCCCGCGCGCAACCGGTGCTCGAGCTGTCGACGACGGCGGCGATCCGCTCGGCGGTCGTCGCCGGCGCTGGACCGGCAGTTGTATCCGATCTGTCGGTACGCGACGACCTGGGTCGCCGGCTGATCGCCGTGCCGGTGTCCGGGCTCGATCTGCGCCGCGCCCTGCGGGCGGTGTGGATCGGTGGCGACGAACCGCGGGCCGGTGCGGCACGCGACTTCCTCACGCACGTCACGAGATCGGCAGGTCGGCCGCGACACCGATGAGTTTCGACGAGGATGGAGGTCTCACCTTTGTGACGCCAACCGTCTGTCACCAATCGTCATCGGAAGCAGGAGTTCACCATGACCGCATATTCCGCCCCCGCGGGCGCACCAATCTGGTTCGACCTGATGAGCAGCGAGCCGGCGAAGGCCGCCGACTTCTACCAGGCCCTCTTCGGTTGGGAGGTCGAAGGCCCACCGCGCGAGGAGTTCGGCGGCTATCAGAACTTCACCCTGCACGGCAAACGCGTCGCCGGGCTCAGTCCGTACATGGCCGAAGGCGGTGGCCCGTCTGACATCTGGTCGCTCTACCTGCGTACCGATGACCCGGAATCCACCGTCGAGAAGGTCGTAGCCGCGGGAGGCGAGATCATGGTGCCGCCCATGGCAGTCGGCGAGGAGGGCACAATGGTGGTCACCGTAGACAACGCCGGAGCCGTCATCGGGTTCTGGAAGCCCAACCAGCATCACGGTTTCACCGAGTGGGGTGTGCACGGAGCGCCTTACTGGTTCGAACTCGCCACCCGCGACTACCCGGCATCACTGGCGTTCTACACCGAAACCGTCGGCGCCCGCGCCGACGCCGTCATCGACAACACCGGTCAGGAGGTTGCCCCCGGCAGGCCTCTGCGCTACTCGCAGCTGTTCTTCGGGGAGAGCGCTTATGCCGGCGTCATGGACTCCACCGGCCTGTTCGGTGACGCCCCGTCGTTCTGGCAGATCTACATCTGTGTCGACGACGTCGCCGCGACCGCCGCACAGGCCGAAGGTCTCGGCGGCGAGATCGTCATGCCCGGTGAGGACACCCCGTACGGCACCCTCGCCGTCATCAAGGACCCGTTTGGCGCGATGATCTGCCTGGGCCATCCGCCGGCCGGGATGTAGGCGGCGGATCGGGCGGCACCTCCCCGGTGCGGCCTGAACTGGTGAACGCGCGAGCAATCACCGCGCCTCGGGGGTTCAGGCCGCGTCGTGGTGTCGAGGGGCCGATCCGTCCCCTCCTAGGTCCCGACCTGCACGATGCGCTAACCGCGACGCGACACCATCGCGTCGGCATCGTTGCTCCCGACCACCTCATCGAGATCGACGGCGTCATCGTTGCAGGTAATGGAGTTGGCCGAGGCACGTACCACCTTCGACGCGGCGCTGAATACCGGCGCCGATGGCGTCGCGCCCGCGCGCGGTGCACCGTGGAATCGGCGTCGCGCGACGGCGCTCTGCACCACGCCGACGGCACCACTGAAAGCCACGGCGAATCGTGGAGCCGAGCCCAGATGATCGAAGCCGGCTTTGCCCCGGCACGGCTTCAGCACCGCTTCCACAACGCGCAGGGTTCGTAGATGCGGTCTGCGCAGACCGCATCTACGAGTGTGGTCAGCGTGTCGATGTAGCCTTCGCCGGGCCCGCTACACACCGGCGTTGGCGTCGGCCTTCTTCCGGAGTTCGAGCGCGATGTCGATGAGCTGATCTTCCTGGCCGCCGACGAGCTTGCGGTTGCCGGCCTCGATGAGGATCTCCGCGGCGGAGACGCCGTAGCGTTCGGCGTGACCCTCGGCATGTTTGAGGAATGAGCTGTAACAGCCCGCGTAGCCCATCATCATCGCCGATCGGTCGACCAGGCACTCCGAGGGCATCACAGGGCGCACCACGTCCTGCGCCGCGTCGGCGATCTTCATGAAGTCCACGCCCGTGGTGATGCCGAGCTTGTCGCACACCCCGACGAACGCCTCGGTAGGCGTGTTCCCGGCGCCGGCTCCAAAGCGCCGGATGGAACCGTCGATCTGCTGGGCCCCGGCGCGCACCGCGTTGATCGAATTGGCCACGGCAATATCAAGATTCTCGTGCCCGTGGAAACCGACCTGCGCGTCGTCGCCGAGTTCGGCGACGAGCGCCTGCACCCGGACGGTGACGTCCTCGAGCACCAAAGCGCCCGCCGAGTCGACGACATAAACGCACTGACAGCCCGCATCCGCCATGATCCGCGCTTGGGCGGCAAGCACTTCCGGTGGCTGACTGTGACTCATCATCAGGAAGCCGACGGTCTCCAGCCCGAGTTCCCGCGCCAGTCCGAAGTGCTGGATCGACACATCGGCCTCGGTGCAGTGCGTGGCGATGCGGCAGATCTGGCCGCCGTTGTCCTGTGCGGCCCGGATGTCGTCCTTGGTACCGAGACCCGGCAACATCAGGAACGCGATCTTCGCGCGCTTTGCCGTCTCGGCGGCCGCGGCAATCAACTGCTGTTCCGGCGTTGCGGAGAATCCGTAGTTGAACGACGATCCGCCGAGACCGTCACCGTGGGTGACCTCGATGACCGGCACACCCGCCTCGTCGAGGGCGCCGACAATCGCCCGCACCTCGTCGGTGGTGAACTGGTGACGCTTGTGGTGACTTCCATCGCGCAATGACGAGTCGGTGATCCGGAGGTCGAGGCTCTCGGAATACTTTCGTGCAGTGGCCATCAGGTCGTTGCTCATGCCGACACTCCCAACTTCTGTTTGGCGATCTCTTCGCCGACCTTCGTAGCGGCGGCGGTCATGATGTCGAGGTTTCCGGCGTACGGCGGCAAGAAGTCCCCGGCCCCCTCGACCTCGACGAAGATCGAGACGCGGGCGTGGCCACCGTTGAGCACGCTCGGCGGATCGAACTGCGGGTCCTGTAGCAGTCGATAACCGGGCACGTATGCCTGGATCTCTTTTTCCCGCTTGTGGATCGACTCGGCGATGGCATCGGTGTCGGCGTCTGCGGGGATCGCGCAGAAGATGGTGTCGCGCATGATCATCGGCGGATCGGCCGGATTGAGGACGATGATCGCCTTGCCGCGCGCGGCGCCGCCGATCGTCTCGACTCCCTTCGACGTGGTCCGGGTGAACTCGTCGATGTTGGCACGCGTCCCCGGACCGGCCGACACCGATGCGACCGATGCGACGATCTCGGCGTAAGGAACCGGCACCACCGAGGACACCGCGTGGACCATCGGGATCGTGGCCTGCCCACCGCAGGTGATCATGTTGGTGTTCGGTGCGTCGAGATGCTCGCGCAGATTGGCCGGTGGCACCACTGCCGGGCCCACGGCGGCCGGCGTCAGGTCGACCGCGGTGATACCCGCCTGCTCATATCTCGGCGCATACTCGCGGTGCACATAGGCCGACGTCGCCTCGAAGATCAGATCCGGCATCTCCGACGACGCGAGCAACTCGTCGGCGCCGCCGCTCATCGTGATGAGCCCGTGGTCGGCGGCCCGCTTCATGCCCTCCGAATCGGCATCGATCCCGACCATCCATCGGGGAGCGATCACCTCGGATCGTTCCAGCTTGTACATCAAATCGGTACCGATGTTGCCCGAGCCGATGATCGCCGCGGTCAGCTTGGCTGCCACCTGCGCCTCCTCTGAGAGTGTTATCGAAAATTGGTGTTGGTCAGGTGAAATCGAGGGTGACGCTGCCAAGTCCGGCAAACTCGGCGACGACGTGATCACCCGGCCCGACGTCGAATGCCCGTATCGCGGTGCCCGGCAGGATCACATCACCCTTGCGTAGTCGCACCCCGAAGGACTCCACCTTGCGCGCCAACCAGCTCACCGCATTCAACGGATGGCCCAGCACCGCAGAAGAATTGCCCTTCGCGACGATCTCGCCGTTGCGGTGCAACACTGCGTCGATGTCACCGGAGTCGATGTCGGTGATCGCCACACGCTCAGTGCCGAGAATCCATCCACACGACGATGCGTTGTCGGCGATGGTGTCGCACAACGTGATCTGCCAATCGGTGATCCGCGAATCGATCAGCTCGATCGAGGGCACCACCCACTCGACGGCATCGATCACGTCGTCGTTGGTGCACCCCGCGCCCGGCAGATCCTTGCCCAGGATGAACCCCACCTCCACCTCCACCCGCGGGAAACACAGCGTCGCGGTGTCGATCGGGGTGGCTTCGTGGTACTGCATCTCGTCGAGCAGATGCCCATAGTCGGGCTCGTCGACGTTCATCATCTTCTGCATGGCCTCCGACGCCAGCCCCACCTTGTGCCCGGCGACCTTCGCACCGGCGTCGAGGCGCTTACCGATGTTGATCAGCGCGATTTCGTAAGCGTCAACGACATCGAGTTCCGGGTGGGCATCGGTGGGTCGGTCGATCGCCGTCGCGGTCCGCTCCGCGGTCCACAGATCAGCGGCGATCCGCTCGCGGATTGCCTGGTCAACCGCCATGAGTGCCTCACTTCCGTGGAATGAACGTGTTCTAGTTTAGAACATGTTCCAGATTTCCGGGAGGACTCCTCTGTCCGACACGGTGCTACCGTTCGACCGTGGGCACCGACCAGGCGAGTACCGACACACTGCGCCAGGAGATGCGTGAGTTCCTGGCCGCCGAACTCGATGCCGGGACGTTCGTCCCGGCATGCGACAGCTGGATGAGCGGATTCGATCCGGCGTTCAGCGCCCGCCTCGGACAGCACGGCTGGCTGGGGATGACGATGCCCAAGAAGTACGGCGGCCGTGGTCGCAGCGCAGTCGAACGATTCGTCATCACCGAAGAACTCCTGGCCTGTGGGGCACCGGTCGCGGCGCATTGGATAGCCGACCGGCAGATGGCGCCGGGCATCCTCGCCCACGGCTCAGAACGCCAGCGGCAGCGCTATATCCCCGGAATATGCTCGGGTACAATGTTTTTCGCGATCGGAATGAGTGAGCCCGACGCCGGCTCCGACCTCGCCTCGGTACGCACACGCGCGGTGTGCGCCGACGACGGGTCGTGGCGGATCAGCGGTACCAAGGTGTGGACCACTGGCGCCCACGTCGCGCACGCGATGGTGCTGTTGGCCCGCACCGATGGCACACCCGCCGACCGCCAGACCGGACTGTCCCAGCTGATCGTCGATCTCCCCCACCCCGACATCGAGATCCGCCCGCTGCGCAGCATCGACGGCGGCGCCCACTTCAACGAGGTGATCTTCCACGACGCGAACGTGGGCACCGAGGCACTGTTGGGTGAACGCGGCGCCGGGTGGAAACAAGTGATGAGCGAGTTGGCTTATGAACGCTCCGGACCGGAGCGATTCCTCTCGACGATGCCGCTGCTGCGGGCGTGGGCCGCCGAGTTGCGCAGAATCGGAGCGTCCGCCGAGCAGCGGATCACCCTGGGAACGCTGACCGCCCGTGCGTGGGCGTTGCGCCGGATGTCGTTGCAAGTGGCTGCCGAACTCGCCGACGGCGGCGCACCCGATGTGCTCGCCGCGATGGTCAAGGACATCGGCTCGCAGTTCGAGGGTGACGTCATCGAAGCCATCCGATCCTCCTCGGACACCGTGGTGCGGATCGGCGATACGAACCCCTTCGCCACCCTGCTGGCGACGGCGATACTGCATACACCCGCCTTCACACTTCGCGGCGGCACCAACGAGATCCTGCGCGCAATCGTCGCCAGAGGGATGGGATTGCGGTGACCGGGGACGCCGAGCTGCATGCGGCAGTGACCGCCGTGATCGAGCGCGTCGGCGTCGACACCACGACGCCGGCCACCACGATCGACACCGGGGTCTGGACGGCGCTGACCGATGCGGGGTTCACCGGCGTCGGCATCGGCGAGGATCTCGGGGGTGCCGGTGGCCAGTTCACCGATGCACTGACCGTGGTGTCGGCGGCAGCGGGAAGTGGCGCACTCACCCCATTCATCGAGCACACCGTCCTGGCCGCTTGGTTGGCCGCACGTTCGGGACTCGACCTCGGCGGGCGCACCGCGACACTCGCGCTGGGCGGCGAGGGAATCACCGCACGCGCCACCGCGCAGGGATGGACGCTCGACGGGTTGCTGCCGGGCGTCGTACACGCCTGCGAGGCCGACGTCCTCGTGGTTCATTTCGCCTCGTCGGTGGCACTGGTCTCCCGCACCACACCGGGCCTGACTCTGTACCACGGCACCGATCTGCTCGGGGCATCGGTCGATGACGTCGCCCTCGACACCGTCGTCGTCGAACACCTCACGGACTCTCCAATCGACTCTGAGGAGCTGCGCCTGCGTGGCGCGGTGGCCTACGCGGTGGCCATGTCCGCCTGCGCGGACACCATCATCGAGACCACGGTGCGCCACGCGTCGCAACGCACACAGTTCGGTCGACCGCTGTCCGGGTTCCAGGCCATCCAGCAACGTCTGGCGTCCATGGCGGCGTCGGCAGCCCACAGCCGTGCCGCGGTGGAGCACGCCGTCGAGATGGCCGGGAACCCTGATCACGCCGGCACGATCGCCGCGGCCAAGATCGTCGTCTCATCGACCGCGAGGGAGGTGGCCGCCGCAGCGCATCAGATCCACGGCGCGATCGGATTCACCTCCGAGCATCATCTCGGCCGATTCACCATGGCGCTGCTGGCATGGCGGGACCGACACGGCGACGAGAAGTACTGGTCACAGGTACTTGCCGGTCGTGAGTTGGAGGACGGGATCGACCCGTGGGATCTCGTCGTCGACGCCGATCACACCCCGTCGAGGGCGACCCCTGGCGCCGCGAATCTGTAACGTGTTCTACTTTTAGGTGAGAACACGTTCCACCCGCGGCGCACGAAGGGACCCGATTCATGGCCGGCGCGACCGAACCAGCAGGACAGCAGGACCACACCCCCCCGGCAGGGCTTCCGGAGACCGAGGAGACCTACGACGTCATCGTCGTCGGTGCCGGTGCCGCGGGCCTGAGCGCCGCCATCACCGCGGCCACACAGGGCTTGCGGACGGTGATCATCGAGAAGTCCGCCTACTGGGGCGGCTCCACGTCGCGCTCCGGTGGTGGCGTCTGGATTCCGGGCAACCCGGTGCTCAAGCGCGACGGAGTGCGCGACAACCAGGAGACGGCGCGGCAGTACGTCCACGCAATCATCGGTGAACACGCGCCTGCGGAGAAAATCGACGCGTACATCGATCGCGGCCCCGAGGCGCTGGAATTTCTGATGGCCCATGCTCCCCTCGACCTCGAATGGGTGAAGAACTACTCCGACTACTACCCCGAGGCCCCCGGCGGACGCCTCGCCGGACGCAGCGTCGAACCGCGGCCGTTCGACGCCCGGGCACTCGGCGACGACCTGGCGACCCTGCATCCGCAGTACACCAAGGCGCCGCTCAACATGGTTGTGCTGCAATCGGATTACCGCTGGCTCAACACCGGCCTACGGCACTGGCGCGGACCGGTGCGGATCGGCAAGGTCGGTGCCCGGTTCTTCTGGGCACGCAGCCGCGGCAAGAAGCTCATCGCGATGGGCGCCGCACTGGCCGCCGAGCTGCTGCTCGGGGTCCGCAAAGCCGGCGTACCACTGCGGCTGTCGACGGGTCTGGTCGACCTGATCACCGAGAACGACCGGGTGGTCGGGGTGATCGCCGAGCATGAGGGCACGCGTATCCGGCTGCACGCGCAGCGCGGTGTCATCCTCGCGTGTGGCGGCTTCGAGCACAACGCCGAGATGCGCAAGAAGTATCAGCGCGAGCCCATCGGATCGGAGTGGACCACCGGTGCACCGACCAACACCGGCGACGGCATCAACGCGGGCCTCAAGATCGGTGCCGCGGTGTCGCTGATGGACGACTCGTGGTGGGGCCCGACCATCCCGTTGCCGCGCGGGCCGTGGTTCGCGCTGTCCGAGCGCGCCGTCCCCGGCACCTTCATGATCAACGCGCGCGGAGAACGCTTCATGAACGAGTCGCTGCCGTATGTCGAAGCGGTGCATCAGATGTATGGCGGCGACTTCGGACAAGGCGAGGGCCCGGGTGAGAACATCCCATCGTGGCTCATCTTCGACCAACGCTGCCGCAACCGCTACCTGTTCGCCGGCATCAATGCGCGCCAACCGCTTCCAAAGAAGTGGCTCGAGTCCGGAGTGGTCGTCAAGGCCGCCTCCATCGAAGCCCTGGCCGAGAAGATCGGTGTCCCCACCGAAGCGTTGCGCGCCACCACCGATCGTTTCAACGGCTTTGCCCGAAGCGGCACTGATGAAGACTTCGGGCGCGGACGCAGCGGCTACGACCACTACTACGGCGACATCACCAACAAGCCCAATCCGAGCCTCGGAGTGGTCGACAAGGCGCCGTTCTACGCGGTAAAAATGGTGCCCGGAGACCTCGGCACCAAAGGCGGCATCGACACCGACGCACACGCCCGAGCGCTACGCGCCGACGGTTCGGTCATCGAGGGACTCTACGCGGCCGGCAACACCTCGGCGCCGGTGATGGGCCACACCTACGCCGGCCCAGGGGCCACCATCGGACCCGCAATGGTCTTCGGTTACCTCGCCGCACTCGACTGCGCCCAACACCGCGGGTCCCGAATCCCGGATACCGCAACGACATCGGCGTCCGCCTTCGAGGAGAACTGATCATGCCGATCGACCTGTCCGTGGCACTGGGCGCCGAGCTACCCGAGGTCTGCTTCGAGTGGTCGGCCTCCGACGTCGCGCTCTATCACCTGGCCGTCGGTGCGGCCGCCGACCCGATGGACCGCGCGAGTCTCGCCTACGTCGACGATGTCGCCCCCAAGGTGTTGCCCTCCTTCGCGACCGTGGCGGCATCTTTCCATGTCACCGAGGCACCGAAGGTTTCCTTCCCAGGTGTCGACATCGACCTGGCCAAGGTGGTCCACGGCAGCCAGCGGGTCACCGCACACCGCCCGATCCCCGCGTCGGGCAAGGCCACCACCCGGACCACGATCGCCGAGATCCAGGACAAAGGATCGGCTGCGGTGATCATCCAGGAATCGGTCACCGTCGACGACGCCGGCACCCCGCTGTGGACAGCGCGCTCGTCCATCTTCGCCAAGGGCGAGGGCGGTTTCGGCGGCGAGCGCGGCAACTCCGCCACGCTCGACTACCCCGATCGGGCACCCGACCACCGACTGTCGGTACCGACGCTGCCCAACCAGGCTCTGCTCTACCGGCTCTGCGGTGACCGCAACCCATTGCACTCCGACCCCGAATTTGCCTCTCGCGCAGGATTTCCCCGCCCGATCCTGCACGGACTCTGCACATACGGGACAGTGTGCCGAGCCGTGGTCGACGCACTCCTCGACGGCGACGTGACCGCCGTCGCCGACTACTCGGCCACTTTCGCCGGCGTGGTGTTCCCCGGTGAAACCGTCGATATCGACGTATGGGACGAACCCCGGTCACTGCTGATAGCCGCGAGCGTCGCCGACCGCGACGGCGCACCCGCGCTGAAGAACGTGGTCATCGCGAAGCGCTGAGAGCACTGCCTCGACGGCGTCCGGTCAGACCCGTCGAGGCACCATCAGCGCGAACATCGGGGCCAGGCTCGCCCGCAGACCACGACCCGGATTCGCGATCCACTGCTCGTGCCCGGCCGCCGACGCGGCCATCATGGCGTGCGCGACCGCGGTCGGATAGATCGCGGTCGCCGGCATGTCGCTCCGGTCGCCGACGAACTCGGCGATCACCGCGCGCCACTGGCGATAGACCTCGCTGGCGCGAGCCTGCACGGCGGGCACCTCGAGGATCAATTGTGCTCGCCCGCAGGCCCATTCGTCCTCATGACGCCCGTGATCGACGACCGAGATAAACGCCTCGACCAGGATCTCGATCGGGTCGGTCTCCGAAATCGACGCCGCGAGCAAACGACGGAACTCGTCGAGTTCCTTGTCGGATTCGACCCACACCACGTCGGCCTTGGTCGGGAAGTACCGGAAGAAGGTGCGTCGGCTGACGCCGACCGCGGCGGCGATGTCCTCGACGCTCGTCTCGTCGAATCCGTCGCGAAGGAACAAGCGTTGTGCGGCCGCCGCGAGTTCGTGGGCGCTCGTGCTGGCCGGCCGTCCCCCGCGATCGACCTCGACCGAGGTGGCCGCGACGCTCCGCTCTGCGCTGAATGCCATCCGCCCATCGTCCCACCGACCGATCTCAGAGTGGGGACCCTCGAACCCCTGGCGTTGTGACACCCTGTGACATATCCTCGGGGTGCGACATGGATCACACGGGTTCGTCGAGGGAAGTAGGCAGCATCATGGGCACACTCGAAGGCAAGGTCGCCTTCATTACCGGAGCGGCACGCGGCCAAGGGCGCAGCCACGCACTGCGTCTGGCTCAAGAGGGCGCCGACATCATCGCCGTCGACATCACCGAACAGGTCGATACCGTCCCCTACGCGACGGCACGTCCCGGCGATCTCGAGGAGACGGTGCGTGCGGTCGAGGCGCTCGACCGTCGCATCATCGCCTCCGAGGTGGACGTGCGCGATCTGGCCGGGCTGACCAAAGCCGCGCAGGACGGTGTGGCCGCCCTCGGCCGGCTCGACATCGTCCTCGCCAACGCCGGGATCTCCACCATGGCCCCCGCCCTTGAGATGGAGGAGCAGATGTGGCAGACCATGATCGACATCAACCTGACCGGCGTGTGGAAGACCGTGCGCGCGGCGGTACCGCACATCGTCGCCGGCGGGCGCGGCGGTGCAGTGGTCTTGACCAGTTCACTCGCGGCCATCACCACCAATGAGAACATCGCCCATTACACCGCAGCCAAGTACGGTCTGATCGGACTGATGCGCGTACTGGCAAAAGAGCTCGGGCCGCAGAGCATTCGGGTGAACACCGTGCATCCCACCACGGTCGCGACCGACATGATCCTCAACGAGCCCACCTACAAACTGTTCCGACCGGACCTCGAGGAACCGACCCGCGCTGACTTCGAGGAGGCGGCCTCGCAGATGAACCGGCTACCGGTGTCGATGATCGAACCCATCGACATCTCCAACGCAATCCTCTATCTCGTCTCCGACGCCGGACGCTACGTTACCGGGACCACACAGGCCATCGACGCCGGCGGAGCGCTGTAACCTCCCCATTCCCCCACGCCAAAGACCCAATTCCCCACGACAAAGACCCAACGACAAAGGAGTTGACATGGGACTCTTGGACGGTAAGACCGCACTCATCACCGGCGGCGCCCGCGGACAGGGCCGCGCCCACGCGGTGACCTCGGCACGCGAGGGCGCCGACGTGATCCTTCTCGACATCACCTCGAAGGCCCTCGAATCGGTCGACTACCCGCTCGCGACCGCCGACGACATGGCCGAGACGGTGAGTCAGGTCGAGGCACTCGACCGCCGCGCGTTGACCTTTGACGCCGACGTTCGTGATCAGGGCCAGCTCGACGCCGCAGTCGCCGCGGGCATTGCGGAGTTCGGCAAGATCGACATCCTCATCGCCAACGCCGGCATCTGGACCAGGTCACCGTTCTGGGAGATGACCGAACAGATGTGGTCGGACATGATGGACGTCAACCTGACCGGGGTGTGGAAATCGGCAAAAGCCGTGGCACCACACATGATCGAGCGACAGTCCGGGTCGATCGTCATCACCTCCTCGGTGAACGGTCTCGAGCCGGGCATGAATTACGCGCACTATGTCTCGACCAAACACGGCGTGATCGGGCTGATGAAGAACATCGCACTCGAACTCGCCCCGTACGGTATCCGCTGCAATTCCATCAATCCCGGTGCGATTCTGACACCCATGACCAACCAGCAAGGCGCATGGGACATGTTCGCCGGGCACGAGGGCGGCAGTCCCGACGACCTCATCGCGGGTGGCTACAGCTTCCACGCACTCAAGGGCACCTCGTTCATGCCACCGGAGGTCATCGCGAACACGGCGCTGTACCTGAATTCCGATCTGGCGGCCACCGTCACCGGCGTCACCATTCCGGTCGACGCCGGGCACATGCTGCTGACCGGCGTGAACACGGATCCGGTGAAGTGACTGGAACCACTCCGACGGGATCCACCCCGACGACGGACCGCAGCGATGTCGCTGCGGTCCGTTCGGCCGTCGCGACCGAAATCGTCGGGCGCGACCGCGAATTGGATCTCGTCGTCGCCGCGGTCGCCGCCGGACGCGACATGATCCTCGAGGGTCCACCGGGTACCTCCAAGAGCACCCTGCTGCGGGCGATCACCGCGCACTGGGGCATTCCCCTGATCCTGGTCGAGGGCAATGCCGATCTCACGCCCAGTCGCCTTGTCGGCCACCATAATCCTGCTCGGGTCCTCAAGGAGGACTACCGCCCTGACAATTTCGTCGACGGGCCCCTGCTGCAGGCGATGCGCAGCGGCGGGTTCCTGTACGTCGAGGAATTCAACCGCGCGCCCGAGGATACCGTCGACACACTGCTGACCGCGATGGCCGAACGGGTCATCACCGTGCCACGGGTGGGAACCATCGTCGCCGCCGACAGCTTCCGGATTGTCGCGTCGATGAATCCGTACGACAACGTGGGCACCACACGCCTGTCGACCTCGGTGCACGATCGGATGTGCCGACTCGTGGTGGACTATCAGGACGACGCAGCCGAACGCGAGATTGTCCGGCGCCGAACCGGATCGGGGTCGGATCGGATCGTCAACGACTCGGTGGCACTGACCCGGGCCACCCGGATCCGTGACGACATCCGTCAGGGCAGCAGCGTGCGCGGAGCGATCGACCTTGCGCTCATCACCGCACAGTTGTGCGCGATGCGCGGGGTGCCGATGCCCGCCGACGGCGCCATGCCGCCGCCGCGCGACCTCCCGACCGACTACACCGCCACCGTCCTCGATGCGATGATGGTGGCACTGTCGGGTCGAATCCATCTCGACGACACCGCCTTCACCACTCCGGAGGTCGTCCTGACCGAGATCTGGCAGGACCATTTCGTCCTCGACCCCGCGGCGGCCGAGCCCGGTTGAAGAGCGATCGCCGCCGAGTCGCCGTTGACCCGCCGCCGCGGTGCCCGGCACACCCACCCGCGCACACTCGCACCGCTGCTACGTAAACCGAAGCACCTCGACACCGAGCCCGATCTCCTCGTGCCGGGCGCCGGCGGCGCGGGCTGGGTTCTCCTCGGCCGAAATGATCGCCGCCCGCCCGGGGCACCAGGCACGCCGGGCTCGACCCAGCCGGGAATGACCTCGGAGACAGGCGAACTCGACACTCCCCACCACCCATCCATACATGACGACGAAGCCCGCAGGAGGGCCCGCCAAATCGCCCGGAAACTCGCACTGACCGAGGTCGTCCGATCCCCGCGTGCCCCACGGTCGGCCACGGGAACCCTGCGCACCGGTCGGTGGCGTGGTGATTCCGACGAGATCGATCTCGATGTGACACTCGAGGCGATCGCGGCGAATCCGCTGCCGACCGACGACGACATCGCGGTGCGCCGGCGCATCCGGCGCAGGCGGTCGGTGGTGATCGTCGTCGACATCTCCGGATCGGCCCGCGGAGAACAGGTCCGCACCGCGGCGGCCACCGTGGGCGCGCTGACCGGTGAACTCTCCCGAGATGCCGTGTCGGTCATCGCCTTCTGGTCCGACGCCGCCATCATCTCTCGGCTCGGCGATCCGGTCGACCCCGACCGGGTCATCGACGCACTGCTCACGCTGCCCACCCGGGGGCTGACCAATCTGAGCTTCGCTTTGAGAACCGCGGCCGACCAACTCCGTGGGGTACCCGCAGCGGACTCCCGCGTGCTGCTGCTCAGCGACTGCGTGCACAACGCCGGCGCCGACCCGCGAGAGATCCCGGGAACCCTGAACCGGCTCGACGTCCTCGTCGACGTCTCCGGCGAGCACGACCTCGAGTTGGCCGCCGACCTGGCGCTCCTCGGCCACGGCCGCTGCCTGCCGATCCGGGATCATCGCGGCGTGGCGCCTGCGCTGCGCACCATCTTCGAGAACTGAGTGGTCCGTCTATTCTGCTCAGGAGGGCGCCGGCCGCGCCCGTCCTTCGTCGACACCCGTTTCCTTGAGGAGATCTTGATGAGCGATTCGCTGCAGTCCCTGCTCGGTCCAAACCGTCCGGCTGTCGTCGACGATCTGGTGGGGGTGATCGACTCGCAGGTCGCAGCTCAGAAGGGGCTCAGCGGTGCAGCCGTCAAGGCTGCATACAGTGCCGTCGGCAAGGTCAAACCCGATATCGTGACGAAGGCAACCAACCTGATGCTCCCCGATTTCGTCGCCGCCCTGCAGCCGTTCTGGGACTCCAGGCCCGCGGGCGCATCGTTCGGTGTTCATCTGGCCAGTGACCCCGACGCAGCATCGGAGGCCTTGCTCGCGGTGACCGACGCCCAGGTGGAGTCGGCCAAGGCGCCGCTGGCCAAGGCCTACGGCACGCTGCGAGGCAAGGCCAAAGGCTATGTGTCCGAGGCACTTCCCGCCGTCGGCGACGTAATCGAGAAGCACGCGTGACCCGCGGCCGCGACTCGATCACCTGGTCGCAAACGGGTGTATGTCGCGGCGCTCAGGCGGCGCTGGTGACGACGAGTATCAGCGCGCACACGACGGCGATGAGCGCCGCCAGCATCACCAGTACCCGCCAGACGCGCAGGCGTTCGGTCGGTGCGTCGGTGGACCGCGAAGAGGCGACCGGTGCGGCCATGATCTCCCACTTTCGGTTGTCCGAGGCCACGACCACCGTGGCGATCAGCCACCCCGGGTTTGTTACTACAGTGATCAATGTGTCACAGGTTGCCTGTGGTGTCTCGATGTGCGTCCCGCGTGTCGCCTGGATCACACTCCGGGATTGGTTTTCGTCAGCACTGCGGGGAGGGAAAGCCGGATGAATCGGCTCAGGGCGCTCGACCTGCGCTCAGTGTGGCTGATCGCGATCGCCTGCGCGGCGGTCAGCATGGTGGTCGCCGCGATGGCCGCTCTGAACACCGCGCTCGCCGACATCGCCATCGACCTCGGCGCCGACACCGGCCAGATGACCTGGATCGCCGACGGCTACACCCTCGCCCTCGCCGCACTGCTGCTGCCCGCCGGTGCGATCGGCGACCGATTCGGCCGTCGCGAGATGTTGATCATCGGTCTGGCCATCTTTGCGGTCGGGTCGCTGACCGCGACCTGGGCCAGCGATCCGACGCAGCTGATCATCACTCGTTGCGTCGCCGGCGTGGGCGCGGCATTCATCATGCCGACGACGCTGTCGCTTATCACCTCCGGCGTACCCGCCGACAAGCGCAGCATCGGCATCAGTATCTGGGCCGCGGTCGCCGGCGCGGGCGCGATCGCCGGATTCTTCGTCTCCGGCCTACTGCTGGAATTCTTCTCGTGGCATTCGATTTTCCTCACCTTCGCCGCGTCGGCGGTGCTGACGGCACTGTTGTGCCTGACGATCGGCACCTCCAAGGACTCCGATCCGCAACCCTTCGACTACGCCGGATCGGCTGTGTCGATCCTCGCGGTCACCGGCATCGTGTTCGGGCTCCTCGAGGCCCCACACCGCGGCTGGGATGATGCTTTGGTCCTTCTCACCCTGATCGGCGGCGTACTCCTCGTCGCCGTGTTCTGCCTGATCGAACTGCGCGGCACCCGGCAGCTCCTCGACGTCCGCCTGTTCACCAACCGCGCATTCGGCTCCGGTGCATTGTCGGTGGCGCTGCAGTTCTTCGCCTCCTTCGGCGCCTTCTACCTACTGCTGCAGCGCCTGCAGCTGGTGTTCGACTTCTCGCCGCTGCGCTCGGCCTTCGCCCTCATGCCCATGGTTCTGGGAGTGAGCACCTTTGCACTGCTGGGCAATTGGCTCGCGGTGCGCTTTCACTCCCTACGCTTCGTGCTGGGCAGTGGGCTGCTCATCGCCGGCATCGGACTGATCCTATTGGGCGTCATCGACTACGACTCCTACTGGATGATGGCGTGGATGCTAGCGATCTGTGCGATCGGCATCGGTCTGGCCACGGCCCCGTCGACGACAGCAATCATGTCCAATACGCCTCTGGAGAATCAGGGGGTCGGCTCCGCGGTCAACGACACGGCCCGCGAGATCGGCGCCGCCATCGGCATCGCACTGGCCGGCAGTCTGCTCGCCGCCGGATACGCACACCGAATCGGCCCGACCGCCGACCTCGTCCGCGCCGAGCCCGCTGCCGCCGAGCACATCACCAGTTCGTTGGCGCAGGCACGGGAGGTCGCAGCGCGGCTGCCCGATGACCTCGGCGCCCGCGTCTTACACGGCGCGCAGGACGCCTTCGTCGTCCCGATGAACCAGGGGTGTCTGATGCTGGGCATCGTGCTCGTCGTCGGGTCGGCGGTCACCACTATCCTCGCGCCGCGACGGGTGGTCGCCTAGGTGCTCGACGTCCACAGTCCACTGGGCACCGCCGTGGCCGTGCTCGCCCTGGTCGCCGTCATCGGGATCGCGGTCTCCGCGCAACGCCTTTCGCCGGCGATCATTGCGGTTCCGGCCGCGGTGCTACTGCCCCTTCTCGGGGTCGTGTCATGGTCGCAGGTGCGCGATGAACTCGAGTTCATCGCACCGACCATCGGTTTCCTTGCCGCCATGCTGGTCGTCGCCGAGGTGTGCGCACGCACCGGGGTCTTCGCCTGGGTGGGCCAGTTGCTCGCGGACTGGAGTCGCGGATCGCCCAGGCAGCTACTGCGCCTGGTGTTCGTAGCCGCGGCGCTCACCACGGCCGTGCTGTCGATCGACACCACGATCGTGCTATTGACCCCGGTAGCGGTGGCCACCGCACGGCGGATCGGCGCCCGGGCGACCCCGGTCGGCACGGCAACCGCACACCTGGCCAACAGTGCCTCCACACTCTTGCCGGTGTCGAATCTGACCAATCTGCTGGCCTTTTCGGCGACCGGGCTCGGCTTTCTCTCCTTCGCCGGACTGATGGCGGCTCCCTGGGTGGTCGCGATCGTCGTCGAATACGTCATCTTCCGGGTCTTCTTCGCCGGCGATTTGCCGACCGCCAGAGCCCCCGACACGGCGCACACGCCCGCGGACACCCCCCGGCGCCCGGCGCCGGTCGGCACCCTGATCCTGCTGGGTCTGCTGCTGTGCGGCTTCGTCATCGCCGAGCCGTTAGGACTTTCCTTGGCCGCGATCGCCGGCGTCGGGGCGGCGGTGATGCTCATCGTTCCGATGCGCAAGGCACCCGCGGTCACCGCGGTTCGTGCGCTGCGCGCGGTCAACCTCGGATTCCTCGCGTTCGTCGCTGCGCTGGGCATCATCGTCCTGCCCATCCGCCTCGGCCCGATCGGCGGGGCGATCACCCATCTCATCCCGGATGGCAACTCGCTATGGGCGCTCTTGGCGGTCGCCACACTCGCAGCGGTCGCGGCCAACGTACTCAACAACCTCCCGGCGACATTGCTCCTGCTCCCGATGGTCGCCCACGATCCCGGCTTGGCGCTGGCCATGCTGCTCGGCGTCAACATCGGCCCCAACCTCGCCTACTTTGGTTCGCTGGCAAACCTGTTGTGGCGCGACGTCATGCGCCGCCACACCATCGCGCCGCCGACGCGACGCTATGTGTTGCTGGGCACGCTCACCGTCCCGCCGACTCTCATCGCCGCGGTCGTCGCGCTGTGGGTCGGCCTGCAGGTGGTGTGATCCACGTTCAGGCTGTCACAGCCCGCTGTTCGGAGGCCACCGCGGTGTCCTTGGCCCAGCGATAGTCCGCCTTGCCCGCCGGAGTGCGCTTGACCTCGTCGACGAACACGATGGCGCGTGGCACCTTGTATCCGGCCAGCAATTCCCGGCAATACTCCTGGATCTCGGCGAGGGTGGGCTCTACCTCACCGTCGGCGACGCGTGCGACCGCGGCCACCCGCTGACCATAGCGTTCGTCGGGCACCGGGACCACGAGTGCATCACCGATCGCGGGATGGGCGTGCAGCACTGCCTCGACCTCTTCGGCATACACCTTCTCCCCACCGGTATTGATGCATTGCGAACCCCGGCCGAGAAAGACAATCGACCCGTCCGCCTCCACGGTTCCCATGTCGCCGAGGATCGAGATGCGACGACCGTCGGGCAGGGTCGGAAAGGTCCGGGCACTCTTGTCCTCGTCCTTGTAGTACCCGAGCGGCACGTTGCCGATGCGGGCGATGTATCCGACGTCGCCCGAGCCGGGCTCGATCTGGCTGAGCCGCTCGTCGACGACCATCATCTTGTCGGTCGGCGGTACTCGCAGATTGCCGTTGTCGTCCATCATGATCACGCCGTCGTTGCCCGACTCCGACGCCCCGAAGTTGTCGCGCAAGATGAGTTCAGGTTTGATCGCCGCGAATCGGTCGCGGTTGTGTTGCGACCAGATCGCGCCGCCGGAGGTCACCGAGAACAGCGACGACAGGTCGACGTCGTCCTTGCGGCGTTCCATCTCCTCGACGAGCGGCATACCCATCGCATCACCGACGATGAGGATGATCTGGATCTTCTCGTCCTCGATGCCCGCCACGATTGAAGCCGGGTCGAAGTCGCGCATCAGCACCAGCCGGCCACCCAATGTGAGGAAGGTGAACAACGAGTACGACGCCGCACCGTGCATGAGTGGCGCTGCGATGTTGAAGGCGATGGAGCCGAAGTCCTTGACCGCACTGGCCAACTCGGTGAGATCCTTGCGGGCATCGCCGTACGGATTGCCGCCGGAGATGGGCTTGCGGAAAAAGTCGTCGTGCCGCCACATCACGCCCTTGGGGTATCCGGTGGTGCCGCCGGTGTAGAGCAGGTAGAGCTCGTCACCGGTGCGGGCCTGGAAGTCTCGATCTTCCGACGCCGCAGCCTCGCCGGCGAAAGACACGATCGAGACCGTACGACCGTCGGGTAATGACGCTGCGGCCGTGGTCAATTCGTCGATGATGCCACCGATGACGAACACCGTGCGAACCAGCGGCAACTCGGGAAGCAGAGCGGCAACACTGCGTTGATGCTCGGGGAGTTCGACGATGATGCCCCGCGAGTCGGAGTTGTCGAAGATGTAGAGCAGCTCAGAGTTGGTGTACCGATAATTGACGTTGACCGGGACCGCGCGAATCTTCAGCAGCCCAAGCAGGCTGGTGACGTGCTCGACGCTGTTCTTCAGAAAGAGTGAGACATGATCGGCCGTACCGACACCGTTGTCGCGCAACAGGTGTGCCACACGGTTGGCGAGTCTGTCGAGTTCGGCGTAACTGATTTGGCGGCCCTGGTAGCTCAGGGCGATCCGCTCGGGCACCGAGTCCGCGACGGTCTCGAACACGTCGGCCAGGTTGAACTTGACGGGGGTCTGCGAAGCAGGGGTCTGGGCGTCTGGGCTCATGATTGACGAACTCCTTTGGGGGGTGGGGTCATGCGGTCAGGACCAGACCGCTGGTGGGAACGCCGGTGCCCGCGGTCACGACGACCCGCGTCGCACCGTCGACCTGGTTAACCGAGGTGCCGCGCAGTTGCCGTACGCCTTCGGCAATGCCGTTCATGCCGTGAATGTAGGCCTCACCGAGCTGGCCGCCGTGGGTGTTGAGCGGCAACCGCCCACCCACTTCCAGGGCGCCGGGCTCGGCGAGGAAATCCTTTGCCTCGCCGCGGCCGCAGAAGCCCAGCTCTTCGAGCTGGAGCAGCGTGTACGGGGTGAAGTGGTCGTACAGAATCGCCAGATCCATCTCGTCGGGGCCCAACCCGGACTGCTCCCAGAGCTGGCGGCCGACGAGGCCCATCTCGGGTAACGCCGCCAACTCGTCGCGGTAGTAGCTGGTCATGATGAACTGGTTGGCCGCACTTCCCGCGGCAGCAGCGGCGATCACCGCGGGCGGGTGCGGCAGGTCCTTGGCACGATCGACCGACGTGATCACCAGCGCCACACCACCATCGGACTCCTGGCAGCAATCCAGCAGATGCAAGGGTTCGGCGATGTAGCGCGAGGCCTGATGGTCGTCGAGGGTGATGGGTTTGCCGTAGAAGAACGCATTCGGGTTCACCGCCGCGTGCTTGCGGTCGACGACCGCGATCCGACCGAAGTCGGCACTGGTGGCGCCGTAGTCGTGCATGTAGCGCTGCGCAACCATCGCGACGAACGCCGCCGGGGTCGACAAACCGTGCGGGTAAGCGAACGCATTGTCGGTTCCCGACGAGTTCTCCTGATTGGCGACGGCCGAATTCACCTGCCCGAAGCGCAATCCCGATCGCTCGTTAAAGGCCCGGTAGGCCACGACGACCTCAGCGACCCCGGTCGCGACCGCCATCGCGGCCTGCTGCACGGTCGCACACGCCGCCCCGCCGCCGTAATGGATGCGCGAGAAGTACGTCATCTCGTCGATGCCGACCGCTCTGGCGACGGCGATCTCGGCGTTGGTGTCCATGGTGAAGGTCACCAGGCCGTCGACATCGGCCGGGGTCAGTCCGGCGTCGGCGATCGCCGCACCCACCGCCTCCGCGGCCAGCCGGAGCTCACTGCGCCCGGAGTCCTTGGAGAACTCGGTCGCTCCGATACCGACAATGGCAGCCTGTCCGCCCAGTGTGGCTGTCACTTGGCTGTTCCCATCACTTCGCTCCTGCGTGCAACGTCAGTGAAACCGTCGAGATGACATGTTTGCCAAGGGAGTTGGTACCCACCACCGACACGGTGACCGTATCCTGATCGCGGGCGATCACCTCACCGGTAAACCTCACCGAATCGTAGGCATACCAGGGCACTCCCAACTTGAGAGTGATCTTGGTGATGCGGGCCGACGGGCCCGCCCAATCGGTAACGAACCTCTCGACCAGTCCGGTGTCGGTGAGGATGTTGACGAAGATGTCCTTGGAGCCCTTGGCGTGCGCGAGATCCCGGTCGTGGTGCACGTCCTGGAAGTCGCGGGTGGCCAGCGCGGTGGCCACGACGAAGGTCGGGGTCGCCTCGATCATCAACTCCGGCAACCTCGTTCCCACCTCCACTGCCGGTGCCGCGTCGATGGTCATGACTGCTCTCCGTTCGCACGCGGCGTGAAGGCGTAAAGCGTCCATGCCGGGGCGCCGGTGTCGGGGTCGGCGGGGAAGTCGAGAAAAGTTGTGGTGACCGGCATCCCAACCTGCACAGCATCGGGGTCCACGTCGCGCAGCTCGCCAAGCATACGCACCCCCTCATCGAGTTCGACGAGCGCGACGACGAAGGGCAGCTCACGACCGGGTACCTTCGGTGCGCGGTGCACCACGTAGCTGTACACGGTGCCCTGCCCGGTGGAGACCACGTAGTCGGTGTCCGGCACGGTACCGTCGGCTGCACGGGGCTTCCAGATCGCCGGGATCGGCGGATGCCGCAACGAGCCGTCGGCGACCTGCTGGATGCGCAGTTCGTGTAACGCCACGCCGTCCCAGAAGAATGCGGTGTCCCGGGACACACTGGGCCGCAACATTTTCGTGGGGTCAAGGTCCTCCGGGACCATCGCCGTCTCCGAAACCGATGATCCGGCGGACGGACGGAATTTGAGGATGCGGAAGTCCATCTCGGCGACCACCTCGTCGCCGACCGACCAGGTGTTGCGGGTGGTGAAGAACCAGCCCTCGCCGAGCGCGGTGGTCTTGGGTCCCACGACATCGACGAGTTCGGCCGACAGGCTCACCTCCTCACCGACCTGCACGTAGCGGTGATAGACGGTGTCGCAGTTGGTGGCGACGACCGAGGTGTAGCCGGCTTCGTCGAACAGTTCGCTGGCACGCCCGAGCGGATCGTCGGCGCTGCGCACCCCGCGCAACCCGCGCATCGTCCACACCTGCGTCATCGCCGGTGGTGCGACGATCCCCTGGTGGCCTACGGCACGAGCCGCGTCGGCGTCGACGTAGATGGGGTTGTCGTCACCCATTGCCTCCACCCAGTTGCCGATCATGGGCAGGTTCACCGGATCCCGGCCGGCGACCGGTGCACTCGGTCCGGCCGCCTTGATCTGTTCGGCGGCCTCGAGGATGGCCTCACTCGTCTGGGCGGTCATCGCTTGGCCCTCGGCAATCCGAGTCCAGCGGTGGCGATCATGTCGCGCATCACCTCGTTGACGCCGCCACCGAAGGTGATGACCACGTTGCGTTTGACCTGCACGTCGAGCCATCGCACGAGCTCAGCGGTGTCGGGGTCGGTGAGATCACCATGACGGGTGAGGATCTCGTCGATCATTCGGTGGATGCCCTGTAGTCGTTCGGTTGCGAAGACCTTGGTGGCCGCGGCATCGGCCATCGAGATGACCTCACCGGTAGAGGCCACCTGCCAGTTGAGCAATTCGTTGATCCGCGCGTAGGCGTCGATCCGGGCGAGTGTGCGTCGTACGTCGGGTTGCTCGGCGATCGGTACGCCGTCGACGCTCGCACGCTGCGCCCAGCGCCGGACGCGGGCGGCCAGTCCCTCGATGCGGCCGGCGGGGCCGAGCATCACCCGCTCGTGGTTGAGCTGGGTGGTGATCAGCCGCCAGCCGTCGCCTTCCTCGCCGACGCGCATCGACACCGGCACCCGCACGTCGTTGTAGTACGTGGCATTGACGTGATGCGCGCCGTCGGCGGTGATGATCGGGGTCCACGAGAAGCCGGGATCGGTGGTGTCGACGATCAGAATTGAGATGCCCTTGTGCTTCGGGGCGTTCTTGTCGGTGCGCACCGCAAGCCAGATGTAGTCGGCATCGTGGCCGCCGGTGGTGAAGATCTTCTGTCCGTTGACGACGTAGTGGTCGCCGTCGAGGACCGCGGTGGTGGTCAACGACGCCAGGTCGGTGCCGGCCTCAGGCTCGGTGTAGCCGATCGCGAAATGCACGTCACCGGAGAGGATCTTGGGCAAGAACAGGCTCTTCTGCTCCTCGGTGCCGTGTTCCTGCAGGGTCGGGCCGACGGTTTGCAGGGTCACCGCGGGCAACGGGACGTCGGCCCGGACCGCCTCGTTGGTGAAGATCTGTTGTTCGATCTCACCGAAACCCTTGCCGCCGTACTCTTTGGACCATCCGACGCCGAGCCACCCGTCGGTTCCCATCTGCTTGATCACCTTGCGGTAGGTCTTGCCGTGCCGCTCGGTGAGCATGGTGCGCGCGTCAGCGGGACCGATCAGGTCTGTGAAGTATTCGCGCAGTTGCATTTTGAGCGCCCACTGATCGGGCGTCAGGTCAATGAACATCGGCGGTCTCCTCGGTATGCAGGCCCGCGAGCTCGTCGATCCGCGCCGACGGCCCACCGACCAATCTGGCGAGATCCTTGGCGATCGAGAAGTACCGGTGCAACGGATAGGTGACGTCGACGCCGAGTCCGCCGTGCAGGTGGATCATCGTGCGCAGGGTCGGGGGCAGCTCGTCGGCCATCCAATAGGTGCCGATAGCCAGATCTTGTTGCGCATCAAGATTTTCTGACATCCTCCACGCTGCGGCGGTGGTCGCGAGGCTCATCGAGCGGCCGACGACGTAGACGTCGGCGAGTTGCTGGCTGACGGCCTGGAACAGTGCGATCGGCTTATCGAATTGGTGACGGTTGGTGACGTGGTCGGCAGTGAGTCGGGTGGCGCCGGCGATCAGGCCGTCGGCGTAGGCGCACAACGCGGTCCGGTAGGCGTCGCGCAACACCGCGCGGTCGGCGGTAAGCAGGTCGGCGGGGTCGACGCAGACGTCGTCGAAACGCACCGTGTACTCACCCCAGCCGCTTGAGGTGGGGGTGCGCACCAGCGCAACGCCGGGCGCCTCCGTGCGTACCGCGACGACTCCGGCGTCGGCGCCGACGAGCAACACCGCCGAACCCTCCGCGTGCAGGACCCCGGTCTTGACCCCGTTCAGCCTGCCATCGCGCAGCGACGTCGCCGGGTCGTCGGTGAGCGCACCGCCGAGCTCGCCGAGTGCGACGGCGTGCCAGGCGCCCTTGGCGAGCGTGTCCGCCCATTGCTGCTGCGGGTCGAGGGTACGCAGCACGAGCGCCGACGTCAGTGATCCGATCGCGGGCACCACAGCCGCCGACTCCCCCAGGCGCCGCAACAGCGGCGTCAACGCGAGGATGCCCAGAGCGTCACCACCCAGCGACTCCGGCAGCGCCAGATGCCCGAGTCCGGCAGCGGTCATCTCGTTCCACAGCGCCGTGTCGAAGCCGCCGACGATGTCGGCGAACTTTGACTCCCAGGCCGTGTTGTGTCGTGCGAGCACCTCGGCGGCGACATCTCCGACGGCAATCGCCTCGGTATCGACAGCAAAGTCCACCCGGCACCTCCTATCGCAAGAATTAGAACCTGTTCTAGTTGTATCAGATCAGGCGCGCGGGAGTCCGAGGATCCGTTCCGCCGCGGCCGTCTTGAGAATCTGGGTGGTGCCGCCTGCGATCGACAGGCACCGATTCTGCAACGCGAGATCCGAAGCGCCACCGGCCACCACCGCATCGAATCCCAGGAAATCCAGCGCGGCGTCGGGGACCGACTGCCGGTGGGCGACGCCGATCAGTTTGCGCACATTCGACAGCGCACCGGGATCATGGCCGGCCAGACGCCTGGTGACCGCACGTGCGTCGAGGACCCGACCGATGTGGGCGTCGGCGACCAGTCGGCCCAGACGTGCGTGCTCGGCGAGTTCGAGCGGCCGGGACATCCCGGAGATCTGGTGTAGCAGCGACTCCATCTCCTTGCCGAGACCGGAACCGCCCATGGCCACCCGCTCGTTGGCCAGGGTCGTGCGTGCCAGTCGCCACCCGCCCCCGACCTCACCGACCACACAGTCGTCGGGGACGAACACCTCGTCGAGGAAGACCTCGTTGAAGTTCGCGCGACCGGTCAGTTCGCGCAGCGGCCGGATGTCGATGCCCGGCGAGGCCATGTCGACCAGGAGGTAGGTGATGCCCTTGTGCTTAGGTGTCTCACCATCGCCGGTGCGCGCCAGGCAGATTCCCCACTGCGCATTGTGTGCCTGTGAGGTCCAGATCTTCTGTCCGGTCAGCATCCAGCCACCATCGGTCCGGGTGGCGCGGGTGCGCAGCGAGGCCAGATCCGAGCCGGCCTCCGGTTCGCTGAACAGCTGACACCAGATGATGTCGCCGGCCAGCGTGGGCGCCACGAAGCGGTCGCGTTGGGCGTCGGTACCGTGCTCGAGAATCGTCGGGATGGCCCAGGCCCCGATGACGAGGTCGGGCCGGAGGACACCTGCGCGGTCGAACTCGGCGTCGATGAGCAGTTGGAGCGCGGGATCGGCACCGAGCCCGTGCGGCGGCGGCCAGTGCGGTGCCAGATAGCCGCTCTCGGCGAGCAGCCGACGTTGCTCCGATTCCGGTGCGGCGAGTACCTTTTCGGTCATCGCGCGAACCTCCGCACGATCGCCCTCGACCGCCGACAGGTCGATCTCGAACTCGCGCCGCTGCCCGCCGAGTCCACGCTGCGACAGCGATATCCGCGCGGGAACACCGGCGGCGAGACGGGCGCGCGCGGTCATCGCCGACCGCAGATACAGATGCGCATCGTGTTCGAACGTGAAGCCGATGCCGCCGAGGACCTGCACGCAGTCCTTGGTGACGGCGACGGGTAGATCGGCGACCAGGATGTCTGCGACATCGACGCTCAGCGACAATTGTTCGTCCGCGCCGGCGCCGGCGTCGGCAGCGGCGGAGTCGAGGGCGTTCGCGAGATCCCAGGCCGCGGCCTCGACCTGCTCGGTGCGGCAGAGCATGTCGGCACAGATGTGTTTGATCGCCTGGAAGGAGCCGATCGCGACTCCGAACTGGGTGCGAACCTTGGCGTAGCCGACGGCGGTGTCGAGCGCCCAGCGGCACACCCCACTCGCGAAAGCGTTGCGCGCCAACGCCAGTACACCGGCAACGAGCGGCGAATCGGCGCACACGATCGGCGCATCCGACTTGAGCCCCTCGATCGTGACGCGGGCGAGGGGCGTGGCACCGTCGACCGGGGTCTCGACGGTCCGCTCGCGCGTCCCGTAGCCGGGCCCGAGAACCCGCCATCCGTCGACGGTGGGCAGGAGCAGAACCGCTGCGTCGACGTATCCGGGCACCACCACCTCGATCCGATCCCCGAGGGATGGCAGCGGACCGTCGCAGACCCCGACGACTCCAGGCGCCTCGCCTGCGACCACTGCGGCCAACAGGTCCCCGGTCCGCGGATCGTCGGACATGGTGAGCGCGAGTGCGGTCGCCACGGTCTCGCCGATCGGGCCGGGCACAAGGTCGCGACCGCATTGCTCGAGCATGGCGGCGAGGTCGGTGAAGCCCGCGCCCAGACCACCTTGCGATTCGGGTAATACGGCGGCGAACAGCCCGAACTCGGCGAGTTGGTGGAACAATTCCAACCAGCCCTCCCCCGGTGTGTCGATCTGGGCGCGGGCGATGTCGGTGGTACCGACCCGCGCCGACCATGCCTTGATGGCCTCGCAGACCGCGAGCTGTTCGGAAGACGTGGCGAGAGTCACGGGATTCCTTCGGTGTCGAAAGGTGACCAAGAAATAGAACCTGTTCTAATATGCCATGAGGACGCGCGTTCGCCTACCCACCGACGCGACCGCACGGACCACCGCGACCCGACGACGTGAGGATGTCCGAGAGCACATGGCTGCATCTGAGAACACCGCGACCGAAGCAGTCGCCGAGACAGGCACAAGCGAATACGGGTCAGCGGCTCAGCGCGACCGACGGCGTCGCATCCTCGACGCCACCCTCACGTTGGCGTCCAAGGGCGGCTACGACGCCGTCCAGATGCGGACCGTCGCCGAAAAAGCCGACGTCGCGGTGGGCACGCTCTACCGGTACTTCCCGTCCAAGGTGCATCTGTTGGTGACCTCACTGGCACGCGAACTCGCCCGCGTGGAGTCTCGGGCCGACCGGTCACAACTGCGCGGCGACAACGCGATCGAACGTCTTCGGCACGTTTTGGACATGATCACCTTCGCGATGCAGCGCGACCCGCTTCTCACCGAGGCGATGACCCGGGCGTTCATGTTCGCCGACGCGTCGGCGACCGCTGAGGTCGATCAGGTCGCCGGCATCATCGACCGACTCCTCGCCGGTGCGATTGTCGACGCGGGAGAGCCAAGTGAGGAGGATCTCGCGATCGCCCGCGTGCTCGCCGACGTGTGGATGTCGAACCTGGTGCAGTGGCTCACGCGCCGCGCGTCGGCGACCGACGTCACCAATCGCCTCGAACTGACCGTCCGACTACTCCTGAAGGATCGGGTGCCCCACTCATGAAGACCCGACTGACCTGCCCGTGCGGCGAGATGCTGCGCGGCACCACCGAAGACGAACTCGTCGACAACGTTCGCAAGCACCTGGCCGAGAATCACCCCGACCACGAGTACTCGCGCAACGAGATCCTGTTCATGGCCTACTAGGCGTCTATCGGCCTAGTTGCCGGCCGGCCGCTTCGCGAGGTCGGCAGCGATCATGGGCCAGGTGTCGTGCAGGTCCTGTTCCCAATAGGCCCAGGAATGAGTTCCGGTGGGGCGCAGCATCACGTTGTTCTCGACGCCGAGCTCATTCATCCGCTGGGCCATCTGCTCGGTGCACTGGTTCACCGCGGCCTCGATCACACCGCCGAGGAGGATCTGGTTGCCGAGGGTGACCGGATCGCCGTTGATGAGTGGCGCATTGAGCTGATCGTTGGGACCCGGCAGACCGCTGCCGCTGGTCATGTACACCTTGGTGCCCTTGAGTTTTCCGGCGTTGACGTACGGGTCATTGGCCACCCACCCGGGGCCGCCCGGCACGCCCCACATGTTGTCGATGTCGCCGTGTCCGCGATCGCCGACGACCATTCGGATGTAGGCCAGCCCCAACGGGTCACTGGTGCGGGCGCAACCGCTGTAAGCGGCGACCGACTTGTATAGTCCCGGGGCCGCGATCGCGAGATTGAGCACCGACGTGCCGGCCATCGAGATACCGGCGACGGCGTTGTCGCCCGTCGTGTCGAACTCCTTGTTGATCAGCGGCGGAAGCTCTTTGGTGAGGAAAGTCGTCCACTTGTTGCGCCCGAGTACCGGATCGTCCTTCTGCCAGTCGGTGTAATAGGAGTAGGCACCCCCGATCGGCGTCACCACATAGACGTTCTTGTCGGCGAAGTACTGCGTGTAGCTGGTCTTGGCAGCCCAGGTGGCCGAGTCTTCGCCGCCGCCCGCGCCATTGAGCAGGTACAGCGTCGGGGCGGGCTTGCTCTTGTCCTTGGGCAGCAGGACAGTCACCGGGATCAGCTTGTCCATCGACGCCGAGTACACGATCGCGGTGACCTGCTGGGGCGAGTCATGAACGAGGGTCTGGATTTTCGAGGCGTTCATCTGTGCCGGATTGGCGGGGTTGGCCGGCCGGTCGGCGGTCGAGGTGGTCGACGTCGTCGACGTGTTGGCCGAGGAATTGGGCGGCGCCGGGTCGGTGTCGGCGACACCGACGCCTGTGCCGGTGAGCGCGCCGACGGCCACGGCGGTCGACATCGCCGCCAAAACCCGCACTAAGCTCTTGTGCACCATTAGCCCCTTCAATCACAGCAGTCACATTTTTCTCAGCTTAACGCCCCGTATCAGCGACTCGGAAATCGCGGGAGCGGTCGTTAGCCAGTTGTGATGGTTCGCGTTCGGTCAACAATCCATGCGCGCACGTGCAAGTAATGCCGGCCGCCGATTTCGAGAATTGTGGCAGCAGTCACAACGACCGAGAGAGCGGAGACGCAATGACGGCAGTGGACATCGGCGGCGCGGCCACCCACCTACCCGCGGGCACCGAGACGAGGCTTTTCATCGGAGGTGCCTGGCGCGCGGCCGCCGACGGTGAGACCTTCACCGACCTGAACCCGGCGACCGGTCGGCCCCTGGTCGACGTCGCCGCGGGCTCGGCCACCGACATCGATGACGCGGTCCGGGCGGCCCGTGCCGCACTGTCGGGCAGTTGGGCCGCCACCCCCGGCGCGGCTCGCGGCGCACTGCTCAACCGGGTGGCCGACCTCATCGAGCGTGATGCCGACATCCTGGCCCGCCTCGAGTCGCTCGACATCGGCAAGCCGATCCGCCAGCCCGCGATGCTCGATGTCCCCAACGCGGCGGCCACGTTCCGTCACTTCGCGGGCTGGGCCGACAAGATCACCGGGCAGTCGATCCCCACCGCCGGCTACTTCGGGCGGCCGACACACTCCTACACCGTGCGCGAGCCGGTCGGTGTGATCGGCGCGATCATCCCGTGGAACACCCCGCTGATGATCGCCGCATGGAAGCTCGCACCAGCCCTGGCAGCCGGGAACACCGTCGTGGTGAAGCCCCCGGAGGATGCACCGCTGTCGATCCTGCATCTGGCATCGCTACTCGCCGAGGCCGGACTGCCCGACGGCGTCGTCGGCGTCGTCCCCGGACTCGGCGAGGTGGCGGGTGAGGCGTTGACCGCGCATCCCGACGTCGACAAGATCAGCTTCACCGGAAGCCCACGGGTGGGTCGCCACATCCTTAAGGTGGCCGCCGACACCTTCAAGCGCACCACGCTCGAACTCGGCGGCAAGTCACCGCAGATCATCCTCGCCGACGCCGACGTCGAGGCCGCGATCAACGGCACCGCGATGGGGCTGTTCTTCAATCAGGGCGAGGTGTGCGCCGCCGGAACCCGTGTGCTGGTGCATCGTTCGTACTACGACGCGGTGGTCGAGGGACTCGCCGGCGCCGCGGCCGCGCAGGTCCTCGGCGACCCGTTGGATCCGGCCACCACCATGGGTGCGTTGGTCAACGCGAAACAGCAGGCCACCGTGCTGGACTACATCGCGTCCGGCCGGTCCGAGGGGGCTCGCCTCGTCGCCGGCGGCGACCGTGGCGGGGAGTCCGGATTCTTCGTGCAGCCCACCATCTTTGCCGACGCCACCAACGACATGCGGATCGCCCGCGAGGAGATCTTCGGGCCGGTCGGCACGGTGATCGCCTTCGACGAACCGGACGAGGCGATCGCACTGGCCAACGACACCGATTACGGCCTCGCCGCCAGTATCTGGACATCGGATGTGGCTCAGGCACATTCGCTGGCGGCGCGGGTACGGGCCGGAGCGGTCTGGGTCAACGGGTGGGCGGCGATCGACCCGGCGTTGCCCTGGGGCGGCATGAAGACCAGCGGTATCGGCCGTGAGCTCGGGTGGGCGGGCATCGTCGCGAACACCGAGGAGAAGGTCGTCACCGTCGTTCTCTGAACCGACAGACCTGTGACGACCGCCCGAACATCGGACCACCGAAGTAGTTTCACCGAAGACAAGGATCGATCATGAAGACACAAGCAGCAGTTCTGTGGGAGCCCGGCCAGGATTGGCAGATCGAAGAGCTCGAGCTCGACGCCCCGAAGTACGGCGAGGTGAAGGTCGAGCTGGCAGCGTCGGGGATGTGCCATTCCGACGAGCACGTCCGCGATGGCAGCGTGCCCGTGGGGATGTATCCGTACATCGGCGGCCACGAGGGCGCCGGTGTGGTGACCGAGATCGGCCCGGGGGTGAAGTCCGTCGAGGTCGGCGACCACGTAGCCCTCGGCTTCATCCCGGCGTGCGGGCGGTGCCCGTCGTGCGCCAAGGGGATGTCGAGCATCTGTGATCTCGGCGCCAATCTGCTTGCCGGCGTGCAGCTCTCCGACGGCACATCCCGTCATCACGTCAACGGCCAGGATGCGGGTCTGATGTGCCTGCTCGGCACCTTCGCACCGGTGACCGTGGTCAACGAGGCGTCATGCGTCAAACTCACCAAGGACATCCCGCTCGACAAGGCCGCGCTAGTCGGGTGCGGTGTGACCACCGGTTGGGGCTCGTCGGTCTACGCCGCGGGCGTCTCTGCCGGTGAGACCGTCGTCGTATTGGGCATGGGCGGTGTCGGCTGCGGCGCGGTGCAGGGTGCCGCGCTGGCGGGTGCTCGGCACGTCGTGCTCGTCGATCCGTCGCCGTTCAAGCGGGATCAGGCCAAGATCTTCGGCGCCACGCACGCGGTCGCGAGCATCGAGGAAGCACAGGAACTCCTGCAGGAGATCACCTGGGGTCAGCTGGCCGACAAGGTGCTCATCACCGTCGACGTCGCACAGGGTGCCCTGGTGGCACCTGCGATGAGCCTGGTCGCCAAGGGTGGTGTGTGCGTGCAGGTCTCGGTAGGTGACCTCACCGCCACAGACGTCACGATGAGCCTGTTCGACCTCACCGCGATGCGCAAGACGTTCAAGGGCGCATGGTTCGGCAACGCCAACATCCGCTTCGACATCCCCCACCTGCTACGCCTGTACATGGAGGGGCGTCTCAAGCTCGACGAGATGATCACGCGCACATACACTCTCGACCAGGTCAACGACGGATACGCCGCGATGCGCCACGCCGAGAACGTGCGCGGGGTGATCATGTACTGACGTTCGGAACGCTGCCCGAGTTGGCAAACGCGGTGGGTGTACCACCCGCGTTTGCCAACTCGGGCAGCGGTTTTCAGTCAGTCGCTCAGTCCAGTCCGCGGATGCGTGCGTGGATGTCGGAGGTGCCGTTCTCGCCGCGGCGACGGTTGCGCTCCCGCTCGGCACGGCGACGGGCATGTTTGGCCGCCACCCGCGTCATCGAACGACGGGGTGCGTGCAGTATCCGCGGGCCCGGTTTCTCCGGATCACCCTCATCCTCACCACCGGCCGGCGTCTGCCGCGTCCGCGGCGGTGTGAACCGCACCCGCCGCAACCCGGGAAACAGGACTTCCAGATTCTCCGGTTTCCCCGGCACCACCAAACCCTCCGGGGTCACGAACTCGGTCCGCAACCGGCCCGCACCATCGCGATACTGCATATCGAGCCATCCAGTACCAAACGTCTTGAGTAGATGGAAGAACCGCGACTTGATGTTCAGATTGTCCGGGCTGGTCTGCCCATCAGCCGCAGGATTGTCGTGATCGAACTCCTCGACATGCTCGACGTCAGCAGCAAACGACGGCGTCGCATCCCCCAGATTCACCCCGACTCCATCACGCACCCGCACAAACGTGTCCAACGCCGACGACGGACGATGCGGATCAGACGGCTGATACGCGGGCACGGTGAACGAGCCATCCCCGTTCTCCACGGTCCCCGCGGGCACGACCGGCCGCACCACCGTCCGGGCCGGGTCACGATCTCGGCAACCTGGGTATCGGCAATCAGTTCATGCCCGATCAGGAACCCTGCCGACACGCGTCCTTCGTCAGGGGTCGCGACCTCATCAGCAGGCGTGGCCGTCGCCGCGGCGACCGTCGAAGCGTCCGCGATCACATGCACGATCGCCGCACCGGTCATCGGCGGCACCGTACCCGGCTCCGGGATCACCGCCGTGCACTCCGCACTTCCACAACGACATTCGAACACCGTCCCCGACAACAACGCGAAACACGCATCCGGACACCGCTGCGCGACCGTCCGCCCATCCCCCGAGCACACCGCCTACGCCAGCCGCCGCACCCCCGCCACCGCGACCGCCATGTCCTCGGCCGACATCGTCACCGACAACCGGCCCATCTCGTCACGCGTCGGACGAGCCGTCATCTCCCGACCATCAGTGGCCCGACGCCGACGCTCCCGCACCGCATCCCGATCGTGACGGAACACAATCCGATCCACCATCGTCGCCACCGACCACCACAACCACGCACCACGATGCAACCCGAGTTCGACGGCGATCTCCGCATCGACATCAGCAGCGATCTCGCGGCCATCCACCAACTCGGTATGCGAGATGACCACCTTCACCAGATCCGCCGAGATCTGCCCGTCACGCAACGCCAACAACACCCTCGGCAACCGGGTATGCAACGCGATCGCGTGCGACAACAACTCCTCGGCAGCCCGCTGCGACAACGACAAACAATGCGCAAACCGCGCAGCGACCTGCGCATGCTCGTCACACAACAACCACGAATGATCGGTGCCCGACGACTCAACACGCCGCACACTCTGCGCAACCCGCCACGCCTGCCCATACATCTCATACGCCAGATACGACTTGCCGCGCTCCAAATCGATCATCGCGCACAACGACTCGTTGACCGCTTCGTCGCGGGCACCATCGGCAAGGGGTACGTCGGCCGTGGCAGGGGTATCGGAACTGTTGGGTATATCGGAACTGTCAGGGATGCCGGCGAGGATCGGCTCCAACAACACCGGCCACACCGACGGCGACGACCATAACCCCGCCGTCGACACACGCTCTCCGGTCATCACCACCCCTCCCGCCGCACGATGCCATGAACACGAACTCGCCGACCACCACCACTACCCACACCCTAACGATGACCACCGACAAAGCCGCTCAACCCGACAATCGGTGTGCACAACCCGCCGCCGCACCAACCGGCAAAAGGACCTCCGCACACCGGAACCATCAGCAGCACAAGCAGCCTCGAGGCTCCTCGCTGCGCTCGTCACACCTCGACCAGCGGGATCAGGGTCGCCGAGTTCCTATCGTCACCGCGACCAGCGGGGTGAGGGGGACGCCGGCGGGGTACGGGGTCAGCTTGCGGCGGGCAGGTGGGAGTCGCGGTATTGACGCGGGCTCATGCCGTAAGCGCTCCTGAAGATTCGGGAGAAGTGGGCGGCCTCGACGAGACCGTTGGCGGCACAGATCGCCCCGACGCTGCGGTGGATCTGCAGCGGGTCGGCCAGGTCGCGGCGGCATCGCTCCAGCCGCAGCCGCCGGATGAACCCGGCGACGGTGTCGCTGTCCTGCGCGAACAGCTTCTGCAGATAGCGCAGCGACACATGATGATGAGCCGCAACGGCTGCCGGTGTCAGGAACGGGTCACCGAGGTGCCCTTCGATGTACGTCCGCGCCGACATCAGTACCGTCTCCCCGGCGCCGATGCCGGTGTCGGGCACCGCGGCACGCAGGCAGGCGCTGACGAGGTCGGCCACGGCATCGGTCACGAGGGACTGCGCGCTCATTCCCTGCGGCGCCATCGGCTCCTCGCCCAGCGATTGTTCCCGCAGCGCGCAGAGCATCGGGCGCAGCAGAGCGCCCACACCGGTGCATGAGGTGATGGTGCGCGCCACGCCGTCGTCGAGTTCGGAGTCATTGATACGCAACGTCTCCCGCGGGATGACGGCGACCAGGATGTCGAATGAGTCGGCCAGGGCCAGCTCGTAACGTCGGCTCGTGTCGTAGACGGCCAGGTCCCCGGGTCCGAGTTCGGCCTCCCGCCCGGCCTGTGACACCGTCGAATGCCCCGACAACTGCAGCGCCACCTTGATCACGCCGGGGTCGGCCCGGCGGATCGTCGATGCGGTCCGGCGCACCCACGCCGACTCTCCGAGCACCTCCGACAGCTGGAGGTCCCCGAGTTCCCGGCTGGCGAGGCCGCCGCTGAATGCCGTGGGCGCGCCGACGAGCGGCGCGGCGTCCAACGGCACGAAGGCACTCGAGATCGCCTCCCGCCACACGTCGAACTCCAGATCCTGTGAGGCGGCGGTGCTCATGACATCAATCCTTGGGGCGGTTGTCGACCAATCGTTTCGCCTTGCCGGTCGATCGTTGCAGGGTCCCGGGCTCGGCGATCTCGACGTCCACGGTAACCCCGATCCGATTCTTGATGGCCCTTCTCAACGAATCGGCAGCAGTCTGCCAGTCCGAACCCGGTGCGTCGAGACGGTATTCGACACGCACGGTCAGATTGTCCATGCGGCCGGGACGTTCGAGGACGCACTGGAATTGGGGCGCGAGTGCCGGCACGGTGAGGATCAGTTCCTCGATCTGCGTCGGGAACAGATTGACCCCGCGCAGGATGATCATGTCGTCGCATCGTCCGGTCACCTTCTGCATCCGTCGCACCGAACGCGCGGTGCCCGGCAGCAGTCGCGTCAGATCGCGGGTGCGGTATCGGATGATCGGCATCGCCTCCTTGGTCAGAGAGGTGAAGACGAGTTCCCCCTCCTCCCCGTCCGGCAGCACCTCACCGGTCATCGGGTCGACGATCTCGGGATAGAAGTGGTCCTCCCAGATGTGCAGTCCGTCTTTGGTTTCCACGCATTCCTGCGCGACACCGGGCCCCATCACCTCCGACAGTCCATAGATGTCGACGGCGTCCATCCCCACCTGGGTCTCGAGTTCACGCCGCATCTGCTCGGTCCACGGCTCGGCACCGAACACGCCGACGCGCAACGAGGTCGACGACGGATCGATGCCCTTGGCGATCATCGCGTCGACGATGGTCAGCATGTACGACGGCGTGACCATGATGGCATCGGGGGCGAAGTCCTCGATCAGCTGGATCTGGCGATCGGTCATGCCGCCGGACATCGGGATCACCGTGCAGCCCAGACGCTCTGCGCCGTAGTGTGCGCCCAGCCCACCGGTGAACAGACCGTAGCCGTAGGCGACGTGGACCTTGTCCGACGGCCGAACCCCAGCCGCCCGCAGGCTGCGGGCCACCAGATCGGCCCAGTTGTTCAGATCGTTCGCGGTATAACCGACGACGGTGGGACGACCCGTCGTTCCCGACGAGGCGTGAATCCGCGACACCTGCTCCTGCGGTACCGCGAACATCCCGAACGGATAGTTGTCGCGCAGATCGGCTTTCGCCGTGAACGGGAACAACGACAGATCCGAGAGTTCCTTCAGATCGCTCGGATGAACCCCCCTCTCGTCGAAGGCGTTCCGGTAATGCGCGACGTTGTCGTAGGCGTGATGCAAGGACCACTTGAGACGCGAGAGCTGCAGATCGGCGATCCGGTCGCGACTCGCGTGTTCGATGTCGACGGTCTCCGGACTGCCGGCGGCGCTGGGGAGGGTGCTGGTCATGGTGGACTCCAGGCGTGAGAGGGAGGACGGTGTCAGGCGTCGAAATCGACGGTCACGGACTCGGTTACGGGATAGGACTGGCAGGTGAGGACGAATCCGGCGGCCACCTCGGACTCCTCGAGGGCATAGTTGCGTCGCATGTCGACCTCCCCACAGGTGATCTTGGCGCGGCAGGTTCCACACACCCCGCCCTTGCAGGCGAACGGCAGGTCCGAGCGCAGGTTCTCCCCAGCGTCGAGGATGCTCTCGTCCCGCGAGAGCGATCCGGCAACCGAACGTCCGTCGAGGACGATGGTCACCTCGCTCGTGGGTCCCGAGATCCCCGGCTCCCGATGCCGATCCGGTGGTGGCGGGGTGGCCTCGACGTAGAAGAGTTCGTGGTGGATACGGTCCCTGCCGATGTCACGGGCCAGGAGCACCTCCTCGGCCGCCTCGACCATTCCGAGCGGGCCACACAACCAGAAGTGGTCCATGTCGCCAGTCGGTACGACGGTGGTGAGGATCTCCTCAAGACGATCACGATCGAGTCGCCCGCTGAACAATTCGGCCTCGCGCGGCTCACGGGAGAGCACGTGGATCACGTCGAACCTCGGGCCGTGGGCGTCCTTGAGATCGGCGATGTCCTCGGCGAACATCACCGACCGGGTCTTGCGGTTGGCGTAGATCAGCGTCACCTCGGCGTCGGGAGTCGCCAGCATCGACGCAGCGATCGACAGCATCGGGGTGATGCCCGAGCCGGCCGCGATCAACAGGTGCCGCCCACCCGAATCCGGGTTCGCCTGAAACGATCCCGATGGCGGCTGCACCTCGATGCGGTCGCCGGGCCGCACCTGATGGACGAGCCAGCTCGAGAACAGTCCCCCGTTCACCTCGCGAACACCCACGCGCGGAGCAGTGCCCGCGGGCGCGCAGATCGAGTAGGTGCGCCGGTGTTCGGTCCCGTCGACCGTGCGCCGCAATGTGAGGGACTGTCCGGGCCGAAAGGTGAAGGTGTCCCGTAGATCCGGCGGAACGTCGAACCGGACGGCGACGGCGTCGTCACACAGGGATTCGACGTCGGCGACGGTCAGGCTGTGGAAGTCGCGGTTGTGCGACGGACCGGTGACCGGAACGGCGGTGGTCTCGACGGTTGAGGTCACGGTCAGATCTCCTTGACGTGATCGAACGGCTCGGCACAGGCCAGACACTGGTAGTGCGCCTTGCACAGGGAGGCGCCGAACTCCGAGATCAGTTGCGTGCGAGTCGAACCACATTGCGGACACGCCACCTCGCGCGGGCGCGCGGTCAACGTCAGCGGGATCGGCCCCGACCGCCGCCGCGGGGCAGCGCCCGGCGGCGAGTATCCGGCCTCGACGAGCTTGGCGCGCCCTTCGTCGGTGATCCAGTCGGTGCTCCACGCCGGGGTGAGGCTGGTTCGGATCGTGACGTCGGCGAATCCGTGACGCTGCAACGCGGCGGTGATGTCGTCACGGATCGTGGCCATCGCCGGGCAGCCCGAGTAGGTCGGGGTGATCGTGACGGTTACCGCGCCGGGATCGTCGAGCCGGACCTCGCGGATGATCCCGAGGTCGGCGAGGGTGACCATCGGCATCTCCGGGTCAAGAATCGATTCCACGATCTCCCGCGCGGATCGGGTTGCGAGTGTCTGCATCTCACCACACCCCTTCGGGATGGCGACGGGCCACGCTCTGCATCTCGGCGAGCAGCAATCCCATGTGCTCGGTGTGCAGACCGTCACGTCCGGCACGGCCGCCGACCCGTCCGATGTGCGGTCCGTCGGGAATCTCGACCTCGGCAGCGTGACAGACCTGGCCCACGATGTCATCGAATTCACCTCGCACGCGGGCGGTATCGACCGCCACCCCGACGGCGGCGAGTGCGATTTCCTCGGATGTCGGGACGAACAGCTCGTCGACGTAGGGCCACACCCGCGACAGCGCGTCGAGCAGGCGACGACGTGACTCCGCCGTGCCGCACCCGAGGGTGACCACCCAGCGAGCCGCGTAATCACGGTGATAGGTCAGCTCTTTGACGCCCTTGTCGGCGACCGCGGCCAGTACCGGGTCCCGTGAGGTGCGCAGTCTGTCGAACACGGCCAGTCGCCATGTCGAGAACACCAGCAGCCGGACGAGCGAGACCGCGAAGTCGCCGTTGTCGATCTCGACGAGATGCACGTTGCGGAACGACGACTCGACCCGGAAGAAGGCCAGCGCGTCTTCGGCGGGCACCGGCCTGGTCTCGGAGACGTGGGGTACCACAGTCGGATCGGCGGCCGCGGCGCGGGCGAGCAGGAGCCGCGCCGCGCCCAGCAGGTCGAGTCCGATGTTCGCCAACGCCACCTCTTCCTCAAGTTCGGGTGCGTGGGTACACCATTGGGCGAGTCTCTGGGCACTGATCAGCGCATCGTCGCCGAGCATCAGGCAGTAGGCGGCCAGCGCGGCGTGGTCGACGTCGTCGGGGACGGTGGTGTCGACGCCGGCGAGCGGATCGTCGAAGCTGGTGCCGAAGGCCCACTGGCCGTGCGAATCCTCGTCGACGAGGCCCTCGTAGGCGTTCTCATGATCGGTCATGTCGTCGTCCTCTCACATGTGGGGGACGTTGTCGGGGATGTCGTAGAACGTGGGATGCCGGTACACCTTGTCGCCGCTCGGGGCGAAGAAGGGGTCCTTCTCCGACGGACTGGTGGCGACGATGTCGGCCGAGCGCACCACCCAGATACTGACACCCTCGTTGCGGCGGGTGTACACGTCGCGCGCATGCCGCAGGGCCATCTGGTCGTCGGCGGCGTGCAGCGAGCCGACGTGCACGTGGTTCAGCCCACGCTTGCCGCGCACGAACACCTCGTACAGCGGCCATTCTGCTTTGATGTCACTCATCGGTGGTTCTCCTGTTCCCGTGCGGCGAAAGCCGTTGCCGCATCCCGCACCCAGGCTCCGTCCTCGTGCGCGGCGCGGCGGACTGCGATCCGTTCGACGTTCATCGCACCGTTGCCCCTGACGACCTCGGTGAATTCACTCCAGTCGGGTTCGCCGAAGTCGTAGTGTCCGCGTTCGGCATTCCACGCCAGATCCGGGTCGGGGAAGCTCACGCCGAGGGCCTCGGCCTGCGGGACGCTCATGTCGACGAACTTCTGGCGCAACTCGTCGTTGCTGTGCCGCTTGATTCCCCACGCCATCGACTGTTCGCTGTTGGGCGAACGGTCATCGGGTGGGCCGAACATCATCAGCGCCGGCCACCAGAACCGGTCGACGGATTCCTGCACCATCGCCCGCTGCTCGTCGGTGCCACCCATCATCGTGGTGAGCAGCTCATAACCCTGGCGCTGGTGGAAGGACTCCTCCTTGCACACACGGATCATCGCCCGGGCGTACGGCCCGAAGGAGCTGCGGCACAACGGTACCTGGTTGCAGATGGCCGCGCCGTCGACGAGCCACCCGATCGTCCCGACGTCGGCGTAGGTCAGCGTCGGGTAGTTGAAGATCGAGGAGTACTTCTGCCGCCCGGAGATGAGTTTGTCGGTGAGGTCGGCTCGATCGGCGCCCAGTGTCTCGGCCGCCGAGTACAGGTAGAGGCCGTGGCCGGCCTCGTCCTGCACCTTGGCCATCAGTATCGCCTTGCGCCGCAACGACGGAGCCCTGGTCAGCCAGTTTCCCTCGGGCTGCATACCGATGATCTCCGAATGCGCGTGCTGGGCGATCTGCCGGATCAGCGTCTTGCGATAGCCCTCCGGCATCCAGTCACGGGGTTCGATACGCGCCTCGTCGGCGATGGTCGCGTCGAACGACTGCTGAAGTTCGACGTGCTGCTGTAGCTCGGTGTCGGTCATCTTTCCTGCTTTCTCAGCGACCGCTGAACTCGGGCGTGCGCTTGTCGAGGAATGCCTCGACGGCCGCGGCGTGGTCGGCAGTCGCCCCGAGGTGACGTTGTGCGTCGTACTCACGGTCCAGTGCGTCGCTCAGGCCGTCGGCGCCGGCCCCGACGAGGTCCTTGATCCGGCGGAACGCCTCGGTGGGACCGTCGGCGAGGCGCCGAGCCAGATCCACTGCAGTGGAATCGAAGTCGGCATCCTCGGCGACACGATGCACCAGGCCCCAGTCGAGGGCCTGCGCGGCGTCGATGCGATCGCCGAGCATCAGCAGTCCGGTGGCGCGGCTACTGCCGAGCATGGAGACCAGATGATGCGACAGACCGGAGTCGCTCGCCAGGCCGATGCCCGCGAAGGCGGTGGCGAACGTGGCATTCTGCGAGGCGATCCGAATGTCGGCGGTCAGCGCGATCCCGAGTCCCGCACCGACGCAGGCACCGCGGACGGCCGCGATCACCGGCACCTCGATGCCCGCGAGCGCCCGGATGACCGGATTGTAGTGGTCGGCGACGGTGTCCATCGCATGCTCGGGCGACTTCCTCAGTTCGGCGACGTGATCGCCGAGATCCTGTCCGACGCAGAAGTTCTTGCCCTCGGCCGCCAGCAGGACCGCACGTACCGTGCGATCACCCGCGACCTTCTCGATCGCCTGGCGCAGTGCCGTCTTGGTCTCGACGTCGAGCGCGTTGTGGGCACGCGGGCGCGCCAGGGTGATGGTGGCGAGTCCGTCGGTGATCTCCAGTGTCACTGTCATCTGTCAGCCTTCCCAATCGTAGAAGCCACGGCCGGACTTGCGACCGAGTTCACCGCGGGCAACCTTGTCGCGCAGCAGTTGTGGTGGTTCGAACCTCGCCCCGAGGGTCGCGGCAAGGTGGTCGGCGACGGCCAACCGCACGTCGAGTCCGACGAGATCGGTCGACCGGAGCGGACCCATCGGGTGCCGATAGCCCAATTCCATGGCGCGGTCGATGGATTCGGCGTCGGCGAGGCCCTCTTCGACCATCCGGATGGCCTCGAGGCCCAGGTGGACCCCGAGCCGGCTGGTGGCGAATCCCGGGGAGTCGTTGACGACGATCGCCGTCTTACCGAGGGCGTCGACCCATCCGCGGACCGCATCGACGGTGCTCTGGGCCGTGGTGCCGGCGCGCACGATCTCGACGAGTTCGGAGACCGGCACCGGATTGAAGAAGTGCATGCCGACGAATCGTGACGGGTCGGGCAGTGCCGCACCGAGTTCGGAGATCGACAGGGAACTCGTATTGGAGGCGATGACGGTGGTGGCGGCCACCGTCTCGGCGACCTGCGCGAGAACGTCGAGTTTGAGCGCGACGTTCTCGGGAACCGCCTCCACGACAAGGCCGAGATCTGTCGGCAGCGCACGGGGTTCACCGACGGTGTGCACCCGTGTCAGAACCTCGTCGGGTGTCCGACCACCCAGCAGGTCGCGATCCGCGGCGCGTTGCAGACCGGTCGCGACACGACTGCGGGCTCCCTCCTGGTCGAGCGAGTCCGCGATGGTCACCGTGACACCGCGCTCGGCGAAGACCTGCGCGATGCCCGCGCCCATCCGTCCGCCACCGACCACGCCGACGGTTGCCGGGAGATCGCCGCCAGAAGTGCTGCTGTTCATGACTTCTTCTCCAGGAATGCGGACATGCGTTCGGTCTTGTCGGGTCCGTCGAAGAGCACGGCCTGTGCGATGTCGTCGGCCCATGGGTGATGTCCGGGGGCGTCGATGACGGTCTTCGACAGGCGCAGCGCCAGCGCCGACTGCGCGACTATGCGATCGATGACGGTCTCGGCCACGGCGAACGGGTCGTCGGCGACCTCCATGACCAGGCCGTGCCGCAATGCCTGCTCGGCGTCGAGTCGCGCGCTGGCAAGCAGGATCTGCTTGGCGACCGAGGTGCCGACGAGCTGCGGGAGGCGATAGCTCGCGCCTGCCGCGGCGAGGATGCCCAGCGCGGGCTCGGGGTTGCCGAACACCGCATCCGGTGCGGCGATGCGGATATCGCAGGCATAGGCGAGTTCGGCACCGCCACCGAGCGCGTAACCCTCGACGACGGCGACGGTGGGAAGCGCGAGCGCCGCGATCCGGTCGAACAGGGTGCGATTGATCCCGGCCAGGGCATCGTCGCGGGTACGTCGGGCGAGCTGGGCGATGTCGGCGCCGCCCGCGAAGTTGTGTCCGGCCCCGCACAGCAGCACCGGCTTGGGCGCCCGCTCGACGATCGCACACACCCGGTGCAGTTCGGCGATCATCTCGCCGGTGATGGCGTTGCGTCGCTCCGGACGGTTCAGCGTGACGCGGTAGCGATCGCCGTCGTCGGAGATCACCACGTGCTCGAGATCGACGGGTGGTGTGTCGGTGGTCACCGCACCGGCCATGATTGGCCCTCCTCACACTGTGGACCCCTCCATTAATAACCGACCTTTTGGTCGGTTGCAACCCCCGTGTCGTCCCCGGTCACCGTCCCGCGGGCCTTTTGCCATCATGAGATCCATGACCACTGCGAAACCGGCCAAGCGCACGGGCCGCCCGGGGCGCCCCGGCTACGACCTCGACTCGCTGCTCGCGGTCGCGGTGAAGGTCTTCAACGAGAAGGGCTACGACGGCACGAGCATGGATGTGCTCGCCGACCGGCTCGGGATCAGCAAGTCGTCGATCTATCACCACGTCTCGGGCAAGCAGGAACTCCTCGAGCTGGCTCTCGGGCGCGCACTCGGAGCCCTCTTCGCCGCCACCACGGAGGCCGGCACCACCGAGGGCCGACACATCGATCGGCTGGAGTACCTGGTCAGACGCAGTGTGGAAATCCTGGCCGCCGAACTCCCCTACGTCACACTGCTACTGCGAGTACGCGGCAACTCGGTCGTTGAACGCCGGGCGCTGGCCCGTCGACGTGAGTTCGACGAGTTCGTCGGCAACCTCGTCATCGGCGCCGCCGAGGAGGGCGACGTCTCCCCGGAGGTCGACCCGGCACTGGTGGCACGGCTGCTGTTCGGCACGGTCAACTCGCTCATCGAGTGGTACCGACCACGTGTCGGGGTCGGTGTCGACGAACTCGCCGACGCCGTGGTCGCGATGACCTTCGACGGACTGCGCCGCCGGCGCTGACCACCGCCACCCCTTGACACGGGACCAACGTCCCGGCGAAGGTAATTACCGACCGAATGGACGGTAGAGGGAGCTGGGCTGTGAGCCGATTGTTGGAAAGCTGGACACAAGGACGCTGGTACGCCGCGTCCGACGAGGGCACGCCGTTGCTCAGCGCGGTCGACGGATCGGAGGTGGCGCGGATCTCGGCGACCGGTGTCGATCGCGCCGCGATGGTCGAGTACGCACGCACCGTCGGCGGAGAGGCGCTGGCCTCGCTGACCTTCCACGAGCGGGCCGGGTTGCTCAAACAACTCGGCCTCACCCTGATGGCGGGCAAGGACGAGTTCTACGAACTCTCCCGCACGACCGGCGCCACCGACCGCGACTCCGCCGTCGACATCGACGGTGGATTCGGGACCGTCCTGAGTTATGCGAGCAAGGCCCGACGGGAATTGCCCGACGACACCGTCTATCTCGACGGACCGGTCGAGCAGCTCGGCAAGAAGGGCACCTTCCTCGGCCAACACCTCTACACCTCCCGACGCGGGGTTGCGGTGCAGATCAACGCGTTCAACTTCCCGGTGTGGGGTTTCCTGGAGAAGCTGGCCCCGGCGTTCATCGCCGGTGTGCCCACGATCGTCAAACCCGCCAGTGCCACTGCCTATCTCACCGAGCTCGTGGTCCGCCGCATCGTCGAGAGCGGCATCCTACCCGAGGGCTCGGTGCAACTACTGTGCGGCAGCGCGGGCGATCTGCTCGACCATCTCGACGGACAGGATTCGGTGGCCTTCACCGGCTCGGCCGACACCGCAGCCGTGCTGCGCGCCCATCCGACGGTGGTGGCGTCCGGGCTGCACTTCACCGCCGAGGCGGACTCACTCAACGCATCGATCCTCGGTGCCGACGTGGGCGTCGACGACCCCGAATTCGACCTGTACGTGCGGCAGCTCGTCACCGAGATGACCGTCAAGGCCGGGCAGAAGTGCACCGCGATTCGCCGCGCCCTGGTCCCCGAACCCCTCGTCGATGCCGTCGTCGAGGCCGCGTCGGCGAGACTGGCCACGATCCGCGTCGGCAATCCCGCCGCCCCCGACGTGCGGATGGGCGCCCTCGCGAGCATCGAGCAGCGTGACGAGGTCCTGAAAGCACTTCGGGGACTGACCAAATCGGCAGACATCGTCTTCGGCGACCCCGACCACGTCGAGCTCGTCGACGCCGAGCGCTCATCAGGCGCATTTCTCTCGCCGATCCTGTTGCGCGCCACCGACAGCTGGGCGCCGGAGATCCACGACATCGAGGCCTTCGGTCCGGTGTCGACGGTCATCGGCTACCGCGACGCCGACGACGCCATCGCCCTTGCCGCCCGCGGCCGCGGATCGCTGGTGGCCTCGCTGGTGACCGCCGACACCGACGTCGCGGCGACCGTCGTGCGCGGCATCGCCGCCTACCACGGTCGGATTCTGGTGCTCAACGCCGAGGATGCCGCCGAATCCACCGGCCACGGCTCCCCGCTGCCGGTCCTGGTGCACGGCGGCCCCGGCCGCGCGGGCGGCGGGGAGGAACTCGGCGGCATCCGCGGCGTGCTCCACCACATGCAGCGCACCGCGGTGCAGGGCACACCGAACATCCTCACCGCGGTCGGACGGCGTTGGGTCGGCGGCGCCGACCGCGTGCAGACCGATGTGCATCCGTTCCGGAAGAATCTGTCGCAGTTGCAGATCGGCGACACCATCGTGGGTGGGCCGCGTCAGGTGACGCGTGCCGACATCGACCACTTCGCCGAATTCACCGGCGACACCTTCTACGCGCACACCGACCCGGAAGCTGCCGCGGCCAACCCCCTCTTCGGCGGCATCGTCGCCCACGGATACCTGGTGGTGTCGCTGGCCGCGGGCCTGTTCGTCGATCCGGCACCGGGCCCGGTGCTGGCCAACTTCGGCGTCGACGGATTGCGATTCCTCACGCCGGTCAAAGCCGAGGACAGCCTCACCGTCACGTTGACGGCCAAACAGATCACGCCACGCCAGAGCGCCGATTACGGTGAGGTGCGCTGGGATGCCGTCGTCACCAACCAGAACGACGACCCGGTGGCGACCTACGACGTGCTCACGCTCGTCGCCAAAGCCGAAAAGGAGTAATCGACATGACCGTTCGCGTTGCCGTCTGCTACGGACAACCCACCGACCCCGCCGCGTTCGACGACCACTACGAGCGGGTACACATCCCGCTCGCGAATGCGATCCCGGGCCTGACCGACTACACCTACGCCAAGGTGTCGACGCTCGACGGCTCCGAGCCGCCGTACTACTCGGTCGCGAGCCTGTACTTCGCCGACGACGACTCGTTGAAGGCCGGCCTGGGGTCTCCCGAGATGGCCGCCGCCGCAGGTGATGTGCCCAACTTCGCCACCGGTGGGGTCACCATGTTCACCCACGCCGAGACCTCGGTGCGTCCGTGACGTCGGTTCCCGACGAGGTCACCGACCACGCGATCGCGCGGCGGATGTTCGCCGAGGACAACGCGTCTCGCGCGCTCGGCATCGAGCTCCTCGAGCTCGGTGCCGGGCGGGCGCGGATGTCGATGCGCATCGGAGCACAGATGGTCAACGGCCACGGCATCACCCACGGCGGCTATGTGTTTCTCCTCGCCGACACCGCGTTCGCGGTCGCCTCAAGCACGGGGACGACGCCCGTGAGGTCGTGAGCGTCGGGCGCACCGGGATCGACGACGTCAGCGTCCCCTTTGGCGAGCAAGTGGTTGCCGCAGGTCACGCGGTGACAGCCGCACCGTGGGCCGCCCCTGAGCCGCGGTCTCGTGGTCGCCGATGAGGCGGACCATGTGATTTCGCGCGACGCGGTAATACTTCGGTGTTGGTCGTCGCGGCTGTCGGTTGCGGTGGCGCCGGTCATGTGTGAATGATCTGCGCCACGACAGCGGTCGACACCTTCCGAGGCAGGGGCAGCGTCCCGGCTTGCACCAACTCTATAGACTATGTTTCATAGTGCGAGGTGTCACAGGGGCAGTCGGAGCAGCGGAGGAACGCATATGGCCGGGACCACCGGATCGAGTCTGAGCGATCACGTCGACGGTTGGCGTCCCGGTCCGATTACCCAGGTCGACACCCTCGACGCGGCGCAGGCGACGCGGTTGGCCGCCACGCTCGGACTATCGGAGACCCTCGCCGACGGCGATCCACTGCGATTGCCCTGGCACTGGATCTTCTTTTCCGAGTGGCCGCCGACTGCCGAACTGGGCGCCGACGGTCACCCCGCCCACGGTCATTTCCTGCCACCGATCCCGGATCGCCGTCGGATGTTCGCCGGTGCACGGATCACCTCCACGGCGGCACTGATCCTCGGCGAGCGCACCGAGAAGGTGTCGTCAGTGGCCTCGATGACCGAGAAGAACGGGCGCACCGGCGACATGCTCTTCGTCACGGTCCGCAGTGAGTACCGCCAGGGCGGAGCCGTTGTGCTCACCGAGGACCAGGATCTGGTGTATCGCAGCGATTCCGGCGACGCGCGGCCCTTCGATCGGCCGAGTCCCGACCTCGCCGACGCGACCGCACCATGGACCGCGGAGCCGACACCCGACACGCCGCTGCTCTTCCGGTACTCGGCACTGACCTCCAACGCGCATCGCATCCACTACGACCGTCCGTACGCGACCGGCGTCGAAGGCTACCCTGATCTCGTCGTCCACGGACCGTTGCTGGCCACCTACATGGCCGAGCTAGCCAACGCGCATGGTAAGTCGCTGCGCACCTTCAGCTTCCGGCTGCGCAGTCCGCTGTTCCTCGGTGACCGCTTCCGCGTCGAGGCCACCCCGGACGATGACGGTGGCGCGGTAGAGCTCGCCGTCGTCACCGGACAGGGCACCGTTCACGTCTCGGGCAAGGGAGAATTCGCATGATCGACGCCACCGATCCCATCGCATCGCTGCGCGTCGCGCGCAGCTTCCTGTTCGTCCCGGGTAATCGGCCCGAGCGTTTCGACAAGGCCGCCGCGGCCGGTGCCGATGTGGTGATCATCGACCTCGAGGACGCTGTCGCCCCGGAGGACAAGGGTGCGGCCCGCGAGCACATCGCCGGCTGGCTTGCGGCAGGTAAGCACGCCGTCCTGCGCATCAATGCCTCCGGAACACCCTGGCATGCTGACGATGTGGAACTCGCGGCCCGGCACGGCGCACCGGTGATGCCCGCCAAGGCGAGCAGCGCCGACGAGGTGGTACACGTGACGCAGGCGACCGCGGCGCCGGTCCTGCCGCTCATCGAGACCGCGCGGGGCATTCTTGCGGCGCCGGCCATCGCGCAGGTACCTGGTGTCGCCCGAGTGGGCTTTGGTGCCATCGACTTCGCCGTCGAGATCGGTGCCGACCCCGATGACCACGAGGCACTGCTGTATGCGCGTTCGATGCTCGTCACGGCGTCGGCCGCGGCGGGTATCGCCGCCCCCATCGACGGAGTGACCACGGCGCTGCGCGACGCCGAAAAGCTCGTCGCCGACGTCAGTTACGCCGCGCGGATCGGCATGACCGGCAAGCTCTGCATCCATCCCGCCCAGGTGGCTACGGTCCACGCGTGCCTGGCACCGTCGGACGCCGAGATCGCTTGGGCCCGTTCGATTGTGTCGGTGGCCGGTACCAAATCCTCGGCGGTAGCGGTCGGCGGACACATGGTGGACCCGCCGGTTGTCGCACGCGCACAACGGATTCTAGCGTCAGCACTCGACCCCGAAGGGACGGGCACCCCAGGGCGCCAGAACTCAGCGTGACTCGTGCCGATGCTCGGCGAGCAGACGCCCGGCCTTGCCAATGTGCGCCGACATCGCGGCCCGTGCGCCGGCCGCATTGCGTCGGCGCAGGGCGTCGATGATGTCGCGATGATCGTCGGCCGATGCTTGCGGCCAGCCGTCGACCGACGAAAAGAACCGTCGGGGAGCATAATTGAGCGACGACTTGATCATCCACAACAGCTTGGGCGATCCCGCCGCGGAATAGATCAGTCGGTGGAATTCGTGATTGAGCCGCTCGACCTCGTCGTTGTCCTTCGCGTTGGCGGCCACCTCGAGTGCGGCCTGCAGACGGTCGAGGGTGGCCAGGTCCGCATCGTCGAGACGAGCGGCGGCGCGGGCGGCGAGTTCGCCGGCCAACAGCGCCTGTCCGGCAAAGACGTCCTCGATGTCGGTGCTACTCAAGGGTGCGACGACGAATCCGCGCCGCGGTTCGACCCGCAGTAGTCCCTCGCTCTGCAAGGACAGTAGTCCCTCCCGTGCCGGCGTGGCCGAGACCCCCAGTTCATCGGCAACGGTCTCCGGGCGGATGAACTCGCCGGGTTGCAGCGCTCCGGAGACGATGAGCTCACGGACGTACTCCGAGACCTCGTCGGACAACCGGGGACGACGTCGGCGTCGCGCCGCCGGAGCGGGAGCCGCAGAATCAACCATAGAATATAGAATACAGTCACGACCTGGTCCTGTGCCGATCTCCCGGATTGCCCTCCCAGGAAGCGGCCGGCGCCGGGTCCTACAGTGGATGAAATGACTGCGGGTGGCACCGCGCGGGAGCGCGAGGGCATGTTCGCCTCGCTGCACATCCGTAACTATCGCCTGTTCTTCGGCGGGCAGGCGCTCTCGCTGGTCGGCACCTGGATGCAGGCCACCGCTCAAGCCTGGGTGGTCCTGACCCTCAGCGATTCGCCGACCGTGCTCGGCGTGATCGTCGCGCTGCAGGCCGTACCGATCCTGGTCCTCGGCCCGTACGCGGGGGTGATCGCCGATCGCGTGGATCGTCGCAAGGTGATGATCATCCTGCAGTCGGTGATGGGGCTGCTGGCGGCGGCCCTGGCGATCCTCACCTTCGGCGGTTGGGTGCAGGTGTGGCAGGTCGGGGTCCTCGCCGTGCTGCTCGGACTGAACAACGCGTTCGAGAACCCCTCCCGCCAGGCGTTCATCCACCAGATCGTCGGCGAATCCCGGATCCGCAATGCGGTCACCTTGAACTCGGTGATGGTCAACGCGGCGCGGGCGGTCGGCCCGGCCGTGGCCGGGTTGGTCCTCGCCACGGTCGGCGCGGGGTGGTGTTTCGCGATCAACGCGGCCAGCTTCGTCGCGGTGGTGGTGTCACTGCTGATGATGCGAACCGCCGAGATCGCCGAGGAGACACCGGTCAAACGCGGCAAAGGCCAACTGCGCGAAGGGCTCCGCTACGTCGCCGGACGCCCCGTGCTGTGGGTTCCGCTGACGATGATGGCATTGGTCGGCACCCTCGCCTACGAGTTCGGGGTGTCGCTGCCTGCCGCCGCCAAGGACGCCTTTCACGGCGGCCCCCAGGCCTTCGGCTTCATGACGGCGGCGATGGGGGTGGGCGCGGTCGTCGGCGGTCTGCTGGTGGCCGCGCGCGGCACCACCGGTTTGCGCACGTTGATCCTGGCCGCCATCGGGTTTGGCATCACCATCGCGGTAACCGCTGCGGTCCCGCACCTGTGGATGGCGATCGTCGCCCTGTTCTTCGTCGGCTGGCTCAGCGTGTCGTTCATGTCAACCGGAAACGCGACGCTGCAACTGAATTCGGATCCCCAGATGCGTGGCCGGGTGATGTCGTTGTGGTCGGTGGCGTTCCTGGGGTCGACGCCGATCGGCGGACCGCTGATCGGGTGGATCAGCGAGGCGTCCGGGCCGCGGGCCGGCCTCGCAGTCGGCGCTGCCTCGTGTTTCGTCGCCGCGGCCATCGGCCTGGCCATCCATCGCCGTCGTGCGCCGCACCTACCGCGGATGGAATCGACGACCTGACGGCCACCCGCGACGCTCGGCGACGAAGGCGAGCACCGCGGGCGCGGCACCGACGACGGCGACCACCCAGATGCGCGTACGCAGTGGTGCCACCACGGTGTCGAATACCGCGCGGGCCACGTCCGGCGTGATGACGTCGGCGGGAACGGCATCGAGATACCGGCCGCGGGCCACCACCACTGCGACGGCGAGCAGCAGCATCACCGTGGTGACGCCCAGGCCCAGCCCCATCACCGCTCGCCACCGGCGGGTCGGAGCAGCGACACCGATCGTCGCGACGATCGCCAGCGCGGTCAGCCAGGGCAGGACCAGCGCCGCGGCGTCCACTGCGGACACCGCACGTTGAGCGCGGCGCAGTGCGTCCGACTGCCACAGGACGAGCTGATGATGAATCGCCGGAATCTGCTCGGCGGCGGTGAATCCGTCGTCGATCAATCGCTGTCGAATCCGGGCAACCATCGGAGCCAGATCGATTGCAACGATTCCGGTGTCGCCGGCGAGAAGCCGATCGAGGGTGGTGTGCGCGGCACGATTGGCGGTCGTCCACGCGGTGGCGAACGCCGACGAGGACACGAAGCGCTCGACCGTGTCGTGAAGGTAGGACTCGAGTTGCGCCGCGATCAGCGGTGAGAGCACCTGCGCCGGTCGAGTACCGCTGCCGGGCGCCAACGCCGAGAGCGCCTCGGTGCTCAGTGCCGCGATATCGACGTGATCGTCGATAACCGCCACGAGAGCATCAGTGACCTCGGTCCGGATCACCGGGTCGGATGCCAGTGGCGCCACCATTGCCACGTAGCCGTCGGCGTCGAGCAACTCGGACCGCAGATATCCGGCAAGCAGCGTCGACAACACCATCACCACCGACACCACGGTCAACAGCGCCGCACCGACCGACCGGTTGCGACTGCGTCCCGCGGCGACAGTGGGATATGTCATGCTGCCGGAGGGTGACGGCGCTCGACCCGCGGCCTCACTTCCGGAGGGAACTCCCGCGTGAAGGTCCCCGCCTTCCTGCGGTTTTGGTGTCACGATGACATCCAAGCACGTGACATCGGCCACCACGCGGCATCCGCAGCGCTCCGAGCGGTCGGTGTGAACGGCTCCGACGGCCGCACGGGGCCGACTTCGGAACTTTCAGCAACAGGAGTAGCCTCACCCACTGCGACGTGCGAAGAATTGGACGGAGGTTTTTCCGATCGTTACCGAACAGCCATCGACCGGTTCCCCGGCGTCTGCGAAACGTTCGGACGCCGATCCGGTGACCGTCCCCGTCGCAAGCGACGTCTCCCCGACGGATTCCGGCACCGAGCCGGCTGCCAAACCCGCCACACGCGACAAGCACCTCTACCAGATCGACTTCGTCCGACTGGTGACCTTCGGTGCGGTGATCCTCGACCACGTGATGCTCAGCGTCACCGCCCCGACCAGTGTCGCCGCAGGCGCCGTCGAGGTCTTCCTCCGCTACACCCGCTACAGCTTCTTCGCCCTGACCGGCTTCGTCCTCGGATACCAGTACCGCAACCGCGAGCTCAAGGCGATTCCGTTCTGGAAACGACGTTACAAGCTGATCGGCCTGCCCTTTCTCATGTGGAGCCTGTTCTACTGGTTCTACATCCGCTATCACTTCGGTGGCGTCAACGCGATCGTCAACGCGTGGAACAGTCTCGACGCCGCAGAGCGTTCGGTGAAATCGATCGTCTACGACCTCATCACCGGAAACGCCGCCTACCACCTGTACTTCCTGTCGGTGAGCATGCAGATCTATCTGGTGTTCCCGCTGATGCTGTGGATTCTTCGGCGCACCTGGGGTTTTCACCGCTACCTACTCGCCGCGAGCTTCATCTTCCAGATGGTGATGATGTACGCGATGGTGCGCTCACCCCTCTCCTTCTTCACGTGGGGTATCCAGGGCGAGGTCTGGAGCCACCTGGTGGTGACGATCTTCCCCTACCAATTCTTCATCCTCGCGGGCTGCGTGTCGGCCATGCACTATGAGGCCTTCGGTGCCTTCATCACACGGTGGCGTTGGCAGCTCATCGGTGTCGGCATCGTGGTGATCGTCGCGACCTGGCTCTACTACCTCTACATCGTCGACCGTGGCGAGGACCTGTTCCGGGCGACCAACGTCTTCATGCTCCACAACATGTGGGCGTTCATCGCGATCATCGTGATCCTGTACGGCCTCGGCACGCTCTGGCAGGAACGCCGTCACCCCGGCTCAATCCCCGACCGGTTCATGAAGACCGCCGCCGATCGCTCCTTCGCCATCTATCTCGCACACGTCCTGGCGATCTATGCCCTGCTCCCACAGATCGCCGACGAAGCCATCCCCGCCCTGCCGCGCGTCATCCTGGCGTACCTCGCCACGGTCGTGTTGACGGTATTCGTGGTGGAGACGTTGCGACGCAGCCCGATCAGTCTCATCACCACCGGACGCAATCGCATCGACTGGCGCTACCAGAACGCCGGACGGTCCGCGCTCGTCGGACTCGCCGGCATCGTCGTCGGCCTGATCGTCCGCCTCGGCTTCGGCTGGTGGGCGGGCAATCTGATCGCCGCAACCGGCGCCTTTCTGGTGTTCTCGATGGCGATCGTCTATTGGCACCAGGTCCGCCACCGCGACGCGGAGTACGTCGAAGAAGCGGTGTGACGCAGCGCGCGTCAGCCCATCACCGACGCAACGCGCCAGCCCATCACCGACGCAACGCGTCAGCCCATCACCGACGCAACGCGTCGACGATGAGGCGGGCGACGCCGGCCTTGCCGGAGGCGTCCGGGTGGTACGGCACGGGCAGCTCGAATCCGCGCAGCCACGGGTCGGGTGAGCACACGGTGTGCTCGGCGCCGAGCGGACCGGTGGTGACGAGCTCGGCACCGGAGATCTGCGCGGCTTCGGCGGTCACCTGGGCGAGCGCGTCGTACACCCGGATGGTCGACTCGATCTCCTCCGGCGTGAGTGCGAGTTTGGGACAGATCGGGCCACCGGCAACCACCACCGGTGGATAGTCGACGAGGACTATCCGCGCCGCGGGGGCGCGCATCCGAACGGCGAACACCGTCTCGATCATCTTCTGCTCGACGGCGGCATACTGTTCGAATCCGGGTTCGGGAGAGATGGGGCGGCCATGTCCGCACACCCGCTCGGCGATCTCCTTCACCGGGTCGGCGACAGAGTTCTTGCAGCCCATGGCAATCAGGCGCTGCACGTAACCGATGTCGTTGCCGCCGGTGGTGATCGTCACCAACGCCGTACCGGGGGTGACGGCGTCGATCTGGGGTTGCGACACGAACCGCTGTCGACGGTCCAGGATGTTCTCGGTCGTCGCCCCCGAACACGTCGCGTCGACCAGGCTCATGTTCAGCGCTTGAGCAACCTGGTGCGGATAGTTGTCCACGGTGCGCAGGCACCGGTTGCCGACCGAGTCCAGCCCGCCCGGGCCTGCGGCATAGGAACTCCCCAACGCCACATACTTCTGCGGTGCGGCGGCAGGCGAGACGGCGGTCTCGGGCTGGCGCTGCGCGGCGGTCTCGGGCTGGCGCTGCGCGGCGGTCTGCACCATCGTCGACTCAGCCGCCGACGGCACGCTCGCACTCCCGGAGAGTACGACGACGGCGGCGGCGACCAATGCGGCAACCGCCGTGGCGACACGGCCGAAACGTGCTCGAGACATCAAGGAACATTTTCACACACCGCGATGACAGGAAGCGTCAACGCCCCGTGTTGAATTGCCCACGTGGCGTGGACAAAAGCCGCGTTCGGGCGATTTCAGGAGAATATCTCCGGCAGCTCGGTCGCCACCGAATCGATGAAGGTCGGATCACGCTTCTCCAGAAACGACGTCACCCCCTCGGCGACGTCGGGCATCCGACCCCGCGCGTAGATCGCCGCGGAGTCCGCGTGATGGGCGTCGAGCGGGCTCGGCGCCCCCGCCATGCGCCACAGCAACTGCCGGGTCAGCGCGACCGATACCGGTGCGGTGCCCGCCGTCATCTCCCTGGCGGCGGCGATCGCCGCGTCGAGAACCTCATCGGGAGCAACAACCTGCTGCACCAGACCGGCCTCAAGCGCCTCGCCGGCGCCGACCATCTGCGCCCCCAACGTCCAGCGCAGCGCGGTCGGCAGTCCTACCAGGCGCGGTAGGAACCAAGTGGACGCCGCCTCCGGCACCAGTCCACGCTTGGTGAACACGAATCCGAAGCGGGCGTTCTCCGAGGCGATGCGGGCGTCGGCGGGCAGGGTCATGGTGACGCCGACGCCCGCGGACGGGCCATTGATCGCCATCACCACAGGCTTGAGCGAGGCGAAGATCCGCAGCGTCAGGCGGCCCCCAGAATCCGGCGGTACCTCACCGGGGTCCTTCTCCTCGAGCACGAATGTGGTTGCGCCAGCGGCGAGGTCGGCGCCGGCACAGAACGCCCGGCCGGCGCCGGTGATGACCACCGCACGCACCGAGTCGTCGGCGTCGGTCTCGTCGAAGGCCGCCTGGATCTGCTCACCCATCTCGAAGGTGAACGCATTGAGCCGATCCGGGCGGTTCAGGGTGATGACGGCGATCTCGTCGTGCCGGGTGACCGTGATGACCGGTTCGGGGGCCGCTTCGGTGTGACCCTGCGTTGCTGTTTCGGTGCTCACGGTGTGACGCCTCCGCTCGGTGATATACGACGACGCACCTGATGTTGCGCCGATCACCATTGTGGCGGTGTCCTCATGATGACCACACTCCGGGTTCGGCCCCCGCACCCACAGCCCTCGGCGGTGATGCCGACGCCCGCCGCTCCACAGAAGGAGTCGACGGGCGTCGTAGGTGTTGGCAGGCGGGCCGATCAACTCTCGCTGCCGGCGTCACCTGCCTTGCTCAGCTCGACCGGGGCGTCGGGCACCTCGCGCGGCTTCTGCGAGCCGGTGAAGGTGAAGGTGGCATCCTCGCCCTCGCCTTCGCCGTCCCAGTTGTCGACGTCGACCAGCACGATCTGTCCCGGCGCCAGTTCGTTGAACAGGATCTTCTCGCTCAATTGATCCTCGATCTCGCGCTGGATCGTGCGGCGCAGGGGACGGGCGCCGAGCACCGGGTCGAAGCCGCGCTTGGCCAGCAACGACTTGGCCCGATCGGTGAGCTCGATCGCCATGTCCTTGTTCTTGAGCTGCGTCTCGACGCGGTTGATCATCAGATCGACCATCTCGATGATCTCGTCCTTCGTCAGCTGGTGGAAGACGATGACGTCGTCGATACGGTTCAGGAACTCCGGGCGGAAGTGCTTCTTCAGCTCGTCGTTGACCTTGAGCTTCATCCGCTCGTAGTTCGACTTCGAGTCGGCACCCTTGCTGAAGCCCAGTCCCACGGCCTTCGAGATGTCGGAGGTGCCGAGGTTCGAGGTGAAGATCAGCACCGTATTTTTGAAGTCGACCGTGCGACCCTGACCATCGGTCAGTCGACCGTCCTCGAGAACCTGCAACAGGGTGTTGTAGATCTCCGAGTGAGCCTTCTCGATCTCGTCGAACAGGACCACCGAGAACGGCTTGCGGCGCACCTTCTCGGTGAGCTGGCCGCCCTCTTCGTAGCCGACGTAGCCGGGAGGGGCACCGAACAGGCGCGACGCGGTGAAGCGGTCGTGGAATTCGCCCATGTCGATCTGAATCAGGGCGTCGTCCTCGCCGAACAGGAAGTTCGCGAGCGCCTTGGACAGCTCGGTCTTACCCACACCGGACGGGCCGGCGAAGATGAACGAACCGGACGGGCGCTTGGGGTCCTTCAGACCCGCGCGGGTACGACGGATCGCCTTGGAGACGGCCTTGACCGCATCCTCCTGGCCGATGATCCGCTTGTGCAGCTCGTCCTCCATGCGGAGCAGACGCGTGGTCTCCTCCTCGGTGAGCTTGAACACCGGGATACCGGTCCAGTTGCCCAGCACCTCGGCGATCTGCTCGTCGTCAACCTCCGCCACGACATCCAGATCACCACTACGCCACTGCTTTTCACGTTCGGCGCGCTCGGCGACGAGTTGCTTCTCCTTGTCGCGCAGGCCGGCGGCCTTCTCGAAGTCCTGCGCGTCGATCGCACTTTCCTTCTCCTTGCGGGCGTCGGCGATGCGCTCGTCGAACTCGCGCAGGTCCGGCGGTGCGGTCATCCGGCGGATGCGCATCCGCGCGCCGGCCTCGTCGATCAGGTCGATCGCCTTGTCCGGCAGGAACCGGTCGTTGATGTAGCGGTCGGCCAAAGTGGCCGCGGCGACGAGCGCACCGTCGGTGATGGACACGCGGTGGTGGCTCTCGTAGCGGTCACGCAGACCCTTGAGGATCTCGATGGTGTGCTCCACCGACGGCTCACCGACCTGCACCGGCTGGAACCGGCGCTCGAGGGCGGCGTCCTTCTCGATGTACTTGCGGTACTCGTCGAGGGTCGTGGCGCCGATGGTCTGCAGCTCGCCGCGAGCCAGCTTCGGCTTGAGGATGCTGGCGGCGTCGATCGCACCCTCGGCCGCACCGGCACCGACGAGCGTATGCAGCTCGTCGATGAACAGGATGATGTCGCCGCGGGTGTTGATCTCCTTGAGGACCTTCTTGAGTCGTTCCTCGAAGTCGCCGCGATAGCGGCTGCCCGCCACCAAGGATCCGAGGTCGAGGGTGTAGAGCTGCTTGTCCTTGAGCGTCTCGGGCACCTTGCCGTTGACGATCGCCTGCGCGAGGCCCTCCACGACCGCGGTCTTGCCGACGCCGGGCTCGCCGATCAGCACCGGGTTGTTCTTAGTGCGGCGGGACAGCACCTGCATGACCCGCTCGATCTCCTTTTCGCGGCCGATGACGGGGTCGAGTTTGCCCTCGCTGGCAGCGGCGGTCAGATTCCTGCCGAACTGGTCGAGAACCAGCGACGTCGACGGGGTGCCGGACTCGCTTGACCGGCCACCCGTGCCGGCCTCCTGCGGCTCCTTGCCCTGGTAACCAGACAGCAGCTGGATGACCTGCTGGCGCACCCGGTTGAGGTCGGCGCCCAGCTTGACGAGCACCTGTGCGGCGACGCCCTCACCCTCGCGGATGAGGCCGAGGAGGATGTGCTCGGTGCCGATGTAATTGTGGCCGAGCTGCAGCGCCTCACGTAGCGAGAGCTCGAGGACCTTCTTGGCGCGCGGGGTGAACGGGATGTGCCCCGACGGCGCCTGCTGGCCCTGACCGATGATCTCCTCGACCTGACTACGGACACCTTCCAGGGAGATGCCGAGCGATTCGAGGGCCTTGGCGGCGACGCCTTCGCCCTCGTGGATCAGGCCGAGCAGAATGTGCTCGGTGCCGATGTAGTTGTGGTTGAGCATCCGCGCCTCTTCTTGGGCGAGCACGACAACCCGCCGAGCGCGGTCGGTGAACCGTTCGAACATTGTTCTCCCTCATTTCGCTTTCGCCCCGGCCGTCGTGGTTGTCCCGGTGATCGGAAACCGCGGGCGGTGACCGATGCGAGGCGACAACTGCGATGGTGTCGGGGTACACGACGACCAGCTTGCTTCCACTCTAGAGGTCGTGCGGTGTGCACCTGCAGTTAACGCCCACCAGAAGTCAACGTCATGCACACGTCGACGGGGGTCTGCGCGGTACAACTGCCCTGCACATCAGCATGTTCCACGATGCGCGGCGCCGCGCTACGCCGAGAGCGAACGACGCCGGGGGCCGCCCCTGTCGGTGTTCGGTCGAGCGCGCGGCGAGCCGCCGGGGTACCGCACCCGAATGACAACGGCTACGCCTGGCTAACGAGACCGGCGAAATTCGCGAACAGGCCACTACGGGACATCGCTCTCGAGGTCGGGACCTGACACCACCACCAGGAAGGCCACATCATGACCTCTGCTCGACGCTCTCCGTCCACCCGACCGCCGACCGGACTCCGGCGACTCCTCGTCCTGTGCCTCGCGGTGGCCGGCGTGCTCGCCGGCTCACTCTCGGCCACCGCCCTCGGGGCCGGCGACGCCGCGGCCGCCCCGCCCGGCAGTGGGCACGGGCTGTGTTTCGACCTCAACTCGGCCCTCGCCCGTGACTCGCTCACCAAGATCGGCCGAGACGTCAACGGCGGGAGTTGGGAACCTCACAGCGCGAGCACCAATCCCCTCTCCCGCGGCTGCAACCTCGACTGGATGCTGGTCAACGGCAATGGGGTCGGCGACGCCACCTACCAGTCGCGCGTCCTGCTCTTCCACCACGGCCGTTTCCTCGGCACCGTCGATCCGAGGCCGTACTCCTACACCTCCATCGCCGATTGGACGCGTGACCACGTCACCGTGAAGTATCGCTGGCTGCGCGCCGACGACCCGTTCTGCTGCGCGAGTGGCGGACCCACCTACGTCACCGCATTCCAGTTGGGCGGCAGGGTGATTCGTCTGGGATTCTTCCCGCCGGCCTGATCGGTGGGCGCGAGTGTCGCCGGTCGTGCCGTACGGGCACGGCCGGCGACACACCTTTTCTGCCCAACCGGCGTCGGGTTTGCGGTCCGGGCGACGACGATGAGGGTGTGAGTGGTGAAGACACCGGCCCCGAGGCCCTCCTCGAGGTCTACGGCACGGCTCTACCTGCGGTATACGGGTTCGTCGTGCGACGGTGCCCGGACCGACGGGTCGCCGAGGACGTCACATCGGAGACCTTTCTCGCCGCGATGGATTCGGTTCGTCGCGACGCCGACCTGACCCCGACGGTGCCCTGGCTGCTCGGGGTCGCCCGGCACAAGCTCGCCGACCACTGGCGACGGGCGCAACGGACGCCCGAGCCCATGCCGGACGTGCCCGATCCGCCGGGCGAGGATCTCGCCGAGGTCCATCTGGACCGGATGATCGCCCACCACACCCTGGCGCAGCTCACGCCCATCCACCGCTCGGTGCTCACGCTGCGCTACGTCGACGACCTTCCGGTCGCCGAATGCGCCGAGATCATGGGCCGCACCGTCGGTGCCACCGAGGCGCTGTTGACCCGGGCCAAGCGCGCCTTCCGCGCGGCCTACCCCGGCCAACCGGCCCGATCCACCCGGAAAGGAGGACGCGCATGAACCACGACGACGCCGAATTCCATTCGGCCCCAAACTCGTCCATCGGCGACCCGTTCGCCGTGTTGCGCGCCTCGGACACCCCCGGGTGGGACGCACCGGTGGCACCCGATCCCGCCTTCGCCGCCCGTCTCCGTGACCGACTCGAGCGCGGCGTCACCCTTCCGAAGGGAATCCTCATGTCCAACACCGCCATCACCGAGAGCGAAGCTGCCATCTCGGCACCCGCCGCGTCTGCCGTCGAACGCCCCGGCGCCCTGCCTTATCTCACGGTCCGCGGAGCGCGGCAAGCGATCGACTGGTACCGCGACAACCTGGGCGCGCGTCTACGGGGTGAACCGATTGTCATGGACGACAACCGAATCGGGCACGCCGAACTCGAGATCGGCGACGGCGTGCTCTACCTCGCCGACGAGTTCGCCGACATGGGTCTGCGCGCTCCGCAACCCGGGCACGTCTCGGTGAGCCTCATGCTGCCCGTCGCCGACACCGACGAGGCCCTGGCCCACGCACAGCGCGGTGGCGCCGCCGTCACCCGCGAACCCTACGACGCCCACGGCACGCGCTCGGCGACCATCATCGATCCCTTCGGACATCGGTGGATGCTGACCGGCCCCGCACGGACCGCACTGACTGCCGAACATGTCCGGGTCGGCGACATCGTCTACCTGTCGCTGCAGACGCCCGACCGTGAGCGGGCCGCCCGCTTCTACGGCGCGGTTCTCGGCTGGGAGTTCAACCCGGAAACCCGGCAGGTCACCAACATCGGCCATCGTCTCGGGATCTTCGACGGCAACGGCGACGGCGACGGCGACGGCGACGGAACGGCCGGGACCCTCTACTGCGTGTACGCCGTGGAGGACTTCGATCGGGCGCGCGCAGCCATCCTCGCCGCCGGCGGTCGAGCCGGCGAGATCAGCACCGTCGCGCGCGACGGATACCTCGTGATGGACGCCGTGGACGATCAGGGTGTCGCCTTCTCGGTCCACGTACCCGACCCCGGCGAGACCCGCGGGGAACAGCACCCTCGCACCCTCGGCGCGATGTCGTATCTCACCGTGCACACCCCGGACTCGGCCCGGTACCGCGATTTCTATGGCGCCGTGATGAATTGGCGGTTCACACCCGGTCGTATCGACGACGGCTGGGAGGTCGACGGGGTGCATCCGCAGATCGGGATCTCCGGGGGCGCGGATCGGTCCCTGGCCGAACCGATGTGGAACGTGGCCGATATCGACGAGGCCGTCGATAGGGTGCGCGCTGCCGGCGGAGCCGTGATCGAGGAGCCCAACCGTCAGGCCTACGGCGCGGTGGCGCGATGCACCGACGACCAGGGCGCGCGGTTCTACCTCGGTCAGTTGTTCTGACGGGTGGCGTCGTAGGCCTCGCGTGCCCGCTCGACCGCTGCGAGATTGCCTTGGACGAGGTGGATCAGGGCGCGCAATTGGGTCGCGGCGTCGCCACCCAGGTCAGTGAGCGAGTACTCGACCTTCGGTGGGATCGATTGCAGCACAGTACGTGTGACGAAACCATCGCGTTCGAGGTTGTGCAGCGTCTGCGAGAGCATCCGCTCGCTGACCCCGTCGACGCGGCGCCGTAACGCGCTGAACCGCAGGTCCCCCTCGGCCAGCGCCGCGAGCGCCAGCACACCCCATCGACTGGTCACGTTCTGCAGCACATCACGCGAACTGCAATCGCGGGCGAAGACGTCGGCCTCCAGAGTCGGATCGACAGCGACCGGGTCGGAGGCTGCGGAGCCGGGGGCGGCGGGGGTCATGGGAGCCATTCTAGGCGCATCGGGACGATGGTGCTAATCGTCACACATGTGCACGGTGACAGATATTGCACAGTAATAATAGTAAGTGCATCATGAGTGGGAAGCTTGCACTTCCCGTCACCTACCCAGGAGGAACCATGACCACCTACGCCGTCACCGGAGCAACCGGAGGACTCGGTAGTGCCGCCGTCGAGGCGTTGCTCGACCGGGGCGTCGCGGCAGGCGACGTGGTCGCCGTCGTCCGCAACCCGGAGAAGGCCGACGCACTGCGGTCTGCAGGCGTCGACGTCCGGGTCGCCGACTACGGCGACCCGACCGCGTTGCGCGCCGCCCTGACCGGCGTCGACCGTGTGCTGCTGGTCTCGGGCTCCGAGGTCGGGCAGCGAGTCTCGCAGCACCGCAACGTGATCGATGCCGCAGCAGAAGTCGGTGTCACCCTGATCGCCTACACCAGCATCCTGCGCGCCGACACCTCGCCACTGGCTCTGGCGACCGAACACGTCGCCACCGAGCGCGTACTCGCCGAGTCCGGCATCCCCACGGTGCTGCTGCGCAACGGCTGGTACTGGGAGAACTACCTGGCCGCGGCACCGCAGGCCATCGAGACCGGAGTCCTGTACGGGAGCGCCGGGAACGGGTCCGTCGCGGCGGCGTCGCGCCGGGACTACGCCGCCGCGGCGGCAACCGCCCTCGTCGAGGCCTCAGGTGGTGAGGTCTACGAGCTCGCCGGCGACGAGCACCCGACCTACGCACAGATCGCCGCAACACTTGCCGAGGTCAGCGGAAAACCGGTGCACTACACCGATATCCCCGAGTCCGACTACGCGGCGGCACTCACCGAGGCCGGTATTCCGGCACCGATGGCTGCGATCCTCGCCGACTCGGACGCCGGAGTCGCCCAGGGTGCGCTCGACTCCGACTCGACCGACCTCGCGACGCTCACCGGCCGGTCGTCCACACCTCTGGCCGAGGTGTTACGTGCGGGCTTGGGGTCGGTAACCGCCTGATCTGCATGTCGGTCTCCCCCACGCACGGCAGGAGTGATTGACTGTCGCCATGCGTGTGGGGAGCAAGGCGGGCCGTCGACTTCCGTTCGGTATCGGCACCGTCGTGGTCGTACTCGCCGCCGCGATGGTCGTGTGTGTGGGGGCAGTGCTGGCCATCGGCACACCCGATCGCCCGGCGACCGGCTACACCTACGGCCAGCTCCGTACTTACCCCGACCAGCCCGCCCTCGCGTGGACGGCATCGAGCCAGACCCTGCCCGATTACAGCTCCCGCGACCAGATCAAGGTGGTCGCCACCCGCGCCGACCGCTGGCTGCTGAGCTACCCGTCGGGTATCGGTCGCGCCTATGTGATGGTCGATCGCAGCGACGGACATCTGTTGTGGAAACATCCGCTGCGCGCGGGCACCGGGAGCTGCGGGATGACCGACGACGGCGTGGTCGGCTGCGCGGTCAACGCCAGCAGCGATCTCACACAAGGCTTCTACCTCGTCGACGAGGACGGCACCCCGTCCGGCCCGACCGCCCTCGATGACACGGCATCGGTTCTCGGCGCCGGATCGGACTTCGTCCGTATCTCCACCTCCGGCTACCGGGTGTCGATGGCCACCCCCGACGGCCACGAACTGTGGTCGCGCACCTTCGCCCGCGCTGCGAGCGCCGAGGTGCTCACCGACGGGCTGCTGCAGATCACCACCAGCGATGCGGGCCGGTTCATCGTCGATCCGCGCACCGGCGCCGACCGCCTTCATTGCACCGACTGCACGATCACCGCTTTCCCGACCGGCATCACCGTCGAGTACACCGACCCCGACCACCGCCTGCTCGAGACCTACGCCGTGACCGATGGCGTACTCGATCCCCGTCGCATCGCGCATGCCGCCCGGATGCGGGTGCTGCCCGGCCCGTCCACCTTACCGGTGCTGACCCAGACCGGGACCGCACAAATGGAGGCCATGCAGGGCACCTACGTCGTCGTCGACCCTGCCAAGCCGGGAGCGCTGTGGCAGATCTCCGACGTCGAGCTGTCCAAGGCGAACACCCGACCGTGCGGTACCGCGGTGGCGTTCGCATTGAAGAACCGGTCGCGGTCGATCTACTCCCTCACCGACGCCAAGCACCTCGGCTCGTTGCCCGCGCCGGGCTTCGACGACCCCGATGCGAACCTCGACAACCTCACCTGCATCGGGTCGAGTGGAGATCTCCTGATACTCGCCAGTACCAGCAGGATCAGTGCCCTCGACCCGTCAGCCGGCGGTTTTGCGTGGACGGTCGACGTGAACGGCCAGGTGAAGGACGTCGACGGGTTCCTCGTCGCCTTCGAGGGCAGCAGTATCCGGGTGTTCGCGCCACGCTGATCCGCCGGCCAGACACACTCGGCGAACTCTCCGCGGCCACACCCGAACCGGCCACAGCGAGTCACCCGGCACCGGCGACCGCATCGCCAACCCGCAGAACATCTACGACGCCGCGCTGGCCACCGAACGCTCACTGTGCGACGCCGGGCTGAGCCTGCGCATCCTGATCGTCCTCCTCGGGCTCCTGCTTGCGCTCGCCCTGCCAATGCAGCGCAGGCTGCACCGCGAGCCACCGACGGCGGCGGTCGTCCTGCCATCGTGATCGACGACCGCATCGGCTGCACGATGACCGCTCTCGGGCACGATCGCGCCGGAAAACTCAGGCTTCACTACTCAGGAACGCCTGTAGCGCAGCAGAATACATCGGTACGTCGGCGGTACCCATCAGCTCGCGGGCACTGTGCATCGCGAGCTGGGGTGCGCCGACGTCGATGGTCAGCAGACCGGTACGCGCGGCGGTGATCGGCCCGATCGTCGACCCGCAGGGCAGATCAGCTCGGTGGATGTAGCGCTGCATCGGAACCCCCGCGGTATCGCAGGCCAACGCGAAGACGGCCTCCCCGATCGCATCCGAGGCGTAACGGAGATTCTGATTAACCTTGAGTACCGGGCCACCGTCGATGGCGATCTGGTGGGTAGGTTCGTGCCGCTCGGGGTAGTTCGGGTGGGTGGCGTGGGCCATGTCCCCCGATGCGCACATGCTCGACGCCATCGCCTGCAGGTAGTCGGCCCGGCTTCCCCCGCGGGACAACACGATTCGTTCGAGGACGGTGGACAGGAAGTCCGACGCCGCGCCCCGCTCGGAACCGCTGCCGACCTCTTCGTGATCGAACAGCGCAAGTACCCGGGTCGCGATCGCGGGTGAGCCGTCGAGCAATGCCCGCAGCCCGGCATAACAGGTGCCCTGGTTGTCCAGTCGTGGCGCGCTAAGCAGGCTTTCGTCGGTTCCGATCAGCCGCGACGGTGCCACGTCGTGGGTCATCAACTCCCAGCCAAGCACCGAATCTGGTGCAATACCGGCATATTCGGCGACCCAGTCCAGAACGTCGGGCACGCCAGCACCGATCCCCCACACCCCGTCGAGGTGTCGTTGCGGGTCCAGGGTGACGCCCTTGCGGTCGGCGGAGAGGTGAATCGCCAACTGCGGCACCCGAACCACCGGCTCGGTCACATGCACCAGCACGTGATCGACGGCGTTGCCGGAGCGATAGGCGAGTCGGCCGGACAACCCGAGATCGCGGTCGAGCCAGGAATTCAGCCAGGCGCCACCGTAGGGTTCGAGCGCTATCGTGCGGATACCGGCACTGACGCGATCCGGGCGTTGCTTGAGACGCAGGTTGGGACTGTCGGTGTGGCCGCCGACGATCCGAAAGGCATGGCCGTCACCGAGATCCCACGCGATGATCGAACCGCCGCGGATGACGTAGAAGCGGCGCGCATCCAGTGACCACTCGCGCTCCTCGAACAGGCGCCGGAATCCGGCCTCCTCCAACTCCGCCGCCACCGTCGCGCACACGTGGAACGGTGAGGGTGAGTCGTCGATGAAGGCACCGAGCCCGCTCGCGGTGGCCGTGGTGGTCAGACGAGGAGCACTCATGCCGTCACCGCCACATCGTCACGCGTTGGCCAGGACGGCGTCGATCGCCGAGTAGAACAGGCCGAGGCCGTCGTCACTCGGACCGGTCAGGGCCTCGGTGGCGTGTTCGGGATGCGGCATCAGTCCGACGATCCGGCCGTCAGGACTGCTGATACCGGCGATGTCGAGCGCCGAACCGTTGGGATTGCCGCCGGCATAGGTGAACACGATCAGCCCCTCGCCCTCGAGTTCCTCGAGTTTGCGTTGCGGGGCGACGTAGCGACCCTCCCCCGACTTGAGGGGGATGAGGATCTCCGCACCCCGCTCGAACCGGGTGGTCCAGGCCGTCGTTGTCGACTCGACCCGCAGCCACTGATCGCGGCAGATGAAGTGCAGGCCCTCGTTGCGGGTCAGCGCGCCGGGCAGCAGTCCGGCCTCACACAGGACCTGAAAACCGTTGCAGATACCCAGAATCGGCATACCCTTGCCCGCGGCCTCGATGACCGAACCCATGACGGGGGCGAACTTGGCGATCGCCCCGGCACGCAGATAGTCGCCGTAGGAGAACCCGCCGGGCACGACGATGGCGTCGACGCCCCGGAGATCGGCGTCGCCGTGCCACAACTCGACGGCCTCGGCCCCGGCGAGACGGACCGCGCGGGCGGCGTCGACGTCGTCGAGGGTGCCGGGAAAGGTGATGACCCCGATGCGTGCGTTGCTCACAGTCGTCTCCGCTGCCTACTCGGCAACCCGGGAGACGGTGAAATTCTCGATCACCGTGTTGGTCAACAACTCTTCGGCGATCCGCTCCAACGTGACGTCGTCGACGGAGTCGTCGACCTCGAGTTCGAAACGCTTGCCCTGGCGGACATCGGCGATGCCGGAGAATCCCAGACGGCCCAGTGCGCCGACGATCGCCTGACCCTGCGGATCGAGGATCTCGGCCTTGGGCATCACGTCGACCACCACTCGTGCCATCGGCAATAGCTCCCTATCGAATATCTCCTGGCCTTCGGAAGACGACCGGAGGAGGTTGGTTGAACACCGGTTACCTTACCGGCAGCGCCGCCTCGATCGCCGCGACGACCTCGGGTGCGGTCGGCTCGGTACGCGGACGGAAGCGGGCGACGGGCTCGCCGTCGGCGCCGACGAGGAACTTCTCGAAGTTCCACTGGATGTCACCGGCCTCGCCGTCGGCGTCGGCGAGCTTCGTCAGCTCGGCATAGAGGGGATGCCGTCGGTCACCGTTGACATCGGTCTTCTCCAGCAGCGGGAACGTGACGCCGTAATTGGTGGAACAGAAGGTCGCGATCTCCTCTGCGCTGCCCGGCTCCTGGCCCATGAACTGGTTGCACGGCACACCTACGACGGTCAGTCCTCGCTCGCCGTAGGTCTTGGCAAGTTCTTCCAGTCCGGTGTATTGGGGCGTGAGGCCGCATTTGCTGGCGACGTTGACGACCAGCAACGGTCCGGTGAAGTCGGACAGCGACAGCGCCGATCCGTCGAGTGCGGCCACAGGGATGTCCTTGACATTGCTCATAACCCCCGACCCTAATCGCACCGGCGCGATGGTGCAGATCACCGATTTTTGTGCGCTATGACGCATATCACCGATAATTGTGTTCGCACGATAGTTGCGTACCCGTTAGCATTTTCGGGTGCCCACTTCGATCGATTCCGCGTGCCGCGCATTGCACGAGTTTCTCGATCGACTGATCTGCCTGAGCAAGGCCGCCGCCGTCGACGACCTCGCCACCACCGACCTCACCTTCTCCCAAATCCGGGTGTTGTTCGTCGCCGGCGAGGCTCAGGCACCGATGTCGGTCCACGAGATCGCCGATGCCATCGGCTTGTCGCTGGCCGCAACCGGCCGGACCGTCGACCGTCTCATGCGGCTCGGATTCGTCGATCGCCGCGAGGATCCCGCCGACCGGCGCGTCAAACGCGTCAGCCTCACTGCGGAGGGTCGGCACCTCGTTGACGGACAGCTGAGTGTGCGCGAGGAGATCATCAGCGACTTCGTCGCCGGCCTACCCACCGAACACCGTGACGCGTTAACCGACGCGCTGCGACCCATCGTCGACGCCGACACCGACTACTTCGAGTTGACTCACCCCACTGACCACACCCATCCGACCCACGACCAGAAAGTGCACTCATGACGAGTTCCACCTCCACCGGCGGAACGGCCCACGCCGGCCCACCGGACACCACACTCGACCGGCATGTGCTGAAGGTTGCCGGCGTCGTCGTGCTCGGCGCCATCATGTCGATCCTCGACGTGACCGTAGTGTCGGTGGCACAGAACACATTCCAGGAAACCTTCAACACCAATGCCGCGGGCGCCGCGTGGACGATGACCGGCTACACGCTGGCGCTGGCCGCGGTCATCCCGCTCTCGAGCTGGGCCGCGGCACGATTCGGCACCAAGAAGGTCTACATGACCTCACTGGTGCTGTTCCTCGTCGGTTCCGCGCTGTGCGCGGTCGCCTGGAACATCGGTTCGCTGGTGGCCTTCCGCGTCGTCCAGGGACTCGGCGGTGGTCTGCTGATGCCGATCGGCATGATGATTCTCACCAAGGCCGCCGGTCCTGAACGCGTCGGTTCGGTGATGGCCGTCCTCGGTATCCCGATGCTGTTGGGCCCCATCGCCGGACCCATCCTCGGCGGTCTGCTCATCGAGAAGGCCAGCTGGCATTGGGTGTTCCTGATCAACGTCCCGATCGGTCTCGTCGCCCTGGTCTACGCCTGGCTCGTGCTGCGTGACGACGAAGAGAAACAGCGCCCGACAATCGATTTCGTCGGTCTACTGATGCTCTCAACGGGCCTGGCGCTGTTCCTCTACGGCGTCTCCTCGTCCACCGACGCGGGCACCTTCATGGACACGAAAGTGCTCGTCACCACGATCATCGGCGCCGTGCTGATCATCGCGTTCATCATCCATGCGCTGCGAGCGAAGAATCCGCTGCTGGATCTGCGCCTGTTCAAGAACAAGACGCTGGCCATCGCGGTGGTCACGATGACCACCTTCATGATCGCGTTCTTCGGTGCGGCACTGCTCTATCCGCAGTACTTCATCGGAGTTCGCGGCGAGTCCACCTTGATGGCCGGTCTGCTGCTCGCCCCGCAGGGAATCGGCGCGATGCTCACCATGCCCATCGCCGGGCGCCTGACCGACAAGATGGGTCCGGGCAAGTTCGTCCTGGGCGGTATCGTGCTGATCTTCTGCGGCATGGGTTACTTCGTCTTCCTCGGCGCCAACACCCCCTACTGGGCGGTGTGCCTGGCGTTGTTCGTCCAGGGTCTGGGCATGGGTATGACGATGATGCCGATCATGTCCGCGGCGCTGGCGACCCTGAACAACAAGCAGGTCCCGGACGGTTCGACGTTGATGAACGTGGTGCAGCAGACCGCATCATCAATCGGTACCGCCGTGATCTCGGTGGTCCTGGCCAACATGTTCAAGTCGCATCCGGAGTCGCTGCTGGCGATCAGCTCGAACGCTGCACCGGAGAAGTACGCACAGGCCGTGCAGTCAAGCGCCAACACCCCCGCCGCACTTCCGGCCAACCCGCCCGATCAGTGGTTCTCCTGGGCGGCCGAGGCCTTCGGTACCACGTTCATCGTGGCGACGGTATTGGTCGCGGTGACCGTGATCCCCGCGTTCTTCCTGCCCCGCACAAAGATCGCCTCCCCGCTCGTCGAGGAAGACATGGATCGCACACCGACGCTGATGCACTGAGCGTCCGCGCTCCACTATTGAGCGTTCACGCTCTCGCCAGTCGATTTCGCTCCCGCGCAACAGGTTCGTTACGCGGGAGCGAATTCGTTATGCGGGAGACGATCAGGGGGTGACGGCTCCGGTCTGCTGGAGAATCCACGCGATCTCGAAGGCGACCTCTTCCCACTGCTTGTAGCGCCCGGAGACACCGCCGTGGCCCGCCGACATCTCGGTCTTCAGCAGGATCGGATTATCCGAGGTACTCAACTCCTGCAGGCGAGCAACCCATTTCGCCGCCTCGGTGAACAGCACACGGGTGTCGTTGAGCGAGGTCTGGGCGAGTATCGCGGGATACGGGAGCGCCTCGACGTTCTCGTAAGGCGAGTATGACTTCATGTACTCGTAGACCGCCGGATCGTGCAGCGGGTCACCCCATTCGTCCCATTCGATGACCGTCAACGGCAGCGACGGGTCAAGGATCGAGTTGAGGGCGTCGACGAACGGCACCGAGGCCAGGATTCCGTGGAAGAGCTCCGGCGCCATGTTGGCCACCGCACCCATGAGCAGTCCACCGGCCGAACCACCCTCGGCGACCATCTGTTCCGACGTCGTCCAACCGCGTTCGACGAGATGGCGACCCGAGTCCACGAAGTCGGTGAAAGTGTTCTTCTTGGTCAGCGTCTTGCCGGTCTCGTACCAGTGCCGGCCCATCTCGCCGCCGCCGCGCACATGGGCGAGGACGAAGACCACACCGCGATCGAGCATCGACAGTCGTGACACCGAGAACGACGGGTCGAAACTCGCCTCGTAGGAGCCGTATCCGTAGAGCAGCAACGGGGCCGGCGCCGCACCCTCGTCGCCGGGTGCCGCCACCGACTTGTGGCGAACGATCGACAACGGGATCACGGTACCGTCGGCGGCGGTGGCCCATTCGCGCGACTGTAGGTAGTCCTCGGGACGGAAGTCGCCGAGGACGGGCTGACGTTTGAGCAGGACACGCTCGCCGGTCGCCACGTCAAGCTCGAAGAGTTCCGACGGTTCGATGAAACTGCCGTACCCGAATCGTAGTCGTGGCGTGGCCCATTCACGATTGCCACCAAGGCCCAGGGAGAACAGCTCCTGCGCGACGGCGACCTCGATGAAGTCTTCGGCGACCGGGATGCCGTCGATCCGCCGGAGGTCGGCGATGGCCACCCGCGGCAGGGCATCGGCGCGGTAGCTGAGCACGAGATAGTCGCGGAAGGCATCGACGTCCTCGATGCGGAAGCCGCGCCGATGCCCGATGAACTCGGTTCGGGCGGCCGGATCGTCGACGGGGACGATGTCGACAGCGAAGTCCTCGGCCTTTTCACCGTCACGAACATCGTTGTGCACGATCAGGAAATAGTCGGTACCGGCGATCTCGGCGTGTTCGACGTTGTATTCCACTCCGTCGACCCGGGGTGCGACGCTGCGGAACTCACCAGTGGGGTCATCGGCGGACAGGACGAAGCACTCGGAGGTGATCTTGGAGCCGACGGCGATCACCAGGTACTTGTCACTGCGGGTCGACCCCATACCGACCCAGTAACGTTCGTCGGGCTCGTAGAAGACCTTGACGTCAGGAGTGTCGGCACCGATATCGTGGCGCCACACCGTATCCGGGCGCCACGCGGCGTCGACGGTTTGATAGAAGACGTGTCTGGTGTCGGTCGACCACACGGCCCCGCCGGCGGTGTCGGCGATGACGTCGGGCAACAGCTCTCCGGTTCGAAGATCCTTGAATCGCAACGTGTACCGCTCGTCGCCGACCACGTCGGTGCTGTAGGCCAGCCAGTTGCCGTCGTGACTGACCGTGAGCGCACCGACGCTGAAGAAGTCGTGACCCTCGGCCTCGTCGTTGGCGTCGAAGAGCACTTCCTCACCCGGCAGAGGCGCGTCCTCGGACACCGTCGGCGGTGTCCAGTCGTCGGGATCGACGATGGGGCAACGGCATTGCATCGCATACTGTTTGCCCTCAAGGGTGCGCGCGTAGTACCAGTACGCACCGCGCCGCGACGGCACCGACATGTCGGTTTCCTTGGTGCGCGAGCGGATTTCGTCGAAGATCGTCGCCCGCAGATCCGTCAGCGCGGCGGTGTGGGCCTCGGTGTAGTCGTTCTGCGCCTCGAGGTAGGCGATCACCTCGGGGTCGTCCTTGTCGCGCAGCCACTCGTAGTTGTCGATGACGGTGTCGCCGTGATGGTTTCGCTCGAGGGGAACCTTCTTCGCCACCGGCGCGGCGATCATGGCGGCCACCGCGTCGGCGGTACCTGCGGCATCGGTGTCGGTGTCTGCTGCGTCGGTCACGTGACTCCTATCCTTGCGGCCAGTCGGCGAAGGATTTCTGCGAAATCCATTCGTAGGCCTCGATGTATCGTTGCCGGGTGCGTGTCACCACGTCGGCGGGCAGGGCGGGTGGGGTCGCATCGGAGGCGCGATCCCAGCCGGATTCCGATGAGGTCAGCCAGTTGCGGACGATCTGCTTGTCGAAGCTCGGCTGCACCCGACCCGGGGTATAGCCGGCGGCCTCCCAGTAGCGCGAGGAGTCCGGCGTGAGCACCTCGTCGGCGAGGACAAGTGATCCGTCGGAGTCGCGCCCGAACTCGAACTTGGTGTCGGCCAAGATGATTCCGCGTTGTGCGGCGAGTTCGGCGCCGCGCCGGTAGATGTCGAGGGTCGTGCGGCGAAGATCGTCGGCCAACTCGGCCCCGACCTGCGCGGCCACCGCCTCGACGCTGATGTTCTCGTCGTGGTCACCTTGTTCGGCCTTGGTGGCCGGGGTGAAGATCGGCTCGGGCAGCCGGTCGGCTTCATCGAGGCCGTCGGGCAACACCACCCCGCACACCACGCCGGTGGCTCGATAGTCGATCAGCCCGGAGCCGGTGAGGTAGCCACGAGCCACGCATTCCACCGGCACCATCGGCAGCTTGCGCACCACCATCGATCGGCCCACACACCCGTCGGGGATGCGCTCGTCGGTCGGTCCGCCCGCCAGGTGGTTCGGCACGCCCAGCGCATCGAACCAGTAGAAGCTCATGGCGGTCAGGATGGCCCCCTTGTCCGGTATCGCCGGGCTCAGGATGTGGTCGTAGGCCGAGATGCGATCGCTGGCCACCATCAGCAGGGTGTCGTCGTCGATCTGATAGATCTCGCGGACCTTGCCGGAGGCGAGAAAAGTGTACGAGTCGAGAGCCGGACGCATGCCCTCGACCATAGTGTGCGCAGGTCGGCGGGGGGCAGTCTGGGTGGCCGGCGGCTCGGGGGGTTCCGGATCGGGGCGATCTGGCAGTCTGGGTCGTCATGGGCGCACCGCAGATCACCATCACCTACTGCACGCAATGCAATTGGCTGCTGCGGGCCAACTGGATGGCGGCGGAACTGCTGTCGACCTTCGGCACCGACCTCGGCTCGGTCATCCTGCGCCCGGGCACCGGCGGCATCTTCGTCATCGAGGCCGACGGCGAGCAGATCTGGGAACGCACGCGCGACGGCGGTTTTCCCGACGCCGCCGAACTCAAACGCCGCGTCCGCGATTCGGTGCTGCCCGATTGGTCGTTGGGACACGCCGACCGTACGCCCGCCGATCCCGACGCGGGCTAGCCACGGGCTGCTCACCCGGACCGGCGAGTCAGTCGAGACAGAACTCGTTGCCCTCCGGATCGGCCATGACGAGGTGACCGCCCGCCAGCGGAGGCGCCGGTTCGTGCCGGGCGAGCCGCCGGGCACCCAGGCCGATCAGTTCGGCACCACGACGCTCCAGCGCCGCCATCCGCTCCTCACCCGACAAACCGGGGGCGGCCCGAACACACAGGTGAACGCGATTCTTGACGGTCTTACCCTCGGGCACCCGCTGGAAGAAGACCCGCGGCCCCGCACCTGCCGGATCGACCAGCGCCGAGGCGTCATTGCGCCGATCCTCGGCGATACCCATCGCCGAGAGCGCGTCGTCCCACGTGTCGAAACCCGGCGGCGGGGGCGCGATCCGATAGCCGAGGACCTCGGCCCAGAACGCGGACAGCGCTGCCGGGTCCGCACAGTCGAAGGTCACCTGGAAGTCGATACTCATGCCGACATGGTTCCCCACATTACGGACAGCCAGCGTCCTCGTTACAGAATCGGCGCCGGGATATAGGCCGCTGCCTGAGGGTTCTCGGCGATGATCTTCTCGGCGGCGGCAATGACGTCGGCGACCTGGCGACCCGCCGCGCCGACGAAGGCTTCCTTGTCGTCGAGCAATGCATCGAGCTGTGCCCGGTCGAGCGGGATGCGGTCGTCGGCGGCGAGCCGGTCGAGCAAATCGGGTTCGCGCCCCTCCTCGCGCATGGCCAGTGCCACGGCGACGGCGTTCTCCTTGATCGCCTCGTGCGCGGTCTCACGCCCGACGCCCGCGCGCACCGACGCCATCAACACCTTGGTGGTGGCCAGGAACGGCAGGTAGCGGTCGAGCTCGTTGGCGATCACGGCCGGATAGGCGCCGAATTCGGCGAGCACGGTCAAGAACGTCTCCATCAGGCCGTCGATGGCGAAGAAGGCGTCGGGCAGCGCCACGCGACGGACCACCGAGCAGAAGACGTCGCCCTCGTTCCACTGCGCGCCGGCGAGCTCGGCGGTCATCGACGCGTAGCCGCGCAGCACCACCGCCAGGCCGTTGACCCGCTCGCAGGAGCGGGTGTTCATCTTGTGCGGCATCGCCGACGACCCGACCTGGCCGGGCTGGAAACCCTCGGTGACCAGCTCATGTCCGGCCATCAGCCGGATCGTGTGGGCCAGCGACGACGGTGCCGCGGCCACCTGGACGAGTGCGGAGACGACGTCGTGGTCGAGGGAGCGCGGGTAGATCTGCCCGACCGAGGTGAACGACCGGGAGAAGCCGAGATGCCCGGCGACCCGCGACTCGAGGTCGGCGAGCTTGCCGGCGTCACCGCCGAGCAGGTCGAGCATGTCCTGGCTGGTACCCATCGGCCCCTTGATGCCGCGCAGCGGATAGCGGTCGAGGAGTTCGGTGAGTCGGGTCAGCGCGATCATCAACTCGTCGGCGGCCGACGCGAATCGCTTGCCCAGCGTCGTCGCCTGCGCGGCCACGTTGTGGCTGCGTCCGGCCATCACCAGCGACGAATACTGCGCGGCGCGTTCGACGAGCCGCGCGAGCACAGCGACGCCATGGGCGTGGACGTGGCGAAGCGACTGCAGGATCTGCAGCTGCTCGACATTCTCGGTGAGGTCGCGGCTGGTCATCCCCTTGTGGATCTGCTCGTGACCGGCGAGCGCGTTGAACTCCTCGATTCGCGCCTTGACGTCGTGACGGGTGATGCGTTCACGCTCGGCGATGGACCCGAGATCGATGTCGTCGACGACCCGCTCATAGTCGTCGATCGCGTTGTCGGGCACGTCGATCCCGAGGTCGCGTTGGACCCGCAGGACCGCGATCCAGAGTCGGCGTTCGGCGGCGATCTTGTTGGTCGCCGACCAGATCTCGACCAGATCGGTCGACGCATAGCGGCTCGCGAGGACGTTGCTGATGGCAGGTTTCGACACGTCAACAGTGTAGTTTGCGTGTCGCGGGCGTCTTTACAGGGCGAAGCACAGGCCCCCGGAGCCATACCCCTGGTGCACCCGGGCGATGGTGATCGGCGACGTGACGCCGTTCTGCACCGCATAGAGCATCCGGTCGCCGAGTCGGCGCGGCGTCCAGTTGACCGTCGCGATCAGTTGATACGCGGGCGCCCTGCCGATGAAGATCGGGGCGAATCCCTTGCGCTGCTCGTAGAAGGAGACCATGCCCACCGAGTTGACCGGCACCGTCAGGTTGTAGGTGCAGCCGGTGCCGTACACCACCGACGAGAACGGCACCCCCGGGTCGACCGGTCCGGCCGGCGCCGCCGACGCCAGCCCGGAACCGCCCACTAGCCCGGCGACCACCGCCGCACCCGTCACCAGCGATGCAGCCCACCGGTGTATCGCACCCCTACGCTCCCCCATGACTCCCCTTTCTCTCCCCGACCCCTGATTGTGGTTGCAGGTCTTCACATTTGCGGCGCCAGGATATCGACGACACCGTTCAGCGCCGCGCGCGTGGCTTCGAACGGCGAGGTCTCAGCACAGCCCAGGGTGCCGACGATGGCACCATCCTCGACCGCGATCAACCAGCCGACGTGATGCGGGTCGGAGCGACGGCCGGATTTCTCGAGAACCTCTGCGTGCATCGCCGAGACGTGGTGTCTGCGCTCCTCGACGACGTCGCGCAGTAGCGGATACCGGGGCGCGAGCGCGATCAGTTCGTAGCGCGCGGCGAGATCCTCGATGGGTGTCTGCGCCCCGACGAAGACCTCCGACAGCGCTTCCGCGGTCGCCCCGACACCGCGCCGTCGCCGGGTCAACGCAGCTCCTCGGGCCGCGATCGCCTCGTCGGCACTACGGGTGACATACATGGCGGCCTCGGCCATCAGGTCTTCCAGCGAGGCGAAGTAATAGGTCGTCGAGGCAAGTGGCAGGTTGGCCCGGTCGGCGACCGCACGATGCCGGACGGCGTCGAAACCCCCCTCGAGCAGGAGCGCACCGGCGGCCTCGATGAGTCGAGTCCGCCGCCTCGTTCCCTTCGGGGTGGCGGCCGATGTCATGGCGACCATGCTGCCAGGGTGACCTGGTTCGCCGACCCTTTTTCGGCGGATCAGCCACCGAGCGGACCGGTCGTTCGATCACCTGACAGATGGGGCAACAGCGCCGATTCCGGCACTAGCGTGACTCGCATGGATCTCGACGGTTTGCGCGCTGTCGCCAATTGCGGCGCCTGGTATGCCGGACTGCGTCGCGTCGCGCTGGATCAATACCTCACCCAGCACCTCGGCAACTACACATCTGCCGCCGAGGGCACCACGGCGGTGGTCTTCGCTGCGACCACCGATCCGCGCCGGCGGATCTGCGCCCACCGATCACCGGTGGCCTCCGTACGCCGCGCCGGAGCGTCGGGTTGGGTGATCCGGTGGGCCTGGGCCGGCACCTCCCCTGACCTGCCGACCGATCTCCGTCTCGCCGAGCTGCGCCGCTCGGGCGAATGCCTCGGCGTTGCCGCGCTGATCTCTCCGGAACTGGGCGTGCCCGACACCAGCTGCCCGGATTCGGAGCGCGCGGATTGGATCGCCGCGACCCTCGGTGCCGTTGCCGCTCAACTGAGCGGCGCCGGACCGGTCGTGCGTATCGACGACGCCGACGGCGGCTTCGAGATCGTCCAGGTGACCGGCCTGCCGCTTGCCGAACCGACCTTCACCGACCTCGTCGCGACGCTGCCCACACTTCTCGGCGAGGTGGCCGTCGGTGATCATCGCGTGGCCCTGCACGGCTTGGCGGTCCGGCTCGGTTGGCACGTGATGTGGCAACGCCCCAGCGAGATCGCGACCCCGGCCAATGCGGCCTCCGACATCTCGCAGTGCGTGCTCACCGACCAGAGATCTAGCCTGGCGTTGTCGTTCGACGTGAACGGCCGCCCGCGTCAGCGCGCCCTACCCGCCTGAACCTCCCTTGCGGCCAGATACCCCCATGGGTATATTCGTCGTCACCGACCAATACCCCCTGGGGTATCTGACGATGCGAGGGAGAACTCTCCGTGGACTCGACCGACCACTCCACCACCGTTGCCGACGACCCCGCGCCCGCGGCGGCAGACGACACCCGGCCCGGCCCGATGGGACGCCTAGGGGTCTGGACCGCCACGCACCGCCGGTGGGTGTTCGGCATCTGGTTCCTGCTCGTCATCGGCCTCGGTGCCGCGGCGCCGAGTGTGTTCGGTTCCCTGGCCGGCGCCGGATGGCAGGCCAACGGATCGGAGTCGGTCCAGGTCCGCGAGCTCGCACAACAACACTTCGGCGGCAACTCGTCGGCTGCGGTCCAGGTGGTGATCCACTCCGACGACAAACAGATCACCGACCCGGCGGTCGGGCACGTGATCGCCGAGATCACCGGGATCGCGCGCAGCGACCCGCGCTTCGGTCCGGTCATTGCCCCGACACCGGGAATGACCGTCAGCCGCGACGGCCACACCGCGATCGTCATCATCGGCGCCGCTGCCGACACCGACGCGATGGTCAAGGCGGTCGATGATCACAAGGCCGTGTTGACCAGCTTGTCCGGCAACGGGATTCAGGTGTATCCGACGGGGGCCTCGGCGCTGTGGAGCGATTTCAACAAGGCCAATCACGAGGCGATGATCAAGGCCGAGATGTTCTCCTGGCCGATCACGCTGGCGATCATGGTGATCGCCTTCGGCTCTCTCGTGGCCGCAGGACTCCCCTTGCTGCTGACCATCGCCGGACTCGTCGCCTCGGCCGGTGGGCTGGTGCTGCTGAACACCCTCACCCCGATCTCGGTGTGGGCCATGAACTTCGCGATGATGTTCGCCCTCGCGCTCGGTATCGACTACGCCCTGTTCATGGTGTCGCGCTTTCGTGCGGCGATCGCGCGACGCGAGACACCCGAACACGCGGTCGCCGAGACCATGGAGACCGCGGGCAAGGCAGTGCTGCTCTCGGGTCTGACGGTGCTGGTGAGTTTGTCCGCGGTGCTGATGGTTCCGGCGCCCGCGGTGCGAACGATGGCCGTCGGGATCATGCTTGCCGTCGTCTTCGTCCTCGCGGCCACCATGACCCTGCTGCCGTCGGTGTTGTCAGCCCTCGGCACCAAGGTCAATGCCGGCTCGCTGCCGTGGGCGAAGAAGCAGGAACACCGATCGCACCGTTTCGGGCGCTGGGGAGAGCTGCTGCATCGTCACCCGTGGCCGTTCGCCGTCGTCTCGCTCGCCATCCTGGTCTTGTTGGCGCTGCCGGTGCTGGGATTGAAGGTCGCGATGCCGTCGATCACGGTCGTTCCCGACGACGCGCCGGTCCGCCAGGGCTATCAGATCGTCGCCGACGACATGGGTCCCGGCGCCCCCGGAGCACTGCAGATCATCGTTGCCACCCTGGACGCTCCGGCAACGGCCACCGCGGCCACACAGACTCCCGGCATCGCCATGGTCACGCCGGCCCAGGCCGCACCGGACAACTCGGGATACTCCATACTGCAGGCGATTCCGTCGGTCGATCCGTCCGCGCCGGAAATGGACGGCATACTCACCGATCTACGTGACCGGGTTCCTGCGGGCGCCCTCGTCGGTGGCGCCGCGGCGGAGAACCTCGATCTACAGGACGCGCTGAACACGTGGTTCCCGGTGATCGTCGCCGTCATCCTGTCGCTGGGCTTCCTGCTTCTGCTGGTCGCATTGCGAGCCCCGGTGATCGCGTTGCTGGGAACCCTGGTCAGCTTGCTGTCGACGGGCGCGGCCTTCGGTGTCGCCACGCTGATCTTCCAGGACGGGCACGGTTCGGGTCTGCTCGGCTTCACCCCGCAGGGCTTCCTCGACGGCTGGGGTCCGGTGTTCTTCTTCGCGATGATCTTCGCAATCGCCATGGACTACACCGTCTTCCTGCTGGCAACCGCCAAGGAGCACTACGAGCGCACGGGTGATCCGCGGACCGCACAGGTCGACGGACTGGCCTACTCCGGTCGCATCATCTTCGCGGCCGCCGCGGTGATGGTGGCGGTATTCTTCACCTTTGCGCTGGCCCAACCACTTCCGCCCAAGGAGATGGGCATCATCCTGGGCGTCGCCGTCCTGCTCGATGCCACACTGATCCGCCTCGTGCTGCTTCCGGTGCTCCTGCGGATTACCGGCCACGTGGCCTGGTGGACGCCCCGATGGCTCGATCGGCTGCTGCCGGCGATCTCGTTCGGCCATTGACACCTCCTCCGAGGTATACCCCGAGGGGTATCATGGGGGTCGGCACATCGACAGCGAAGGGAACTCACATGGTCGGCGACGAAGAAGCAATCGCGGTCGTACTCAACCGACTCCGCAGGGCGCACGGCCAACTCGCCGGTGTCATCGCGATGATCGAAGCGGGCCGCGACTGCAAGGACGTGGTCACACAGCTGGCCGCGGTGTCCAAGGCACTCGACCGGGCGGGTTTCAAGATCGTCGCTACCGGTCTGCGTGAATGCATCGCCGGCGACGAACCCACCGGCGAACCCATGACCACCGATCAACTGGAAAAGCTGTTCCTCGCACTCGCCTGACCACGAGTCGGATCACACGAGTCACGAGGACGAGAGAAAGGAATCCCGATGGATCTGGCCATCGCCACCACACTGCCCGACACGAGCTTCGACGAGGCGGTGACGCGCACCCGAGAAGCACTGTCGGAACAAGGATTCGGTGTGCTCACCGAGATCGACGTGACCGCGACATTGAAGGCCAAACTCGGAGAGGACATGGAACGTTACCTGATTCTCGGCGCCTGCAATCCGCCGCTCGCGCACGCCGCACTCGGCGTCGACCGGCAAATCGGTCTGCTGCTGCCGTGCAATGTGGTGGTCCGCGAGGACACCTCGCGCACGGGTTCGATCATCGTCGAGGCGATGAATCCCGACCTGATGGTCGCCGTCGCGGACGCCCCCGGGCTCCCCGACGTCGCCGCGACCGCCACCACGAAACTCCGCGCGGCCATCGACGCACTGAGCAACACGGTGCGCTCGTGACCCCCTCGCCCACAACCATTCCCGTTCCCGATGCCGGTATCGGTGTCGTCGAGATCTACGTCGATCCCGCATGCCCGTTCGCCTGGGCCGCGTCCCGGTGGTTGGCCGGCGCGGCCGAGCGTCGGGTCGTACCCGCCACCTGGCGTCCGATGAGTCTGGCCGTCCTCAACGAGGACAGCGAGGTCGGCGACGCCCACGCCGAGCGGATGACCGTCTCGCGCCGGACGGGTCGGCTGCTCGCCGCCGCCGGAGACGAGGCGATGCGCGAGTTGTACTTCGCGCTCGGTCGTCGACTCCACAGCGAAGGACGCGCACTGTCGGCGAGCCTGGTGGGCGAGGCACTCCAGGAGTGCGCACTGCCCGCCGATCTCGTTGCCGCGATGGATGATTCCTCCTTGGACGATGTGGTGCGCCGCGCTCACCGGGTCAGTCAGGAGGCGCTCGGCGGCACCGGCGGCAGTCCGATCACCGTCTTCGACGGACGCGCCTACTTCGGTCCGGTGCTCACCGGGATTCCCGGCCGCGACGAGGCCGACCGGCTGTTCGAGGCGCTCACCACCCTCGCCGGAACGGAGGCGTTTGCGCAGGTCGAGCGCCCGCGGTCCGGACCACCCAATCTGGCGGAGGTCGCCTGATGTGTCACGCCGTCCGATGCCGCGACTGCGGCAAGACCACCTGGTCGGGATGCGGCCGGCATGTCGCGCAGGTGAAGGCCTCGGTGCCCGCGGCGCAATGGTGCCCCGGTCATCCCGACGCCCCACGCCGGAAGTTGTTCGGCCGACGCTGATCCCGGACCGGCGCACACGCCCACGGCCCCGTTCCGGCAACAGCGACGGACCGCGGGTCGCCCTCGGTGCGCTCACCGGGTAACGCCGTCCGCATTGCGGCTCGCTTCCACCACGATGTGTGGTCCATCGCTTGAGGCGAGGAACTGACCTTCAGCAATCCACGCCACCAGCTGATGATCGCGTGATCACGCCGGAACGACCGTGGCGAAAGGAGTAAACGTGTCTCAGCAAAGTGACCCCCGCCATCCCCCGCGGCCTGACGACTACACCGAGATCCGGCCTTCCAGCGCTGCCAGGCCGATGTCGGCGCGATGATGCGAACCGGGGAGTGTGACACTGGCGACCCGCTCATAGGCCTGCGCGCGTGCCGCCTCGAGATCCTCACCCACGCCGACGATTCCGAGGACTCGTCCACCCGCGGAGACGATGTCGCCGTCGGCGTCGCGTGTGGTCCCCGCGTGTAGCACACCGGGTCCCTCAGCGCCGGTGATCACGTCACCGGTTCGCGGGCTCGCCGGATAGTTCTCGGCGGCGATCACCACCACCACGGCGGCACCGTCGGCCCATTCGAGCGGCGGTAGGTCGGCCAGAGCACCAGTCGCTGTCGCGTTGAGCGCTTGTCCCAGAGGGGATTTCAGCAGGGCGAGCACGGCCTGGGTCTCCGGGTCACCGAAGCGGCAGTTGAATTCGACCACCGCGGGCCCCTGCTCGCCGATCGCGAGCCCCGCGTACAGCAGCCCGCTGAACGGGCAACCCCGCCGCACCATCTCGGCGGCGACGGGCTCGACGACCTCGGTGACGATCCGGGCGGTGACCTCGTCGGGTAACCACGGCAACGGCGTATAGGCGCCCATGCCGCCGGTGTTGGGCCCGGCGTCGCCGTCGCCGACGCGCTTGTGGTCCTGGGCGGGGATCAGTGGAACCACGGTCTCACCGTCGACCAGGCAGAACAGCGAAACCTCGGGGCCGTCCAGGAAACTCTCCAGCAGCACCGGGTGACCGCTCTCCAGGCATTCGGCGGCGTGGTCGCGCGCCGTGGCCCGGTCGGAGGTCACCACGACACCCTTGCCGGCAGCCAGTCCGTCGTCCTTGACCACCCAGGTCGGCCCGAAGCGATCGAGCGCGGCGTCGAGGTTCGCCGGGTTGTCGACGACTTCGGCGTGCGCAGTGCGCACCCCGGCCGAGGCCATCACGTCCTTGGCGAATGCCTTGGACCCCTCGATGCGGGCGGCGTCGGCACTGGGGCCGAATGTGGCAAAACCGGCCGCGCGCAAAGCGTCCGCCACCCCGAGCACCAGCGGCACCTCCGGGCCGATGACGACCAGGTCGGCGGCGACGGTCCGCGCCAGGGCGACCACCTCGTCGGCCGAGACGACGTCGACGCCGTGGTTGGTGGCGATCGCCTCGGTACCGGCGTTGCCGGGCGCGACGTGGAGTTCGGTGACCGACGGGTCGCCGGCGAGTCCGAGGAGCAGGGCATGTTCGCGGCCGCCCGAGCCGATCACGAGTACGCGCACGTGCATGACTCTAATTCGTCGACACCCGGCCGGTCCGCGCGGGATTCTCGGCGAGGGGCCGTCACCGGTCGGCGGGATCGACCGGGCGGTCTGAACGCCGCGTCGGTGCCGCCTCGGGGATGCCGAGGGTGTTGGCGCGCCGCGTCGTCCCGAAAATCTCGTCGACCACCACGATGAACAGCGGCGCGCACGCCACCAAGACCACTGCCGCCGACAGTGGCAGCCCAGCTTGGGCGGCCCAGACCCCGCCGCCGAGGAAGGCGATCGTGCCGGCTCCGCAGAGCAATGTCACCGGATCGAACGGCAACAGGTAGTCGTACATGGTCAGCATGGCCAGACAGTAGAGACCCAGTGGCACTGCCACGCTCGCGACGACAACGCCCGGGCCGACCGTGGCCTCGTGTTCGGTCCACAGCGCGGCGACCTCCAGGCCCGCGCCGGTGGCCGCGGCAGCCATGAAGATGACGATGTGCCCGTAGCCCCACGGGAAGCACTTGTCGGGGCGCACATGCAGTCGGTCGCCAACGGGGATGACGAAGTAGATCCACCACATCGCGAAGGTGACGACGATCGCGGCGATCCCGAAGACCGCGGTCTGGACCGACCACCCTTGTGCTTGCACGGCCGCCTGCATCACCGCAACGGTGCCGACCACGCCCTCACCGAGGGTGATGATGGTCAACAGCGAGTACCGCTCGGCGATGTGGTGCGGATGCCAGGGAGTGGGTTTGACGAAGTTCTCAGCCACGATCGGACCGAGGAGTTCGATGAATGAGCAGACCGCGATCGCGATGATGGTGGGCCACAGGGCGAGGTCGATGATCGCGACGATCACCCACGCCACCTGCGCCACGGGGATCACTGCGGCGTAGGTGAAGCAGGTCTTGCGGTACTCCGCACTCTGCAGACCCGCCCGGATCCATTGCGTCAGCAGCCCGACGCGCATCACCACGAAGCCGGTGACGAGGACCCGGATATCGACGTGTTCGTGGTGTTCGATCGAGCTGAACACCGGTGCAACACCTAGCGCCAGGATGGCCACACCGATCATCTGGACCAGCACGACACCACGGAAGAACCAATCGTCGGTATCGAAGGCAGAGGCAAACCAGCTGAAGTTGATCCACGCCCAGATCGCGGCGAAGGTGCACAGCACGTAGCCGAACACCGCTGTCCGGTAATGACCTTCGGCCAGATAATGCGCCATCTGAGTGCCCGCGACAGAAAACACCACCACGAAGACGAGGTCGTAGAACAATTCCAGACTGGTCGCGACCCGCCCCTGTTGGTGCGGATCGCGGCCGGTCATCCGTGCGAGCCGATGGCCGATCCGTAAAGTCACCAGGGCACCCTAACGGATCAGGTCGGTGACGTCAGGTCATACAAGGTGACATTGTCGATCGTCAACGTGGTGAAGTGGTCTTCCACCCACTCGACAATCTGTGCCGACGGGCCGTCCGACCGCCCGCCCATCATCATGCCGCCACCGATGAAGTAGTGGATCTTCTTCTGCTCCACCAGTTTCTGGAACTGCGCGAGCGTCGGCGACGGGTCGGTGCCGTTGAAGCCGCCGATAGGCATCACCGAGTAGCCCGATTCGAGTTGGTATCCCGACGCCGTGTTGGACCCGATGGATGCGGCGACCCAGGTGAAGTCGTCGGCGTTGCGGCGCAGCGTCGCAACCATTTCGGCACTGGGCGTCGAGCCCATCAGCAACCCGCCGGCCGGAGAGCCCATGCCACCCATACCGATGTAGGCGCCGGTACGCCCGCCGAATCCGCCGGGCATAGGACCCATGCCGGGGAACCGTCCCATGCCGCCGGGCATCTGACCCATACCGCCGGGCATCTGCGGGCGCCGGTTGCCGCGTCCGGGACCGCCGAATCCGCCGGGTCCGTCACCCTCGACGCGCGGTCCGGCGCTGATGATCGATCCCTGCTTGGCGGTGGTGATGGTGTCGATCGTGTACGCCAGCGGACCGGCCAGGCCCGCGACGAGGGACAACACCAGGGCCAGCGCCGACAGGTAGACACGGTGCGCGAGGACCATCATCGCACCGCCGACCACTCCGAGGAACACAACGATCCAGCGCAGCCACGGCACGAAATCCGTTGAGCGCCCCAGTAACACGAACGCCCAGATCGCGCCGGACCACACCGTGACGGCGAGCAGCATGCGCACCCACAGCCGCTCGCGCGCCCGCCAGGCCACGGCCGCACCGCCGGCGAGAACCGCCGCCACCGCGGGTGCGAGCGCTGCGGTGTAGTAACTGTGGAAGATGCCCGCCATGAAGCTGAAGACGGCCATCGTGATGACCAGCCACAGCCCCCATACCGAGAGGTAGGCGCGACGCAGGTCGGTGCGCGCGGCGCTGCGGTAGCGGCCGAGGATCACCAGCGCACCGACACCCAGGATCAGCGCGCTCGGGATGAGCCAGGCGATCTGGCCGCCCTGGGCGGGTTGGAACATCCGCCAGATCCCGGTTTCCCCCCACATGCCGCCGCGACCACCCGGTCCGCCAGGTCCGCCGAAGTCGCCGGGAAAGCCCATGCCAGCAAAGGCGCCGCGCTCGCTGCCACCTCCACCGCCGGGCATGACGCTGCCGGCCTCATCGCCGGAGAGCCGTCCGAAACCGTTGTAGCCCAGCGTGAGTTCGAGGATCGAATTGTTCTGCGAACCGCCGATCCAGGGACGCGAGGACGCCGGCCACAGCTCGACGGTAAGAATCCACCAGCCCGCGCTGACCACGAGTGCCCCCAGCGCAGCCACCAAATGGACGAGGCGTTTGACCCATCCGTCAGGCCCGAATGCCAAGTAGGTCAGGGCCAGCGGCGGCACGATCAGCATCACCTGGAGTTGCTTGGTGAGAAAGCCGAATCCGACGAAGACCCCGACCAGGATCATCCACCGCAGCCGACCATCCTCGACCGCCCGCAAACATGCCCAGACCGCCGCGATCATCAGCAGGATGAGCAGCGCCTCGGGATTGTTGAAGCGGAACATCATCGCCGCGACCGGCGTCAACGCCAGCACGCCGCCGGCGAGGATGCCCGCCCAGTGCCCGAGATATCGACGGGTGATCCAGTACAGCAGCGCCACCGACGCCACACCCATCAACGCGTTGGGCACCAGGATCGCCCACGAATTGAGCCCGAAGATACGCACCGAGATCGCCGGAATCCACAGCGAGGCAGGCGGTTTGTCGACGGTGATGGAGTTCGCCATGTCCGACGAACCGAAGAACCATGCCTTCCACGATTGCGAACCGGCCTGGATGGCCGCCGAGTAGAAGGAGTTGGCCCACCCGTTGAGCGACAGGTGCCAGAGGTCGATGATCGCGGTCACCACGATCAGCGCGGCCAGCGTCGACCATTTCCACACTGCCGGCGGATCGGCGGGTACCGAGACAGGGCTACGGCCCCGGGAGTTCTCATCCGGGGCCGTAACTGGGGTGGTGCTGGTCGGGGGCGAATTCTCGGGGATCGAGGAATTGTCGGGTTCGCTCATGGTCTCTTTCACCGGCCCGCTGCGCGGGGGAGTTGTGATGTGCGGTTCTGTCGGTTGCTCGCCGGAGTCAGGGCTGCGCGGTTCCGGTGGCCGGGCGACGCTGCAGATGCGAGCGGAATACCCACCGTAGTCCGACGAATCGGGTGGCGGTGGCGACCAGGTTGGCGATCACGAGCACCAGCAACTCGACGTGCTTACCGGCGCCGGGGGCGAAGTGATCGAGACCGAACAGCGACAGCGCGGTCACCGCCCAGCCGAACAGGAACACCCCGAACCCGAAGAACTGATGCTTGACCGCGTCCTCGCGCCCCTGCACACCGAAGCTGAAACGGCGGTTGGCCGCGGTGTTGAGGACGGCGGTCACCGCCAGCGCCACGAAGTTGGACACCTGCGCACCCAGGAAGGAGTGCAACACCAGGTACAGGACGGCGTAGGCGATCGTGCAGATGACGCCGACGACGCAGAACCGCACCAGTTGGCCGACCATGCCGTGCGGCACACCCGCGATCGCCGGGCCGGGCGCGCGTTCGCGGCCAACGGTGGTGCGCAGGTCGGCGATCGGCAGCTTGCCGGAGGTGAGCGCATAGCCGACCCGCGCGCAGCCCTTGAGGTCCTCGACGGCGGTGGAGACGATGTCGACGGTGCTGTTGGGGTCGTCGACCCAGTCGACCGGTACCTCGGCGATCCGCAACCCGATGCGTTCGGCGATGACGAGCAGCTCGGTGTCGAAGAACCAGCCGGTGTCCTCGATGTAGGGCAGCAGCTGGCGGCCGATATCGGTGCGCATCGCCTTGAATCCGCACTGGGCGTCGGAGAACTTGGCGCGCATCGTGGTTCGCAGGATCAGGTTGTACGAGCGGGAGATGAACTCGCGCTTCGGCCCACGCACCACCCTCGAGTCCTTCGCCAGGCGGGTGCCGATGGCGAGGTCGGAGTGGCCCGAGATCAGCGGGGCGATCAGCGGCATCAGCGCGTTGAGATCGGTGGACAGATCGACGTCGCAGTAGGCGACGATCTGGGCATCGCTGCGGGACCACACGGCCTTGAGCGCGCGGCCGCGTCCCTTCTCATCGAGATGGGCGACGCGGATGCCGTCGAGCTCGTCGGCGATTCCCGTGGCGATGGCGACCGTGGAGTCAGTGCTCGCGTTGTCGGCAACGGTGATTCGCGCCGAGAACGGGACGTTCGTACGGAGGTGTTCGTGCAGCCGCTGCAGGCATTGGGCGATGTCGTTCTCCTCGTTGTACACGGGAACGACGATGTCGAGGACGGGGGCAGCGGCGGAGCTGTCGGCGACCACCATGATCGGGGCAGCGGCCTGCGGGATCGCTTCTGTCGTCATGCCCATTAGCTTCGCGGCTCCGGCTGACCCCACTCTGCACCCGACCTGCCAGTTACCTGTGAGCCGACACCCTATGCGCACTGCGCCCGCGATGCCAGATCTGCACAGGTCAGGGCGTTGTCGGCGCAGGACGATAGATTGGGCTCATGTCGGGTACCCAGACGCTGACACCGCCGGATCTCGCGGCCGCGCAAGCGGTGATCACCAGCCTCGCCGGACCGGGCGCCGCACTACGCGATGATCAGCTCGAGGCGATCGCGGGGCTGACCACGGTGGCCGCGGCGCGCGTGCTGGTCGTGCAGGCCACCGGATGGGGAAAGTCCGCGGTGTATTGGGCCGCGACGGCCATCCTGCGACACCGTCGGCACGGCGCGACGCTGATCATCTCGCCGCTGTTGTCGTTGATGCGCGACCAGGTGTCGGCGGCCGAGCGGGCCGGCCTGCGCGCAGCGACGCTGAACTCGTCGAATGTCTCCGAGTGGAGCGAGATCGAGTCGTCATTGAGAGCCGGCGATCTCGATGTGCTGCTGGTGTCGCCGGAGCGGCTGGCAAATCCGGGGTTCGGACGTCGCGTGCTCGACGCGATGGCCGGGCGGCTCGGTCTGCTGGTCATCGACGAGGCGCATGCCATCTCTGACTGGGGGCACGATTTCCGGCCGGACTATCGGCGCGTCGCCGATGTCCTGCGCACACTCAATCCGGACACGCCCGTGCTGGCCACCACCGCCACCGCCAACGAACGGGTCACCGCCGACGTCGCGGCACAGTTGAGCACGGGTGGTGGCGCCGGCACACAGACCCTGGTGTTGCGCGGATCGCTGGCTCGAAAGTCGCTGCACCTGAATGTGATCGACGGCCTCTCCCCCATCCAGCGGTACGCGTGGGTGGCGCAACATCTCCCGGAGTTGCCGGGGTCGGGGATCATCTATGTCCTCACCGTCGCCGACGCAGACCGGCTTGTCGGCGCGATCCGAGCGGTCCACGGTGAGGGCTACCCGGTCGCCGCCTATACCGGGCAGCTCGATGCCGATCGACGCCACCAGCTCGAGGATGCGTTGCTGCGCAACGACGTCAAGGCACTGGTGGCCACCTCGGCGCTGGGCATGGGGTATGACAAACCCGACCTCGGTTTTGTGGTGCACGTCGGGTCACCGCCGTCGCCGGTTTCCTACTACCAACAGGTCGGTCGCGCCGGTCGTGCGCTTGACGAGGCCGTGGTGATGCTGCTCGCCTCGGCCACCGACGACGCGATCTGGGAGCATTTCGCCACCGCGACCATCCCCGACCCCACACGCATGCAGGTGGTCCTCGAGGCGCTCGGCGAGGCCGACGAGCCGATGAGCGTTGTCGCACTCGAGGCGCAGACCGGCGTGCGGCGGGGTCGAATCGAGTTGATACTCAAGCAACTCGCCGTCGACGGCGCCACCGAACGGGGCTCCGACGGCTGGTCGGCGACCGGCCGACCGTGGTCCTTCGACGCCGCACATTACGACGGTGTGCTCGCGGTGCGCCGCCGCGAGGCCGACATCATGCGCGACTACATCTCCTCGCGCCGCTGCCTGATGCAACTGCTCACCGAGTCGCTCGACGACCCGGATGCCGGGACGTGCGGTCGGTGTTCGGTGTGCCTGCGCCATCTCACCGAGCCACTCGACGACTCCGTCGACCCGGCGGTGGTGCGCTCGGTGACGATGTGGTTGCGGCGGGCCGCGCAGGTCCTCGAGCCCCGCAAGATGTGGCCGGGCGGTGAGGTCGGGCGTGGTCGGATTCCCGCCGCACGTCTGGCCGAGCCGGGTCGGGTACTCGCGCACGCCGACGCCCCGGAATGGTCGGAGTTGCTTGCCGCCGCACGCGATCACGATACTCAGGCGCTCGCCGACCTCGGTGATGCGGCGGTGGCGACGCTCACGGCGTGGGGCCGTGAGTCCGGTATCCGGCCGGATCTCATCTGTACGCTGCGCCTGACCGGCACCACCCTGGCCACCGATCTCGCCGCGCACCTGCGTGCGGTCGGGAAGCGTGCGGGCGTTGCGATGCCGGTGCAGATGGGAGACGGGCCACCCCGGGACGCTCCCGGTGCCGCCGAGGCCGCGTTCTGGCAGGCCCGGCTCGGCGAGCCACCCGCCGAGGTGGCGGGCCGGGCGGTGTTGCTGGTCGTCGACGAATCCCGGTCGGGCTGGCCGATCACATTGGCCGCGAGCGCTTTACGCGGTGCGGGCGCGACCGCGGTGCTACCTCTGCTGATCCATCGGACGGTGTGAGGGGGCGACGCGATCAGTATGACGTTTCCTCCGGAATCCGGGCGAAACGTCATACTGATCGACGCCGGGGTAGCCGATTACCTGTCAACTGATCGATGGAGTCCGGCAAGTCGGGTAGTGCGCTACGCGTTCGCCGCGGGCGCCGTCCGGCGATGGTGAGTGTGTCCACTCCAGGACATCCATCGGCCCACCGGAGGTGGGCCGACCGACAAGGAGAACACCATCGGAGCAGCAGCAGTTCTCATCATCGGCGCGTGGTTGGCAGGCGCGGCGTACATGATCTACAAGATGGCCACCCAACAGAGTTCGACCGCCGAATCCGGCGCCGATGCCGGGACCCGGTAACCCCGGACAGGTCCGGGCACGCACCTCAGTCGTCGACGTACTCGCTGTAGCCCGTCGAACGCAGCGCGTCCCGGATCTTCTCGGCATCGGCGTCGAGTTCTGCGGAGGTGATGTCCTTACGGGCGTTGGTCAGGTCGAAGGTCTGCATGCTCAGCGCCGGGAAGACGTGGATGTGCACATGCGGCACCTCGAGTCCGGCGATCAGCAACCCCATCCGCGGAGCGTCGAACGCCTCCTTGACCGCGCGGCCGACCTTCTGTGCGACGTCGGTGAGATGGGTGAAGGTGGCGGTGTCCACCTGCTCCCAGTGATCGACCTCTTTGCGGGGTACCACCAGCACGTGTCCGGGGGTGACCGGCTCGATGGTCAGGAACGCCACGGCTTGTCCGTCCTGCCAGACGAATCGACCGGGTAGCTCTCCGTTGATGATCTTCGTGAAAACCGACGACATGCACCTCAGTCTAGGGTGCGGCCCGGTCGCGGGGGCCCGGGCGCAGCCACGATGTTCACCGCCGTGTCGGCCGCCCGCCGTGTTGGCGACACACTGTCGGGGGCCCATGACATCCTTGCTGCTGTGAGTCGCGCCGAGTTCCCCACCGCATCGTCTCGACGTGTCGCCTCCACCGACATCGTCGCCGCCGCGCAGCGCTTCCCGCGGTTGCGATACATGGGCTCCAAGTACCGTCTGCTGCCACATCTCGAGCGCACCTTCGCCGACATCGGCGGCAGCACCGCCGTCGACGCGTTCTCCGGGTCGGGCGTCGTGTCCTACCTGCTCAAGGCGCAGGGATTCACGGTGGCCGCCAACGATTTCCTCAACTTCCCGCACCTCATCAGCCGCGCCACCGTGGTCAATTCGTCGGTGCGGCTCGAGGCCGACCTCATCGAGGAGATCTGCGGTCCGCCCGCCGACGACCGTGATTTCATCTCCTCGACCTTCGACGGGCTGTACTTCGACGCGGCCGATCGCGCGTTCCTGGATTCGGCGTGGTCGCACATCGACCGGCTACGCGGTTATCGGCGGGATCTGGCGATCTCTGCGCTGGTGTTGTCCGCGGCGCGCAAGCAACCGCGCGGAGTGTTCACCTTCACCGATTCCAGCCGATATGCCGACGGACGCCGTGATCTACAGATGTCGTTGCGCGACCACTTCCGGCTGCGGGCCGCGGCCGACTACAACGCGACCGTGTTCAGCAACGGCTCACGGCATCACAGTTCCTGCGGCGACGTCTTCGATCTCGACGCCACCGGAGTACTCGGGGGTGCGCCGGACCTGGTATACCTCGATCCGCCGTACGCCCCGCCGTCCGACGACAACGACTACATCAAGCGCTACCACTTCCTCGAGGGGCTGTCGGCCTACTGGCAGGGCATGACCATCATGGAGAACACCAAGACCAAGAAACTCCCCAAGCGGTACACCCCGTTCGCCTACAAACACTCCATCGACGACGCGTTGGTGCGGACCTTCGACCACTTCACCGACGCCGGCGCGATTGTGCTGTCGTATTCGTCCAACGCGCTACCCGGCCCCGATCGCATCGTCGATCTGCTCGGCAAGGTCAAGCCACATGTCGAGGTCATCGCGATCGACCACAAGTACAGCTTCGGCACCCATGCCGCGGCGGCGCGGCGTGACGTCAGCGAGTTCTTGTTCATCGGTCGGGACTGAGCGGAACCCCGAGCCGATGGCCGACGCGCCCGACTTCGACGAGTACCTGAAGGCGCTGGGACGCTTGACCTCTCACGTCGACCCAACTGCGGCGACACCCGAGGCCGAGCACATTGCGGCCGCCACCGCCGGGCTCGGTGAGCTGATGGCCACCGACGTCGCCGGTCTCGCGGCTTGGGTACGGGAGAATCCCGGTGATGTCCCGGTGTTGGGTCTGGCCATCGGGCTGTCGCAGGAGAAGCTGAAAAACGTTCTTCGCGATCGGTTCGACACCTCCGGGTGGCACGGTCTGGCGCGGCAGCGGCCCGTCGAGTTGATCACGTGGCTCGACGAGGAGTTCGACCTGGTGCGCATGCTCACCGCCCAGATGGACCGCACCTACACCTTCGCCGACATCCTCGTCGCCCGCGCCGGCACCCGACTGACCGCAACACGCGCGGGTGCGTCGGGCCGCCGCATCGAGGACCACATCGAGGACATCGCGCGCGATCTGGGCCTCGACTACGTGACCCGCTCCCGGTTCTCCGGCCGCAACGGACGCACCGCGCCGGCCGATCTGATCGTCGGTGATCCGAACGCACCCGACATCGTGGTCGCGGCAAAGGGTTTCGACTCGACCGGCTCCAAACTCACCGACGCGGTCCGGGAGATCGAGGAGATGGCCGAGGTGCGGCTACCCCGGCAGCTGGTTCTCGCGGTGATCGACGGGATCGGCTGGAAGTCCCGCCAGGCCGATCTGCGGCGCATCCACCAGCTGTGGGTGGACCGGCAGATCGACGGCATGTACACCTTGGTCACCCTCGACCGTTTCCGCGCCGACGTCACCGAGTTCGCGCGGTTGCGACGACTGATCTGAGCGCACCTGACCGGCTCGTCGGCGCATCCGGTCAGCGCGTCAACTCCTGGGTGTCCAACGCCCGGCCGCGGACAGTCGCCAACAGCGGCGGCGACCGGGCGGTACGGACCATGCCGGTGACCGGCCGTCGACCCGCACCGGTGAGTCCATCGAGGTGCACTCGGTGGTGAGCTGGCTGTCCTGGGGGGAGGTCCGGCGACCCGTACCCGACCGGTTGCCGCAGATCAGCGGGGTGAGCAGCGCTCCCGTGAAAGCACCGATGGCCGGCGCGCATCAACTCAGACGAGGGGAGGTGCCGGCAGATCGATACGCCGCAGACGGTTCAACAGATCCTGGGGTGCCAGTCAGTCCGCGAGTCGCGGCAGCCGCACCCAGAAGCAGGCGCCCTCGCCCAGCGTCGAGTCGACTCCGACGCGGCCACCTTGCGCGTCGACCAGTGCGGCCACGATCGACAAGCCCAGTCCGCTGCCGCCGCCCTCGCCCCGCGATCGCGAACTGTCGCCGCGATAGAAGCGTTCGAAGACGTGGGAGCGCTCGTCGGGGGTAAGACCCTGACCGGTGTCGGTGACGGTAACCAGCACGTCGCCGACACCATCGAGCACGCCGACGCCGACGGTGATCGTCGCCTCCGGCGGGGTGTGAACGACGGCATTGTTGACGAGGTTACGGATGACCTGCACCAACCGCGCCGCGTCGCCGCGCACGACGGGCGGTTCGTCCGACGGGGACACCTGCAGCCGGATCTCCCGGTCGGGGGCAGCGGCACGCGAGGCCTGCACGGTGTCGGCGGCCAGCATCAACATGTCGACGGGCTCGGAATTGAGGGGTCGGTGGGCGTCGAGCCGCGCGAGCATCAGCAGATCCTCGACGAGGAGTTTCATGCGGGCGGCCTCGTCGTCGATCCGGCGCATCGCATCGCCTGGGTCGGCGACCGCGCCCTGCCGATAGAGCTCGGCGAACCCCTTGATCGAGGTCAGCGGGGTGCGGAGTTCGTGGCTGGCGTCGGCGACAAAGCGCCGCATCTTCTCTTCGGAGTGCCGAGCCTGCTGTTCGGAGGCGGCCGTCGTGGCGAAGGCATGCTGAATCTGGCCGAGCATCGTGTTGAGCGAGGCAGAGAGGCTACCGACCTCGGTGTTGGGCGGGCCCGGCGCCACCCGCATGTTGAGGTTGCCCGCGGCGATCGCGTGGGCGGTCTCCTCGACTCGGCGCAGTGGCCGCAGGCTCGACCGGACCACCAAATAGCTGAGCACGCCGAGGACCACGACCACGGCCGCGCCGATGCCGAACTGCAGCCACATCAGTCGTGACAGGGTCTTGTCCACATCGGAAAGCGGCACGGCCACCACGGAAACACCCTCGGAGTCACTGTGTTTGATGACACGCCACTGCGGGCCATCACCGTCGCGCGACCCGACCGTCGTCGGCGAGACGTCGCCATCGGGCAGCCCGCTGAGGTCAGGGATGTGGGTGAAATCGTTTGCGTTGGAGATGACCAGTCCGGAGTTGAGGGTGGTCATCACAAAGTACGAGGACGGTGGCCGGCGCGGTCCGATGGGCGGCCCTTGCGTCTGATCCAGGTCCGGGTCGCGAGGTTTGGCCCAGGTCCCGACCGCCGACACCAGACCCTGATCGGTGCGCGAGAGCAAATCCGAGCGCATCGCCGAGGTCACCGCGATTCCTGACACCAGCAACCCGAACGCCACCAGCACCATGGTGAGCACGACCAGCGAAATACGCAGTGGAACACCACGTGTGCGGGTCTGTGCCGCCTTGGTCGCGGGCGGGGCTGCCGGGGCACCTGCCGGTGAGTCGGCCGGCGGCGCCGATCGGGTGCGAACGCTCATGCGGATACCGTGCCGCAATCGGTCCTCTCAGCCTCATGCGGGTTCGGGTCATCTGGGTTCGGGCTCACCGCGGCTCCCGCATGACGTATCCGACGCCACGCAAGGTGTGGATCAGCGGTGTGACACCGTCATCGAGTTTGCGGCGCAGGTAGGAGACATAGGATTCGACGACGTTGACCTCGCCCCCGAAGTCGTAGTTCCAGACGTGGTCGAGGATGCGCGGCTTGGACAGTACGGTGCCCGCGTTGACCATGAAGTAGCGCAGGAGGGTGAACTCGGTCGGCGACAACGAGATCAGCTTGCCCGCCTTCCACACCTCGTGGGTCTCGTCATCGAGTTCGAGGTCGGCGAAGGTGACCCGCGAGACCCCCTTGGCCTGTTCGTCGAAACCGCTGCGCCGCAGCAGGACCTGCAGCCGCGCCACCACCTCTTCGAGGCTGAACGGTTTGGTCACGTAGTCGTCGCCGCCGACGGTGAGTCCATTGACCTTGTCCTCGACCGAATCCTTGGCCGACAGGAACAGCGCGGGCGCCGAGATCCCGTCGGCGCGTAAGCGCCGCAACAGGCCGAAGCCGTCCATCCCCGGCATCATCACATCGAGGATGAGGACGTCGGGTTTGACGTTGCGGCATCGGTCGATGGCCTCGGGACCGCCCGCGGCGGCCTGGACCTCGTAGCCCTGGAACTTTAATGACACCGATAGCAATTCACGAATATTCGCCTCGTCGTCGACGACGAGGACCTTCGCTCCCTGACCCGTTTCGCTCACGTGTATCACCTTCCGCCCCCAGTCTGCCATGCGACTGACATCCGGCTGGGAGGTTTCTGTGAGGACTGACCAGCGGCGACGGGGCACACTGCGGGCGACCGCTCGGGTCCGGCAGAGCGCGGCATCGAGACTGGCCAGGGACTGCTCGAGAAGGCCGCGGCCCAAGGGCGGCAGGCCGCCGGCGTGTTCGTCCACCTATTGGTGAGCTGCACCGGGATCAGCCGCCGGGTTCGTGGTCGCCGGAGTCGTTGCGCAGCCCGGCAGCCGTCGCACACCCAGTCCGTCGGTTCGGTCTCCTGGTGTCGGGCCGGGTGCGGTTGGGGCTCATCGCGAGCCCTCGCCATAACTGTGAGCGATCTGCTCACTGTCTGCCCATCCGGAGTAGGTGGGCGTTGCGGCCAGCCCTCTGGGCAGTCCTGCCACACCTCCTGTCGTCCCCAAGGGAGCAGCTCGATCACTGCGACAGTGTGGCTCAGCTGCTCGGTGCCCCGGCCGTTGGTGTGCCAGGTGCAGTAGACACGGCCCCGTCACGCAGGAACACGTTGACCGCGAAGGCGGCTCCGAGTGCGGCGTCCATCTCGGCACCGAAGTCGGTGCCCGCGGCGGAGAGCCACTCCATCTCGTTGCCGACTCGCCACTTGTAGGCCAACGCCTCGTCGATCGGACCATTGGTGCGATCACGAAGCGCGCGTCCGAGTTCTCGAGGAATCCCAGTCGGGTGAATTGCGCGGTGAATCCGGTGCATCCGGGACATTGGTACTCCCCACCGTCGTTCCACATGTGGTGGTAGGTGATCAATTGAGACCGGCCGGCGAAGATCTCCGACAGTGATGTCGGGCCATCGGCGCCGGTGAGCGTGTGGTCGGCGACCTCGACCATCGGAAGTCGGCGACGTTGCGCGGCGATGGCGTCGAGCTCACGGGTCGTGAGCCTTCTCGCGGCGGCGCAGGTCGGCAAGAGCGGCCCGCCACGTCGCCTTATCGGTGATGGGCGCTAGACCTCGGTCAGCGGCGGGTTGGGGGGTGCGATCATCGGAGCCTCCGGGGTGGGGTGCGCGCACTGTGGTTGTGCGCGGACCCGCAGAGACTGACCGGCGACGGCCCCGAACTCATCGCGCCCGCAGTTCGCGCAGGTAGGGCGGTGGGTAGCCGGGCCGGAAGGATACCTCACCGAGCCACTCGGACAGGGCGTCGGCGCGGGCGACGACGGCTCGACGTGCGGCCGCGGGCAACTTCTCGAAGAGGTGGACCTCTACCCGCGTGCCGGCCTCTCGATACCAACCGCCGACGATCCGCCCGTCCCACCACACCGTCTGACCGCCGTTCCCGTTGCGATCGAAGATGGCGTCGACGTGCGGGCCGAGGTAGAACTCGCGCATCTTGTGACCCATGGTCGTCGGGTCGAGCTCGGGCAACAGGAGGGCTTCGGGCGGCAGCGGATCGTCGTCGGGGCCGCCAGGAAGGTCGTCGGCGAGGACGTAGCCGACGGAGCCGTCGTCGAGATCGACCTCGACGACGTCGAGCGATGCCAGCGCTTGTCGCACATCGCGTTTGGTCGATCCCAGCCACCAGACGAGGTCAGTCTCGGTACCCGGACCGAATCGCGCGAGCCACCGCCGGATGAGTGCGGCGTGTGCGGTGGCAGGATCGGGGACGTCGAGCGGCCGGCCGAGCCAGCGGTCCATCGCCGACCACGACGGTCTCGACACGTGCCAGCCCCCGTTGTTGGGACCGCGTACGACTTCTCCTGCAGCACTGCACATGTTGAGCACTCGAGGAATCAACGGACTCGGACCACCGTATGACTTGCCTGGGCTGACGATGACCTGCCGATCGAACTCCGGCACGCGAGCACGTAGTTCCGCCGACGTCATCGTAGTGCCGTCGGCGAGCGCGGAAAGCACCGCTGCACGTGCGTCATCGATCCACCCTTCGGGATCGGCGACGTCCTCGGCGCGGCGAAGATCACGCAGCATGTTGGTTCGCTCGGAGGCCGCGACCCGCCCACCGATCGCTCCGACCGCGTCGGCAAGTATACGATCGGGAAACACGAAAAGCGTTCGGCGCATGGCCAGTTGCTTGATCAGCGTGCGGTCACCATAGAGCGCCGCGTCCATGCTGTCAGTGGGGAATCCGTCAATCCGGGCCCACGCCGAGAGATACACCGTCGACGGCGTCGTCGCGTGCAGTCCGACGACGGCCGCGGCAGCGTCGACCACCGACGCAGCGTGGTGCCCTTCTGCGAGACAGTGTCTGCGCAGCAACCGGTTTCGGCGCTGGACATCGGTAATCGTTGGCCGCGCAACACTCGTGGCCATCTGCCGGTTCACAACTGCGGCGGTGCGGCCACCGCGTCGACCTCGACGACCTGCCCGTCATACGGCAGGACCGACACACCCATCATCATCGTCGGCGGTACCGCATCGAACTCGGCGCTCACCGCTTCCCACGCGACATACAGATCCGACTGAAGGTGTTCTGCCACATAGACTGTCAGCTTGGCCACGTCACTGAGCGCGGCCCCCTGCTCACCCAGCACCGCTGCCAGGTTCCCCAGGCACGCGCGCGCCTGCGTGAGAACATCACCGGGCGCGATCACCACACCGTTCTCATCCAGCGGGCTGATCCCGGCCGTGAAGAGCAACGGGCCCGGCGACACCGTCGAACTGTACGGAAATCCACCGTCGTGCAGGGCCGTAGAACCATGGAGGCGCACTCTCGACATGCGCAGATCGTACCGTCGCAGAAGCCGGCGTCTCGCATGTTCGCCGCACGCCACCCACCCGATCGTGGTGGACTACGCATCCCGCGCAACAGGTCCGTCGCGACCGCGAGGCACGCCGATTCGGTCAGACGCTGGTTCTGTCGGATCCCGGCCGTAGGCTGACCTCCGTGGCAAAACCGAAGTCGAGCTTCCGCTGCAGCGAGTGCGGTCATCAGGTCCCCAAATGGGTCGGACGCTGCGCCGAATGCAACGCCTGGGGCACCTTCGACGAGGTCACCACCATCAGTGCACCCGGTGGGGCCACCACGACGGTGACCCCGACCAGCCCGGCCGTCCCCATCACCGCAGTCGATGCCGCCACGTCAACGGCGATCCCCACCGGAATCGATGAGTTCGATCGCGTCCTCGGGCGCGGGGTGGTGCCCGGCTCGGTGATCCTGCTCGCCGGTGAGCCGGGTGTCGGCAAATCCACGCTGCTGCTCGAGACCGTCAAACACTGGGCGGCCAGTGGCCGGCGCGCGCTCTACATCACCGGCGAGGAATCCGCCGGGCAGGTGCGCATGCGCGCCGAGCGGACCGACGCGGTGCACGAGAACATCTACCTTGCCGCCGAATCCGACCTCGCCACCATCCTCGGCCACGTCGACGATGTTGCCCCGTCCCTGGTCATCGTCGACTCGGTGCAGACCGTGGTGGCCACCGGCACCGACGGCGTCACCGGCGGTGTCACCCAGATCCGCGCGGTCACCACGGCCCTGGTGTCACTGGCCAAGAATCGCGGTGTGGCGATCATCCTGGTCGGACACGTCACCAAGGACGGCGCCGTCGCGGGCCCTCGGTCACTCGAGCACCTCGTCGACGTGGTCCTGGCATTCGAGGGCGACCGCCACTCGTCGCTACGGATGGTGCGAGGCATCAAGAACCGCTTCGGCGCCGCCGACGAGGTCGGATGCTTCGAACAACGCGACGACGGCATCCATCAGGTCAGTGACCCCTCAGGAATCTTTGTCCACCACCATGATTCGGATGTCAACGGGTCGGCGACCCTGGTCACCATGGACGGCAAGCGAGCGCTCGCGGGCGAGATCCAGGCGCTGACCACGACGACGAACATGGCCACCCCACGCCGCGCGGTGTCCGGGCTCGACTCTGCACGCGTGGCGATGATCCTCGCCGTCCTGCAGAGCACACTCGAGGTGCCCGTCCACGAGCGCGAGGTGTACGCGGCGACCGTCGGCGGCATGCGCGTGACCGAACCCGCCGCCGACCTCGCGATCGCTCTGGCGGTGTTCTCATCGATGACCAAGCGACCGATCCCCCGGACCACCGCCGTCATCGGCGAGGTCGGGCTGGCCGGTGAGGTGCGACGCGTCTCGGCGGTGGCGCGCCGCGTTGGGGAGGCCAAGAGACTGGGATTCACGCACGTGCTGATCCCCAGGGGTACCACGGAGAAGATCCCCGGCGGAATCAAGGTCACCCGCGTTGCCACACTCGCCGAGGCGTCGGCGGCGGCATTCACGGCAACGCTGCGGGCCGTCGACGCGCCTTTTTGACACATGCATCGAAATGCACGGTGCCGGTTGGGTGAGAATTGACGCTGGCAATGCCTGACCGCCAGATTGTGTGCGTGGGCACTTTTCCGGGCATGGACGGCTGACAAGATCATTACCGCGCAGGTCGCCTGCCGAATCGTCACACCGGTGATTCCGTGTCGCTCCATCGTCCTTCGTCGTCGGCGTGAGTGGTCGATGTCCTCAAGGGACAAATCGCATCGGTTCTGCTGACCGCCCCACTCACCGTCTGCACCCTGCTCACCGTCTGCGCCCTGCTCGCGGGCACGTCCCCGCATCGGCGTCGCGACCGCCCGGCTCGCGGGTCCGCGGTTTCATCAACGCGGCGATCACTGACTGCAACTTGGATCATCCGGCCAGGGTGTGTCTCCCAATTCCCTTTGCGGGTCTTGGCGGCCCGATTGCGCCAGTCCCACGTAGAAGAATTGGGAGACACACCCTAGTGGCAGCAGGCAATGTGGAACATCAACAACGCGGGCTGGTTTCGAGAACGCCCGGGCGAGGCCCCGTCACGGCCTCGAGAGCCGCTGTTTGTGTTCGTCGGCCATCTGACTGTGCTCGACGTGGTCGGCGAAGTGCTCGCGCGCGTTGATCGTGACAAAGATCGAACGGCCAACGGCGACCGGCTGGTCCGGATCGCCGACATGACCGAGGGCCTCGACGTAGATCTTGCGGCGTTGACGGCCGAGCAACCGGGCACTGAGCTGCAGCCGCGAGCCGATCGGGACAGGCGCGAGGAAGTCCACCTCGAGGTGCACGGTCACCGACGACGGTCCGACGAGCAGCGGTGCGGTGCCCATCACCTCGTCAAAGGCGGTCGAGAGCACACCGCCGTGGATCACGCCGGGACCACCTTCCATCCACGGTTCGACGTCCATCTCGGTCTCCACGGTGAAACCTTCGCCCGCCCGGACCACCAGATGAAGCCCGCGGGGCGCATCCTCGCCGCATCCCAGGCACATCGGGTTGTGCATGCGGATGGGCTCACCCGGTCCGGCGGCCTTCGGATGACGCGTCATGGCCTCGATGTCGGCGGGCACCGCGAAGCCACCGGGCCGATCGGGACGAGAAGGGGTACTCACGTCCCGTTACCCTAGTCATGCCGATTCCCGCACGTGTCAGGTGACCGGACGCGATGACGCAGGAAGGGACAATGATGGTCGAGGGAGCCAGAACCGACCAGTACGGGCGCACCGACGCCGGCCGCTCGGAGCTGATCAAGGAAACGCTGGCCCGCGTGGCACCCGGCACCGGCCTGCGCGACGGTCTCGAACGCATCCTGCGCGGCGGTACCGGTGCGTTGATCGTGCTCGGCCACGATTCCGACGTCGAAAAGATCTGTGACGGCGGCTTCCATCTCGACGTCGAGTTCGCGCCGACGCGTCTGCGAGAACTCGCCAAGATGGACGGCGCGGTGGTGCTCTCCACCGACGGCAAACGCATCGTCCGCGCGAACGTACAGCTGGTACCCGATCCGTCGATTCCGACCGAGGAGTCCGGAACACGTCACCGCGCCGCCGAGCGGACCGCCATCCAGACCGGATACCCGGTGATATCGGTGAGCGCATCGATGTCGATCGTCAGCGTCTACGCCGAAGGGGTGCGACGCGTCGTCGAGAGCCCCGACCCGATCCTCTCGCGCGCCAACGTGGCGCTGTCGACACTCGAGCGCTACAAGGCTCGCCTCGACGAGGTGATCTCAGCGCTCGGCCGCGCCGAGATCGAAGACTACGTCCTGCTGCGCGATGCGATGTCGACGGCGCAGCGTATGGAGATGGTCCGCCGCGTGGGTGTCGAGATCGATGAGTACGTCTCGGAGCTGGGCACCAACGGACGACAGGTAAGTCTGCAACTCGAGGAGTTGACCTCCGAGAACGACACCGTCCGCGAGTTGCTGGTCCGCGACTACTACGCCAGCCCCGAGCCGGCGACCACCGACGAGGTGCACCACACGCTGGAGACGGTCGAGGCGCTCTCCGACGCCGACCTCCTGGATCTCACACTGCTGGCCGGCGCCTTCGGCTACCCGACCACCATCGAGGCCCAGGACACCGCGATGAGCCCACGCGGTTACCGCATGCTGGCCCGGATCTCACGGCTGCAGTTCGCCCACGTCGATCGGCTGGTTCGCAGCTTCGGCACCCTGCAATCGTTGCTGGCCTCCTCGGCCGCCGACCTACAGGCCGTCGAGGGCATCGGCAGCATCTGGGCCCGCCACATCCGCGAGGGGCTATCGCGACTGGCCGAGTCGAGCATCGAACGCTACGACTAGTGGTCTGTCTGTGAAATAGTCTGGTATTTTGTAGTATGCCTGTTATGACAGCGGCGGCTTTGCCGGTGAGTGATTCTCAGCGTGCGGATTTGGTGCGGATGGCGG
>NZ_RKMH01000009.1 GCF_003797185.1 Gordonia oryzae
GTGTGGGAGAGTAGGACACCGCCGAACAACACCTCCGGGATGCCCCGCAACACACCACGTTGCGGGGCATCACCCATTATCCAACCCTCTCTGCCGCCGCCCGGACACACACCGGCGCGACCACACATGTGTGCCGACTCCGACGTTGTGTGCCCTGCAGGCCACACAACCCCGAAGTCGACACACAAACACCCAACGACATACTGCGCTGGTGCCGATTCCTCGGGCGTCGTGCGTGGCAATGTCTCACCGCGGAAGATGGGGTGGTGGACACCTCACGGATCACGGTGAACTGTTCGATCCTGCTCACCGACCTGCCGCTGCTTCACCGGCCGCAGGCCGCGCGTGACGCCGGATTCGGCGCCGTCGAGTTCTGGTGGCCATTCGCCACCGCCGTCCCCGCCGACCGTGACGTCGACGCCTTCGTCACCGCGGTCGAGAACGCCGGCGTCCGCCTCACACACCTGAATTTCGCAGCCGGGGATTTGTCGTCAGGTAATCGGGGATTGCTCTCGCACCCTGCCTCCAGCGCCGAATTCCGTGACAGCGTCGACGTCGCGACCGGTATCGGATCTCGGCTCGGTGTCCTCGGCTTCAATGCGCTGTACGGCAACCGCATCGGCGATCTGGCCATCGAGGTCCAGGACGATCTCGCCGCCGAGAATCTCGCGTTCGCCGCCCGCGCGGCCGCAACCATCGACGCCTGCATTCTCCTCGAACCACTCAGCGGCATACCCACCTATCCGCTGACCCGGGCGGCGCACGCGATCGACGTCTGCGACAGACTCGCCCGCGACCACGCCGTCGACAACGCGGCACTGCTGGCAGACCTCTACCACCTTGCGATCAACGGCGAGAACCTCGACGACGTGATCGACACCGTCGCCGACCGGATCAGCCATGTTCAGATCGCCGACGTCCCGGGCCGCGGTGAACCCGGCACCGGCAGCCTGGACCTGTCCCGACCACTGGCCGCGCTCGCCGCCCGCGACTATCCGGGATGGATCAGCCTGGAGTACTTACCCACCCGTTCCGATACCTTCGACTGGGTGCCGGACTTTCCCGCATTTCAGTGACGCAGAGACGGTGTGGTGAGGGAGCAAACGATGGAGGAAACCCCGTGGCGACAATAGGATTCATCGGACTCGGCGTGATGGGCAGCCCGATGGCGATCAATCTGGTCCGTGCCGGTCACACCGTCGTCGGCTACAACCGGACCCCGGCCAAGGCCGCCGACCTTATTGCGGCCGGCGGTGACGCCGCCGAGTCGATTGCCGCGGCCGTCACCGGAGCCGAGTTCGTCGCGCTCAACGTCCCGGCGTCCGCTGACGTCGAGGAGGTTCTCACCGGCCCCGACGGGGTCCTTGCCCACGCCGCGCCGGGCACCGTGATCCTCGACTTCTCCACCATCGATCCCGCGACCGCGATCCGCATGGCCGAAACAGCGGCAGCACAAGGCTGTTCGTTCCTCGACGCCCCGGTGTCGGGCGGGCAGGAGGGCGCGGTCGCCGGCAGCCTGTCGATCATGGTCGGCGGCAACGACGACGCCTACGAGCGCGCACTGCCGGTCCTCGACGTGGTCGGTGACACCATCGCCCACGTCGGGCCGAGTGGCAGCGGTCAGATCGTGAAGGCGGCCAACCAGCTCATCGTCGCCGCGAACATCCAGGCACTCGCCGAGGCGGTGGTCTTCCTCGAAGCCCACCACGTCGACACCTCCGCCGCCGTCGGCGTTCTCGCCGGCGGCCTGGCCGGCTCCACCGTCCTCTACCACAAGGCGCACCGCATGATCGAGCGTGACTTCGCGCCGGGCGGTCGGATCGAGCTGCACCACAAGGACCTCGGAATCGTCACGGCCGCAGCCCGCGATGCCGGTGTGGTCACCCCGGTCGGGTCACTCGTGGCGACGCTGATGGCCTCAGCCCGCGCCAACGGCGACGGCGGTCTGGACCACGGTGCGCTGTTGCGAGGGGTCCTACGTCTGTCGGGGAAGTTGGACGAGGACGCCGAGTAAGGCGAGGAGCCTCAGGTCGACGGCCTCAGGCCCGCAACACATCCCGGGTGACCTGCATCTGACCGAGATGCTGGGCGAGTTCGTGCACCACGTGCAGGATCACCCACTGCGGTGAGACGGTGGCAAGGTCGACGCGGGCTGTCGTGCCCGTGGCATCCCGAGCGGCGATGCCGTCGCGAAGGATCAGCTCGGTCCACGTGATCATATCGGCGCGGGTACTTCGGATACGTGCGAAAAGCTCGAGGACCGAACCGGTTGCGTCGAATTCCGCAGCCCGATCTCGTGGCAGAGCCATACCGCACCCGAAGGTGCCGAGCCACCATCGCGTCATCTCCACGCAGTGGTGAGCGACCGCATAGGGCGAGTTCGACCCGTCGACGGGGAGCCGTCGGTGAACCCCGGAGTCGGTGAGTTCCTCGAGCACAGCGACCATGCCGGTCCAGCACGAGTCGGCGGTGTCCAGGGCGGCAGCGGTCCACGAATCCATATCGAGAACTCTCGCACATCGGAGTCACCTCGGTAGCAACAGACGCCGCCGCACCCATTCTCGGTTGTTCTCGCCTGTATTCAGCTATTCACAAAGTAGAGAATGGGCAAAACCCAGGTGCGGCCGATGAGTTACCCATGGCGACGACTGAAAACGCGCGAGCAGACCAATCGGCCGAGTGACGATCACTCTCGTGCACATCGGAATGGCGCTACCCGTGATGGAGCCAGACGTAGACGCCGAGGTGATGCGGTACTGTGCCACCGCCATCGTTCTTGTCACTGTGTGGGTGAGCGAATCGCCTTCGACACCCTCGATGCCCCGCCGCTGGTCGGCGCGCTCGCCGCCTCGACGCGTCGCGTGTGGCTGGTCACCACGGTCGTTGCCCCGCAGTGTTGTGCTCGGGAGTGTATTCACCGCAGTGAAGAACGCGGCCGCACTTTTCGGAAACTCCTGGTCCATTCGCAACTCTGCGACCTCACGGCGCAACCGCTTCAACTCGGCCCGCTCACCAGAATCGACCGCCGGCGGCGGGTCATCCATCCGCGACCTCTCAATGGCCACCCACCGACCCAGCAACTAGACCGTCACGCTGTGCGCCCGATCGAGACCGTCGCTGTGATCCACCCATTCCGGCGCGGCGTCAGTGTCGGGACGAGTAGCAGCGCCAGATGGTCGGCGAATCCGACGTCGACGCTCATGCGATCGAATAGCGATACCAGCGGGACGGTCCACTGCCTGGCAGGCTGGTTGCGGATTGAACACGGATACCTCGACGACATGTTCGGCGAATATCGGATTCGTCGGATGTGGGCGAGTGTGCTGGCGGGTGCGATCGTCCGAACATATGAATTCGCGCTTGCGTTCCGGTGGATGAATCGCCCGCGGAGTGGCCGTGCTGTTAGGTTATTGGCCTGCGCCGCAGTATCTTTCGAGGAGGCCGCAGTATCTTTCGAGGAGGCACGATGCAACTTTCCCGGGTGATGCTAGCTGTCGGTTGTGCGGCACTGCTCACCGCGACGGCAGCGTGCTCGTCGTCGGTGAACGGATCGGCCTCTGGGGAGCATACTTCTGGAACCGAGTCGACTGCGACGCCTCTGGTGGTCAATGCGACCCTTGGCAAGGTATGGGGCACCTATCAAAAGGGATACGGCGAGGTCCGACCGTCGGAGATCTTCAACGGCGGTGATCCCACGGGCCTGGTGAGCAACGTCGTGTGGTCGTCGTGGGGCGGCCCGCAGGCCACCGGAACCGGCTCGGCCCTGTATGGAGGTTCCGGTGAGGTCGTTGCCGACCAACATGCTGAACAAACCACAGTCGTCGCCTTCAATCTCGGTCTTTGCGACGGAGCACAGCGGTATCAGGCCATCGAATGGTTCTTCCCACAGCACGGCGAACACTTCGACCCGACCCGCTACATCGACATATGCTCGGGCGACTTTGTCGACCCGAGTTCGACCGACACCGGCTCATCGACAGCGGCCGCGAACACAGCCGCATCGGGTTCCGGTGCCTGGTCAGGAGATCAGCTGACGATCACGCCCACGTCACTGGGGGTGGTCAAGGTCGGCATGTCGGTGCAAGCAGCCGCTGCAACAACGGGATTGGCGTTCCAGGCCAAGGGTGATGGAGCCCGCGGTCCTGCACTGCGCGGGCAGAACGAACTCTACGTCGACGGCGATCCCGTCCAGTGCGTGGTCGCCAGCGGTACGAGCACCACCGGTCCTTCGGTCACCACCGAGAAGGGCGTAGGACTCGGTGATCAGCAAAGCGCCGTGACCGCCGCCTACCCCGACGCCCAGCCGATTCCGCAGACCGGTCCATTCGCCCAGTCCGGATACTTCGCCACAGTCCCCGGTGGACAACTCTCGTTCACCATCAGCAATGGCGTCGTCAGTCGGATCGCCGGCGGAGCGGACGTCACCTCGCCGAATTGCTCGGTCTGAGAGCAGCAGCTCCAGCGCTCAACGCCGCCGCTGATTCACGGGCCGCGGCATGGTGCGCTCGGTTTTGGCCGGGGTATCCACCTGTGGTGGAGAGCCCGTTGCGCGGCTGCCGAGCGACTCGCGGAGGAGTTCGACGGCGACCAGACCGACGATTCCACTGCCGATCAGATAGAACCCGAGCACCAGGTGAGTATTCGTGGCGCTCAACAACGCCGAGGTGACGTGAGGAGTGGTGCCGCCGAACTCGGAGACCTCCATATTGAAATCGATCGACAGCGCTCCGTAGCGTACCGAGGTCGAACAGGGCGGGCAGCGTCCAGGCCTTCGGTGCGCCAAAGCACGCCAGGATGAGACCGAACACGACGGGCGCGACGATCGGCGCGCAGATGGTGTCCATCCGAACAGAATGAAACGCGTTACGGTAAAAACAATCTGGCTGGTCGCGCCGATTGCGAGGATGGGTTGACCTAGACCGGCGGCGAGCCTGAAGCATCCCGCATGTTGTCAGGTGGTGACATCCTCATCGGGCGGGTGTTGCTCGACTATCGTTGTCCACGCGGCACTGTCGGTGCGAGCTGGTGGATCGTAGGCGGGAACACCTCCGTGGGTGTAGCCCAGTACGGCACTGTTGTAACCCCCGAGGGTTCGCTGCCGTTGCCGGCGCCGAAGATGTCTGGCACACAGCGCGAGGAGGGCGGCGGGTATTACGAGTGATCCGGCGCCGATGAGTATCCCCAGCAACATCGTTTCAGTATAGAGAATCCGTGGTGCGTTATCGATACTTCATGACCACGCCAGAAGTACCGCCACGGCCTCTCGGTTGTTTTCAGTCATTCCTACCGTAGCCGACCCTCACGACCTGGGCGTTTGTCGCTGAGCTACTCGCAGAATGACTGAAGCCAGGCGAGGCCGGGTTCGGCGGCAGCCGAATTCTCGCGACCCTACCTCCGCCGACTCCGGACCATCGACAGACCGGCGCAACCCCGTCGACTCGAAGAGACAACGTCGATCAGCATCCACTGCACCCGCCAGTCGATGGCGGCAGTCAACGATTCCCGTTGCGTTGCAGGACAGTCCGGAACCGACGACCGGTACGTCAAGAACGTTGCCCGCGGCAATTCGGTGGTAGAGCAGAAAGGTTCCGGCGGCCAGGACAAAGGTCAGCGCGCGCGCACCGTAGGCGCGAATCGGCTTACATGACCCGCCACGCAGCCGGACACCTTACCGCCGCCGAGGCCATCGAAGGCCTGGTCATTCAGCAAAGTCTCGAAAGGCTCCCACCCTCAGAGCTGCGTCACCGACAGCCCGCCTTCGTGGTACTGCGCGCGCAGACGCTTCTTGTCGAACTTGCCGACACTGGTCTTCGGGACCTCGTTGATGACCGTCCAGTTCTCCGGCAGCTGCCACTTGGCGATTTTGTCGGACAGGAACTCTCGCAACGAGTCCGGTGTCGCGTCGGAGCCTTCGCGCAGCACCACGGCCACCAGTGGCCGCTCGTCCCACTTGGGGTCAGGAACGCCGATGACGGCGGCTTCGATGACGTCGGGATGCCCCATGACGGCGTTCTCCAGATCCACCGAGGAGATCCACTCGCCACCGGACTTGATGATGTCCTTGGTGCGGTCGGTCAGGGTGAGGTAGCCGTCGCCGGTGATGGTGCCCACGTCACCGGTGCGCAGCCAGCCGTCGTCGAACTTCTCGGGTGCGTCGATGCCGTAGTAGGCGCCGGTGATCCACGGTCCGCGCACCTCGAGTTCGCCAACGCTCTCACCATCATTGGGCAATACCGTGCCGCCGTCGACGATGCGCGCCTGCACCGACGCCGGGAACCGGCCCTGCGTGTAGCGGTAGCGCCAGCGCTCCTCACCTTCGGTACTTGCCGGCGGACGCGCGACCGAACCCAGCGGCGAGGTTTCGGTCATGCCCCAGGCGTGCAACACCTGGATGTCGTATTGCTCGGCGAAGATGTGCATCAGCGACGGCGGCACCGCCGACCCGCCGATGAGGACGTCGTGCATGCTCGAGATGTCCTGCGGATGCTGCTCGAGGTACTGGTGCAGTCCCTGCCAGATGGTCGGGACGGCCGCGGCGAACGTCGGCTGCTCGGCGGCGATCAGGGCGGCCAGCGGCTCGGGCTGCAAAAACCGGTCGGGCATGATCAGTGACGCACCGATCATGAACGCCGCGTAGGGAAGTCCCCACGACATGGCGTGGAACTGCGGGACCACGGCCAGCGCACGATCGCCCTGCTTGAGCGCCGGGCCCTCGGTCATGCACACCTGCATCGAATGCAGATAGATCGAACGATGGGAGTAGGCAACACCTTTCGGGTCGCCGGTGGTGCCGGAGGTGTAACACATCGCGGCGGCGTCGCGCTCGTCGACCTCGGGCCAGTCGAAGGTGCCCGGCTGATCGGCGATCAGTGCCTCGTACGAGTGCACCGTCATGCCCGCGGGCGCCTCGACGCCGGAGGTGTCTTCGCCGGTGACGATGATGTGCTTGACGGTCGCCAGCTCAGGCAGCTGCGGGTTGAGCAGTGGCAGCAGCGTCGGGTCGACGATGATGACGTGATCCTCGCCGTGGTTGGCGACGAACACCAGCTGCTCGGGAAACAGCCTGATGTTGAGGGTGTGTAGCACCGCGCCCATCGCCGGCACCGCCAGATATGCCTCGAGATGCTCGGCGTTGTTCCACATGAAGGTGCCCACCCGCTGATCGCCGGTGACGCCGAGTCCGCGCAGCGCGTTGGCGAGAGCGGCGCTGCGGCGCCCCACCTCGGCGTAGCTGCGGCGGCGGGATTCGGTTCCCATCCATGTGATGACCTCGGCGGTGCCATGGACGGTACTGCCGTGGCGCAGGATCTGCGCGATGGATAACGGAACATCTTGCATGGTGCTGCGCATCAGTTCTCCTGATCGTTGGTGCCGGATTTACGAGGATGACATTGCATCCTGCGACCATGTGCGAGATTACGCCGATCACATCCGTGACCGGAATGCACACCAGCCACAGACAGTCGCGCCGTGACCCACTGATGTCGCTACCCCTCGGTACCCTCGGCGCATGGCACCTCCCCAGCCACTGGATATCGACGAGCACTACCTCCGCATGGCGTTCGACGGAGGGACCGTCTCGCGCGGCGTGGCGTACGCCGGTGAGAAGCGTGTGCACTGCATGGAGTGGTCGGCAGACGGTCGGCAACTGACCGGGAAGTGCGTGGGATCGCGCGGCATGGTCTACGACGTCGAGGTGTACTTCTCGGCGTATCGCGGAGAAAGCGAGGTCGGCGACTCGTGGTGTACCTGCCCGGTCGGAGGGGACTGCAAACACGCCGTCGCTCTGCTACTGACCGCAAGCATGGCTTCTCGGCGAGGTCGTGCGCCGGCTGCCGAGCCGTGGCGCCGGCTTCTCGGCGAGTTCGTCCACGACGATTCGGCGATCCGTTCGCCGGGTGATGCCCCGCTCGGTATCCAGGTCGAGATGCCCGGATCCGATGCGAGAAACCTGGCGTCTCCGACGCTGCGACTGGTCACCCCGGGTAAACGGGGGACGTGGGTGCGGACCGGGGTCACGTGGGACTCCATCGAGCGGTCACCGCATATGCCGTGGGGCAGTAATGTTTCGGACCGGCCTCTCGAGGACTTTGTCCCCGAGCATCTACGCCGGGTGCGGGCGATCGGCCGGGCGATTCGGGCGATCAATCCCTACACGCGTGACGCGGTGCTGAACCTGAACGACGCGCCCGCTGACATCTGGGAATTGCTCGCCGCGGCCATCGACGTGGGGGTTCCTCTCATCGCGCACACGAGGACCACGCACACCAAGTCGGTGACCCTGATCAAGGGGTCGTCGGCGCAGCTGCGGGTGATTCGAGACGATGAGGGGGTGGCGGTCGCGCCGAACCTGGCTATCGACGGCCACGACTGGGACGGATCGCCGGCCGGGTTACTCGGCGAGCCCGACCCGCACGGCCTGGTCGTACGGTCTGGCGACACTTTGCTCATCGGGCCCTTCGCCGCTCCCACATCCATGGACGCATTCAGGCAGTTGTTCTCACGCGGCTCGGTACGCATCCCCGACGACGAGGTCGAGGAGTTCTCCACCGATGTGCTCCCGCGACTCGCCGTGTCGATAGCCGTCGAGGTTGCCGACGAGGCGCTGGTCGCCACCGCGGTGACCGGACCCCGGTTGCAGGTCACGCTGAGCCCCGATATGTCAGGCGCCCAGGTGACGTGGCAGGTCATCTATGAGGTCAATGGTCGTTCACTGGCTTTCGGCGGTGATCATCGCTCCGCTCTTCGTGATCTGGATGCGGAACAGCAGGCGTGGACGGCGATCCGACCACAGCTCGCGCAAGCCGCCGCGTTGAGCCTCGATTGGCGCATGCAGACGATCCGACGCGGAGCCGTGGCGGACAAAAGGGGTGATCTGATCGGGCTCATGCGCACATCTACCGACGAGATGATCAACAACGCCGACGTCGCCGCGCTTACGCGCTCGGTGCGATACACCCGTCTGGAGGCGGCGATGCTGCACGTCGAGGTGTTGCCGCAACTGCAGGATCTGGGAGTGGAGGTGATCTTCGACGGGGAGGTACTCGACTACCGTGAGGCGGTTTCGCCGCCGCGTATCTCCATTGGGAGCAACGACTTTGGTGATGCCGACTGGTTCGGACTGACGATCGACATCGACATCGACGGCGTCGACGTCCCACTCGCCGACCTCGTTCGGGAATTGTCCACCGGCGCGACTCATATGCTGCTTCCCAACGGCACGTATTTTGCTCTGGACGCTCCAGAACTTCAGCGCTTGGGCGAGCTCGTCGAGGAGGCCAAAGCGCTCGGCGAGTTGGACAACGGCAAAGTGCGGCAACGTTCCTACAACGCCACTCTATGGGACGAGCTGATGGAGCTCGGCGTCGTCGACAAGGAACTCGCCGTATGGCGGGCACGGATGAAACGACTCGCCGCGGCTAGGCCACCGGAGCCGCGTGCGATTCCCAAGGGTTTCGCCGCCGAACTGCGCGACTATCAGGCCGAGGGTTTGAACTGGTTGAACTTTTTGTGGGTGAACAGAATTGGGGGAATCCTCGCCGACGATATGGGGTTGGGCAAGACGGTCCAGACCCTTGCGATGATCGCTGCTGCGCTGGAGGAAGAACCGGATGGACGCTTCCTGGTGGTCGCGCCCACCAGCGTGATCGCCAACTGGGCTGCCGAGGCCGCGCGCTTCACCCCCGACCTCGAGGCACTGACCGTCACCGCTACCAGCGCCCGAGTGGGCGTGCCGCTGGCCGAACAGATCGACGGACGGCAGATCGTCATTACCTCGTACGCGTTGATGCGCATAGGATTCGAGGAGTTCGACGAGACCGACTGGACTGGCGTCATCTTCGACGAAGCCCAGTTTGTCAAGAACCACAACTCCAAGGGCCACCAGTGCGCTCGACGGTTGCGCGCCGATTTCAAGCTCGCCATCACCGGCACCCCGATGGAGAACAACCTGATGGAGCTGTGGTCGCTGCTGTCGCTCACCGCGCCCGGATTGTTCTCCTCACCGAAGACGTTTACCGAGTATTTCTGCAGGCCCATCGAATCCGGGGAGGAGCCCGAGCGGCTGGCGTTGCTACGCCGTAGGATTCGGCCCGTCATGCTGCGCCGCACCAAGGAACAGGTTGCCGCGGACCTGCCCGCCAAGCAGGAGCAGCTCCTCTCCATCAATCTGAACACCAAGCACGACAAGATTTATCAGACCCGCCTGACCCGGGAACGCCAGAAGGTGCTCGGGCTCCTCGGCGACTTCGACGAGAACCGCTTCGCGATCTTGCGGTCGCTGACCATGCTGCGGCAGCTTAGTTTGCATGCCGGGCTTGTCGAGGATCAGCATGCCGAGATCGCGTCGGCAAAGATCGACTATCTGGCCGAGCAGCTCCCAGACCTCATCGCAGAAGGCCACTCCGCGTTGGTGTTCAGCCAGTTCACCGGATTCTTGCGGCTTATCGAGGAGCGGCTGGTCGGTATGGGTATCGACGTCAGCTACCTCGACGGTTCGATGTCGGCGACCCAGCGCGGCAAGGAGATCAAGCGGTTCACCGGCGGTAAGACGCGGGTGTTCTTGATCAGCCTCAAGGCCGGCGGTTTCGGGCTGAACCTCACCGAGGCCGACTACTGCTTCGTCTGCGACCCGTGGTGGAACCCAGCGACCGAAGCCCAAGCCGTCGACCGCGCCCACCGCATCGGTCAGACCCGCCCGGTCAACGTCTACCGTCTGGTGTCGGCGGGCACGATCGAGGAGAAAGTCGTTGCGCTACAAGAACGCAAGCGCGAGCTGTTCACCGCCGTGGTCGACGATGGCGATCTGTTCGGGTCGGCAATCGGCGCTGACGACATCCGGGAGTTGATCGGGGGGAAGTAGGTGGCGGTGCATCATCCCCAGAGGTTCGGGGTGTCCGGCTCGGCCTGGTCAAGTGAGCTGACGATGAGTGAGGTCGAGTCCGGGGTGAGCAAGCGGACCGAGTTGCTGTTGCGCTCTCTCGGCATCACGTGGGCCGGCTGCGCGGGCACACGTCGACCGCGTACGGTTGTACGTCGTCGTACGTGACCGCTCCGCCAGAGGTGGTGGTCGAGGTCGACGTAATCGAAGATGCCGGATACGCATGCGCGACCTTCGAGGTGGCCGACTGTGTTCTTGCTCAACGTATCTCGAAGGTTCTGCTCGATCTCGAATTCGACGATGATCCGCATTCGCACCGGTACCTCACACCCGATTCCAGGGCAATACCCGCGACGTCGGTTACCACCACCGGCAGATCGTGCACGCGGAAGACGGTGACCAGCTCGGCGATCCGATCGATGACCTGCTCCGCCGGATGCGGCGCGAGATCGTCACGGAACGCGATCCCGCGCTGCACGTCGATGACGGGTCAGCGCGGCAATCGGTTCGAGTGGCCATGGTCACGATGATGTTCCTTACGTGCGCGTCGACTCGTCGAACCTGAAAGAACGCCCTGAACCTGGCAATGCTGGAATGGCTGCGCGGCCCCTGACCGTTGAACAACGTAGACAGCATCCGCACCCGCCTGACCTGGTGTGCGGGTGCCGCGACCCGGAAGAGAGGTGTGTGATGGTTGCCGACCTGAGCACGGCGAATACGGCGGCGCACGGTGCGGACGTCGTCGAAGAGGTTCCTGCGCCGATCCTGCCCACCGAGGACGATTTCTACGACGCTCCGGCGAGTTTGGATGGAATAGGGCCGGGTGAGATCATTCGGACGCGGCAAGTGGAGCTCAAGGACTTCTGGACCTCGCATCACCGCAACGTGGGTTGGCAGGTGCTCTACCGCTCCACCGACCTCAATGGTGTGGCCGGGGTGGCCGCGACCACCATCGTCCTGCCGCGACGCCGAGCGACCGGGCCCGAGTTTCAGCTGCTGTCGTTCCAGTGCGCGATCGACGCCGTCACCTCGAGCTGTTTCCCGTCGTACGCCTTGCGCAAGGGGACAGGGGCGCGACGTGCGGTGGCGCCGTTCGAGTTCCTGGTGGTGCGGCGCGCACTCGCGAGGGGCTGGGCGGTGTCGATTCCCGACCACGAGGGCATGCTCGGTGCGTGGGGTGCGCCCCGTGAACCCGGATATCGCACGCTCGACGGTATCCGCGCTGCCCTCGCGCTCCCCGAACTCGACCTTGCCCCTGACGTGCCGGTCGGCATGTGGGGTTACTCCGGCGGTGGCCTGGCCACCGCGTGGGCCGCCGAAATGGCACCGACGTACGCACCGGAACTGAACCTGATCGGCGCGGTCCTCGGCTCGCCGGTGGGCAATATGGCATCGGCTTTGCTGCGGCTCAACGGCGGATTCCACGCCGCGCTGCCGATCATGGTGATCGCCGGGCTGCGGCGCGTCTACCCCGCGCTTGACGCCGCCATCACCGAGTACGCCACCGAGGCGGGCCGGGCTAACCTCGACGCGATCGCCCGCACCGGAACACCAGAAGCCTTGCGCGAATTCAAGAATCACGACATCGACGACTACCTCGACATCCCGGTCGCCGATATGCTCTCGCAACCTGCGATCGCCGAAATGATGACTGACATCCAACTCGGCAGCCACACACCGACCATCCCGCTGCTGGTGGTGCAGGCGGTGCACGACGAGGTGATCAACGTCGATGACATCGACAGCCTGGTCTAGCGCTATCGCGAATGCGGAGCGTCGGTGACCTATGTGCGCGATCAGCTCAGTGAGCACGTCTCGTTGCTCCCACTCTCGGCGCCGTTGGCGGTCGCGTGGCTCTCGCACCGACTCGCCGGCCGCCCGGTGCGCGATCGCACGGTGACTTCGCTCGCCGGACAGCCAGAGCCGCGAATCTCGCGGCGCTGGGTGACCGGACCGTTCCGCAAGGCCGGGACGGCGTCGACGCCGAAAGCGTGAGATCACCCGATTCCGAAGCGGCGCGCAAGGAGTCGCTACCGGCCACGTAGGTCTGCGAGTTCTTCCCGTGCTTGCCTTCGCTGGCAGTAGTAGCGCAGCAGTGTTTGCAGGGTGAGTGGTCCTACGCATGACAGCGATGCTTCGTAGTCGGATCGGCCTGCCAAGGAACGAACTTCGACGCGCGCCGTTGCTTTGAACCGTGTGGGGCGCAGTTCGAGGAATGCCTCCCAGGGTGTGGTGAATTCCCGCCTGGTGCCTGGTTCGAAGGTCACTGTTGTCGGCGTCAGGTCACTGCGGGGCTCGTGCGTGGTCGGAACGCGGCGACGACCCCGCAGAAGCAGAGAGCTGCACCAACCAGCATCATGATCGTCACCAGCGTCTCGTCTCCGGGCTCGTCGAGGTGGGTGACCGTTCCGGTGTGTACGCTGTAACCGATTGCCAGACAACCGATGAACGCACCCATGGCGCTCTCGCAGGGGCTCGACGTTGTCGGGCGACAGTCTGGGTTCGTACTCGTATTCGCTGTAGTGGAAGACCTTCTCGACACCGGTGCCGAGATCGTGGCCCTCGATCCTGAGGTGACCGTCCTCGGTGAGCGTGACCGTGCGCAGCATCATGCCGTCGTCATCCTGCCTGCTGGTCATGACTATGAGATGGCGTTTTCGTTGATTGCTATTCATGCCTTGAGTTGCGCGGGTGGTGGTTCCGACGCCTCGCTCGGCGAAAATACAGTGCAAGCAGGCCGCGAGCGACGACGCCGTACACGAATGTGGTGAATCCGGCGGCGAATCCGATGCCGAACCACACCAGGCCGGCGGTCATCACGGCCCACGACGTGGCGACGAGCGTTACCCACGCCGCCTCGACCGACAGCCAGGGCGTGAGCCACGGAAATATGAGAGCCGCGATCAGCAGCGTGGGAAATGGCACCAACACGAGGGCATAGCCCAGCCCGTCGGAGGCGCAGACCGCCGTGGCGATCAGCGCGACGACGAGGACAATCAACCATATCGACCAGAACCTCACGAGCACCTTCGGTCTCGGCTGAGGCCAGAAGACTCCGCGACGCGCGGTCGGCGACCGTTGATCACCCGGACCGGTGTTCGACACGGGACGCATGGTAGCGCGGCGAGTACGTGCTACCGATGGCGAACCACTCGGTGGTCGATCGGCGCCGACACCTGCGCCACTGACCCGACGGCCCGCTGGTCTACTCTCTCTACAGAAGTGCCGAGCCCGCCCGGTCCAGGTGGCGAACTAGGTGTGGCGACGACGTCTCGATAGGCGGCGTCGCTGCTTATCGAAGGCGAGGGGGAACGTCCATGTCCGGCCCGCAAAATCCGTGGAACGACCCGAATCAGGTCCCGTCACAGTTTGATAAGCCGACCCAGCTGGGTCAGCCGGTGCAGCAACCCGGGTACTCCCAGCAGCCTGGATATTCGCAGCCGCCGGGCTATCAGCAACCCGGATACCCGGAGCAGGGGTATGCGCAGCAGGGTTACCCGCAACAGGGATATCCCGGCAACGCGCAGCCCGGGTATCCGCAACCCGGCCAGGGCGGTCCGGGCTTCCCGCCCCCGAAAAAGCGCCCGGTGTGGCCGTGGATTCTCGGTGGCGGAGTCATCCTCCTCATCGTCGTTGTGGTGGTGGCGGTCGTCGCGCTGGTCGGCTTCGGCAAGAGTGTCGAGAACAAGGTCAACGGGCCGGTGACGGTGACCTACCAGGTCACCGGCGACGGGTCGAGCGCCTTCATCGCGTACATGACATCGGGTGGCACGGTTTCCGAGGCGCAGAGTGAGTCGGTGCCGTGGACGATGGACGTCTCGTTCGCCGGCTCGCTCAAACCCGTGAGCCTGGCCGCCAGCAACGGCATCGACGACACCGGAAGCATCACCTGCACCATCAGAGAAGGCAGCAAAGTGATTGCCACCGACACGAAGTCGGGTGAGGGCGCAGTCGCCGCCTGTGGCGGCACCACCTGAACCGCATCAGGGTGACGTTGTGCCCGCGTTCCGGGCACAACATCACCCGGAACGATCGCCTCGGCCCGCGCGCGCAGATACACCGACGCCCACGTCCGAAAAGGCTTCCACGCGTTGGCGATCTCGGTGAGTACGGCGTCGGCCCCGTACAACTGCGCCACCTCGGCGGTGAGGCGGCGTTCGTTGGCGGGCGCGTAATCGAGGCCGTTGGCGCCGCGCAGCACGATCAGCTCGGCGGCGAACGGCCCGATGCCCTTGATGCGTTGCACCTCGGTGATCGCGTCCTGCGGGTCCATCGCCCGCAGCGCGGCGGTGTCGAGTGCACCCTGCTCGGCGGCGTCGGCGACAGCGTGGAGGTATTCGAGTGTGCGGCCGGGGAGGTCGATGTCGAGGTCGGCGAGTCGCGCCGGCGCAGGAAAGGCTCCGTCGTCACCGAAGCGGTCGGTAATGGCGGCACGGGTCGCCGCAGCCTGGACGATGCGCACCCGCTGCGAGAGCACCGACCACGCGGCGGCCTCGTAGGCGGAGTGAAAACCGCAGGGCCGCAACCCTGGAAGCGCTTGCTGTGCACGTCCGATCACCAGGTCGCGATCGCCGACGGCGGGCCACTGGCGGGCATTTACGTCGAGGGCGAGGAACCGTGCGGTCTGCTCGGCGGCCGCGTCGAGATCGCCGTCGCCGCTCACCTCGATCTCCGCGGTCTGCTCTCGCTGGGTCACGGTGACCCGTGCGGCCGACCAATCGGCGTCGACCCGGAACACCGTCGACAACCGTCCCGGCTCCTGCGTGCCGCGCAACGCGGAGGGGGTGAATCCCTCCCTGAACTCGCGGCTGGTGTCCAGGGACCAGGGTCCGAGCACTTCGAGGGTGATCGTCAGCGTGCTCATGGCGCCTTCACCATCGGCGAATTATTCAGTGCGACTCCACTGTTCGCGCGAGAATGCCCAACGTGGCGCGCAGACCGGCCTCGGGGATGATCGGGAACCGGCCCTTGATGTCCTCGTTGGTTACGCGACTCCAGTCGTAGTAGGTGGTCACCCGCGTGCCGTCGTCGGTGGCCTCCAGGCGATAGCCGTAACGGTGATCCAGCGGCGGGCGGACGGCGCCGGCGATTGTCCACTCGATCCACCGGTCCTGCTCGAAGCCGGTGATGATCACCCGCACGTCGTACTTGCCCATGGGTAGATCGTTGAGCGACTCACGATCCATGTGCACGACGAACTCGTCGCCCACCGCCGACACCGGCGAGCCCTCGGCGCTCTGCAGCATCCCCGAACTGTCGATGGTGACGTGCCCGTCGGGCGAGGTGAGCACGGAAAAGATAGTCGCCGGATCGGCCTGGATCACGCGGCTGATCTCGAACTGCTCGGACATCTAGTGCTCTCCCTACGACGGACGACGTGGTAGACCCAGGCTATGCCCCCATCACGGGCGGGCGTGGGTCAGGCAGTGCAACAGTCGAGTTAGGTGCGATAGGCGTGAGCGCGGTGGTCGATTCTGACGATGACGATCGTGTGGCCGGAATCGTCGATGCGGAGCAGGGTGCGGTAGTCGCCGCGGCGTGCACTGCGGATGCCTGCGAGTTCGTCGCGCAATGGCTTGCTGAGCCGGCAGGGGTTTTCGGCAAGGGGGCCGGAGATGAACTCGATGACGGCGTGAACGATCCGGGATGGGAGTCGCTCGAGGTCGCGACGGGCGGGGGATGCGACCTCGACCCGGTACGGGGCGGACGAGACGGAGGAGTCCTCACTCATTCGGGCGGCATGCCGTGGTCGGCGCGTAAATTCTCGAGAGAAGTCGTGTGGCCGGCCGCGTACTCGGCGTCGGCAGTGGCCACGTCCTCGCGGATCCCGGATCTGGAGAGCCAGTAAATCGTCTCGTGCAGCGATTCGAGGTCGTCGGCCGACATCAGTACCGCGGCAGGTTTGCCGTGCTTGGTGATCGTGATGATGTCGTGCGTGGTCGCGGCGCTGTCGATGAGCGCGGAGAGCTTGTCCTTGGCTTCTCCGAGTGGCACTGTCGTCATCAGTCAAGTGTAGCCGCAGAAATGGCCTCATTCTAGCCGAATATCTAGCCACAACTGGTGGCCGAGGCTCCGCAGGATGAGACTATCCACCCAGCAGGCAGCTATCGAGTAGCGAGACTGTCGCCCACCCGGATGACACTGACCACCATCAATGGTGCACATCGGTGAACTGTGGTTGATTGTCTGCCATGGGTGGGCGATGGCCGGCGGATCAGGTGCTTGCGCTCGCACCCGACGCGTCGTCGATCACGGCAGGCCAGAAGCTCGCCACGACCACTCCGTGGATGGGCACCGGCGCCACCGAAACCCTGGTCTGGGGCCTGTGCAAGGGCAGTGGCAAGACGCCCTACCGCACTATCGTCGATATCGGCGCGCCGGCCTACAAATGCTCCTGTCCGTCACGCAAATTCCCCTGTAAACATGCACTCGGACTGCTGTTGCTGTGGTCAAAGAACGAGGTCCCCGACGCCGCCGAACCCGCCGACTACGCCGCGGCATGGCAGGCCGGACGCGCCGATCGCGCGACCAAGAAGTCCGTCGAACCGTCCGCCCCGAAAGATCCCGACCGCGCCGCCAAGACCGCCGCGCAGCGTGTCGAACGGGTCCGCTCCGGAATTGACGAACTACAGCTGTGGCTGACCGATCAGGTCGGCAACGGCCTCGCCGGCGCGGAAATGGACGCCTACCGACGATTCGACGCCGTCGCCGCACGGCTCGTCGACGCCCAGGCGCCCGGACTGGCCACCCGCGTCCGACGCCTCCCCGCGCTGTTCTCCGGCGTCAATTCCGCCGCGGTCGACTGGCCCGCCCGACTCCTCGAGGATTTGGGCCGCCTGTGGTCGTTGAGCGTCGCCCACCAACGCCTCGATGAACTCCCCGGCGACCTCGCGGCCACCGTTCGACGACACGTCGGCTACCCGACAGCAAAAGCCGACGTGCTCGCAACCGACGGGATCGCCGACACCTGGCTGTGCGTGGGCCGCCGAGACGCCGACGAAGACGGCCTGCAGAGCCGACGCACCTGGCTGTGGGGTGCCACCGCCCGCTGCTACGGGATGGTGCTCGACTACGCGCCCACCGGTGCGACCCTGCCACTGCGACCGGTCACCGGCGAGGCGATTGCCACCACCATGCACTTCTATCCGGGCGCGCCACGCCTGCGGTGCGTCTACGACGACACCACACCACCATCGGATGCACCCGTCGCCGACCCCGTCGGCACATTGGAGCCGATGGCCCTCACCGCCGCCCGCCACGTCCGCTCCAGCGCGATAGCCGACGACCCGTGGGCACCGAGCTGGCCGGTCCTCGTCTGCGGCCGACTCGGCCGCACCGACGACGCGACGCCCGCGCTCATCGACGCCGACACCACCGCGGTCCCGCTCACCGGCCTCGCCGACCGGTGGCCACTGTTACTTGCGCTTACCGGCGGCATACACGTCGTAGTGTTCGGTGACCTCGGCCCGCAGGGGCTCGACGTGGTGTCGGTGCTGGTGGACGGCATGGTGATCGGACTGTGAGCACCTGGGACGAGGTGGTGTCGGCGGCGCTGGTGGGCGTGCGCACAAGACCGATCGACGTCGACGGCGCGGATCCGCTCATCGGTGAACACTTCACCGCCAAGAAGGCCGAGCCGGCGGTACTCTGTCTGCAGATTGCCGCATTGACCGCTGCCGCGCGCGCCGCGACCGGATGCGAGATCGTCAGCGCCACAGCCATTCCCGAGATGCCCGACGATCCTCGACCCCCAATATCGCCACTGGCCGCCGCGTACGCCGAACGTGCACTCACGCTGTCACCAGGGATGGCGCAATGGTGCCTGCAACGGCTCGCGACGTCGGGCCTGCGCCCGCCGGCGCCGATGCTGCCCGACCTGCTGCGACGCACCGCGCGATCCGCCCACGTCCGCCCGGCGATCACCGTGATTGCCGGCTCCCGGGGCCGATGGCTCGCCCGTCACGCGCCCGAGCTGAATGCGGTTCTCGACGACGACGCAGCCCTGCCCGCCACAGACGATCTCGACGACTCGGACTGGACCCACGGCGAACTCGCCGACCGTACGGCCTATCTCACCGCACTGCGCGAACGTGACCCCGATGCCGCCCGCGAACTCCTCGCGTCCGGGTGGGCGACGGAAAGCGGTACCGACCGGGAACTGTTGCTGCCCATCCTCTCTCGCCGGCTGTCGACAAACGACGAGGAATTCCTTGAACGTGCCCTTGATGATCGCCGCGCCAAGGTGCGTGCCGGTGCCGCGCAGATCCTCGACCATCTCGACGGGTCGGAGCATCGCCAACGTCTGATCACGGCGGCGACTGCCCTCCTCGAACTCGACACGCAACGTCGAAGCCTTGCCCGTCATCACATCGTGCGCGTCACCTTGTCCACCGCACCCGATCCCACACTGGCCCGCGACGGTATCTCGCTGACCGCGCCCCGCAGTATCGGAGTCGGCAGACATGTGCTGACGCAGCTCGTTTCGAGAATCCCGCCGCGAACGTGGGAAAAGCACTTCGAACTCTCGCCCGACGAGATCGTCGCCGCGATCGACGCCGACGAGATCGGCCTGATTCACGGGCTGTGCACGGCGGCCGTCGCATTCTCCGATTCTCGCTGGGCTACCGCGCTTCTCGCGCAACGCAAGGCCCTGCCGATGGTGGTGTCGATAGCCGAGCGGCAGGTCGTCATCGATACCTTCGCGACGCTGACGCACGAACGGCAACTCGTCGCCCTTCGTGCTCTGCCCTCACCGTGGCCTGATGCACTGGCGCGCAGCGCATTCAACGCTGTCCTGAAGATGGTTGCGAGCCAGGAGACCATTCCGCGCGGCCCCGCCACCTGGTTCGACATGATGGCAACCGGACTACCCGCCACCGACATCTGGCGGGCGACGGTCGACGCCGCGCGGGAGACCTATCCGGTCGTCACCACCCAACTTGCCACGCTCGCCGAGTCGTTGCGCATCCGATCCGTTCTAGACAGGGAGCTTGAGTGACCACCGACAACGAACTCCTCCGCCCGCACGCCGAGCAGCTCTACGCCGCAGAGCTCGAAGCCTTGACCCGCAACGACAGCTCCGCCCGACCGGCCAGCTGGCTGCTGTCGCCGTCGGCGGTCGTGACGTACTTGCTCGGCGGCAGCCTTGACGACGGCACCGTCATCACCCCGAAATACATCGGCCCACGCCGCATCATGGAGGTGGCGGTGGCAACCCTGGCCACCGACCGCGCCCTGCTGCTCCTCGGCGTGCCCGGCACCGCCAAAACCTGGGTGTCCGAGCATCTCTCCGCGGCCATCAGCGGGACCTCCACACTGCTTGTGCAAGGCACCGCGGGCACCCCGGAGGAAGCGATCCGGTACGGCTGGAACTACGCCCGGCTCATCGCCGAAGGGCCGTCGACCGAGGCGCTGGTGCCTTCCCCGATCATGATCGCCATGCAGCAGGGCAAGATCGCGCGCCTGGAAGAACTGACCCGCATCCCTTCCGACGTACAGGACGCCCTCATCACCATCCTGTCGGAAAAGACACTCCCGGTCCCCGAACTCGGCATGGAAGTGCAAGCTACCAAGGGATTCAGCGTGATCGCCACCGCCAACGACCGCGACCGCGGCGTCAACGATCTCTCCTCGGCACTCCGTCGCCGCTTCAATACGGTCGTGCTGCCGTTGCCCGCCAGTGCTGACGAAGAAGTCTCGATCGTCACACAACGCGTTGCCGCACTGGGTAAGACCTTGGAACTGCCCGACCTGCCCACCGCCGCCGACGAGATCCGGCGCGTGGTGACCGTCTTCCGCGAACTGCGGTCCGGAGTCACCGAGGACGGCCGCGCCAAGGTCAAGACACCCAGCGGCACCCTTTCGACCGCGGAGGCCATCTCGGTGATCACCCACGGCATCGCCATGTCGGCGCACTTCGGCGACGGCGTGCTGCGTCCCGCCGACGTCGCCGCCGGAATCGCGGGCGCGGTCATCAAAGATCCGTCCGCCGACGCAGTCGTCTGGACCGAATACCTGGAAAGCGTTGTGCGCGAACGCGCCGACTGGGCCGACTTCTACCGCGCTGCCCGATCGGCACTGAGCTGAGCATATGCCACCCACCACCGACGAGGACCTCCGCGCACCCGTTGTGGCGCCGGGCACCTACGTGCTCGGCATCCGCCATCACGGGCCCGGCTCGGCGCGAGCGGTTCTCGGTGAACTCGACCGCATCCGGCCCGACGCCGTGCTCATCGAGGGCCCGGCCGACGCGTCGGACCTGATCGCCGCGATCGCCGACCCCGCAATGACGCCGCCGGTCGCGCTCCTGGGCTACGCCGCCGACGATCCGTCCCGCGCTGCGTTCTGGCCGTTCGCCGAGTTCTCCCCGGAATGGCAGGCGATGCGGTGGGCCACTCGGGCGGGTGTGCCCGTCGAATTCTGCGATCTGCCGACTTCCCTCGTCCTGGCCCACCACGCCGGACCCGTCGAGCCCAACCGGGAACTCGACCCCACACGCGCCGATCCGATTGGGCGGCTCGCCGCAGTGGCCGGCTACAGCGACCCCGAGCGGTGGTGGGATGACGTCGTCGAAACCCGTGGCGAAACCGGAGGATTCGAGGCCATCGCTGACGCCATGACCGCACTGCGTGACGACGAGACACCCGTCGAGGCCGACGAGCCGAATCCCGAACGCCTGCATGAGGCACGTCGCGAGGCCCACATGCGGCAGGTGCTCCGGAAGATACTCAAGGCGCCCGGCACGGAGCGTGTGGTGATCGTCTGTGGGGCATGGCATGTCCCGGCGGTCTCCGGGAAACTCCCACCCGCCGTTGCCGACACCCGACTGCTCAAGGGCGTGCCCAAGGTCGGCAGCCGGGTGGCGTGGGTACCGTGGACCCATTCCCGCCTCGCCAGCGCATCCGGCTACGCCGCCGGAGTCATCTCACCGGGCTGGTACCACCATCTGTTCGCCACCACCGACGACGTCGTGGTGCGCTGGCTCATCCATCAAGCCAACCTGCTGCGGGACAAGGATATCGACGTGTCGTCGGCACACATCATCGAGACCGCACGCCTCGCCGACGCGCTCGCACTGATGCGCCACCGGCCGCTGGCCGGGCTCGCCGAGATCAATGAGGCCACGCTATCGGTGATGTGCCAGGGTGATGCGGGTCTCGCTGATCTCATGTACCGCGAAGCGGTGATCGGTGAGCGACTCGGCGGCGTCCCCGACGATGCGCCCGTCGTCCCCCTGCAGGCCGACGTGACCGCCGCCGCGAAATCGGCTCGGCTGAAGATGGATCCGGTCGCCCGGGAACTCGTCGTCGATCTTCGCAAACCCGCCGACAAGGCGAAGTCGCTTCTGCTGCATCGCCTCGCGATCATCGGCGTCCCGTGGGGAACACCCGTCGAGGTGCGGGGGACCGGCACGTTCAAGGAGGGATGGACCCTGGCGTGGCGACCCGAGTTCGTCGTCGACGTGGTGATGGCATCGGTCTGGGGAACCACGGTGCGCGCGGCGGCCACCGCAAAGATCGTCGACCAGGCCGGCCGCGGCGAGTCCCTGGGTGACGTCACCGCTGCCCTCGAGGCGGCGTTGCCCGCCGAACTCGTCGACGCAGTGCCCGCGGTACTCTCCGCACTGGCCGACCGGGTCGCCGTCGACCACGATGTGGCACAACTGATGTCCGCGCTGCCGGCGCTGGGACGGGCCCGGCGCTACGGCGATGTCCGCGGCACCGACACCGGCGCACTCGGCGAGGTCGCCTCGTCGTTGCTGCTGCGTATCTGCATCGGCATCCCCGGCGCCGTCTCCAACCTCAACGACGACGCCGCCCGCTCTCTCAAGGAGCACGTCGACGCCGTCCACGAGACGGTCGCGTTGCTCTCCGACGACGACCGCACCAGGTGGACCGCCGCCGTGCGGATCGTCGCCGACCGCACCGACGTCAACGGGCTCCTCGTGGGCCGGGCGACCCGACTACTTCTCGACGGCGACCACATCGACACCGCCGACGCCGCGGCCCGGGTACGATTAGCCCTCTCGAGCGGCGCCACCCCGACCGCGAAAGCCCAATGGATCGAAGGCTTCCTGGGTGACGGTGGACTGTTGCTGGTACACGACCGGGAATTGCTCGCCGTCCTCGACGGCTGGCTAACCGGGCTGACCGAACAAGACTTCACCGACGTTCTCCCGTTGCTGCGCAGAACCTTCGGCCTGTTCGACCGATCGGTGCGACGCAACATTGGCAACCGTGTCTCCTCATTCGATCAGGACCATTCCCGCCAGAATGCCGACGCCGCCAACACCTTCGACGCCGAGCTCGCCGCGCCCGCGGTGGCCACGATCGCCGCACTCCTGGGGTTGCCATGACCGACCTGCACACTGCCCCTGCGGAAGACGGCGCGCATCAGCGTGACCGGCGATGGCGGCTCGTCCTCGGTGAACCCGCCGCCGAACAGTTCGCCGGACTCGGCGGCGCCGACCTCGAGATGGACGGCGCACTCGCCGCACTCTACGATGCAGACTCCACCAACAGACGCGGCGGACTCGGGGCATCAGCGCCGTCGGTCGCGCGGTGGCTCGGTGACATCCGAAAGTACTTTCCGTCCACCGTTGTTCAGGTGATGCAACACGACGCCGTGATACGGCTGAACCTGCATGCGCTGCTCACCGAACCGGAACTGATCGACAGCGTCGAACCCGACATCGACATGGTCGCCACCCTGATCGGCCTCGGCCGCGCGATCCCCGAGAGCTCCAAGGCCTCCGCGCGGGCGCTGGTACGCAAGGTCGTCGACGAGGTCGAGAAGCGGATCGCCGAACGCACACGCAGCGCCGTCGGTGCCGCGGTGGACCGTGCCAGCCGCGTGCACCGCCCGAAACTGCGTGACATCGACTGGAATGCCACGATCGCGCGCAACCTGCACAACTACCTGCCGCAGCAGAAGACCATCGTTCCCGAACGCCTCGTCGGGCACGGGCGGCGCGCCCAGGTGGTGAGCAAGGACATCATCCTCGCGATCGACCAGTCCGGGTCGATGGCGAGATCCATTGTGTACGCGTCGATCTTCGGTGCGGTGATCGCGACCATGCGGTCGGTGCGGACCTCGCTGGTGGTCTTCGACACAGAGGTCGTCGACCTGACCGACCACCTCGACGACCCGGTGGACGTGCTGTTCGGAACCGCGCTCGGCGGTGGCACTGACATCAACCGGGCCATCGCCTACTGCCAGGACCTGATCACCCGGCCCGACGACAGCATCTTCGTGCTCATCTCCGACCTGTACGAGGGAGGCGTGCGCGACGAGATGCTCAAGCGGGCCGCCAACATGCAGGCCGCGGGCGTGCAGGTGGTGGTGCTGCTCGCGTTGTCCGACGAGGGCGCACCGGCTTTCGACCGCGAGATCGCCGGAGCACTGGCGGCCATGGGCATCCCGGCCTTCGCCTGCACCCCCGATGCCTTCCCCGACTTGCTCGCCGTCGCCATCAATCGCGGCGACATCGTCGGATGGGCCGACGCCAACGAACTGTCACGTCGGGGGATGAGTGACGAGGAGTAGCCAGGCCGGAAGACTCAATCAAGTTGTCGGCGAATGATTTCCGCCAACTGGTCCGGCGCGTCGCTCTGCACCGAGTGGCCCGCATCGACGACGGTGATCACCTGGGCGGACGGCTGGACCCGACGGAGGCGGGCGATGTCGTCGTCGGTGGTGAACGGTGAGCGACCGCCCTCGACGAGGGTCAGTGGCGCCTGCACCGCAGCAAGGTCGTCCCACATCTGTGCCGGATCGGGTGCCTCGCGGATCCGGTCGTAACGCCACACCCACGCACCGTCGTCGCGTTGGCGTGTGTTGTGGATGACGCCCCGACGGACCGATGCGCGGGAGCGATTCGGGGATGCGGCGGCGGTGAGGTCGACGATCTCCTCGAGTGTCGAAAACTGCTGCGGCCCTTCGATCAAAGCGACCGTACCGCGCGCCGTGGCAGTGAGATCGGCAGCGCGAAGCGGTGATTCGGGAGTAACGTCGACCAGGACGGCCCGCGGTACCGAGTCGGGAGCGATCGCGGCGATTCGCAGCGTCGTCAAACCACCGAGCGACATCCCGACGACGAGGTCGGCGTCGGGGGCGAGTTCACGCAGGACCGGGAGGAGGGTGTCGGCACTGACGTGCGGGCGGTAGTCGTGATCGTCACGCCACGACGAATGCCCGTGGCCGGGCAGGTCGACGGCGAGCGCGGGCACGTCGAGATGCAGCATCATGGTGTCCCAGGTGTGGGCGTTCTGCCCGCCGCCGTGCAGCAACACCACCCTCGGTGGCGCGGGCGTCCACGCGAGCGCGCTGATCCGCTGCCCAGCGACGTCGGCGTCGACGCGGGTGACCTGGGGCAGCGGTTCGGTCCGAGATCGCCGACGAGATCGGAGGTCATCGGTCGAGGTTACGACGGTGACAGCCGCGCGCGGAGCTTTGGACCCACGGCGATCGGCTACGACGGAGCCCCGTGTGGACTACCGTCGCCCTCAGGGGCAACGGAGCCAACCAGAGGAGTTCACGATGACCACACTCGCGGCAACCGAGATTCTCGCCCGATCGTCGACCACCACAAGCGTCGGCTGGATCGGCTATATCGTCATCGGCGCCCTCGCCGGCTGGATCGCCGGGAAGATCATGAAGGGCAGCGGCTCGGGCCTGTTGCTCAACATCGTGATCGGCATCGTCGGCGCGCTGATCGGCGGATTCCTGTTGAGCTTCTTCGTCGACACCGCGTCAGGCGGATGGTGGTTCACGCTGTTCACCGCGATCCTCGGATCGGTGATCCTGCTGTGGATCGTTGGGCTGGTGCAGCGCTCCCGGACGTGAGTGTGCGTGCGGGTCAGGCGGTTGCGAGATACTGCCCGGCCCGCGCCAGGATTTGCTGAGCGCGACGGGCATCCAGCGAATGGACGCGACCGTCGGTGATCTCGCTCTGGGCGGCCAGACGCAGCAGCAGCGCGGCCAGCGCCGACCCGGTGCGCGACGGGATCACAAGTAGCGTCGCCGTCGTCGTGGGTGTTGTCAGCGTCATCAGCGGCGGGACAGCAGGCGCATCCGCGGAATCGAGGCCGGGATACCGGCGGAAGCTCTGCCAATTGACCTCGATCGCCGTGATGTCGCCGAGGACCGGCGCCACCGCCGTCGACATCCGGCTCAACTCGTCGGCGATCTGGACGGTGTAGGGATACCAGGCCCCGGCCACCGCAGCTTTCGGGTCGCCGCACAAGCGGACTCGGGTCGGTCCGAGGGTCACAGAGGGTCGGCCGGGCGTTGTATTCACTGCGCACTTTCCTGACTTGCGGTCTTCCCGCATCGGATGACCAACACACGACCACGCGTCCACGTTGGGTATGAGTGCGAATCAGCTACCTGGGACTATACGCCACCGAGTGTGGGGTGCCGGGGGAGCGCAGCGGCGTGCGGGTGCGCTCCCACGGGGGAGAATGTTCGCAGTGGTAACGATCCGGCGGCCGCAGCGACATCCCCCACACAGTCACGAGTCGGGGAGAAGGAGATCGCCGACGACGGCAACACCAGCAGCACCATGTACACGCTGGCGAGCACCGGAGCGTGTGCGGGAACCCTCACCGCAGGTGTCAGTCACTACCCCAACGAAGCCGACCTCTTCGCCAACGGCACCCTCCACGGCGTCGGGTCATGTTCTCGCGACGTCGATTTCGTCTTCACGAGCCGTGCCGACGGACACACCGCGACCTTCACCCGCCACTTCTCGGGACCGGGATTCATCGGCCTGCCCGGCGCCGACATCGTCGCACCCGGTGCGCCGGGCGTGTACGACGTGACCGTCAGCCCGCGTGCCCCTCACCTCGGTGGGCAGCGGCTGACGATCGACACCGTGTATCGGGGATGAGCGCGTTGTCGGTCATCCGCAGGTCGAGAGGTCCTCACCCCTGCGGCAGAACACGACGGAGTCCGCTTGTGGATAGACCGCGAGCAGCAGTGCGTTGTGTTCGCCGCGTTGCCCGATGATCGCCTGATACTGCTTGCCTGCGGCGAGCACGCCCTTACTGCCTGCGCCGGTCTTGCTGACCGGGCGGTCGATCGTGGTCAGGATTCCGCACCTCTGGAAGATTTCGGCACGCTGGGGATTCCAGGTCAGAGTCCACGTCTCGGTGTTGGCGGTGTTGTCGCCGAACGTGATCTTGCCGCTGCCGTTGTTGTCGAGGACGATCTCCTTGGCCCCGTAGCCGACCCAGTCGCCCACGAACGGCGCGCGGTCCGAGCAACCGGTGCTCGGTGCCGACGTGGCAGGCGGATGGCTGTACTGCGGATCCTTGGTGCCGCCGGCATGCGCCGTGGCGGGCAGGGTCGCCGCGAGTGCGGCGGCGCAGAGTGCCGCGGCGCCAAGGGTTCTCAATCGATTCACGAAGACTCCCGAAGTGGTGGAAGGGACAGCGGGTCGTTCCCGGACATTACGCAGGGATCGGGGCGACCGTTGTCGGCCATTCGGGTGAAAGTGGGTATAACCGTCCGAACGAACTACGGGCTGAACGGATCACGGGCTGAACGGATCATGTGCTGGTGGCCCGCCAGGTCGTGGTCACCGGGACGTCGTCGTCCCAGGGTTGGCGGGTGACGAGGTCGGCGACGTTGACGTAGCCACGTTCGAATTCGCCGGTGGCGGCGTCGACGAGGCGGTACTGCTGGGTCTAATGCTGGATGGGTTGGGCATCGAGGAGGACGATGCGGACCTCGCCCGGCTCGAAATGGCAACGGCGTTGGAGGGATTCGATGAGCTGCTCGTCGGACAGGTGACCGTCGCCGGAGTTCCAGCCCATCGCGGTGCTGCAGATGCGTTCGCCGTCGGTGAGGACGTAACCGGTCTCGTCGTGCGGTGCCATGGCCCGGTGGGCGAGAGCGAACAGCGCTCTGCCGTGACTGTTGAACGAGCGGAACGCATATCCCATGTACAGCGGGATCTGGGCGAGTCCTCGACTACCGCATCTATCTGCCCAGGTTGATGGCCGAATACGAGAATCGCTGCGGCACCATCGAGATCCGCAACATCGAGCCGTCCGACTTCGCAGCGCTGGGCCGGGAGCACGATCTGGTCGTGGTGGCCCCCGGCAAGCGGTCGTTCGGCGAGTACTTCGGCGAACGACCCGACGTCTCGCCATACGCGAAGCCGCAGCGTCACCTCGCGGTTGGATTCTGGGACGGCGTCGAGCAGACCGACCCGCGCGCGGTGACCATGAGCATCTCGCCCGGCCACGGCGAACTCCTCGACCTGCCGATCACCACCTTCGACGGCTGGGCCAGCGCGCTGCTCTGCGAGAACGTGCCCGGCGGCGATCTCGAGATCCTGATGACGCAGAAGGAATCCGACGACCCCGACGCCTACCGGCAACTGCTGCTCGACAAACTCAAGGTGCATCATCCGACGGTCTACAAGCGCATCGATCAGTCCCGCTTCAGGCTCATGCGGCCCGGCGACATCCTGCAGGGCGCGGTGCGGCCGGTGATCCGCGACGACTACCGGCTTCTCGACGACGGCACCGTCGTCCTCGCGCTCGGCGACGCCCACTCCACCGTCGACCCGGTCACCGGCCAGGGCGCGAACTCGGCGTCCTTCGAAGCGCAGGTCGTTGCCGACGCGATCATCGAGGACGAGATCGTCGACGAACGGTTCGCCAAGAACGTCGCCCTGCGCCGACGCGAACGCGTCGACGGACTCAGCGCCTGGGTCAACACCATGATCGCCACCCCGACGCCACCGCATCTGCAGAAGCTGTTGGGTGCGATGTCCCAGATGCGCACGCTCTGTGACGAATTCACCGAGAACTTCAGCCACCCCCACCGCAACGGTGACATGGTGGCCACCCCGGAGCGTGTGGACGCCGCGATCGCCCGGCACGCCTCACTCGGGGCGGCAACGGCGAGCGGGAAGGTCGCCTGATGCACAAACTCGTTGTGCTGTACCCGACTCCAGACGATCCCGACCACTTCCGCGCGTATTACGAGAACACCCACCTCCCGCTCGCCGCGACGCTACCGGGGCTGCTCGACTTGCGGCACAGCCTCTCGATCAACGCCGACCCGCAAAGTCCGTATTTCGCCGTGTTCGAGGGTGATTTCGCCGATGCCGCCGCGCTCGGTGCGGCGATGTCGTCACCGGAAGGTCAAGCGGTACAAGCCGATGTGCCGAACTACGCCAGTGGCGGTGCGGTGGTGATCGACTACCCGATTGCCCCCCACTGATCGCGCCGCACGGACCGATCGTCACGGCTTTCGCCGGGTCGCGCTCACGGCGCAGCCCGGCGAAATACGCTGGGCGACATGCCGACCTGCTTGCGGAACGTGCGCGAGAAGTGGGAGGCGTCAGGGTAGCCCCACGACGCGGCGACGTCGGCAATCGCGCGGTGGGCATGCATCGGATCGGCCAGGTCGCGGCGAATGGCCTCGATACGCTGCTCACGAATCCACGCCGAGACCTTCGTGCCCTGCTCGTGGAACACCTCGTGCAGATGACGGGTCGAGATGTACACCGCCCGCGCGATCGCGTCTGGATTGAGGTTCCTGTTGCCCAGGTTCTCGCCGATGTACTCGCGAATCCGCAGCATCAGGGACAGGTGCCCGGGCGAGCCGCTCTCGACGGCTCGTGCGAGTGCCGCGGTGCTCAGCAACGCCGAGATCAGGTCGATCGTCGTGCGCACCACCCGCGCCGCGGCCGGACCCTCGACCGAGGCGAAATCCGTCGAGATCTCGGTCAGCAGCGGAGCCACCAGTCGCGTCAAAGATTCCTCCGGGCCCAACGAGATCGCGGTGATCGCGCGAACGTGATCGGGACTCGGGTCGATCAGATCCCGCGGGAACATGATGACCACGGCGTCGATGTCACCGGAAAACCGCAGGTCATAGGGCGCGCGGTGTCGTAGACGCTGATGCTGCCCGGCGACATCAACGCCGTGCGCCCGTCTTGCACCAGGTCCCCGGCACCGTCGATCATCAGCGTGATCTTTTTGAACAACCGCTCCGACGCCTCGATGAGGGCCGGCGTGCGATGGACCTCGTGCGGGGGCACGGCGAGTCGCGAGAAGAAGACGTCGTCGATGACGCGGCCGCGAATGGTGCCCGCGAAATGACCATCGGAGAGGTCGTCAACCATCAACGGCACGAACGACCGCGACACCACCCGCTGCCACGCCAGCGCCGACTCGGTGGCGAATGCAACCGGCGGCTGGGAGGTGCCTGCGGTACGGCCGGCGGGTGGTGCGCTCGTCACTGGGACTCCTTCGATCAACTCCTCCAGCGTAGTCGGCGAAGTGCTTTTCGAACAGCGTTATCGGACATCTCGTTGGGTGTGAGTGGTGCGGAGAACTGTTCTGTCACAACACAATCAATGACTGCGATGCGTCGAGCTGAGCGCGTACAGCCTTGGCGTGAGTCTTGAGGGAGAAGCCTGGTTCGCTTGTCCGCTCCGGTGTGAGCGGGGCCGGTCGGTGGGCGAGCAGTGTGCGGGCGGCCTGGTGATCGGCAGGGGCGCCGACACTCTCGACCCACGCCAGGGAGTTGTCGACGAAGCCGAGGATGCTGCCCTTGCCCGCGGGCGGATCACCGAGTCGCACCATCTCCTCGGCAGGACCGGGCAGGCCGGCGATCTGCAACTTGCGCCCGCATTGCACCGTCCAGAACCACGGCACCGCGGAATAGGGCAGTGGCGCACCGCAGATCGTCGCGGCGACGCAGCGCGCCTGATCGGTGGCGTTCTGGACGGCTTCGAGCCGCACCCGTCCGGCGGTGTGGTGACCGGGGAACGACGCCGCATCGCCGACGGCGACGATGTGCGGGTCACTGGTGCGCAGGTACTCGTCGACGACGCCGTTGTCGACGGTGAGCCCGGCATCGCGGGCGAGGTGGGTGTCGGGGACGGCGCCAATGCCGACGACCACGAGATCGGCGGGATGGCGGGTTCCCGAGTCGTCCACGACCGCTGTCACATGGCCGCCGGAACCGTCGATGCGCTGCACTCCAGTACTGAAACACAATTGCACACAACGACTTTCGTGGAGGTCGGCGAACAGCTGTGAGCTCGATGCGCTGAGCACGCGGGCCATCGGACGGTCGGCGACATCGAGGACGGTCACCGCAACCCCGCGATCGACGGCCGCCGAGGCGAATTCCAGGCCGATGAAGCCGGCGCCGACGACGACAACCCTGCTCGCCTCGGTGAGGGTGGCGTGGAGGTGGGCGGCGTCGTCGACGGTGTGTAGATGGTGGACGCCGTCGAGATCGGCTCCGGGGCAGCTCAATCGGCGTGGTTGGGCGCCGATGGCGAGGACGAGATGGTCGAAGGGGACTACTGCGCCGTCGGCGAGCCTCACCGCGCGCCGACCACGATCGATCCCGTCGACGCCGAGGCGTAGGTCGATACCGTTGTCGTCGTAGAACGTCGAGGGTCGCAACGGCAGTGGTGACGGACTTGCGGCCGAGGTGAGGTAATCCTTGGACAGTGGTGGACGCTGGTAGGGGAGATGGCCGGCACGGTCCACCAGCATCACATCACCGTCGTAACCATTGCGGCGCAACGCATCCGAGGCCTCGACGCCGGCATGCCCGGCGCCGACGATCACCACCGAATCCATCGTCACACCTGCGCTTCGGGGACGCGGACGGCCAGAGCGGAGAAGTGCTCACCGCTGCGGAGTTGGCAGCCGAGCCGCGAGGCGTCGGTGCGGTCGGTGGCGGTGCAGTCGAGCATCTCCTCCTCGTCGTCGCCGATCGGCGGCAACGCCGCGGCGTCGTCGACGTAGACGTGGCAGGTCGCACACATCGCCTGGCCGCCGCATTCGCCGACGATGCCGGCGACACCGTTCTCCAGGGCCGCGCGCATCACGGAGATGCCGGTGTCGACCTCCACGTGGTCGACGGTGCCGTCGGGATGGCGATACGTGATCTGTGGCATCGTGATCCTTCTTTCTTGTGCGGTAGTGGTTGTCGGCTACCAGCGCACCGGTAGGGCGGTCATGCCGCGGAACACCCACCCCTCGATGCGGGCGGGTTGCTCCGGGTCGAGTCGCAGCCCGGGCAGGCGATCGAAGAGGGCGGGGAGGGCGATGTCGGCGACCTGGGAACGAGCCACCCATGCGCCTGCACAGAAATGCGCACCTCCGCCGAAGCCGAGGTGCGGTACCTTCGGGCGGAACACGTCGTACTCATCGGCGCGCTCGAAGACCTCCTCGTCACGGTTGGCGCTCAACGCCACCACACCGAGCTTCGCGCCGGCCGGTAACAACGTGCCGCCGAGCTCGACCGCACGCGTGGTCTGCCGGGGATACATCCCGATCGGCGCCACCCACCGGACGCTCTCCTCAAAAGCGCCTTTCCAACAGCCCTTTTCGCGGACCGCGATGAGCTGATCCGGTCGGTCGAGCAGCGCCCACACCGTGGTGGCCAACGCGTCACGGGGTTCGTTGATGCCACCGCCGATCGACATCTTGAGATTGGCACGGGTATCGGCGAGGGTGACCTCGTCATCTCCGAAGGCCGCGATGTGGGAGATCAGCGAGTCGTCCGGGGTGATGCGCACCCGGGTGAGCATCTCGTCGAGCGCCTGATCGACCTCGTCGTAAGAGCGGCGCGCGGCCTCCCACACCTGCGGGTCGTCGGCGTAGTTGCCGGTGCCGTTGATCATGGTCTGACTCCACCGCAACATGTCCTCGTGGGTGGCGTTCTCGAATCCCAGGACGACGCGCAGGTTTTCGGCAGCGTAGGGGGCGGCGAAATCGGTGACGAGGTCGGCTCCCGGGCCCTTGGCGGTGAGCTCGGCGAAGAAACGCTCGAAGTTCTCGGTGAAGCGAGCACTCCAGACCTGGGTGATCGCACGGGGTTTGAGTACTCCGCCGTAGGAGGCGCGCTGGACGGCATGCGCGGGGTCGTCCTTGCGCAGCATCGAATGCCCCATCGCCCGCTTCATCAGTGAGTTCGTCTCGTCGGCGGTGAAGGTGTCGGGATCGTGGTCGACGGTGTGCACGTCGTGGTAACGGGTCACGAAGAACCGGCCGGCCGCGGGCACGTAGGCAACCGGGGTCTCGCGGCGCAGTCGTGCGTAGATCGTGAAAGGGTCGCGGTGCAGATCGTCGAGGGCGACCCAGTCGGCGGTGACCGCCGGGTGTGCGGGTGAGGTGGTGGTCATCGGGGACTCCTCGGTGAGAATGGGGTGATCCTGGCTGGATGAGGGTCGGTGCTGTGTTAGCGCTCACCTCTGAGTGCACCAGGCAATCAAACACGCGTAAAGCGGTGAATTTCGTGCTGAAAACACGAGAGAATCGATGAATGCCGGACTTCACCCTGCGCCAACTGGAGTGTTTCGTCGCTGTCGCCGACCACGCCACCATCGCGCACGCCGCGGGCGCGTTGCATTCGTCGCCGTCTGCGGTGAATACCGCGGTCACCGAGCTGGAGAAACACCTCGGTGAGGCGTTGCTGATTCGTCGGCGTGCACATGGGGTCACCTTGACCACTGCGGGCCGGGCACTCCTGCCGCAGGCCCGGTCGCTGCTGGCGGCCGCCCGTGATCTCGCGCCGGTCACCGACGGTCAGGTCCGCGGGCACTTCATGCTGGGCATCTACTCGACGTTGTCGGCGTCGTTGCTCCCGGCGATCCTCGACGGCTTCGGGCGGGCGCATCCGCGGGTCGAGGTGGACTTCACCGAGGGGTCGGGCGACGAGTTGCTCGCCGCACTCGATGACGGCCGGGTCGACGCAGCGATTCTCTACGACCGGGACATCACCGGGCTACCGCACACCCGTGCGCTCTATCAGGTTCGCGCCCACGTCCTGCTGCCGGCGGATCACCGCCTCGCCGACGCCGAGCGGGTGTCGTTGCGCGAGTTGGCCGACGACCCGTTCATCCAGTTCGACGTGGCGCCCGCCTGGCAGAACACCTCGGCGCTGATGGCCGCCGCCGGAGTGAGCCCGCGCGTCGAGTACGTCACCGGCAACTACGAACTCGCCCGATCCCTCGTCGGCCGAGGGCTCGGCTACAGCGTGCTGGTGAACCGGCCTGCCTCCGACACCAGCCACGAAGGACGGAAGCTGGTCGTCCGAGAACTGGATCCCGCACCCGAGTCGGTCGCCGTGGTGATCGCCTGGCCCCGTGGGCGCGCGCTTTCACGACCCATGCAGGCTTTCCTGGACTGGGCGCCCGGACGGGTGGCGGGGCCGGAATAGGCTGTGCGGGTGTGGTTTACCTGGTGATGGTTTCGGTCGACAGACGTAGCAGGTCGTCGGCGTCGGTGGCACGAGAGTCGACGAACGGCCATCCGTGCACGGCACGTCGGTAGTGCTCGGGAATGGCGCTCGCACCCCACCGGGCGCCGAGAAGTCCGCCGGCGATGGCGGCGACGGTATCGGTGTCGTCGCCGATCCGGATCGCCGCGGACAACGCCTCGGTGAGGTGTGTCGTCGGATCGTCGGCGGTGGTCTGCGTGACGGCGGCGGTGGCCGCCTGGAGCGCGGTGACAGTGAATCCGTTGGGCGCGAACCGGCCCGGGGCCTTGGTGATGGCCTCGTCGATCCACGACGACCACTGGTCGTGGCGGGTCGCAGGGATCAGGTCGAGACCGGCGCCGACGTCGATGCGCTCCTCGGTGAGGGCGACGCGGATCGCCTCGCACCACAGAACGCACGAGTCCCCGGCGAGGGCGTCGGAGTGGGTGAGCCCCGCGACCGCGCGGGCGGCCCGGGCGAGGGTGTCGCGGTCGTCGGGGTGCGCGAGAACCACCGGCGCCGTACGCATCAACGCGCCGTTGCCCGCCGAGCGGGGGTGATCGGCGGCGAAGACCCGCGACTCTTCTCGCATGATCGCGCCGACGTTCGCGTCGGGGTCGGCGCGGAGTCGGCGGTCGGTGGCGCCGAGCACCGCTCGGGTCTGATTGCCGATATCCGGCGGGCTGCCGTGGAAATCCCGGAACCAGCGCAGGAATCCGCGTGCCACGGCGTCGAGTCCGGTCGCGGAGGTGAGGTCGTGGCCGTCGGCGACGGCCAGCGCGATCGCGACGGCCATGGAGGTGTCGTCGCTCCACTCACCGGGTTCATAACCGCCCAGACCGCCGCCAGTCATCTCCGGTGTCTCGTCGGCGGTGAGGCGTCGGGAGAACTCGTAGGGAACGCCGAGGGCGTCGCCGACAGCGGTCCCGAGCAGGGCGCCGTACGCACGGTCGGGGTGGGGCATGGTGGCTCCTCCGGTTCGGGGCTGAGTGGGGTGAGGTCGGTGAATCACCGACCGCGCTTGCGGTTGCCCTCATGGAAGGAGTCACGGGAGCGTTTGGAGGCGTAGCCGGCACCGAGAACCATTGCGTCGTTCTCCAACTGGTCGACGAACTCGATTTCTGCGGCCATGGCGGCGGCCGCTGCCGGCGGAGCGGCCATCATCGCGCTCTCGTAACTCGAGCGGGAGCGCGCGAGGTGGGCCGAGCCGGCGGCGAGATCACCGGCCTCGTAGGCGCGGGAGGCCTCGAGCTTGGCCTGTTGGCCCTCCTGGTAGAGCTTCTCCGACTGGACGACCGGATCGGGAACGCGGTCACCAAGTTCGTCGCCGGGCACCACGTTCACCGAGATCGGCAGTCTCACCGCGTGTTCGGTGAGGGTGGCGGTCTCCACGTAGCGCACTTCGACGGTTGCCAGTTGGGTGAGTCCGACGGCGGCGAGGCCGTTGATCTTCATGCCTAGCAACAGCTTCCGCTGTTCGTCGGCATAGAGGTCGCCGAGTTCGATCATCACCTCGCCGTTGCCGATCTGATGTGCCGGAAGATCGTTGTACAGTGCGAGCTCACCGACCTGCTCAAGGTAGCGCACTGTCAGTGTGACCGCTTGCGCGGACTTCGCGAGCAGTCCGTCGACTTCGGTGCCGATCACCGCGCCGGCGGCATCCGGGTTGTCGGCGAAGCCGTGGTTGCCGTTGCCTGCACGGGTGATCACCTCCAGCAGAGACTCGTCGTAGCCGCGGCCGTAACCGAGGGTGGAGGTGGTAATACGGTCGGCCGCGGCCTTGGCGGCGATGCCGGCGAATTCGTCGTGGTCGCGGATGCCAGTGTTGATGTGGCCGTCACTGATCACCAGCACCGTGCCGCCGCGGACGCCCGCACTCGCGGTGGCACGGCGCAACTCCTGCAAGCCCCGCAGATACCCCGACGACAGGTCGGTGCACCCGCCCGGGGTCACCGCACCGATGGCGTCGATGGTGCGCTGCTTGTCGGTCAGCGGTGCGGCCGGGACCACCACCATCGCGGCGTCGTCGAACGCGACGACGCCGAAGACATCTTTCGGATCGAGTTGGGCGACAACGCCGGCGAGCGCCTGCTGGGTGCCGGCCAAGGGCGGGCCGCTCATCGAGCCGCTGCGATCGAGGACGATCTGCAATGCGGTCGGTGGCCGCGCGGAGTCTGCCGGAGCAGTGGCGGGGGCGCGGAGATCGAGCATGACGGTTACCTCGTCGGCGGCATCGAGGGCCACGACGTCGACGTCGAGGGCGGCGGAGAACTGCATGGTGTCTTTCCTCTCTCCACCCCGGCACGGGACCGAGGGGACTTTGCGTGATTATGAGATTACCACTTTGCGCAGACACTCGCATAGTCTCTGGTGGTGGCCACCGCGAGAAGCAGTCGTCTGACCGACTATCCGCGACCCAGTGTCGCCGTCGACATCGCCGTTCTCAGCGTGGTCGACGCACACCTGAACGTGGTGATCCAGCGCGATGACGCCAGTACCGCGATGCTGCCCGGACGATTCATCCGCGAGCGGCGCAGCGTCGCCGACACCGTGCGCGAGGTGCTCGAACTCAAGTTGGGGCTCTCGCCCGACCGCGTGCACCCGCATCTGCTGCGGGTGTTCGACGATCCTGATCGCGATCCTCGCGGGTGGACGATCTCGATCGCACACGCCGTCGCGCTGCCTGCCGCGCAGCTGACGAGCGTGGTCGGTGAGCTGGTACCGGTCACTTCCTCCGGTGCATTGGAGTCAGCCGAGCCCTTGCTCTACGACCATGACCAGATCATTGCAGCCGCCACCGACAGTCTTCGCGAACGCTATGAGGATCGGCCGGATCCCGACAACCTGCTGCCGACGCCCTACACCCTGACCGAGCTGCGGGAACTACACGAGGCGATCCTCGGCCGGCGGCTGATGCGGGACTCGTTCAACCGGCGGGTACAGCCACTTCTCGCGCCGCAGCTCGACAGTGCGGGCGAGCCGGTGACGAGGGTGGCCGGGGGTCGGCCGGCCCGCCTGTACGTGCGGAACGCGCCGCCGACGGTGACATTCGGATGGAAGCTTCCGAGCAAGGACCCGGACTCGTGAGTGCCTGACCGTGCCGTCAGGGAGTCACCACATAGGTGGTGTGGCCGACGACGGCGCGGGTCATGTTGGCGGGACTGTTGATCGACTGCTGGGTGTAGTTGGAGTGGATGATCCACCGGCCGACGGTGTTCAGGTAGTTCGAGGCACTGACGCTGGCGCCGTCGGGCCAATTGTCGGTGTTGGCCCAGCCGTCCCAGCGGCGGCTGAGGTCGGTGACGGTGTACTTCGTGTTGTCCGGGGTGGCCAGCAACTGTACGCCGTCGAGTGTCATTCCGGGGGCGCCACCGAGACGTCGTTGCGGATTTCCGATCAGCACGAAGGAAAGTTCCCCGGCGGCGGGTGCATCCGGACTTTTCGCGTAGTAGCGAAGCCATTCCGAGGCGATCTGCGCGCCGCGCGAGTAGCCGAAAATAATCTTCTTGCCGGGAGTATTCATGATTGCGGTGTTCAATGCATCGCGCCCGGCAATCAGTCCGGCCATGGTCAGATCGGAGTTCGAGGTCACGGTCACCGGCGTGCCGTGCGATGGCGCGAACCCGCTCAACGTGGTGTTCATCAGGTTGAACAGATCGCCGAGATTGAAATCCAATGGCTGGCAGGTCAATACGGTCGTGGCCTGGGCGGTGGCCGGTGATCTGGCAGGGGCCGCGTGAGCGGGAGCTGTGGTAATCAGCCCGGCGAGGACGGCAATGGTAGAGGTGAGCAGGACGATGTGGGTACGCAGATGTTGCACTGAAGATCCATTCGTAACCCCCGTGTACTTGTGAACTCACAGGACATTACGTGGTGGAGCGCATTCCTGTCATCGCAGTAAATGTCGCGATCTGGTGTCAAGAAAATCGCGAAAGATTACATCGTCCTGACATTGTTGACGACGGGCGGTGAATGTCACCCGGCTGACGACAAATGCCTCTTCTTGATGTCGGCTTTCTTGATCTTGCCCGACGGCGTCAGCGGCAGGGAATCGACGACGAGGATCTTCTCGGGCTGTTTGTAGCGCGCGAGTTGCTCGGCGCACAGCGCTCGGAGTTCGGCCACGTCGACGGCGTCATCGATCACCACGAACGCCACGCCCACCTCGCCGTAGGTCTCGTCGGGTACCCCGATGACGGCGGCCAGCTCCACATGTGGATGCGACGTCAGCACGTGCTCGACCTCCGTGGGATAGACGTTGTAGCCGCCGCGCACATACATCTCCTTGCGGCGTCCCCGCAGCACGATGTGCCCGTCGGGTCGTGTGGTCGCCATGTCGCCGGTGCGCAGCCAGCCGTCGGTACCGAAGGTGTCGGTCGTGGCATCCGGACGCTGCCAGTACCCGGCTGCCACGCAGTCGCCGGCGATCTGGAGTTCCCCGTCGATCCCGGCGTCGACCTCGTTGTCGTCGGCGTCGACGACACGCGCCCGGAAGTCGCCGATGGGAACGCCGAGGGTCTCGACGAGTGTGTCGAGATCGTCGCCCTCGGCGGAGATGATGCAGCCACCAGAGGTTTCCGACAGTCCGTACAGATTGGCCAGGCGTGCGCCAGGAAAGGCATCGATGACGCGCCGCCCCAAGTCGGGATCGACATTCGACCCGCCGATCACACAGGTCCGGACCCGCGAGAGGTCGGCGTCGGCGAAGGTGGGTTCGGCCATCATCAACGCGAACATCGTCGGCACACCCACACACATGGTGGCGCCGTGCGCGACGATCGCGGCCAGCGACTGCTGCGGATGGAAGCCGGGCACCAGGATGAGTCGTGCGCCGACCGTCATTGCCGCGAGGACGGTGCACGTCAGGCCGCCGACGTGATTGAACGGCATGTGTGCGATCACTGCGTCGTCGGGACGTTGCCTGAGGTGAGCGGCCTGCGCACGCGCCGAGGCGAGCAGGCTCGCGTGGGTGAGCATGGCGCCCTTGGGTGCTCCGGTGGTACCCGAGGTGTAGAGCAGCACCGCGGGCGTGCGGATTCCGACCGGTTCCCATGCGGTGTCGAGGTCAGGTGCGGCATCGATGAGGTGCTGCCAGGTGCGGCTGGTCGAAAAGCCGGCACCGTGCAGGAAGACGTAGTGATTCACCCCGGGCAGTCGTTTGCGGAAGTCGTCGAGGAAGGAGACGAAATCGAAGCTATGGTGTTCGGCCGCGCAGATGAGCACCGTCGCCCCGGACTCGTTGAGCATGTAGTCGAGTTCGGCCTCACGATAGAGGACGTTGAGCGCCAGCACGGTCGCGCGGACCCGGGTGGCGCCGATCAGCGTGATGATCCACTCCGCGCAGTTGGGTGCCGCGAGCGCCACCCTATCGCCAGGGCCGACGCCGATGGTGCGCAGTGCGCGGGCCAACTGGTCGGCGGTGTCGCGGACCTGCGCAAATGACCATGTGCCTTCGGGCGTGACGAGGAACGGTGCGTCGGGGGTGCGGGCGACGGCGTCGTCCATGAGTGCCGGGATCGTGGGTGCGGTACTGATCGGGTCGGTCATGGAGACTCCGTGGTCGGTGATGGCGCGTCGGCGAACGGGCCTACGCCGATGATGCTGGAAGCCGATGGCGGAGTCGCCGTAGTGGGGATGCGGGATCGGTACGACAACTCCGCCGGATTCCGGGTGTCATGTCGTACGGATCGGCGCGCCGGGTTTACCGCCTGCGGATGTCGATGGGCAGGCCGTCGGCCGGGGTGGGGCCGGTGCCGTATTCGAGGTCGAGCCGGTAGTCGGCGGGAACGGTCCACTCAAAGCGCAGCAGCATCTGGTGCAGGATCGACTTCACTTCCATCCCACCGAAATACAGGCCGATACACTTGTGTGCGCCGCCCCCGAACGGGGCCCAGGCGAAGCGGTGCACCTTGTCCTCGCGGCGCTCCGGGGAAAAGCGCCCGGGATCCCACTTGGTCGGCTCGGGCCACCATTCCTCGCGCAGCATCGTCGCCCACGGGTGGATCGCGATGATGGTCCCAGCCGGAACGAAGTGGCCGAGGATGTCGGTGTCGGCGATGGCTTTTCGGAACAACATGCCGACCGGGGCGTTGATCCGCAAGGTCTCCTTGAACGCGAGGTCCATACTGGGCAGAGCATCCTGGTCGTCGTAGTCGAGAGTGTCCTTGCCCAGGGCCAGCGATTCATCCCGAAGGCGTTGCTGCCATTCCGGATTTCGGCCCAGGTAGTGCGTCATCATCGACAGCGCGATGGTGGAGGTGTCGTGGGCGGCCATCATCACGAAGATCATGTGGTTCACGACGTCCTCGTCGGAGAATGTGTTGCCCTCGTCATCCTCGCTGTGGCTCAGCACCGAGAAGAGGTCGTCGCCGTTGCCCGCGCGCCGGGCGGGAATCTCGGAGCGGAAGTACTCCTGCAGCAACTCACGCCCGCGCAGACCGCGCGCCCAGGTGAAGTTGCCGACGTCGGACCGGATGATCGCCTGCCCACCGCGGACGGCGGCCTCGAAGGCCTGCTCGAGGCGGTGATTGTCCTCGGCGGCCAGCGTTGAGCCGACGAACACCTCCGACGCCAGTGACAGCAACAGTTCCTTGGTCTGGGTGTACATCGGAAACCCGCTTCCCACATCCCAATTCGCGAGGGTCTTCTCGATGTGGGGGGTCATGAGATCGAGGTAGCGGGTCAGTCGTGGCTTGGCGAACGCCTGCTGCATGATCCGGCGGTGGTGCATGTGCTCACCGAAGTCCAGCAGCATGACCCCGCGCCGGAAGAATGGCCCGATGAGCGGCTCCCAACCCTCCTCGCTGGAGAATGCTTTCTCGCGGTTCATCCACGCACACTCGATCGCCTCGGGGCCGATGAGGGTGACCATGTTCATGTTGAGCGACCCCGACCACGACACCGGCCCGAACTTCTCGAACCGCTCCATAGCGCTACCAAGGGGGTCGGCGAGCGCCTCGAAGGTGTTGCCGAAGAACGGCAGACCCGGGTCGCCCAACACCGGCTTCAGGCCGGAGCCGGCCGGCGGCTCGGCCAGCACCTTTGTGGGTCGTGGGTACACAGACGTGGCCGTCGCCAGCGCCTTTTGGAATCGCTTCGTCACCGTCGGCATCGTCTGACCTCCCATGTCGTCGGCGGAGCGCCCCACCGAACCATCTAGACACAAACTCGGAGTTTTGTGTCAACGAGTGCCAGTGTACAAGGCCGATGTGGCCTCCGTCACCCCCCTCGGTCGGCGGGTGTTCCGGCGTCACGCGTGGTCTGCGGCTATCGGCGCGCGACCGAACACCAGCCCGTCGTCGACCTTGTCGAGACGGTGATCGAGGAGGTCACGGTAGTAGTTGTGCCGAACCTCCCACGCCCCGCGCGTCCCCGACTTGGGGTAGGCCTCCGGTGAACGCAGCACGTAACCGGCCTGCAGATCCCAGATTGACTTCGACGGCATCGGCCGCTTGCCCAGATGCGGGTAGGCGTGGGTGTAGCCGTGCTCGCGCAGGTAGGCGACAAGTTCGGCGATCGACTGAGCGGTCATGTCGGCACGCAGCGTCCACGATGCATTCGTGTAGCCCAGCGACCATGCGAGATTCGGCACGTCCTCGAGGAAGCGACTCTTGAACAGGAACCGGTCGTGGGGCTTCACCTCGGTGCCGTCGATGCGTAGGGTGATCCCGCCGAAAGCTTGCAATTGCAGGCCGGTGGCGGTGACGACGATGTCGGCGTCGAGATGACGACCGGAGGTCAGGATGACACCGGTGGCATCGAGGCGGTCGATGTGGGCGGTGACCATTTCTACCGACCCTGACGCGATCGCCCGGAACAGATCGGCGTCGGGGACCATGCACATCCGCTGATCCCACGGATCGTAGGTGGGGTTGAAGTGGACGTCAACGGGATAGCCCGCGGGCAGGTTCTTCACGACGCCCGAGCGGATGAGGTTGCGTCCCAGCGTGGGAAAGCGATGGGTCGCGTGCACCAACGCAGCGGTCTGCAGCGCGTATCGCGAGCGGATGACACGATGGGCCAGGTTGCGCGGCAACACTTTCCGCACCAGCGGTGCGAAGATCTGCCTCTGCGGCGAGGAGTAGATGTAGGACGGCGAGCGTTGCAGCATCGTCACGTGTGCGGCGGTACGGGCCAGCGCCGGGATGAGGCTGACCGCCGTCGCACCGCTGCCGATGACGACGATGCGCTTGCCCGAGTGGTCGAGATCCTCCGGCCAGAGCTGCGGGTGGACGACCGGACCGGTGAAGTCGTCGAGGCCGGGAAACGGAGGTGTGTAGGGGTGGTCGTAGTCGTAGTACCCGGTCGCCAGCGCGACGAAGCGGCAGCGGTAGCGCTCGGCAGGGTGGGTCTCGCCCGGCTCGACGGAGACCGCCCAGGTGTCGGTGCTCGAATCCCAGTCGGCGCCCTCGACCCGGCGATCGAACCGCATGTGGGTATCGATGCCGTAAGTGTGGGCGGTATGTACCAGGTAGTCGCGGATGTGCTCGCCGCCCGCGAGTGCTTCCGGTCTCTGCCACGGCTCGAACGGATAGCTCAGCGAGAAGATGTCGCTGTCGGAGCGCACACCCGGATACCGGAACAGATCCCAGGTGCCGCCGATCCGGGGGCGGCGCTCCAGGATGACGTAGCCCACGTCGGGATTGCGTTCGCGCAGACGATAGGCAATGTCGATCCCCGACAATCCCGCTCCGATGATGACGACGTCGGTGTCGACGGTGATCGGCTCGGCGGCCCCGGCGCTGGGCTCGGCGGCATGTGTCATCGGTGACCTCCTCGTGATTCTGGTGCTCCCATCGTGTGACGAGCATGGGCGCGAGCGCAGCGAATCGGCCGAGGAAGTCGGGCCCGGTGGGTTCAGCCGCGTGAGAGGTGGAAGGTCGGCAGCTCGTGTGGCAGTTGATCGAACGCCCCGGATAGGCCCGGCCCGGGCCACACCAGCCGATCGCGGTGTTGCTGATGACCGGCGGTCCGGTGACCGACTTGCCAGACCAGACGGTGCTACCCGGCGGGAAGCTGGTCACCGTCCCCGCGTAGTAGCCGCCGGGCGTGCGGGTGCGGAGTGCCCGGCCTGTATCGATGAGCGCTTGTCGGTGCAGGTGCGGGGCTGATGGTGCCGGCGTCGAGGCCCATTCGTTGCCGACGGTGCTTTCGCGGGTGACGAGTTCGGGCTGGAACACGGTGTGTGGCCCGGTGATCCTGCGAGATCTGCGCGGCTGTCACCACCAGTTCGATGGCGCTCGGCACGAATGAAACGTTTCAACTCGCGATGCCAGGCATCAGTAGCGCGAGGTTGGTGATCCGGCCAAGAACCCCGGGTGCGCCTCAGTGGGCGAGACGGACCGGGCTCTCATGGCCGCGGCCGGCCGTTCTCCAACCGGACGCCTCCCCATACACCGCTCATCCGGTTGCGTCGGCCCCACTGTTCGCAGCCGGTACGGATCGGGCAGGCGGCGCACACCGACGCGGCGTGGGAGTAGTCGTCGGCGGGAAAGGGGAACCAGTCCTCAGGATTCTCGCCGACGGCCGCGCATGCGGCTACCGCCCAGTCGGCGTCGAGAGTGGGCAGCAACAGCATCGACAGTGGCATGGAGAGGGGACGCAACTCCGGGGTGGTCATCGGCGGTCTCCTCTCCCCGCCTACCGGCGGCTACTCGAGTTGTCTTCCGAGAGTGAACAACTCCCAGACTTCCTTCTGGTCCTGCGCCCACGGGTCGTAGACGAACGGAGCATGGCGCAGGGCGATTCCGGCTTCTCGCGGTGTGCGATCGGCCTTGAACCCGTTGCATGACTTGCATGCCGCGACCTGATTTCCGAACGTCGATGCGCCACCGCGTGATTGAGGCATGATGTGGTCAACGGTGTCGGCCGGTCCCTCGCAGTACGCGCAGATCCACTGATCGCGACGCAGGATCGAGGCGCCAGAGGCGTAGGAGTCCATCGTCTTTCCGGCGTACGGACGGTAGGCATCACGCTTGATCGCGACCACCTGATGAATCGGCAGGCTGATGCTCGGCGAATGCACGGTGCGCACCAGGGGGGTGCCCTCGACGTTGCGCGCGACGCCGGTGGTCAACAACACCGCGGCCCGGCGCCAGGTGACGCGCGCGAGTATCTGCAAACCGGCGTTGGTTACGAAAATGGTCATGGCTACTCCTGAAAGACGATGACGAACTCTGCTGGGAGCGTCACCGTTTCCGGATCAGCCGCAGAGGTTTCCGGGGTCGGTGGCGCAGGTGTGGAATCGATATATCGGGGTTGTCGTGCGACCGTCGTCCGACAGTCCACGCCGACAACCGAATTCGTTGTCGTCTCGCCATGCGATCTGCGAGATCATCTGTGCCACCTCCCTTCGTCGTCTCGTGTGTGACAGCGCGCCCAGGGTACCGCCCCTTCGGGGAGTCGTCCAGGATTTAACGAGAGTTGCGAGATGAACATCTGATTGCCGCGGGTGTCCGTCTCGTGGCCGAATTGTCCGGAGTCTGCTGGAATGGGCCGGGTGTGGTTGTCATGGTGAACGGGCACCCAGCAATGAGGAGATGATCGTGGACGATGCCGGCGCGCCGCTGCGTGAGAACGATGTGGTCGGCGGGTACACGATCATCGGCCACCTGGGCTCCGGCGGGATGGGCACCGTCTATCTCGTCGCGCATCCGCGACTGCCGCGCCGGCAAGCCCTCAAGGTATTGTCGTCGAGCCTGGGAGCCAATCCGGAGTTCCGCGAACGCTTTCGCCGTGAGGTTGATCTCGCGGCCCGCCTCGATCACCCGAACATCGTTGCCGTACAGGACGCCGGGATCGACGGTGACACCATGTGGATGGCGATGCAGTACGTCGAGGGCACCGACGCGGCGGCGATCCTGCGCGAGGCGACCGAACCGCTGCGCGCCGCCCCGATCGTCGACCTCATCACCCAGGTGGCCGCAGGTCTCGACCACGCGCACGCGCAGGGCACGCTGCATCGCGACGTCAAACCGGCCAACATCCTCGTCACCCCCGCCTGGAACCGACCCGCCGTGGCGCGACGCGCATTGATCGCCGATTTCGGGATCGCCCGGCTGATGTCGGAGTCCACCGGGCTCACCGCGACCGGCAATGTGATCGCCACGCTCGCCTATGCCGCTCCGGAGATGTTCACCGACACCGCGCTCACCCCCGCAGTCGACGAGTACGCGCTGGGCTGCACGCTCTACGAACTCCTCACCGGCAGGGCCGTGTTCGACCGGACCGACGCGGCCGGATTGATCAGCGCACACACCCACGCGCCCGTACCGCGATGCACGGCGCTGCGCCCTGATCTTCCCGAGGCGATCGACGACGTGATCGCACAAGCGCTGGCCAAGCGCCCTGACGAGCGTCACGGCAGCGCAGGCGCCTTCGCGGCGGCAGTGGCGCACGCGGTGGCCACGGGGGGCCCGACGACGATCGTCGGTGATCAGCGCCCACCGGTTCCGGCCACGATCCTCGGCCCGCACCAGCCACCTGGCCACGGTGACGCCATGCGTCCACCACCCCCGCCACCACCACGCGGTCCGCGGCCGATGGGTGGATCGACCACGCCGCCGCCGACGGGCGTGCCGTCTGTGCCGATGCCGATCTCGCCTGTTCCGGCTTCTCCCGTCCGCAGGCGTCATGGCGTGCTGCCATGGCTCCTAGCCGGACTCGCACTGGTGCTCATGGGCGCCACCGTCGTGGTCGTGCTGGTCGCGACGCGGGGCACCGAGACCTCGACAGGGTCGTCACCGGCCGCGGCGTCGGCGCCCACCGCTGCACCGACCACCGGATCGCCGACCACCGGACAAACGACCCTGCCCGTGGCAGCCTCGCTCGCCGGGAACTGGCGTGGCAGTGTGACCGGGGATCAGACCGGATTCGACGTTGTCGCGCAGATATCCGATACCGCACCGCTCACCGCGACCGTCCAATACCCGCAACTCGGGTGCGCGGGTACGTGGGCGGAGAACTCGCGGCAGGGATCGACGGTCACCCTGACCGAGCAGATCACCCAGGGCACCTGCGTCACCTCGCAGATCGAGGTGACGCCCTCTGCCGATGGAACGGTGGCCTACCGGTCGAGCTACTACTCCCAATCCCAGGGGCGGACCCTGGTCATCACCTCGGTGTTGCGCCGGAGCTGAATGGTGTTCTGGGCCGGTGCCTCACGTCACCGGGACGTCGATGATCGGCCGCGCGACGCCGGCACCGGCACCGTCGAAGTGCCACCACTCACCGGAATAGACCGACAGCCCGCCCGCCGACATCGCCTCACGTAGACGCGCGCGGTTGCGTTGCGCGGCAACCGAAACGCCCGCCGTCGCGAAGGCCGTGGCCTGCGGGGTGAACGAGTCGAAGTCGGTACCCATGTCGAGAAGGCACAGGTCGGCGAGACGCCGATCGACCGGGCACCCGGGTTGGTGTGTCGCCAGTGTCACGTCCACCGACCGACCCGACTCGTGACTGCGCGAGTACGGCCCCGGCGCGGCCACCCACGCCGGGTCGGGTACCTTCTCGAACATGGTCTGCTGCACCGAGTGCGGCCGGTAACAATCCCAGAGCACCAGGGTGTCACCCGATGTGCGCAGCGCCGCCGCCGAGGTGCGCAGTCCGTCGGCCAGGGACTCGTGGACGAGACACCTTGCGCCCGTCGGGTAGAGCTGCACTCCGACGAAGTTGTGCGACGTCGCGTAACGCAGATCGACGATCGCCGACGGCACCACCGACCGCACATCGACGAATCCCACCTGTCGGGCAGCTGCCGACGCCGGCGGAATCGGCGCCGAGGAGGACACCGGGCGGATTGCTGCCGATGACTCGTGGGAGGTCGACGACGGCGAGGTCGGCTGCGGGGTGGAGGGTCCGGTGCATGCGGTGAGCAGGGTGGCGCTCACCGCGAGCGCGGCGGTGGACGCCCACCGGAGACGGGTCATGGGTCTGTTTGTAGCACGGGTGTGGTTGTTGGCGGGTGGTTGTGGTGTGTGGTGGTTCGGAGTGATGAGCCGAAACCAGCTGCGGGGAAAGGGGTCTCGAGACCACCGCACGCCGACGCCGAAACGCACCGACGCCCTCACTCCCGCCAGCGCAGGACCTCGAGGGCTGCGGCCACATCGACGACGGTGTCGGCAAGCGGCCTGGGGAGCAGGTCATCGGCGCGGTCGAGACGGCGGATCACGGTGTTGCGGTGGGTATAGAGCACTTCGGCGGTGCGAGAGGTGTTGCACTGCAGTCTGATCCAGGTACGGAGCGTATCTTTGAGATCGGCGTCGGCGTCGGCGAGGTCGCCGAGGGTATCGGTGACGAAGTCGTCGCCCGCAGAGGTGTCGGAGGTCAACAGCGACACCAGGCGGATGTCGTCATAGTGAACAACCTGCCGTGTCGCGCCCAGCCGCGCATGGCGCCGTTGGGTGGTCATCGCCTGGAAGTGGCTGGATCGGAATCCGTCGACGTCGGTGCCGGGTCGGCCGATGGAGACGCGGACGTCGGGCAGCGGCGAGAGGTCGGGTGCGCCGAGCCCATCGGCCGGGAGCCACAGCCACCAGGAGGTGGCGCTGGCGGTGACCGTCAGCCGCGTGGTCGCCTCCGCGGATCGGGCGAGGATGTCGGCTGCGGCCTCGAGGTCCGGTGCGGCGTCGGGCTTCGCGCTCCACAGCACGACGGAGATGTGTGGCCCGGCGAGACGATAGCCCAGTTGCGCCTCGGCGCGCGCCGACGGGATCGGCGCGCCTTCGAGGACCAGGGTCACGGCCTCACGGCGACGAGCATGTGTGCCTCGCGTGAGTTCTTCGCGTTCGGCGCGCATCTGCTCGCTCATCGCGGTGACCGTGTCGTCGATGAATGTCGAGATCGACAAGGAGGTCACGTCGAGGAGTTCACGGAGTTCGGTTGGGTCGGTGGTGAGATCGAAGCAGATCTCCATCCACAGGCGCCACGCGACGCTCTGCGCGGTCCGGAACGCGTCGAGCGAGGCTTCGTCGAGCCCGCGGCGCACCAGGTCGTGGGTGGCGAGCATGATTTCGGGTGTCAGTTGCGCGGGTACCCGCTCCCCGGGTGAGTCGATGTTGTGCAGCGCCCAGCGTGAGGTGTTGGCCCAGTTCGTGCGGCGGGTGCCCGCCGCCAGTACCGGGTCCTCGGCGACCGCACGCATCCGGGCCCCGGACAGCGATGCCTCGTGGAGTTGTTCTAACCACGGCTCAGGCGGATCGAGGATGAGCTGCGCACCGGTACGGATCAGTTCCTTCGTCCGTGCCGACACCTGCGGCCACTCAACGTCCATTTGCACATCATGCACCGCGGTATGGGCTTATCATGGGCATAATGCTACTGGCTTGATCGGCCGAACGCAGGCAGTCTGGATTGTGACAATGCTGAGTGTCATATTGGAGTGAGCGTCACCGCCACGCCCCGACACCGGCGAGGCCCAGCCCAAAGGAGAGACCGTGCCCCAGACCACCACCCCCGTCGAGACCGTCGACGTGCTCATCGTCGGTGCCGGGATCTCCGGCATCGGTACCGCCCACTATCTGACGACGATGGTGCCCCAGAAGTCCTTCGCGATCCTCGAGGGTCGCGATGTCGCCGGCGGCACGTGGAGTCTGTTCAAGTACCCGGGCATACGCTCGGACTCCGATCTACACACCTTCGGTTTCGAGTTCAAGCCGTGGACCGACAAGCAGTCCATCGCCGACGCCGGGCGCATCCTCGACTACCTCTACGACGCCATCGACGAAGACAACCTCGGCGACAAGATCCGCTACCAACACAAGGTGCATGCGGCGCAGTGGTCGTCGCAGGAATGCGTGTGGACGGTCGACATCGAGCGCACCGACACCGGAGAGCGCTTCCAGATGAAGGCCAACTGGCTGTTCTCCGGTGCCGGCTACTACAACTACGACGAGGGCTTCACCCCGCGGTTCGAGGGGCGCGAGCGCTTCCGTGGGCAGATCATCCACCCGCAGCACTGGCCCGCCGACCTCGACTACTCGGGCAAGAAGGTCGTGGTGATCGGCTCCGGCGCCACCGCGGTGACTTTGCTGCCCGCGATGGCCAAGACCGCAGGTCACATCACGATGCTGCAGCGCACGCCGACCTACATCGTCCCGCTGCCCAAGCATGATCCGATCGCCAACATCGGCCGCGTCATCCTCGGTGACAAGCGTGGCTACGCGCTCGCACGCGCGAAGAACATTGCGCAACAACGTGTTCTCTACGAAGCCTGCCAGCGTTTCCCCAAGGCATCGCGCAAGGTGATCCGTGCGATCAACAAGAAGCTGCTGCCCGAGGGCTTCGACGTCGACAAGCACTTCAATCCGCCGTACAACCCATGGGATCAGCGGTTGTGCGCGGTGCCCGACGGCGACCTTTTCCGCACCATTCGGCAGGGCAAGGCGTCGGTGGTCACCGACCGTATCGCAACCTTCACCGAGAACGGCATCGTGCTCGAGAGCGGTGAAGAACTCGAGGCCGACATCATCGTGACCGCCACCGGATTGAATCTGCAGCTGTTCGGCGGCATCGCGCTGAGCATCGACGGCGAGCCTGTCTCGATGCCCGACACCGTCGCCTACCGCGGCTTCATGCTCAGTGGGGTACCGAATTTCGCGCTCGCCATCGGCTACACCAACTCGTCGTGGACCCTCAAGGTGGGCCTGCTGTGCGAGCACTTCTGCCGGCTGCTCGCTTACATGGATGCCCGTGGGTATCCCGCGGTGCGCCCGATCGCCGATCCCGGCATCCAGACCCGCCCGCTGCTCGACTTCGGCGCCGGTTACGTGCAGCGGTCGCTCGACAATCTGCCGAAACAGGGCCTGGCAGAACCGTGGACGATGTCGATGAGCTACTACCGGGACCGCAAGTCCTTCGATTCCGACGTCGCCGACCCGAACCTCGAATTCACGCGGGCGTTGCCGGCGCAGTCCGGCGCCGATGCGCAATTGGAGTCGGCAAGCGCCTGATCGCGTTCATCACCCGTATCACCGTCCGAGGCGACCGCGTGCGAGTAAACCGCACGCGGTCGCCTCGGCAGTAGGAGCGGGTCCTCGACGACGCAGGTCTCGCCCGCGTGGCGTGAAGGTCTCTCGATCTGGAGCGATGAGGTCGCCGGTGGCGACCCGTGTGTGAGCCACCTGACCGGGGACTGGCGAGTGCGTGTAAACGCAGTTCTCATCTGTCGCAGATGACGTTCCGGCGAGTCCGCAGTGTCGCACAGAGCGAGCTGTTCGGGGCGACGTCGTGGGCGAAATCATCGAATTCGCCAGGGAGGTGCGCGGTTTCGAGCGCCAGTGGTTCATCGTCGACGATGCGCAAACGAGTGAGCCGATCGACCGGGGTGTCCGTCGCCGACCTGCGGACGCGCGGCGAGGTCAGCGTCGTACTGGCGCAGCATTGGCCGGTGGCCCGGAGTGATCGCCGACGCGCGTCGTCCCGAGAGACCAAAGTGGGGGCCGCCGTGCACCTCGACCATCATCGGGTGGAGTCCCGCATCGCGATGGTCGAGGCGCAGGGGGGGTCAGCCCGCCGGGGTTGTCGTCGGTGTCTCGGTGGTTTCTTCCGTTGTCTCTGTGGTGGTTTCCTCGGTCGTCGTCGGAACCTCGGTGGTCTCCGTGGCCGTCGGGGTCTGGGTGGTCGTCGTTTCGGTGGTGGTTGCGATCAGCGTCTGCCACGTGGCGGAGGTGATCGGCACCGAAGTGCTACCCAAGGACAATCGCCAGATTCCGGCCGAGTCGGTGGCCGAGGTGACCGACGATTGCGACAGCGAACTCTGGTCCACCGTCCGCGACAATCCGTCGCTACAGGTGAGCGAAACCGAGCCGGTGGTCTCCTGCGACGGTGCCTGACACGTCACCGACTGATTGTTCTCGGTGAAGCTGAAGCTGCCGATGGAATCACCGCTACCGCTGAAGACGGTGGGCGAGGGTGCCGCCGATGACGATGAACTGCTCGCGCTCGAACTGGTGTCGGACGACGTCGTGGTGCTGGGGGCCGTCGATGTTTCCTCGCTCGAGGTCTGGCCTGCCGCCGAGGCGTCGGTTCCCGACGCCGCTTCGGTGGTCTGGCCCTCGGTCGGCGGTGTGTTGCCGTTGGATTCGGCCATCTGCGTGACCTCCGGCGCGGCAGCCGTCTCGCCTGCCCGGGCGAGCCCGTTCTGTGTCGCGGCCTCGTCGCTGCGCGCGGCCAGCGGCACGTTCAGTGATGCCGGCGTCGGCAATGCTTCGGTCAGCGGCGGCTGACCCGACAGATCCAGCAATCCGCCGACCGTGCGATCGAAGAGCGCACGGGTATCGGGGTTGAGCAGCGTCAACAGCGCGGCAGCACCGCCGGCCGGTGTATTTGCCTGGGCCGGAGCCTGATTGATCACGGTCGTCGTGTTGTTGACGACGGTGACGTTCTGCGTGTTGTAGGCGACGCGGGTGATGTAGTTGACTTGATAACCCTGCCAACGGGTACCGCGGATCCGGTATCCGCCGATAGGGGCCGAGGCGGCCGGCCCGAGCGGATTACCGCACTGGCAGCGGACCCGGGGAACGCCGGCGCTGTCGACGAGAACCGAGGTGCCGGCCTGCAGCACATCCTGGAATGGCACCGCCGATCCGCCGGTGTAACTGTAGTTGGTCACCCAGGTGTCGGCCGAGAGGACCACCGGCGTCAGGGTGTCGAGGTAGTAGGGGATGGCCTGCGTGCTGATCCCGTAGACGCTCGCCCACGCTGCTGCCTGGGAGGGATGCTGCGCGAGGAAGTTCCCCAGGCCGGCCGGATCGCAGCCGGTGGATCCGCCGATGTAGAGGCCCGGCGTGGTGCCGCTGACCAGACGCGTGCCCTGATTCGGCGCGCCGGTCTGCGCGCTCAGGCGCAGGCCGTTGTCGAGTGGCTTGTTGGTCAGGTTCGGCTGCGCCATGAACGGTGCATCACCCGGTGCGTCCGCGGAGGTCAGCGACAGGAAGGGGATGTGGAACTCGCCCTTCTTGTTCTTCAGCACGATCACCACGACCGAGGCGAACACGAGCGCGAGCACCGCGACTATCGCTGCGAGGATCAACGTGAGATTGCGGCGATTACGCGGTTGCGGTTCGGGTGGCACGGCACCGAACGGTATCGACGGATACGTGGGTGGCCCCGGTGGGTAGTACGACATCTGCTCGGTCTCCTACGAACGCCCGTGTCCGGCGAGGTTCGCCGCACGGATCGGTGGTGGTGTGTTCCCCGAGCCACAAGTATCGTGAGCGGTTCTGAGCAGGGGCAACCGCGTACGGGCGGATTAGGTCGGGTGATCGGGAAATCCACCCGATCGGACTACACCGACGTAACAGACATCCGATTCGCCGCGATGAACACGGACTGCTTCCGACTCGCCCTCAGGCGTGGTCGCCGAAATCGAAAAGCGCGGCCATCGTCGTCCGGCCGTCGAGAGCCTCGCGGATGATGTCGGCGTGACCACTGTGATGGGCGGTCTCGCGCAACATGTGGAGAGCCATCTTGCGTACCGTCCACCACTCCCGCTCGGGTTGCCACGGCGCGGTCGCCTGGGGGATCAATTCGTCGAGCGAACCGACCTCGGCGATCACCGCGTCGTAGGCGAGTGCGGCATCCCGGTAGGCGGCGAGCCACTCCTCGAGCGTCTCGCCTTCGGTGAGTTCGTACCCGTGCTCAAGGTTCTCCATGTGGATCTCGGCGTTCGGGTCGCGGTCGAGGATGGTCTGGGTGTGCTCGCGCTGCACCATCGTCAGGTGCTTGAGGAGACCGCCGAGGGTCAGCTCGCTCACGGTGCTTCGACGGCGGGCCTGCTCGTCGTCGAGGTCGCGCAAGGTTACCAGGAACATTGCGCGCTGATCCTCCAACAGGGTCAAGACGTCGGCTTTTTCGCCGGTGACGTCGACGGTGAGGGTGACCGAGGTGTAGGTGCCGGCCATGATGGTGCCTTTCGGAGTGGTTCGCGGTCACCACCGAAACTACGAACCAATGCGGACAGATCCAGTCCGCATTCACTCGGGAAGGGAAATCTGTTGCCGGGAAGCCACGCGACGCGCACCATGCCCTCATGCCCGAGCCCTCCTCGTACTTCGATGAACCCGCCGAACTGTCGACTCTGCTCCGCAAGCCGACTCGCGGTGGCGACCGCGTGTTGCTCGACGACGTCCTCGACTCGGTCCTCGTCGGAACCCTCTCGACCGTCGTCGGCGGGTGGCCGTGGTCGGTGCCGTTGCTCTTCGCCCGCGACGGCGACGACATCCTCATGCACGGATCGATCGCCGCAGGCGCATTGCGTCATGTGGCCGAGGGTGCGCCGTCGACGTTCACCGTGTTCGTCCTCGACGCCATCGTGGTGGCCGACAGTCTCTTCGACCATTCCGCGAACTATCGGTCCGCGGTGGTGCGCGGAATCCCCGAACGCGCCGACGACGACCTGGCAGCATTGGAAGCCTTGTCGGACAAGCTGATACCGGGCCGCGTCGGCGAGACGCCGCCGATCACCGGCAAGGAGCGTGCCGCGACGATCGCCCTGCGGATGCCGATCGTCGACGGTCAGTGGATTGCCAAGGCCCGCAGCGGAGGTCCCGGTGTCGATACCGACAACTGGACCGGAGTCGTGCCGGTCCGCACCGTCTACGACGACCCGATTCCCACGACGGGCACGAAGATCCCCGAGTCAGTGCGGCGCCTGGTGCGCGGCGGCCGGTGACGACAGCGACCTGTGATCCCGGCGGCCGGTACTACCTCTGCCGCAGGACGAACCGCTGGATCTTGCCGCTCGGTGTCTTGGGCAGCGCGTCGACGAAATGCACACTGCGCGGATAGGCATGCGCGGCGAAACCCGTCTTGACCAGCTGCTGCAGCTCGGCCTCCAGCGCACCGTCGCCAACCACACCGTCGGCGAGCACGACGAAGGCCTCGAGGACTTCACCACGCAGCTCGTCCGGCCGCCCGACGACGGCGACGTCGATCACCGACGGATGGGTGATCAGCACGCTCTCGACGTCGAATGGTCCGATCCGGTACCCAGCCATGATGATCACGTCATCATCCCGAGCGCTGAAGAAGTAGCTGCCGTTCTCGTCTACCCGGCCCGTGTCGCCGGTCAGATACCAGCGCCCGTCCTCGGTGAATCTGGCCGCGGTCTTCTCTGCGTCGTCGAGATAGCCGGTGAACCACAGTGCCGGACTGGCCGATACGTCGATCGCGATCTGTCCGTCGACAATCCCGGTGGCGAAACCGGGCATCTGGTGGCCCATCGATCCGGGGATCAGCGGTCTGCGCACTTCCGGGGCCCAATGGTTGTTGATGAACATGCCGTGTTCGGTCTGGCCGTAGTGATCGCGCACCTCGGTGCCCAATGCGACTGTTGCCCAATCGATCACGTCCGGCGTCAACGGCTCGCCCGCCGACGACGCATGCCGAAGCGAAAAGCCCTCGATCGCACCGCTTTTGCTCAGCGCGCGATACACCGTCGGGGCGGCGGCGAAGTTGGTGACGCCAAGCTCGCCGAGAATGTGAGCGGTCAGCTCCGGCGTGAAACCGGCCTGCAGCAAGATGTTCGGGCGTCCGGTGGCCAGTGGACCGAGGACGCCGTAATACAGACCGTAGGCCCAGCCCGGGTCGGCGGCATTCCAGAACACGTCGTCGTCGGTCACGTCGAGGCCGAAACGCATGTACGTGACGAACGCCGCCAGTGCGCGCACCGGAACCGGAACCCCCTTGGGTGCCCCGGTGGTTCCGCTGGTGAATAGCAGGATCAGGTGCCCGTCACCTCCGACGGCCACCGAATCCTCCCACGGCGCACTCGCCGTGAGCAGGGTGTCGAAATCGTGGGTGTCCGACCCGTTCTCGGCCGGACTTCCGGCACCGGCGACCACCGTGGTCAGCCCCTCGATTCCGTTGAGTTTGTCGACCTGACCTGCCTCGGTCACCAAGACGTCGGCGTCGCCTCCACGTAGCCGCATCTCGATCGCCGGTGTCGCAAACGCGGTGAACAGCGGGATGTAGACGGCGCCGAGGCGGGCGAGTGCCAGCAACGTGACCACCAGCTCGACGCGCTTGCCCATCAATACACCGACCCGTGAACCGCGCTCGACGCCGAGCCCGGCCAGGGCGGTCGCGAACTTTCGCGACTGCGCGGCCAGGTCGCCGTAGGTGATGGGGGTGGTGACGAGGTCGTGGCCGCTGGTGTCGACCGTCACGAAGGCGACAGCATCCGGGTCGTGCCGGTCGACGAGCAGGGTTGCGGCATTCGCGTCGTCCGCGCCGAACTCGGTCAGCAACGCGGCCACCTCGGCCTCGACGGAGGGATGCGCGGGAGCGGTCTGGGTCATGGTCTCACCTGGGCCTCATGAGTAAGCTGAATCACAGTCGCATGCATTGTCGGCCGCGACCGACGATGCATGCCACCCCCCGAAGAGGGGTCGCACACGGCCGGAGGAGGTGACCGCGATGCCCGAATCTCTGGCGGCGCCGGTCACCGACGCCCTGCGCCGATTGCGTCGGGCCAGTGGTGTCTCACTTGCCTTCGGTGGCGTCGTGCAGAGCGGACACGGACTGCGTCTGAGCCACTTCGTCGGCCACACGGTCGGCGCTCTCAACGGCGTTGCCGTCGACATCGGGCACGGACTCGGCGGCAAGGTGGTGGCCACAAACCGGCCGATGGTCGTCGACGACTACCTGAAGACGCCGCGGATCACTCACCGCTACAACGCGGTCATTGCGACGGAGGGCCTGCGGGCCATGGCCGCGGCACCTGTGATCGTCGACCGGTCACCGGTGGCGGTGATCTACGGCGCGTTGCGCACCGACGATCCGCTCGGCGGCCGGGCGCTCGACGCCCTCGCCGTGGAGGCTCGCACGCTCGAACAGCAGATCGTCGCCGCCCGGACATCCGTCGAGACCGCGGCGGTCCAACCCGAGGCCGACGCGCTGCGCGTTCGGTTGACCGAGGCATATGCGCAACTGCGTGACCTCGCGCGCTCGGTCGACGATGCCGAGGTCGCCGCCGCGATCGGCCGCATCACCGACGGGCTCCTCGACGCCACACCTGACCACGAGTCGGCGGCGTTGACCCGTCGCGAGCAGGACGTGCTGGCGCTGGCCGCGCTCGGCTATCCCAACGCACGAATCGCCGACTCACTGGGCATCGGCGTCCAGACCGCCAAGGGCTATGTGAAGGACGCTATGCGAAAGCTCGGTGCCACAAGCCGATTGGAGGCAGTGGTGATCGCGCGGCGCTCCGGTCTGCTGCCGTGAGTACCGATGGCCGGTAACACCTCGACGCCGGGTGCGTCGGTGGCGGCGCGCACGCTCGCGTTGCTGGGTACGTTCGACTCCACTCATCGAGTGCTCTCGTTGTCCGACATGGCCGCTCGTGCAGGCCTTCCGTTGCCGACGGCGCATCGTCTCGCCGGTGAGCTCGAACGGTGGGGTGCGCTGGTGCGCCGACCCGACGGCCGGTACGTGATCGGCAGTCGTCTGTGGGATCTCGGACTTCTCGCACCCATCCAGTCCGGGATTCGGGAGGTTGCCAAGCCCTTTCTTCACGACCTCTACGCCGCGACCACGGCGACCGTGCACCTGGCCATTCGGGAGGGCACCGTCGCTCTGTATCTCGACCGCATCTCCGGAAAGGAATCGGTGCCGGTCGTCAGCCGGGTTGGCGGGCGACTCCCGTTGACCGCCACCGGCGTCGGGAAGGTGTTGCTCGCGCACGCCCCCAACGATATTCGCGAGGAAGTGATGGCCTCGCTCACGCGGATCACCCCGCACACCATCGTGAATCCGAAGCTTCTCGACGAGCAGCTGCGCCGCGTTCATGACGAGGGCTACGCGACAACCGTCGAGGAGATGACGCTTGGCGCCTGCTCGGTGGCCGTCCCCGTGCGCGGTCCCGACGGCGTGGTCGCTGCCCTCGGCATGGTGGTGCCGTCGATCAGCGGCCGACTGCCCCGGATCGTTGCCGCGTTACAGGTTGCCGCACAAGGGATCGGGCGCTCACTCGGGGCGCCCACCCGGGTAGGCGGTCCTCCACCCGGTGGTCGAGGTGTGGCGGAGCCCTAGTAGCGGAGCCTTGAGAACTGGTGAACCGCTGCTGGTTGAGAACCTCCAGCGTTAGCGCGCGGTGGTCTCGAGACGCTCCGGCTCGCTGGGCTTCTCGGCTATCGGGGAGGAGTGGGGCGTAGGCCAACGGGGAGGAGCAGGGTACCTCGACCATTGGAAAGGGGCCGGGCGGTTCGACCATCGGGGCCCAGCGGATCAAGCAGAGGGCCAGCCGGTGTATCCCTCGGCGAGATAGGCCGATCCGGACTCGGAGGCGGTCAGTGTTTCGAGTTCGCCGAGTTGTCGGCGCTCGTCGAAGTCCGATGCGTCGGAAGCCTTGTGCAGCATCGTCGTCATCCAGTACGAGAAGTGCTGAGCCTTCCAGACGCGGGCGAGCGCACGCTCGGTGTAGGAGTCCAGTGCCGTCTCGTCGTCCGCGAGCAGGGTTCGTTCGATGGTCTCGGCCAACACCTGGACGTCGGCGAGGGCGAGGTTGAGCCCCTTGGCGCCGGTCGGCGGGACCGTATGTGCCGCGTCGCCGGCGAGGAGTAGCTTTCCGTCGCGCATCGGGGTCTGCACGAAGCTGCGGAACGGCAGCACGCCCTTGTCGATGATCGGGCCTTCCTGCAACGAGAAACCGTCCGGTCCTGCCAGTCGGCGCTGCAACTCGGCCCAGATCCGGTCGTCGGACCATTCGTCGGGGTTCTCGGCCGGGTCGCACTGGAAGTACATGCGTTGCACCGACTCCGTGCGTTGACTGATCAGTGCGAAGCCGAACGGGGAACGGGTGTAGATCAATTCGGGTGCGCTACGCGGAGCCTCGGTGAGGATACCGAACCAGGCGAACGGGTACTCGCGGAATAGTCGCTGCGGGTCGGCGACGAGGTCGCGGCAGATGCTGCGCGAGCCATCGGCGCCGACGACGAGGTCGGCCCGGATCTCGTGGCGCCCATCGGTATCGGAGTAGACCACGCGAGGCGTCTCGCGGTGGTCGGTGACCAGAGTGTCGGCGATGCCGTAACGGAGGTCGCCGTCGTCACGAACCCGTGCGGCGTGTAGATCGATGAACACGTCGGTCTGCGGGTAGAGCCAGCATGAGGCGCCGACGAGTTCCTGGAAGTCGATGCGATGGCTGATGCCGTCGAAGCGCAGGTCGATGCCCTGGTGTTCGTGGCCGTCGGTGAGGACGCGATCGCTGACCCCGGATTCGACGAGTAGCCGGACGCTGTCTCGCTCCAGGATTCCGGCGCGGTGGGTGGTCTCGATCTGCTCGTAGGTGCGGGTGTCGAGGACGATGCTCGCGATTCCGGCTCGATGCAGCAGATGCGAGAGCATCAGGCCGGCCGGACCGCCGCCGACGATCGCGACCTGCGTACGGGTGCTGCTGGTGAAAGTGGACATGTGACTCCTCTGGTTGAGCACACGGTAGGGAGAGCGCCATCACAACCACCAGACCGCACTTCCACTCAGTGAAAGCCCATGCCGATCTGCTGCAGAAGCGGGTGTCACGACCGGGCGGCTGCGGCACACTGGGTTGTGACCCGTGACACACAGAAGTGATGACGTGGACATCTCAGGAGGCGTGAATGATCAGCTACGACAAACTCTTCATCGGCGGACAGTGGGTAGCCCCAGCATCGGGTGAACAGATCGAGGTCGTGTCGTCGAGCACCGAGGAACGGATCGGGGTGGTGCCGGCTGCGGTCGAGGCCGATGTGGACGCCGCGGTCGCCGCAGCGCGGGAGGCGTTCGACGATCCGCAGGGCTGGGCGCGTTGGGAACCGTCGCGCCGTGCCGATGCGATGGAACAGCTCGCCGACATCCTCGAGACCAAAGGCGAGGAGATGGCCCGCCGAGTGTCGGCGCAGAACGGGATGCCGATCGCCATCTCGAGTCAGCTCGAGACCGGAATCCCGCTGACCCTGCTGCGGTACTACGCCGGGCTGGCACGTGGGTTCTCCTTCGAGGTCGAGCAGGATCACCTCTTCGGCGGGACAACGCTGGTGCGCCGGGAACCGGTCGGGGTGGTCGGGGCAATCGTGCCGTGGAACTATCCGCAGGCACTCGCGGCGTTCAAATACGGTCCGGCGCTGGCCGCCGGCTGTGCGATCGTGCTCAAGCCGTCGCCGGAAACGGTGCTCGACGCCTTCTTGTTCGCCGAGGCGGTCGCCGAGAGCGACATCCCCGACGGCGTCGTCAACGTGGTACCCGGTGGCCGGGACACCGGTGCCTACCTGGTCTCGCACCGCGACGTCGACAAGGTGGCGTTCACCGGGTCGACCGCGGCCGGCCGGCAGATCGCGGCCACCTGTGGGCAACTGCTGCGACCGGTGACCCTGGAACTCGGCGGAAAGTCGGCCGCAATCGTCCTCGACGACGCCAATCTCGACCTGTCGGTGATGGGCGAGCGACTCTTCGAGAGCCTGTTGGTCAACAATGGCCAGACCTGTTACCTCGGAACTCGAATCCTGGCCCCCGACAACCGGTATGACGAGGTCGTCGACACCTTGGCGGCATTTATGAGCAGTCTGCCGGTTGGTGATGCGCTCGACGAGTCGACAATGATCGGTCCGATGGCCAGCCGTGCTCATCGCGATCGGGTGGAGGGCTATATCGAGAAGGGCAAGGGTGACGGAGCGCGCGTCGTGGTCGGCGGTGGTCGCAGCGAGCGTGACCGAGGCTGGTTCGTGCAACCGACGCTGTTCGCCGACGTCGACAACCACTCGACCATCGCCCAGGAGGAGATCTTCGGGCCGGTCCTCTCGGTGATCCGCTACTCCGACACCGACGACGCGATCCGTCTCGCCAACGACTCCGACTACGGACTCGGCGGTTCGGTGTGGACCTCCGATCCCGACCGCGGCAAGGACGTGGCGCGTCGGGTGCGCACCGGAACGATCGGTATCAACCGGTACATGCCCGATCCGGGCGCACCGTTCGGCGGCGTCAAGGACAGCGGTATCGGACGCGAACTCGGGCCGCAGTCGATGGAGGCCTACCTGGTGTACAAGTCCATCTACGCCTGAGCCCGGCACATCCGCCCGAGTACGAATACAGATTCCACAGAATTGGCCGAACAGCCCCGATTTTCGGGGTCCGATGTCCGCTCACGTGGAATCTGTATTCGTATCGCGCTCGGTCCAGACGAGTGTGACGAACTCGGCGCGGTTGGCCGACGTGGGTGAGCGCGAACACCCGGCTCACGTACTTCTTGACCGTGTCGGGTTCGAGGCTCAGCGATCCGGCGATCTCGTCGTTGGTCCAACCGTCGCCGACCAGTTCCGCAATCTCCTGCTGACGTGGCGTGAGTCGGTCGCGCCACCCGGGGCGAGTCCCCCGGGCAGGGTCTTCGCAAGAGTGGACAGTTGGCCTGCGAGCAGTCCGAGGGCGCGGATCTCGGTGGCGGGCAGGTCCTTGCCCTCGGAGTCGAAGATGCCGACCAGTCCGTGGCAGTGGTCGGCCAACCCGAGATGCAGGACCGCTGCGCTGCGCAATTGACGCCGATACAGGAACCGCTCCGGGTATTCGACTGCGGTGGAGGGTAATCGACGCAGTTGCAGGTGCGAGATCGCCCGCGCGTGGGTTCGACGCGCTCGGCCACCACTGGAAGGTGATGGAGGAACGCGCCGCGGCTCACGGCACGACCGTCGATCGTTCGCAGTGGCGATTGGCCGGACCTTTCCACATCGCGGAAACCGAGGAGCAGGCGCGAAAGCAGGTCGAGTACGGCATCGAGGAGTGGTTCGACGATTTCCAGCACGTCGCGGCCTTCCCACAGAACTCCTCGAAGCCTTGAAGCACCGGGCACTGTGTCGTTCAGGGCATTGGAGCAGTGCCCGGTCTTACACCCCGGAGATGCCGTACGCGTGGATCTTTCGGTACAGCGAGCTGCGCGAGAGTCCCAATGACGCGGCCGCGCGGACCCGGTTGCCGTCGCATTCGGTGAGTGCGGCGATGATCGCGTCGCGTTCGGTGGCCTCAAGGGTCGTCAGCGCGCGAGTGGTGTTCGCCCGGCAGTACCCGGGCAGGTCGTCGGGCTGGATCTCACCGACCGGTCGCCTGCGCAGCGCCTCGGCGAGGGCCTCACGGAGTTGCGGGATGTTGCCGGGCCACGAATAGGCGGCGAGGATGCGCATGGCCTTCGGGCTGATCCGGCTGTTACGTTGGGGCGCCAGGGCTTTGACGACGCGCACCACGATCGTGTGGAGGTCGATACCCCGCAGCCGCAGCGGCGGGATGGTGACGGACTGACCGATGCCTGGAAGTGACGACGCCGACGGATGGTCGTCGGTGGGTGGTTCGATGGTGACCGCGAGAAGGTACCCCGCATCTGTCGCGGCAGCCACCAGGTCGGTCAACGTGGCCACGGTGGGGGCCGAGACCTTGTCGAGATGCCGGATCACCAGCAGTGCGCACTCGTCGACGGCGTTCTCGGGCCCGGTGACCTGTTCGCCGCGTTCGACGCGTTGCGCGTCGATGACGACCACCGGCGCGTCGCCGTAGACCTCGTGAAAGGTCTCGGCGATCAGGCTCAATCGTCCCGAGCCCGGCTCGCCGATGACCAGGACGCCCGTCCCCGACTCGAGAGCGGCGAGTGCCTCGGCGCGGGCGGCCTGCCACGCCGGACTGCTCGCCGGTTCACTCCGCGCGATCGGCGTCGACAGCGACCGAAGTGCTTGCAGCCGAACCGAACCCGACGGAACATCATGGTCATCGTCGAGCAGCAACACCATGCCCACGGTGTCGCCGTTGTAGGTGATGGCGGTCGATCGCAACCGAATGCTTCGTCCGTCATCGAGGGTGATCCGACGAGCGCCGGGATCGTGTCGGGACATCAGGAAACGCGTGAACTCCACCACGCGTTCCTGATCGGCCGGCGACAGCATCTCCCGTGCACTCTCGTTGGCCATCACGGTGTCGGCGCCGGTGAGCTGGGGAGCCGCGTTGCCGACGGCCATTACTGCTTGACGCGGGCGGGAGTCGGCGCGCAAATAGGTCTCGAACAACGCTCGTTTGGCCTGGCTGCGGTCGAGCAGTAAATTGCGGCCGATGTCGGCGGCTGCCGAGCGAATCAGGGCGTCCACCAAGGGATTCCACGTGTCGGCGAGCATACTGGCGTCGAGGACTCCGGCGACGCGGCCGGTCAGTGGGTCGAAGACCGGGGCACCGGCACAGGCGAACTGCACAAGAGACTGGTTGAAATGCTCGTTGCCCACCACGGTGACGGGTGCTCCGACCTCGAAAACCGTTCCCACGCCGTTTGTTCCGACGCCACTCTCGTCGAAGCAGAACCCGCGCTGGAAGTCGACGCGATCGAGCACGCGGCCGACGGCCGTGGAGCAATCGCGCCGATCGACGATGCGTGCCTTGGCGTCGGTCAGGGCGATGGTGACCGGGACGTCGGACATGTCCCGGGCGAGGCGCTCGATCACCGGTTGCGCGCAGCGGGCCAATCGGGAATCGAAGTCGATGTCCTCGAAGAATGCCACGGTGTAGCGATCGGCGTCGACGCCGGCATCGTGGCTGCGCTCCCAGGATGCCGCGACCACGTCGTCGACACCCGCGGCACCTGCGGGCCCGTACTCGAGAAAATCGGCCCGGGCGGCGGCGATGCGGAGCTGCCGCTCACGGATATCGGTCATCGTCGTGCGTCCTCCTCTCGTCGGTCCCCCTCCATTGTGACCTGCCGCACAACGGTCGATTATGCAACGCCCTCAACTGCGACGACACCGTCCAACGGGTCAGGAATGGTGTCCCAATTTGGGACACCCGAGACTGCCCGGACACTCACGACACTGGCTGGCGAACGTGAGGAATGTCATAACCAGGAGGAAGAATGGCAACAACCACACTCGATGCAGCCGTGATCGGCGCGGGAGTCGCCGGCCTGTACGAACTGCACATGCTGCGTGAACAGGGACTCGAAGTGCGGGCCTACGACAAGGCGTCCGGCGTCGGTGGCACCTGGTACTGGAACCGCTATCCGGGCGCTCGCTTCGATTCGGAGGCCTACATCTACCAGTATCTGTTCGACGAGGATCTCTACAACGGGTGGAGCTGGAGCCAGCGTTTCCCCGGGCAGGAGGAGATCGAACGGTGGCTCAACTACGTCGCCGACTCGCTCGACCTGCGCCGCGACATCTCGCTGGAGACCGAGATCACCAGCGCCGTCTTCGACGAGGACCGCAACCGGTGGACACTGACCACCGTCGACGGCGACACCATCGACGCGCAGTTCCTGATCACCTGCTGCGGGATGCTCTCGGCGCCGATGAAGGATCTGTTCCCCGGACAGTCCGACTTCGGTGGTCTGCTCGTGCATACCGCGCGTTGGCCCAGGGAGGGCATCGACTTCGCGGGCAAGCGCGTCGGTGTGATCGGCAACGGCGCGACCGGAATCCAGGTCATCCAGTCGATTGCCGCCGACGTCGACGAGCTGAAGGTGTTCATCCGCACCCCGCAGTACGCATTGCCGATGAAGAATCCGTCCTACGGCCCCGACGAGGTTGCTTGGTACAAGTCGCGATTCGGTGAACTGAAGGACACCCTGCCGCACACGTTCACCGGATTCGAATACGACTTCACCGACGCCTGGGAGGATCTCACCCCCGAGCAGCGTCGGGCGCGGCTCGAGGACGACTACGAGAACGGTTCGCTGAAACTCTGGCTTGCCTCGTTCGCCGAGATCTTCTCCGACGAGCAGGTCAGCGAAGAGGTCTCGGAGTTCGTCCGGGAGAAGATGCGCGCCCGCCTCGTCGACCCGGAACTGTGCGACCTGCTGATCCCGAGCGACTACGGCTTCGGCACGCACCGGGTGCCGCTGGAGACCAACTATCTCGAGGTCTACCACCGCGACAACGTGACCGCGGTTCCGGTGCGCGACAACCCCATCACCCGCATCCGGGAGAACGGCATCGAGCTCGCCGACGGCACCGTGCACGAGCTCGACGTCATCATCATGGCGACCGGATTCGACGCCGGTACCGGTGCGCTCACCCGCATCGACATCCGTGGTCGCGACGGCCGCAGCCTGGCCGACGACTGGAGTCGTGACATCCGCACGACGATGGGCCTGATGGTGCACGGCTACCCGAACATGCTGACCACCGCGGTGCCGTTGGCGCCGTCGGCGGCGCTGTGCAACATGACGACCTGCCTGCAGCAGCAGACCGAGTGGATCAGCGAGGCCATCCGGCAGATGCGCGCCACCGGCAGAACGGTCATCGAGCCGACTGCCGAGGGCGAGGAAGCCTGGGTCGCCCACCACGACGAACTCGCCGACGCGAACCTCATCTCCAAGACCAACTCCTGGTACGTCGGGTCGAACGTACCCGGCAAGCCGCGTCGGGTCCTGTCCTACGTCGGCGGCGTCGGTGCCTACCGGGATGCCACCCTCGAGGCCGCCGCGGCCGGCTACAAGGGCTTCGCACTGTCCTGACGGACAGTGTGATACAGATCATATCTGTGGAAGGATAGAGCTATGACCAGCACATTCTCTTCACTCGATGTCTCCGCGTTCACCAGTGCCGCCGATCGGATTCTGGCCGAAGCCGTCACCGGGGACGCCCGCGTGCCCGGTGTGGTGGCGATGGTGACCGACCGTGACCGCACCGTGTACTCCGGAGCTGCGGGCCAACGCAGCCTGGGCGGGTTGGCGCCGATGACCACCGACGACGTGTTCGCGATCTTCTCCACCACCAAGGCGATCACCGCGACCGCGGCGCTGCAGCTGGTGGAAGAAGGCCTGCTCGACCTCGACGCGCCGGCGAGCACATATGCGCCCGCCATCGGCACCCTGCAGGTGATCGAGGGCTTCGACGACGCCGGTGAACCGATCCTGCGGGCACCGAAGTCGGTGCCGACCACTCGCCAATTGCTTACGCACACAGGCGGATTCGGCTACGACTTCTTCGACGAGATCTACAACAGGCTCGCCGAGGAGAAGGGGCAGCCCAGCGTCACCACGGCCAGCCGGGCGGCGCTGATGACGCCACTGCTCTTCGATCCGGGCGAGCGGTGGCAGTACGGAACCAACATCGACTGGGTTGGTCAAGTGGTCGAGGGGTTGCGCGGGAAGCGACTCGGTGAGGTGTTCGCCGAACGCATCTTCGCTCCGCTCGGCATCGAAAACATGAGTTTCATTCTGCGCGAGGACTTCCGGTCGCATCTGGCGGAGATCCATGCGCGTAACGCCGACGGATCACTGACCCCGATGGGTCTCGAACTACCGTCGCCGCCGGAGGTGGACTTCGGTGGACACGGCCTGTACGGGACCGTCGGTGAGTACCTGAAGTTCATCCGGATGTGGCTCAACGACGGTGCGGGAGAGGGTGGTCGGGTCCTCAAGGCCGAGACCGTGGAGATGGCGCTGCGCAATCATCTCGGTGACCTGCCGGTCACCATGCTGCCGGGCGTCATCCCGTCGCTGTCCAACGACGCGGAATTCTTCCCGGGACAGTCGAAGTCGTGGTCGTTGCCGTTCATGATCAACAACGAGACGGCGCCGACGGGTCGCCCGGCAGGTGCCCAAGGATGGGCGGGGCTGGCCAACCTCTTCTACTGGATCGACCGGCAGAACGGGTACGGCGGATACTGGGCCACCCAGATTCTGCCGTTCGGCGACCCGACCTCGTTCACCAAGTACATGGAGTTCGAGACGGCCTTCTACTCAGCCCTGAAGAGCTAGCCCTGCAACAGAAGCCGGCCACCGACGGGTCGGCACCGATGCGTCTGCCCTAAGGGCCGAGACGTCCGAGGAGTACCTGTGCGGGTTACCCCGCACACAGGCCCGCCATGCCATCCCCGGCATGGCGGGCTGATCACTCATGCTCGAGTCCGGGCACCGCACCCACCATCTATTCTTTCCGAACCAAAGGATGAGCCCCATGTCCGCCTTGATGAAGACCTTCACGATGCTCGAGATCGGCAAGACCGCGATCGTCGAGAAGCCCATACCCACCCCCGGCCCCAACGAAGCCCTGGTGAAGACCACCGCCGCACTGATCTGCACATCGGATGTGCACACCGTCAAGGGTGCGCTGCCCGTCGAGAACGGCCGCACGCTCGGACACGAGTCGGTGGGTGTGATCGCCGCACTCGGCTCCGCGGTCACCGGCTTCACCGAGGGCCAGCGCGTCGCGGTGAACGCGGTGACACCGTGCTTCGAATGTTCGTACTGTCAGCGGGGTTTCACCAGCCAATGCGGTGGGCTCCTCGGCGGCTACAAGTACACCGCGCAGGTCGACGGCAACATGGCCGAGTACTTCCTGGTCCCGGCGGCGCAAGGGAATCTCGCACCGATCCCGGACGAGTTGAGTGACGACGCCGCGGTGTACGCCTGCGACATGCTCAGCACCGGACTGATGGGGGCCGAGCACGCGCAGATCGAGATCGGGGACACCGTGGCGATCTTCGCGCAGGGTGCGGTCGGATTGTGCGCCACCATCGGGGCAAAACTGCGGGGTGCGGGGCGGATCATCGCCGTCGAGTCGCGCCCCGAACGCATCGCTCTGGCACAGCGTTTCGGCGCCGACGACATCGTCGACTTCACCAACGGTGATCCTGTCGCGCAGATCATGGACCTCACCGGTGGTGTCGGCGTGGACGCCTCGATCGAGGCGCTCGGTTTCCCGCAGACCTTCGAGGCCGCGTTGGCCTGCCTCAAAGCCGGTGGCACGTTGTCGAACATCGGGTATCACGGCGAAAACCCGGCGCCGCTGCCACTGGATCTGACGGCGTGGGGACTGGGCATGGGAGACAAGACCATTCGGACCGGACTCTGTACCGGTGGTAGTGACCGGATGTCGCGGCTGTTCACCCTGATGACGACCGGCAAGGTCGACCCGACGGTGATGACGACCCATCGATTCGGCTTCGACGACGTCGAGGAGGCATTCGTCATGATGGCCGAGAAGCGCGACAACATCGTCAAACCGCTGATCACCTTCCTGACCAGTACATCCGGGTACGAGACAAGCGGGGGCGCGGTCGTTGCCGCGCCACCGCGGTCAGCCAGAATGGGAACGTGACGAGCGACCCCGACGTCTGGCAACGACTGCGCACCGTCATCGATGGACCGCTGCCGGAGATTGCGGTCCGGTTCTCCCGGTTCCTGACGTCGCAGTGTCCGCACGATGCTCTGGTCATCTTCACCCGCGAGTGCACCGGACGGCCCCGCAAGGTTGCCGGCGACCCGGCGATCGTCGACCGGGTCACCATCGCCGAACTCGATGCGATCAAGGACGACACGGTCGCCGGTGAGGTGATCGAGCGTGACGCGATGGTCGGGGGCGCGTCACGTCGGGTGCGGATAGTGCGCGATGAGACCGGCACGCTGCTCGTCCTGGTGCCCAAGCGGGCGTTGTCGGGGTCGCCGAAGTTGTTGCGCGCCTGGTTTGCGATCGTCGCGGTGTCGATCCGCCAGCAGGTCGCCCAGGCCAGCCCGGATTACCTCGCAGAGTCGCGGGCGGCGTCGAGTGAGCGGGCGCGCACCATCACCCAGTTGACCGAGACCCACGAGGACACCCTCGCGGCGATCTTGACCACGCTGCGAGCCCGCGACCTCGACGATCGAATAGCCCGCACCCGGGCCGCCGACACCGCGTCGTCGGCGCTGATCGCGTTGCGTACGGTCGGCGACGCCGACCACAAGCTGGCGACCGAGGCGCTGGGTACCGCGTTCTCCCGGTTGCAGGCCGAACTCGAACCGGTGCTGCGGCACGTCGACGCCGACGTCGACTTCGGTGGTCCGAGCGCCGGCGACCGGTCGCTGCCCGGGGAGATCGCACATGCGGCGCGGGCGATCGTTCGTGCCGTTGCGGTGGCGGTCGTCGCCCAGGCTCATCTGGTGCGGGTGCGGATATCCTGGGACGCACGGGGCGACGACCTCGTCATCGACATCCGTGATCAGGGCAGCGGCGAACTCGACGGAGATGCATTGCGACGTCAGCTGGCCGGCCGGCTGCAGGCACTGGACGGTCGCCTCGAGGTCGAGACGATCCCCGGCTGGGGTAGTCGAGTATCGGCGCACATCCCGTTGCAGGCTCCCGACGCGAGGCCCTCCGAGGATCTGCTGTCGTCGCTCAATCCTCGGGAGGTCGAGGTGCTGGGGCACCTGGCCCTTGGCCGACGCAACAAGTCGATCGCCGCCGATCTCGGTGTCAGCGAGTCCACGATCAAGTTCCACGTCACCTCGATCCTGCAGAAACTCCAGGTCTCCAACCGCGGAGAAGCCGGTCTGCTCGCGGCGCGGGCGGGGATCACGGCGCAGTGATCCCTCTGGACGGGTGGGCGCGGCTGTACTTTGGTCTAGGTAGAACCATCCATTCGGGCGGATGCATGTGTCTGCCGACGCCACAAGACTGAGACGGGACTACTACGACTGCATCGCGCAGTCCAGGGTTGTCCCCATCCAGAGTCGTATCGAGAGGATCGAGAAGCGGATATGTCGGAGCAGACGGTCAAGGGAGTCATCTCGCGGAGCAAGGGTGCTCCGACGGAGCTGGTCGATGTGGTGGTCCCCGACCCTGGGCCCCGCGACGTGATCGTGAAGATCGCGGCATGCGGTGTCTGCCACACCGACCTCGCCTACAAGCAGGGTGGGATCAACGACGAGTACCCATTCCTGCTCGGGCACGAGGCGGCGGGCATTGTCGAGACCGTCGGGTCCGACGTCAGTCACGTCGAGGTCGGCGACTTCGTCGTCCTCAACTGGCGTGCGGTGTGCGGTGAGTGCCGCGCCTGTAAGCGGGGCCGTCCGTGGTATTGCTTCGACACCTTCAACGCATCGAAGTCGATGACCTTGACCGACGGCACCGTGCTCACCCCTGCCCTGGGCATCGGCGCGTTCATCGAGAAGACCCTCATCCATGAATTGCAGTGCACCAAGGTCAATCCCGAGACCGATCCGGCGGTGGCCGGACTACTCGGCTGCGGCGTGATGGCCGGTCTGGGCGCGGCCATGAACACCGGAAACGTGGGCCGTGGTGATTCGGTGGCCGTCATCGGCTGCGGTGGTGTCGGTGACGCCGCCATCGCCGGCGCACGGCTGGCCGGTGCCACGACCATCATCGCGATCGACCGCGACCCGGCAAAGCTGGAGTGGGCCACCGATCTCGGCGCCACCCACACCATCAACGGTGCCGAGGTCGACGACGTGATCACCGCCGTGCAGGATCTCACCGACGGCAACGGGGTGGACGTCATCGTCGACGCCGTCGGCCGACCCGAAACCTACAAGCAGGCCTTCTACGCCCGTGACCTCGCCGGCACCGTGGTGCTCGTCGGCGTGCCGACCCCGGAGATGACTCTCGAGCTCCCGCTGGTCGACTTCTTCTCTCGCGGTGGTGCTTTGAAGTCCTCCTGGTACGGCGACTGCCTTCCCGAGCGGGATTTCCCGATGCTCATCGACCTCTACGAGCAGGGGCGTCTGCCGCTGGAGAAGTTCGTCACCGAACGTGTCGGACTCGGCGACGTCGAGGGCGCGTTCTCGGCGATGGAGGCCGGCAAGGTGCTGCGTTCGGTGGTGGAACTCTGATGTCTCTCCAGATCCAGAACGTGGTCACCTCAGGCACTTTCAGCCTCGACGGTGGTACCTGGGATGTCGACAACAACATCTGGATCGTCGGTGACGACAGCGAGGTCGTCATCATCGACGCGGCGCACATGGCCGGGCCGATCCTCGACGCGGTCGGCGGACGCACCGTCAAGGCGATCCTGTTGACCCACGGGCACAACGACCACATCACGGTCGCACCGGAGTTGTCGACGGAGACGGGTGCCCCGATCCTGCTGCATCCCGGCGACGACATGCTGTGGAACGACACCCATCCCGACGTCGGCCACGGTGATCTCGCCGATGGGCAGGAGATCGAGGTCGCGGGCACCGCGCTGACGATCATCAACACCCCGGGGCATTCGCCGGGGTCCTCGGTAATTTACGCGCCGGAGGCCGGCGTGCTGTTCAGCGGTGACACCCTGTTCCAGGGCGGGCCAGGGGCGACTGGGCGCTCGTTCTCGAGCTTCCCGACGATCATCGAGTCCATCAGGACCAAGATCTTCACCCTCGACCCGGAGACCAAGGTCTACACCGGTCACGGCGACGGCACCACCGTTGCCGCTGAGGCGCCGCACCTGGAGGAATGGATCACGCGCGGCAACTGAGTTGGGGTTTGCGGGCCAGATGATCACGATCTATGGAGTGGCTCACGGTGGCTTGCCGGACTCGTGGTCGCACGCGCAAACACTGCCTCCATGAGGCAATGCCGACGCCACGTGGGAACTCTCCCCGTGGGCGATCGGGGTCGTCCCGATCGTCGTCTGCTTTCTGGTCTTCTCACACGCCACCGGCCACGCATGTTCGCGTGGTCGGTGGCGTGGCAGGGCGGTCGGACCGCGGACCTCGGTGCCTGACCCTCATGGTGGCCTGCGGTCGACGGTTCGGCGGGCCACTGACCATGCTCGGTGTCGGTACCGGCGTCGCGGCGCTCATCGGATCGGGATCGATCGCCTTCGCCTACCTCTGCATGCGTCAGGGCGACGGTCTGTTTCCCGTCCAGAACCAGACCCACCGCGCCGATGGAATCCGGGCGACCGGCGTCAGCCGCGGAAACCGAAGCGTGAGTTGAGTTCTGCGGCGGCGCGCTGAACGGTGGCCGCGAGGGCGGGTGCGTCCTCGGGATTGAGGCGGTATCTCGGACCCGACACGCTCAACGCGCCGATGACGGCGCCGCTGTGATCCCGAATCGGTGCTGCTATCGCCACGAGTCCGAGTTCCAGTTCTTCCTCGGCGATCGCCCACCCGCAGTCGCGGGCTCGGGCGAGATCGGCAAGTAGGGCATCGATCTCAGTGATGGTGTGGTCGGTGTAGCGGGGCAGCCCGGCGACAAAGCTCGCGCGTACCTCGTCGTCGGACAGCGCGGCGAGCAGGATCTTGCCCGACGACGTGGCATGGGCCGGGGAGGTCTGACCAATCCAGGTCTGCAGAGCGACGCTTGAGGTGCCTTGTGCCTCCACGATGTTGACCGCCTGTGTACCGCCGAGCACGGCGATGTTGGCGGTCTCGCCGAGTTCCGCGGCGAGCATTTCGCAGATCTGTTGTCCCTGTTTCGACAGGTCCAGCGTGGCGCTGGTCGAACTGGCCAGACGCACCACAGTGAAACCAATGCGGTACTTGCGGCTGCCGGGCTCTTGCTCGATGAAGCCGCGTGCCTCCAGCGATCCGATGACACGCGAGACCGTCGACTTGTGCACGCCGAGTTCGGCGGCGAGTTCGGTGACGCCGGCCGCGCCATGCTGCCCGATGAGCTCGAGGATTTGCAAGGCGCGGTCGACCGACTGGACGGCGCCGGAGCCGGACGGGGTGCTCTCCTTGGTGGGCATGACCCCACCAACTTTAGCCGACCACGCCAGCGGGGGATCGAACACCGCGGTCACAGGGCTACTTCCGGATGCGCGACATCGCGGGATCGACGGAGACGTCGGGGCCGAGTACCGCGTGATAGGTGGTGCGCTGATACGCGACCGACACCTCGACGCCATCCTCGAGGTCGGCGGGTAGCCACGCGTAGGCCAGACAGGCCCGCAGGGTCGGCGACCAGCCTGCGCTGGTGACATAGCCGATGACCGCGCCGGCCACCGATACCGGCTCCTTACCGAGGACGACAGCCGCGGGATCGGTGAATCGTAGGGTTCGCAGCCGAGTCGTCGAGACCCGTTCGGTCAGCGCGCTCTTGCCCACGAAGTCGTCCTTGCCCATGCGGACCGCGAAGCCCAGGCCGGCGGCGTCGGGGGTGTGTTCGGTGGTCATGTCGGTTCCGGCCGACCGGTACCCCTTCTCGATCCGCAACGCGTTGAATGCGATTCGGCCGGCGGGGATGATCCGGTGTTCCTGCCCGGCGGTCATCAACAGATCCCACAGGCCGCGCCCGTACTCGGCACCGGTGTAGATCTCCCAGCCGAGTTCGCCGACGTAGGACACCCGCATCAGCGTCACCGGAATCGGTCCGATCGTCGTCTGCACGCATCGGAAGTACTTGAGCCCCTCGTTGGTGAGGTCGGTGGGTGTCAGTGGCGCCAGTACCTCTCGCGCCGACGGCCCCCAGAGACCGAGGCAGCTGGTCGCGCCGGTGATGTCACGCAGCGTCACTGGCTCAGCGGGCAGGTGCCGGGCGATCCAGTCGAAGTCGACGGGACCGTTGGCGCCGACCTGGAACACGTCGTCGGCGAGCCGGGCGACCGTCAGATCCGAACGCACACCACCCTTCTCGTCGAGCATGAGAGTGTAGGTCACCGATCCGACCGACTTGTCGAGATTGTTGGTCGTCAACTGTTGCAACAGATCGAGAGCCCTCGGCCCGGACAGTTCGTAGCGGGTGAGCGGGGTCATGTCGTACAGGGCGACGTGGTTGCGGGTGTGGGCGGCTTCGGCGACGGAGATCGGTGAGTAGTGTCGCGCAGACCATGAATCGCGTTCCGGTATCCCGAATCCGCCGGCGACGAGGTCGTCGAGCAGGCCCTGGTTGGCCTCGAACCATGCGGGCCGCTCCCAGAAACCGGCTTCCCAGAACTCTGCGCCGAGCTCGACCTGGCGGTCGTAGAATGGACTGGTTCGCACCTGCCGCGGCGCGGTGCGCTGATCGTGCGGGTGGATGACGTCATAGACCTCGACGAAAGATTGTGAGCTCGTGGCGAGGATCGCGTCGTCTGTCAGCCCGGCCTCCTCGAAGCGGTACAGATCGAACTCGTGCGTGTCGACCGAGGCGGTACCATCGATCATCGATTCGGCGACAGTACGTGCGATGCCCGCGGAGTGCGTCACCCACACGGCCTCGGCCACCCAGAAGCCGTGCAGTTCACGGTGTTCGCCGACGACCGAATGCCCGTCGGGGGTGAACGAGAAGATCCCGTTGAAGCCCTCCTCCACCTTGCCGCCGGCCAGCTCGGGGAGCAATCGCGTGCTCTGCTCCCACGCCTGCGCGAAGTCGTCGGGAGTGAACATCAGCTTCGAGGGCATCTCCTCGAGAGAGATCGTCGACTCGTGGTCGAGGGCGGAGACATCGGTCGGCATCGGCCGGTGACCGTAGTAGCCGATACCCAGCCGGTCACCGTGCTCGCGGTAGTAGAGATCCTGATCCTGGTGACGCAGGATCGGCAGCGACGCCTCGGCGAGGGCCGAGTTGACCCCCTTGCGCGACGCCAACGGAGTGGTGTAGGCGTACTGATGTGCCATCGGCACCAACGGGATCGTCAGGCCCACCCGGCGGCCGAACTCCCGGCCCCAGAATCCGGTGCAGCACACGACGATATCGGCGTCGAGGGTACCGGTGGTGGTGCGCACGCCCCGAATAGAGCCATTGGACTCGATGACATCGACGACCTCCTGATGGCCCACGAACCGTGCGCCCCGCTCGGTGGCGCGAGCGGCCTGCGCCTCCACCGCGCGCAACGCCTTGGCGAGTCCGTCGCGCGGCGTGTACAGCCCACCCAGGATCAGGTCGGGGTCGAGCAGCGGATATTTCGCGACACATTCTGCGGGGGTGAGCAACTCGTAGTCGACGCCACGGGACTCGGCCCATCCGGCCTTGCGGTGCAGATCATCCCATCGCAGGTCGGTAGTCGCCACCTCGAGTCCGCCGACGTGGTTGAAGCACCATCCGTCGGGATGGGTCAGCGCAGAGAACTTCTCGCAGGTGTAGGACGCCAACTCTGTCATCGTCTTCGACGGGTTGGTCGCGAAGACCAATCCGGGTGCGTGCGAGGTCGATCCACCGGTGGCGAATAACGGCCCGCGGTCGACGACGGTGACGTCGGTCCATCCGCGCGCGGTCAATTCGTCGGCCAGGGAGGTGCCGACGATCCCGGCGCCGACGATCACGACTTTCGGTGTGCTCATGGGAGGGTTCTTTCGGGTCGGGGTCAGCTGAAGACGACGGTACTGGTGCCGTTCATCAGAACGCGATTCTCGCTGTGCCAGCGCACGGCACGCGAGAGGGCGAGTGCTTCGGCATCGCTGCCGACAGTGGCCAGACGTCGCGGGTCGTGGGTGTGGTCGATGCGAATCACCTCCTGCTCGATGATCGGTCCCTCGTCGAGGTCGGTGGTCACGTAGTGCGCGGTGGCGCCGACGTACTTGACTCCCCGCTGGTGCGCCTGGTGATAGGGCTTGGCACCCTTGAAGCCGGGCAAGAACGAGTGGTGAATGTTGATGGCCCTGCCACGCAACGCAGTACATGTCTCATCGGAGAGGATCTGCATGTACCGGGCCAGTACGACGAGGTCGGCGCCGTACTCGTCGACGAGTCCGAGTAGTCGTGATTCGGCCTGTGCCTTGGTATCCGGGGTGACCGGTACGTGATGGAACGGCAGGCCCGCCGAGGCCGCCATCGGTTCGAGAGCGGTGTGGTTGGATACCACCGCGACCAGGTCGCCACCGAGAGTTCCTGAACGCCAACGAAATACTAGGTCGTTGAGGCAGTGGCCGAGTGTCGAGACCATCACCAGGATGCGTTGCGGAGTTTGATCAGTGATCGTGAACTCGGCGCCGATGCCGGCCGCGAGATACTCGAAGGCGCGCGTCATCTCCTCGGCGCCGGCCTCGCGCGCGCACACAAACTCCGTGCGAACGAACAATGTTTGGGTGAGCGGATCGTCGAACTGCCGGTGATCGGCCACCTCGCATCCGTGGCTGTAGAGAAACGACGAGACGGCGTGCATGATGCCGCCGCGCGACGGACAACGCAGGGTGAGGATGAACGTGTCAGACATGGCGAGGTCCTTCTGTGCTGGTGCAATACTCCGCTGCCGCGTCGGTGTGGCAATACTCCGCTGCCGCGTCGGTGTGGCAATACTCCGCTGCCGCGTCGAGCAGCCAATGGGCGAGGTAGTCGGCGAAGGAGGAACGCACGAGCAGAGCGAATCCCGACGCCGGGTCGTCGCCGGAACGATGCAGGATGACCCCGGTCTGCGCGATCAGGGTTTGCGCGGCGTCGTTCGGGCCGAACGATTGCTCTGCGAGGTCGATCGCGCAGCCGTGCGCGAGGACGGTGCGCGCGTGCTCACCTGCCAGAAGCAGACGGGTGCGCTGGCCGGAGGCATCCATGAGATAGGTGTCGGGTCGGGAGTCGCCAAGCCGCCCGGTGACCTCGGTGAGGTACTCGTGGCCGGGGATTGCGGGCCGGTACAGCAGCCATTCGTCGGGGCCCAGCCAGATGGCGACCTCGCCCTGGTCACCACCGTCACCGTCATCACCATCCGCACCGCCGTGACGGACCTGGCAGGCTGCCGGCAGATCCAGACGCGCGATCGCGTCCTCGTTGGTGGTCCGCACCACTACCTGGGCAGCGGGTGACTCGCACAATTGCACCGCTGGGGCCAGGGCAGCGAAGGCGCTCGCCCAGCCGTGCAGCGGCGAGCGGGACGTGCAGGTGTGCTCAGCCATCGCGACGAGCTCCTTCCGGATCGACGAAGACCGTTGTCGTGACCTCGACTTCGATCAGCCGGTCACCGATCGGCACGTCGAGGAGGGTTCCGATCCGTTCGCGCCCGCCCTTGACCAGGGCGAGGGCGAACGGCCGTCCGAGTTCGGCACTGTGGTAGCTCGAGGTGACGTGCCCGAGCATCTCCACCGGCGGTGCCGGCAGCGTGCGATCGGCCCGGTGGGCGATGAGCTGCGATCCCTCTGGGAGCTTCGTCGCATTGTCGGTAGGCAGCAATCCCACCAGGTGCTTGCGATTCCGGTCTCGATTCGACGGTCGGTCGAAGGAGCGTTTGCCGAGGAAGTCGGCCTTCTTCTTCGACACCACCCAGCTCATGCCGAGATCGTGCGGGGTGACGGTGCCGTCGGTGTCCTGCCCGATGATCGGGTATCCCTTCTCGGCGCGCAGCACGTGCATCGTCTCGGTGCCGTACGGGGTGATGTCGTACGGGGTGCCCGCGTCGATCAGTGCACGCCAGAGGGTTTCGGCGTACTCGGCGGCCACGTTGACCTCGTAGGCGAGCTCACCGGAGAAGCTGACCCGGCCCAGCCGCACCGGGACCCCGCCGAAAGTGGTGTCGCGCCAGTCCATGAAGCCGAACGCCTCATTGGCGACGTCGAGATCGGGGAACACCGCGCCGATCACCTCGCGCGAGCGCGGCCCTACCACGGGGAAGGTCGCAACGTGATCGGTCAGCGACGTGGTGAACACCTGTAAATGTGGCCACTCGGTCTGATGCCATTCCTCCATCCACTCGAGGATCGTCGCGGCATTGCCGGTGGTGGTGTAGACGGTGTAGCGGTCCTCGGCGATCCGCATCACCGTGCCGTCGTCGAAGACCATTCCGTCGGGCCCGCACATGACGCCGTAGCGCACCTTACCGATCTTCAGTGTGCTCATCAGGTTGGTGTAGAGCAGATCGAGAAAGGCCGGCGCGTCCGCGCCCGCGACGTCGATGACCCCGAGTGTGGAGCCGTCGAGGATGCCGACTCCCGAACGGACGGCTGCGCACTCGCGCAGCACCGCCGACTCCATGTCCTCGCCGCCACGCGGATAGAACCGGGGCCGCTTCCATTGCCCGACGTCCTCGAAGATCGCACCACGCTCGATGTGCCACTCGTGCAACGGGGTCCGGCGGATCGGATCGTAGAGGTCGCCGCGGTTGCGTCCGGCCAGCGCGGCGAACGAAACCGGCGTGTAGGGCGGTCGGAAGGTCGTGGTGCCGGCCTCGGAAACGTCGACTCCAAGTAGTTCGGCGACGATGCCGGAGGCGACGATCCCCGACGTCTTGCCCTGATCGTGTGCGGTGCCGATCGTGGTGTAACGCTTGACGTGCTCCACCGACTGCATACCTGCGCCGACGGCTCGCTCGACGTCGGCGACAGTCGCGTCGCGCTGCAGGTCCACGAACGACAACGTCGGTTCCGACTGCGGCACATGCCAGTACACGGCGGTCGCCGCCGGCGTGCGATCGGCGGTGCGAGGTACACCGCGGTACTCGGGCAGCACCGCACCGAGGCTACGCAGCGCGGTGAGCCCGGCGCGTCTGCCGTCGGTCAGACAGGAGCCGGTGGTGAGCAATCCCGCTGCGGCACCGGCGATGTCGGTGGTCGGCAGGGTTCCGGTGGGCAGGAAGGCGGCGGCGTCGGCATCGAAGGCGATCGCGCCACCCAGCTGACTCCACAGGTGCGCAGCCGGGTTCCAACCACCCGAGACCAATACGGTGTCGCAGCCAATGACGGTGCCGTCGAGCAACTCCACGGCCTCGACGGATTCGTCACCGATGGCGCGCACCACCGCACCGGAGGTGCGGACGTCGATACCGAGATGTGTGGCGCGTTCGAGCAGATCCGAGGAGACGTGCGTCCGAACGTCGACGAGGGCCGCGATGTGCACACCCGACTCGGCGAGGTCGAAGGCATCGGCGTAGGCGGAGTCGCCGGCGGTGAACACGACGGCTTCTCGGCCGACGAGTACCCCGTATCGGTGCAGGTAGTCCGCGGCGGCTCCGGCGAGCATCACGCCGGGAAGGTCGTTGGTGCCGAACACGATCGGCCGCTCGTGGGCGCCGGCTGCGACAACGATCCGTTGTGCTCGGATGCGGTGCACACGTTGCCGAGAGGCCTGTGTCGGCGCCCCGGCAAGGGAAGACTCGCCGAGATGATCGGTGCGACGCTCCACCGCGAGCACGAAGCCATCGTCATAGCCGCCGAATGCGGTGGTGCGAACCAGTCGGGTGGTGTGTGGGTGCGCGTCGAACTCGGCGACCGCGGCGGCGACCCACGGTGCGTCGGGGGTGGTGCCGCCGGGTTCGGCGCGTTCGTCGACGAGCATGACCGGCACGCCGGCGCGGGCGGCCATCACCGCTGCCATCAGACCGGTGGCACCGGCGCCGATGACAAGCACGTCGGGGTGGTGATGCAGCGAATCGTAACGGGCGGTGTCGATCTCGGTGGACAGCTTGCCCCAGCCGGGGACGCCGTGCGCCACGAGTCCGGGACAGAGTTCGATCATGGTGGCCGGCACCATCGGTTCGCTGTAGGGGGCGTCGATCCCGACCTGGGCGGTGGCATCTTCTGACCACGAGCCGGTAATCCCGCGGACGCGACCGAGATTGACGCTGGTGGTGATGGTTCGGACGCCGTTGGCCAGCAGTGCCGAGCCGAGGGTGTCGCCGGCGTAGCCGGTGTAGGTGACGCCGTCGAAGACGAAGTCGATCGGCCGGGAGCGGTCGATGCGGCCGCCGGTGGGGGTGCGGAAGTCGGTGAGTGAGTGGGTCATCGGCGTGGCCCAGGAGCTGAGGTCGACACCGGGGCGGCGACCGGCGTGCCGGTGAACCGGTAGGTCACGGTGTCGCGGGTGATGGTGAACCACCGTCGGCAGCCGGCGCTGTGGCACCAGCGTTCGGCGAGAACACCTTTCGGGTTCGGACGGAAGAACAGATAGTCGGCCCACTCGTCGTCGTCCAGGGTCTGCGGCTGCGCGGGATACTCGACGCCCGCGGCGGCGCCGTAATGGAACTCGGTCTCCTCGCGCGGCCCGCAGTGCGGGCAGGGAATCAGTTGCATGGGGTTCTCCGGGCTTGTGTGGAGTCGATGGTCTGCGCTGGTGGCCGGTGGACTAGTGCGCCACGGCGGCCGCGCCGTGCTCGTCGATGAGTCGACCGGTGGTGAACCGGTCGATGGTGAACGGGGCGTTGATCGGGTGCGGCGCGCCGGTCGCGATGGTGTGGGCCAGGCACCAGCCGACAGCGGGGGTGGCCTTGAATCCACCGGTGCCCCAACCACAATTGACGAAGAGGTTGTCGTAAGGGGTGGCGCCGAGGATCGGGGAGGCGTCGGGGGTGACGTCGACGATGCCGCCCCAGGTCCGCAACAGCCGGGCGCGGGCGAAGATCGGGAACAGCTCGACGGCGGCCGCCATCTGCCGTTCGATGATGTGGAACGCGCCGCGCTGGCCGTAGCCGTTGTAGGAGTCGACGCCCGCACCCATCACAAGTTCTCCCTTGTGCGCCTGGGAGACATAGACGTGCACCGCGTTCGACATGACGACGGTCGGGTGGACGGGTTCGAGGAGTTCGGAGACCAGTGCCTGCAGCGGATGGGATTGCAGCGGCAAGCCGAAGCCCAACTGATCGGTGAGAGTGGAGGTGTGCCCGGCCGCACACAGGGCGACGGTGCCCGCACCGATGCGCCCGCGCGAGGTGTTGACCGCGGTAACCTTGCCGTCGGTGGTCTCGAACCCGGTGACCTCGCAGTTCTGGATGATGTCGATGCCCGCGGTGCTGGCGCTGCGCGCGAATCCCCAAGCGACCCAGTCATGTTTGGCGATCCCGCCGCGCGGCTGGAAGGTCGCCCCCATGACCGGGTAACGAATGTCGGCGGAGGTGTTGACGATCGGGCAGATCTCGGCGACCTGCTTGGGGTCGAGCCACTCGGCGTCGATTCCGTTGAGCCGGTTGGCCTCGACCCTGCGAACGGAGTCGCGGACGTCCTGCTCGGTGTGTGCGAGATTGAGAACGCCCCGCTGACTGAACAGGATCGGATATCCGAGCTCTTCCTCGAGACCCTCCCACAGTTTCAATGCGTGCTCGTAGATGCCTGCGCTCTCGTCCCACAGGTAGTTGGACCGGATGAGCGTGGTGTTGCGGGCCATGTTGCCGCCGGCGAGCCAACTACGTTCGAGGACAGCCACATTGGTGATGCCGTGATTGCGGGCGAGATAGTGGGCGGTGGCGAGCCCGTGCCCGCCGCCGCCGACGATGACGACGTCGTAGGTGGGCCGGGGGTTGGGGTTGTGCCAGAGGAAGTCGGGGTGCTCGGGGAGCCCGGCGCCGGGAGCGGAGCGAGCGGGCCGAGTGGGTTGGGCGCCGGGAGCGGGGGCGGATGGCATGGTGTCCTCAGAAATCGATGACGACGGGGGAGATGGGTTCGGAGCAGCAGAGCAGGATCTTTCCCTGCTCGATCTCGCGGTTGCGGATCCCGCCCTGATGGTTCATCACGACGTCGCCGGAGATCTTGGTGACCTTGCAGGAGCCGCACAGGCCGACGCCGCAGGTGGAGGGAAGGGTGAGGCCGGCGGCTGCGGCGGCGGCGAGGATGCTGCTGCCCGCGGTGACGTTGACGCGGCGGGCGCGGCGGGTGAAGTCGACGGTGATGCCGGGGCCGTCGTCCTCGGTGGGCGTGGGCAGGACGAATCCGAAGCTCTCCTCGTGGATGTGGGTGAGACTGGCACCGGAGGCGATCAGTGCGGATCGGACGCTGCTGCGAAATTGGCCGGGACCGCAGAGGAAGACCTCGCGGTCGGCGAGGTCGGGGCACATGCGTAGGAGGGTGGCGGCATCGAGGCGCCGGGGAGCGGTTGCCGATGAGTCGTCGCGCTGTGCGCGGGTGAGCGCGAAGGCCACGTCGAGTCCGGGATGGGCGACGGAGAGTTGTTCGAGTTCGGCGCGGAACGGGATGTCCTCGAGGGTGCGGGCGCTGTGGATGAACACGATGTCGGTCTGCTCGCCGGAGCGGTACGGCCCGGACGTGGTGCCGTCGGTGGCGGCGCGGATCATCGAGATGATGGGGGTGATCCCGCTGCCCGCGGAGATGAACAGGTAGCGTTCGGCGCCTTTGCCCATGTAGCTGAATCGGCCGAGTGGGCCGCTCGCGGTCATCGTCATGCCTGGTGTCATGTTGTCGTGAAGCCAGTTCGACACATGGCCGCCGGTCTTGCGTTTGACGGAGATGGACAGAGTGTCGGGGCGGGTCGGCGGCGAGGAGATGCTGTAGCAGCGTTGCACGGTGCGGCCGTCGATGGTCACCCCGATGGTGAGGAACTGCCCGGGGTTGAACACGAAGGTGTGGGGTTCGACGGCGCGAAAAGTGAACGTCGTCATGTCATGGGTGGCTGGGCTGCGATCAACGCACACCAGCAGGTGTTCGTCGCTCATCAGGCGCTCTCCGAAATCTCGGAGACCGGTTGCGACACTTGATGTGTGACGCCCAGCGTGGTGCGCAACGTCGTGATGTACCAGTTGATGAAGGCCTCGACCTGGACCTCCGACGGGCCGTACGGACCGGGACGGTATGCGGGGTCGGCGATACCCTGATGTGCGAGCGCGACGAGGTCGGCGTCTTGCTGGTTGGTGATCTCCCAGACGCCGGTCAGACGGTCGAGGTCGTAGTCGATGCCTTCGACGGCGTCGGCGTGGACGAGCCACGTGGTGCGCACGAGGGTTTGGTCGGGGGCGAGCGGGATGGCCGAGAACAGTACGGCGTGGTCGCCGGTGATGTGCAGCCACATGTTGGGTTGCAGGTGCATCGAGAGGCGGCCGAGTCGGCGATCGGGAAGGTCGTCGGCGAGTGGACGGGTGCACGCGACGGTACCGTCAAGGGTGAAAGATTCGCCGGCAAGATCCATCGGCTCACGCTCGATGTGGAATCCGGTTATGCGCGTGTCGAGTTGAACGATCCGATCAGACGGTAGTCCGCGTCGCCGCCACAGATCGGTCATCTCGTCGGTGGCCTGACGATATCGGGTGGTGGCGGGACGGAGCCGCTCGGGGATGGCGTCGGCGTCGGCGAAGCCCCAGATCGGGAAGAACACGTTGAGCAGTTCCGGATGGCCGCCGCAGTGATAGCACTCGCGGTTGTTCTCCATCGTGAGTTTCCAGTTGCCGTTCTCGATGAGATCGGTCTGTTTGGCGACCTTGGCGTTCGCGAGACCGTGGGGTTCGAGATAGGGCGTGACGATCGTGGCGACCTCGTCGATATCGGCGGGCGGCTCGTCGGCGAGGCAGATGAAGATCAGCCCGGCGATCGAGCGGAGCGCGACCGGCCGCAGGGAAAAGCACTTCTTGTCGAAGCCGGGCGCCTGCGCGTCGGCGAACATCAGCCGGCCGTCCATGCCGTAGGTCCAGGAGTGGTAGGCGCAGACGATGGTGCCGGTGCTGCCGTGGTCGTCGGTGAGCAGGCGAGCGCCGCGGTGCCGGCAGACGTTGTGGTGGGCGCGGACGACCTGCTCGTCATCGCGGGCGATGATGACCGAACTGCGGCCGAGATTCACAGTGAGGTAGTCGCCGGGCTCGGCGATCTCGGCTTCGGTGGCGACGAAGATCCACCGCTTGGCGAAGATCTCGTCGAGGTCGCGGTCGAACCATTCGCGGTCGACGTAGAACGGGGCGGGAAGACTCTCGCCGACGACGCGCTCGCCGAGGAGCGCCCGGGCATCGGGGGCGAGTCGGTCGGATTCGGCTCCCGCCTCGGCGGCGCCCGCGACGACGTGTGCGGTCATGGGAGATGAATGCCTCTCTTGGCCAGTGATTTTCACAGGGGTATCGATATGTGGATAGACTCCGGGTGGGCGGGCTCCGCGAACCACCCCGGCTTTAGCAGCGCCGTCTTTAGTTGCACTATGCGCAACACTGCGCACTCAATGCAACAAGTGTGCGGTCTATGGCAGACGATGTCAACCGCATCGGAGACGGCATTCTCCGCAGCCGTCCGACTTGTCGGATCGTGCGATGTTGCGCCGGGTGTATGCCGCCGATTTCGGTGCGCAAACCACTAGCCTGGCGGGATGAGGCGGGGAACGCTGACGTGGCTGATACCGCCGGCATTGGCGGGCTATAAGCGCTCGTGGCTGCGGGCCGATCTGGTCGCGGGATGCACCCTCGCGGCCGTGGCGATCCCTGAGTCGATGGGCTACAGCGCCATCGCGCGTGTGCCGATGGTTGCCGGGCTGTACACGATCATCCTGCCGACGATCGTGTTCGCGCTGATCGGGTCGTCTCGACTGATGGTCGTCGGCGCGGACTCGGCAACCGCGGCGCTGCTGGCATCGGGCATCGCCGGGCTCGGTATCGCGGGGCTCGTGCCGGACTCGCAGGCGTGGCTACAGTGGGCATGCCTGATCGCGATCGTCACCGGTGGACTTCTCGCGGTGGCGCGCCTGCTCCGCTTGGGGTTCCTGGGCGACTTCCTGTCCACCTCGGTGCTCGTTGGATTCCTCGCCGGCACCGGGGTCACCGTCATCACCGGCCAGGTCCCGGCAATGCTGGGTATGTCGAGCGCCGACGGATCGATCTGGTCACGGTGGTGGAGGATCCTTAGCCACCTCGGCGACATCAACTGGGGAGCGGTCGGCTTTGCCGTGGTGACCCTGGTCGCGCTGCTGGCGGGCGGGCGCCTGATGCCCCGATTCCCGGCGGCGGTCGTGGTGGTCATCGCGTCGATCGTCGCCGTGGCAGCCTTCGGATGGTCCGAGCGCGTTCCGGTGATCGGCTCGGTCCACGGTGGCCTGCCGTCCTTCGGGTGGCCGGGCGGAATAGGTCCAGGCGGCATGGGACTGGGGGACATCGCCAAGTCTGCCGCCATCGCATTCGGTTGCGCGCTGGTGATCCTCGCCCAAAGTGCGGCGACCGCGCGGAGTTTCGCGCAGCGGCACGGGCAGAACGCCGACATCAATCGTGACGCCCTGGGTCTGTCGGGGGCCAATCTGGTGGCGGGCTTCTCCGGCACTTTTGTGGTCAACGGCAGTCCCACCAAGACGCAACTCCTCGACGATCAACGCGGCCGCACCCAGCTCGCGAATCTGACGATGGCGCTGATCGCGCTGCTGGTGGTGGTGTTCGCCGCCGGTGCGCTCGCGCGACTGCCACACGCGGTGCTGGCGGCGATCGTATTCTTGATCGCGCTGCGTCTCATCGACGTCGGTGGGTTCGTGCGGATCTGGCGGGTCCGGCGGGTCGAGTTCGGTATCGCGGTGCTCACCGCGGTCATCGTCGTTGTGTTCGGCGTTCAGGTCGGCATCGTCGCGTCGATGGTGGTCTCGCTGCTCGATTTGGTGCGACGCCAATACCGGCCAGAACGTTTCGTGCTGGGAGTCAGTGGTGGCGGCCGACCGCGATACCAGTCGGCAACGCCGGGAAGTCAGTCGCTACCGGGTCTGATCGTGTTCCGGTACGACGCGGAGCTGTTCTACGCCAACGCCGGTCGGTTCTCCGACGACGTCCTGCACCTGGTCAAGCAGGCTCCCGACCCGGTGCGGTGGTTGGTGCTCGACGCGTCGGCAATGACCGACGTCGACTATTCGGCGTCGACGGTACTCACCGACCTGATCGGCTACATCCATTCCTGCGGCGCACATTTCGTTCTCGCCGGCGTCGATCCGGAGCTGCAGCAGACTCTACGCACCGACGGGATACTCGCCGAGTTGACTCCCGACCACATCTTCGCCTCACTCGAGGATGCGCTGCGCGCCTACCTGCAGGCGCATCCGGACTCCGCGCCGCCCGATTACGATCCGTCCGGACTCGACCTCCCGCCGGAAACCCAGGGGCACTGATGCGATTCTCGGCGGTGGTGCGGGCGTCCACAGAGATTGCGGCGACGCGCTCACGCATCGCGAAAACCACGGTGCTCCGCGAACTTCTCGCTACCGCCGCCGACGAGGTGGGCCTCGTGGTGGCGTGGTTGTCGGGCGAAGTACCGCAGGGCCGCCTCGGAATCGGCTGGCGCACCGTGCGAGTAATCGATGTAGCGCCCATTCGCGACGAGGAGTCGCAGCTGACGGTGGTAGAGGTCGACGGCACCTTCACCCGGTTGGCGACGACGTCGGGGCCCGGGTCGGTGGCTGCCCGAGTGGAGTTGCTGGGCGAACTCTTCGGCCGCGCCACGGCCGACGAACAGAACTTCTTGCTCCGGTTGCTCACCGGCGAACTGCGCCAGGGCGCGCTCGCCGGTGTGATGGTGGAGGCGATCATCGCGGTGTCCGAGCAACCTGCATCACTGGTCCGTCGAGCGCACATGCTCACCGGATCACTGTCGGACACCGCGATATCGGCGATCGGCGGTGGCCGCGCCGTCTTGGAGGGCATCGGCCTCCAGGTGGGGCGGGCGGTGTCGCCGATGCTGGCGACACCCGCTGAGGATCTCGATTCGGCGCTGGCCAGTCTCGGACCGGATCTCGTCGTCGATCACAAACTCGACGGTGCCCGCATCCAGGTGCATCGCGACGGTGATGAGGTGGCTGTGTTCACCCGCACCCTCAATGACGTGACGGCACGGGTTGCGGATCTCGTTGCGGCAGTGCGGGAGCTGCCGTTGCGGTCGGTGATCCTCGACGGTGAGACCCTGACCCTGTTCGACGACGGCCGGCCTCGGCCGTTCCAGGAGACGATGAGTCGGTTCGGGTCGATGGCAGAGAAGGACCCGGTGCTGGGCAGCGGTCCGCGGTTGTTGCGGCCCTTCTTCTTCGATTGTCTCCATCTCGACGGCGAGGATCTGATCGATCGGCCCCTCGTCGAGCGGCTCGACGCGCTGGATTCGTTTGCGCCGCATCTGCGGATCGCATCGGTACGCACTCCGACACCCGAGCAGGCCCGACAGACCCTCGAGGCCGCACTGGCCGGCGGTCACGAGGGTGTCATGGTGAAGTCGTTGTCGGGTCCGTACGCTGCCGGTCGACGAGGTAGGGCGTGGCAGAAGGTGAAGCCCGTACACACCCTCGACCTCGTCGTCCTCGGCGCCGACTGGGGGTCGGGGCGCAGGACCGGATACCTCTCGAATATCTATCTGGGAGCACGTGATCCCGATGGTGGACCCCCGGTGATGGTCGGTAAGACCTTCAAGGGGCTCAACGACAAACAGCTCCAGTGGCAAACCGCGGAGTTCCCGAAACACGAGGACCACCGCGATTCGTGGACGGTCTACCTACGTCCAGAGATCGTCGTCGAGATCGAACTCGATGGTGTACAGCGCAGTTCACGGTACCCGGGTGGAGTGGCTCTGCGTTTCGCCCGCGTGCTGCGCTACCGCCCCGACAAGTCCGCGGACCTCGCCGACACCATCGATGCGGTGCGCGGCCTTCTGCGGTGAGAGTGTCCATTGCGGCCGGCAACCCACCAGGAGTCTCCGCCGCGCACTCGTCACCCCGCTGCCGTGGGGTCGGTGACCCCTCATCCATCCGCTTCACCGGTGAGCGTGGTGGCGTGGCTGCGTGCCTTCGGTGGCATGAAACAAGTCCTGCTGCTGCCGAACCTGGTCGATCACCGGGTCGCTCGTCTGGGCTGGAGGCTTGCCACACGCGACTCGCACCGCGACCATCGGGGGAAAGAATATCGCCCATCGGGTGAGGGAAGTTCTCGGCTGTCGGAGCGGGAGTCGCAAGTCAATTGAGGGGAACCGTAATTCGGGTGCGGACGCGGCGTTGGATGTCGCTGACCTCGCCAACGCCTTCGCTGAGCATGCTGCGTTCCAAGGGGGAGAGGTCGCTGAGGACGATGACGTCGCCGGGGGTGTGGCCGGCGCGGAGTTGGGTGATCTGGTGACGAAGCCGCAGGCGTTGGGTCATCGAGAAAACCTCATGTAGCAGTGAGGCTTCGGCGGAGGTGAGTGCGCCGACGTCGACGGCGCTGTGCAGGCGCGCAGGAGTGGGAGCCGAGGTGATCCCCGCAGTGAGGCCGGCCCACCGTGCGAGATTCACGATGGGGTCGATGACGTGCGCCTTGAGGTCAACGGTCCCGCCGCGGCGGGACAGGATGTCACGCAGGCTCCGTACGCGCGGCCGCAGTGACAGCGCGTTGAGTAGTTGCAGGCGTAGGGCTTCGGGATGGTCGGCGGGCATCGACGAGAACGCCAAGGGGGCGGTGTGCAGGCTCTCGGGGCCACGAATGACGCGGCCGTCGATGAGCAGCGATGACATGATGAGTCCATTGTCGGCGAGTGGTGCCGACAACCATCGTCGGGCCGCGAGCAACCAGTCGTCGCAATAGCGGGAGAAGCTCGGCGAGAAGGCCACGGCACCATTGGTGTCAGCGGGCAGACCGCAGTCGTCGAGGATCGCGTGGGTACGCCGCGCCATCGCGCGGAACTCGCTTGCCGAACGGTCGCCGTCGTCGATCCAGCTGAGAGCCGAGTCGACGTCGGAGGACGGCATCGCCTCCCGGCGCGCCACGCTACCCAGGGTGATCCAGGCGAAGCCCGACAGGTCCGGGTGGTCGTCGAGGGCGAGCTCGACGGCACGGCGGGCGGTGGTGTCGATGATCAACGACAGCACACCGCAGGTGGATTCCGCATCGAGACCCGCGCTGACGAGGTCGTCTGCCAGACGCGGTATGGCCTGGGTTGCCGATGCGAGTGCATCGACGTCGGTGGCATGAGCGATCTGTCGTTGCAGTGAGCCGCCACGGCTCGCGGCCACCAGCAGATCGGTCTCCTCCAGCACCCCGATGGCGCGGCCACGCGGAGAACATACCGGCATGTGACGAACGCCGGCCTCCAACATCTCCAGCCAGGTGGTGATCGCGTAGCGTCCGGCGTCGACGGAGCGGGCCGGTGCGGTCATCACCTCGGCGACCGGCACATCCGGTGACCGTCCGCCACCGACCACGCGGTGGGTGACGTCGCTTTCGGTGACGATTCCCAGTGTGCCGTCGGGTAACTCGATGAGCACACATGATTGCCCGGCCGCACCCATCGCGCGCACCGCCTCGGCTACGGGCGTGTGGGGAGCGACGAACACCGGAGAGTCACGGATCAACGACGATACCCGTGTCGTCGAAGACCAGCCCGCGGTGGGAGCGGGCCGGGCCGAGATCGACTGCCAGGCCGACTCGGCGAGGAAGGTCAATCCCGACCTTCTGCCGAGCACGGCCCGCACCTCGTTGGCGGGTAACGCGATCGCCGACGCCGGCTCGGCAGCCCGCGCGACGAACCGCGCCTCACCGCCGATGATGAGCGGGATGTAGCCGAACAGTGCTCCAGGGCCCAGAGATTCGAACACCTCCGGGGGATCGAGTTCTGCTCCCGGAGCCGTCAGCTCGACCCGTCCGGTGCGCACCATGAACACCGCATCCGCGGAGCCGTGACCGTATTCGGCGATGACCTCCCCGGTGCGGAACCGACGAATGCTCGCGCCCGCGGCGATCCGGGCCAGCTCTGCGTCGTCCAGTTCCTGAAAAGGTGAATGGGCTCCCAGGAATTCGATGGTGTCGCAGTCCTCGGCCCCGGCCATCACTTCAGGTACCGGACCGGATCAGGTCGGCGCACTTCTCGGCCATCGTCATCACCGTGATGTTGGGGTTGACGACCGGCAGGTTGGGCATCGCCGATGCATCCACGACCCGTAAACCACTGACACCCTTAACCTTCAGAGTGGGATCGAGCACCGCCATCGGGTCGTCGACGGCACCCATTCGCGCGGTGGCGGCCGGGTGGTAGACGGTGTTGTGGGTCTTGTGGAAGTAGTCGATGATCTCATCGTCGGAGGTGACGTCGGGGCCCGGGGCGAGCTCGCGGGCCACCCATTCCCGCAGTGGTGACTGCTCGGCGATGCGGCGGGCGAGCTTGATACCTGCGAGCATGACGCGTTCGTCGTGGCCCTCGGGATCGGTGAAGTACCGCGGGTCGACCTTGGGCCGGTCCCGGAAATCCCGTGACCGCAGACGAACGGTTCCGCGTGATCGTCCCTGGGTGACATTGGGAGTGAGGCAGAATCCGTTCTCGGTGGTCGGATAGCCCCAGCGCAAGGTGTTCATGTCGAAGGGCACACTACCGTAGTGCATCATCAGATCCGAATGGTCCAGCCCCTCCTGAGTGGTGGTGAACAATCCGATCTCCCACCACTGGGTGGAGTCGGTGACCATCGGGCGAGAGGCTTCCCAGAACACGAGTCCCTCGACGTGATCGTCGAGGTTATCGCCGACTCCGGGCGAGTCGACGCGAACCGTCACCCCCATCTCGCGCAGATGCTCCGCAGGGCCGATTCCACTGAGCATCAACAGTTTCGGGGTATCAATGGCCCCGGCGGTGACGATCACCTCACGATTGGCGGTCACCTCGTCGTATCCGGTGAGGTCGGGGCGTTGGAATCGCACACCGGTGGCGCGCAGCGAGTCGTCGATCAGGATCTCGCTGATCCAGCTGTCGGTGAGGACGGTGAGGTTGGGGCGGGTGCCGAGAATCGGATGCAGGTAGGCATGTGAGGTCGACATCCGCTCGCCGGCCTCGCTGGCGTTGATCTGAAACCATCCGGCACCGTTCAGATGCCACTGGTCGCGATTGAACTGCACGGTCGGCAGTCCGACTTTCGCGGCTGCGTCGAGGACAGCTTGGCCGCACGGATCGACCGCTGGAACGTCGCGCAACCGGACCGGTCCGTCGTGGCCGTGCGGATAACCCTGGTAATCGCCGTCAGCGATGTTGTTCTCTAGGCGGGACACGTAGGGCAGCACGCCGTCGGGACCCCAGCCGGTCGCGCCGGCCGCCTCCCAGTTCCGCAGTTCCTGGGCCAAGGGCCAGAACGCGATACACGAGTTGTGTGAGGAGCAGCCGCCGAGCACCTTGGCGCGGGAGTGCCGCATGAAGCTGTTTCCCCGCTCCTGTGGTTCGACCGGATAGTCCCAGTCGTATCCGGAGTCGAGTAGGTGCATCCACTCCTTGAGCACGAGGATGTTCGGATCGTCGACGTCGCTGGGCCCGGCCTCGATCAGGCAGACGGTGACGGTCGGATCCTCGGAAAGGCGTGCGGCAACCACACACCCGGCGGTCCCGCCACCGGCGATGACGTAGTCGTAGGAGGTCATGAGCGCGCTCAGATCCTTTCGGGGTTGATGTGACGAAGCGGGAAGCGACCAGCAGAATAGTTGGTCACAGTCCCCCACCGATCTCGTCAGCTGTGGGCAGCGTTGTTGCAGTGGAATGAGATTCGAGTACCCCGATGTGGCGGCGGCCGACGGTGAGATACCAGACGAAGCCGATGCCGAAGATGATGCCGATGTAGACAAAGGCACCCCAGGTGTTGTACCAGGGATCGCCGTAGACCGCCGAGCGAGGCCACGCCAGGTTGAGCGCCATGCCCACACCCCACACCACCGCCACGATGTTCACCGGTAGGCCCCATCGCCCCATGGTGAAGTAGCCGCCCTCGGCGAGATCCTTCGGCGGCCATTCCCCGCGTGCCCGTTTGAGCAGCATGGGTGCGGTCACCAGAAGGTATGCCAGGTAGATCATGATGATCGCGATGGAGGTGAGCACGGTGAAGATCTTGGGCTGGTTGACGTTGATCACCAGGATCAGCACCGCGACGAGACCGATGACGATGGCCGGGATCACCGGTGTCTGTCGGGTGGGATGCACGGTCGCCAGTTTTTCCCCGAAGGGCAATGCGTTGTCGCGTGCCATCGCGAACATCAGCCGAATGGCAGCGGTGTGCACAGCCAGCGAGCAGACGACGACAGCCACGACGATCGCGACGAGGAAGACCTTGCTGGCCGGTCCCCACATCACTTGCTCGACGATGTATTGCAGGCCGCCGCCGAGGGTTCCGAGGTTCTTGTCGTCGAGGTTGGGTGCGCTCATGATGGCGAAGACCAGGATGGCGCCGCCGATGACGAACGAGGCGAGAATGGCTCGGAGGATCGCCTTGGGGGCGGTGCGGCGAGGTTCGACGGTCTCCTCGCCGAGTGAGCTGGCGGTGTCGAAGCCGTACATCACATATCCCGAGGCGAGCGATGCGACCAGGAACGCACCGAGGTAGCCGCCGCTCTCACCGGCGCCGTAGCCGTTGGTGGAGAAGAAGACCTGCGGACCACGAGTGATGTTGCAGGCCAGAATGATTGCGATCAGTACCGCGGCGATGAGTTCGACGAACACCCCGACCGAGTTGATCAGCGCCATGAGTTTCACGCTCCAGGCGTTGATGGCTGTGGTGAATGCGATCAAGATCGCGCCGAGGATGACGGCGTTGACGGCCGCGTCGGTGACGTTGTCGGAGTCGCCGTAGATCTGGAAGCCGCTCCACAGTCGCGGCAGGTTGAGTTGCAGGGCGAGCACGACCGCCGAGAGCGTCACCACTGATGCGGTGAACATCAACCAGCCCGAACTCCAGCCGACAACCTGGCTGCCGAGCCGCTTGGCCCAGTTGTAGACCGACCCGGCGACCGGGTACTTGGCGGCGAGCTCCATGAAACACAGTGCGACGCAAAGCTGTCCGACGAAGACGATTGGCCACGACCAGAGATAGGCCGGGCCCGCGGTGCCGAATCCGAAATAGAACAGCTGAAAGGTGCCGGTGAGGATTGAGATGTAACTGACGCCCGCGGCGAAGCTGGCAAACTTGCCGATGGAGCGGTCGAGGGACTCTTTGTAGCCGAAGTCTGACAGGCCGTACGATTCGTCCGCCGCATCCTTCGGCGCACCAGTGGGGGCTGTACTCATTGATTGTCCTTCTGTTGATCATCCTCGTGCGGAGTAAACCACTGCGACGCCGACGGCGCGGTGTTGTACCAGATATGTTTGGTCTCTTGGTATTCCGCGAGACCTGTGGGGCCGAGTTCACGCCCGTTGCCGGACTTCCCGAATCCGCCCCATTCGGCTGCCGCGGTGTAGTAGCCGAAGTCGTTGAGCCACACAGTCCCATGGCGCAGCCCGCGCACCATGCGTTCGCCCAGTGCGGCGTCGGAGGTGCGCACCCCGGCCGCCAGCCCGTAATCGGTGTCGTTGCCGAGCGCCAGTGCCTGCTCCTCGGTGGTGAATCGCTCGACGGACAGGATCGGCCCGAAGGTCTCGTCGCGAACCACTGACATGGTGCGATCACAGTGGTCGAAGATGGTGGGCGCGAACCAGTATCCGCCGGGTGCGAGCCCCTCACGGTCGGGGCGACCGCCGCCACAGCGCAACTGTGCGCCCTCGGCGACCGCTGATGCGACGTGGGCGTGCATCTTGTCCAACTGGGCCTGTGACACCAGAGGGCCGGTCTTGGCGGCCGGATCGAGTCCATTGCCCATGACGATCTGGTCGGCCCGGGCGACGAGGGCGTCGACGAACTCGTCGGCGATCGACTCGTGGACGATGAGCCGCGTTCCCGCGGAGCAGACCTGGCCCGAGTGCAGAAACACCCCGGCGAGTACCTGTTCGACCGAGGAGTCCCAGTCGGCGTCGGCGAAGACGATGTGTGGATTCTTTCCGCCGAGTTCGACGGCGACCTTGGTGACGTGGCGCGCGGCGGTCTCGGAGATGATCCGCCCGGTGGCGAGCCCGCCGGTGAAGGAAATGAAATCGACCGCGTCGGTGTCGGTGAGGGCCGAGCCCAGCGAGGAACCAGCTCCCTGAATGAGATTCAGCACACCCGCAGGCACACCGGCCTCCTCACACAACCGGACGAACGCAAGGGTGCTCAGCGGGGTGACCTCGCTGGGCTTGGCGATCATTGTGCAACCGGCGGCCAACGCTGGGGCGATCTTCCACGAAATCTGCAGAAGTGGATAGTTCCACGGTGCGATCAACACACAGACCCCGATGGGTTCGCGTACCACTCGGCTGATCACTCCGGGCACCCCGGTGTCAACGACGCGGTCGGCCTGGGTTTCCACCAGACTTGCGTAATAGCGGAAAACCGATTCGACATCGTCGATGTCGATCTCGCTCTCGGCCAGTGTTTTTCCGGTGTCGAGCGTCTCGATCCGGGCGAGTTCGGCCTTGTTCCGAACGAGGAGATCGGCGATGCGGCGCAGTAGTGCCGCGCGCTCTGCGACCGGGGTGGCCGGCCACCGACCGTCGTCGAAGGTGGTGCGAGCGGCCGAGATCGCCGCAGTCACGTCCTCGGGCGTGGCCTCGTCGACTCGGATGAAGCTCTCACCGAGGGCGGGGTTGATGATTTCGCGGGTACCGCTGTCGGAGGCGTGGTGCCACCGGCCGGCGGTATAGAGCTGGGCGTCGCCGAGTAGCGGTGACGTAAAGCTCTGCGAGGGCAAGGTGATCGACGAGACGGGCTGATCGGTGGTGCTCACGTGAAGTGGCCTCTCCGCGGTGGTGGACGGTGTTCTCGCTACTGGTGACTACGACTGGGATGAGGAAGGACGGGATGAACATGACGAGACAGCGAACTCAAGCGAGCGCGTGGCACCCGCCGACGGTCCCGGTCAGTTCTCGCACGGGCGCGAGCGCCTACGGACGACGGTGCATGGTGTTGCTCTGTGCGCAACTCTGCGCATCTGTTGCAACAAGTGTTGTGCCAGTCCGGTGTTCTGTCAATAGGTAGGGGACCCATGGCTGCGCCGGCTCCCGTCCGAAGGCGACGGGAGCCGGTCTGGGCGCGATGATCAGCGCAGCGGGAGTTCGGCGACGATCGAACTGGGAGACGTTGCCGCGGCGGCGGGTTCGACGCTGAAGCCCAGCGCCGTGGCGTCGCCGATATGGGGGATCACCGCGGTCGTGGAGGGGGTGACGTCTTTGTCGGTCATCGTGCCGGCCGGCGTGGCGCCCTGGGGGCCGAGTAGCCACATCTGGTAAACGGTGCCGGGCTGGGGTGGTGGCACATCGTTCATCACGAGGACAGCTGCGTCGGCGCGCTCGGAGTAGGTCACCGATGCCCTACCGGTGGCCACCGACCCGGAACTTGTCCTGACGTCCTTGGCGCTGAACACCTTGGCTGCGGTGGGCTGTTCGGTGGCGGTCGTGCTCGACAGTCCACTGCCGATCGCCCATCCGACGGCTCCGACCGCGACGGTGATCACCGCAGCAGCAGCGAGATAGGCAATCCGAGGTCTGGTCCGGGTGAGTTCGGTAGCGACGGCAGCACCGCTCGCCCCGCCGGGCACCTGGGCATTTGAGCGTGCGTCGTCGGCCGATCGCGGGCGGATCTCGCGGACACCGGCGGTGGTGGGGTGGGTGGCTTCGCGGGCCTCGGCGGCGACCGCGGCCAGCAGCCGGGCGCGCAGCTCACTGGGCGGGGTCATGGCGGTCGACGCGCTGACCGTGGCCATCGTCTCCCTGGTCGCGGCCACGAGCGCGTCGAACTCCGCGCGTGCTGCGTCGTCGGCCTGAGCACGCCGACGACGGACCGAGTCCAGTTCTGCCGGCGACAGAGCATCGAGTCCCATCAGCGGCGCCATCGCGAGGAACTCGTCGTCAGACATCCCGATCCCCCAGGCATTCGCGCAGACGCGCCAAACCGTCCCGGATGCGCGATTTGATCGTCGGCAGGGCGACCGAGAGCTCCTCGGCGACCTCCCGGTACGTCAGCCCGCGGTAATACGCCAGCGATACCGACTCGCGCTGGATGTCGGTGAGACTGCCGAGGCAGTTGATGACGCGTTCGCGCGCCTCGCGGACCTCGACGGCGTCGGCGACCTGATCGAAACTGACCGTCGCCGTGGCCTGGCTGTAGGTGGTCTCCCGCCGATCACCGGCAACTTCGGAGCGCACCCGATCGACCGCGCGTCGGTGCGCCAAGGTGATCAGCCAGCTCAACGCCGACCCGGCTGCTGGATCGAACTTGTCGGCCGACCGCCATACCTGCAGGAACACCTCCTGCGCGGTCTCTTCGCTGTACCCCGGATCGCGCAGGACACGAAGGATCATGCCGTACACGCGATCCCCGGTCCGGTCATAGAATTCGGCGAAGGCCGCCGAGTCGCCGTCGGCGATTCGCGCCAGCAGATCCGGCAGTGTCGTGTCCTCGCGGCCCTCGGTTGCCGTCACCTCGACGCCTCTGATCTCATCGCCGATCACCCTAACCCGCGGCAGGGGGGTACTCAACGATGTGGGTGTCCGGCTCGCCCGGAAAACACTCACGGGGATCGTTGATGGGCCCAGCGGCTGTGTCATCAGGCGGCCTGACGGCCGGGCCACCGCCAACCCGGAGGTCATGGCGTCACGCGGGAGTCGGCCGTTGGCGCCGACGAGGGCGGCAGCGGGAAGAAGTACGAGGTGCGTTGCTGGTACTCGGGATAGCCGGGTCGAGTGCTCATCGACTTCTCCAGCAACCGGGCGCCAGTGGCGAACACAAGGAAGTAGGTCATCACCACTGGAGACAGGACGGTGAGGACGCCGGGACACGGGACGAGTGTGGGGCCAGTGGCCATCGCCCCCGATGTCGCCGCGAGCAGCCAGATTCCCCACCACACCGACGCGTCGCCGAAGTAGTTGGGGTGACGCGTCCACGCCCACAGTCCGCGGTCCATGATCGCGCCCTTATTGGCGGGGTCTGCCTTGAAGGCGCGCAGTTGCGCATCGCCGATCGCCTCGAAGCACAGCCCGAGCGTGAACAGTGCGATGCCGAGGCCGCCGATGATCCACGCGAGCCCGGGAGTGGGGCCGGCGACTGCCGACACCTGGATCGGCAGCGACACGAACCACTGCGCGGCCCCCTGCGTCGCGAAGATCTTGCGGGCGACGACCGCGAAACCGTTGCCGCCGGAGCGTTCCAGCATCTCGGTGTAGCGAGGGTCCTCGCCCTTGCCCTTCGATTTGCCCACCATGTGCCAGGCCAGTCTCAGCCCCCACACGCTCACACCCAACGCCAGCAGCCAGCGGCGGGTGGTATCGCCGCCGCCAAGGATCAGTGACAGCCAAGCGACCGCGACGAATCCGAGGCCCCACGTGACGTCAACGACGTTGAAACGCCCGATCCGATAGCCGATCGCGAAGGTGATTGCCTGCATCACCACGAGCAGGATCAACGACGACAGTGTCAGGACGAGGAATCCAGTCCACCCCGTCATGACTGCTCCTGGGCCGTGCCGGTCGTGCTGCGGGTGAACAACAACTGGTGGACGTCGAGGTATCCCGCCCGGAATCCGGCCTCGGAGTAAGCGAGATAGAACTGCCACATCCGCATGAAGGTGGCGTCGAAGCCGAGGTCGGCGATCGGGCGCCGGCGGGAATCGAACCGTTCGCGCCAGAGCCGCAGCGTCTCGGCGTAGTGCGCGCCCATCGACAGCGAGTCGGTCAGCCGCAGCGTCGTGTGCTTGTCGGTGACGGCGCGTAGCGCGGGCAGTGAGGTGAGCTGACCGCCGGGGAAGATGTACTTGTGCACCCAGGTGTAGGTGTGACGGGATGCGCGCATGCGGTCGTGGGGCATGGTGATGGCCTGGATCGCGACCTTCCCGCCGGGCGCGAGCACGCGGTCGATGGTGCAGAAGTATGTCGGCCAATACTTTTCACCGACGGCCTCGATCATCTCGACCGACACGACGGCGTCGTAGGTGCCGTCGGCCTCGCGGTAGTCGAGCAGATCGATCTGCACCTGATCGGCGAACCCGGCCTCGGCGACGCGCCGTAACGCCAGCTCGCGCTGCTCGGAGGACAGGGTGACCGAACGGACCGTGGCCCCACGGGCTGCGGCACGCAGGCACAGTTCGCCCCAGCCGGTTCCGATCTCGAGCAGTCGCGTGCCCTCCCCGACGCCGGCGAGGTCGAGCAGCCGGTCCACCTTGCGGCGCTGCGCGTCGGCGAGATCATCCCAGAGGGGATGCAGCACAGCGTTCTCGGACGAGAAGCCGGGGTCGGCGAACAGGGCACTCGAATACGTCATTGTCTCGTCGAGGAAGGTGGCGAACAACTCGTTGGACAGGTCGTAGTGACGGGAGATGTTGGAGCGGGTGTTGGCCGTCGTGTTCTCTTCGTCCTCGGGGTGTTTCGGCAGCACCACCCGGCGCAGCGCCTGGAGGGGTCGGGGGACCAGCCGCGCGACCCGGGAGGCGAACGGGGTGAGGACGCCGACGAGGTCATCGGTGCTCCAGTCGCCGGCCATGAAGGACTCGCCGAATCCGATCAACCCGGCCGAACCGATCCGGCGCGCGAAGTCGTCGGGGCGCCGAATGATCATGCGTGGCTGTACATCGTCGGTGCGGCGGCCGCCGCGAGTGCCGTCCGGATACTCGATGCGCACGTCGAGCCCGGCGGTGGCGTGCCGGAACAGCCAGGATGCCGCGGCGCCGCGGACCCGCGCGGATCGGCCGGTGGGGACCGCGGCGGCGTCGGGCCAGCGCCCGGCGTCGGGTGGGGTGACCTCGTAATCGTCGGGCCGATGGATGTGGGTGCTCATCGGTGTCCTTTCGTCGCGGTGGAGGCGAGAGTGGAATGAACGGGATGATCGGGGCGTGGTTGGACGGGAAGTCGGCGAGCCCATAATCGGATGCCCTGCAGCCGGATTCGGGCGGCGACGACGAGCGGCGCGAGAGGTGCGCGCAGTTGGGTTCCGAGGATCGCGGGGGTGGTGGCCGGGCGGGCGTGTCCGGTCAAGGTGGCGACGAAGGGCCCGGCTGCCGGACGGTCGAGGGTAATCGAGATCGCTACGCGGCCTTGGTCATCCGGCTCTGGGACGTGTAGTCGATAGCGGCCGGAGACGTCGTGGAATGGTGAGACGTAGAACTCCTTATCCACCTCGGCACGGCCGCAGGCGTCGGGCGTCACGATGTAGCAGTGGCGCTCGCCGTAGGTGTTGTGCACCTCGGCCACCACATGCGCGAGGGTTCCGTCGCTGTGGTGGCACCAGAAGACACTGAGCGGATTGAACGTGTATCCGGCGACGCGAGGCGAGAGCAGGGCGCATGCCGGGCCGTCGGCGGGTGTGACGCCCGCGCCGCGTAGGTGGTCGTCGAGTCGCTGCCGCAGCGACTGTCCCGGCCGATTCGGCTCGGGGAAATGGTCGGCGGGACGGACGTCGGCGGCCAGGCGCGCCAGACCGCGGAATCGGGGTGGCGCGTCGACGTCGATGAGCCACGAACTGCTGCGGTAGGTGAACGTATGGCGCAGCGGTGAGCGCCGGGTGTGGGTGATGCGCGTGGCGACGACGGCCGGCAACGGGGTCGAGGTGGATGCCGGGCGAATCATGTCGGATCACCCTGAAGAGCTATGGGGTCGGAGGACAATCGGTGGAGCGAGCCGGCCACCCGTCGGGCGGCACGCTCGCCGGACGCCGCGCCGTCCTCGTGGAATCCCCATCCGTGGTAGGCGCCGGCGAATACGATGCGGTCACTCTCGATGTCGGGGAGGAGTGCTTGTGCAGCAACCGATTCAGTGGTGTAGATCGGGTGCTCGTAGGTCATCTCGGCGAGAATTGTCGATTCGTCGACGAGGTCGGTGCGGCCGAGGGTGACGAGCATGCGGGGGTCGGCGGAGGGTAGTCGCATCAGACGAGTCAGGTCGTAGGTGACGGCGACGCCGGAACCATCGAGCGCGTCGGTCGGTGCGTGGTCGGCGCGGATCTGGTAGTTCCACGACGCCCAGGCTCGGCGGGCGCGCGGCAGCAACGAGATATCGGTGTGTAGGACAGCGGGCTTCGCGCAGTAGGAAATCGCACCGAGAACCCGTTGCTGCGCGGCGGTCGGGTGGCCGAGTGCGGTGAGGGCCTGATGCGGATGGGTCGCAAGGACGACGGCGTCGAACCGCTCGGCGGGGTGGCCGTCGGCGGTGACCACGACCGCGGTACCGAGATCATCGACGGAGCGCACCGGCGCGCCGAGACGGATGCGCCCGCGATGGGCACGGAGGTGGTCGGCGACGGCGTCGACGTAGGTGACCGAACCGCCGACGACAGTCCGCCACGTCGGCGATCCGAACACCGACAGCATTCCGTGGTGCGAGAGAAAGGTGAAAAGGTAGCGCGCCGGATAGGCCTGCGCGGTGCGCGCGTCGCACGACCACACCGCGGCGATCAGCGGGAGTAGGAAGTTGTCGACGAAGTAGTCCGACAGATTTTCGCGGGCAACGAACTCGGTGATCGGCTCGTCGGAGTCAGGGGTGTCGAGGACCTTGCGCGCCGCGCGGTGAAAGCGTACGACCTCACCGAGCATCCACAGGTAGCGGCCGCGGGTGAGGGTGCGCGCGGTGGGGATGAGGCCAGAGAGACCCAACGCGCCGGCGTATTCCAGACCGGTGCGTTCGGAGTGCACCGACATCGACATGTCGGTCTCCTGGGTCGGCACCGCGAGCTCGCCGAAGAGCCGCAGAAGCGTGGGATAGGTGCGGTCGTTGTGCACGATGAACCCGGAGTCGACGGCGATCGTGCCGCCGACTCCGGGCGGCGTGATCGAGTGCGTGTGGGCGTGGCCACCGAGACGGGTGTCTGCCTCGTACAGGGTGACGTCGGCGTCGGCGGAGAGTCGGTAGGCGGCAACCAGGCCCGCGACACCACTGCCGACCACCGCGACTCGATGGGGACGGCCGGTGCGGGGTACCGGTAGACCCGAGGTTGTCATGCCCGAAGTTCGGACTCGACGGCTGTTCGGATGGGTCAGGCTCGCTGCGGTGGGGGCGGGGCGGCGATGTAGCCGGCCCGGGGTTGGTCGGCGTCGACGATCTCGGCCCCGAGCGGCAACAATGACAGCGGCACCATCTTGAAACTAGCGATGCCCAGCGGGATGCCGATGATCGTCAGGCACAGCGCGATACCGGAGGTGATGTGCCCGATGGCCAGCCAGATCCCGGCGAAGATCAGCCAGATGATGTTGCCGATGGTCGACGCCGCACCCGCCTGCGGTTTGCGCACGACGGTCCTCCCGAACGGCCACAGGGCGTAGTTGGCGATGCGGAAGGATGCGATGCCGAAGGGAATTGTGATGATCAGGATGCAGCAGATGATTCCGGCGACGACATACCCGATCGCCATCCAGAACCCGCAGAGCACCAACCAGATGATGTTGAGGAGTGTGCGCATACGTCCATTGTCGGCTCTCGTGGGTGATCGTGGGCAACGTTGGGCAACCGCAGACCGCCGTCTCGGCGGATAGGGGACCGTGCGGAGTATGCCCGATCCCATGCGTGGTCTCGTCGGCCCTGGCTAACCTGTGCCCATGGCCCCGGACGCCGAGCGTGCACGTGTCACCATGTGGTGGGTCATCACCACCGTCGTTCTGGTGATCCGGCTGCTTGCGACGATCGCGGTGATCCTGCTCGCGCTCGGCTGGGCGGTTGCGGCGATCCGGGATTCGGTGCACAACATCTTCTTGTGGCCGGCCGTGGCGACTGCGGTCGCATTGCTGATCAGCACGTATCTCTACAGTTACCTGCGGGCGAGGTACCCGCGCCGCAACGCGTGGCTGCCGTAACCCTCGGTCGCGGTAACCCTCGGTCGCGAGGATCCCTCGCGGTTGCATGAGATGTCGTTCGGGCCGATGACATGGCCGCCTGTAGCCCGCGTCACACCAGAGTTGGCATAATCGACCGCACAGAGGCACATCGAGAGAAGACCTATGACCGAACTCGGCTCGTCGCGGATCCGGCGCGCCTACGAGGATTTCCTCTCCGGTACCACGCCGCCATCCGACGCGGTGCGCTCGGTGGTGCGCGAGTCGTGGTCGAGGTCGTTGTCGCGCGGGGTCGATCCGATCCAGGCGCTGCCCGAGGACCACACCAGCGCGAGCATGACGATGGCCGAGTTCACGAGATACCGCGAGGCTCATCCGATCACGTCGGTGCGTCCGCTCGTGCAGTCGTTGATGCTCGACGACATCGCCGACTCCGGCGTCGTCGTCGCCCTCACCGATCAGGTCGGCCGACTGCTGTGGGTCGAGGGCAGCACCGACGCCGTCGACCGTGCGAGCCAGATCAACTTCGTCGAGGGCTCGGTGTGGAGTGAGGACGTCGTCGGCACCAACGCCCCAGGCCTGGCGCTCGCGGTCGGCAAGGGTGTGCAGGTGATCGGCCCAGAACATTTCGCGGGTTCGGTGCAGGACTTCAGCTGTGCCGCCGCGCCCGTCCACGACCCGGTGACCGGACATGTCATCGGCGTCATCGATGTCACCGGTGGCCGCGAGGTGGCTGCGCCGTTCGCCCTGGCCGCCGTCCGTTCGGTGGTGGCCGCAGTCGAACGCGAACTGCAGGCGCAGGCGGTCAACCTGGCCGACCCGGCGACCTTCGCATCTTCTGCGAGCGATGGCGATGCGCGGCTGACGGTGTTGGGCGACAACGGTTATCGATGGCATCGGGGTAGTGATCCGGCCGGTGAGCGGACGCTGTCGCGCCGGCATGCCGAGATCCTGGTGCTGCTACAGGAGTATCCCGAGGGGCTCAACACCGAACAACTGGCCATGCACCTGGCCGGCGACGCCATCGACCCGGTCACCGTGCGCGCCGAGATCTCGAGGCTGCGCCGTGATCTCGGCAACGATGTGGTCACCTCACGGCCTTACCGCCTGACCATCGACATGACCTCCGACGTCGCCGACCTGCGCCGGCGTATCGCCGAGCGCGGCGAGCTGTCGCCGGTGATCGACGAACTCGGCCGCGGTGGATTGCTCGCGGAGTCGACGGCGCCGGGCATCACCGAGATCTTCGAGGTGGTCCGTGAGGATGTGCGGTCACGGGTGATCGCCGAGGGAGAAATCGGGGCCCTGCGGACCTGGACGTCGTCGATCCACGGTCGCGATGATCTCCTCGCGTGGCGTCGACTCGAGCACCGTCTCCCCGTGGGACATCGCGACCGTGCCGTGGTGGGCGGGCGAATCAGGTTGCTGGACAAGCGGTATGGGGTCCAACCCGGTCCAACCCGGCCTGTGGCGTGAGGCGTCCGAGGATGTGGCCACTGCGCGTCATGGCCCCTTGTATGCATACGGATTCCACGCGGGCGGGCCACCGACCCAGCAACCACGGCGTGTCGCGCCGGATAGGTCGAAGCCGTATTCGCATCGTGCGGACCCCGGCTTCAGGGCCGCGTGCCGGGCATCGAACCGATGAGTAGCAGCGCCGCCGCGATGGTGGTCACGATGCATAGCACCACGACCAGTAGCCCGACGCCCAACGTGACGAGCGGGCGCGGATCAGGCTTGTCGCGAGCACCGGCCGTGCCGCGTTGCGCAGGGTCATCCTGAGCGAGAACCATCGTGGCACCACCTTCCTGGCGATTCCGTCTGCGCATTTCGAATATTGAATAAGAGTGGGGAAAGTCGATCATCTCGGCGCTGCGTGCTGTCCACGACTTGAGTACCGCGAATTGTCCCTTGCACACCAGGGAATCGTCGCTGATTACTCCTTTCGGCTGACCCGACATCGGGCCCGGCGGTGAGTGGATCGGTCGGCTGACCACGCGACCTGATGCGCTGTTTCGTGGCGATGCAACGTTGCCGAACGTCACTGCAACGTGGCTGCAACCACAGCACTCATACTCTGTGGAACAGATCACACCAGCCGCCGTCGCGGCTCGGTGGGGCATCCCGCAATTGGCCGACGCCTGTTACTGCACTGAGGAGCTGGACACACATGACTGTTTACGCGAAGCCGGGTACCGAGGGTTCGGTGATGAGCTTTGAGTCGCGTTACGACAACTGGATCGGTGGTCAGTGGACCCCGCCGGTGAAGGGGCAGTACTTCGAGAATCCGTCGCCGGTCGACGGCAAGACCTTCTGCGAAGTCGCCCGGTCGACCGCCGAGGACATCGATCTCGCACTCGACGCCGCGCACAAGGCCGCACCGCAGTGGGGCAAGACTTCGGTTGCCGAACGTTCGCTGGTGCTGCTGCGCATCGCCGATCGTCTCGAGGAAAACCTCGAGAAGATCGCCGTCGCCGAGACCTGGGACAACGGCAAGGCGGTTCGCGAGACCCTCGCCGCCGACATCCCGCTGGCCATCGACCACTTCCGCTACTTCGCCGGCGCCCTGCGAGCTCAGGAGGGCTCGATCTCGGAGGTCGACGAGGACACCGTCGCCTACCACTTCCACGAGCCGCTCGGCGTGGTCGGTCAAATCATCCCCTGGAACTTCCCGATCCTCATGGCCGTGTGGAAGCTCGCCCCCGCGCTCGCCGCAGGAAACGCCGTCGTCCTCAAGCCGGCAGAGCAGACCCCCGCGTCGATCCTGTACGTCATGAGCCTGATCGCCGACCTGCTGCCCGCAGGCGTGATCAATATCGTCAACGGCTTCGGAGTGGAGGCGGGCAAGCCGCTCGCATCGAGCAACCGCATCCGCAAGATCGCCTTCACCGGCGAGACCACCACCGGTCGCCTGATCATGCAGTACGCCTCGGAGAACCTGATCCCGGTCACCCTCGAACTCGGCGGCAAGAGCCCCAACATCTTCTTCAACGATGTGATGAGTGCCGACGACGGCTTCCTTGATCGTGCGCTCGAGGGCTTCTCGATGTTCGCGCTCAACCAAGGTGAGGTCTGCACCTGCCCGAGCCGCGCGCTCATCCAGGAGGACATCTACGACGACTTCATCGGCAAGGCCGTTGACCGCGTCTCGAAGATCAAGCAGGGCAACCCGCTCGACACCGACACCATGATGGGCGCCCAGGCCTCCAACGACCAGTTCGAGAAGATCAGCTCCTACCTGGCCATCGGTAAGGAAGAGGGCGCGAAGGTCCTCATCGGTGGCGAGCCGGCCGACCTCGGCGGCGACCTCTCGGGCGGCTACTACATCAAGCCGACGGTCTTCGACGGCCACAACAAGATGCGTATCTTCCAGGAGGAGATCTTCGGCCCGGTGCTGGCAGTGACCACCTTCAAGGACTACGCCGACGCCATCCACATCGCCAACGACACCCTCTACGGACTCGGTGCCGGCGTGTGGAGCCGTGACGGTGCCACCGCCTACCGTGCGGGCCGCGAGATCCAGGCCGGTCGTGTGTGGACCAACACCTACCACGACTACCCGGCTCACGCCGCCTTCGGTGGATACAAGCAGTCCGGCATCGGGCGCGAAACCCACCTGATGATGCTCGAGCACTACCAGCAGACCAAGAACCTCCTGGTCGGATACGCTCAGAGTGCGAAGGGATTCTTCTGATCCGGGACTTCGTCCGAATCGGGGATTCTTCTGATCCGGGACTTCGTCCGAATCGGGGATTCTTCTACACCGAAGAGGTGCAACGATGACCACCGAGCGCAACATTCCTGATCGGGTGGTCGCCACAGACGCCGCCGTGCAGCTCCTGACCATGTTGTCGGAGCTGCACGGCGGACTCATGATCCACCAGTCCGGTGGATGCTGTGACGGTTCCGCCCCCATGTGCTATCCCGTCGGAGAGTACCGAGTGGGCCAGCGCGACGTGCTGGTCGGCGAGATCGATCTGCCCGAACCCATTCCGGCGGTAAGGGTCTGGATCAACGGCGATCAATTCGAACTGTGGAAACACACACAGTTGATCCTCGACGTGGTGCCCGGACGGGGCGCCGGATTCAGCCTTGAGTCTCCGGAAGGTGTGCGATTCCTCTCGCGGGCAAGGACTTTCAGCGACGAAGAGAATGCGGTGCTGTCGGCGAACCCCCCATTGACCGGCGCGGCGGTCGGTCTCTGATTCTTCCTGCAACGTACCACTCGGCATTCGCCGTATCGAGAGGACGTCTGTCGGTCCTTCTGGGGAAGGTGAGAAACCGGGAGATTCGATGCTTGCCGCTGTTGTCGTCGAGTCGGTTGCGTTGCGCAACAAGTCCGCCAATGGCGATGGGATGGAGTCGAATAGCCCGAGGAAACGGGTAACGAACAGTCCCCGTGCTCGAACTCCCGAGTCTCGGATCGTCATGAACCCGTGATCGTCGGAAATCCTTGTGAACAACCAGGTGTGAAGCCTGGGCGTCAGCCCGCGTCGAGCCACCAGCCCCGCACCATACCGGGTGGCCGGCCGGGTTCGATGTAATGCTCGGCGCCGAAGGCGAGTCGAAACGACTCGACCGGCAAGGCCAGTAGTTGACGAACATCGCTTTGGCTGGCGTGGCAGGCCAACGCGTCGCGTTTGGCCGTCACGTCGTTGCCGAGGTCGACGGCCCAATGTAATTCGGCCTCCGGTGTGCCTATCGGATTCCCGTCGTCGCCCGCGGCATCCGGGTCGAATCCGTCGGCGTCGTCCTCGCCGGCGAGCCCCATCTCGGCGGCCATGACGAACAGCTGCCGCATGAGGTCACGATTCATCGTGACCTCCAGGTAGCGTGGTCGTTTGACGGCGAGTTCTGCTGCGGCGAGGGTGGTGTGGTGCAGCATGACATGATCGGGATGACCGTAGCCGCCATGCCAGTCGTATCCGACGACCACGTCGGCGCCCTCCTCGTCGAGGATGTCCGCCAGACGTCGAGCCGCCTCCTTGATGGGCGCGCGGGAGAAGACGCCATCGGTGCCGTTCTGGGTCCATCCGGTCATCCCCGAATCGGCGTAGCCGAGCCACGCCAGGCGCGTGGTGCCGGTGATTGCCGCCGACGACTCGGCTTCACCACGCCGTCTCGTCGCCACCGTTTCTCCCGGTCCGAGATCATCGGGCATGTCGCCATCGCCGTGCTCTCCCGGGTCACCGTCGGTGCAGTAGACGACAACCACCCGGTGCCCTTCGCGTGCTGCACGGATCATGCTGCCGGCAGTGGCCGTGGCCTCGTCGTCGGGATGGGCGTGGACGAAGACAATGGTGCTCATGCGCTACAGCATCTCAGGTCGGGGCATGGGGGCTCGTCGCAGTACGCTGCTGGTAGCACTGCCATGAACTCACACCCGAAGCGCGTGCTGGTGTGAGCGGAGATCCGGAAAGTTGTCACCATGCCCAACGCCCAGCCGTCCGCCGCGGTGGATGCCATCGACGGGAGCATTCTGGCCGCGCTTGCCGACGATCCACGAGCCACCGTGCTGGCGATTGCGGATCGGACGCAACTCTCGCGGAACACCGTGCAGGCCCGGCTGTCGAAGTTCGAGCAACGGGGAGTGCTGCGCTCCTTTGAGCGCAGCATCGATCCGGCGGCGCTCGGGTACCCGCTGACCGCATTCATCCTGACGAATGTCACCCAGAGCCAGTTGACGCCCATCGCTGATGCGCTGAGTGAGGTTGCGGAGGTGGTCGAGGTCCACGGCCTCAGCGGGATCAGCGATTTGCTCGTGCATGTCGTCGCCCGCGACGCGGACGATCTGTATCGAATCGCCGGTCAGATTCTCGACATACCGGGAGTCACGCGGACGACCACCGCACTCGTGATGCGGAAACTGGTCGACTATCGGGTCTCGGGGTTGCTGGAACGACTGATTGCGCAGTGACTCTCCCGCCCTGCACCGGCGCCGGGGCGCAAGCGAGCGGGCCTAACGTCACAGCCGCCGCGCTGGCACGCAGGCGATTTCGACGCCGTTGCGCATACTGCTCACCGAGGAAGCCGCCATCGGCGGGGCGGTGTGCACAATGCTGAGGTTTCCCGCAGCCGCTTGATTGATGTGCGAGCCGGTGGTCGACTCATAGGTGAGTTCTGCACCCAGGAACCGGGTAAGGATGCCACCCCATGAAGTCAGTAGAGATCGTCGATCCGACCGAGCGCCCCGCCAGTACCGTCACGCCGGAGGTCCTGCGCACCATCGAGGAGCGCGTGCTGTGGTTGTCCACCGCCATCGTTCACCACGCGAATCGCGTTCGCCCCAACCCATCCGGACTCAAGGTAGGTGGTCATCAGGCTTCGTCTGCATCGATCACCTCAATCATGACCGCGCTGTGGTTCGAACATCTCACCGCCGCCGATCGGGTGTCGGTGAAACCGCACGCATCGCCTGTGTTGCATGCGGTCAATTACCTGCTGGGCAACCTCGACGAGCGCTATCTCACGACGCTACGTGAGTTCGGCGGGCTCCAGTCCTATCCGAGTCGCACCAAGGATCCCGATCCCGCCGACTATTCCACCGGATCGGTCGGGATCGGCGCCACGGCACCGATCTGGGGTGCTATCGCTCGTCGCTATGTCGACGGCAAGATCGGCCCGGCGGGCAAGGGGCGCCAGTACTCCCTGGTCGGGGACGCCGAGCTCGACGAGGGAGCGGTGTGGGAGGCGATTCTCGACCCGTCGGTTCGTGATCTCGGTGAGGTCGTGTGGATCGTCGACCTCAACCGGCAGTCGCTGGATCGGGTGGTTCCCAACATCGCGGCCGGGCGGTTGGCGAGCATGTTCGAGGCCGCCGGTTGGCAGGTGATCACCGTCAAATTCGGCCGTCTCCTCGAGACGCTGTTCGCCCGTCCGGGTGGAGACGCGTTGCGTGAGCGCATCCTGGGCATGCCCAACGCGGAGTACCAGAGGCTGTTGCGTTGTACCGCAGAGGAATTGCGGCCACGTATTCCGGGCGGCGGTGAGCGAGCACCGGAGATCGCCACTCTCGTCGCCGAACTCGACGATGCGACGCTGACTGCAGCGATCCGTAACCTGGGTGGCCACGATCTCGACGCATTGCGTCAGGCGTTCGCCGATATCGACGACACCAGGCCGACGGTCATCATCGCGTACACGATCAAGGGACATGGGTTGCCCACCGAGGGACACCCGCAGAATCACTCGTCGCTGTTGTCGGTGGAGCAGTTCGACGAGCTGGCTGCGACGATGGGGATGGATACCCGGAACCCGTGGGCCCGATTCGACCCCGAGACCGATGCGGGACGGATATGTGCGCAGACAGCTCGCCGGCTGACCCGCGAGCCTATCCAGATGCATACTCCACCAACGGTTCCCGTCGACCTCGGACGCACACCAGGTGGAACGTCGACCACCCAGGCCGCTCTCGGCCGGGCATTGCTTGCCCTGACCCGCGAGGCCCCGGAGGCCGCCCAACGTATCGTCACCGTGAGCCCGGACGTCAGCTCGACGACAAACCTCGCCGGATGGCTGAACAAGGTGGAGGTCTGGTCGCCGGCCGAGCGACGAAACTGGTTCGACGACGACGCTGAGACGATCATGCACTGGCGGGAGAAGCCGACTGGTCAGCACATGGAACTGGGGATCGCGGAGACGAATCTCGTCGGGCTCATGGGTGAGCTGGGGGCCACCTGGAGCCGGTGGGGCCAGCCGCTGTTTCCCATCGGCGTGATGTATGACCCGTTTGTGGAGCGGGCTCTGGAACCGTGGTCCTACGGCATCTACGCCGGCGGCCAATCGATCCTGGTCGGTACGCCGTCAGGAGTCACGCTTGCCGCCGAAGGCGGTGCCCACCAGTCGATCACGACTCCTTCGATCGGGCTCGAACAACCCGGCTGCGTCAGCTGGGAACCCGCGTTCGTGATCGACACCGAATGGGCGCTGCTCGCTGCGATGCGCCTGCTCGGACGTCCCGATGGAAGTTCGGCATACCTGCGCTTGTCGACTCGACCGGTCGATCAGACGCTGGCCGCTGTGCCCACCGATCGCGCGGCCCGGGAACGCCGGCGCCGTCAGGTCGTCGCCGGTGGCTATCCGCTGCGCCGGGTGGCCGATCCGGTGGTCACCCTGGTCGGCATGGGTGCGTTGATGACCGAAACCCTCTCGGCTGCAGATCGTTTGGCTGATCAGGGCATCGCGGCAGACGTCGTGTGTGTCACCAGCCCGGGCCTGCTCTTCGAGGCGCAACAGGCACGACGGGGCCTCGCCGAAGCGCCCACCTGGATTCTCGACCAGGTGTTCCCGGCCGATCGCGCCACCCCGATGGTCACCGTCCTCGACGGCCACCCGCACACCTTGGCATTCCTCACCGGTATCCGCGGAGTGACCGGTGCCGCGCTCGGCGTCAGCCGCTTCGGGCAGGTTGGTTCTCTCGATGACGTCTATCGACACCACGGCATCGACACCGACAGCATCGTGCGGGCCGCACTCGACCTCCTCGGCATCACCGAGATCAGGTGATCTCGGGTGCGCACCATCGCCGGTCCCCGGCCGATGATGCTCAGCCCGCCCACGAAGACGGCGACACCGCTGCAACCGAAAGGCGAGAGCACCAGGCCGCCAGCGGCTCCCACCATGAGCTGCCGAGGTAGTAGTGGCGCGGGTACAGCGACGACGCCTCGGCGTGGTGTCCGGTCGCTCGCGCCGACACCCATCCGCTCGCCACCGAGTGGTCCCCGAAGATGCCCGCGGTGAACAGGCACCTCGACCGTCGGGGTGGGGAGTTGCGTGGGATCCAAGGTCTCCCGGGCTGGGCCGGGCTGTGGGGTCGAAGGACTGCGGGGTGCGTGACGCCGGAACATCCGGATGGCTTGTCCGATAGGTTCAGAGTACGTGGTGAACAACGCAATTCGATCGGCTGAGCACTCCCGGCAGGGCAGCGTCATGGTGCCATACTGTTGTGCCGAGTCGAGTGCGCGCGGCACCGGAACGTGATGAGGCCATCGTGGCCTCCGGACCTCGTGTGAGTGGTGGCCACGATAGCGCGAGACCGCGCGGAGATCGCGCGAGACGGGCTGCGATCAATGATCTGCGGCAATCGGGACACCGCGCGGCGGTAAGCTCACCGGTATCGACCCGGGGGCGCCGGGACCGACACGGCAACCGAGACAGGGCACGACGATGACCCACTGGTTCGACCACGCCATTGTGGCGACCGGTCGCCTGCCGCTGTTCCTGTTCCTGCTCGCGTTCATCGCGACGTTCCTGTTCATCCGGATCAGTGTGCGGCTCATTCGCGCGCAGGTGCGCTGGTGGCCGGGCAACGTCACGCCCGGCGGAGTACACCTGCATCACGAGTTCTTCGGTGTCCTCGCGATGCTGCTGTCGGGATTCGGTCTCGTGGCGCTCTCGCGCTTCGACACTCCGATCGCCGACTGCGTGCTCGCGGCGATCTTCGGGATCGGATGCGCGTTGGTGCTCGACGAGTTCGCCCTGATCCTGCATCTGCGAGATGTGTACTGGGAGAAAGAAGGCCGCACGTCGATCGACGCGGTCTTCGTCGCGATCGCAATCGGGGTGCTGTTTCTCCTCGGTTTACGACCGCTCGGCTTCTCCGACGCGGCCACCGAGATCGCCGCGGGCCCCGACCTGGGTACCCGGATCGTCGCCGCGGTGATCGTGGCCGCCAATGTGGTGCTGGCCGTGATCACTCTGGTGAAGGGCAAGCTGTGGACCGGGCTGATCGGGATGTTCGTCCCGTTCCTGTTGTTGTTCGGGACCTTTCGCGTGGCTCGTCCCCGATCGCCGTGGGCGCGCTGGTTCTACGGAGGTAGGGAGGGCAAGCTCGATAAGGCGATCCGCCGTGAGATCCGCTATCGAGAGCCGCTGATCCGGTGGAAGATCGTGGTCCAGGAGGCGCTCGCCGGCCGCTTCGGCGTCCCCGACCGCCCGCCGGTGCTCCCGGTGACCCCGGCTCCGCTGCCGCCGAAGGTGGCCGCGCCCAACGCGGTGGCGACGGCCATCCGATGGCGACGGACCCGTCGCGAACTGCGTGTGGTGCCGAGCTGGCGTCTGCCGGTGGTCCTGGTCGGGCTCGCGGTGATTGCCGCGATACTTTGCATCACCCTCGACGAATCGCTGCGGCTGCAGGTGGATTCGGGAACACTGGCCACCGTATTGGGGGTCATCGCGGGCGCAATGGCCACCCTGACCGGTCTGGTGTTCACCGCGGTCACCCTGGCGATGCAGTTCGGAGCGTCGCAGATCTCGGTGCGTGTCATCCCTCGGCTGCAACGCGAGCCGGTGATGCGCTGGTCGATCGGGTTCTTCCTGGCCACATTCGTGTTCAGTGTGATGGTGGCGATGGACCTGGCGCTGGCCGAACCCGACGACTTCACGCCCGGTGCGTCGACGGCGATCGCGGCACTGCTGACCGTCGTCTCGGCCTTCTTGTTCATTGCGCTGGTGGCCAAGGTCGGCACCGTGCTCAACTCTGCTCAACTCATGCGCTGGATCGCTGCCGACGGTCGCGCGGCGATCCGCCGCCAGTTTCCCGACGAGGTTGCCGCAGAGGAGGTTGCCGCAGACGAGGCTGCCGCAGAGGAGGATCCGGAACACGGCACGCACGATGCAGTGGTGCCCGTCGGCCCACCAGCGGTGGACTCCAGGTATCCCGACGATGCGCGCCGGATCATTCACCTCAAGGAAACGGCGGCCCGAGGTCGCGTGTTGTTGGCGGTGAACGTCGCGAAACTACAGCGCTATGCCGTCGCTGGGCACGTGCGTTTCGATCTGCTTGTCGCCGTTGGCGATCACGTCCCGCATGACGTCGGGGTGATCGCCGTCAGCGGTGATCGCCGCGATTCGATCGCCGCGCACAAGGTGTTGCGCTGCTTGCTCTTCGGGGACATCCACCAGCCGTCGGTGAGTCCTGCGGCCGCGCTGCAGTCGATCTCCGACATCGCGCTCAAGGCGATCTCGAGTGCGGGCAACGACCCGAGCACCGTCGTCCTCGCGCTCGACCACACCGAGGACCTGCTGCTGATGCTGGCGCCCCGCGTGCGTGCGGACCTGCTCTCCACGCGAGCCACCCTGGTCGGTGGGTACCGACGGAGCTGGGCCGACTACGTCGCCATCGGCACCGATGAGATCCGTCGGCATAGTCACGGGCAGGCGCAGGTGCATCGCCGTCTGCGCGCGCTGTATGAGACGCTCGCCCGCCGCTGCCCCGAAGACCAACAGCCACCGATCACCGAACGTCTTGCGGCGCTGGACGAACAGATCGACCGCGAGTGGCAGGTTCGGCTCGATCGCAGGCTTGCGCGTGCCCCTGATCGCCAGGGCTACGGGTCGGAGCGGGGATCGGTGGGCTGAGGAGTCGGCACTGCTCGGCGGGAGTACACGGTTTTCTGCCCAAGATGTGCGTGAGGATCTTCTCGCCGTCGGTGGTATCGACGTCGCCGAGGGCGATCCGGTCTGCGCGAGGCGTTGTTGTGCCGGGCCAGGGCCGGTGATGATGTGCTGAGAGCCTTGCTCGTCACCGGCATGGTGTTCGAGACCCCCGACCAACGCCGAAAGCGCCTGTGCCACTGCCGAGTGGGTGGGCGCCTCGTCGACACCGAGCCGACCGGCGATCTCGGGCATGAGTTCGCGGGATATGAGGTCGTCGATGTCGGGTATTGTCGCCCCTGACGGGAATTCTTGTGGGGGAGCGGGCTTCAGGGTGCCGTCAGGGATTCGGTCAAGAATGCGGTGGCGCGTCGAACGGCCGGGCGGGCGTCGGGCGTGAGTCGGCCGAACATCTGGAAGACGTGGCCCTGTCCGCGCCAGGCCTCGATCTGCGCGTCCGCGCCGGCGCGGACCAGAGCTTGGTGGTAGTCGCGCGCGTCCTGGCCCATCACCTCAAGACCGCCGTACTGAATCAGCGTGCGCGGCAACGTGATCTTCTCGTCGAGCTGGATGCGCATTCGCGGGTGGTCGGGATCGGCATCACCGGTGTAGAGTCGCAGGATCTTCTGCGCCGCAACGGCATCGATGAGCGGATCGCGCGCCCCTGCGCGTTCGTATGCGACAGCGGTGGCGAAGCTGGGGTCGTAGAGCGGGGAGAACAACACCATCGCGCTGGGTTGCGGGGTACCGGTTCGGTGATTGTCGGCGAGCAGATCCAGGGCGAGATGACCGCCCGCCGAGTCCCCGGCCACGACGATCCGCGTGGCGTCGATGCCCTGGTCGAGCAGCCAGTGATAGCCGCGGATGGTGTCATCTCCGCCGGTCGGCCATTGGTATTCGGGACCGAGACGATAGTCGAGGCTGAATGCGAGGAAACCGGTCTGCCTGCTCAGCCGTGCGACCAGACCACGATGCGTGCGCGGCGAACACACCACGTACCCCGATCCGTGCAGGTAGTAGATGATCGGCCGATCACGTCCGCGGGTCAGGCGGGGACCGTGGGTGTCGACTGTGCCCACCCACTCGCCGCGCACCTGGCCGTCACCGTGACGGGCGGCGATCGGCAGCACCGCAGTGCCCGCGGGGACCGGGCACAGCGCGGCCAGCGAGCGATTCACGCCCGGTCGCGCTGCCTGCAGCATTCGGACCGCCAGCGTAGACGGGCCGTAGCGGGTGGCTGCCATCAGCGGTCGGCTGACGCGGCTCAGGTAGCTGTTCAGGGCGTGCGACCGACGCGAACCCGGACCGATGTGGGTGTCGGGGTGCGGTGGTCCCGCAGGATCGGACAGATCAGCAGCTGCGGCGTTCACGACATCGACAGTAGGCCGACGGTCGGCTCGGCGTGAGCAGATTGGGCGCTGTCGACGGCGGGGAGAGCGCTCTGGGCGGCACGACGGGCGCTGTCGACGGCGGGGAGAGCGCTCTGGGCGGCACGACGGGCGCTGTCGACGGCACGACGGGCGCTGTCGACGGCACGACGGGCGCTGTCGACGGCACGATGGGCGCCGTCGGGGACGTGAGTGCGAACACTGTCGTTGTGCGCCACACGCTGCGACGTCGGCGCTGGTGTGGTAGCCGGATTTCGGTACTGGGCACCGCGCGTGAGAAAATACCTGACAATGCTTAGCGAGCAGGGTGGTTCCTGCCTGGCAACGACTGCCGGGTCCAGGTGTCAGCAACGGCGCTGACCTCCGGGGACGCCATCGTCAGATCGTCGGAAGAGCCAGGTCAGCCCATGGTGTCGGCACTTCCGGTGGCACACGTTGACGGTGCCGCGTCCGCACAGACGTATATGGGTCAATCGGTGCGCAATGTCGCGCGCGAAGTGAGGCAGATTATGAAGCATGCTCCTGGTCCGACAGGGCTGTACGACCCCATCCACGAGCACGACGCCTGCGGTGTCGCCTTCGTCGTCGACATGCACGGTCGACGCAGCCGGGACATCGTGGACAAGGCCATCACCGCGCTGATCAACCTCGAGCACCGCGGAGCCGCGGGTGCTGAACCGAACACCGGTGACGGTGCGGGCATCATGATCCAGATCCCCGACCGCTTCCTGCGCGAGGTCGTCGACTTCGAGCTGCCCGCCGAGGGCGACTATGCCACCGGTATCGCCTTCTTGCCGCAGGGTGCCAAGGACGCCGCCGAGGCTTGCGAATCGGTCGAGGAGATCGTCGAGGCCGAGGGGCTGAGGATGCTCGGCTGGCGCGAGGTTCCGGTCAACGAGAACGGTCTCGGTGCACTCGCCCGTGACGCGATGCCGACCTTCCGTCAGGTGTTCATCGCGCTGCCCGAAGGCACCCCCGATCCCGACGGCATGGCGATCGAACGCCGGGCATTCGTGGTGCGTAAGCGTGTCCAGAACGAGCTGGGCACCAAGGGTGCGGGCGCCGATGGCCCGGGCCGCGAAACCGTGTACTTCCCGAGCCTGTCCGGTAAGACCTTTGTCTACAAGGGCATGCTGACCACCCCGCAGCTGCGCGAGTTCTATCTGGACCTGCAGGACTCGCGGGTCGAGAGCGCGCTGGGCCTGGTGCACTCGCGCTTCTCCACCAACACCTTCCCGTCGTGGCCGCTGGCGCATCCGTTCCGGCGCGTTGCCCATAACGGTGAGATCAACACGGTCACCGGTAACGAGAACTGGATGCGGGCGCGTGAGGCGCTTATCGACACCGAGTTGTTCGGCGACGACGTCTCGCAGAAGATCTTCCCGGTGTGCACGCCTGGTGCCTCGGATACTGCGCGCTTCGACGAGGTGCTCGAGATGTTGCACCTTGGTGGTCGTAGCCTGCCGCACGCGGTGCTGATGATGATCCCTGAGGCATGGGAGCGTCATGAGTCGATGAAGCCCGCGCACAAGGCGTTCTACTCCTACCACGCCACGTTGATGGAGCCGTGGGACGGACCGGCCTCGGTGTGCTTCACCGACGGCACCGTCGTCGGCGCAGTCCTCGACCGGAATGGATTGCGCCCCAGCCGGATCTGGGTCACCAAGGACGGGCTGGTGGTGATGGCCTCGGAGGTCGGAGTCCTCGACATCGACCACGCCGACGTGGTGGCGAAGCTGCGTCTGCAGCCCGGTCGGATGTTCCTGGTGGACACCGCCGCCGGCCGCATCGTCGACGACGAGGAGATCAAGGACGAACTGGCCGCCGAGCACCCGTACCAGGAGTGGCTCGATGCCGGCCTGGTGCACATCGACAACGTCAAGTCGTTGCCGCACCAGCACATGTCGCATCACCGGGTTGCCTTGCGGCAGTTGACTTTCGGCTATACCTCCGAGGAGTTAGATCTGCTGGTGGCGCCGATGGCGCGCACCGGTGCCGAGGCGATCGGCTCGATGGGCACCGACACCCCGATCGCGGTGCTCTCGGCCCGCCCGCGGATGCTGTTCGACTACTTCCAGCAGATGTTCGCCCAGGTCACCAACCCGCCGCTGGACGCGATCCGCGAGGAGATCGTTACCGCGATCGGCGGGACCATCGGCTCCGAGGCCGATCTGCTGCACCCGGGCCCACAGTCGTGCCGGCAGATCGTGCTGCCCACACCGGTCCTCGACAACGACCACCTCGCCAAGCTCGTCCGGATCAACGACGACCCGAACCTGCCGGACTTCCGCAGCGCCCACATCCACGGCCTGTACCCGGTCGCCGAGGGCGGTGCGGGTCTGCGTGCGGCCCTCGACGAGGTTCGCGCCAAGGTCAGCGCGGCGATCGCCGACGGGGTGAACCTGATCATTCTGAGCGACCGCGAATCCGACGAGACGCTGGCCCCGATCCCGTCGCTGCTGCTGACCGCGGCCGTGCATCACCACCTGGTGCGCGAGCGCAAGCGCACCCGCGTCGGACTGATCATCGAGTCCGGTGACTGCCGTGAGGTCCACCACGTCGCCACCCTCGTGGGGTTCGGCGCGGCGGCAGTCAATCCGTACATGGCCTTCGAGTCGATTGAGGACATGGTGGAGCGGGGCGCGTTGGGCGACATCGACTTCGAGACCGCCCGCGCCAACTACATCAAGGCCGCGAGCAAGGGCGTGCTCAAGGTGATGAGCAAGATGGGCATCTCCACTCTGGCGTCCTACACCGGCGCACAGCTGTTCCAGGTCATCGGCATCAATCAGGACACTGTCGACGAGTTCTTCACCGGGCTGCGCAGCCAGCTCGGTGGAATCGGTCTCGACGAGATCGCCACCGACGTCGCCGTCCGACATGCGTTGGCGTTCAACGACCGTCCCAGCGAGCGGGCGCACCGCGAACTGCCGGTCGGCGGCGAATACCAGTGGCGCCGCGAGGGCGAGTACCACCTGTTCAACCCGGACACCGTGTTCAAGCTCCAGCATTCGACGCGCACCGGCCAGTACAAGGTGTTCAAGGAATACACCAAGCTCGTCGACGACCAGTCGCGCAAGCTCGCGACGCTGCGCGGTCTGTTCGACTTCAACTTCGGTGACCGCGACCCGATCCCGATCGACAAGGTCGAACCGGCACGCGAGATCGTCAAGCGCTTCTCGACGGGGGCGATGAGCTTCGGCTCGATCTCGGCCGAGGCGCACGAGACCCTTGCGATCGCGATGAACCGCCTCGGTGGACGCTCGAATTCCGGTGAGGGTGGCGAAGATCCGCGTCGCTTCCACCACGACGACAACGGCGACTGGCGCCGCAGCGCGATCAAGCAGGTCGCATCGGGCCGCTTCGGCGTGCACTCGCACTACCTGAGCAACTGCACCGACATCCAGATCAAGATGGCGCAGGGCGCAAAGCCCGGCGAAGGTGGCCAGTTGCCGCCGCACAAGGTGTATCCGTGGGTCGCCGAGGTGCGTGGCTCCACCCCCGGTGTCGGCCTGATCTCGCCGCCGCCACACCACGACATCTACTCGATCGAGGACCTGGCCCAGCTGATCCACGACCTGAAGAACGCGAACCCGCAGGCGCGCATCCACGTCAAGCTCGTCAGCGAGATCGGCGTGGGCACCGTCGCCGCGGGTGTGTCCAAGGCACACGCCGACGTCGTGCTCATCTCCGGACACGACGGCGGTACCGGCGCCTCGCCGCTCACCTCGCTCAAGCATGCAGGTGCGCCGTGGGAGATCGGTCTGGCTGAGACCCAGCAGACATTGCTGCTCAACGGTCTTCGCGATCGCATCTCGGTACAGGTCGACGGTCAGCTCAAGACCGGACGCGACGTGGTGGTCGCCGCACTGCTCGGTGCCGAGGAGTTCGGGTTTGCCACCGCCCCATTGGTGGTGTCGGGGTGCATCATGATGCGCGTGTGCCATCTCGACACCTGCCCGGTGGGCGTGGCCACCCAGAACCCGTTGCTGCGTGAGCGTTTCACCGGCAAGCCGGAATTCGTGGAGAACTTCTTCCTGTTCATCGCCGAGGAGGTCCGCGAGCTGCTGGCCCGTCTGGGCTTCCGCACCTTGCAGGAGGCGGTCGGCCACGTCGAGGCCCTCGACACCGAAAAGGCACTGTCGCATTGGGGTTCGGCCAAGGCCGGCAAGCTCGACCTGTCCTCGGTGCTGGCCGAGACCGAGTCGCCGTTCATGAACCAGGACCTGTACTGCACCGGTGTGCAGGATCACGGTCTCGACAAGGCTCTCGATCAGCAGCTGATCGCGCAGAGCCGGGAGGCGATTGATCACGGCACCCGGGTGAGCTTCTCGTCGAAGATCGCCAACGTGAACCGCACCGTCGGCACGATGCTCGGCCACGAGGTCACCAAGGCATATGGTGCGCAGGGGCTTCCGGACGGGACGATCATGATCGACTTCGCCGGCTCGGCGGGCAACAGCTTCGGTGCGTTCGTGCCCAAGGGCATCACGCTACGCCTCGAGGGGGATGCCAACGACTTCGTCGGCAAGGGACTCTCGGGCGGCCGTATCGTGGTGCGTCCGGCGCGCAACGCCCCGGACGGGTTCGTCGCCGAGGAGAACATCATCGCCGGCAACGTCATCGGCTTCGGTGCGACGGCGGGCAAGATCTTCTTGCGTGGCGTGGTCGGCGAGCGGTTCTGCGTGCGTAACTCGGGTGCCACCGCGGTCGTCGAAGGCGTGGGGGATCACGGTTGCGAGTACATGACGGGCGGTCGTGTGGTGGTCCTCGGCGACACCGGGCGCAACTTCGCGGCGGGCATGTCCGGCGGCATCGCCTATGTGCACGACCCGCAGCAGCGTTTCGCTGACAAACTCAACACCGAACTCGTCGAACTCGAACCACTCGACGACGAGGATCTCGAGTTTCTCGCGGGCATCATCACCGAGCACCGTGACGAAACCGAATCACCGGTCGCCGCGGCACTGCTCGAGCAGTGGGACACCACCCAGTCGCAGTTCACCAAGGTGATGCCACGCGACTTCAAGCGTGTGCTGGCAGCCGTCGCGGATGCCGAGCGAGATGGACGAGACGTGAACGAAGCGATCATGGAGGCCGCACGTGGCTGATCCCAGAGGATTTCTCAAGCACACCGAGCGGGAGTTGCCCGACCGTCGTCCGGTCGACCTGCGCCTGCTCGACTGGAAAGAGGTCTATACCGACTTCGGTAAGGACCAACTGACGACACAGGCCAGCCGGTGCATGGACTGCGGTATCCCCTTCTGCCACAACGGTTGTCCGCTGGGTAATCTCATTCCTGAGTGGAATGACCTGGTGTACAAGGATCGGTGGGACGACGGGATCGAACGTCTGCACGCCACCAACAACTTCCCGGAGTTCACCGGACGGCTGTGCCCGGCGCCGTGCGAGGCGTCGTGCGTGCTCGGCATCAATCAGCCGCCGGTCACCATCAAGCAGGTGGAGGTCGAGCTGATCGACAACGCCTGGGACAGTGGATTGGTCACCCCGGTCCTGCCGACCGAGCGCACCGGAAAGAACATCGCCATCGTCGGTTCCGGGCCCGCGGGACTGGCCGCCGCGCAGCAGCTGACCCGCGCCGGCCACACCGTCTATGTCTACGAGCGGGCCGACCGCATCGGTGGCCTGCTGCGCTACGGCATCCCTGAATTCAAGATGGAGAAGCGCCACATCGACCGCCGTCTCGAGCAGATGAAGGCCGAGGGCACGGTGTTCCGTACCGGAGTCAACGTCGGGGTCGACATCACCGTTACGCAGCTGCGAGAGGACTTCGACGCCGTCATCCTGGCGATGGGCTCGACCATCGGTCGCGATCTGCCGATCGAGGGCCGCGAACTCGATGGCATCCACCAGGCGATGGAGTTCCTGCCACAGGCCAACCGCGTACAGCTTGGCGACACCGTCGAGGGCCAGATCACCGCGAAGGGCAAGAAGGTCGTCATCATCGGCGGCGGCGACACCGGCGCCGACTGCCTCGGTACCTCACTGCGCCAGGGCGCGGAGATCGTGCACCAGTTCGAGATCATGCCGCGTCCGCCGAAGGAGCGCGCAGAGTCCACCCCGTGGCCGACCTACCCGCTGATGTACCGCGTCTCCTCGGCCCACGAAGAGGGCGGTGAGCGGGTGTTCTCGGTCAACACCGAGATGTTCGTCGGTGAGAACGGCAAGGTCACCGGCCTCAAGGCGCACGAAGTGGTTATGCGTGACGGCCGCTTCGAGAAGGTCGCGAACAGCGACTTCGAGCTCGACTGCGATCTGGTACTGCTCGCGATGGGCTTTGTGGGACCCGAACGCACCGACCTGCTCGACAAGCTCGGCGTCGAATACGACCAGCGCGGAAACATCAAGCGGGATGACGAGTTCCGGGCTGTCGGCCAGGAGAACGTCTTCGTCGCCGGTGACGCCGGCCGTGGTCAGTCACTGATCGTATGGGCCATCGCCGAGGGGCGTTCGGCCGCGGCGGCCGTCGATGAGTACTTGGCCGGTCGCACCGATCTGCCTGCTCCGATCCACCCCACGCAGGTCGCCCAGCGCTGAGACGTAGCGGTCACGACGACCGGTGGTCAGCGACCCCCGCACGGGCTGCCGGTCACCGGTCGAGTCGTTGCGGAGGCCGGTCACCGGGCATCGATCAGTTCGACCGGCGCTCGAGAGCCTTGGTCATCTCCTTTGGCACAGAGTCGGCGAGGCGGTTGAAGATGACCCCGAAGATCGGTTCGGCGATGGCGCCGAACCGGTGGAAATCGACGGTCGCCGCATAAGTGATCGAGGTGCGGCCGTTCCCGGCGTCGGTGAACGAGAGGTCGTCGGTCGTCGTGGCGGTCTTGTTGGAACCGGTGAACACGATGTGGTCGGGGTCGTCGCGGGTGAGTTCGTAGGTGAGTTCGGTAGAGATGCCGTACAGCTTGGACTTGTTGTGCCAGCGGGTCCCGAGACCGATGGGGCCCCGGGTGTTTTGTGTGCATTCGACGGTTCCCGGATCCCATTCGGCGGCGTTGGCGAAGTCGCGGAGATAGGTGACGACCTCGTCGCGGGGACGGTCGACGGTGAAGGTGCGCGAGACGTTGACCACAGCGTGGCTCCTTTTTCCGATAAGCGGTGTCGTTCACCGGTATTTCGTCGCCGAGCGGTGCGCGGACGACCGCCGCACCGGTCCTGACCCGCTTTCGGATAGTGGTCGGTGGTCGCGGGGCCGCGACACCCAGGTTGCCTACGTCCGCTACGACGCGACCGCATTCTCCTGGGAGCAGGCGATCTACGGCAAGTCCAAGGCGCAGGCGGCCTCGAACATATCCGCCCTCGCGGTCACCATGTTGCGGCGCTGCCCGGCCACCACGATCGTGCTGACCGGGCGCCGACGCCGCAGGCGGCTTCGCCTCCGAGGTCGGCGTGGGCACTGAGCGGGTGCGTCCACAGCAGGTCGCCGGGGTGGTGCTCCTGGCCGATCCGCGCCGTTCGTGAAAGGACCCGCTGGTGGTGGGACCTCCGCTGACCGGCCAGGGCAGTGGCGGACCGCAAATCGGCGGCATGGGATGGCTGACACCGGTCAACCGGCAGATCTGCGTGCCGAGCGACCGGTTCTGCAACACCCCGCGCGAGTACTACACCCGCGCGAGTACTACACCCGCGCGAGTACTACACCCGCGCGAGTGCTACGGCACGCTCGACTACTACCTCACGCGCGACTTTCGGCTACCTCGCCGAGACGAGTGATCCGACGCCGAGGCAGGACGGGCGTGCCAGGCGAAGGCGGCGGCGATCGTCGACGAGATGCTCACCCAGGGTGGCCCCGGTCGGGTCGTGCGGGAGCTGAGCAACGCTCGGGCGCGAGAACAGATCATCGAGTTGGACAAGTTCATTCCGTCGGAATCGGACGGCGGCTCCGTGATATTCCCGGTCATGCCGACAGTGATGGCCGTGGCAGTCGGCGCACCACTGCCTCGCCGGGTTGGTGTGATCTTCGTCATGCTGGGATGGTCCGCAGGTCACCGAGTCGTGCGTCGCTACCAGGGCGGTAACGAAGTCCGTGTCATCATCGACATACACGGGTGTGGTTGCGAGTGGGAAATTCGCAGCTACAGTAAGTCGAAGTCAGTATCCGTTGTATTGATTCAGGGAAGCGTTGAGTCATGAAGTTGGCTGAGACACTCCACGGAACCCGTCGACCCGCCCGGCTCGCGGTGTTGTCCGTCCGACGCGCCCGCCGGCAGGCACGGATGTTCCCGGCCGAAGCCGAACGACTGATCACCGCTGCTGAACTCCGGCGGCTTCACGGCTGACCCGACTCCGCGGCTGAGCCGGAGCGGACTGCCGTCGTTGCGCTGGATCGGTGGGGCTCACCCCGCCGAGACACGCGCGGACTGCCCGCCCAAGGCGACGACGTCGCCGATGACGAGCTGACGACCGCGTCTTGTCTCCACGTCGCCGTTGACGCAGACCAATCCGTCGGCGATGACCTCCTTGGCCTCCGCGCCGGAGTCGATGAGGCTGGCCAGTTTCAGGAACTGGCCGAGTCGGATGACCTGATCACTGATCGCGACGTCGAACACATCGCCATCCTGGCAGACGGTAGGCGTTCCCGGCGAGCCGAACCGCGCACTAAGGTTGATTGTCATGGTGGTCGAGACCGGAGTGCAGCAGGCCCCCGACGGCGAGAAGCAGCACGCGGCGGCGCCGCCGGATCGGACAGCGGCCGAACGTCGTTCGGCGGACTTGCTCGACCAGATCCGGCAACCCCGAGGGTTCGGGCCCAACGCGCCGCGGATCGCCGGCACCGTGGTGGGTGTCATGGCGGCGATCGCGTTGGCCTCGAGCGTCTTTCCGTTCTTCCGTCACTGGATTCACGTTCCTCGTGATTACGTCGACGACTACATCGTCGCGATGCCGGAGACGAGCTTCGCGTGGGCTTATGTGCTGGCGTTGGTGGCGATCGCACTCGCGGCCCGCAAACGCATCGCTTGGTGGATCTGCGTCATCCTGCTGGTGCTGTTCATGCTCACCAACGCACTGCTGCTGATCCCGGCGATCGGCTCCGATCTGGGCATGACCCGCGCCGAGCGGATCAACACCGGGATCGGGCTGGCGATCCAGGTCACCATCCTCGTGTTCCTGGTTTTCACGTTCCGGCAGTTCTACACGCGGGTCCGCCGCGCTGCGTTGCTCCGAGCGCTCAGTGTGCTGATCACCGGGCTGGTGGTCGCCACCATGCTGGGCTGGGGTCTGGTGGTGCTGGTACCCGGCAGCCTCGAGTCGGGCGAGCGTCTGCCGTATGCGTTCAATCGCGTCGTCGCCTTCGCGACGATCGATCAGCGCACCTTCGACGGCCACCACACCCATCCGTGGATCAACGGGCTGCTGGGACTGTTCGGGGCTCTCGCCCTGATCGCCGCCGCGATCGTGTTGTTCCGGTCGCAGCGGCTCAAATCGCTGATGACCGCGGAGGACGAACGACTGATCCGCGCTCTCATCGACCGGTTCGGCGACGACGACTCGCTGGCCTACTTCTCCACCCGTCGCGACAAGGCCGTGGTGTTCTCGCTCGACGGTCGGGCGGCGATCACCTATCGCGTCGAACTCGGTGTCGGACTGGCCGGCGGTGATCCCATCGGCGACCCGGACTCGTGGTCCGGGGCGATCGCGGAGTTCCTGACGCGGTGCGAGCGGTACGGCTGGCATCCGGCGGCGATGGGCGCCGGTGAGCGTGGCGCCGCGGCATACGACGCGGCGGGATTCGGGACGCTCAACATTGGTGACGAGGCGATCATCCACACCCGCGACTTCACGTTGTCGGGACCGGCGATGAAGAGTGTGCGTCAGGCGGTCACCCGCAACCGGCGGTCCGGGGTCACCGTACGAATCCGGCGGCACGGCGAGTTGTCGGCCGCGCAGATGGCCGAGGCCGTCGCCCGCGCCGACGCGTGGCGCGACACCGACGAGGAACGCGGTTTCGCGATGGCGCTGTCGCGACTTGGCGACCCCACCGACGGCAATTGCCTGCTCGTCGAGGCGATCCAGAACGAGGGCACCGAGGACGAGAAGGTCATCGGCTTGTTGTCCTTCGTCCCGTGGGGTCGGCGTGGGGTCTCGCTCGACCTCATGCGCCGCGACCGCAACGGCGTCAACGGCGTGGTGGAGACGATGGTCGTCGAGCTGTGTCAGCGTGCCGAACAGGTCGGCGTCACCGACATCTCCCTGAATTTCGCGACGTTCCGCGCCTTCTTCGAGCATGGCGGGCAGATCGGTGCCGGACCGGTGATGCGGGCGAGCTATTCGGCGTTGATGTTCGGCTCCCGGTTCTTCCAGATGGAGTCGCTCTATCGCTCCAATGCGAAGTACCTGCCGGATTGGCAGCCGCGCTACCTGTGCTTCGAGGACGCCCGGATGCTCCCGCGTGCCGGGCTGGCGAGCGTCGTCACCGAGGGCTTTGTGCGGCTGCCGCGCTTCGGCCGCAAGGAACAGTACGAAGCCGGTGAGCCGTCGGTGCCGCCGGGAATCGACGTCGACGTGCTCCTCGCACAGTTTGCCGAGGAGGCCGATCAGCGGGCCGTCGCCGTGCATCGGCCCGAGCAGGTCCGGGTGCGGATGGCCAAGCTCGAACGGCTCGTCGCCGAGGGATTCGACCCCTATCCGCCGGCCGACGCGCCCACCCACACCATCGCCGCGGTTCGGGAACTACCGCAGGGCACCCAGGTCACCATCGCCGGCCGGATCACCCGGTTGCGCGACTTCGGCAAGGTGATCTTCGCCGATCTGCACGACTGGTCGGGGCAGGTGCAGTTGCTCATTGAGGATTCCCGGATCATCCCGGGCACACCGGATTTCGGCTCGGATGTGGATCTCGGTGATCTCGTCCAGGTGCGTGGGATGCTCGGCGAGAGCCGTAAGGGCGAGTTGTCGGTATTGATCGACGCGTGGCGGATCAACGGCAAATGCCTGCGTCCGCTGCCCGACAAGTGGGCCGGTCTGACCGACCCAGAAGCCCGTGTGCGCCAACGCTATCTGGATCTGGCGACCAACGCCCGCAGCCGGGACCTGCTGAAGACCCGCAGCGTCGTCGTCAAGGCGCTGCGCGACTTCCTCGCCGCCCGGGATTTCCTGGAGGTGGAGACGCCGATCCTGCAGCGAATCCACGGCGGCGCCAACGCCACCCCGTTCCAGACGCACATCAACGCCTACAACCTCGACCTCTATCTGCGTATCGCTCCCGAGCTGTACCTCAAGCGGCTCTGCGTCGGCGGGGCGGAGAGGGTCTACGAGATCGGGCGGAACTTCCGCAACGAGGGCGTCGACTTCAGCCACAACCCCGAGTTCACCAGCCTCGAAGCCTATGAGGCGCACAGTGATTACCTGAAGATGCTGGATCTGACCCGGGAGATGATCCAGTTCGCCGCGACCGCGGCGCACGGCGAGCCGGTGATCTACCGGACCGGTGACGACGGCACCGTCGAGCGCATCGACATATCCGGCGACTGGCCGGTAAAGACGGTGCACGAGGTGGTCTCCGAGGGTGCCGGTGAGGAGATCACGCCGGAGACAAGCGCCGAGGACCTGCGACGGATCTGTGATCGGCTGGAGATTGCTCACCGACCCGACTGGGATGCGGGGGCACTGGTGCTCGAACTGTACGAGCACCTCGGTGAGGATCGCACGACGTTCCCGACGTTCTACATCGACTTCCCGATGTCGACCTCGCCGCTCACCCGTGCCCACCGCAGCCGCGCCGGTGTCGCCGAGCGGTGGGATCTCGTGGCCTGGGGTGTCGAGCTCGGCACCGCCTACACCGAGCTCACCGATCCGGTCGAACAACGCAAACGGCTGACGGCGCAATCGATCCTGGCCGCCGACGGTGATCCGGAGGCTATGGAACTCGACGAGGACTTCCTCGAGGCACTCGAATACGCGATGCCGCCCACCGGCGGACTCGGCGTCGGCGTCGACCGCGTCGTCATGCTGATCACCGGTCAGTCGATCCGCGAATCGCTGCCGTTCCCATTGGTCAAGCCCGACGACGGATAGCCGGACGCCGACGGCGCTTGTTTCGACGCCGACAGCGCTCGAGGACGCGTCGCGAAGGCGCCGTCGACGTCGAGACGGGCGCTGTCGTCGAGGTGGAGGGCGCTGTCGGGAGGATCGAGGGCGCTGTCGTCGAGGTGGAGGGCGCTGTCGGGAGGATCGAGGGCGCCGTCGGCGTCGAGACGGGCGCTGTCGGCGGGGTGGAGGGCGCTGTCGGGAGGATCGAGGGCGCTGTCGGCGGGGTGGAGGGCGCTGTCGGCGGGGCAGGGTCTTTACCTGTTGGTTGTGGTAACACCTATGCTGGTCGTCATGAGTGGACTCACCTTCACCCCCACCGCCGACCTGGTCGACGAGATCGGTGCCGATGTCCGTAGCTGCGACGTCCAGTTCACCCAATACGGCGGCGTGCGCGAGTTCGTCGGCCGCGTGAGCACCGTGCGCTGCTTCCAGGACAACGCCCTACTCAAGTCGGTGCTCGGCGAATCCAACCCCGGTGGTGTCCTCGTCGTCGACGGCGACGCGTCGGTGCACACCGCACTGGTCGGCGACCTGATCGCCGAACTAGGCCGGTCCAACGGTTGGGTCGGCGTCGTCGTCAACGGCGCGATCCGCGACGCGGCAACGATCGGCGGCATGCAGATCGGTGTGAAGGCACTGGGTACCAATCCGCGCAAGTCCACCAAGACCGGTGCAGGTGAGCGCGACGTGCCCATCGACCTTGGCGGCATCACCTTCGTCCCCGGCGACATCCTCTACTCCGACGACGATGGCATCGTGCTCGTCGCCGCCGTCTGACCGGCACACCCATCTCCCGATCGCTGACGAGGAGCACACAGATCATGGCCCGACCCAGTCCTGAATATTTCGCCCGCCTCGGCGCGCTCGTCGCCATCGACAATCCCGGCGACCGGCCCACCCGCCCGGTCCTCGAGGCGTTCAGCGGTGTCGAGATGGCGACCATCCCGGTCGGCACCGCCGTAGATCTGGAGACCGCGGTCGCCCGCGCCCGCGTCGCCCAGGAGGGCTGGGCGGCCCGCAGCCCGCAGGAGCGTGCCACGGTCCTGGACAAGTTCTCCGAACTGGTGCACCGCAATGCCGCGGCGCTGATGGACATCGCGCAGGCCGAGACCGGCAAGGCGCGTGTCTACGCCCAGGAAGAGGTCATCGATGTCGCGCTGACCGCCCGGCACTATGCCACCGCGGGCCCCAAGATGCTCGCCGACCGCAAGGTCAAGGGCATCATCCCGGGCGCGACGAGTGTGCGGGTGCGTTATCAGCCCAAGGGCGTGGTCGGCGTGATCAGCCCGTGGAACTATCCATTGACCCTCGCGGTCTCCGACGCCGTGGCCGCGCTGCTCGCCGGCAACGGCGTAGTCGTCAAACCCGACAGCCAGACCCCGTACTGTGCGTTGGCCCTGGCCGAACTGCTCTACGAGGCGGGCCTGCCCGCCGAGTTGTTCGCCGTTGTCCCGGGGCCGGGAAGTGTTGTCGGACAAGCGATCGTCGCCACCACCGACTACGTCATGTTCACTGGCTCGTCGGCCACCGGAGCCGCGCTCGCCGAGCAAGCCGGCCGCCGTCTGATCGGCTTCTCCGCCGAACTCGGCGGCAAGAATCCGATGATCGTCACCGCGGGCGCCAATATCGATCGCGCCGTCGAGGGCGCAGCCCGCGCCTGTTACTCGAATTCCGGGCAGTTGTGTATCTCCATCGAGCGCCTATACGTCGATGCGATCATCGCCGACGAGTTCATCGGGAAGTTCGGTGCATTCGTCCGCGGCATGCGTTTGGGTGCCACCTACGACTTCAGTGCCGACATGGGCTCCCTCGCCTCCGCCGCCCAGGTCGACACCGCCCAGGCGCACGTCGACGACGCAGTGGCCAAGGGTGCCACAGTGGTCGCGGGCGGCAAGCGCCGCGCCGACCTGGGACCGTTCTTCTTCGAGCCGACCGTGCTCACCGGCGTCACCGATGCGATGGCGTGCTTCGCCTCCGAGACCTTCGGTCCGGTGGTGTCGGTGTACCCGGTCGACTCGATCGACGAGGCCATCACGCTCGCCAACGACACCGACTACGGACTCAACGCCAGCGTATGGGCGGGCAGCAGTGACGAGGCCCAGCGGATCGCCGAGAAGCTGCGGGCCGGCACGGTCAACATCAACGAGGGTTATGCCGCGGCGTGGGCATCGACGGCAGCCCCGATGGGCGGCATGGGGATCTCCGGTGTGGGGCGCCGGCACGGCGAGGAGGGCTTGCTCAAATACACCGAGCCGCAGACGATTGCCGAGCAGCGGTTCGTCGGCATCGATCGTGCACCCGGCATCCCACAGGGCCTCTATCGCGCGGCGACGCCGTTCGCGATGCGCGCGCTGAAGTATCTGCCCGGTCGCTGACCGCGTTATCGAGCACTCGAATACCGAGGGTTCCAGTGCCTTCCGCCCCTTCGGACCAGAAATCCCCTGATCAGCCGACACGCATACGGCGTGGGAATCCGGTTGGATGCAAGAGTGTTCGCGAGTGTGCGCCGACGTTCCGGCGTCTGGCTGGTCGTGCTGATCGGGGTCGTCGTCGGCGTGGTGGCGGCCTCCTCGGCCTCGTCATCGACGACGGCTGCTCCCCTCGCACGCGTGGCGCCCGGGCCGGTTACCGCACCGCCGACACCACCTGCCCAACAGCTCGTCCTGAGTTTCACCGGTGACAACATTCTGGGAACCGACGACAGGTTCTCCACGGCGACGTCATTGCCGACGGTGTGGGCGGACGACGGGCGGCGGCCGGACTACTTCTTTCAGAACGTCAAGGCGCTGTTCGCCGCGGACGATCTGACCGTCGCCAACCTCGAGGTGGCGCTCACACGCCGCGGCACCCAGCGCTACAAAGGGGAGGGCGAGGTCTATCACTTCCACGGCGACCCGGCGCTCGCGGCGACCCTGCCCGCGGGCGGGATCGACGTGGTGACCGTCGCCAACAATCACACCTTCGATTACGGCCAGATCGGCTTTGACGACACGCTTGCCGCACTCCGGGGTGTCGGCGTCGAGTACTTCGGCACCGGTGACGCGAGCGAGGGGTCGGAGTACGACCTGGACAACCTGACCACGATCAACGGCGTAACGTTCGGCTTCGTCGGATACCAGGCGTGGACCGACAGCACACAGATGCGTCGAAAGCTGGTGTCGGACATCACATCACTGCGAGCCCGCGGCGCCGACGTGGTGATCCCGTTCATGCATTGGGGCATCGAGAGCGAACACGAACCGTACGGCGTGCAAACCGAGCTCGCCCATCTCGCGATCGACGCAGGCGCCGACCTCGTCGTCGGAACCCATCCCCATGTCATCCAGTCCCTGGAGATCTATCGGGGCAAGCTGATCGCCTACTCGTTTGGCAACTTCGCCTTCGGTGGCAACAGCAACCCCACCGACAAACGCACCTTCATCCTGCAAACGCGCTTCGACATGGCCGGTAGCGCGGTGCGCGGCGTCGATTTCCGGGTGATCCCGACGCGGGTGTCACGCACGGAGTCCTATAACGATTACGTTCCGACGCCGTACCCGCCCGCCACAGCGGCACAGGTCCTGACCTTCATCAACGGGCTCTCCCCGACCCTGAATGGCCGCGCTGCCAATGCGTTCGTACCGGTGGTCGGCAGTCATGTCCCGACGACTCCGACACGGCCGAGCGGGGTCGGCGGGCCGGGCTGAGGGTCAGCGTGACGCCCAGCCGTTGGTGTTGCAGGCGTGCGACCACTCGCGGTCCCACAAGACGGCGTGGATGCGCGCGACCCGGCGTCGGACCAGCGTGACGCCGCTCATCACCAGCGCGAACGCTACACACCAGGCCAGCACGCCGACCCAGATCGCGGCCAGCACGCGTTCGGCGGGGCCGGGGTGATCCTGAAGTCGGGTCCCGTCGGGGGTGGTCCACGCGTGGGTCGTCGAACCGTCCTTGGTCCCGCGGGGCACCGACATCGAATCGGTGTGCACGCCTGAGGAATCACGCCACGAGACGGTGGCCGAGGTCTCGACGGCGGTCGGATCTGGATCGGAGACGTTGAGGACCGTGGCGGAGATGGGGGTCGCGGCGTCGGCGCTGTCGGTGACCGAGCGATAGGTGGCACCGGCCGCCCACACGCTCAGTGCGATCGCCAGGATGAGCACGACGACGGACGTGACGACCGCGGCGGCGACCATCCGATCGCCGCGTCGCATCAACGGATTGTGGGACCACGGTAGATATGCGGCCCTCCGCCGATACGACATCCGGTTGTCCATAATCACCTCGCGATCGCGGACGTACTCATGTCCACAATTCGCTTCGGTAACGGTTTTGACAAACGCAAAAGCCCAGGTAACGGCGAAGTGTGAGCAACCCAACACCACCCGAACGCTCACAGGCTTCTCCCAGCCGTCGTCCAGTCGGGGTGGAGAACCGGACATCATTCTTGAACCCGATGCAGTGCGCTGCCATGAACGAGGTCAGTGCGGCTCGCCCGGCCGACGTCCGCCCGGGCAACACACCTTATGAGCGCAACGGCGAGATGTGAAGCTCTCGCAACAGGAGGAATGATGACCGCAATTCTGGATCGGCCGAGTTCGTCGCCGCAATCCGATGACGCCGCCCCACCGAGCCATCGGCGTACCGGGCGAGGAATGCCGTGGAGCAAGCTGAGCCTGACCGGCCTGCTGACCGTCACCGGCGTTCTCTATCTGTGGAACCTCTCGGCCAGCGGCTACGCCAACACCTTCTACGCCGCGGCCGCCTGGGCCGGGTCGCAGAGTTGGCGTGCCTGGTTCTTCGGCGCGCTGGATCCGTCGAGCTTCATCACCGTCGACAAGCCGCCGGGATCGCTGTGGGTGACCGGGTTGTCGGTGCGGATCTTCGGGATGAATTCCTGGGCGGTGCTCGCGCCGCAGGCGATCATGGGCGTCGCGTCGGTCGCGGTGATGTACGCGACGATGCGCCGTGTCATCGCCGATCCGCGCCAGGGTACCGCGGCCGGCCTTATCGCCGGCGCCGTGCTGGCGTTCACCCCGGCGGCGGCCCTGATGTTCCGCTTCAACAACCCCGACGCGCTGCTGGTGCTGTTGATGGTGGCCGCGGCGTACTGCACGGCGCGGGCCATCGCGACCAACTCGGGCCGCTGGCTGGCCCTGGTGGGTGTCGCGCTGGGCGTCGCGTTCCTCACCAAGATGATGCAGGGCCTGCTGGTGCTGCCGGCATTCGCGCTGGCCTACCTGCTGTTCGCGAACAACGGCTGGCTCCAGCGGATCGGGCAATTGCTGCTCGCCGCGATGGCGCTGGTGGTATCTGCGGGCTGGTTCGTGCTGGTCACGATCCTCGTCCCGGCGAGCGCGAGACCCTACATCGGGGGCTCCACCGACAACTCGTTCATGAATCTGGTGCTCGGGTACAACGGGCTGGGTCGGATCAGTGGCGGTAACGGCCCGGGCGGTGGCGGTGGCCCCGGTGGCGGGCAGGCCGGAGGCTCCTTCGGTGGCTCGACGGGTCTGAATCGACTCTTCGGCTCGGAGATGGGCAACGAGATCTCCTGGCTGCTGCCGGTGGCACTGTTCGTGGTGGCCTTCGGGGTGTACTTGATGATCCGCAGCTTCCCGATCTTCAACTACCGCAACGGTGTTGACCGCGTCGAGTCCGGAGGCATCGTCACCTGGGGTGGCTGGCTGCTGGTGACCGGCATGATCTTCAGCTACATGAGCGGCACCATCCACCCGTACTACACCGTGGCGCTGGCCCCGGCGATCGGTGCGCTGGTCGGTATGGGATCGGTGTTCGCGTGGCGGCGGCGGGCGTACTGGGACGGACGCATCGCGATGGCCGTGATGATCGGGCTGGCCGCATGGTGGGCCATCGTGCTGCTCGATCGCAACGACTGGGGTCCGGTCTGGTGCAGGTGGCTGATCGGTGTGGTGGCCGTCATCGCCGTGGTTGGTGTGATCGCCGGAAGCGTGCTGGGTCTGAAGAAGGTCATGGCCGCCTCGGTGCTGGCCGGTGCACTCGCCGGATTTGGGGGTACCGCGGCCTTTTCGATCGCGACCGCGGCCACCGCACACAGTGGGTCGATCCCGACGGCGGTGCAGACCTTCTCGGCCGGTGGCGGCATGGGCGGTCCCGGTGGCATGGGTGGCTTCGGTGGACGAGCAGGGCAGCACGGCTCGACGCAGGGGACCCAGGGGACCCCGCCGTCGGGGACGGCGTCCCAGAACGGTTCGGCCCAAAACGGTTCGGCCCAAAACGGTTCGGCCCAAAACGGTTCGGCCCAGAACGGTTCGGATCAGCAGGGTCGGCGTGGCGGTGGCATGGGCGGCTTTGGTGGCGACGTCTCGTCGAACAGCGATCTGGTCAAGCTGCTGCAGTCCACCGACACCACCTGGGCGGCGGCGACCAACGGATCGCAGTCGGCGTCGGGGATCGAGATCGCCACCGGCAAGTCGGTGATGGCCATCGGCGGCTGGAGTGACGATCCCGCGCCCACGCTCGACGAATTCAAGAAGATGGTGTCGGAGGGCAAGATCGCCTACTACATCGGCGGATCGGGCGGCGGCCCCGGCGGTAATTCGGAGATCTCGACCTGGGTGTCGCAGAACTTCACCGCGACGACCGTCGGCGGACAGACGGTGTACAAGCTGATCTGATCACCCGCCAGACCACGGCAGCCGCGACCGAATCGGTCGCGGCTGCCGTGCTGGTCACTTGCTCATTCCATCGTGTAGTGAAAGGTGATCGGGTAGCCGTCGTCGCTGTGGCCGGTCAGATCAATCTCGGCGTGTCCGCGCATGGCTGCCAGACCGCCGGTGCCGAGGCCCTCGACGATCTCGATACGCTCGTGCACGCCGGTGGCGTTGTGGAAACCGTTGTGCTGCAGCACGAGGCTGCCCTCGTGGCCATCGATGGAACCCTCGAACGCCTCGAAACCCGCACTCGGGGCGTCGGCGCCCTCGATGTAGGTGAGCAGGTAGGCGAGGGTGCTCGTGCCGGTGGCGTCGCCCTGGTAGGAGTAGGCGACGTCGGCGCGACTGAATCCCCGCGCCGGGTAGGTGACGCCGCTGATCTCGACGGTGCGGTCGTCGGTGGTGTAGATCTTCTCCTCGTTCCACGAGGTGACCTGGAATGTGGCTGTGACGGAGTGCGTCCGGGTGGTCGATGAGGTGCTCATGGCTCCAGGGTGCCGTCGGGGTGTGGGCGTGGTCTTGTACAAACGCGACATCGGTCCGACACTGATTGTGATGAGCGAGGACGGAGACAACGGCATCACCACGCAGCCCGAGCTGGGCCGTGGGCCACGGGCGATCATCGGGTCTGCCGCCGCGATGCCGTTCCGGGTCTCGCGTCTACGTGCGCCTGCCGATCTCGCCCGCTGGGTCGACTACTTCTGGATCGTGCGCTGGTCCACCACCGAAACCCATGAGCAGCAGGTCATTCCGCAACCCGTGGTGCACGTGGCCGCCGAGGACGGCAGGCTCTGGGTGCACGGGGTGGGGGAGAGCAGGTTCTCGCGGACACTCACCGGCGACGGCCAGGTGTTCGGTATCGCGTTTCGTGCCGGAGGTTTTCGGGGATTTCTCGACGGTCCGGTGAGTGCGTGGACCCGATCGGTGCGCACGGTGGCCGACGTGCTCGGCGTCGACGATCGTCAGATCGCACGGCAACTCCTGGATCCCGCCGCCGGCGACGACGAGTTGCTGACGATCGCCGCCCGGTGGCTTGCCGAGCGTGATCCCATCGACGACCCGGTGATCGACGAGGTCGCCGCGCTCGCCGAGATGGCCGAACAGGACTCGTCGATCACTCGTGCCGAGCAGCTCGCCGCGCAGGCAGGAGTCAGTCTGCGGACGTTGCAGCGGCAGTTCGGTGAGTACGTGGGCATCGGACCGAAGTGGGTCATCCAGCGGTTCCGGATGCTCGACGTCGCGGCCATCGCCAATGCGGGCGGAGACGTCGACTGGGCCGACACGGCGGTGCGCCTGGGATTCAGCGACCAATCGCATCTCACGCGCGCGTTCAGTCGCATCGTCGGGAAACCCCCGGCCACCTATGTCCGGACCGAGCGGACCGGGGGTAGTGAACGGTGAGCGGGTTCGATGAGCGCCGGACGCGCTACTGTCGATCAGTGCGCTGCCGCCGGAACGGCTTCGGCGGTCATGGACGGGAGGCATGATGACGGACGACAGCAATACCGGCGAGACCGGCCGGATCAGTGAATTCGGCAGGGACGGATATGTTTTCGACGTGATCGACTCAGGCCGTGTGGGGTCGGGGGAGGTGCCGGGCGCCGGAATCCCGATCGTGCTGTTGCACGGTTTTCCCGAACGCGCCTCGTGCTGGAACCTGGTCACCCCGATCCTGAACGAGCGCGGCTACCGCACTGTTGCCCCCGATCAGCGCGGATACTCCCCGCGGGCGCGTCCGGCCGCCGTCCGTGATTACCGGATCTCTGAGCTCGCCCGCGACGTCATCGCGCTGGCCGATGCCCTGGATGCCCCGAAAATCCATCTGGTGGGTCATGATTGGGGATCGGGAGTGGCGTGGGCCGTCGCCGCCGACCACCCCGATCGTGTCGCCACGTTGACCGCACTCGCGGTTCCGCATCCGGGGGCCTATCTGCGCGCGATGCCGCGCGGCCAGCTGCTGCGGTCGTGGTACATGGGGGTGTTTCAGATCCCGGGATTCGCGGAATGGGCGCTCAGCAAAGGCATGTCCAACCCGCGGGCGGCACGATTCGGTCCGCCCGGCTTCGCCGAGCAGCTGCAGGCCGATATCATCGACTACGGTGCGCTGACCGGCGGACTCAATTGGTATCGCGCACTGAAGTACGGTGATCGTGGCCTGATGAACCGCAAGGTCACGGTGCCGACCACTCACATCTGGAGCGACGGAGACACCTACCTGTCCCGGGCGGGTGCCCGCGGTTGCGCCCAAATGGTGGATGCCCCTTACGACTTCATCGTCCTCGAAGGAGTCGACCACTGGATCCCGCAACGCCGCCCGGAACAGGTGGCCGAGGCCATCCTCGCTCGCATCGCCTGAGTCGCCCGCGCCGCGGTGGGTGGAATTCTTCTATCAGTCGATGGTCGCGGTTGATATGAATACAACTTCCACCGGAGCGGGCATCCGACCCCGATTTTCGGGGTCTTCGGCCCACTTCGGTGGACACTGTATTCGCGGTCGCGGCTCGCGCCCCGACCATCGAATCATGGCGTTCGGCCCTTCCGCCCCGATGGTCGTCCCACCCCGAGACCCGTTGCGCTGACGGGTATCCGGTCCACGATGGTCCGAACCCAGCATCGGCGCCGGTGGTCTCGACGCTCGCCGCACGCGGCTCACTCCTCGACCATCGGGAGAAGACGATGTCATCGAAGAATGCTGACGCTTTCCCGCCCGGCGGCCCGTCCCACCCCGATGTGCGATGGGGTTGTGGCGAGCCGCCAGGTGAGCGGACTTGAGACCGCTTGTACCGATGCTGGTTTCGTCTCCACGCTGCTGGCTCACGGCTACGCTCGCCGCAGAACCTCTCCAAGCGACCCCGTGCTGTCGGTGCGTGCGCGTTGCGAGTCCTGGAGCGCTTTCACGCCGAGGTGTGCGCCGGCGATGATGAGCGACAGGACGGCCATCGGCACCCCGGCGAGGGTGAGCAACCCCCAGAAGAAGGCCCAATTGGCAAGCCCAACAAAGGATACGACCAACATCGCTGGTACCACCAGCCACGACACCCAACACCGCATGACGAACGCTGCCCCGATCGGGGGCACGGCGAGTGCCAGACCCAATGCGATCAACGGCCACGGCCCGAGCGCAGAGAAGGTCGAATCCTCACATGTGGCGCCGGGTCGGGTGCCCGTCTCCTCCAGTACACCGCCCTTGCCGCATCCCATGGACACGAAACCGACCGGCTGATACGCCGCCCAGATCACGAATGCCAGAGCGCACGCGGCGAGCAGGCACCAGAGACACCGAACCGCGACCAGGGTCGGTCAGCTCCGCCGACGCCTCAATGCCTCGATGAGGAGCAGGACAACGGTGAGTAGGCCGCCGCCGACGACGACCGGCACACGAACGGGGAAGGGGAGTTCCGTGGGGGCGCCCGCGCGCAGCTGGGCGAAAGTGGCTCGCTGAGCATCGGATTCTGCGACGACGTCGATGATCGCCGTGCTGTCGGATTCTGCGGACGCAGGCTGCTCGGAAGCCGAGGGACGTGACGTGACAGCTTCGGTGGTGGGCTCGGCGACCGCCGGCTCGCCGAAGGGCAGTTCGGGTTCGACGGGGGCATGGGCCGGTGCCGGCTCCGGTGCCGGGGGAACAGACTTGGGCGGCGCCTTCTTGGCCGGCGCGATGCCCGCGCTCGGTGACGGCCGCTTGGTGGGCGGTGCCTTCTTCGCCGGTGCCTTCTTCATTGGTGCCTTCTCGGCGGCGGCCTTCTTCGGAGCGGCCTTGCGCGCCGCGGCCTTCTTTGCCGGTGCCTTCTTCGCGGGCGCCTTCTTGGCTGCCGGCTTGTGTGCGGAGGCTTCGTCGGCGGGGGCTTCCTCGACGTCAGCGGCCTTCGGCGGAGCCTTCTTGGCGGGGGCCTTCTTCACCGGGCTCTTTTTTGCGATCCTTTTGGCCGGTGTGCGGTGACCGGCCGCGTCCGAACCCGATTCCGGCTCGCCACTCCCGGCCATCCGGCCTTCGGACGATGAGCGCGCCTTGTTCGAGTCCGGGTCGGTCATGGTGCGGTCGCTCCCTCGCGTAGCGCTGACGTGGCGAAACCAATCCTAGACATGTACCCACAACGGACACGGACACCCCCGTCGTGAGCACTACCCCGACTTCACGACGCCGCCAGCGGTGCCGACATTGCTCAGGACCGGACGCCGAGCCTCGCGAGGATGTCGGCGTCGATCGCCCCGAGTTCGTCCTCGATCGCGCGGTGTGCGGTGCGCCGCTGTCCCGCCGCCATCGCCTCGGCGGCGTCCACCGCGATGGCGAGGTTGTCCAGACGCTTGCCGATTGCATCGACGAAGGCCTTGGCATCGGCGGTGGTGTCCTGGGCGGCCACCTTGTCTAGTGAAGTGCGGGCGGTGGCAATCCGTGCGGCGAGGCTCGCACCGTGTCCGGAGAACTGACGCAGCACGTCCGGCGCGACGCCGACCCGCTCGGCCTGCATCGACGAGAACCGGGCCCGTGCGGCCACCGCGGCGCGATACACCACCGGTGCGACGATCGGTGCGACGAGCCGTCCGACCGTCAGATAGCGGCGCACGCTCGCCGGGCTGTAGGGCTTGGCGTCAGCGGCAGCCTTCGCTTTCGCGGCCACCGTCTTGGCCTCGGCCTGTGCGACCTTCACCTGCGCCTTGCTTGCCTTGCGGGTGGCCTTGGCGGCCTTCTTTGCAGTCTTCTGCTCGACCTTGAGCTCTTTGCCCCGCAGCTTATGCTCGGCCTTGCGGGTGGCCTTGGCGGCTTTGCGGCGATCCTTGGATTCGAACTTGGCCTCGAGTTTCGCCTTGGCCTTGAGTGCTTTGGCCTCGGCCCGCCGTTCGGCACGGCTTCTACCGTCGGACGAGAACACACCCATCGGGGCACCTTTCGCTGGGACTGCAGAGTCGTTGTCCACCTGTACGGGCTCACCTACACGACCGCGACATGCCGCGCGTGACCGCGATGGTGAACCCACCGACACAAGCATTACATAGGCTCGGAAAACAGATTGTGACGGGCGATACCGCACAACGGGCGACTGCAGGAGGTGGCGACGACGGTGGTGAGCCTGCTGCACGCCCGGGACCTCGCCGGGTGCGAGCATCGCCTCGCCCTGGATTCCGCGTACTCCGAGATGATCCGAGACCGTCCGCGGACACCTGAGGCCGCGCGTCGCACCGAGGCTGCGGCGTTGCATCGGGATCGTGTCCGTGACCTGCTGCGGGCCATCCACAGCGACCAGTCACCGAACACGTTCGTCACCGTCGGCCAGGGTTCCTCGGCACAGCGGGCGGCGCGGACGGTACGGGCATGCCAGGAGGGCGCGCAGTGGATCTGGAATGCGACGCTGCCGATCGACCCCGACCGTGGTCGTCGGGGACATTCGGAACTTCTCGTCCGCGTCGACGACGGCTATCTCCCGATCATCGTGGTGAATCATCGGGCGTCGTATGCGGCCAAGCCGCGACGCGGTGCGCCCGCCGAGGGCACGGCGGCGCTGATGACCAGCCCGCTGTGGGGCTGGGTGCCGACCCCCGACCCACACCGCACCATCCGCAACCATCGTCGAGACCAGCTACGTCTGGCTCACCTGACCCAGATGTTGCTCGACGAGGGGCTGGCCCCGACGCGTGACGAGCCGGACCTGTGCGGCGGGGTGATCGGACTGGACATCGATTGCATCGTCGTGCACCGCATCGGAACGACGCTGCCCGACTACCGGTCGGTGTTCGAGCGGCGGCAGAACGTCGCCGCGAAATCGGTGCGGACCACACCGCGCCGGGTCTCCGAGTGCCGCAGCTGCCCGTGGTGGGAGAAATGTGGTCCCGAACTCGAGGCGCGCCGCGACATCAGCCTCGTGGTCTCCTCGGGGCAGGCCGACACCCTGACCGAGGTGGGTATCCGGACCGTCGACCAGCTCGCTCGGTACGAGGGGCCGGCGCCGCAGTCGTGGCCGTCGAACGTTGCCTTTGACGATGCCGTGGTCAACGCGATCGCCTGGCTTGCCGACGTGCCCCTCGTGCGCCGCGTCGAACGACCCCTGGTGCAGCGGGCCGACGTGGAGGTGGACGTCGACATGGAGAGTTACGGAGAGGACGGCGCCTACCTGTGGGGCACGCTACTCACCGACAACGTCGACCGCGACCGACCGGTGCGCTATCGGCCGTTCGTCACCTGGCAGCCGCTGCCGACTGCCGACGAGGCGCGATCGTTCGCAGAATTCTGGGCGTGGCTCAACGCTGAACGGCAGGCCGCGCACGACAGTGGGAAAACGTTTGCTGCCTACTGCTATTCGCAGCAGGCGGAGAACCGGTGGTTGCTCTCCACGGCAGATCGGTTCGCCGGCATACCAGGCATCCCTTCGAGGGCCGCGGTCCAGACGTTCATCGATTCCTCCGAGTGGGTCGACATCTATGAGGCGGTGAGCGCGAATTTCGTGTGCCCGCAGGGCAAAGGCTTGAAGAAGATCGCTCCCGTCGCCGGTTTCAGTTGGCGCGACGACGAGGCCGGGGGTGCGGCGTCGATGGATTGGTACACGCGGGCTGTCGCGATCGGCACCACCGAACTCGATCTCTCCCAACGTGATCGGCTATTGGCCTACAACGAGGACGACGTGTGTGCCACCAAGGTGCTGCGAGAATGGATGGACGGTGACTGGGCCGATCCCGACCTCGCCCGCCGAGTCCCCTATCAAGACGAGCTGCTGACGCTGCGTCGACGGTCACAGGCGCGTCGAACGCAGGGCATCGAGGAACGGCCCGGTGCCGACCAGCGCGACGGCGCCGAGCAGTAGCAACAGGCCGGGCGCGATAGCGCTGAAGAAGCCGCCGACGCCGGCCAGGGTGGCCTCCGGTTCCGGGGCGGGTGCCGCCTGCGGTACCGACTGGATCGGCCGCGGAGAGGTGGCGCGCGGTGCGGGTGAGGCCGGCGCCGGAGAAGCCGTCGGAGCGGAGTTCGGCGTTGATCGGCCCGTGCTCGGAGTGGCTGGGCCGGGAAGCGCGTCCGCACCACCGGCACCTGCGGCGGGCGGTGCGAGGGGAACGACCGGTGCGGCGGGTGCGGGTGTGGCTATCGTCGGCCGGGCTCTCTCACGTCGCGGGTTCACGGTGTTGCCCGTCGATGTGGAGACAGTCGGCGGGCCGTAGGTCGTCGGCGCGGGGTGGGGTGGGACTCCGCCGCCGCTGCTGCCCGACGGCGCCGACCCCGACGGGGTGGACGAGGACGATCCGGACGAACTGGGCAACTGATCACCGTTTCCGGTCGGCTGCGTCATGGAGCAGCAGGTGATCCAGACTCCGCCGGACGGGCCGGTCCCGCTCGGCGGCGAGGCGACGGCCACGCCGACTCCGACGCCGAGCATCAGCATCAGAGTGGCGAGCAGCGTGAGAAACCGCACACGGCGATGACGCCGCGGCGTCGGTGTGCGGTGTCGTGCCATCACTTGGTCTCTCCTCACTTCGTCGGGTGGACCGCCGGATTTCGTCGTCGATCCATCAGGGTCGATCCATCACACCAGGGTCCGCCCACCAGGGTCCGCCGAGCACTGTCCGCGCGGCCGTGTTTGTCTCGTATCCACTGATCGGTGACTGTAGGATCACAGTCTGATCACGGATAATCGACCCCTGTCACATGCACTGTGATCAACGCCACAAATGTCTCAGTCGTGCTGGCTGCGCGGCTGAAGTGGAGCCCGAGGGCGCGGTCGGGCAGAATTTGATTCTAGCTGCCGTTGCGGAATCTCGGGTTTACGGTCTTTAATGTTTGCACATGCAAGTTTCAGGTTTCGGAGAAGGTATGACGTCACGAGGCGATCAACGGCCCGCAGGTTCGACGACGGGGGCGCTCGACAAAGACAAGCCGGTCGACACTGACCCCGGCCTGTTCGCGCGCAGATTGGAAGAGCTGTTCCGCACGGTACCGGGGCCCAACGGCCGCGCGTACAGCGCCAAGGCGATCGCGGCGCGATCGACCGAGCGCGGATTCCGACTCGGCGAGTCCTATCTGAGCCAGTTGCGCTCGGGTAAGGCCAAGTCGCCGTCGTTCCGCACGGTCGAAGGGATCGCGGCCGCGTTCGGTGTGGATGTGCACTACTTCTTGGAGGATCGCGCGGCCCAGCGCACCCGCGACGAGATCGACCTGATGCGCCTGCAAGCCGACACGAACGTACAGCTCGCGGCGTTTCGACTGGCCGGTCTGTCCAGCGATTCGGTGACCGTGGTCAACGAGCTCATCAAGGTTCTGCGCGAGCAGCAGGGTCTGCCGAAGGACCCGCCGGATATTGTGGCAGCAGGGTTGACCGAAGAGCAGGCCGACGCGCGGCTGCGCGTCGGCGGCGGCAAGGAGATCTAGGACCGATCTCCGTCGTCGCCGCGGGCCCGCTCCGCCACGACGAGGGAGGGGTGTCCGATGCGTAGTTCGCGCGAGATGTGGTCGTTGTGCCGTTCGGTACTCGCCCCGCTCGATCTCGACCTGCCGCTCGATGTTGATCAGCTCTGCGACCGCTTCGGCGAACGCAGGGGCCGGCCGATCCGCCTCATCGCACACCCGCTCCCGGCAGGAGTGCCCAACGGGGTGTGGCTGGCCGCCGAAGACGCCGACTACTTCGTCCATCAGGTCAACACCACCCGCTGGCATCGTGATCAGATAGTCATCCACGAGTTCGCGCACCTCATCGCGGGCCATCAGATTCTCGCCGGCACGCCGGAGGTGCTGGCCGGACTCAGTGATGCCGACGCCGGCCCGTCGCTTCGGAGTACCTGTTACGGCGACGACCGCGAACGCGAAGCCGAGACCCTGGCGTCGATGATCCTCACGTGGGCGGCCAAGGCCAGCGACGGCATCGGGCATAGTGCCGCCGACCCGGAGATCCGCGGGCTGCAGCGCCTTCTCGGAGGCCACAAGGGGTGGCTGTGATGTCGGTGCACCCGTTGGCCGCCGAGATCCTGCTCACGCGATGGCTGACTGCGCCGGCAGTGATCAACATGCTCGCGCTGGTCATCTTCGCTGCGGCGTTGTGCTGGCGGATCGACCAACTCCGTCGGCACGGTGGTGGCCTGCAGGCTTTCGCCATGACGGTGGCGGTGACGGCGCTGACCCTGGCCTTTGTCGTCGATAACGACTCGGTCGCGCATACCCTCGACGACTGTGTGTTCGCCGGGGCCTCGCGGGTTGTCTTGTACGGCCTGCTGGCGCTGGGCGTGGCCGCTTTAATCGTCGTGTTCTTCTATCCCGGCCGCTCGGTGACCCGGGAACGGCGTGCCGGCGTCGAGGCCGTCCCGCTCGTCGCGGCACTGATCGGGCTCCAGGTCAGCCTGTCGTTCATGCCCGAGGAAATGCGGGATGCGTCGTTGAGTCATTGGACGCTGTCCAACTGGGGTTACGCGCTGTTCTATCTGATCGCCTGCGGCTATCTGGCCTACGGGTTCTTCGCCTGTGTGCGCAGCGTTGCCAAGTACCTGACGCACGCCGACGGCTATATGCGCACCGCGCTGATCCTGCTGATTGCCGGGCTCGGGCTGCTGGCGATCGGCTCTGTGGTGCAGATCATCTATGTGGTCGGCAACGCGACCGGCGTGATCGACGCGTCGTGGCTGCTGGAAGCCAGCCGATGGCTTGAGGTGCTCGGCGTCGTCGGGTTCCTGTTCGGGATCAGTTACCCCATGGGGCGTTCGAAGTGGCAGGGACTCACCGCGAATCGTCGGCGCCGTCGGGCCGCGCAGAACCTGTTGCCGTTGTGGGATCTGGTGACCGACGCGGTACCTGAAGTGGTTCTGCCCGATCCTGGACGTATGTCGCCGACGGCCCTGCTACATCGCCGGGTGGTCGAGATCCGCGACGCGCTTGCGCAACTGAGCCCGTTCCTTTCCGACGCCTTCGACTATGCAGGCGTCGATGTCCGTGCCGCAATGGTGCGGATGGCGGTCGAGCGACGCAAAGCCGAGGGGGTTCGATCAGGGGCAGTGCGTGCCCTGTTACCCGCTCTCGATGACTGTCTCGAGGGCGACGCGGCGCCTCTGCTGGAGCTGTCGGCGGCCGTGGCCGCCCTCCCCGGCATCGAGGACGACGGCGAGCACGAGGGTCTTTCGGTGGATTCAATTGTTGGCGAACAGGATTCGCCGACCGATCCCCAGGGCGCCGGCCTGCCTCGCGTTGACCGGCCCTGAGGGTCGAAGGGTCCTCAGCGGGGCGCCATGCGCAGTGCGCCGTCCATCCGGATCGTCTCGCCGTTGAGGTAGTTGTGGGCGACGATGAATTCGGCGAGCTGGGCGTACTCGTCGGGCTCGCCGAGGCGCTGCGGGAACGGGATGCCCTCGGCGAGGGTCTTCTGGAACTCCGGGGTGATCCCGGCGAGCATCGGAGTCTTGATGGTGCCCGGCGCGATCGTGCACACGCGCACGCCGACCTGGGCGAGATCGCGGGCCGCCGAGATTGTCATCGCATGGACGCCGCCCTTGGACGCGGCATAGGCGATCTGACCGATCTGCCCCTCGAACGCGGCCACTGACGCGGTGTTGATGATGACGCCACGAGCGCCGTCGCCGACTGCCGGTTCCTGCTGCATGCGGTTGGCGGCCAACCGCATCACGTTGAACGTGCCGATGAGGTTGATGTCGATGATCTTTCGGAACAGATCGAGATCGTGCGGGCCCTTCTTGCTCAGGATGCGCGACGCCCAGCCGACTCCGGCGCAGTTGACCGCGACGCGCAGCGGGGCGCCCGATTCGGCGATGATGTCGATGGCCGCCGACACCTCGGCCTCACTGGTGACATCGGTCGCGATGAAGTTCACACCGCCCGGCGCACCGTCTTCGGTCGCTTTGTCGATGCCCGCTTGCAGGTCGAGGCCGAAGACCTCGGCGCCGGCGGCGGCGAAGCGGGCCGCGGTGGCCGCACCGAGGCCGGAGGCGGCGCCGGTGACGATGACGGAGGAGCCGGAGACGTCCATCTTGCATGTCCTTTCGGGTCCGACCAGAGGCCGAACATCCCTGGCCGATCGTTCGTTCGGTGTTTTCCCGAACACCCTAGGGTATGTCGTGGCCGGCTGGCTATCGGGACCCATCGGTGTGACTCGGCTGATCGGGTGTGTGATCAAGCACATTCTGATCACGATCGTGCCGATCGGACGCCTGGTGGTCGGCCGCCTGGGCCGCCTGGCGTCGCCGATGGACATGACCGATGTAGACCGAGCCGACGCCGACGAGCACGACCACCGCGGTCACGGTCCCGATGACCACCGGGGTGCTCGCTGCGGTAAGACCCTCGAACAGCAGCCAGCCGGCGAAGACGAAGAACAGCACTGCGGCACCGAGGGCGATGACGCGCTCGGGCAGGTGTTTGCCGAGCAGCATGCCCACCACGATGGCCAGGGCATCAGCGGCGACCATGCCGATCGTCGAACCGATCCACACGCCGAACCAGTCGTTATCGGTGGCCAGGGTGATGGTCGCGAGCATCGTCTTGTCGCCGAGTTCGGCGAGGAAGAACGACGACATCACCGCCAGGAAGACCGAGGCGCCCACGCGGTCGGCCTTGGTCTTCTCCTCGTCGTCGAGGTCGTCGCCGCGCAGTGTCCACAGGCCGAAGATCAGCATCGCCAGGCCGCCGCAGATCGACAGCATGTCCGACGGGATCGACAGACCCAGGAAATGGCCGAAGAACACCGACACCGCGTGGACGGCGGTGGTCGCCACGGTGATGGCGCCGAGAACGATCCACCACTTGTAGCGTAGGGCGTAGGTCATCGCCATCAGCTGCGACTTGTCACCGAGTTCGGCGACGAAGATCACGCCAAAGCTCACCAGGAGAGCAGCAATCATGAGGGCCAGGTTAGCCAGGCCTCAGTGCCATCCGCAACGTCTCGCATGGCCGTATTTGCCCAGGTAGGGGGCACAAAAACGAGAGTTTGGGTACCCTTAACAACCGATCCGGACGGCAGTGCGGGAAGTGTGGGCGGCTTACGCGGCGAGAAGCATCGCCAGCACCGCGGTGTCCGGGTCGGCGCCAGGGTCGATTCCGACCTGATTGCGCAGGTTCACCACGGTGCCGTCGGCCTCGGCCTCGGCCCATCCGGCACGGTGCTCGAGGCCGAGTTCGGGCAGTCCGGGCAGCAGCACACACCCCGAGGCCACCTGCGAACACTCCGGCAACGACGGACGGGTCCGTGACGGCGGATGCAGCATCAGCAGGGCAGGCGGATTGGTGAGGAAGCGCCCGGCCTCCAGGAAGCTGTCGTCGACCACGTTGCCGACGGCGACCATCATCCCGACGGCGTCGTCGGCGGCCTTCTCGGGACGCTCCTCGACGACGCCGAAGATCGTGGTGGTGGGCAGGAATCCGGGCCGGCAGGCGATGCGGACCGAGGCCACCAAGGTCTGGGTCCATTCGAGGGTCGATTCCGGCCAGCGGCCGGAGATGAGGATGCCGTTGAGTTCGCCTTCCTGGTGAACCGGCGTGAGTCCGATCGCGGTGGACTGCATGGTGACTCCCTCCTGGCGAGGTACTACCTGAACCGGCTGGCGAAGAAGCCGGTGAAGAAAATATCCACCCTTCCCAGCGGCGCGACAACTCGAATCACCGCGATGTGACGGTACTTTTACACTTCACGTTCGCAGCCTGCTGGGGACCGTGTGCGCCGAAGCCGCAGCTGGTTGCCCAGCACGTCCAGGCACACTGGTGGGGTGCGAAGAACGACCGAGACACCTTCGGCGGGGAAGCCGAGTGCACCCCGCGGACCGCTGCGCCCGGTCGAGATATCCTCGATCGCGATCTTCGGCGGGTTGGCCGTGGCCGCCGTCGTCATCGCCGCGGTCATCCCACTGGCCAGTGCGGTGCGGGTACTCGCCCCGGTACCGCTGGCTCTGATCGCCGCCCGGACGCGCCCGCGCGCCACCGTCGCGGCGACGGTCGCGACCACCGGGGTCGCCTTCGCGATGGCCGGCAGTGGTGCCGCGCTGTCGGTGTTCGGCTCGGCGGTCCTCGGCGGCATCATCGGCGAACTCAAACGACGCGGCCGTGGCGTGCCGACGATGCTGGCCGCGGGCATCATCGTGGCGCCCGTCGTGGCGGCGGTGACAGTGCTGATCCTGCTGATCCTCACACCCCTGCGTGAGCTGGTGCTGGCCGCGTTGTCCAACTCTCTCGAGGGCGCGGCCCGGTGGATCGGGAAGATTCCGTCGATCGGGGACGGAATCGCCCACGGAATCAACAGCTTCCGCGCCAGTATCGTCGACTGGTGGTGGCTGTGGATTCTGGTGTCGGGGGCTCTCGGCACCTTCCTCACCATCGTGGTGGCCTGGTGGATTCTGGGGGCGGTGATCGAGCGGCTCTCCGACGTGCCCAGCGAGGACACCCTCGACGCCGGCGACGCGGAGGTTCGCGGTGTGATCGGCACCGTCGGTGACGACACAGTCATCGCCCCTCTGCCGATGACTCTGCGCAATGTCGAGTTCTCCTACGAATCCGGCGCTCGGCGCATCCTGCGCGGCATTGACATGAGTATCGAGCCAGGTGAGTTCATCGCCGTCGTCGGCGCCAACGGATCGGGCAAGTCGACGCTGGCCAAGATCCTGGCCGGACGACACCCGTCGGCGGGTACCCTGACCCGTCCAGGTGTTGCGGGCCTCGGTCGCCTCGGCGGTACCGCCATGGTGTTGCAGCGCCCGGAGACGCAGATGCTCGGCTCCCGGGTCGCTGACGACGTCGTCTGGGGTCTGCCCGCGGACGCCGTCGTTGACGTAGAGGCGCTGCTCGCCGAGGTGGGACTGGCCGGGCTCGGTGAACGCGAGACCTCGGATCTGTCCGGCGGCCAGCAGCAGCGCCTGGCCATCGCCGGGGCGTTGGCCCGCAATCCCGCGTTGCTCATCGCCGACGAAGTGACGTCGATGGTCGACCCGCAAGGCCGCGAGGAGATCATGGCGCTGCTCACCGCGTTGCCGCGCACCCGCGGCGTTGCCGTCGTGTTGATCACCCACCGTGCCTCGGAAGCCGCCGCCGCCGACCGCGTCGTGCACATCGTCGACGGTCGGGTCGTCGGAGAATCGCCGACGTGGTTTTCCGCCGCCGGACCGGGCGGCGAGGCGCGGCCGGAGACCGTCGGGGAGACCCACGCGATCGGCCATCGCGCGCCGCTATTGCGGCTGACCAACGTCGGGCATACCTATCTCGCGGGTTCGCCGTGGGAGGTGCGGGCACTGAGCGCGGTGTCGTTGACGATCGATCGTGGTGACGGCCTGCTCATCGTCGGCGGAAATGGTTCGGGGAAAACGACTCTCGCGTGGATCATGGCCGGGCTCATCGAGCCGTCGGAGGGCACGTGCGAACTCGCCGACGGCGACTGGGCCAAGGTCGCCGGCAAGGTCGGCGAGGTCGGGCTGGCCTTCCAGCATGCGCGCCTGCAGATCCAGAAGCAGAATGTCGGCGAGGAGATCATGGCCGCCGGCGGCGAGAAGGTCGGTACCACCGAGGTGGCGCAAGCCCTGGAATCGGTGGGACTCCCGCGTTCAATCGCCGCCGCCCGCACCGACTCGCTCTCGGGTGGTCAGATGCGCCGGGTGGTCCTGGCCGGTCTGCTGGCCCGCCGGCCGGAGGTGCTCGTCCTCGACGAGCCGCTGGCCGGTCTCGACCCCGGTGCCCGCACCGAGGTCATCGGCGTGCTCGCGGGATTGCGGCGGGCGGGTATGACGATCGTGATCATCTCCCACGACTTCGCCTCCCTCGGGGAGGTCTGTGATCGTCGCGTCCATCTGGTCGGCGGTGTCCTCACCGAAGGCGGTACCGACCACGTCGACGACGGTCGCGCACTCGACATCAACCCCCACGAGCCCGAGGTGACCGACGCCGCCCGGCCGACGCTGTTCCGCGGAAAGAGGTCTCACGAATGACCATGCGTACGGTGCCTTTGCGTCAGGTGCCCGGTGACTCGGTGATCCATCGGCTATGGGCGGGCACGAAGCTCCTCGTGGTTCTCCTGCTCAGCGTGATGACCTGGGTACTGCCGTCGTGGCCGGCGCTCGGTATGGTCGCCGCGGTGCTGGTGATCACCGCGCTGATCGCCGGCATCCCCTTGGGTGCGATCCCACGACCGCCGTGGTGGTTCTGGGGGCTGCTGCTCCTCGGGGCGGCCGTCAATGCCGCGGTCAGTGTTGCCGCAGTGGTTGTGTTCGCTCGCGTGACCGCGATGGGGTTTGTGGTGGTGGCGATCTCCATCCTGGTCATCTGGACGACGCCGCTCGCCGATGTTGCTCCTGCGATCGCGACGTTGATGCGACCGCTGCGATGGTTGCGCCTGCCGGTCGATGAATGGGCCGTCTCGATCGCGCTCTGCCTTCGTGGCCTGCCCATGCTGATCGAGGAGCTGCGCCTGCTGCGCGCGGCACACCGGCTGCGTCCGACCGCACCCGCCGACTCCGGACATCCGGCCGCCGAGATGGGCATCATCGACATGGTGGTGGCGGCGATGAGTTCGGCGCTGCGCCGTACCGAGGAGATGGCCGAGGCGATCACCGCACGCGGCGGAACCGGCCGCCTCACCGCCTATCCGTCCCGACCGCACCGGCGAGACTGGGTGGTACTCGGCATCGTTGCCGTCGCCTGCGCCGGGGCGATCACGGCGACGGTGATGCTCTGAGCGTCGGGAGTGCCACGGCGAGCCGGAACCGGTCGTCGATGTTCTCGGCGCGACCTCGCCGACAGGTCACCGACGATCTCGTGCACGATCGCCAGTCCGAGCCCGGCTCCTGCTGATGCCCCGGCGCCGCTGCCGGGGGTGTTTCGCCCCTTCCCCCGACCTCGAAAGACTCGTACGGGTCCTCGGTGGCGTCGCGGTCGCGTGGTCGAGGACGTTGAGGGTGAGGGTAACCGTCCCCGACGCAGTCCACACAGATGAGGATCTCCGAGTCCGCCGGGGCGTGTGTGGCGGTGTTGGTGAGGAGACTGAGCGCCACCCGCCAGGTGCGCGGCTGGTTGCCGGCGACCGTGGTCCGGGTGGCGCTCGGTGTGCTGTGGCTCGGTGTGCTGTGGCTTGATGAGGGCGTGCTGAAATACCGCGCGGGATTCGGCTCCGTCGACATTGGACTCGTCGGGAGTTCGACATTGAATCCGGCTGTCCCGGCGTACTTCACGGCGTTCTCCGACCACGTGTTGAGTCGCACCACAGCCCTGTTCGGGTGTGTGATGGCCGTACTCGAGATGGCGCGGGGAGTCGTTCTCGTCCTCGGTGTGCTCATCCTTCCGATAGCGCTAGACCCGTTCCCAGTGATGACGTACTGGTACGCGGATCAACTCATGGCGCTTACCCGATCAGGGCGCTGTCATCGGCTGTGGTCGTTGCCTTCAGGTCGCGACTGCCGCTGACCGCAGTTCTCGACCGGAGTTCCGCGACGTACACCTCGCGCATGTGGCGATCACTGGACGAGTGCGGCGGTGGTTGTGAGTGGACCGGTGGTGGGGGTCGTCAGTTCGGGCACTGAGCGGTGAATTGCCAGACCGTGCTTCTCGAATCTGTGGTGACCCGTACCGTGACCACCGAGGAAGAACCCCGCGGTACTGCGACTCGGATACTTCCTGAGCCCGGTCCCGCCAGGGGGCGATGGAACGTGTTCGCTGACTCGGAACCGCGCCATCCGGTGGTGGCGATCTGCTGGTTCTGATAGATCACATCGAACCTGTCGGGTTCGTCCTCTGCATCGAAGTTCAGCACGAATGACGTGGGGCCGGTCCGACCAATGCTCTTGGGGAAAGTCTGCGGTTCGGCGGCGTAGCCTCCGGAGCGCGGCGTGTTTTCGACATCGCAGGGCGTGACCGGGCCGCTATAGGCCGGGTCCTGGGTTCCGTCGGCCTGGGCCAGACCGGGGGCGGCGACGGTCAAAGCGGCTGCCGACAGGGCCGTGGCGGCCAGGGCGTGGATGGTGCGAGAGGGCACGAGTTCTCCTTCGAGGGAACGTCACGGTGAACAGAGCAGTGCGACGATAACCGCCTCGGTGATGAGGCCGATATCGGTTGTTCGGCCCATTCATCTCTGTTCGACGTCGTCCGTTCGGCCGAAAAGCGCCGTATGGCAACAGAACTGGGGAAGCCCGTCAGTTGCGTGATGTCGCGACGTGGATCACTCCGGAATTGCCGGACGAAGCATGCGTGATCTCGCATGGCCGATCTGCCATCATGAACACATGCGGAGCTATCTGGTGTATTTCGCCGGCTATTGCGCCCTGGTGGCAGTGGTGATGAGCGCTGTCGCGATGGCAGTGGCTGCGGTATTCGGCGGGCCTGCGACCTGGGGTGTGATATTGCTGGCGCCGATGTTAGCGGCGAGTGCCGCGGGCAGTCGGTTCGTCGCGGACCACGACCGGTTGCCGAGCCGGCAAGAGCGATGGTTCTTGACGAACCGGTCTTTCGTCATTGTGCTCGCCGGAACGGTGGTGGCCGGTGGGATGGCACTTGTAGTGACGTTCTTCCGCCGTTCCGGGGTCATGGCCGAGGCATCTGACGGATCGCACTGGATCGTGATGGTGGTGGGTGGGCTGGTGGTGCTGGCACTGAGCTACGGCGCCATCTACGTCGGCTACGGGTGGTACACCAGCAGGCAGTATGCGGCCGGGCGGAGGCGACGGGCGCGACAGGCCGCGCGACGTGGCGGTAGACGGTGAGACCCTGTCCGGGCCACTGACAGTGGCCGAATCGCAAACAGCGGCCGACCCATCGGGTCGGCCGCCGTTTGCGGTGAGGACGAAGACTCAGGCGGGGACGACGAGGCCCTTGCCCTGGCTGGTCGCCCGGCCGAAGCGCTCGGCGGCGTCGGCCCAGTTGACCACGTTCCACCACGCCTTGACGTAGTCCGGCTTGACGTTCTGGTAGTCGAGGTAGAAGGCATGCTCCCACATGTCGAGCATGACGACCGGGATGATCGCGGCGGGGATGTTGCCGCTCTGGTCGGTCAGTTGCAGGATCACGAGCTTGCCACCGATGGTGTCGTAGCCCAGGATCGCCCAGCCTGATCCCTGCAGCGTGGTCGCCGCGGCGGTGAAGTGGGCCTGGAACTTGTCGAAGCCACCGAACTGGTCATCGATGGCGGCGGCCAGGTCGCCCTCGGGCTTGTCGCCGCCGTTCGGTGACAGGTTCTTCCAGAAGATCGAGTGGTTGGTGTGGCCACCCAGGTGGAACGACAGGGTTGCCGACAGTCCGTAGACCTTGCCGGCGATCGAGCCGTCTGCACGAGCCTCGGCCAGCTTGTCGAGGGTGTCGTTCGCGCCCTTGACGTAGGTCGCGTGGTGCTTGTCGTGATGGAGCTCCATGATCCTGCCGGAGATGTGCGGCTCCAGTGCCGCGTAGTCGTACGGGAGATCCGGCAAGGTGTATTCGGCCACGGTAATCCTCTCTGCGCACATACCCCCTTGGGCACATGCCGTTCGGGTGTTGCTTTCACTATCGACGCGTGCGTGATCGCCCAGGGTGGACGCCGCCTCGCGGATGCTTCCAGCCTTCCCCAGTGTTTGTGGGAATGCAACAAACACGGCCCAACAAAGTTCAGGCAGGGTTGAGGTATTGACGAGGTGCGGTCAACGAGAACCCAAGAAGCACAATGGATGTGCGGGATTCATAACGAGTATCGATTCGCTGTGAGCGAATCGCTTCGGATGCTGCGCCCTCACCAGAGGGCGAGCGCGACGAGCAACACGACGAGCGCGAAGATACTCAGACCGATGCCGATGCACGAGGAGCGAACGTTGTAGGTGGGACGGGGGATCGACTGGCCACGCGTGAGCGACGGACGAAGATCGTGGGTCGCATCAGTGGCCATCGTCGTCCTTACGGGTTTGCGGGTCGCGTGGTGGACCAGGCGCCTCGGGGCTGTCGAGCCGGACTTCTCAGTGACGGATATCACAGCCGTCTTCGCCATCATAAACACACTGGCAGTTCGGGCTCAACCTCGCCCTCGGTGGCCCGCGTAGACTCGATCCCATGTCGTGGCTTGACGAGCTCCTCACCTCCCGCTCCGGAAAGCAGCAGCTGATCTCGGCCGAAGCGGCGTTGCCGGGCCGTGCGACGCCGGTCCCGCTCGCCGCGGAGAACATCGTGTTGCACCGCCCGATGCGTGGTGAATCCGCCGACGACGGTCCTGGCATCGGCATCTTTCCCGACGGGCTCTCGGCGGTGGTCCTGGCCGGCGGTTGCTTCTGGGGTGTCGAGGAGATCTTCTGGCAGGTACCGGGGGTGTGGACCACCGCGGTCGGCTACGCCGGCGGTTACACACCCAACCCGACCTACGAGGAGACCTGCACCGCTCGCACCGGGCACACGGAGTCGACGCTGGTCGTCTTCGATCCCACGCAGGTCAGCCTCGAAAAAATCCTGCAGATCTTCTGGGAGAACCACGACCCGACGCAGGAGATGCGGCAGGGCAACGACATCGGCACCCAGTACCGTTCGGCGATCTTCACCCTCTCCGATACCGACGCCGAGACGGCCACGGCGAGTGCGGCCACCTTCCAGAAAGCACTCGACGACGCCAGTCTGGGGCCGATCACCACCGAGATCGCAGCGCTCGAGCGGGCCGGTGACGGGCATTTCTACTACGCCGAGGACTATCACCAGCAGTACCTCGCGAAGAACCCGCACGGGTATCGCTGCCACGCGGCCACCGGCATCGCCTACCCGTCCTGAGCCGCGGCGGTGCCCCCATCCATTACTGCGGGGCAGTGGAATCGGACACTGCTGCGTCGTCAACACCTACTCGACCGCGCCGACGAGGACGCCATCGAGGTGATCGACCGGCTCGTCGGCATGCAGTCACAGGACCCGAGAGCCGCCTTTTTCGGATTGCAGTGCCGCATCGAGCGTTTCACACCCGACGAACTCGATGAGCTGCTCACCGACCGGGAGGTCGTGCGGATGGCGTTGCTGCGCGGTACCGTCTTCCTCATCGACGGCGCCGATGCCCGCTGGATTCGGCCCCTCGCGCAGCCGGTCCTCGACGGCGAACTGTGGTCGGCGCACGCCTCCACACTCGCGTCGAGCACCCCGATCGCGGTGATCGATGATGCCCGGGAGTTGTTGCGCGACGGCCCGATCGGCGGCGACGAGCTCGGACGCGCTCTCGCCGAACGGCATCCCGCGGAAAAGCCGTCGACGCTGACCGGGATGGCACGATGTGCGCTGCCGCTGGTGCAGGTCCCGCCGCGGGGACTCTGGCGCGGCAGTGGCCGCCCGACCTATGCGCTTCTCGACGACTGGATCGGTCCCGGCCATCCGGCGCTCGACGGCGAGGAGGCGCGCTGCGAGCTGATCCGGCTCTACCTGCGCGGCTTCGGCCCGGCGTCGATCGCCGCGATCGGAAAGTGGTCGGGGCTCAGGGGGTTACGTCCGCTCATCGAACAGATGGAGCGCGAGTGGGAGCTGACCGCCTACACCGGACCTCAGGGGCAGACGCTCTACGACCTCGAAGGTCTCGACCTCGCCGACGAGGACGAGCCCGCGCCCGTCCGGCTGATCGCGCCGTTCGACCACGTCCTCGTCGCCCAGGGTGATCGGGCCCGTATCGCCGACGACGACCTGTTCGCACGGACCGTCACCCCCAACGGGCGCTCGCCGGGCTTCGTCCTTCTCGACGGCCGGCTGGCCGGCACCTGGCGGATACCGCCGGGCACCGGGACCGTGGAGACAGCCCTTTTCGGCACTCCGGGCCACGGGGTGCGGGCCGAACTCGACGAGGAAATCTCCCGGCTCGAGGAGTGGGTGCGTGACAGCCGCGTCGATGGTGCGGAGTCTCATGTCACTGACCCGTCCGAGGATTCCGGTCGGTGATGCAGTAGTGCCTGCCGCCCGGGTCGGTCATCACCGTCCATGACGGGTACCGGGCCACGACGCGGGCGCCCCAGTCCTCGTGGCGGCCCACCTCGTCGTCGACCGATGTGGTGGCCAGGTCGAGATGGGCCGACGCGCGCCCAGGGACCTTGCGGGTATCGGCGCCCTTCTTGATCTCGGCGCCCTCGTCGCAATTGTCGGCGAAATCCAAGCGCTGCAACAATATTCCGAGACTCAACGCCGGGTCGCGGCGAAGCGCGACGAATTCGGCACGGGCCCGCCGCTGCGTCGGCCAGCCCGTCAACCGTGACCAGAAGACGACTTCGCGATCGAACAGCGGTGCCGCTACATCGATACAGATCTGGTCGATGATCGAGATCGTGTCCTCCGGCCATCGGATCGGGCGGGCGCGACGCGGCGAACCCGCCGCGGGCACCAGGCAGAAGCGCATACCAGCGGGCGAGTCGTAGACCAGATGGGTCGGATGATCGGCGACCATCCTCGCCCCCAGTTCGTCTGCCTCGATCGCCGCGGCCCTCGGATCATCGACATGGATGTCGAGGTGAACGCCACCGTCGCCGTCCCGGATCCGCTGTACCCGCAGGTGGGCATCTCCGCTGAAGGGTTCGAGCGTGGCGAACTCGCGGTGCTCACCGCGCGGGGGCGACACCGTCGATCCGGTGATCGCGCGCCAATAGGTGACCTCGGTCCCGAAGACCGACGCGCCGAAGTCCAGGAACGCGGTGAGCCAGCGGATCTGCACGTCAGCAGTCTAGGGTGCCGACCCAATGCGAACGATGCCCTAGGCTCGGTGAGATGAGCCGTGGACCGCTGGGGCGGATAGCGAAGAAGTTGGCGCACAAGCGGTCGGGCAAGGTCGCCGTGGTGCGCCTGGACGGGGTGATCGGCCACGGCGGGCCGGGGCGGGCGGGATTGTCGACGACGAGTGTCGAGCCGGTTCTCTCGCGCGCCTTCGACATCGAGCACCTGCGCGCGGTCGTCATCGTCATCAATTCCCCGGGGGGGTCGCCGACGCAGTCGGAGTACATCGCCGAACGTATTCGGCAACTCGCCTCGGAGAAGGGCGTGCGCGTTCTGGCGTTTTGCGAGGACATCGTCGCCTCGGGCGGCTACTGGATCGCGTGTGCGGCCGATGAGATCTACGCCGCCCATACCTCGCTCGTCGGGTCGATCGGAGTGGTGTCGTCCGGATTCGGGTTCGTCGACGTTCTCGGTCGGCTCGGGGTGGAACGGCGTCTGTACTCGGCCGGCGAGAACAAGGTGCGGCTCGACTCCTTCTCGCCGGAGAAGGCCGACGACGTCGAGTGGTTGCGTGGTCTGCAGCACCAACTCCATGACACGTTCATCCGGTGGGTGCGCCAGCGCCGCGGCAAACGACTCGCAGCCGCAGACGAGGTCCTGTTCACGGGGGACGTGTGGATCGGCGAGCGGGCCGCCGAACTCGGACTCGTCGACGGCGTCGGGGTCATGCGATCGGTAGTGGCCGAGCATTATCCCGATGCCGAGATCACCGTCGTCGACGCTCCCAAACCGTTGCTCACGCGGATCGTCGGCGATCAGGTCCGCGCATCGGTGGTCGCCGAGGAGCTGATCGGCGGCGCCCTGAGTGCGCTCGAACGCGCCACTGAGGTGCGCCTACGCTGACCCGGGCCATCGCTCTGCCGTTGCGACACCGGGCCGTACTCGTGCTGATGCGATGCGCATCATCCGACCGGTTGACTGTTGTCCCCACGTTATCCACAGGTAATGGGGATGAATGCGCACTCCGCATTTCGCTCATGCGCTGCACTGTCGTGAACTGTTTGACGCGCTGCTGTTGTGAACTCGTGACCGCCGTCACGGCCGGGTCGGTCGACCGTGTGCAGTTCTCCACATATTCCACAGTCTCATCCACACCTTGATGGTCTGCTGTGCTTCAGGTCACAGGGGGCGCGGACGTGCATGTGGATAGCGTTATGTAGACATACATAGAGCGCTGTCTGGATATCGACGGCTGTCAAGTCGGTGGTGTACTGCGTCGACTCGTCGGCCGGACCGACGCGCCGGAGGTGACCATCGTCGTGCGGCGGCGCGGTCGGTATCGCCGCGCCTGTGCGACGATGGGTTGGTGAGCATGGGCGAGATTCCACAGGTTCCCGTGACCGAGCTGCCGGATGACTTCAGCGCCGCCGCCGGCAAGGTACTGCTCGATGTCCGCGAGGATGACGAGTGGGCCGACGGCCACGTCCGCGGTGCCCTCCACATCCCCCTCGGAGAGGTCCCCGGTCGACTCGACGAGATCGACCCCGACACCGACCTCTACGTCATCTGTCACTCCAGTGGTCGGTCGATGCGTGTCCTTCAATACCTGCTGCAGGTCGGCTATGACGGCAGCTGTGTGCGTGGCGGGATGCTGGCCTGGCGCGAGAACGGCAAGCCGGTGGAGTGCGAATCAGGGCCGGTCTGAGGATGCTCGACCTCTGCCCGCGCTGCCGAATCCAGGCTCCGCACCGAGACGGACGCGACCGCTGTCCCCGGTGCGGCGGCCCGCTGACCCTCGTGGCCTCCGACGTCGAGGCCGCCGCGCTCGTCGCCGCCTACCAGCAGTCGCCCAGTGCGCCGCCGCGTCCCGCCGCCTACCGCCCTCCGGCCCGGCAGCCGTCCGGTCCGCGACCACCTACCGGTCCGCCACGGATGTACGGCGGCCGTCGAGTGCGATGGGTGGCCCGCCGCCCGGACGACACCCTGCCGCCGCAGCGACCGCCACGGCGCACCGGCCCGCGGCTGATCCCGCGGTATGTCTACCTACCTCGGTGGGGTCTCGTCGACACCCCGGTGACCGAGGGCGAACCGCGCAACTCTCCCGCCCACCTGGGAATGGCACTGACCGGCGCCTTGCAGATCGCCGGGGCCGCGTTCGTCGCGTCGACGTGTGCGCACCTGCTCCGGTATCTCCTGCTGGTGATCAACCGATCGACGACGCTGCCCGGCTGGCTGATCGGTCTCAGCACGGTGCTGGTGTTGTCCGCCGGACTGCTCGCGCTTGCCGGATCCGTCTATACGATCGTTGCCTTCGTCCGGTGGCTGTTGGCTGTGCGAACCGAAACATACCGCGTGCGAGGATTTTTCGACCCGCGGCCGCGGTGGCAGAGCATTCCGCTGGCCGCGATTCCGCTCGTCAACGTAGCCGGTGCAGCGTTGCTGTTAGGTGAACCCGCCGAGATGCTCGACGACGTCGCGCGTAGTGCCGCACGCATCCGGCTGCGCAAACTCTGGGTCGGTTGGACGGTGGTCAACACGATCGCGGTGCTCACCGTCATCACCTGGTGGGTGGGGGCGGCATCGGGCTCCATCCAAACCAGTGCGGACGCGCTGTTCATGGTTGCGCTCACCGCGGCGGTCTCGGCGGCGTTCGCCTTCTGGGCCGCACATCGGTTGCCCGCGGTGTTCTCGGTGAGTTCCGCCGAACCAACGGTCCCCGCACACCGATGGGTGGTGGTCGCGTGAACGTCGCCGAGCAGGTCTCAAGGTCGGGTAAACCGGCCGTCGTTGCGCATCGCGGTGCGTCTGCGGCGGTGGCCGAACACACCTTGGCCGCGTACGAACTCGCGCTCGAACAAGGTGCCGACGGGCTCGAGTGCGACGTCCGACTGACCGCCGACCACGAGCTGGTCTGCATTCACGACCGCACGGTGGACCGCACCTCCGACGGCACCGGCATCGTCAGCGAGATGACGCTGGCGCAGCTGCGCGAACTCGACTTCGGCAGCTGGCACACCGGGGGTGGTCCGGCCGAGGTCCTGACCCTCGCCGAATTGCTGACCCTAACCCTGGACTGGCGTCGCCCGGTCCGGTTGTTCATCGAGACCAAGCATCCGGTGCGCTTCGGCAGTCTCGTCGAACAACAGCTGCTGTCGACCCTGCACGACTTTGGTGTGGCGACCCCGCCGTCGGCGGATCACAGTCGGGCCGTGGTCATCTCGTTCTCTTCGGCGGGCGTGTGGCGAATCCGCCGGCACGCGCCGATCCTGCCGACCATCCTGCTCGGCGAGACTGCGCGTGTCCTCGGCGGCAGCGCCGCGACTGCCGTCGGTGCGACCGGCATCGGGCCGTCGGTGGAGACGCTGCGGATGCATCCCGAACTTGTCGACAAGGCTGCCGCTGCGGGCCGCGTCACCTACTGCTGGACGGTCGATGAGGAGGCCGACGTCCAGTTGTGTGCCGACCTCGGTGTCCGCTGGATCGCCACCAACCATCCGCAGAAGGTGCGCGACTGGCTCGTCACCGTCGATTGACATGCAGCAAGCGCACGCGTCGGTGCCGTTGGCGTTCGTGAGAGGGTGGTCCCATGGGCAAGAAGAGCAAGCGGGGCAGCGGTCCGCGTCCGGGAAGTCATCGAGCCGAGCGGGTGGCCGCACGCAAGGCGCGGGCGGCGGCAGCACTGACGCCGTCGCCGCGCCCGTTCGCCGGCCTCGCCGCCGAGTGCGACCTGGTGGCGTTGCGCGCTTTCGTCCCGTCGGCGACCGCGGTGCTCGACCTCGTCGAGCCGGGACCACCGCAACCGGAGTTGACGTCGGTGATGCCCGACGACACCGCGCCGGCGCCGCAGGCACCGGATGCGACGCGCAACAACGTCGTGCTGGCTACCATCCTGCCCGGCGCGGTCGCGGCGATCACCCGTGAAGTACGCGGCGCCACAGAGGGTTTGGCGGCATTGCAGACCGATCCCGACCCCGATGACCTGAATCGGGCGCTCGCGGCGGCCATCGAATGGGCTGCACACACCGGCCCCGGAAACGAGTACCGGCACGGCGGCGAGGAGGCCGACTGCCCCGAGCTCGCCGACATCCTCGACGTCGATGCGCAGTTGCCGATCATTGTGCATAACGACTTCTCGTGGTGGTTCCCGCCGGGCAACGAGGTGCCGCCGGAGATCGCGACGATGCTCGAGCGCGCCAACGAGACCGTACTGCCCACCGCACGCATGCACGTCGACAGCGGCAACGGGGCGCCCTGGTGGGTCGATGCCGGAGAACGAGCCCACCTGCGCTGGGTCCGACCCGAACCGGAGGACGACGTCATGACCGCCCTCGCGCGTCTGCACGCCAAGGGGCGGCTGACCCTGGGTGAGGGCTCGCGGTTCGCCGGATCGTTCCGCACCCACGGACTGCTGGTTCCGGTGTTCGACCTCGACAACGAGCGTCATCACGAGGAGTGGTACGACGCGCTGGATCAGTTCGACGGGTGGCTCACCGATGCGCTCGCCCAGACCACTGAACTGACTGTCGAAGAACGCCGTTCACGCGACGGCATCCGCGGTCGGCAGGTCACGCTGCGCTGAGGCGTAACGCAAGCGGTTCGTCAGATGCGTGGCAATCGTGCCCGGCGGGTGCGGCGTCGGCGGGAGGCGGCCGCACCGAAGGTGACGAGGATGATCGCCACCATCGCCGCGGCCAGACTCGCCGACGGCCACCAGCGGGCGAACCCGTCAGCGATGGCGCTGCCACTGGCCGAATGCGGCCACGTACTCGCCCCCAAGAGGAACGCCACGGCAAGGAAGGTCACGGCCGTTCCGTACACCGCTGCCATGGCGGCGAACCAGCGTGGCACCGTGGTGTGTCGGTCGGCTCGGGAGCTGATGCCTCTCTGTGGGTTCCTACGCGATGAAGCCATGGGCCCACCCTGCCCGACGCTGCTGAAGAATGGCTGAATATCGCCAGAGTTTCTTTCCGCTCCGGGAACAAACCGTCTACTCGGGTATTGGGCAGGGTGGATGACGGCAGATGGTCAGAGGTTGCCGCCGGCCGCGGTGGGCGCGGTGGCATCGGGAGCGGCTGGGCCGTTCACCTCGCGCTCGACGAAGTTCTCCATATCGAACAGGTTGCCGTTGGCGCGCTCGGCGATGGTCTGCAGCGTCGTCATGGTGGCGACCTCCTCGACCTGCTCCTTCAAGAACCACTGCATGAACTGCTCGCCGAGGTAGTCACCGCTGTCGCGGGCGGACTTGGCCAAGTCGACGATCTGCTGCGTCACCCGGCGCTCCTGTTCCAGAGCCAGGTCTATGGGTGATCGATAGTCGGCGAAATCGTTACGCGGAGCGTCGATTCCGGGGATCTCGACTTCCATGTCGCGGTCGAGGAAGTACTGCACCACCATCATCGCGTGGTTGCGTTCTTCGACGGCCTGCGCATAGAAGTGCTTGGCCAACTGCGGCATGTCGTGGTTGTCGTAGTAGACCGCGGCGGCGATGTATTGCTGCGACGCGGCAAACTCGTTGCCGATCTGGTCATGCAGCAACTGGTGGAACTTGGTGCGTTCGGGAGTGCTCATAGCGGACAGGGTAGAGGGTGTGAGCAGGGCATTTCATCCCAGTGAAGCCTTAGAAAGGCGAGTCTGGCCTACCTTGTGGGCTTCGCCGACCGGGTCAACCGGCCGGCTGGTTGAGGTATTCCTGGGGGATCTGGCGACCCCGACGCAGAGTGTCGAAGAACTGTGTTGTCGTGTCGTCGACGGCCAACGAACTGCCGTCGTCGGTGTCGACGGGACCGCCGTTGGGGGTGGTGATCGTCTGCGGTGAGCTGCGTAGCCACCACGCGAGCTGCGCGAGATCCCAGACGTGCGTGCCGTTGTCGACGGTCAGGGTGTCGACCGTGCCGTTGACCAACGGAAACAACCGAAACGGATTCAACAGCACCGATGGGCTGGTCGCCTTGGCCATCAACGCCGCCAAGAACTTTCGTTGGTTCTGAACGCGCACGAGGTCGGCGTCGGCGAAGGCGCGGGTGCGCACGAAGCCCAATGCCTGTGTGCCGTTCAGGGTCTGGCAGCCGGCCTTGAGATTCAACCCGGCCTTGGGATCTCGCAGTGGGGTGTCGATGCACATGTGCACGCCGCCGACGGCGTCGACGAGGGTGTCGAAGCCGCCGAATCCGATCTCGGCGTAGTGGTCGATGTGCACCCCGGACAGTCCTTCGACGGTCTGGATCAACAGGGTCGGGCCGCCGAAGTTGAAGGCGGCGTTGATCTTATGGCTGCCCTGCCCGGGAATCGGGACGTAGAGATCACGCGGGATGCTGATGATCGTCGCCTTCCCCGACGGCGGCTTGTAGATCAACATCATGGTGTCGGTGCGCGCACCCGAGTCGTCACCGGTCGACAACTGTTTGCGTTGCTCCTCGGTGAGGCCGCTGCGCGCATCGGTGCCGACGATCAACCAGGTGGTCCCCGGGGTGCTCGCAGGCTTACCGGCGTACGGGGCGAGTGCGTCGACCCGGTGCAGTTTGGAGTCGTAGTAGAACATCAACGCCACCGGCGTGATCACCAGGACCAGCAGTAACACCAGCAGGATGGTCCCGACCCTGCGGCGGGTCAGGCGACGGGTGCCACGCGGGCGACGCAGCGCGCGCTTGCGCCGGTCGGGTTCCTTGGGGGCGACCGGACGCGGGGCGTCGGGGCGCGGCCTGCGCGGTGGCGCGTCGGAGGCGGATCGGCTCTGCGCCGGCACCGGCTTGCGGGCCGGCCGCTCGCGTCCGGGGATCGGCTCGGGCTGTTGTGGCGGTGCGTACCCGGGAACGCCCGAATAGGCCTTCGGTGGTTCGTAGACGTCGCTGCGCGGACGGTTCGGTGGTGCGACCCGGCGCGTCGGGTCGGCGGCGTCGGGTGTTGGAGGTGTGGGGCGTCCGGACGGCCGCGGGTTCTGCGGAACCGGGGGTCGGCGATCGGCGCCGCGCGGGAATTGGCCCGGCGGGTACGGGCCCCGGGGGCCCTGGTGCGAGGGGGGCGGTCCCATCGGTGCCGGATTCCGCCGCGGCGGGGCGGGCGGAGGGCCGCCGCGTCGTCCCGCATTCGGCGGTTCTGGCTGGTTCACCTCATTGAATGTACCGATGGCTCAGGCGTGCCCGTGTCATTCGTGCGGTTGTGTTCGGGGTCGTGACCGCAGCGGGCGCAGCTCACCCCACCCACGACAGGTGGTTGTGCAGCAGTGCATATCCGACAAATGCGACGACGTCGATGACCGCGTGCGCGATGACCAGCGGCCATACCCGGTTGGTGAGCTGGTAGTACCGGCCGAAGATCAGTCCCATCACCACGTTTCCGATGCCCGCGCCGACGCCCTGGTACAGGTGATATCCGCCACGCAGGATCGCGCTGGCGGCCAGCGACCCGTTCTCCGACAGCCCGAGTTGGCGCAGTCGCGTGATGAAATACGCGACGACGACGATCTCCTCGGCGGCCGCGTTCCCGATCGCGAGCAGGATGTAGAGCACCCAGTGCCACCACGGGCCGGGCTCGCTGGGGATCAGATGTGCGTTGATCCCCAGTGCGCGGGCGGCCGCCACCAATCCGAGGCCAGGCAGGCCGATGACAGCGGCCAGGAGCAGGCCGGGCGGGATGTCGGGGGTGCGGATGCGGCCGAGGCCCACACGGCCGAGGATGACACCGCCGCGCCACAGCAGATACACGCCGAGAGCGCCGATCGCATACAGGCGGACGGCGCTCATGAGTTGTCGGAGGAAATCGATCGCGCCGACCGTGGACTGGCTGGGATTGAGTGCCACCGTCGCGTTGCCGACGCCGCTGGTCATCTGCAGCTCGATCAGCGACAGGATTGCCGAGATCGCCGAGAAGCCGAAGGTGAGGATGCCGACGATGACCAACTCGATGATCAGCCCGCGGCGCTCGCACTGGTCGGTGACCACGTCGACGACCTGCTGTGCTGCGGGACGCACGAGGGACGAGAGTCGCATGAGACGTCAGCCTACGGGGCGGATGTGTGAGGCGCGGAGATCCGGAGGGTAGGGGTGCTGATGGGGCGCTGGGTGCGGTCGGTCGCCTGTTTTCAGTCATCGGGTGAGGTATCCGAGCGCCGTGACCTGGGGTTTTGCGCCGAGGCTACTTTGAGAATGACTGAAAACAGGCGAGAGGGAGGAGACGTGGGGCGATGCCCGGTACCCCGTGACGCGATGAGTCAGGTGTATCGAGGTGGTTCGCTCGTGGGGTCGTCCACGACGACGTCGATCCGAGTGTCCGAAAGCAACTCGTCGACGGCCCGGGTGTTTGCGCCGATGCTTGCGAAATGCGGGTCGACGTCCTTGGTGATGCACCAGGCGCGATCGCTCGGCCAGATGAACGAAGGCAGTGGCAGCAGCTTTTCCAGAGGCGGTTGGTGCGCACCGGACTCACTCGGTTCGGTCCACGCGAAAAGATCTGAGCTGCCGCGAAATAGGTAGTAGCTGCGGACGATCGTCTCGGAATCAAATACCCCGCCGCGCAGGTCCACCTGTGCGGCGGCTGTCGACTTGTACTCCGGGTAGGGCCACCCCTCCCAGATCAGGAAGTAACAGTCCTCGGGAGTGGCGGTGTGGCTTCGCAGGAGCGACGTCGCGACGGCAATCTGCCACAGTTCGGTTGGGCCAGAGGCGATGTGGTCGGGAATCACGGCGTCGTTCTCGCGCTGACCGACATAGGCGGGATCGGGATGAACCGAAGGCGCGCGGTCTGTTCATACCCGAGTGGACCGCGTGCCGTCAGGTCATACCACTCGCGGTCCTGATCAAGGATCCACTGCGCTGCCGCCTCATCCGAGCACGGCTGTACCGACATGTGCGGTGTCCTCTCCTCAGGTGTCCTCGTTCAGCAACTGCGAATGTTGTTTGCCCGGTACGAGTATCCGTCCTGGCCCTTGTTCTCGTACTCGAACTCCACCTCTTGCCCAGGGCTCAACGAGCGGAATCCGTCACCGACGACCTCGCTGAAGTGGGCCCACGCACCACCCGGTGTGGTCACGGAATCGAGCACACCCCAACCATCCTCGCTGTGCCAGACGCGAACGGTCCCCACGGTGTTCGGCAGAGTCGGCTTCTCCACATGCAGAACCTCCGAGTCGTCGATGGAAGCTTCACGCATCGTCGTCAAGCCGTCGGGTCCGGCCTTGCCGACGCTGTTCCACAACGCTCCCGAATACGGAGAGGGAGAACGCTTCCGAGGGGTGACTCCGACCGGCCACACGGAGTGGACGACGAAATCGCATCCGTTCACCGGGGTTTCGGTGCGTGAGTATTCGAACTCGACCTCGGTTCCCGGCCGGAATCCCAATCGGGGCCCAACACTGTGGTCAGCGACAGCTTCGCCCCTGATCCGGAACGAGTCAGTCGAGGCGGCACCCGGCAGAGAAGGGGATTCGACGATGCCCCAGCCCTCGGCCTGGTGCCAGACAGTCACCACTCCCGTTGTCGACATTCCTTCACCGTAAGTCTGGAAGCGATTCGGTGAAAGTGGTTCCGGTCGATGCCGATTAGCCGGGCTATCTCACCCGGCAAACGCGGAGCGCACAGCCGACTTATCGCCGTCGATCTCGATCAGCGACAGCGCCAGTGCGTCGTCGAGAGTGAAGGCGCCTGCGGCCAGTCCGAGAACGTAGGCGGGCTCGGCGCGCACCGTGGCGACGAGGTCGCGACCGTCGTGCGGCAAGACCTCGAATCCGTAACGCGTCGTTCGCAATTGCAGCGGCTCGTCACCCACGTCGAGCCCGATCGTCGGCGCCGAGCGGTCGGTCACGCGCCTGTCGAGCAACGCCGGAACGGCGAGGGCCAGCCATTCGAGCCGGAATTCGTCGCCCTCCGGGCCTCGGGTCATCAGGGGAGTCGACCAGCGGATGAAGCCTTCGATCGGTTCGCGTAGCTGCGCGCCCCACGGCGTCAACGCGTACTCGACGGTGCTGCCCGTGCCTGTCAGGCGGCGTTCGAGAACGCCGGCGGTCTCGAGATCGCGGAGTCGACCGGCGAGCAGATTGGTCGCGATGCCGGGAAGCCGGTCGAGGAGATCACGATAGCGAGCCGGGGACATCAGAAGTTCGCGAACGATCAGCAGGTTCCATCGGTCGCCGACCACTTCGAGCGATCGAGCGAGCCCGCAGTACTGGCCGTAGCTACGCATGTGCTTGATCTTCTCAAGTGAAGAATAGTTGGTCAAGTGATTTCGCCGGAGCGAACGTCGTAGCCACCGCTCGATCCCGGCGATCGCCTGTTTTCAGTCATTTCGAGAGTAGACGCGAGGTCTGACCTGGGCTGAGGTCTGACCTGGGCTTTTGTGCCGCAGCTACTTCGGGAATGACTGAAAACAGGTCAGGGGGTCGGTCACAGGGCCGGCTGCGGAGAATCCTGGTCGGATGCGGCGCTTCCGGTCGGCCCCGTCCGTAGTGCCCAGCCACGGGCGAGGGCGAAGGTCGCGGCGACGACCGCGGTGGCGGCGAGAGCGGTCGCGACCCAGGTCGTCATATCGGTGGTGTAGCCGAGGTGGCGCGCGACTGCGACACCGGACCCGGTGGCGGCGGCCGCACCGAGAGGCAATGCGACTGCCGTCGCCAATGCCGTTGTCTCCCTGCGGGAATCCCTCGACATTCGCAGGACCAGGTAGACGGCGGCGACGCCGAGGACGTAGGCGAGGACGGCGCTGATCCCGTATGCGGCCAGCTGTGTGGTCACGTCGTAGTCCACGCGTCCGGCGAAGGCGGTGCCAACGATGACGAGCGCCGGCGACAACCCTACGATCACGCCGAGTAGACCTGCGCACACCACGCGGCCGAGCCGGTTGTCGGTCGCTCCGGAGACGCGGACGCGTGCCCACCACAACACCACTCCGAGGATGAAGCCGAGGAGTGCGCCGATTGCTGCTGAGGCCGCAAGTGATGTAGCGACGTCGGTATCAATGAAACTGGTGTCGTAGATGCCCGGCCCCCACGTCACCGAGAAGCCCTGCCCGGAAAAACCGAGTCCACCAATCGACGCGATGAAGGCCGACAACGCTCCGGCGAAGGACCGCAAAACCGACGAGTTGGCGCCACATGGCAGCCATCATGCAGGACCCGGGGAGGTGGGGAGCGGTGAACGGGGTGGTGCTTCGTTGTCGGCTTACCGGGGTCTCGAGGCTCGGCGCCTGGGGCGCCTCGCACCTCGACCACCGGGGATGGTCAGTCCGGCAGGCTGTTCATGAACGGACAGCCGGCCAGGGAGCGCAGCGCTCGGGAGAGTTCGCCGACGTCGGTGACCGGGCGAGGGAAGGGGAGGCGGACGTCTGCATCGCCGTCGGCGCCCTCGACGCGAAAGCGGATGCCGAAGCGGTCGAGCCCGAGCGGACGCACGCGGCCTTTGCGCAGGTCACGGGGGAGTTTGCGGGCGAGTTGGCCGACGACGTCGGCGTGGTCGGCGTCGAGGTGGGCGATCCACTCGCCCTCGTACTCCCAGAACGGGTCGGGGTCGGCGACGGCGAGTTCGCCGGCCGCGACGGCCGCGGCACCAGAACTGCTGGCGACGACGGCGCGACCGACCTGCAGCCGGATCATCGACCGGCCGTGACCGATGTCGAGTAGGCCACCGTTGGGGTGCTCGGTGGCGATCTCGACGGCCAGGTCGCGCTCGAGGTTGCGGGGCACTGCGTGGGCGGTGCCGTTCAGCCAGACCAGCGAACGGACAGGTTCGCGTAGGTCGATGGGCGCACAGTCGGTGATCTCGACCATCGCCGCCACCCCATTGGCGGCATCGCCGGCCATCACGATCGCCTCGCAGTCGGTCGGAACGAGCAAGAACGCCTGCGACTCGAACAAATGCACCAGATCCACTGGAGTCGGCTCGCTGCTCGATGTGTGCCGCGGATCCTCCATGGCGAGGATGGCCGCATCGGCCCGGCGGCAGGCCGTCGCGATCACCTCGGCGTCCGACGGGCGGTCGGTGATGGCACGTGTCATGGCGATCCTCACTGGTCGTGCTGCGGCACCTGCGGTTCGTCACCGAACCGAGTGAAATAAAGGTAACCCTAACCTAAAACCTGGTCCGGCTGTCGTCAATGGTGCGACTCGCGCCGAGGCCTTCTCGACAGCGTTCTCGACTAGGCTCTTGTTGTGACACAGTTCGCGTACTTCGGCCCGCCGGGAACCTTCACCGAGATGGCCCTGGACAAGTTCCTCGCCGACGCGTCACTCTTGTCTGCGTTGACCGGCGGCACCGCGGGTGACATCGAGAAGCTGCCGGAGAAGAGTCCGGTTGCCACCATCGAGGCGGTCCGGTCCGGTCGCGCCGAGTTCGCATGCGTGCCGATCGAGAGCTCACTGGAGGGGTCGGTGCCGGCCACGATGGACGCGCTGGTGCCCGACCTCCGCGCCGTGGTGCCGCGCGTGCAGGTCCTCGCTGAATGCAACCTCGACATCGCCTTCACCATCGCCGCCCGTCCGGGCACCGCCGCCGCCGATGTGCGCACGATTGCCGCCTACCCGGTGGCCTCGGCGCAGGTGCGGGATAGCATCGAACACCTCTTCCCGGGAGCCGAATTCGTCACCGCGACGTCCAACGCGGCGGCCGCCGTCGACGCTGCCGACGGGCGCGCCGACGCGGCGGTATCCACCCGGCTCGCCGCGGAATTGTCCGGGCTGGGGGTGTTGGCCGACGGAGTGAGTGATGCTGCCGACGCCGTCACCCGATTCCTGCTTGTCGGGCGTCCGTCCGCGCCGCTGCCACGCACTGGGGCGGACCGCTCGTCGGTGATCCTCGAACTGGCCAACGAGCCCGGCAGCCTGATGTCGGCGATGAATGAATTTGCTTGTCGGGGAATTGATCTCACTAGAATCCAGTCCCGACCGCGGCGTGATCTCGAACGCGGGGTGACGATGCCCGGGCAGTACCGTTTCTTCCTCGATGCGGTCGGCCACGTCGACGACGACGCGATCGCCGAGGCGTTGCGGGCGCTGCACCGGCGCTCCGAACGGATAACGTTTCTCGGTTCGTGGCCGATGGGCGGTGGCGGTGGCACCCCGCCACCCGACCATGACGCCGACGCGCAGTGGTTGGCTCGGATACGGAGGGGGGAGGGTTGATGGCTCGGTTGCACCTGGTGCGCCACGGCGAGACGACGTCGAATGTGATGCGTCGCCTCGACACCGCGTTGCCGGGAGCCGCGCTCACCGATTTTGGTGTCCGCCAAGCTGTTCGGTACGGTCTGGAGAACCGCGGGATCATCGCCGAGCACCCGCAGCGCCCGGCCGTCCTGGTCAGCTCACTGGCGCGGCGCGCCCAGCAGACCGCCGAGCTGATCAGCTCGGTGTGGGAGGTGCAGCCGCGCATCGTCGAGGGCATCCACGAGGTGCAGGCCGGTGATCTGGAAGATCGCAACGACGACGAGGCGCACGGGGTGTTCCGGGATGTCCTCGACGCCTGGTACTCCGGCGCCCCCGACACCCGCATCCCGGGCGGCGAATCGCTGCAGATGGTCTACGACCGCTACCTGCCGGCCATCGACGAACTTGCCGCCACCTACCTGAGCGGTCCCGACGCCACCGACGTGGTCGTTGTCAGCCACGGTGCGGCCATCCGACTCGTCGCCGCACGGTTGGCGGGGATCGACGGGAAATTTGCCGCCGCGACGCATCTGCCGAACACGGGCAGCGTCGAACTCGAGTTTCGCGACGGTCTGTGGGTGTGCCATCGCTGGGGCGCCACCCGGGCGCCGTTCGACGAGGCCGTCGACGAGCCGCTTGTCGTCACCGACGACTCGGTGGGCGACAACCCGATGGGCTGAACCGCCCGCGACTTATGAACCGCCCGCAACGCAGGAAGGGCACTCAGCCCCACCCGTTGGCATGCAGCCACTCGTCGTCGATACCGAAATGGTGCCCGACCTCGTGCATCACGGTGATCGCCACCTCCCGCACCACCTGCTCGCGGGTGTGGCACATGGCGAGGATCGGCTCCCGGTAGATGTGGATCGTGTCGGGCAGGAACCCGCCGTAGTCGTGGGTCCGTTTGGTCAGTGCCACACCGGAATACAGTCCCAGGATGTTCGGGGAATCGGGGTTGCGCGGCTCGATCAGGATCACCACGTTGCTCATCGCGTCGGTGAGCTCGGACGGGATCGCGTCGAGGGCGTCCCCGACGAGTTCTTCGAATTTCTCGTCGCGCATGTGTACGGCCATGGGTGCTACCCGGCCGGAGCGGCGGTCTCGAACGGATTCGGGGTGACCCCCGGTGGCAGCGGTACCGGCGTCGGAGTCGCGCGCCCGGACGGGCCCGGCGCGGGCGGCTGCGGGACCTTGCCGTTGACCAGGACGGTGCCGCGCGCGTCTCCGACGAGGGTCGCGAAGCCGCCGCGATCGGGAAGACCCAAGAAGCACACGACCTTTCGGCTTCCCGACAGCCAGCGGGGTTCGCTGATCACCGACCACTGGGTGTTCAGGGTGGTGGCGTCGAGTTTCTGCTTGCCGCCGACGAATCGCTCGGCCTGACCGGGGCAGATCGTCGTCAGATACTCGTTCTGCGCCTTCTCGCCCGGCCACGGTTTCCCCGAGGTGGCGTCACCGAAACGCTGTGCGAGATCGACGATGCCGGTGGTCTGGAAGGCATGTGGCTCCGAACAATTGACCACCGTCGGTGGCGACGCGACGCGTCGCGTCGCGGCATCGATGCCGATGCAGGTGCCTGCCGGCCACTGGAAGGACTGGTCCTGCTCGCCGACCTTGCCGGAGAACAACTGTGGCGTGCCATCGGCACCGGTGATCTGCAGACCGCAGCGCAGTTCGCGAGCGCCCTTGGCCCACTGCTGATCCGACGGGTACATCAGCCCCACCGAGAACCGGCCGTCGGGATCGAGACGACCGTTGAGGTACCGGTTGACGATCACCGGGCACTGCTCGTCGCGGATCTGGCCGAATCGCTCGGGCCCCGGCCACGACGCGGAGTCGCCGAACTCCGACCCCGGCAGCAGCGCGGTGTTCAGGGCGCCGGCCACCTCGAACCGATGCTCGGTGGCACAGTCGACCTTCGCCGGATCGCCCGGACGATTCTCCGGCCAGGTCAGGCAGTCCCCGGCGACCGATCGGGTGAACGCGTTCTCCGCGAGGCGTTCACTCTGTCCGATGTCGGTGCCACCCACGCTGCCGCGATCGTTGAATACGCCCATGGCGAACGCCACCCCGGCGGCAACGAGGGCGCCGACGACGATCGCGGCCAGCCCGACCCGCACCGCATTGCGCTGCAGCCGGCCGTGGGAGTTGGCCGGGGCCGGACCGGCGCCCTCGTCATCAGTGGTGTCCCCGACACCCGTGGCGTCCGAGTCGTCGTTCACCTCGGCCGCTGACCACGCCTGTGGTCGGGTCGCGGGGTCGTCGGCGATCGGCGCGAACCGGGTGGTCGGCTCGTTCGCCGCCCGATCGCCGGACTTACTCAGGTCGACGGTCTCGTTCGACTGGAGCTCGTTCGCCTGGTCCTCGTCCGCCTCGTCGCGGTCGGCTTCGTCACTCATCGTCCTCCATGATGCCTGGTGACCCGGCGATCACCGAGTGCCCCCGTCCACACATGGCCAGGTGAGCAGTCCCGAACCCGGCGTGGCCGATCCGGAGGTCGTCGCACAAGAACCCGCCTGTTCGACCTGGCCGCCGGTGTGCGGCCACCGATCTCGCGGCCCATCTGCTCGCCGGAGTGCTCGTCGACCTGCACATCAGTCCGGTGATTCGCCGCTGACGCTTGAGGCCTACCACGGCCACGCCGACCCGCACGCAGGTACACCCACCGGCCCACGACACGGCCGTGATATTCGGGCGCGACGATTGCCTCACCCAGTGACACCGGTGACTCGGCGCTGAGCTCCGCACTCCTGATCCGGGCGTGCCCGGCCAGGTCAAGTAGGGTTTGAGATCGTGATCGACCTCAAGATTGTGCGCGAAGATCCCGACCGTGTCCGCGCCTCGCAGCAGGCTCGTGGCGAGGACTCCGGCCTGGTGGACCAACTCCTCGACGCCGACGCCGCGCGACGTGCGGCGATCGTCGAGGCCGACTCCCTGCGTTCGGAGCAGAAGGCGTTGGGCAAGCAGGTGGGCAAGGCATCGGGCGAGGAGAAGACCGCGCTGCTGGCCAAGGGCAAGGAGCTCGCCGAGCAGGTCAAGGCCGCGGTCGCGCGCCAGAACGAGGCCGACGAACGGTCGCAGGCCGCGCACATCGCGATCTCCAACATCGTCGAGGGCGCTCCGGCCGGCGGCGAGGACGACTATGTGGTGCTCGAGCACGTCGGGGAGCCGCCGACCATCGAGAACCCGAAGGACCATCTCGAACTCGGCGAGTCGCTCGGTTTGATCGACATGGAGCGCGGCGCGAAGGTGTCGGGGTCGCGGTTCTACTTCCTCACCGGCCAGGGCGCGCTGCTGCAGCTCGGCCTGCTCACCATGGCGGCGCAGAAGGCCACCGCCAACGGCTTCACGTTGATGGTCCCGCCGGTGCTGGTCCGCCCGGAGGTCATGGGCGGCACCGGATTCCTCGGCGCCCACGCCGACGAGGTCTATCACCTCGACAAGGAGGACGACCTGTACCTCGTCGGCACCTCGGAGGTGCCGTTGGCCGGCTATCACATGAACGAGATCCTCGACCTGTCCGACGGGCCGAAGCGCTACGCCGGCTGGTCGACGTGTTTCCGCCGCGAAGCCGGCTCCTACGGCAAGGACACCCGGGGCATCATCCGCGTGCACCAGTTCGACAAGGTCGAGGGCTTCATCTACTGCAAACCCGAGGACGCCGAGGCCGAACACCAGAAACTGCTGGCGTGGGAGAAGGAGATGCTGGCCGCGATCGACGTGCCCTACCGCGTCATCGACGTCGCCGGCGGTGACCTGGGATCGTCGGCAGCCCGCAAGTTCGACTGTGAGGCATGGGTTCCGACGCAGAGCACCTACCGTGAGCTGACCTCGACGTCGAACTGCACGACGTTCCAGGCCCGACGGCTCTCGATCCGCTACCGCGACGAGTCCGGGAAACCGCAGACTGCCGCGACCCTCAACGGCACGCTGGCGACCACCCGATGGCTCGTCGCAATCCTGGAGAACCATCAACAGCCCGACGGCTCGGTACGTCTGCCCGAGGAGTTGGCCCGGTTTGTCGGCACGGAGGTGCTGACCCCGGCATGATGGCGGGATCGGGTAGCGCACAGATGGGCATGACATGACGGTCGCGCAGGGATGACAGCCGCGTGGGGACGGCCACGCCGGAGATGGCGGTGAGTGCGCGATGATGGCCGGTGTCATCGCCGCGGTCATCGGCTCGGTGGCGTTCGCGTTGGCCGCGGTCCTGCAGTCGATGGCCGCCGAATGGACCGCCCGACGAGAAGCCGCCGAACAGCGCGCCGCCGCCCCGGCGAACTCCGGCGGCACGGCGACCGCGACGACGACGAAGGCCGCCAAGCGGGCGCATCCGAGTCTGCGATCCACGGCCCGCACCATGATCAAATGGCCGTTTCTGCTGGGTCTGTTCTTCGACGTGATCGGTTTCGGCGCAACGATTCTCTCCGCGCGGCTCATTCCGCTGTTCCTCTCGCAGTCGATCATCGCCGCGCGGCTGGTGGTCACCGCCGTGCTTGCCATGGTGATCCTGCACGTGTCGCTGCGGACGCGGGACTGGTTCGCGGGCACGGTCGTCATCGCCGCGCTCGTCCTGCTCGCCGTCGGCGCGGGACCCGAGGGAACCCGCAACGAGCAGTGGATGCACTGGGCGACGCTGGTCGCGACGTTCGTGCTGTTCGGCCTCGGGCTGGTGTTGATGCGGGTGCTGCACAAACACATCGCCTCGGCCACCGGGCTCGTCGCCGGCGCGATGTTCGGCGTCATGGCGGTGGCTTCGCGTGTCCTGCACGGCCTCTCGCCGTTCTCTGCGTCACATCTACTCACCGACCCGGCGCTCTACGGACTCGCCTTCAGCGGCATTCTCGGCTTCTACCTGTTCACCGTGGCGTTGCAGACCGGCTCGGTCAACGGTGCCGCCGCCGCGCTCGTCGTCGGGGAGACGGTGATCCCGGGTGCGATCGGCATCCTGCTGCTCGGCGACACCATCACCAACGGCTGGGAGATCCCCACCACCATCGCGTTCATCGCCGCGGTCATCGGCGGTGTCATCGTGTCGTCGTCGAGTGCGGTGCAGGCCGTCGAGCACGCCGAGGCTGCGGCCTACCACCACGAGCATCGGCCGCGTCCGCTCGAATCCGCGCCGCCGCGTGCGGCATTGGAATCGGGCTCCGATCACGGCACCGGCAAGGACTGAGGCGTGATCGTCGGGTTCATCGCCGCCGTGCTCGCCGCCCTGGCCTACGGCACCGCGTCGGTGCTGCAGGCGCGCGGTGCCGCCGAGGTCGACGACGGTGCACAGCATGACGAGGTGCCGAGCGCAGCCTCGACGTTCGCGGCTATGATCACCGTCTCGTTCCTGATCGGCTTCGCTCTCGACGCGCTCGGATTCATCGGGAACATGGTTGCGGCGCGCACCATGCCACTGTTTGTCGCGCAGCCGATCATCGCCGCGAATCTGGTGGTCACCGCGCTGCTGGCGATGGTGGTGCTGCACGCCCGGCTGTCGGTGCGTGACTGGACGGGCATCGTTCTGGTCATCGCCGCGCTCACCGTCCTCGGTATCGCGGCCGGCGACGAGGGTCACGACGACGCCGGACGATCCCTGCATTGGGGTGTGCTGATCGCCGGTGCCGTGCTGATCGCATTCGGTCTGGTGGTGATGCGGTTCTCCGGAGCGCGCGTCGCCGTCGGGGCCGGTCTGCTCGGTGGCGTGCTGTTCGGGGTTCTCGCGATCGCAGTGCGTGTCGTCGACGGTGTCTCCCCGTTCGACCTCGGCCGACTGTTGACCGATCCGGCCGCCTACGCGGTCGTGGTGTGCGGGGTGGGCGGGTTCTACCTGTTCACCGTCGCACTACAGACCGGGTCGGTCAGCGCCGCCGCGGCGTCCCTGGTGGTCGGGGAGACCGTGGTGCCCGGCGTCGCGGGCATCGTGTTACTCGGCGACACCGTCCGTCACGGCTGGGCGGTGGTCGCCGCCGTCGCGTTCTTTGTGGCGATCGCCGGTGCCATCATCGTCGCCATGTCGTCGGCGGTGGCGGATGTGGAGGCGGCGGGCTGAGCCGCCACGTCACCGCCATCTGTCCTACTGCTCGGGTTCCATGTTGATCGGCGGCGGGGTGGGACCACGTCCGGCACGCTTGAGGAGTACCCCACCGACCACCATGGCGGCGCTGACCGCCAACCAGAGGACCAGGATCCACAGGTTCTTCGACCACGCGTCGGCGCCGTCGAAGTAGGCGATGCGTTTGAGCGCCTCAAATCCGTTGGACGTCGGCAGGATCGGATGCAGCACCCGATAGAACGCCGGCGCCATGTCGGTGCCCACCGCTATGCCCGAGGATGAGACGCCGAGGAAGATGAGTACGAGCATGCTGACCACCATCATCAGTGGCCCGATGAGCATCGACCCGCCGAGCTGGAACAGGCCGCACGTCAGGGCGATCACGAACAACGTTGCCGCGACCGCGATCTCGTTGTGGTGCAGGATGCCGATCCATTGGTAGCTGATGAGGACCTGCGCGAGGGCGCACACCGCCGAGATCACGACGATCGCGCCGACTTGCCATCGCAGGCCCAGGCCGCGGCCCAGCATATAGGCGATCATCGCGCTCAGGTAGCCGCCGAGGATGGCTCCGAGGCCGAGGTAGAGCACGCCGGCACCGACGAGGTCGCTCGTGGGCAACGGCGCGATGTCGTCGACCTGTAGCGTCTTGCCCGACGACGCTGCCACCGGACCGAAGGTCTGCTTGACCACCTGTGTGGCCTGCAGGTTGCCGGCACCGGCGATGGTGAGCGTTGCGGTCGCGGGATCGTAGGCGCCGCGGATCTCCAGCTGGTGCAACTGGTTTCGCGCGGTATCGGCATCAGGGACCGACGTGAAGTCGAACCCGTTGCCGGTGACCTTCTCGAGCTGGGTCGTGAGCTGTTGTGTCACAGCCTGATCAGTGCCGACGATGGCGACCTTCATCTCGTGCGGCGTCGGGTTGTGAAACAGTCCGATGAAGGTGAGCGGCAGGCAGGTCACGAGGAAGATCGGGACCACGGCGGCGCCGGCCAGTGCCTTGCGCCGCGCGTGCTGTGCCGCGGTGACCTCCCGATTGTCGCCGAAGAAATGCTGGAAGCCGGGGCCCTGGAGGCTGTTCTCCTCCGGCTTGGCCGAGTGACGCATCGCCGCCAGGGCGATCATCACCATTCCCAGCAGTGCCCACAGTGCCAGGGTGGACAGGGTGGCGCCCATACCGGCGTCGGGGAAGTAGATGAGTCGTCGCAGACCATCGAGCAGTGCCGGGGTGGGCAGGATTCGGTTCATGGTGCCGAGGAAGCCGGGCACCATCTCGGCGGGTATCGCCGCGCCCGAGGCCGGTATTCCCATCAGCACCATGATAAATACGGTCGGGATGATCGCGAGTGGTCCGATGAGCCGCATGGATCCGAGGTGGAAACACCCCACGGTGAGCAGACCCGCATACGCGAGGAGCGCGGCTTTGATGAATCCGGAATCGAGGCTGCCGTACACCGAGTAGGCGATGAAGGTCGGAATCGTGGTGAGCAACGCGCCGAAGACCGCCAGAAGTATGAGCTCGACCCGCAGGCTCAATCCGCCCACCGCGATGCGCAGCGCCGACGCGAACGAGAAACCGCCAAGGACCGCAGCCAAGCCGACGAAGAGCAGTGAGTTGGCCAGTTTGTCGTTGCCGTTCGGCGGGATGACGTCGATGACGTTCACCGGTCTGTCCGGATTCTGTTTCTTCGCAACGGCACTCAGGAACGACTCGGCCGTGTTGCTGGCTATGGGTCCGCCCGCCGACGCCACATAGATATCGTTGGTGGCCGGGTTCCAGGCACCCCGGATGGCGAGATTGTCGATCGCCGCGCGAGCCGCTCCCGGATCCGCGACGGTACTCACCGCGAAGCTGCCGTCGGACTGGGTGGTGATCGCCGAGGCAACCTGCTGGGAGGTGCTCGTGTCGCCGATGATCGCCACCTTCATGTCGTGTGGCGTCGGGGAGTGCAGCCCCCAGCTGTAGAGAAGCGGCATGACCACCATCATGAAGATCGGGAAGATCAGCGCGCCCAGGAAGACCTTCTTGGGCGATCGGGGGTCGGGTGGGAACGGGCTGGTGTCGTCACTTGGCAACTCGGCCGAACTGTCGTCGGAACTAGTTGTCGGGTTGGCTGTTTCGCTCATCACGAACCTCACTGAGAGGACTGGTTGTGGATCTGGGTGTCGGAGGTCTCCGGGGCGCGCGAGCCGCGATGCCGGATGCGCCGGTGAATCCGACGGAGAACCGCTGATGACGGCAATGCTAGCGCTGTCATAGACACTTGTAAACAACAGGGTGGTGGCTGCTAGTGTTCGGGGCGTGGCATCCCGGTCAGCCAGCCTCGATCCACGGGCGGAGAAAGCCCGCGGTGAACTGAAGGCTGCCGCGTGGCGGTTGACACTCGACCGTCGCGTGGAAACGATCTCGGTGAGCGACATCGTGCGGCTCTCTGGCGTGAGCCGTCCGGCCTTCTACCTGCACTTCACCGATCGTGACGACGCGATCGTGGCCGCGGTGGTCGATCGGCTCGACGAAGCCGTCGATGTGGATGCCGGTCCACAGGAGGTGATCGCGGCGCTGATGGGCTTCGTCGTCGACAACATGGAGTGTTACCGAAATCTTTATCCCAGTCTGGCTTCTCAGCGATGTGCAGAGGTCTTTCGGTCGCGGCTGCGGCCGCAGTGCGAGGAGATCGTCGTGAGTCTGCGTTCGGGCGTCAATGGGTCGGGATCGGTCTCCGCGGACACACTGACCACATTCCTGCTCGGCGGCTTCATGGAGATACTCGCGGCGTGGGCCGCATCCCCGGGGGCTGTTCCGCCCGACGAGCAGGCGTCCACGCTCCTGGCCGGTTTGACGCAATTGGCCGAAGGGCGCGGTACGCGCCGCTGAAGTGCTCGGCGGTTTATCGCACGTCATGGGATCGGTCGTGACACCGCGCACACCCATGATGCTCGGTATCGGTATCGGTATCGGTATCGGTGACGCCGACGGCCGCGGCGACGGGGTGATGCTGGTCGGCGACGTCGTCGGACTTGCGAGAAGCTATTGCAGCCGTGGGCTTTCCGCAGTGCTACACGTCTACCGAGGTGACGATCACCTCCGCGCCATCGGGCCGTTCAGCGCCGACGCGTGGACCTACCTGCAGAGCCGGTTTGCTGGGCGGCCATCGATCTCGGTGTTGCTCCCGATCGGAGCAATACGATCATCGATGTCGCGGCCGTCGAGGAATTCGGCGTCAAGAGCGACGGCCATGCGCAGGCACAGAGTGCGGCTACGCTGCGCCGGCTCGCATCGTCGATCGCGGCTGGAGAGCTCATGATCCCGGTCGCCGCCACCTACCCATTGGCTCAGGTGCGCGAGGCTTACCGAGACCTGGTGAAGCGCCACACGCACGGAAAGATCGTGCTGATCCCGTGACGGCGCACGCTCATCGACCGTCGGAGGCCAGGATCTGACACGCACACGCCACCCAGGTCGCGCGCCAGGATCGGAGCCTGCATCCGTGACTCCAGTCCGAGTTTCATCAACCCCGCGACACGTGCGTCTTCACCGTCGCCTCGGTGATGAACAGCGTCGACGCGATCTCCGCGTTGGCCAAACCATCTCCAAGGCACCGCAATACGTCTCCCTCGCGGGCGGTGAGATCGTCGAAAGTGGTGGGCGGGGGAGTGGGCGAGCCGCCGGGCGTGGTCCGGACGGCGTCGACGACGCGGCGGGTGACCTCCGGCGACAATGCCGCGTCACCACGCACCACGGCGCGAACGGCTTCGATGATGGCTTCCGCCGACGCCGTTTTCAGCAGAAGGCCACTCGCCCCGGCCCGCAGCGCGCCGAAGACGTACCCGTCGAGGTCGAAGGTCGTGAGGACGACGACCGGGCAGATAGTCTCGCCGACAATCACTTCGGTGGCGCGGAAGCCATCGGTCCCGGGCATCCGGACGTCCATCAGTACGACGTCGGGGCGTAGCTCGCGGGCGCCGGTGATCGCCTGGTCGCCGTCGATGGCCTCCCCGATGACGTCGATCCCCTCGTCCGGCTCGAGCATCATCCGCAGCCCGGCCCTGATGGCGGCGTGGTCGTCGGCGATCAGGATCGTCGTCACGGGTGGAACGTCTCTGCTTCGAGGTGAGCTGTTGGAAGCGTTGCAGTGACCCGGAATCCGTCGGCGTCGCGCTTGACGCTGAGCCTTCCGCCGACCGCGTGGGCGCGAGTGCGCATGTCGACCAGGCCGCGTCCGGTGTGACGATCGCCGGCCCGATGGTGATCGTGATGGGCAGCGAGTCGATTACAGATGTCGGGGACCAGGGCGTCATCGGTATGGGTGATCCTCACTCGAATCGGTTGTCCCGGTGCATGTGTGGCAGCGTTGGTCAGTGCTTCGGCGACGATGCGGAACGCGGCGATGTCGACGACCGGCGGTAATGCATCGACGCCGTCGGCGGCGGTGATCGTGGCCGGTATCTCCATGGTGATGTCGGTGCCGGACTCGGCGATCGGTTCGGTCAGCCGATCGATACGTCGCAGACCGGCAGTGGTGTGTCGGCCGTCGGTGCTCTGCTCGCTGCCGTCGGAGAGCAGGTCGATCAGCCCGCGCATCTCGGTCAGCGCCTCCACGCTGCTCGTCCGGACCGCGGCCAACGCCTTCCCCGTGAGGGCGGCGTTCTGCGCGCCGGGCTGTCGATTCGGTACATCCTGCGCAGACGCCGGGCGTCGACGGTGGTGTTGGCGCTGGTGCCGTTGGTGGACCTGTTCTTGCTCGCCGCTGTGGCCGTAGACCTTTCGCACGGCACCGAGGTCACGACGGTGTACCGGCTGGCCGGGATCTATCTCGGTGTCACCGTGGCCTTCGGCCATTCGATCATCACCCTGGGCCGACGCACGCTTCGCCCACTGGTTCGCAGATGCACCGGCGCCGGCCCGACCACCTCGCGGCGGTGCTGCCGCCATGCGCCACGAGTTGGTGCTGTTCGGGCAGTGGCTGATCGCGGCAGCGATCGCCGCGGGCGCGGTGTTGCTCCTGTCGGTGACCGTGGCCGACGATCAGCAAGCCGCCGAGCTCCGTGGGACATTCGGGATACTCGGAGTGGTCACCGTCATCTGGTTGGTGACCGGTCCGGTTTGGCAGTTGTTCTTCGACGGCCGACGACCAGGATGGGGGAAGCGGTGAGGTCGGGGTTGGCCTGATGTTCGACAACCTTTCCCCGATGGGCGAGGGGGCCTGCCCCGCCCGATAGTCGAGAATCTCCCCCCGATGGTCGAGCAGCCCGTCCTACCCTGATACCCGAGACCCCCGGTGGAGAGAGGGGGCGGTCGTGATCGGGTGGCTGTCATGGTCACTGGGGATAGGGGCAGTCGTGACCGAGCGGTGTCGCTACTCCAGACGACTGGCCCGTAACTCGTGGCCCTTCGACGTCAGGCAGCGGCCGGTCGGCAGATCCCATTGCCAGCCATGCAGATTGCACGTCAGCTTCTCGCCCTCGATCACGCCGAACTTGCTCAGGTCCGCTTTGAGGTGCGGGCATCGACGCTGGATCTCCCAGCCGTCCTTGGTGATCGACGCCGAGTCGTCATGCGCCTCGGAGAACCAGCCGTCGGCGTAGGCGATCCGCTCGTCGGTGAGGCACTTGAAGAACGTGTAGAGGAATTCGTTGTAGCCGCCGATGCGCCACGTGGTGAACCGCGTGGAGAGGAAGATCGTATTGACCCAGTCCGGTTCGTCGTCGCGCAGCACGGTTCGTACGATCTCCGGGACGATCCGGAAACCGTAGCGGTACTTGCCCTCTCCCTCCTTGGGTTCGCGCACGATGCGGTTGGGGAAGTCCAGGACGACGGTCTCCTCGCCCATCACGAGGCCGACCGGATAGCCGATGCCATCGCAAATCAGGTCCGACGCGGCCATGATCGGCTCGAACAGCTTCTTGAGTTCGGGGAGCAGTGGGTCGCCTTCGGCAGGGGCCCAGGTGGCCTTCTCCGCGGCGATGGCCGGGGCGAACTTCTCCTTCATCCGCTCGAGATAGGCCTGCTTGTTCTCGCCGAAAACCTCATGCGGCGCATAGGGATGGTTGATCTCGTTGAGTGTCGACCCGGTGAAATCGGCGATCGAGCCGGAGACCATCATCAGCCCGCGGTGCTTCTCGCCGTCGTCGGTGCCGTGGATACGCATCTGTTCCAGGAACGTCTGCTGATCCGGGAAGATCGACGTCACATCGCCGGGGCGCGGGTTGTCGGCATCCTCGATCCCGGAGCCGAAGTCGTTGAGCGAGAACAGGTCCTCGTCGAGGAACATCGGCGGGCCGGCCGAGGGCACCACCCAGGTCGCACCGACCTGCTCGATGTAGGAGCGGGCACGATCCATGCCACGCTGGCGCTTTTGCGCGGCAAAGTTGGCCTTGGACCTGCGGGGGATGTCGTAGACCATCGGATACCAGATCGCCCCGGAATACTGCAGCAGGTGGACGTCGACGTGCCCGAACTGCTCGCCGATGACGTCGAGATCGATGGGCCGGGCGTCGTTCATGTTGAACACCGTCGTCTCGCCGTCGGAGACGACGAGTCCTGAGTCGCCGATGGGCCCATCGGCAGGGGCGCGCAACGCGATGATCATCACGTCGAGTGAGCCCTTCGGGCCGTCGATGGTGACCTTCTGTGAGTCGGTGGTCTCGACGAACTTGGTGAAGCCGAGCTTCTCGAGCTCACGCCTCAGGTCGGGGACCGGGTAGTCGGGCAGCAGGACCGTCGCGTCCTTGCTGACGTGCTCGCGCAGGTTCCGTTCGTCGAAATGGTCGCGATGTAGATGTGAAACGTAGAGGTAGTCGCAGTGCCCGAGACTTGTCCAATCCAGTTCCGAGTTGTCGGGGAAGGGCACCCAGGACGCGAAGTAGGCGGGAGTGGTCCACGGATCGCAAAGAATCGACCCGGCGGTGGTCTGGATGTGGAATCCGGCGTGACCGATGCTGGTGATCTGCACGTTTGGCCTTTCGGAGGGGGTGCGCGGGGCTGCGCGCGGTGACGCGTTGCCCGTCCAATCTATCGACCCGCGCTGAACCCGGCGTGGGCCCTCGGTACCTGGTGGGGTCTCCGGTGGCTCGAGCGTGGTCTCCGATGGCTCAATGGCCGTCGCGTACCAGGAACTTCGGATGATCCAACCGCCATGTCACGATCGCGATGATCGCAGTGACCACCGCGAGCGTGGCCAACGAATTGTGCTCCCCGAACACCGTGAACAACGCCCCGCCGATCGCGGCGCCCGACAGGAAGCCTGCATAGGTGGTGGCGTGGGCCACCCAGCTCCATCGTTTGACGCCCGCGAGGTGTAGGCCTGCGCCTTGACCGATCTTCACCAGGGTCCCGGTGACGTACGACAACGGCATGACCACCTCGCCCTTGCGGCTGATGGACGTGTTGAGAGCGCCGAGGCCGAAGGCCAGACACAGCACCGGGCCCGCTCCGTAGTCCTGGTCGGTGGTGTTGATCGCCGAGTCCCACACGTAAGCAGTCGCCGTGGAAGCGGCGGTCAACACGGTAGCTCCATGACGTGCCTTGCTCCACAGCGTGATTCGAGCGAGGGTGGCGACCACAACGCCGCAGCAGAAGGCGACGACGGTGGCCAACGCGGTGAATCCCAGATGGTGGGCGCCCCGAAAGTGTTCGAGGACCATTCGCTCGGTGTTGCCGGTCATGAATGTCACATACCAGCCGGCCGAATAGAGCCAGGCCGCTGCGCCGGTCGCGCCGGCGAGCGCGGCGAGCACTGCGGCCAGGATCATTTCGCGGAAGTCGTAGAAGGGGCCGAGTACCGCGCGGGTGGTCGCGACGGCCGATTGCAGTTCGGTGGTGGGCATGAACCTCTCCGGGGCAGGCTGGGCGTGCGTCGGGCGGGGTCGAGCGGAACATCGTCGAGTTGAGCGATGGCATAAGGCCGGGCTGGTCAAGAACTCTCGGTAGGACTTCGGTTCGGCCGGGCCTGCGGATGAGCGGGGTGGCGATGAGTTCGGTCACTGCGGCGGAGTCGCTTGGTGTCACTGCGGCGGAGTCGCTTGGTGTGACTGCGGCGGAGTCGCCTGGTGTGATTGCGGCGTCGGCGTGACCACTAAGCTTGCCCCATGGAACCCGTGTACTCCACCGTGATCACCGCGGCGCGACTGTTGTGGCTGGCCGAAGGTCTGAAGTTCAGCATCTCCGGTGTCGAGAACGTGCCCCAGTCGGGTCCGGGCGTGGTTGCGATCAATCACACCGGCTACCTGGACTTCACCTACGCCGGCATTCCAGCGTATCTCCAGGGTAAGCGGTATGTGCGGTTCATGGCCAAGAAAGAGGTCTTCGACAATCGGTACTCGGGTCCGATCATGCGTGCGCTCAAGCACATTCCCGTTGACCGGGCCAACGGGGCGCAGAGCTATCACGACGCGGTCGGCTACCTCAAGAGCGGCGAGCTCGTCGGTGTGTACCCGGAGGCGACGATCAGTCGCAGCTTTGAGCTCAAGGAGTTCAAGTCCGGGGCCGCGCGCATGGCCCTCGAGGCCGACGCCCCGATCATTCCGACCGTCATCTGGGGTGCCCAGCGGGTGTGGACAAAGGGCCATCCCAAGCGTCTGGGCCGGACCGGCTACCAGATCGCGATCGGCGTGGCCGAACCGATCGAGCCCGTCGGTGATGCTGAGGCGATCACCGCGCAGTTGCACAAGGTGATGGGCGAGAAGTTGTTCGAACTGCAGGATGCCTATGGCGAGCACCCGAAGGGTGAGTTCTGGGTGCCCGCCCGGCTCGGCGGATCGGCGCCGACACTCGAGGAGGCCAACCGGATGGACGCGCAGGAGCAGGCGGCCAAGGCCGCCCGGCGGGCCGAGCTCGATCAGCAGGGTGGGGATCGGGAGCCGGGCGCTTAGCCGCACCAGCCCGACGGTGATGGCGGTGGCCCGAGGGTCGCGCTCGGGAACCGCCGGGGGTCATTGGGCGGTCTATCCTCGGAAGAGACGGTCGGCCTCGACTATTCCGTGACGGTGCTATACGGCGCGACCGAGGCGGCCCGGCGAGCGGCTCGCGATCACCCTGGTACCGCGGGCGATCCGGCGCCAGCACTTGTCGCATCGGCGCTGGACGGATCGATCGGCTCCGACCCGAGTCTCGCCGATCCGGTGGTGGAGACCGTTCGCGGACTTCCCGTTCGGCATGTCACCCTGGAGCGTGACCGCTCGCCGGACTCGGCTGGCTCTCGACGTACTCCGCTCCCGCGGCATCGAGGTGCCGCGTCAGATGCTTCGCGCCGACTACACCGACACCGCCGCCTGGGTGTTCTCCCGCCCGACATCACCACCGTCGGTCTCGCGCCGCGTAGCACCCGGTGGATCACGGTGCGGGCCATCTGCGACGTCATCGAGGCGCGAAAGCCTGGTCCCACGCTGGTCGAGGCGTCACTGCGCTGGTCGAGACGTCACTGCGGGGGCGTGCGTCCACGGCCGGACCGCTGCGCGCGAGGCCGTGAGGCGGAGTCTCGCGCGGGCGGCGACCCGATAGTCTGACCCCATGACCAACGCGGATCGGGAGCCGGTGTTCCGGGCCCTGGAGATCGTCGCGAACACCCTTGTCCGCGCGCAGAAGGTGGATCTGCGGTTCAACGGGCTCGACAACATCCCCACCCGGGGTGGTGCGGTGCTGGTGGTCAATCACACGGCCTACGTCGATTTCTTGCCTGCGGCGCTCGGTCTGTATCGGGTGGGGCGGCGTGCGCGGTTCATGATCAAGTCCGAGGTCATGGACGTCGCCATCATGCGATTCCTGGTGAACCACACCCGCACGATCCCGGTCGACCGATCGCAGGGCACCGACGCCTATCGTGCGGCCGTCGAGTCGCTGCGCTCCGGTGAAATCGTCGTGGTGTACCCGGAGGCGACGATCAGTCGCAGCTTTGAACTCAAGGAGTTCAAGACCGGCGCGGTGCGCATGGCACTCGAGGCGCAGGTGCCGATGATCCCGACGATCGTGTGGGGAGCGCAGCGGCAATGGACCAAGGGCGGCAAGCGTCGGATGGGTCGGGCGAGTATCCCGATCGCCGTCGGCTATGGGGCGCCGATCCACGTGCCCGCCGACGCCGACGTCGAGGAGCAGACCACTCGGTTGCGTGCACAGATGACCAAGGGCTTGCACGAGGTGCAGGACGCCTATCCGCATCCGGCCGGTGAGTTCTGGGTGCCGACGCGACTCGGCGGCACTGCACCCACCCCGGAGCAGGCTGCGGTCATCGAGGACGAGGAAGCACAACGCAAGGCGGCGGCACGAGCGGCGAAAGTGACCCAGCGAGAAGGGAAGTCGCGTAAGTGAAGCGCGAAGACAAGGGGCCGGTGGTCATCTCGCGACCAACGCTGATCGCCAGCGACGTCGACGGTACGCTCATCGACGACGAGAACCGGGTGTCGGAGTACACCAAGACGATCCTGGCCAACGCGTGTGCCGCCGGCGCCGAGTTCGTCCTCGCCACCGGCCGTCCGCCCCGGTGGATCGCCGAGATCACCGATCAGTTCGACCCGTCGCGCATTCGTGTACGACATGCGGTGTGCGCCAACGGCGCCATCCTCTACGACGTCGAGCGTGATCGCATCATCTCCTCGGCGACACTGGCGCCGGAGGTTCTCGTCGAACTCGGGGCGATCGCCCAGTCCCAGATCCCCGGGTGCGGCATCGCCGCCGAACGTGTGGGTCGATCCGCACACGGCGCCGCCACCGCGCCGTTCGTGGCCACCGCGGGCTACCAACACGCGTGGCTCAATCCCGACCATGTCGCGGTCGGTGACGAGGAGATCTACACCGAACCTGCCGTCAAACTCCTCGTCCGCGTCCCCGGCATGCCGAGTTCTCAAATTGCGCAACGACTTTCCGGAGCCATAGGAGACCTGGCGCAGGTCACCTTCTCCACCGACAATGGGCTCGTCGAGCTCTCGCTGCCCGACACCCACAAAGCATCCGGGCTCCAAAAGTTGCTGGACCACAAAGGAGGTGACGGATCGACGACCGTCGCGTTCGGTGACATGCCCAACGACGTCGAGATGCTCACGTGGGCGTCGCACGGTGTCGCGATGGGTCACGCGCACCCGGCCGCGCTCGCTGCGGCCGACGAGATCACCGTCGGCAACAACGAGGACGGGGTCGCCCGCGTGCTGGCTCGGTGGTTCGGCTAAGGTGTGTCTCCCAATTCTTCTGCGAGGGATTGGCGCGAACGATTGCGTTCTGGCAAGGCGGAGGAGGAAGCGATAGCGGCAGCTATCGTGACCGACGACAACGCTGCCAGGGCGAAATCGGGCCGCCAAGACCCGCAAAGGGAATTGGGAGACACACCCTAGGTCGAGACCGCAGGCCATCGAGACGCCGATGGTGTTGATGTAACCGATGTCGTACCAGTCCAGGGTTCGTGCGATCCGCGCACGATCTCCGTCGACTGTTGCCGGATCTGGTCGTTGCTGCCCGTGGTGCGATGGACGATCGCGTTGTTCAACGTGGGGGGAGATCGTCGGCTGCGGGCTGCGGAAGCTCTCCTCGGCGCCCCGGGCCGCACGCGAGATCACCTGCGGACAGCCCGAGAGGGTGAGTCAGCGTCGATCACCCCGGTGAGCGCTGGGTGTCGGGGCGCAGCAGGGTCGCGTGCGTTCCGGCAGGACGGTGCTTGCGAGGTTCTTCAGGACCTCCACGGCGGAGCCGACCACGAGATCGGCCAGGCCGACACCGGTGGAGTCGGCGGCTGGAATGGCGCTCTGGCCGTCGGTGGTGCGCGAGCGGGACCTTCGTGGCGGCCCCGATCCACACGGGTTCGGTGCCGCCGTGGTGCTCGGGCGGGGTGATCGGCCGGGGGTCGGCGAAGGCCGGGATGGTTCGAGTTCCTCCCCATCACCCCGCCGCGGCCGGGTTCCTTGGCCCGCAGCATCATCGTCGCCTGCTCGGCCCCGACCCAGACCGGCTGGTTCCACGTGAATCCGACCATCGCGAACGGGGTGTCCCGCACGGGATTCATGACTAGGGCGCCGCGGTGCAGCCGTGCGCCCACGCCGCATCGAGACAACTCGTGATGCGGTTGTTATCTCCTGTGGTTGGTGATATTCAAGTGACTTGTCTATCGTCACATGAGTCCCACTATTCACATACGTAACATTCGATCATGAGAAACGAGACCTCGTGGCAGTGACGTCCCTGGTCGGCCGAGTCCTGACCATCCGCACCCGACCGGGCCACGCCCGGCGTCGGCGGATGTCGACGGTCATCGGTGCCGTGTCGGCCACCGCACTCGTGGGCGGCGTCGGCCTCGTCGGCGTCACCGCGTCGGACCGTGTCGAGATCGGCCTGACGGCCGGCTCGGAGATCACGCTGATCGGCCACGGCTTCGGCCATGGTCGCGGGATGGGACAGTACGGCGCCTACGGCTACGCCAAGCAGGGCTGGTCGTATCGGCAGATCCTGCAGCACTTCTACGGGGGCACGACATTCGGCCGCCCGGCCAACCCGATCGTCAACGTCGCCCTGTCGAACAAGAGCGGCGGCGTGAGTGTGCGCTCGGACGCGGGCATGTCCGTCGGCGGGCAACCGGTCGCGCCGAACCAGGCGGTCACCGTCAGCGGCAACACCGCCTCGATCACCGCCGGATGTGGCGGTCCCGTCGTACGCACCGTCAACGCCGCATTCGCCGATCCGGTCAACACCGCCCCGAACCGGCCGGCCAACGAATTCCTCAAGTTCTGCGGATCCAACGAACCGTTCCGCGGGTCCCTCGGCCTCGACGGCGGACGGGTCACCAATCGGCTCAACGTCGACGACTACGTCAAAGGCGTCATCGCCAAGGAGAGCGTGCCCGGGTGGGCGACCTCCGGCGGCATGGAGGCGCTGAAGGCCCAGGCCGTCGCCGCCCGCACCTACGCCCTGGCCGCGATTGCGAGCGGCAAGAAGATCGACGACACTCAGAACTCGCAGGTCTACGGCGGCGTGACCGGCGAGGACCCGGGCGGCAACCAAGCCGCCGACGCGACGGCAGGGCAGATCCTGCTGCAGAACGGCCGGCCGGCCTTCACCGAATTCTCGTCGTCCACCGGTGGATACACCGCGGGCGGCCGGTTCCCGGCGGTCGTCGACGACGGAGACGCCGCGTCACCGAACCACAACTGGACCACCACGATCAGTCCGAGCGCCATCGCGAGCGCGTTCGGTCTGCCGAGTCTGGACAGCTTCGAGGTGATCCAGGCCAACGGGCTCGGTGCCGAGAGCGGGCGTGCACTCAAGGTGCGCGCCACCGGCGGCGGCCGCAGCGTCGAGGCGTCCGGCGAGGATGCGCGCGTGAAGCTGGGCCTCAAGTCCGACTGGTTCGCCGTGGCGGGCCAGCGCACCCCGCCGCAGATCGTGAAGCCACCGACCGGCCCGGCCGGCGGGCTCGGTTCTCTGGACCTCGGGTCCCTGGACGCCGGATCGCTGGGGGGGATCGCCGATCAGGCGGTGCCCGGAGCCGGTGATCTGGTGAGCACCGCGGCGGCGGCGTTCCAGGGCCTGCTCGGCAGCCTTGGCGACGTTCCCGGAACGCTCGGGACCGCACTCGGGGTACCGACCCTGACGCCCGACGGGGCCGGGGTCACCCAACTCTTCCAGCAGGGGATGCTCTTCTTCTCCTCACAAACCGGAGCGCATGTGCTCGCCGGACGAGGCTACAAGAACTTCCGGGCACGCGGTGGCATCCCGGTCCTCGGGTTCCCGAAGGCCGACGTCCTGCGCTAGGTGCAAGGGCCGGGGCCGGTCAGTTGCCAGGGCCGGCGATGACGACGTTGGTGGCCACGTCGACGAGCTTGATGTTCGACTCCTGCGACAGACGCGCGAGGAGGAGGAACGCGGCGTCGGCGTCGATCCGATAGCGCTCCATCAGCATGCCCTTGGCTTGGCCGATCAGATCGCGCGAGCTGAGCGCATTGCGCAGTTGCTCCTTCTCGCGGACGGCGCTGAAGGTGGCGGCGCAGTGTGCGGCGAACAACTCGGCCAGCGAACACGACTCGTCGTCGAAGGCGAAGGCGGTGGTGCTGTGCAGGTTGAGCGCGCCGAAGTCGTTGCCGTCGATGTAGAGGCAGAAGCACGCCATCGACACGACGCCCAATGCGCTTGCCGCGGCAGCGAACCGAGGCCAGCGCGAGTCGTTGGCCAGGTCGTCGATGCGCACGGTGGTGTCGTCGACGGCAGCACGGACACACGGGCCCTCACCGAGCTCACGTTGGAGATCGTCACACTTGCCCGCGAGATCACCGAACATCACCGGTGTCTCGATCCGTCCGCGGGTGACCAGCGTGACACTCGCATACTCGGCGTTGTCGATCGTGTCGACGGCGGCCTTGGAGATCGCGCGCAGCATGGACTCCTGGTCGTTGCTCTCAACGCGAAGATCGTTGATCACCTCGATGATCCGGGTGGTGATTTCCGGCGTCATCCCCCTCAACTCCTTGCTGACGACAACTGATAGTCCGGGCACGACCGCGCGCATCCGGCGACGCAACCAGAGAGATTACCGCGCACCTCGACCGCGATGCACCCGATGAGTCGGGAGCGAGGCCCGCACGCTGTGCGACGCCCTCGCGTGGACTGCGACGGAACATCACAGCCAAGAGTTCTGTCTCGATAGCCCCATTAGGGCGGCAACGGGGAGTGCCACAACCGGTCGTGGACGGCGTCGAGGTCGGCGTCAAGGGGGTGAGAGAGCACCTCGCCGAGCAGGATGCGGTCGAAGGTGCCCGGTGGCGGACCGGTCAGATCCCCAGCGGACACACTGACCTGGGCGTCGGTGGTGGCCTACGTGCAGGCCCTTCAAGGCCGGTAAGCCGGTGTCAAACTCTCCGGCAATGGGACCCGCGGGTGAACCTCGCTCCCACAGACGGACGGCATCGGCCGCCCATCCCGATCCGCCCCGTCGCCGCCCGGCTTTGAGATTCCCTCGGTCGGGTCGGTTACCCTGAACACCCGTGGCATCCAAAACCAGCGCCGATTCGCCCCGCTCCGGCCCCTATGACCTGATCGTCGTCGGCTCGGGTTTCTTCGGTCTCACCATCGCCGAGCGCGCCGCCGCCGAACTGGGAAAACGGGTCCTGGTCCTTGAGCGTCGAGGCCATCTCGGCGGCAACGCCTATTCCGAGGCCGAACCGACGACCGGCATCGAGATCCACAAGTACGGTGCACACCTGTTCCACACCTCCAACCAGAAGGTATGGGACTACGTCAACCGCTTCACCGAGTTCACCGGCTATCAGCACCGCGTGTTCGCCATGCACAACGGTCAGGCCTATCAGTTCCCGATGGGACTGGGACTGGTCAGCCAGTTCTTCGGCCGGTACTTCAGCCCCGACGAGGCACGTGCTCTGATCGCCGAACAGGCCGCCGAGATCGATACGAAGAACGCGGCGAACTTCGAGGAGAAGGCGATCAGCCTGATCGGACGTCCGCTGTACGAGGCGTTCATCAAGCACTACACCGCCAAGCAGTGGGAGACCGACCCGAAGAATCTCCCGGCCGCCAACATCACGCGGCTGCCGGTGCGCTACACCTTCGACAACCGGTACTTCAACGACACCTATGAGGGCCTCCCCGTCGACGGTTACACGGCGTGGCTGGAGAACATGGCCGCCGACGACCGCATCGAAGTGCGGCTGGACACCGACTGGTTCGACGTGCGCGACGGGCTACGCGCGCAGAGCCCCGGCGCGCCCGTCGTCTACACCGGCCCACTCGACCGCTACTTCGGCTACTCCGCCGGACGCCTGGGCTGGCGCACCCTCGACTTCGAGACCGAGGTGCTGCCCACCGGCGACTTCCAGGGCACCCCGGTGATGAACTACAACGACGCCGACGTGCCCTACACGCGTATCCACGAATTCCGGCACTTCCACCCCGAACGCGATACCTACCCGGCCGACAAGACGGTCATCATGCGGGAGTACGGGCGTTTCGCGAAGGACGACGACGAGCCGTACTACCCGATCAACACCCCCGAGGACCGAGCGATGCTCGCGTCCTACCGGGCCCTGGCCAAGACCGAGACCGCCGAGGCCAAGGTGCTCTTCGGCGGACGGCTGGGCACCTACCAGTACCTGGACATGCACATGGCCATCGCCAGTGCACTCACGATGTTCGAGAACACCTTGGCGCCACACCTGCGAGACGGTGCGGCGCTGGTGGGTTCCGACGCCTAGTGCCCGAGCCCGATCACCGGCGATGACAGCAGTCGCAGACCAGAGCGGAGTAATGAGTGTGACCCCTGCCCCACAGGAGAACGTGGCCGCCCCGTCGACGGTCGAACCCGACTCCACGGCGGTCGAACTGCTGGCGCGGGTCATCTTCCCCCGGCCCGGCGAACCCATCGACGTCCGTTCGCTCTACCTGGTCGAATCCGCGAACAATGCGCGCCGTGCCCACGCCCCGAGCCGCACCTCGGTGATCCTCGGCGCGGAGTCCGAGGTCAGCTTCGAGAGCTACTTCAACGCCTTCGCCGCGGCCTACTGGCGACGCTGGTCGATCCTCACCTCGGTGGTGCTGCGCGTCGAGGTGATCGGCACCTGTCGTGTCGATCTCTATCGCTCCAAGGTTGACGGCTCGCGCATCGGCATCGGTGGCGATCTGGTCCCCGTCGACGAGAACGGTCGTGGCACCATCGAATTCGAGCTCGACCTCGGTCCGTTCGAGGACGGCGGATGGATCTGGTTCGACGTCACCACCGACACAGAGACCGAAATCGTCTCTGCCGGATGGTATTCGACGATCCCGGTGCCCAGTGGTCCGGACACCAAACGTGTCACCGTCGGTATCCCGACGTTCAACCGGCCCACCGACGCCGTGAACGCTCTCGCCGCGCTCACCTCGGATCCGTTGGTGGACGAGGTGATCGACGCAGTGCTGATGCCCGATCAGGGCACTCGCAAGGTCGTCGACGAGCCCGGCTACTCCCAAGCCGCGGCGGCACTGGGTGATCGGCTGCACATCTTCGATCAGGGCAACCTCGGTGGTTCCGGAGGCTACTCCCGCATCATGTACGAGGCGTTGCGGCTGACCGACTCCCCCTACGTCCTGTACATGGACGACGACATCGCGATCGAGCCCGATTCGATCCTGCGAGCGCTGGCGATGTCGCGGTTCGCCCGCACCCCCATGCTGGTGGGCGGGCAGATGCTGAACCTGCAGGACCGCAGTCACCTGCACTGCATGGGTGAGGTCATCAACCACCACACCTTCATGTGGACCGCGGCGCCGTTCGTGGAATACGACCACGACTTCGCCGAGTACCCGCTGCGTGACCGGGAGAACTCGAAGAACCTGCACCGCCGGATCGACGTCGAGGGCAACGGCTGGTGGATGTGCATGATCCCGCGTGTCTGCGCCGAGGAGATCGGCCTGCCGATGCCGCTGTTCATCAAGTGGGACGACTGGGAATTCGCTTTGCGCGCAGGCAAGGCCGGATACCCGACGGCGACGGTTCCCGGGATCGCGATCTGGCACATGGCGTGGAGCGACAAGGACGACGCCATCGACTGGCAGGCGTACTTCCACCTGCGCAACCGGCTCGTCGTCGCCGCGATCCACCACGACGGTCCGATCAAGGGCATTCTGCAGTCCATGGTCAAGGCAACCGCCAAACACCTTCTCTGCCTTGAGTATTCGACGGTGGCTATCCAGAACGAGGCGATCCGCGACTTCCTCGCCGGCCCCGACCACATTCGTTCGCTGCTGCCGACCGCGCTGCCCAAGATCGCCGCAATGCGCAAGGAGTACCCGGATGCCGTGGTCCTGCCGTCGGCGACCGAGTTGCCCCGAACCAGTGGTGAGGCAACTCATCTGGGGACGACGGTGCCGAGCAACCCGGTCACCAAGCTGCGGGCGCTGGCCGGGGCGATCGTCAACAACATGCGCCCGGCCGATCCGCGACATCACGAAGTGCCCCAGGCCAATTACCCGCCGATCGAGGCCCGATGGTTCTCTCTCGGCCGGGTCGACGGCGTCACCGTCACCACCGCCGACGGCCGCGGCGTGGTGTATCGCCAGCGCGACCGCGACAAGATGATCGCCCTCGCGCGTGAATCCGCGGCGCTGGTGCGTGAACTCAACGAGAGGTTCCCCGAGTTAACGGAGCGCTACCGCGCCCAACACCGGGACCTGACCAGTAAGGAGAGCTGGGCGCGTGTCTTCGGAATCGACTGATCGGGGCCCATCGCCGGCCGCCACGGCGCAGACCGCGGGGCCGTCGGGTGAGGTCGCCGCACTGATCGGTGTCCAGGGTGTGCTGCTCGAGGCGCCCGGCGTCGTGCCCGCCGCCCGTGGTCTCTCACACTTCGGCGAGCACTCCCTCGGCTGGCTGGCGATCAGCGCCGTCGGCTGGGGACTGGCCGGGCGACGCGACGACGCCACCGCGCAACGCCGCTGGCTCGAGGCCGGCGTCGGCGCCTTCGGCGCACACGCTGCGTCGGTGATCATCAAGCGCATCGTCCGGCGCAAGCGCCCACACGATCCGCGGATCCGGGTCGGGGTGTCGACCCCGAGTCGACTCAGTTTCCCGTCGTCGCACGCTACCTCGACAACCGCCGCGGCGATCCTCATCGGACGGGCCGCAGGTTTGCCGCCCTACCTGCTTCCGGCGGTGCTGGTGCCGCCTATGCTCACCTCGCGACTGGTTCTCGGGGTGCACTACCCGAGCGATGTCGCCGCCGGAGCCGCGATCGGCGCACTGAGCGCCGGTGCCGTCGTCGTCGGCGATCAGTTCATCGAGCGTGCCGCCGATACCGCGGCCCGCCACCCGCGATCCACCCGGCTCGCCGGTGCTGCTGCCCGTGTCGGCGCAGTGGCGCTGATGCCGGGGTCGACAGCGCGTCTCCTCGTGGGGCGGGTCGTCGGCGGCACATCCACTAAGGAGAAGGCATGAGCGAGGAGCCGATCGAGCACGGAAAGGTCAAGGGCCCGCCCAAGAACCTGGCCACCGGGCTGATCAAGGCCGTCCGTCCACGTCAGTGGGTGAAGAACGTCCTCGTCCTCGCCGCTCCGTTGGCCGCGGGTAGCGATGCGCTGACCAACTCCGGCGCAATGGGGCGCGTCGGTCTGGCGTTCATCGCCTTCTGCCTCGTCGCCTCTTGCATCTATCTGGTCAACGACGCCATCGACGTCGAATCGGACCGCAACCATCCCACCAAGCGATTCCGGCCGATCGCCGCGGGTGTGGTGCCGGTATCGCTGGCCTACGGCCTCGCGCTGGTGCTGGGTGCGGGCTCGATCGGGGTGGCGCTCATCGCCAACTGGCAGACCGCCGTCGTCATCGCCATCTACCTGGTGATCCAGCTCGGATACTGCTTCGGGCTGAAGAACCAAGCCGTCATCGATATCTGCATCGTTTCGTCGGGTTTCCTGTTGCGCGCCATCGCCGGTGGGGTGGCGGCCGAGATCCGACTCTCGCAGTGGTTCCTGCTGGTGATGGCCTTTGGGTCGCTGTTCATGGCGGCCGGCAAGCGCTACGCCGAACTACAACTCGCCGAGCGCACTGGCGCCAAGATCCGCAAGGCGCTGCAGTACTACACCACCAGCTATCTGCGCTTCGTGTGGACCTTGGCGGCCACGGCCGTCGTACTGTTCTACGGGCTGTGGGCCTTCGACAAGAATTCCGGCCACGACACCAACGTTGCCTATGCCCTGTCGATGGTGCCGTTCACCATCGCGATCCTGCGCTACGCCGTCGATATCGACGGTGGTCAGGCCGGCGAACCCGAGGAGATCGCCCTCGGCGACCGTGTGCTGCAGGTCCTGGCGGTGGCCTGGATAGTATGCGTGGGTGTCGCGGTCTATGCAGTCTCCTGATCGAGGGCAGTCTCCTGATCGTGGGCAGGTGCCCGAGGATGACGCACCCACTCAGTGGCTGCGCCTGAATATCGGCGGCAACGAGCCCGATGATGAGCGCCCGAACGGGGCGACCAAGCGCATGGTCGATGACGATGAGCGCCCGGTCGGGCAGAAGCCGCGACCGATCGGCGTAGGCGCTTGGAGGCATTTCGGTGGCCGCGAGTGGACCGCCATCATCAGCTTCCTGATCGGTGCCATCACCGTCACCACCTTCTTCGCAATCGGCGCGTGGCAGCGGCGCTGGATCGCCGACGATGGGCTCATCGTCCTGCGTACCCTGCGTAACCTGTTCGCGGGCAACGGGCCGGTGTTCAACGCCGGAGAGCGGGTCGAGGCCAACACGTCCACGGCGTGGACCTACCTACTGTGGTTCTGGGCGTGGGTGACCGATGGCCAGCTCGAGTACGTCGCACTGTGGGTAGCGCTGGTGTTGTCTGTGTCTGCGGTGCCCATCGCGATGTACGGGACCGCCCGCCTGTTGCGTCGACGACTCGGTGGGATCACCGGAGATGGCTACACACTGCTGCTACCGCTCGGCCCGATCATCTACATCGCGTTGCCGCCGGCACGCGACTTCGCGACCAGTGGCCTGGAGAACGGTCTCTGTATCTTCTGGGCCGCGGTGCTGTGGTGTCTGCTGATCTCGTGGTGTCGGCGACCGTCCGGGGCAGAGGCCACCCGCGCCGGTGTGGTGGCCACGCTGTTCCTCGCCTTCTGGGCGGGTCTGGCGCCGTTGGTTCGGCCCGAGCTCACGGTCATCGGCGGAATCGCCCTGGTGCTTGTGTTCCTGGCGCCTCAGACATGGAAGATGCGTGTTGGCGTCGTCGTAGCCGCCGCGATCCTCCCGGTGGGTTACCAGATCTTCCGGATGGGGTACTACGCGCTGTTGGTCCCCAACCCGGCCGTCGCCAAGGACGCGAGCGGTTCCAAGTGGCATCAGGGCTTCATCTACCTGGCCAACCTCTTCGGGCCCTACACACTGCTGTTGCCGGTGGTCCTCGCGCTCGTCGCGGGCATCCTGCTCGCCGTCGGGGTGCGCGCCCGCAAGCTCGGCCCCACCGAGCCGTCGTCGCCGGCCGCGACGACGGTGCGTGGCCGGTTGGCGTCGTGGTCGCGGCGCCTGCAGACGCCCGACGCGGTGGTCACCGCGATGGTGCTCGCCGGCCTCATCGTTGGGCTGTACTGGCTGCGTCAGGGTGGCGACTTCATGCACGGCCGCGTCCTGCTGACGCCACTGTTCGTAATGTTGTTGCCGCTCATGGTAATTCCGGTGACCGTTCCGGTGCGCGGTGTCGTTGCGGCCTTCCGCCGCGCTCGTCGACCCGCCGCCGACACCGACGGCGCTCTGCGCGCCCGCCGCACACGCCTGCAGTTGGTCGGCTCGACGGTCCTCGCAGCCATGTGGATCACTACCATCGCCTGGGCGGCGATCGTCCATGAGGACGTCCTGCCCAACGCCGGCATTGACATCGGCCGCAGCGGCATCGTCGATGAGCGACGCTTCTACGTCACCAACATGGGCATCGAGAACCCGGTCACGGCCAAGGACTACCTCGACTATCCGCGCATGAAGGCGATGGTCGAGGACATCGCGCAGTACCAGAAGGAGGGGGGCGTGCTGATCGCGTCCTTCGACTACGACCAGTGGTATATCGCCCGTCTCCCCGCCACTACCCCGCAGGACAAGCGCCAGCTCACGGTGTTCTTCCTCAATCTCGGCATGACCAGTATGAATGCACCGCTCGATGTGCGGGTCATCGACCAGATGGGACTGGCGTATCCGATCGCCGCGCATACCGAGCGCCTCGACGACGGCCGCATCGGGCACGACAAGGTGCTGCCGACCGAGTGGGTGGTCGCCGAGGCCGGAGCGGTATCGCGAGCCCCGATCCTGCCCGGGTTCCTCGACGAGGACGTCGTCCGCCAGGCGCAAGTGGCCCTGACGTGTCCGGCCACCCGGGATCGGATTGCCTCGTACGAGGCGCCGTGGACATGGAAGCGGTTCAAGAGCAACCTGATCCAGTCGTTCACGTTCACCGACTACCGCATCGACCGCAACCCCGAATACGAGATTGCGCACTGCGGTCTGACGATGCCGTCGCGCATCCACCCGCGCTGACCTGGGACCAGGGACGATGAGAGAAAACCTCGCGCAGCGTCGGAGCAAGTGGCGAGAAATTGTCTCGAAACGGTAACGTGGCGCGTAGCGCGACCGATAGACCGACCGAGAGAATTGCGGTGGGATCGATACGTCCGCGCCAACCTGAGAGGTCTGTGAGAGACATCACAGAGTTTGTCAGGGTTCGGTAGCTGCAATAGGCTGCCGATGGTTCCTCGCGCTCATGTTGCGCGAGGGTTCGGTGTGGGGGATCGGACGTCGCAGAGGTGGAGTCCGGAGTTCGATGCAAGGTGTGATCTGCGTCGGAACCGGCGACAGAGGGAGAATGCAGGTCGATGCGTGTAGGTGAACTGAAACCGAAGGCGTCCACGGGAGTCAGTGCACGATTCGTGGCGATCGTGGTCGCCGTGATGACCGTCGCGGGTCTGATCGGAGCTGTGGTCGGGACCGGCCAGGCCGATGCGCGCATCAACGGCACGGGTTTCCGCAAGACGCTGTGGATCGACGCCTGCGGCATGCCCACCAACGGCGCCTTCGGCAACAAGTCGATGGCTCCCGGCAAGGTTCAGGTTCGTACCTGGTTCAAGCCGCAGAACAACCGCACCGTCATCCTGCTCGACGGCATGCGCGCCCAGTACGACTTCTCCGGCTGGGAGATCAACACCAACGTCCAGGAACTGGTCAATCGCGGCGTCAACGTCGTCGAGCCCATCGGTGGACCGGCCAGCTTCTACACCAACTGGAACGCGCCCAGTAACTTCAACGGCCAGCAGCGCCGCTACATGTGGGAGTGCGTGATCAATAACCGCCTCCCGCAGGCGCTGCGCGCCAACGGATTCCGGGGTAAGAACGGCAAGTACGCCATCATGGGCGTGTCCATGGGTGGTAACTCCGCTCTGGTCCTCGCCTCCAAGCGTCGCGACCTCTACTACGCCGCCGGCTCGCTGTCGGGGTACAACTTTCTGAGTGCTCCCGGTATGCACACGATGATCCGCCTGGCGATGCTCGATGTCGCGCCGCAGCCGTGGAACGTCGACGCCATGTGGGGCCCGCCCTGGGACGGCCGCTGGTACGACAACGACCCGTCGCTGCGCATCAACCGTATGCAGGGCTTGAAACTGTTCATTGGTTCGGGTAACGGACTCTTCGGCAAGTACAACGCGCTGCCGAACGTCTTCGACGACCTGTTCAAGGGTTCGACGCTGGAGTTCCTTGCATTCACCCAGGCCAAGGCATTCGAAGCACTCGCCGCCATCAACGGCCTGCCGATCATGAGCTACTACGCCAACGGCACCCACGCCTGGGGCTACTGGCAGGACATGGTCTGGAACGCCTACTCGCGAGGCTTCTTCAAGTGATCCAATAGCACAATGCTCGACTGAGCGTCGATCAACCGGCACAACCCCGGTCGTCACCTTGCGGTGTCGGCCGGGGTTGTCTCGTTGACCCGGGATGAGCGGCTACTTGCACAACTCACACCACAGAAGTCACAAAAATCTCACCCGCCACAGCGTGGCGACGCGCCAACCGGCGCCTCGACGTGTAAGAAACACCTGAGGCGTAATGGCATCAGTGAGATTTCTGTGACTTGAGAGGCCACTGAGTCGATGCGGTTGCCGACCGCGATGCGTCGACCATCAGGGTGCGAAGGAGCGCGAGGGCATGCGAACAGTGAGTGCGGGGCGAACGAGTGGGCGGGTGTCCTCTCGCGGTGCGATGAGCCGGCGAACGCCGCGGGTCGTCATCACGATGGTGGTGGTCGTGCTGGTGGCACTCGGCTGGGCCGTGATCGGTCAGCAGGCCGCCGTCGGTGCCCCGGCCCCGGCGCCGGCCCCCGCGAGCCCATCGGCTCCGCCGAGTCCTGCCCCGGCGACACCGGCCCCGGCGGCCACTCCCGCGGCCTCCCCGGCGCCGACCCAGCCCGCCCGCGTCACCAAGGTGTTCTGGTACACCGACCGTCGTGTCGCGCTCTGGGTGTTCTCCCCGTCGATGAACACCGAGATCCAGGTCCAGATCCTGCTGGCCCGTGATTGGTGGGCCAATCCGACGGCACGCTTCCCTCAGCTGACCATGCTCGACGGTTTGCGCGCGCAGGACGATCAGAGCGGCTGGGTCATCAACACCGACGTCGTCGACTTCTATAAGGACAAGAACGTCAACGTCATCCTGCCCGTCGGTGGCGAGTCGAGCTTCTACACCGACTGGAAGGAAGCCGACAAGGGCAAGAACTACAAGTGGGAAACCTTCCTCATCCACGAGCTGCCGCCCATCATTGAAGGAGACTGGCGCTCTACCGATGTCCGTGGCATCGAGGGGCTCTCTATGGGTGGCTCGGCGGCCATGATGCTCGCCGCACGCAACCCCGGGTACTACAAGTTCGCCGCGTCGTTCTCCGGCATCCTGCAGCTCACGTCCTATGGGATGCCGCAGGCCATCCAGTTCGCCCTCCGTGACGGCGGCGGCTACGACGCGATGAAGATGTTCGGCCCGCCCAGCGACCCGGAGTGGAAGGCTCACGATCCGTATCTGCTCGCCGACAAACTGCGGGGCACCAGTCTCTACATCTCGTCGGGCAACGGCATGGTCGGTCCGTATGACAAGCCGTCCGATATCCCGCTGCTGGCGACCAACTACTCCGGTGTGGGCCTCGAGCTGCTCTCTCGGGTCACCTCGCAGCAGTTCGCAATCAAGTTGAACCGTTTGGGAATCCCCGGACAAGCTGTCTACCGGGCCTCGGGTACCCACACCTGGCCCTACTGGGAATTCGAGATGCATCAGGCCTGGCCCCAGGCGGCCGCAGCGCTCGGCCTCAGCGGTGACAAGGTGGCCTGCGGGGTCAGCCCGGCCTTCGCGAAGGTCGCCGGCCCGGCACGGCTGGGAGTGTGTCTGACGCCGGAGTACGGCGTACCCGGCGGACGCGCCCAGGACTTCGCGCAGGGCCGGATCATCACCGGACCGAAGGGCCCGCAGGTGGTCGGCGGCGCGATCGGCGGGGCATATGTCGGTGCGGGCGGACCCGGCGGCAAGCTCGGGCTGCCGACCAGCGGTGAGATGCCGTGGGGTCGCGAGGGCGGCAAGACGCAGACCTTCGAACACGGCCGGATCAACTGGTCGCCGACGGGCGGCGCGCAACTCGCGCGATAGATCCAGCTCACACACGCGGCATCCAGATGGGTGCCGCGTGTGTGCGTCCTGAGATCTGACTGTGGAATCGCGATGTTTGCGCAGGTGAGGTCGCTCCCGTGGCGTATCACGTCCGACTTGTTGGGTAGCCTTGCTGACGGTCGGAACAAACCACCACGTGTGTGTATGCCGGTCACCGGCACGCCTCTCGTCGAACCAGGGGTCGGAGAATTCGAGGCGGCATCGGTGATGCGTGACGAGGAAGTGATGATGACGAAGTACTTGAGGCTGGGTGTCCTGATGGCCGGCGCGATGTTCGCGCTGGGTTCGTTGGCGGCATGTTCGGACGACTCCACAGCGAGCGCCCCGATCACCAGCAATCCGGTCACCACGACGTCGCTGTACTCCGCGCCGTCGGGTGCCTCGGCGTCGAGCGCGCCGGAGTCCGGCCAGGCATCGGTCGTTGCCACCCCGACCACCGGCGGGTCCACGCTCCCGGCGACCACTCCTGGCTCGACGGCACCGGCCTCGGCATCGGGACAACTCACCGGGCCGGACGGGGCGCCGCTCGACGACAAGGCCAAGCGGTACCTGCAGGCCTTGCGCAGCCAGAATGTGACGCTGCTCGGTGACACCGACAACGGTGTGGCGCTGTCGCTGGCCACGTACGTCTGCGACGCGCAGAGGAAGAACACCGACCCGGTGACCACCAATGCCTACGTCACCGCACTGGTCGCGCCCGGCACCCGGAACACCGCAGAGGCCAATACCAAGGCCGACAAGGTGATCAAGGCCGCCCAGGACAACTATTGCTAGTGGTGGCCGACCTGTGAACGCCCGGAAGAAACGCTCACGGACCTCACGTGCGCTGCGTTTGCTGATGATCGTGGTCGCGCTGATCGCCGTCATCGCGATCGTGCTGATCGTGATCTGGATCAAGGGCATTGTCGAGGGTCCGCCCGCGCCGCCGCGCGGTGGCGGCCCGTCGTCGACGTCGACCCCACCGAACCGGCCGCAAGCCCAGCCCGCCGACTGCGCCGACGTGTTGACACTGGTGATTCCGGGTACCTGGGAGTCCACACCGAACGACGACCCGCTGAACCCGACGTCCAAGCCGGCGTCGCTGCTGCTGCGCGTCTCCAAGGCGATCAAGAGTGAGTTTCCCGACTCACGCACCGAGGTGTACACGGTGCCCTACATCGCCGAGTTCCGTAACCCCACGATCCTCAATGATCGGCAGAGCAGCTACAACGACTCGCGCACCCAGGGCTACAAGCGTGCCGCGGGCAAGATCATCTCCACCCACGAGCACTGCCCACTGACGCGCTACGTCATCGTCGGCTTCTCACAGGGCGCGGTCATCGGCGGAGACCTCGCCTCGGCCATCGGCAACGGCCGCGGAAGCGTGTTGCCGCAGTCCGACGCCGATCTCGTCCTCGGGGTCGGGCTCATCGCCGACGGCCGCCGACAGCCCGGCGATCAGCGTGACATCGGACCCAACCCGCCCGGCGTCGGTGCCGAGATCGCACTGGCCGGGATGGGGTCGCTGGTGCCGGGGACCACGATGACCGGCCCGCGGCCCGGCGGATTCGGGGATCTGCGGGATAAGGTCGTATCCATTTGTGCCCCAGGGGATCTCATTTGTGACGCACCGACTGCATCGAATCCGTTGAGTGCCGCGAGTCAACTGGCGGGCGCGATCAACAACCCGGTGCACGCGATGTATGCGACGCCGCGGTACTGGTCTCTCGACGGTGCGACCGCGACCCAGTGGATGCGCAGATGGGTCAGCGGACTCATCGACGGGGCCCCGCGTCCGGCGCACAACTGAGCATGCACGTCGTGGCGTCGCGCGCTGCGGGGTGGCTGGCAAGGCCCTGAGTGGGGACCGATCCGTTTGGGCGGCGCCGACCTGCTGCATTAACGTTGTGGGCTGGCTCGGCGTGTCCTGCGGATTGGGGACGCTCCGCACGGCCACGAGAGTTCATGACGACGCCGCGAACGCGACGAGGAGAACCAATGACCCAGGGCGAGACCACCGGGACCGGTGGCGGCGAGACCACGCTGCGCGCGTTCCGGTTCGGCGCCGGTGGTGAGGGCAACAAGGACGAGGGCGGCGCCCGCAAGTTCGTGAAGTTGGCCCAGAGCGCCGAGGAATACGGTTACGACACCTTTGCCGTACCCGACCACCTTGGCAATCAGGTCGGCCCACTGGCCGCTCTGGGAGCGTTGAGCCAGGCCACTGACCGCATCAGGCTGGCGACGTCGGTTCTCGCGAACGGCTTCCGCCATCCGGCGCTGTTGGCCAAGGAGGCGAACACCATCGACGTCCTGAGCAAGGGCCGCCTGGAACTCGGGATCGGCGCGGGCTGGCTCAAGGAAGAGTTCGACAAGGCGGGTATAGAGTTCGAATCCCCAGGTGTGCGCATCCGGCGGCTCGATGAATCGCTGACGATCCTCGACAAGCTCATGCGCGGGGAGACCGTCGATTTCGACGGTGAGTTCTACCAGATCAAGGGGCTCGAGGGCAGCCCGCGACCACGTCAGGGACCGCGCCCGCCGATCGCCGTCGGCGGTGGCGGACCCAAGATGCTCGCCCTGGCCGCCAAACACGCCGACATCATCTCCGTGGCGCCCGGCACCACCGCCGATGGGCGGATGAAATTGTCGGACATGACCATCGAGAGGACCGCCGAGCGGGTCGACCGCATCCGGCAGGCCGCAGGCGACCGATTCGCCGAAATCGAACTCAACTGGACGATCGCGGTCATCGTCATCACCGACGACCGGCAGTCCACTGCCGAGATGGCGCTCAAGGCACTCGAGCAGGGGTATCCGCCGAACATCGAACGCGACACCGATTTCACCGTCGAGGACGTGCTGAACTCGCCGTACATCGCCATCGGATCGTTCGAGGAGATCGCCGACCAGATCCGGGCAGTGCGGCGGCGCACCTCGATGTCCTACGTCGGGGTGTTTCCGACGCAGATGGATGCCTTCGCACCGGTCATTTCGCTCCTCAAGGGAGAGTAAGGTGTGTCCTTGGTCCGGAGGCGGAAAACCGCAGGACAACCGCCGGCGAGGGACTACTTCAGTGGTGCGAGCGCGCTGCGTTGGAGTCAAGGTGGACATGACGATCATGAAGTAGGCGAAAGGGTTGGGAAGTGTCGTTCGACCGCGACCACTGCGGTCTTACCGACGATGGGTACCGACACGACCACTGGTGCACGGTACGGGACGACTCGAGGGTCACACTGAATCGAGCAGCGCGGTCGGGCGCCGCGGGGTGTGCCACGAGGTACGCACGGTATGCCCATTTGGGGCAGGAACGCGGGGGCCACAGGAGTAATGAATGCTGAAGACTGAATTTGAGCAGTTCCTCGACGAGAACCGTCAGCTGCACTTCACCGAGGACGCAACGCTCGTCGACTACGTCGAGCGCAACGTCCGAGACGCGGCTGACACACTCGCCTACCGTTACATCGACTACAGCCGGGAGCGCGAGGGCGAACGCCAGGACCTCACCTGGGCGCAATTCGGCAAACGGCTGCGGGCGGTGGCGGCACGGCTGCAGCAGGTCACCACACACGGCGACCGAGTTGCGATCCTCGCCCCGCAGTCGCTGGAATACGTGATCGGCTTCTTCGCCGCGCTCTACGCCAGCAACGTCGCGGTTCCGCTGTTCAGTCCCGACGAGCCCGGTCACACCGACCGGCTGACCGCGGTCCTCTCCGACTGCGAGCCGACCGCGATCCTCACTTCCACCACATCTGCCGAGGCGGTCCGCAACTTCTTCGCCGACCGCCCGGCCAAGGAACGTCCCCGCGTCATCGCCGTCGACGCGGTGCCCGACTCCGTCGGCTCGAGCTGGGTCGCACCCATCGCCGGTAAGGACCACAACAAGGACACCGTTGCCTACCTGCAGTACACCTCGGGATCGACGCGGGTGCCCGCCGGAGTCGAGATCACCTACCAGGCAGTGGCCGCCAACGTCCTGCAGATCTACGACTGCATCGAGATCGACCGCAACGCCCGCGGCGTCACCTGGCTACCGATGTTCCACGACATGGGCCTGCTCACGGTGATCCTGCCTGCGCTCGGCGGCAAATACATCACGATCATGAGCCCGCAGGCCTTCGTGCGTAGGCCCGGCCGCTGGATCCGCGAACTCGCCGCCGACGACGACAACGCACCCACCTACGCCGCCGCGCCCAACTTCGCCTACGAGCACGCCGCCGCCCGTGGCCTGCCGAAAGAGGGCGAGAAACTCGACCTCTCCAACGTCATCGGCCTGATCAACGGCTCCGAACCGGTGACCGTCAGTTCGATGAAGAAATTCAACGAGGCATTCGGACCGTATGGGCTGCCCAAGACTGCGATCAAGCCGTGCTACGGCATGGCCGAGGCCACCCTGTTCGTGTCGGCCACCCAGCGCGACAACGAGGCCAAGGTCATCCACGTCGACCGTGAAGAACTCAACGCCGGGCGGATGAAGGTCATCGACTCCGACGCGCCCAACGCCGTCGCGCAGGTCTCCTGTGGACAGGTCGCGCTCAGCCAGTGGGCCGCGATCGTCGACGCCGCCGAATACGACGAGTCCGGCGTCGGCATCGAGAAGGCCGACGGCGAGGTTGGCGAGATCTGGCTGCACGGCCTCAACATCGGCGCCGGCTACTGGAACAAGCCGCAGGAATCCAAGGACACCTTCGAGAACACCATCACCACACCGCTCACGCAGAACAGCCACACCGCGGGTGCTCCGGCCGACGCAACCTGGATGCGCACCGGCGACTACGGTGTGTGGCTCGACGGTGAGCTCTACATCACCGGCCGCGTCAAGGACCTGGTGATCGTCGACGGACGCAACCACTACCCGCAGGACCTCGAATTCAGTGCGCAAGAAGCCAGTCCGGCCCTGCGCCCAGGCTTCGTCGCAGCGTTCGCGGTCCCGGCCAACGAACTGCCCAAGGTGGTTTTCGAGCAATCCACCAGCGGACTGACCTTCGACCCGGACGACGCTTCGGAGCAACTGGTCATCGTCGCCGAGCGCGGACCGGGCAAACGCCACGACCCACAAGAAGTCGCCGACACCGTGCGCGCAGCGATCGCCGGACGCCACGGTGTCATGGCCCGCGACATCCTGCTCGTCCCCGCCGGGTCCATTCCGCGCACCTCTAGCGGCAAGATCGCCCGCCGCGCGACCAAGGCCGCCTACATCGACGGCAGCCTGCGGGGTGGGTATAAGCAGACGGCCTTCCCAGACTCGGTGTAATGGTGCCGGCAGTGTTCTTGGCGCCGGCTCCGCCGTCGTGGGTGTCTGCGCCCAAGAGCGCGGCTCTTCGCCGTCATCGCGGCGTCACCGCGCTTGTTGCTCTTTCTCCTGCATCGCGGCGCGTCGCACACACGACCTGAACCGGTCTGGGGCAAACAAGTGGACCTGCGCGGAGGCGGCGGGTCCGACAATTACACTGGATAGTGATATGTCTGAACTGAATAACGACGAGCCGAACAACCACGTCGACGTCACCAGCACCGACGGGGAGACCGCCGGTGGGCTGACCGTCTCCGAGCTCCGCGACTGGTTGCGTGACTGGGTGGCGCAGGCCACCGGTGTACCGGCCGATCAGATCTCCGATGACCGCCCGATGGAGGAGTTCGGTCTGTCCTCGCGCGACGCGGTGGCGCTGGCCGCCGACGTCGAGGACAAGACCGGCGTCATCCTCACCGCGACCGTCGCCTACAACCATCCGACGATCGCGATGCTGGCGACACGCATCATCGAGGGCGATCCCGACGAGGGCATCGATGCCGACGACGACCGCTTCTGGGAGCGCGAGCGCAGCGACGCCGACGACATCGCCATCGTCGGGCTCTCCACGCGATTCCCGAAGGCCGGTCAGTCGCCGGAGTCGACGTGGGAGGCGCTGATCGAGGGCCGCGACGGGATCTCCGAGCTTCCCGACGATCGCTGGACCGAGTTCAAGGCCGATCCGCGGATGGCCGAGGTCCTCGACAAGCGCAACCTGCGCGGCGGGTATCTCGACGACGTGAAGTCATTCGACGCCGACTTTTTCCAGATGAGCCCGCGCGAGGTCGAGATGGTCGACCCGCAGCAGCGGCTCGCGCTGGAACTGACCTGGGAGGCCCTCGAACACGCTCGTATCCCGGCCAGCGACCTCAAGGGCGGCAGCGTCGGGGTCTTCGTCGGCACCTCCACCAACGACTACCAGCTGATGGCCGCGCTCGGTCTCGGGGAGGGCGCCGACGAGACCGCGGCCTACGCCCTGACCGGCACCGCCACCTCGATCATCGCCAACCGCATCTCCTACTTCTTCGACTTCCACGGTCCGTCGGTCGCCATCGACACCGCATGCTCGTCGTCGCTGGTTGCCGTCCACCAGGCCGTGCGGAGTCTGCGTTCGGGGGAGTCCGCTGTCGCCCTGGCCGGTGGCGTCAACATGATCCTCACCCCGGCGGCGACCGTCGGCTTCGACACAATCGGTGCGGTCGCCAAGGACGGGCACATCAAGGCCTTCTCCGCCGACGCCGACGGCATGGTGCGTTCCGAGGGCGGCGGTCTGTTCGTCCTCAAGCGACTCGCCGACGCCCGCCGCGACGGAGACCAGGTCCTCGCGGTGATCTCCGGTACGGCAGTCAACTCCGACGGCCGTTCCAATGGCATCTTCGCGCCCAATCCCGAGGCGCAGGTGGAGGTTCTGCGATCGGCGTATGCCGACGCCGCACTCGATCCGCGTCAGGTCGACTACGTCGAGGCGCACGGCACCGGCACCATTCTCGGTGATCCGATCGAGGCCGACGCACTGGGCCGGGTGGTTGGTCGCGGACGCGTCGTCGGCGCCCCCGTGCTACTCGGATCGGCCAAAACGAACTTCGGACACATGGAGTCCGCAGCCGGTGCGGGCGCACTGGCCAAGGTCGTGTTGTCCATGGGACACAACAAGATTCCCGCGTCCCTGAACTACGCCGGACCCAACCCCTACATCCAATTCGAGGCGACCGGACTCAAGGTCACCGACGAGGTCGCCGAATGGCCGCGCTACTCCGGGCACGCCATCGCCGGGGTATCCGGATTCGGGTTCGGTGGTACCAACGCCCACGTGATCGTCCGCGAGGTACTCCCGGGCGACCTCGAGGAACCGGCCGCCGTCGCCGAACCGGCCGACGCGGCCGATGCCGAGACACCGGCCGCCGACCTCGACGACGAGGACTTCCTCACCGAGGCCGAGCGTGCGGTACTCGCCGCGCAGTCGGTCGCTCCTGAAGCGGACGCCGTTGTCGCCGAACGTGATCCGGCCGACGATTTCGCGCCCTGTGCGGTCGATGGGTCGGTGGTGCCGCTGGTGATCTCGGCGTTCCTGCCGTCACGGCGCCGCAAGGCGGCCGCCGATCTGCTCGAGTGGCTCGAATCCGATGCCGGGCAGAGTGCCCCGCTCGCCGACATCGGCCGCGCGCTCGCTCACCGCAATCACGGACGGTCGCGTGCCGTCGTGATGGCCCGCACCCACGAGGACGCCGTCAAGGGCGTGCGGGCAGTGGCCGAAGGCAAGGCCAATCCGCTTGTGTACTCCGCAGATTCACCGGACGCCGCGTCGGCGGTGTGGTTGCTCAGCGGCTTCGGGTCGCAGCATCGCAAGATGGCCAAGCAGCTCTACACCGAGAACCCGGTCTTCGCCAAGTATGCCGACCGCGTCGATCACCTCGTGCAGCGTGAACTCGGATACTCCATCGTCGAGATGTTCCTCGACGACGCGCAGACCTACGGCATCGAGGCCAGCCAGGTCGGCATCTACACCATCCAGGTCGCCCTCGCCGACACGTTGCGCCACTTCGGTGCGCAACCCGGTGTGCTGGTACCGCATTCGATGGGGGAGGCCTCGGCCGCCTACATCAGTAACGGTCTCTCGCTCGAGGATGCGACACGGGTGATCTGTCAGCGCTCGCGTCTCATGGGTGAGGGCGAGTCGATGCTCATCGGTGACGACATTCGGCTGATGGCCCTCGTCGAATACTCCGCCGAGGACATCAACGACGTCCTCGGCGACTACCCGGGCCTCGAGATCTGCGTCTACGCGGCGCCGACCCACACCGTCATCGGTGGTCCCGAGGCGCAGGTCGACGCCATCGTCGAGCGTGCCGAGAAGGAGGGCAAACTCGGCCGCAAACTGCAGACCAAGGGCGCAAGCCACACCTCGCAAATGGACCCGCTGCTCGGCGAATTGGCCTACGAGCTCACTGGAATCGAACCGCAGCGCCCGACCGTCGGCTTCTACAGCTCGGTAGACCGTGAGGCCTTCTATCGCCCCGGGCACGAGCCGGTGCACACCATCGACTACTTCCTCAAGGGACTGCGCCACAGTGTGTGGTTCTCGCAGGCCATCGCGAAGTCGGTGGAAAATGGCCACCGCACCTTCCTCGAACTCTCGCCCAACCCGGCGGTCCTGATCTCCGTTGCGGCGGTGACGTTCTCGGCCGGACTCCAGAACGCCGAGCTGATCGAGACGCTGCGTCGCAAAGAGGACGAAAGCTTCGGAGTCATCAATGCGCTGATGAAGCTGTACGTGCACGGTCACGCCGTGGACGTCGCGTCGTTGTTCGGCACCGGCGCCGGCCGGGGGTTCGCCGACATCCCGCGCACCCGATTCGAGCGAAAGCCCTACTGGCTCAAGGCAACCGTGAGTTCCGGTGGGGGCAGCGGATCGATCCCCGGTTCACACGTGGCGCTGCCCGACGGCCGGCATGCCTGGGAGGTCAACGCCGGCGCGGTCACCGACCTGCGTGAGCTGGTCCGTGCCGCGGCCGCGCAGGTCCTCGCCGAGGCGACGGTCGGTGCCGCGGTGGCCCACGGCGAGACCGGTATCGGTGTCGGCGAGGGCACGCTCACGACGACGCTGAGCCCGCACCCGGGTGGTGCATCGGTGACCGTGCATGCCAAGCACGACAGGAACTTCCGCCTGCTGTTCGAGGCGGTCGTCACCGGCGACACCGGCGCCGTTACCGCCGACAGCGCCCCCCAACCCGCCGACAGCGCCCGCCAGTCCGCCGACGGCGCCCCCCAACCCGCCGACGGCGCCCGCCAGTCCGCCGACGGCGCCATCGATCCGCGCAAGGTCGGCTACATCGACAACTCGGTGGTCGTCGAAGAGGAAATCATCGACGACATCGGTAACAAGTGGGACCCGCAATCAGGTGAGTCCATCGACGACCGGCTGGCGATCATCGTCGGCGAATCCATGGGCTATGACCCTGAAGATCTGCCCCGTGAGATCCCGCTCGTCGAGTTGGGCCTGGATTCACTCATGGCCGTGCGCATCAAGAATCGTGTGGAGTTCGAGTTCGACATCCCGCAGCTGCAACTTCAGGCCATGCGGCAGGCGAATCTCTCCGATGTCTCCAAGTTCGTGAACTACGCGGTCCATCACCGTGACGAACTCGACGACCTCGCCGAGAATGCTGCCGGCGGAGGCGAACTCGACACCGCCGCGCTCAACGCCTACATCGACGAGCAGAACGCCAAACGCGCTGACAGCGCTCCGAGCACTGCCGACAGCGCTCCCGTCCTCGCCGACAGCGCCGCGGCTCCCGCCGACCGCGCTCAGGAATCCGCCGACAGCGCTCCGGCCACCGCCGACCTCACCTCGCAGGCCGCGGTCGCCGAGGCCGCGGGCTCCGACGTCCCGCCGCGTGACGCCGCCGAACGGCTTACGTTCGGGGTGTACGCGGTGGTCACCACACGCTCGGCCGGCGGCATCTTCAACAAGTTGCCGGTCCTCGAAGAGGATGTGGCACAAGCGCTCACCGACAAGCTCAACGAGCGCACCGGAGGTGACATCGACGTCGAGGACATCCTCGATTCGGAGACCATCGAGGAGATGTCGAACTATGTTCGCGAGTTCCTCGACGCGGCCGCCGATACCGACGGATTTGTGCGCTACCTGCGACTGATCGAAGGGAAGAAGACCTACGATCCGCGGGCCGGTGATCCGACTCCGGTGCTGCTGTTCCATCCCGCCGGCGGTAACACCTCGGCGTACGAGGCGCTGCTCAAGCGGCTGCCGGATTCGGTGCCGGTCATTGGTTTCGACAGGGTCGAGGGCAGCATCGAAGAGCGTGTGCGGCAATACATGCCACGCCTGCGCGAGTTGCAGCCGCACGGCCCATACGTTCTTCTCGGCTGGTCGCTCGGCGGCGCGCTCGCCTATGGTGCCGCGCAGGTGTTGCACGACGAGGGCGAGCAGGTCGAGTTCGTGGGTCTCATCGACGTTGTCCGTCCCCGCCACGATGTCGTGGAGACCCCCGACACCAAGCGGGCCCGACTGGAGCGTTGGAAGGACTTCGCGATCCGCAACTACGATCTCGACGCCGACATCCCGATCCCGATGGATCGCCTCGTCGAGGCCGACGATGAGGGGCAGTTCGCGATCATCATGGAAATGATGTCGATGTCGGGCACCAAGATCCCCGGCGGAATCATCGAGCACCAGCGCACCTCGTTCATCGACAATCGCGCGCTCACCAACATCGCTCCGACGCCCTACGGCGGCAAGGTCGTGTTGTACCGCGCCGACAAGATGCACGACGGCGCGATCGAGCTTGAGCCGCAGTGGGCGGAGATCGACGAAGACGGTCGGTGGGGTGAGGTGGTCGACGACCTCGAGATCATCCACATCGGCGGCGATCATCTGTCGATCGTCGATGAGCCGTACATCGGCAGAATCGGCGCCGATCTGACCCGCCGACTCGGTACCGTCGGTTCCACCACCAGCAAGTGACAGACCGCGACACCGCGGACCACGCAGAGGATCACATGGACACCACCGCAGCCAAACTCGCCGACCTGAGGGCCAAGCTCGAACTCGCCAAGGAGCCGGCGGGGGAGACGGCGGTCGCCAAGCGCGCGAAGAAGGGCATCTTCTCCCCGCGTGAGCGGCTGGCGTTGCTCTTCGACCCGGGTACCTTCGTCGAGATCGGTGCTCTGGCCAAAATGCCCGGCGCCGCCGAGACCGGATACGGCGACGGCGTGGTGACCGGCCATGGCCTGGTACACGGGCGTCCGGTGGCGGCGTTCTCCCACGACCAGTCGGTGCACGGCGGCACAGTCGGAGAGATGTTCGGCCGCAAGGTATCTGCGTTGATGGAGTGGGCCGGAAAGATCGGGTGCCCGATGGTGGGCATCAACGATTCGGCCGGTGCGCGGATCCAGGACGCGGTGACCTCGCTGGCCTGGTACGCCGAGATGGGCCGGCGCAACGACCTGCTATCCGGACTCGCGCCGCAGATCTCGATCATCCTCGGCAAGTGCGCCGGCGGCGCGGTGTACACCCCGGCCAACACCGACATCCTCGTCGCCGTCGAGGACAAGTCGTACATGTTCGTCACCGGCCCGGACATCATCAAACAGACAACGGGAGAAGAGATCTCGGCCGAGGACCTCGGTAGCGCGCACAATCAGGCGCGGTGGGGCAACATCCATCACGTCGCCGCCGACGAGAAGACCGCGTTCGAGTGGGTCCGCGAGTATCTGCAGTACATGCCGTCGAGTTGTTACGAGAATCCGCCGGTGATCAATCCGGGACTTGAGCCCGAGATCACCGAGTCCGATCTCTCGCTGAACTCGTTCATGCCGGACTACGACAACGCCGGCTACGACATGCACGACATCATCATCAAGCTGTTTGACGACGGCGCCTTTCTCGAGGTCGGAGAATTGTTCGCGCCCAACATCATCACCGGATATGCGCGTGTTGACGGTCATGCCGTCGGGGTGGTAGCCAACCAGCCGAGCGTGATGGCGGGCACCCTCGACACCGACTCGTCGGAGAAGGCGGCGCGATTCGTCCGCATTTGCAACGCTTTCGGCATCCCGCTGATCTTCCTCGTCGACACCCCGGGCATCCTCCCGGGCCTCGCCGAGGAGCAGAAGGCGACGATTCGGCGTTCAGGCCGATTCCTCTACGCCTACGTCGAGGCGGATGTCCCCAAGATCACCGTGGTGCTACGCAAGGCCTATGGCGGTGCGTACGCGGTGATGGGCTCCAAGCAACTCGGCGCCGACCTCAACTTCGCGTGGCCGTCGGCCAAGATTGCGGTGATGGGTGCAGAATCGGCGGCAGCTGTGCTCACCCGTCGCCAGACCGAGGGCATGTCGGCCGCCGAGGCCGACAAGGTTCGTCGTGACTTCATCGACTTCTACAACACGATGATGGCCACGCCCTACCTTGCCGCCGAACGCGGCTACATCGATGCTGTCATCGAACCCGCCGAAACCCGCCTTCAGCTACGAAAGGCGTTGGCGCAGTTGCGGGACAAGCGGATGGTCCGCACCCCGCGCAAGCACTACCTGATGCCGATCTGACGGTTCCCGTCGCGTGTCGCTCCCGGTTACGGTGGTTCGGACCTGCCACCGTGGCCGGCGGTCTGGAGGCTCGTCGCTCTCGCCTCGCTCCACCTTCATCGATCTGGGACACCCCCACTTCCGGTAGCGATGGTCTCCCTTCCGACGCTCACCCCACCGCATGCCCGACGAGGCGACCGACCGCGAACGTCACGATCATCGCCAGCGCGCCGCCGACCACGACGCGGCACACCGGTCGCCCTGGTGACGAGCCGCCGAGCCGAGCGCCGGTGAATCCGGTCATTGCCAGCGCGGCGACGACCGCGATGAAGGTGATCGGGATGCGCAGCGATGCCGGGGGGATCAGGATTGCCAGCATAGGCAGCAGTGCCCCGCTGAGAAATGACACCGCCGACGAGGTGGCTGCCTGCCACGGACTGGTCAATGCGTGAGGATCGATGCCGAGTTCGACGTCGACGTGGGCCTCGAAGGCATCGCGGGCGGTGAGCTCGGTCGCCACCTGGCATGCGGTCTCGTGCGTGAGTCCCTTTTCCTCGTACAAACCGACGAGCTCGTCGAATTCCGCCTGCGGCTGCTCCCGGAGCTCACGGCTCTCCTTGGCCAACAACGCCTCTTCGGTGTCACGCTGGGTGCTTACCGACACGTACTCACCGAGCGCCATCGACACCGCCCCGGCCGCGATCCCGGCGATCCCCGCAGTGACTATCGGTCCCCGGTCAGTGGTCGCAGCGGCCACACCGATCACTATTCCCGCAGTGGAGACGATGCCGTCGTTCGCGCCGAGCACGCCGGCGCGTAACCAGTTGAGACGATTCGACAACGATCCCCTGGCATGGGGTTCGGCCGAATGCTGGTGCGGCGGCTCTGGTGGATCGTGCTCGGCAGCTACGCCGTCGCGAGTGGTCATGGAACCACCCAAACGCCGAAAGCCCTACCGCGCAAGCAAGGTGAGGCTGAGCATCACCGCTGGTGTGCCGACGTGGAGAGACCGGAGTCAGCCGAATCGTTGCAGGATCGAGTGCACCGCCTGCGTCACGGTGACCCGGTCGTAGCTCTGGACGAAGTCGAAGGTGCGGTCCAGATCGTCGTCGCCGCGATGTTGATCGCGCGCCGAGAGCAGCGCCGCGAAGTGCGGCCCGAGCACGGCGACATTCCATTCCTCGACCAGGTCGTCGTCGGGGTCCAGCGGGGCGCGGTGCACGTTGCCGTCGCGGACATGGACGAGGTCGACCCCGTACACGCCGGCCAGACCGGTCCGTTCGGACATGGCCCGCCAGCGTGCTGCGGTGCGCTCGGTGAAATGCCGGGCGTGCTGGAAGGTCCCGACGACGATGGCGGCACCACCGATCGCGGCCTGCTCTTCGAGCGCCTTGCTCATCTCGATCAGGAGGCGTTTGTTGCCCTGCCGCGGCCTGAGTGACGCCGAGGCGATGGCGTACGGCGTGGCCGCCTCGGGCGGCGGGGTCGACCAGACGGGCAGCTCGGGCAGCGCGACGATGGTCGTGGCCTGTAGTGCTGCCGGTGACTCTACGGACGGATACAGCGCACCTGTCCCGAACGAGGCTCCCACGGTCATCGCGGCGACGCGTTTGGCCTCGGTGTCGACGCCGTCGGCGATGACGACGGCGTGGGAGCGCTCGGTGTGGGCGGCCAGGGTGTGGGCCAGCCGCGCCGGATCGGCGTTGGTGCCGTCGGGTGCGATGACGGCGTCGAGTAGGTCGGCGCCGGTGATGACGATGTCGGGTTCGACGAGCGACAGCAGCGTCGCCGCCTGATCGCTGCTGCACAGGCCGTCGACACAGACGATGCGGCCTTGTCGTCGAGCCTGGGCCACACGCGCCAGAGTGCGTTGGGGGCTGCGTTCGACGGCTTCGGGGAGTACGACGAGCACCTGCTGTTCGAGCCGATCACGGGTGTCGTCGTCGAGGCCGTCGATGAGTTCGAGATCCATCGGCACCAGCAGCGGCAGGATCTTCGCGATCGATTGAGCCGTGGGCGTGGCCGCGTACTCGTTCTTGCGGCGGTCGAGAGCCTGATGTTGTTCCATCAGACGGGCGGCGCGACGCAGAGCGCGAGCGGTCCCCAGGCGCGTTCCGGTGGGACCGCGCAAAGTGAGTTCGACCGCGGCGACGGCACCGTCGTGCAGTCGACACACCGGTGCGAATTGCATGTGAAGCTCCAGATCATCGAAGAGGGTGAAGCCGCTCTCCGCTGCGATCGGACCAGGCTGGGATGTCATCGACGATCACGTCCATCTGCCTCGTGGCCGCGGGTATTCGACATCGGTTGCTGATATCGGATAAGTGCGGCCAGACGGGTGGGATGCGATTGTCTTCACATCCGGGGTGCCGGCAGAGGAGATCGATCGACCCCCGGTACTCCGACGTGACGCTCAGAGCCGGGACAGTGCGAACACAGTGCCTGTGGCCAGGATAACAAAGAACCCGACGAAGGCCAGGGCGAGCAGAATCGAACCGACGAAACCCACGGCCATCGCGGTCGTTGAGATGATGACCGACGCGATCACGAGGATCCGTGCGCCGAGGTGCGCGTCGGCGGTGTCACGTCCGAACGAGTGGTCGTTCCTCGCACGGTCCGCCTCGATCGCCTTGGCCCTGCCCTTCGTTGATTCACCGAGGATGGCGATGGTGCCGGCGTATCCACGCACCAGCTCGACCTGTCGATCGATCATCTCGTGCACGCCGATGACGTTCGCGCCGAGGACGTTCCGCTACGCAGCTTGAGGGTGAGGTGCAGGTGATTGACCGCACCGAGCCGCGCCTGCACGATCGTTGTGAGGGTGGACGCAGTCTCGCTGCCGAGTCCGGCGGCGGGGATCTGGTCATATCCCAACGCTATGGCCGGGGCGGGGTGTGCCCAAGCATGGCCCGACATGTGTCACGCAACCGAAATGGTGGATAACGATCGGATGACGCTGCGTCGTCGTCTCCTCGAAGCGTTGGGTGGTCAGTACCCGCTCGATCGCATCGGCGCAGGGTTGTACAGTCCCGACCTCCGGGCGGTACCGAGGTCGAGCCTCGCCGGTGGCGCCGGATCGATCTCGGTGAATCGTTGCAGGCCACCCCAGTCACGCGCCCAGTTGTTGCGCAGATACGTCGGCAACAGGGTGGGGGTGAGCATGGCCTCGGTGATGCCGAGCGGCCCGCCGGCCGTACCGGCCATCCAGGTCTGGCTGTTCTTGCGGGTCGCCTCGGCGTCGGGCATGATCCGCCACTTGGGAACCTGCAGCACACCGTCGTGTACGGCCATCGGCTGTTGGCAGGGAAACACCATACCGGGCAGCCAGTCGATGAACACCGGATCGGTGCGTCCGACGACGTCGTTAAGGGTGGCCATGGTGGTGATCCGCGGCGGGGTGAGTGCCACCCATTCGGCGGGCGCGGTTGCGTTGTCGCGGACCTCGATGCGCACGACATCGGCCCGTGTCGGCGAATTCGCGAGGGGGAAGCGCAGATTGCGCCAGGTCGGTGCCTCACTGACATCAAGCGGCGTCATCGTTCCCAGTGGGATCACACGTCCGTCGGCACCGAGCCGTCCGAACCTGGCGATCACCTGCTGGCCCGGATGGACGACGCCGACCCCATCGGTGGCCTGCACCGATCCGGCGACCGAGATCGTCAACAACGGCGCGGCGTCCGACCGCGCCGGCATCGAATACCAGGACGTGGTCAGGCTTCCGGTCCCGGTCGGCGACCCGTAGGTGCCCAGAACCGGGGTCTGCGACGGGCTCAATCCGAAGGGCAACTGCACCGTCGACCCGTTGACACCTCGTGCGCCCTGACCGCCGGCGGTGCCGCCCTGTGCGGAGTCGTCCGGCGACGAAGACTCGGTGGCGCCGGCCCCCGATTGCGCGCTGTTGGCCGCCGACGTCGCGCTGTCGTCCTCGGTGGTGTCGACACTGAGTTGATTCGGAATCCCGTTGGGGGAGAATCCGTTCGGTGGAATTCCGGTGGGGGTGCCGGCCAGCGCGGCAGAGGTGTCGGGTACCGCACGGCCGTCGACGGCAGCGGGGCGCAGCAGGCCGGTGTTCGGGTCCGCCTCCACGAGTACGTCCTCGGCCAGGCCGCACGAGTTGCCGGTGAGCGCGCGCATGTTGGAGTTGAGCCAGGAGAACGAATCGCGCTGCGCGTAGGCGCCCTTGGCGGAGGTGGCGACGGTGAACACGATGACCAAGCACGAGATGACCGGTAGCGGGGAGAATGTCAGCCGCGAGTACCAATGGTGGGCGCGGCCGGTGCGGGTCGGCTCGTCGACGTAGTCGTCGCGGAAGTGGAACCACAGCCCGACCGCCGCGGTGATCACCGCGAGGGCCAGGATCACCCAGCCGAACTGCACGCCACCCAGCGACGGCGACCGATCCCACCACGGGACGCCGTAACTACCGACGAACCACCATCCATTGGTTCCGGTGAAAGAAACGCCGGTCACCGCGAGAAGCGCTGCGGCGAAGAAGCTTCGGTTGCGGCGCGACCGCAGGATGGCCGGTGCCATCATGGCCCCGGCCGCGGCGGCCAGACCGCCGGCGATGCCGGCGTACACACCGAGGTGGTGGGTCCACTTGGTGGGTGTGAACGAGATGAAGAACATGGTGCCAAGGGTCACCGCGATCAGTCGCCAGATCGGTGCGCGGGCAATGCCGTTCGGGTGAGCACTGCGTAACAGTCGTAAGAGCACGACGACCAGGCACAGGATCATCACCAGAATGCCGAAGCGCCTGGTCAAGGTTCCGTCGGCGGTGGGCAGGATCAGGTAGTAGTAGCGGACCGGCTCCTCCCACCATTGCAGAGTCGGGCCGACATCGGTGGCGACCTGATTACCGACGAGCAGCGGCATCAGTGGCTGCGTGGCGAATATCTCGAACAGCACCGCGGTGCCCGCGGCGAGGAGTGGCGCCAGCATGGGCACCAGACCGTCACGGCGCCGTCGGGTTACCACGGCCTTCACCATCGGCCGGACGCCGGCGAGTAGAGCCGCCACCGCCATCAGCCCACCGGGCGCGAGTGCCAGGGTGAACGCCGCGGCGACTACCGCGACCGCGTACGGCACCAACCGTCGCGTAGCGATCGCACGCTCGACACAACACCACGTCAGCAGCGCGCCCACCGCCTCGCCGGGTTCGGGGCGCAGGCCGTTGTTGTACGGCAACCAGATGGCCAGATAGACGAAGGCCGCCGACCACACCGCAGGGGTGCTGTGACGCACCGCGCGCCCCAGCCGCGGAATCACCTCGCGTGAGATCAACCACCAACCGAGCAGGCCGAGGGCGAACGCGGGCAATCGCATCCACGGCGCGGCCAGACTGACGTGGGTCATCGCGGCGATGACCTGGAAGTGCCAGCCGAACGGGTCCTGCGGTACGCCGAAGTAGCGGAAGTAGTTGTCGGCATACCCTGCGGCGCTGGTGATCCGACCGACGATGAAGTTGTAGCCGTCGTCGGAGGTGTTGGCGCCGGCGATCCACCAGAACGCCAGGATCACGAACACCACGACATCGGGTGCCCGGATTGTCCACCAGCCCGAGGGCAGAAAACGCTTGTGCCTGCGGCCATCCCGATGGTCGAGAACGCCCAGCAGCACCAACGACGCGATCGTCATCGCGATCCCCGCGACGATGGCGATGATCTTGATCGTGGTCGGGGAGTTGACGTACCGGGTGTCGATGGTGGCGTGCAGATGCAGACCATCGCGGGATACCGTCGAGGGGAGATCGGTGTAGACGCCGACGATCTGCGGGCGCATCTGCTGATCGGGTACCGAGAAGGAGTGCTGGCCGTCGCCGGGCAAGGTCGGTGCCGATGACGCCGACCCGCGACCATCGGCGAACCGCGCCGAGACACCGGTGCCATCGGCATGGAAGAGGATGCGGCAGTTCGGATTCGACTGCGCAGCCACACGCGGTGTGCTCAGCAGGACCACATCGCGGTCGGTGACCACCAGGGCATCGGGGGTCGCCCGGATGAACAACGCACGCGCCGACGCCTGCTGCCCGCCCCCGGGCAGTGTCGAGAGCAACATCCCGCCCGACGCCGGCAACTCGGCGGCCAGCGAGCACGGCACCGCGACGTCCATGTCGATCGGGACGAAGGCCACCAGCGGCGCGGCGACGTTGCCGACCGCCGACCCCTGCGGCCAGTTCATTTCGGCTGTGGACTGATTCACCGGCAGTAGCGGGGTGAGGAGCGCGAGCAGAAAGCCCAGGAGTCCGGTGACCGCTGCGGCGATCCGCACGCCGCGACCACCGGGCCGTGTCCCACAACCCCACGTCGTCATCGCTCGCGTGCCTTCGACGACATCGGCCTGCCGCCCGTCACTGGTCATCCGACGACTCCACCCTGATCGATCCCGTTCGAGCCCAGCCCCATCGAGAGCTCGTGCCGACGGTCAGCGCAGCGGTGGGGGCGCCTGCGGCGAGCGGCGTGAGTATTTCCAGTGCTCCCCAGCCCTGGTACCAGTCGCCGGACAGATATGTCGGCACCGTCTGCGCCGACGTCGTGCCCTCCGAAATCGCCAGGAGACCACCGTCGTCGCCGGCTTCCCAGGTCTTCGACTGCGAGTTCGCGGTCACGAAGTCGGGTTGGATGCGCCATCGTGGCACCTGCGCAACCCCGTGGGTGACCTGCAACGGCTGCTGGCACGGGAAGTGGGCGGCCACACTGAAGTCGATCAGCGTCGGCGCATCGGAACCGACAACCGCTTGTAGCGTTGCCAGTTTCGGCGCCCTCGGTGGGGTGATCACCAAAAACTGATCCTCGCCGAGATTGTCGTCGAGCAATGACAGCCGCATCACCGTGGCCGCCGGCGGTGCCGCCGCCATCGGCACCCGGAGATTGCGCCACGGCCGATTCGCGATCACCGGCCCGGGATCGATCGGCAGCACGTCGGGGCCCACCTGCTCGAAGGAGCCGTCTGGTCCCGGCCTGCCGAACTGCACCACCACCTGCCGGCCGAAGATGTACACCCCGAACATGTCGATGCTCGCCACAGATCCGGCGGCCGAGAACACCAGCAGCGGAGTCGAATTGCGCGCCGGTAGGTCGTACCAGTCGGTGGTCAGCCGGGCCTCGCCGGTGTAGCCGTAGCTGCCGAGCACCGGCGTCGTCGCGGGATCGAGGCCGTACGGGAGGGCCGCGGTGGAGCCGTTGACGGTCCGCGGTCCGCGCCCGCCGGTGGTCCCCGCTCCGAGCCCGCCGGTGATGGCGAACGGCTGGGAGAAGGATGCGGCCACATTCATCTGACCGGGACGAGCACTGCCGGGTTTGGGCGAGAGATCATCGGGAACACCGTCGGGGGTGAATCCGATCGACGTCGCACCGGATCGCGTGCCCGACAACGCCGCCGATGCCGTCTCACCGCCCGTCGGGCGCAACATGTTCGCGTTGGGGTCCGACTCCACCAGAACCTTGTCGGCCATGCCACAACTGTTGCCGCGCAGCGTGTTCAGATTCTCGCCGAACACCGTGAAGGCGGGATACCGGACGGCCGCCGCTTTGGCGAACACCAGAACTTCGGAAATCACCATCAACGCCGCGATGATCGCGATCGGCGACGACGCGACAACCATGCGCCGGCGATCGGCGCGGCTATGCCCGTTGCCGTGCGCGAGTCCGCGATTGGCGACGTAATCCAGGCGCAGGTGTTGCCACACTGCAAGTGCCGCGGCGACAACCGCGAGTGCCAAGAAGATCGTCGACACTCCGATACCGGCCACCACCGGCGCTCGATCGAACCACGAGATGCCGTACTCGTAGGCATAAGGCCAGGCGTTCTTGCCGGCCATCGCCGCAGCGAGCGCGAAGAACAATCCGGAGACGAACACAGTCAGGTTGCGCGTGGAGCGCCCCGCCGACTGGGCCACCGCCACCGTCGCGGTGGCGGCCAGCGCCGCACCGAGACCGGCGAAGATCCCGAACTGGATGGTCCACTTGGTCGGGGTGAACGCCAGCAACAACAAGCTCACCCCGACGGCACCGATCAACCGCCACGCGGGGCCCGGTGCCACCCCACTGATCCGGCTGCGCCGCAACATGACCGCCACCGTGACGATCAACGCCGCCAGCAACAACAGCACCGGCACTCTCCGCGTCAGGGCGCCGTCCTTGGTGTTCACCGTCAAGAAGTAGTAGCGCAGATACTCTTGATTCCAGTCGATCACCGGCCCGGTCACGTACCGGACCTTGATCGCCTCGATCACCGTCGCCAGTGTCTGATCACGGAAGACGACGATGAGCACCAGCACCCCGGCCGCGACGATCGGTGCGACCAACGGTGCCAGACCCTCCGCGCGCCGCCGGTCCAGCAGGATGTGCAGCAGTGGCCGTGCTGCGACGATCAGGACGGCCACCCCGATGAGACCCTGCGGGGCCAGTGCGAGGGTGAACCCGGCGGCGATCGCGGCAAGGGCGGCCGGGAGCAGGGCCCGTGTGGCGATGGCTTTCTCGGCGGCCCACCAGGTCACCAGCGATCCCAGGACGATCACCGACTCGCTGCGAAGTCCACTGCAGAACGGCAGCCAGAACGCTGCGAAGACCAACGCCGCCGACCACATCGCCCACTGCGAACGGCTGAGCGCGCCACCGAGTCGCGGCAACAACACTCGACTCAGGACGAACCAACTCGCCAGTCCCGCAGCGAGTTGTGGCACCAACATCCACAACAGTGCAGGTGAGACCGTCGACCAGTGCGCCAGGAAGGCGTAGTACCAGTCGAACGGCGCCTCCGGGATCCCGTAGAAGCGGTAGTAATCCGAGAGGTAACCGAACGAACCCGCGGTGCGCCCCATGTTCAGGATGTAACCGTCGTCGGGTGTCCCCGCACCCAACAACGTCCACACGCCCATCACCGCGGTCACCACGAGATCGGTCGGCCGCGGGCGCAGCCGCTGCGTCCATCGGGTGCGTGCACCGACCCGCCTGCGATATCCGCCGAGCCGGTCCAGCCAGAACAACGCCCAAAGCGACACCACGACGCACAGCACCGCAAGGATCATCACTAGTAGCTTCAGTACCGACGGCGTGCTCTCGTACCGAGTGTCGATCTGCACGTGCGCCCGCAACCCCGACCCGGCGGCCAGCACCTGCGCAGCGGACAGATCGGTGAACATCCCGTCGATCTGAGGCCGAGCGTCCGCGCCGAGATCGCCGGCCGAATTGCCGACGACATGTGCACCGCCCGGCCCGGCGAACTGCGCTCCCGTCGCGGTCGCCGAGGAGAACACATGAAGCCGCGCACACCGGGCCAGTTCGCTGCGCGGGATCGACGAGGCCATCACGTTGCGGAAGGTCACCGACACCGCATCCCCGCTTGCCGTCACATACAGGGCCTTGGCCTTTGAATCGGGTGCGGCCGTCGGCATCGTCGCGAGCACCACGCCGCCCGCGGCGGGCAGGCCGCGCAACACCGCGCAGTCGATCGTGACGTCAAAAGACTCGGCCGTCTGCGCGATCAGTGGTGCCGTCACCGACGGCGTCATCGCTGCCGTGCTCACCGGGCGCTGCGGCCAATCGAAGGACGCCTGCGTCGCGCTCACCGGCAGCAGCGGTGTGATAGCGCATAGCACCGCCCCTACGACACCCGCGATGACGGCGATCACCGTGATGGGCGTGGAACCGACCGAGGGCGACCCCGTTGGCCGACACTGATCAGGCGCGGGAGACGACGCGGTCACGGGCACGATCCCCCATGCTATGTGACCCGCTGGGGAGTCGGTGTTCGGTCACCGCGTCGCCTCACTTCACCGCCGAGTGCCGATTACCCAGGAGGGGCTCGCCGGGTCGCCCCATGCTGCTGCATAGAGCGGCCGGTCGTACCTGGCCGAAACTCCGGTCTGGAACTCGATGGACTGGCCGACGGTACGGCCGCTCGACGAGCTGTGACCGAACCCCGGGGTGACCGCATCCACAGCGCCGCCCACATGTGCGTTGTGTACGGCGGCGGCCTCGCCCGGGGTCAGGGTGACCAATGCGCCGTTCCCGTACGGTGAGACGGTGAATGCGGATGCGGCCGGCGCCGCCATACCCGCTGCGAGTGCACCGAGAAACAACGCCGAGCACGTGATGATGATCCTTCGACCGATGAGTGTCATGGACGAACCCTTCTCGCATGAGAGTGGTCGACGACGCGGCCCGTCGCCGACGCCGGCCGATGCCGACGCTTCAGCCAAACCGGTCGACAGTATGCGTTCAATCGGATTCCGTATTGAAAATAGAGAATCCGCAGGCAGCTGGCGGATGCGCGTTTTCCGGACCGGAATATTTAGTGGCCTGGGCGAGGACGACTCGAGTCCGATCCCGTACCGCGACTCCGACTACTGAGACGGCTCTCAGTGAGAGTCCACTACTGTGTCGGTCTGAGATGACTGAGCCCGCGACGCCGACGTCCACCACGCCCGATCGGCGTGGGGATCGACGCACCCTGCACATCGGTGGGATGGCCATCCCGTCGAATCCGCGCACATGGTCGATTGTCGCCGTGGCGGCCGGGCTGATCGCCGTCGTCGCCGCCGCCCTGACTCCGTTCCTGCCGGTTACCGTCCACACCGCGGGCATCACGTGGCCGCAACCGCAGTCGTTGTCGGTGACCGCGCCACTGGTCGCGCAGACGCCGTCGAGCCTGGATGTGACCGTCGACTGCCGGGTGTTGGCCGATGCCGCCGGAACAGCGGGGACCCGATCGATTGTCGTCGTGTCGACGATGCCGCGCAGCGCGCAGAAGGCCACCGATTCCGGTCTGTTCATCACCGCAGGCTCCGGCGGTGTGACGGCCGCGGTGCGAAACTTCCAGCTGGCGAGCGCGACGCCCGAACAACTCGCCACCTGCCAACGCCTGCACGTGTGGGTGTCGCGGACCGGCACCGGCGGTATCACCCATGCACGCTTCGTCGGAACGCCGGGACCCGCCGCGCAGGGCACCGCCGAAGCCGCCGACCAGCCCCAGGTCGCGGGACTGTTCACCGACCTGAACTCGACATCGGGCATGTCCGCCCGTATCACCGTCGACAACCGCTTCGACACCACCCCGTCGGCGATCAAGCTGGCCGTGATGATCCTCGGCGTGATCGCCGCACTCGTCGCGGCCGTCGCCGTCGCGGCCCTCGACATCCTCGGTGGCTATCACCGACGCATCGGCCTGCCCGACGTCCGCCGACTACTGATGCCGCGTGCGGTCGATCTCGCGGTCACCGCGGTGCTGGTCGTATGGCACTTCCTGGGGGCAGGCAGCCCCGACGACGGCTACGTCCTGGAGATGGGCCGCAACAGCGTCGACGCCGGATACCTCGCCGACTACTACCGCTTCTACGGGATTCCCGAAGCGCCTTTCGACTGGTACTACTCATTGCTCGCGCACTGGTCGCAGATCTCGACGGCGGGCATCTGGATGCGCCTGCCCGCGCTCGTCGCCGGGCTGCTCGGCTGGTTCATCCTGAGCCGGGTGCTGCTGCCGCGACTTGGTGGCGCGGTGCGCCGCTCACAGTGGGCGATGTTCACCGCCGCAGCGGTGTTCGTCGCGTTCTGGATGCCGCTCGACAGCGGCCTGCGCTCCGAACCGATCATCGTGCTCGGCTCGCTGCTGACCTGGTGGGGTGTGGAGCAGGCGATCGCCACCCGCCGGATGTTGCCGGCCCTCGGCGCCACCCTGGCCGCCGGGATGACCCTCGCGGCCGCACCGCAGGGACTCATCGCGGTCGCGATCCTGGTGGCCGGGTCGCGGCCGATGCTGCGCAACGTGCGCCGTCGCGCCGCAGAACACGGTCTGCTCGCGACGCTCGCCCCGGTCGCGGCGATGGCCGGAGTGGTCGTCATCATCGTCTTCCGCGACCAGACGCTGGCCGCCGTCGCCGAGGCGATCCGGGTGCGCTACACCGTCGGTCCGGTGCTGTCGTGGTATCAGGAATTCCTGCGCTACTACTACCTGACGCTCAGCAGCCAGGACGGCACCCTCGTACGCCGCGTCCCGGTTGTGCTGCTGCTCGCCGCGGTCTTTGTCACCATCGCTGTCATGTTGCGCCGCAAGCATGTTCGTGGCGTCGACCCGGCGCCGGTGTGGCGCCTGATCGGCGCCTTCGGGCTGTCGATGCTGCTGCTGTCGTTTACTCCCACCAAATGGACGATGCAGTTCGGTGTGTACGCAGGAGTCGCGGCCGCACTGGCCGCCGTCGCCGCGGTGGCCGTGGCCGAATCGGCACGCCGCTCACCCCGCAACCTCTGCGTGTACATCGCCGGCCTGCTGTTCGCCTGCGCGGTCGCCGCCGCCGGCCAGAACGCCTGGGGCTGGGCCTACGACTTCGGTATCTCGTGGTTCGACAAAGCCCCGGTACTGAAAGGTCAGCAACTCTCGAGCATCTTCCTGGTGCTCACCGTGCTCGCGCTCGCCGCCGCGGTCTGGTTCCATCTGCGCATCGACGTCGACGCCGAACGCGGTCGAATGCGGGAGAACTCGCGCACCCCGGGGTGGGTGAAGGCTGCGATCGCCTCCTCGCCGATGGCGATCATCGCGACGATGGTGGTGCTCATCGAGTTGTTGCTGTTCGCCAAGGCCGCTGTCGCCCGGTCGGATTCGTACACCACCGCCAGCGCCAACTTGCGTGCGCTCACCGGCAATCCGTGCGGAATGGCCGATCAGGTCCTCGTCGAACCCGACCCGAACACCGGTGCGCTGCGACCGATCGGGACCGCAGACATCTCCCGGGCACTTGCCGGGAAGTCCGAGGGCTTCGACCCCAACGGCGTTGCCGGGGATCTCACACCCGACTCGACGACGGTGAGCGCGGGCACCATCAACACCGGCGCCGATCCGTCCCGGCCGTTCGTGGTCACCGGTGCGCAACCGGGCACCACCGGCGGAGTGGGCCCCAAGGGTGTCAACGGCTCCACCGCGGCACTGCCGTTCGGCCTCGATCCGGCCCGCACCCCGGTCATGGGCAGCTACGGCCACGACAACGGCACCGCGACCCTGACCTCGCTGCCGTACGCGCTACCGGCGCGCACCGCCTCGCCGCTGATCGTCATCTCCGCGGCGGGGCCGGTGCTCTCCGTCGATCAGGACGGGGTCATCACCCCCGGCCGCTCGTTGACCGTCGAATTCGGAACCGCGAGTGCCTCCGGTGATTTCCGGCAGATCGGGCCACCGGTCGTGCCGCTCGATCCCGGACCGGACCGTCCCAACCGTCCGTGGCGCAACCTGCGTATCCCGATGTCGTCGGTGCCTGCGGGCGCCACCGCGATGCGGATCGTGGCCGTCGACGACAATCTCGCCAACGATCAGTGGCTGGCGTTCACCCCGCCGCGCGCGCCGCGGCTGGAGACGCTGCAGAATCTCGTCGGTTCCACCGCGCCGGTGTTGCTGGATCTGTCGGTCGGCAGCCAGTTCCCGTGCCAGCACCCGATCGCCGTGACCAATGGGATCAGCCAGATCCCGCAGTGGCGGATCACCCCCGATCGCACCACGACGTTCTCCAAATCCAAGTCGTGGCAGTCGGCGACCTCCGGTGGCGGCATCCTCACCACCGCCGACGCGTTGACCTCGGCGAGCACGATGGCGACGTATCTGCAGGGTGACTGGTATCGGGATTGGGGTGCGCTGCAACAACTGACACCGTTGGTGCCCGATGCGCGACCGGCGACGGTGCGCACGGGCGACACGACGGAATGGGGATGGAGCAGGAGCGGGGCGATCAGGGTGGTGAGCGGGAATGACTGAGACCACCACGACACCCGCGCCCACCGAGCCCGCCGGCCGTAGCCGCCGGATCCGCATCGCACGGATCGTCGCGGTCGTCGCCGGCCTGATCGGTATCGTGCTGGCGCTCGCGATGGCGGTGCTGCCGGTCACCTACACCAAGGTGCAGATCAAGTGGCCCCAGCCGACCGCACAGAACGCCTCCGGCGTCGAGAACATCGTGGCGCCCAACGTCTCCTACACGCCGACCAACCTCGACCTGAGCGTTCCGTGCCGGCTCGCCGCCGACCTGCCGGCCCGGGGCGGAGTGCTTGTCAGCACAGTCCCGGAGAACGGGGCCGAAGCGGGCAAGGTGGGACTGTTCGTTCGCGCGACCACCGACCGATTGCTGGTCGCCCAACGAAACGCCGTTCTGCTCAACGTCCCCCGGGTGCAGGCGCAGAGCACTCCGGACTGCACGATCGTCATCCACGCCGACACCTCCGGTATCCGCGGTGAGACCCAGGGCTTTTCGGCCGCCGACGGCGCATCGACCTCGTTCCGCCTCGCCGATCCCAACGCGCGCCCGCAGATCATCGGTGTCTACACCGACCTGCCCTCCACCGTCGACACCGCGGGACTGTCGTACTCCTCGACCGTCGACACCCGCTTCGTGTCGAGCCCCACGACACTGAAACTCGCTGCGGCGCTGGTCGGTATCGTCGCGACCATCGCCTCGATGATCGCGCTGGCGGTCCTCGACACCCAGGACGGACGCAGACGGCGCCGCCTGCTCCCGGGGCGGATGAAGCGGCCCCGGGGGGACGACGAGGACGCACCCGCGCTGCCGCCCGGCCGCAAGCCGTGGTGGCACGTCAGCGTCCTGGACACGCTGGTCGTCGCCGTGCTGATCATCTGGCTATTCGTCGGCGGCAATACCGCCGACGACGGATACCAGGTCACCGTCGGCCGGATCGCGCCCGGCGCAGGCTACCTCGACAACTACTACCGGTATTTCGGTGTGCCGCAGGACCCGTTCGGCTGGCACTACCAGTATCTCGCGCTGTGGATGCAGGTCAGCACCGCCACCCCGTGGCTTCGGCTGCTGCCGTTGATCTTCGGCGTCCTGTGCTGGTTCATGCTCTCGCGCGGGGCGTTCGGCCGGATCGGCAGCGCAGTCCGAAATTCGCGTGCGGCCCGCTGGGCCGGTGCCTTCGCCTTCCTCGCTGTGTGGTTGGCCTTCAACAATGGTCTCCGTGTGGAACCCTTTCTCGCCGTCGGCATCCTCGCCACATGGTTGCTGGTGGAGCGTGCGGTGGCGACCGGCCGTCTCTCCCCGCTGACCCTGGCGATCGTCGTCGCGGCCTTCACGCTGACCGTCCACCCGGCCGGTGCCATCGCGGCGGTCGCCCTGATCGCGGCGCTGCGACCGATTGTCGTCCGGTTGCGCGTGCGGATTCGACGCGACGGCTGGTTCCCGACGCTGACCCCGATCCTCGCCTCGGGGCTACTGGTGCTCTACGAAATCTTCGCCGACCAGCCCCTCGCGTCCATTCTCGAGGGCGTCAAGGTGCAGGGGATCGTCGGACCCACCAACAAGTGGTGGACCGAGGCGATGCGGTACTACATCCTGCAGAACCCCACCACCGACGGCTCGATTGCCCGCCGAATCGGGATCTTCATGACGCTCTTCGCGGTCATCCTGATCGTGCTGGTGCTGTTGAGTAGGCGCCGAGTGCCCGGCATCGCCACCGCGCCGCTGTGGCGGATCGTCGCGATCCTCGCCGGAGCCGTTGGGGTGCTGGCCTTCTCGCCAACCAAGGCCACGCATCAGTTTGGTGCGTTCGCCACGTTGACCGGTGTGCTCGTCGCCGCGGCGACAGCGTTCATCTCTCCGCAGGTGATCCGCCGACGATGCAATCGGACCTTCATCGCCGCGGCGGCCACCTACGTACTCGCTGTCGTCTTCACCGGCCGCAACCAATGGTGGTACGTCGGCAGTTACGGCATCCCGTGGGGCGACGACACCCCGAATGTGGCCGGAATCAAGCTCTACCAACCGATTCTGCTGATCGCCGTCATCATCACCTTGGTCGGCGCCTGGCAGTATTTCCGCGACGATCGCCGCGCCCAACTGGGTGAGCCGATCGTCGAGCCGAGTTCCGGGGTCCGCGGATTCCTCGGCCGGATGCCCACCTACTCCCTGGCGATCGTGGTCGCGATCGTGCTCGTGTTCAACATGATTTCCTTCGCCAAAGCAATTCAGACCCAACGCGGTTCGTGGTCGTGGGCGAGTTCCAACGTCAACGCCCTGCGTGGCAACCCGTGCGCGCTGGCCGATGCGGTCCTCGTCGAAGCCGACCCCAACAAGGGCTTGCTCTCCCCGGCGCGAGTTGCCGGACAAGAGAGCTCGTCGCCGGGTGCGGCGCTGGCGGGCAGGGGCATGGTCGGATTCACCCCCAACGGGGTGGCGACGGACCTACAGACCACCTACGACGACGACAACGACGCCGACTCCGACCAGCAGAACCCTACCCAGACTGACCCCAACGCGACCACCGACACCGGCGAGAACTCCAGCGGCACAGCCGATACCGCAGGTGGAACCACCGCTAGGAAGGGTGTCAACGGCTCGTCGGTAAAGCTGCCCTTCGGTCTCGACCCGGCCAAGGTACCGGTGCTCGGCAGCTACGGTGCCCCGGGCAGCCGCGCCTCGCTGACCTCCGAGTGGTATCAGCTGCCCAAGCGCAGCCCAGATGCACCGCTGGTGACGATGTCGGTGGCGGGCACCGTGGGCTACGTCGACGACCTCGCGGTGACCCATCCGGGTCCGGAGCTGCGGCTTGAGTTCGGCCGTGTCGAGCCCGATGGCTCGGTGACGACGGTTGCCTCCCAGGTCCCGCTCGGGATTGCCACTGACCCCGCGTGGCGCAATATGCGGTTCCCGCTCGACAAGGCGCCGCCACGGGCGAGTGTCGTGCGCGTGGTCGCCGCCGACGCGTCCTCGGATCCCTCGGGTTGGCTCGCGGTGACCCCGCCGCGGGTGACCCCGATGGTGACACTGAACGACCTTGTCGGCAGCCAGGATCCGACTCTGCTCGACTGGGAGGTCGCCCTGGCATTCCCCTGCCAGCGGCCGGCCGAGGTGCACAACGGGATCTGGGAGATCCCGAAGTGGCGAATCACCCCCGACGCCGACGGCGAACGGGTCAACTCACGCAACTGGATGGCCGGCAACTACGGCGGTCCGCTCGGCATGGTCGACAACGACCTGTCGGCGACGGTGCTCCCGTCCTACCTGCGCAACTCGTGGGCCAAGGATTGGGGCAGCCTGCAGCGGCTCACCCCGCTGGTGGATCAGACGCCCGCCGATCTCGTCGTCACCCAGGACACCCACACCGGTCTCTGGACGCCGGGACCCATGCGCGCCATCATGAACTGACGCCGACAGCGCCCACCACCGCGCCGACAGCGCTCACCAGTTCACCGACAGCGCTCACCAGTTCACCGACAGCGCTCACCAGTTCACCGACAGCGCTCACCAGTTCGCCGACAGCGCTCACTTAGATCGATGGTTGAGGTTGGTCGAGGTGCCGAGGAGCGCCAGCGACGATCCTCGAGACCCCTTGTGCCGACAGGCTTCCGGGCCACGGGCACGACTCCTCGACCATCGGGTGGGCTCCTTTGAGCATTGTCGCGGTGCCTTCGATGATGGCACCCATGTTCTGCAACTCGCCGCCGAGCGCCGGGTTGTCTGCCGACCACGTCCACAACAGCCCGTTGGTCGGTTTGGCCGAGTAGGTTGGTGTCGGCTAATCCTCTAGGCCGCCAGTGTGTTCGATGCGAGGGGGCGATTTGATCAATTCTGCTTGTGGACAACGTCGTTCGCCGTCGACGTTTCTGTCGATGGAGTGTGATAAGGGTGGGTTTCGGTTGTTCTGCTGTTGATGCGCTTGGGAGGCTTGTTATCTCGCCGGTTCTCGAGGCTCGCCGCATGCGGTTCGCACCTCGACCATCGGGGTAGGGCTCTGACGGCGACCTCAGTGCCGGATCGGCGCCGGAGCCCAGAATCCGCTGCGGGTGGCGGTGCCGGTGGTGATCTCGGCGTGGCGGGTCACGTTATCGTAGGGGACCAGTCTCTCCAGGGAGCCCCAGTCCCGGCCGACGTCACCCCTCAGATACGTTGCCAGGGCAGTCGGTTCGAGCAGCACCTGTTCCCAGCCGATCGGGCCACCGCCGAAGGCGTCCTGCCATGCCGAGACTGCCGCGGACAGGTCTGCGCCGGGCTTGATGCGCCACTGCGGTAGTTCGGCGACACCGTCGTGGTGGGTGAACGGCCGCTGGCACGGAAACACCAACCCTGAGGTCCAGTCGACGTGCACCGGGGCGGTGGACCCGACGACGTCCTGCAGCGTCCGCATCTTTGGCAGCCGCGGCGGGGTGACGATGATGTAGCGATCCAAGGCGAGATTGTCGTCGGTGGCGACAATGCGGACCGCGGTGATGTTGCCGGGCAGATCCGCGGTGGGCACCCGCACATTACGCCACGACGGCATGGGTCCGGGGTCGATCATGTTCACCGATCCGTTCGCCGACAGGTCGCCATCGCCGGTGGTCGAGCCGATCTTGCCGGTGGTGTACTCCAGTACCAGATCCTGCGGATTGTCGAACTGACCGGCGATGGAGAAGGTCACCAGCGGGCGATCCCGATAGTCCGTCGGCAGTGCGTACCAGCCCGAGGTCAGGTGTGCTGGGGCCTGGTCATCCTTCGAATAGCTGCCCAGCACAGGCGTTTTCGACGGATCGAGTTCGAAGGGTAGCGCGGCGTGGCTGCCATTGACACCCGGTGTGGTGTCCTCACCACCACCGGTGCCACCGGCGTTGGCGATCAACACATCGGGGTCGGCCGCGGCGTCACCGGCGAGCACTCCGAGTGCGCCCGCAGGGGTTGTGGTGTCGAGCTTCTCGGGTACGGCACCGGGGCCGAAGCCGCTCGTCGCCGGCTCCGTCGACGACGCCGGCTGGGTCGCGGGTCCGGCGAGTGGATCGGTGAGTGTTTTGTCGACCGGCGACAATTCGTCGTTGCTGGGGTTCTCCTCCACCCAGATCTTGTCGGCCATGCCGCATTGCCTGCCCGCCAACGCCTCCAGATTGGATCGGGGTACCGAGTATGAATCACTCTGGTGGATACCGGCAAATGCGGCGGTGACCAGTTCAAAGACCACTACCAGTGCGGCCACCCAGGCCAGCGGAGCCCCGGCGAGACGGTGCCAGGTGCGCCGATACCAGGGATACTTCTCGCGCTCCCGCCCCTCGCCTGGCCCGGCGTCGGGATCGGCGTCGGAGAACGGTTCACGGAAGTGGAACCACAACGCCAGCAACAACAACAGCAGTGCGATCGCCAGGAACAACGTGCCCAGGCGCACGACGATGGTCGGCTGGCCCACGCCCCACGGCATCCCCCACGCCGAGGAGTAGTAGTACGAGTTGGGGCCGGCGAACGCCAGTCCGACGATGAAGAGCACAAGCGACGCGTACAGCGTGCGGTTGCGGCGGGAATGCATCGCGCTCTGGCTGGCGGCGATCGCGGCGATGGCGGCCAATGCCGCTGCGAGACCGGCGAACACGCCGAAGTGGTGGGTCCACTTAGTGGGTGTGAACATCAGGAAGACCAACGACGCAAACGTGATTCCGACGATTCGTCGGGTCGGGCCGATCGCGGTTCCGGGGATGCGAGACTTGCGGATCAGTACCGCCGCCGAGACCACCATCCCGAGAATCATCGCCAGCACGGCGAAGCGCCGGGCGATGGAACCGTCCGCGGAGAACGCGAAAAGTGAAGAGTAGCGGTCTATCTCGTTGTACCAGTGCAGGGACGGCCCGATTGTCGACTTCATCTTCGACGAATCCAGGAAGGAACGCAGCGTCAGGTTTGAGAAGACCACGAAGATGACGAAGGTTCCGGCCGCGAGTATCGGGGCGAGTAACGCAAGGAATGATCGCCACCCGTTGCCGATCACCCGGGCCCGCTTGATGAGCGCAAGGATCATCGGTCGGGCGCCGGCGATCAACGCGGCGACGGCCAGCAATCCGGTCGGTCCGGCGGCAAGGCTGAATGCGCCGAAGACACAGGCCAGCGCCGCGGGCAGCAGCCGGCCTGTCGCAACCGATCGCTCGACCGAGCACCAGGTGAGCAGCGCGCCGAGACAGATGATGGGTTCGGGACGAAGACCGTTGTTGAACGGGAACCACGACGCAAGGAACACGAAGGCCGCGGTCCAGGCGACGCCGGGCCGGGTGATGGCCGCTCGGCCCAACCGCGGCAGCACCTCGTGGCTGATGATCAACCACGACACCACGCCGCACAGCAGGGCCGGCAATCGCATCCACGGACTGGCCACCGACACGTGACTGAGCAGGCCGAAGGCTTCGTAGTACCAGCCGAAGGGCGCCTCGGGAGCGCCATACCAGCGGAAGTAGTTGGCGGTGTACTCACTGTTCTGCGCGACGCGGGCCATCGTCATCAGATAGCCGTCGTCGGAGGTGTTGGGCCCGATGACATGCCACACCAGCAGCGCGATCAACACCACGTAGTCGCGAACGTTGAGGCGCCACCAGCGGGCGGGGAAGATACGACGGTGCTTGCGCTCGTCGGTCGAATCCAGCGCGGCCAGAGCCATCAACGACACCAGGGTGCACACGATGCCGACGACGAGGACCAGCCACTTGAGGATCGTCGGCGTGGAGGTGTAGCGGGAGTCGATGGTGACGTGGGCGTGCAGTCCGGGTAGCGACGCGGCCGGCCCGGTCAGATCGGTGAACAGGCCGGTGACCTGCGGGCGCTGATCGGAGGTGTAGAGGTCGCGGTCGCCGGTCGTGCCCGACAGTGACTCGCCCTTATCGTTGGTCATCCCGACGAATTCGGCGGTCACCTCGTCGGTGTCGGCGTGTACGACGATGTCGCGGCAGCGCTGGGTGTCGATCTGCGCGATGGTCGCCGACACCAGCGGCACGTTGCGATTGACGACCTCGACGGTCTGCTTGTCGGCCGGATCGGTTGCGGCGCCGGTCTTACGGATGAACAGGCCACGTTCGGGTGACTTCTCGGCCCCCTTGGGAGTCGTCGACAGCAGCACCGACTGTCCGCCGCGCAGTTCACCGACCGCCGAACACGGCACACGGACGTCGAGGTCGATCGGGACGTAGCTGATCAGGGGTGCGGTGACCGAATTGATCTGACCGTCCTGCGGCCAGGTGATCTGCGCGGTGGTCTGGTTGACCGGCATGAACGGTGTCGCGAGCGCGAGAAAGAGGCCGAGCAGGCCCGTGATGATTGCTACGAGCTTCGCTCGCCCGACCGTCGACGCTGCTGGCACAAAGAGTGATGGTAGTGGGTGGCCTGTGCGCGCCGAGACCGCACTAGGCTGACGCTCATGCCGACCGATTCCGCCTCTGACGCGCAACGACTGCCGATCCTGCTGCTCAACGGGCCCAACCTCAACACCCTCGGCTTGCGGCAACCGGACATCTACGGCGCCGACACCCTCGCCGACGTCGTCGCCCTCGCCGAGCGCACGGCCGCCGACGTAGGTTTCGGTTTACGGGCCGCGCAAACCAACCATGAGGGCGAGATGATCGACTGGATCCACCAGGCGCGCGGTCAGGTGTCGGGCATCGTGATCAATCCGGCGGGCTGGACCCACACGTCGGTGGCGCTGGCCGATGCGCTGGTGATCCCCGAGGTGCCGATCATGGAGGTGCACATCAGCAACGTGCACAAGCGCGAAGCCTTCCGGCATCACTCCTACGTCTCGCCGCTTGCGGCCGGGATCATCGTCGGCTACGGCATCCGCGGCTACGAGTTCGCCATCCGGCGTCTGGCCGAGATTCTGGGCGGCTGATCCATTCGGGGTCGGTCATTGCGAGCTGGTTGCGCCGGGACGCATACCGATCACGACTCGGGCGACACCCTCGCCGACTGGGCGCTGGTACTGCAATCGGTAACCGTTGGCCGGTTCGTCGAAGAATTCGCCGTCGGGATTCGGGGGTGATGGAGTCGACCACACCGCGAACCTCGGGGTACCGGTAGGACTGATCGGGGTCGTTCACCGACAATGCCGGGTGTGGATCGGCGGCGAGACTGGCGTACTTGCGCCGCGTCGTGGTGGTGGTGAACGTGATGTGCGTGCCGACGTAGGCAAACCACATGAGGTTCACCTGCAACGATCCGTCAGTGCTGCGGGCCGCGAGATGGCCGTAGAGTGGACGCCTCCGCAGATCTTCGTGGTCGGTGGGAATTGTTGTCACCGGGCCTGCTCTCGTAGTCGATGGTGGCCCGGATGTCGGTATCAGGACGGCCGCACGATGGGTACGCATCTGATCCGGAGGGGCGGCGGCTCGTGCTGGCCGCAGACGGTGATGCGGGGCCGGTTGAGGAGTTGCTGGCGGATAAGTTCTCCGAGGAAAAGTGGAGATGTTCCGGGCCTACCTCGATCGCGCGACCCCGGCACCTGCGGACGGTGGCCGGACAATGACCGATGACGACCGACCGACGACCACCGACTGACGACGACCACCGACTGACGACGACCACCGTCTGACGACGACCGACCGTCTGACGAGCACACGCTCAGCGCGACAACGCCTCTCGTGCCATCTCGGCCACTTGGCCATCGACGCGCGGCCCGTGGCCGGGGAACAGCACTGTCGCATCGAGTGTTGTGAACGTCTCGACGCTGCGCCGGGCTGCGGCCACGTCGTGCTGGAAGACCTCGGGGATGCACTGGCAGCCGGAGACTCCCGAGATCGGGTGATCACTGACCAGTGCATCCCCGGACACCAGTACCGTCCCATCGGCGACGAGATAGGCGCTGTGACCGTCGGTGTGCCCATGGGATGCCACCGGCACCGGCGCGCCCGGCAGATCCAGCGGACGCCGCAGATCCAGCGGACGCCGCAGATCCGAGGTATGCGCAAAGGGCTGGGTCGTCCCGATGCCCTTGCGGCTCAACACACCCAACGGCACGACCTGGACCAGCCAGCGCCAGACGCGCGGCCGATGGGCGACCGACGCGATGTCGATAGGCGACGCCTGCTGCAGGTAGTTGCGGCGGGCGTGGCCCACTTCGTCCGGGTCGGCGTACACCGGAAAGCCATGACGCGCAGCGAGACTCACCAGCCCGCCGATGTGATCGACGTGCGCATGGGTGAGTAGTGCGCCCCGGATGTCAGAAGGGTTCGCGCCGACCTTCGTGATCGACTCCTCGACCAAGCCCGCCTGACGCGGATACCCGCCATCGATCAGGGTCACTCCGGAATCATCTTGCAGAACAATCCAGTTGACGGCCGCCGTGCCGACGAACCAGGCGGTCGACGACGCGCCGTCGACCCGGCTGATCACCATCTTCTCGGCGGGCATGATCATGGCCTCACCTCCGCACGACCAGCACGAAGGGCCCGACCTCGGTGACCTCGAACCGTGGGTCGGCGAAGGCCTTGGGGTCGAAGGTGACCGTATAGCGCTTGACGTTCGGGTCGTTGGGGTAGACGTCCTGCGCCAGCCGCAGTGTGTATCCGCCCGCGGAATAGCGGAACAGGAAGACGTTGGGCGCCCGCCACGGTGACTGCTCGAGCTGGTGGATCATGTCGTCGGGAGTCGTTGCCTGCGTCCACTTCTCGATGATCGTGGCGCGTTTGTCGAACTCGGCGAGCGGATTGGCGTAATGCGAGGTCAGCCCCTGGAATCCCCAGTACGGGTAGACCGAGAGGAAGCCGTAGTCGGCGGTGAGCACCACGTTGTCGGTGGCCGGTCGTCCGGTCTGCGCGGTGATGAGCCGATCGATCTGCGGGAAGAACGATTCGGCGCCTGACGGCCGCTGGTCGGCGCGCTGTCCGAAGCCGTCGGTGTCGGTGTAGGCGGTGTTGATCTCGTTGGAGAGATAGTCCGGAATCCCTTGCGCCATGGCCACGGCCGCGATCGCCGCCACCACACCGATGACAACGCGGATGTCGCCGAAGCGACCGACCGCCCAGCGCGAGAGATCGACGACGCCCAGCACGCCGGCGGCGGCGAGCACCGCGATCAGGATCGGCTCGAGGCGGAAGGAGAGCAGGGTCGAGCCGGTGGCGGTGCGCAGCATCGACAACAGGCAGAACAGGTAGATGCCGACGACGGTGATCCCGAAAGTCAGTGCCACCGTGCGCTGCCGGAACCGCAGCAGAATCCACAGCAGTCCGATCATCGTGATCGCGCCGGTCAGACTCCACTCGAACATCGGCAGCGGCAGCACCGACCCGCGACCGGGAAGATAGTGCTCGGCTGTGCCCCCACTCGACGGTTCGTTGCGCAGCCGCGCCAGCAGATACGGCGTCCACACCAGCAGCGCGATCAGACCCGAGATCACCGCCATGACGATCAGCCGCACCGCCACCGCGATGACCAGGCTCCGCCTGGCCGCGGAAACCGCCTGTGCGGCAACGGCTTTGTTCGCCACCGCACGCCAACCGACGACGATCACCACCAGCGCCATGAGGACCGCAACCCCGGCGAACAGTCCGGCATAGAGCGTGTAGGAGGCGGCGCACAGTCCGAGGAACACCCCGCCCGCGACGACCGCCCACCAACTGGTCCCCGAACGCAGCGGCCCTGATGGGCCGTCGACGAGACGCCCGCGTCCGCGCAACCCGTACATCATCGGGATCAGCAGTGGAATGCCGATCAGGATCAGCACCGCCGCATACGGTTCGGGGGAGGCCTGCATCACGGTGGTCACCGTGACCGCCAATGCGACCGCCACGCCCCGGTCGGCGCCGAGCATCCGGTTCCACAGCACCACGCCGATCGCCGCGGCCACCGCGATCGTCAGGATGGCCCAGGGCTTGTAGGCCTCCCACCCGGGCTGACCCATCGCGTTGGCGAATCGCCCACCCCACCAGAACCAGCCGGCCGGATAGTACGGCGGCAGATCGACGTAGGTCATGTCCGCCAGATGCGGGCTCGAGGTCATCCGGGTCAGGTACTCGGTGCGGAACTGCTGATCGACCGAGAGGCCGAAGAGGTAGAGCCGAGTCGCGCCAAGCGGCATGCCGAGGGTGGCGGTGACCAGTCCGGCCACGCCGACCGTGGACACCAGCGTGGTCAGCCATCGCGAACGTCGGTAGCGATAGGTGATCGCCGCGCCCGCGAGCAGCAGCACCGCGATCACCTGGCCGACGGTGGTCAACGCCCGCGTGACGTTCGACGAATTGAACGCGGGCCACTCGACGGCGTCGATCACCTTGAGCCCGACCATTGCGACGACTGCGCCGATCACGACGGCCACGACCAGTTCGATCACGGTGATGACGTGCGGATTCGCGAAGCGACGGGCCGCGGACCCGGGCGGTCGGGGGGCGTCGGGGGCCGGACTCTGCAATGACCTCACGCCACCAGTTCTAGCAGTAGCGCCGGTACCCGCACCCCGACGGCGTCGGTAAACGCTCACTGTCGAAGGCTTGCCGGGACGCGGGCGTCAGCTTCTGGTCTCCGAACCCAGGGCGACCACCCGCACGAGCATCACCAGTTCGACGCCCCGAACGCCCCGACGACCCCGACGCTCCCGGCGCAAGTGAGCGCGGTCGGCGGGTTGGCGAACTCGCCGAGCTGACTGGCGTCACGGTGCGGACGTTGCGGCCTGACGACCATTCCGGGCCGTCACAGCCCTCCGGGCGAGCCTTAGGCGGGCACCGACTCCTCGATGCCGACAACGTCGCGCGGTTGCACCGCATGCCGGTGCTGGCGCGGCTGCGAATCGGGCTCGCCGACATCCGGGTCGTGCTCGACGATCCGAAGTGGGACATGGCGGAGATGACCATGCTCGATTCACCGGTCCGCGGCACCACCACGTTGCTGGTCTCCGTCGATCTGCCTGCTGCGCACGCGCGTTTCTGATGGAGACGTTCGGATAAGCCGGGGGTGATTGTCATCGCCGTCGGAGTCCGCGCCGCCGAGTGACCGAGACCGCGACACAGACCGCGAGGGCGGTGGAACGACGCTACACCGGCAGCTTGCGGAACACCTTTCGGGGCACGTGCCGCAGTCCCATCATGATGAACCGGAACGGCCCCGGCACCCAGATGATCTCCTTGTGGGCGTCGACGCCGGCGACGACGGCGCGTGCGACGTCCTCCTTGTTGACCGTGAGCGGAGCCTCGGCGACATTCGCCGACAGCCGCGTGCGGACCTGGCCGGGCCGAACCACCAGCACGTGGGCGCCCGACGGGGTGAGCGCCTCACCGAGACCGAGGTAGAACCCGTCGAGTCCGGCCTTGGACGAGCCGTAGAGGAAGTTGGAGCGCCGAACCCGTTCGCCGGCAACCGAACTCATGGCGACGATCTGGCCGTGACCCTGTTGCTTGAACTTCTCGCCGAGCAGGACGCCGACGCTGACGGCGGCGGTGTAGTTGATCGTCACCTCGGTGACGGCCTTCTTGTGGTCCTGCCATACCGCCTCGTCGTCGAACTGCACGCCCGCCGCCACGATCGCCAGGTCGATGTCGCCGCCGGCGAAGGCCTTGTCGATGACCTCGGGATGGGTTTCGGGCTTCAGGGCGTCGAAGTCGATCACCTCGACCTCGGTGGCGCCGGCCGACTTCACGGTGGTGACGGCGGCGTCGGCGGCCGGGTCTCCGGGCACCACGGCCAGGACGACGCGTGCCGGGCCGCGCTTGAGGAATTCACCCGCGATTGCCAGACCGATCTCGGAACTGCCACCGAGGACGAGGATGGATTGCGGGGCGCCAACGGCGTTGAACATGAACGAATCTCTCTGGTGTCGACAGCTACGGAAAGCTGTTGTGGGGGAGTGGGATCAGGCGAGTTCGAGGCGGCGCGCCATGTCGGACATGAACACGCCGTTCGGGTCGATCGCCCGCCGGGTCGCGATCCACGAATCGATCTCGGGATACATCTTGTGGAAGCTCTCGGCCGAGGTCCGCGAATCCTTGGCGGTGTAGAGGCGCCCACCCATCTCCATCACGCGGCGGTCGAGGTCGTTGAGGAACTCGGCGAGCCCCTTGCGCAGCGGGAAGTCGAGGCAGACGTTCCAGCCCCGGAACGGGAAGCTCAGCGGCGCGCGGTTGCCCTCGCCGAACAGCTTGATCACGTTGAGGAAGCTGACGTGCCCCGACGCCTGGATGTCGGTGATGATCTTCTTGAACTCGGCCTCGTTACCGGTCGGCACGATGAACTGGTACTGGGTGAAGCCACCGCCACGCGGGTATCCGCCGCCGCGACCGTAGGCGTTGTTCCACTCCGCGATCAGATCCAGCGGGTGATAGAACTGCGGCAGGCTCTCGATGATGTTGCGCTTGTTGGAGCCGAGCCGGTAGTAGAACTCTCCCACCAGCGAGAAGTCGAGCTTGTTGTCGAGGTAGCGAGGGAAGATGTTCGGCAGGGTGATCAGCGGCTTCGGGTCGAATTTCAGCGGGTCGCGCTTGAGTTTGTCCGGCAGCTGATCGAGGGTGGCGAGGTTACCGCGGCTGAAGCTGCCGCGGCCGAGCTTCGGCGGTCCGCTGATGGTGTCGAACCAGCCCGACGCGTACTCGAAACCGTCCTCGTAGCGCTGCCCGAGATGCAGGTCGATCGTTTCGTCGAGGCTGTTGGTGGTGAAGGTGTCGGCGTAGAAGTACGCGGTCTCGGTGCGCTTGAGCGCGATCTTGGCGCGCAGCACGATGCCGGTCAGGCCGATCCCTGCGATCGTCGCCCAGAAGATGCTGCCGTCGGGATCGTCGGACGAACCGTCGGGGGTGAGCGTCAGAATTCGACCGTCGGCGACGAGCAACTGCATCTCGGTGAGGTGATCACCGAAACTGCCCATACTGTGGTGGTTCTTGCCGTGGATGTCATGCGCGATGGCTCCGCCGATGGTCACCTGTCGGGTCCCCGGCATTACCGGAACCCAGAAGCCGCGTGGCACGACCACCTTCATCAGGTGATCGATCGACAATCCGGCGTCGACGTCGACGATTCCGGTCTCCTCGTCGAGGGAGTGGATGCGCGTCAGGGGCGTCATGTCGATGGTCAGACCGCCGGAGTTCTGGCCCGACTCGTTGTAGGAGCGGCCGAGCCCGCGGGCGATCACGCCACGCTTGAGGTAGTCGGGTTTGTCGGCGTTGTCGTCGGCGACCCGGGCCACTGCCTCGGCGATGACCTCGGGATACGGCGTCGAGAGGACATGCCCTTCGATGGGTGTGGTGCGCGACCATCCGACCAGCGTGCGGGTCGTGATCGGCAGCAATTCTTCAGTAGACATCGGGGTAGAGAGTACTCGCCCGCGCCGACGGGCCGGGCGGGTCGGCGGGGACGGAGTGCCTCACCAGCCCAGTACGGCCGCCGCGGCATTGCGTCCAGGAATGCCGCTGACCCCGCCACCGCGGCGGGCTCCGGCGCCGCACAGCAGTAGCCGCGGGTGCCGCGTCTCCACGCCCCAGGTGCCGACGCCGGCATCCTCAGGTGCCCACGGCCACTGCAGCGAGCGGTGGAAGATGTTGCCGCCGGGCAGGCCCACGGAGTCCTCGAGATCGCGCGGCGTCTTGACCTCGATACAGGGGTTGCCGTGGACGTCGGTCGCGATCACCGACGCGATCGGCTCGGCGAGGACCGAATCCAGCGACGCCAGGGTGGCCTCGACGGCGTGGGTCGTCGCACCGGGCGCGGCGAACACCTCGGGTGGCATGTGCAGGCCGAACAGGGTCAGGGTGTGTTTGCCGGCGAGGTCGGCGCCCAGGATCGACGTGTCGGTCAGTGTGTGGCAATAGATTTCGCAGGGCGGTAGCTCGGGTACCTCGTCGCGGCGGGCCTGCGCCCAGGCGGTGTGGAGTTGCCCGTAGGACTCGTTGATGTGAAAGGTGCCCGCGAACGCGGCCCGAGGGTCGACGTTCGGGTCGCGCAGCTCCGGCAGCCGGTCGAGCAGCAGATTGATCTTGAGCTGGGCGCCGCGCGGCGCGTGCTCGGTGTCGACGGGGTGCTCGAGCATGGTGTTGAGCACCACGGGAGCGCACGCCGCGTGCACTATCGAGCCCCGCACCTGAGCGATCCGTTGCCGATGCCCACCCGCCGCTTCGGCGGCGTTCGCCTCGGTGCGCACGTATTCGACCGTCCCGTCGGCCGGGTCGACGCCGACCACCCGGCAATTCGTGTGGATCACCGCGCCGGCAGCCAGCGCCGCCTGATACAGCGCGCCCGACACCGCGCCCATCCCGCCGACCGGGACGTCCCAGTCGCCGGTACCGCCGCCGATGAGGTGGTAGAGGAAACAGATGTTCTGCCGCAGGGACGGGTCGTGCAGGTCGGCGAAGGTGCCGATCAGCCCGTCGGTCGCGACGATCCCGCGCACGACGTCGTCGTCGAAGTACCGCTCGATGAACTCACCGAGAGGCCGGGTGGTGAGCAACTCCCACAGTTCGGCGAGGGAGGAGTCGCCGTCGGTCACCCGCGCACGGATCTCGTCGGCCGAACGTAGCGGCTCGATCAGGGTGGGGAACAGGCGTCGCGCGATCTCGCCCATCCGCTCGTACACCCACTGCCACGCCCCGAATTCGGTGTCGCTGCCGGTGGCACGCGCGAAGGCGGCGGCGGTGGCCTGCTCGTCGGCGGTGTCGACGAGCAGGCCGTGCGCGGGATTCGACGGCAGTGGCGTGTAGGACGAATAGCGTCGCCGCATCAGTTCGACGTTGAGGTCGAGGTCGGTGATGATCTCGCGCGGCATCAGCGACACCAGGTAGGAGTAGCGCGAAAGCCGTGCTGCGACACCGGGAAACGCCATCGCCGAGACGGCCGCGCCGCCCACGTGGTCAGCGATCTCGAGTACCAGCACGGACCGACCGGCCCGTGCCAGGTAGGCCGCCGCGGTCAGCCCGTTGTGTCCGGCACCGATGATGACGTCGTCGTAGGACGAAGTGGCAATCATATTGGACTACTTCATGATTCGCGCGACAAATGGCGTGGAGTCGGGGATCGAGGCGAGCACGGTCCCCGAGTGGTCTTGTGTCGGATAGACGTGGAAGTCCACGGGCTGGCCGGCCGCGACCATCTGCGCGTACAACGACAACGCCGACGGCGCGGGCACATCGGTGTCGAGGAGTCCCTGCCCGAGGAAGATCGGCCGGTCGTACCCCGAGAACGGGGTGCCCATGTATTCCGTCAGCGCTGCGCGCACGTTCGGGATCGACGAGACCGGCGTGGCGAGGATCTCGCCGAGGGTGACGCCCTGGACCACCGGTTGCATCTCGGCGTAGCAGAGTGTGCGGGCCTTTGCGATGATCTGCCGTCCCCGCGGGGTGAGTATGCCCGGCACGTTCAGGTCGGGGCGGGCGTCGGCGAAGCCGGCGAGGATGTAGGCGGTATAGATGTTCAGCGCGGTCGGCAGGGCGAGTGGGGTCGGCGCGCCCAGCGCCACGATCTGCTCGATGTTGGCCGGGGTGCCGGTGGCGACCACCCCGCGGTAGTCCAGGCCGCTGCCCGCCGAGAGTGCGGTCGCACGGCGCGCGGCGTTGAGTGCGGCGCCGGCCCCCTGGGACTGCCCGACGATCGCCCACTTCTTGGCCAGCGGCAGATTCATCTGCTGCGCCGCGCGGACCGAGTCGACCACCGACTGGGCCTCCGCGGTGCCGCTCAGGTAGTTCATGAATCCCGGTGTGCCGAGCCCGACGTAGTCGGTGGCGACGACCGCATACCCCTGATCGAGCCAATGGCCCAGGTAGGTGGCGTCGCGGTCGCTGTGCGCCAGCACCGACGGCGCGCAGTTGTCACCGAGGCCGGTGGTGCCGTGCGCCCACGCGATCACCGGATATCCACCCGCCGGTGCAGGCCGCTTGGGCAGGAGCACCTCGCCGGAACTGACCGCCGGGCGCCCGTGGACGTCACGCGTCGAGTACAGGACGCGGTAGGCACGACCGGCCGCGGGGACGCTCACCGACGACGCCAACGGCACCTGCGTGATCAGGGCGCCGGGCGCGCCGATCGGTCCGGAGTAGCCGGTGGCGTCGAGTCCGGAGGTGACCGGAGCGGGGGTGGCGGCGTCGTCGGCGAGGGCCGGAGCGGTGGTCAGCGCCGGCAGTGAGATCAGCGTTGCGATGGCGATGGAGCCGAGGGTGAGTCGGTGTGTGCGTGGGAGGCGGTGGAGCATGGATCGAACCTATCGCCATCGGTTCCCCGCCGTGGTCTCGACGTTGTCGGAGTGTCTCGACGTTGGCGGGCGCCGGCACCGCCTTGCCCCATATTCTGGGCGGGTGGACATACCGTCGGTCACCCTCGCCTCCGGATTCGCGTTGCCGCTGGTCGGCCTCGGCACCTTCGGCATGCTCGGAATGCCGTGCACGCAGGCGGTTTCCCACGCGCTCGACTCCGGATACCGGTTGCTCGACACCGCATCGCGCTACTCCAACGAGCTCAGCCTCGGCATGGGGATCGAGGAATCTCAGATCGACCGCTCCGAGGTGATCGTGCAGACCAAGCTCGGTGGTGGCGACCAGGGCTTCGACGAGGCGATCACTGCCGCCAAGGAGAGCGCGCGTCGGCTCGGGGTGTCCTGGATCGATGTCTATCTGATCCACTGGCCGTGCCCGAGCCTAGGCCGGATGGTCGACTCCTGGAAGGCGTTGCTGACACTCGCCGACGAGGGGTTCATCCGGGTGCCCGGTGTCTCCAACTTCCGTGAACATCATCTGCAGGCGCTCTACGACGAGACCGGGCGGTGGCCCGAGGTGAACCAGATCCAGTGCTCACCGGCGCTGGCCCGCGGTGATCTGCGACAGTTCATGCAGGACAAGGGAATCCACGCGCAGGCGTGGCATCCAACCGGGCGTAAGGAGGGCATACTCGGCGACGCCACGATCATTCGGTTGGCCCGTAAGTACGGCAAGTCGCCCACCCAGATCGCGTTGCGGTGGGCGGTGCAGCAGGGCATCGGCGTGGTGCCCAAGTCCGCACATAAGGGTCGTCAGCTCGAGAATATCGATGTGTTCGACTTCAAACTCGACGCGGCCGACCTCGCCGATCTCGAAGCACTCGACCGTGGGGAGGGTGCTGCGCGCAACTCCGACATCGAAGAGGAGTTCTGAACGGGCGCGGTGTCCGAGGGTCTAGGGTGGCAGCGTGCCAGACCCCATCCCCGGTGAGCCGAACGGCCCGCACGAGACGAGCCCGCACGAGATCGGGCACGACGATTTTGCGACCCGGCACGCGCCGATGGTCCCCGAGCTGCCGCTCGACGATCAGGAGGCGTCCACCAACCTCCCGCTGGCGACCCAGATCTTCCGATTCCTCGTCACCGGCGGCGGTTCGGGCATCCTCGACTTCGGCCTCACCTATCTTCTACAGGCCGGGATCGGGGTGCCGGCCGGATTCGCCAAGGCTGTCGGCTTCGTCTGCGGCACCACCACCGCGTACATCGTCAATCGGCGCTGGACCTTCCGCGCCGAACCCAGCATGGCCCGCTTCGTCGCTGTCGCAGTGCTGTATTGCGTGACGTTCGTCGTCAACGTCGGCGTATACACCGTGCTGTCGCATCGGTGGCCGGAAGAGTTTCTCTATAGCCTGCTCGCCTACGTCATCGCGCAGGGCTTGGCGACGATCATCAACTTCATCGTGCAGCGTGCGGTGATCTTCAAGATCGCATGACTCGTGCGGTCGTTGTCGGTTCCGGCCCGAACGGGTTGGCCGCCGCCGTTCGTCTGGCCCAGGCGGGGCTCGTCGTCGAGGTGCGCGAGGCGGCTGGGGAGATCGGTGGCGGAACCCGCAGCAGTGAGCTGATGCGACCGGGAGTCCTGCACGATCACTGTTCGGCGTTCCATCCGCTCGGGGTGGCGTCGCCGTTTCTCACGTCGTTGCCGCTGGAGCGGTACGGGCTGAGGTGGCGGTGGCCGGAGATCGACTGCGCCCATCCCCTCGACGACGGCACCGCCGGACTGTTGTACCGCGATCTCGACGCGACCGCGCGGGCGTTGGGGGTCGACGGCGCGCGATGGAAGGCGTTGTTCGGCCCGCTTGCAGAGCGGATGGACGATGTCGCCTCGGAGATCCTCCGACCCGTCGCGCACCTGCCCCGGCATCCGCTCGTCCTCGCGCGCACGGGCGTGCGGGTGCTGCCGCCCGCGACGGTCCTGGCGCGCTCCCTACGCACCCCGCAGGCGCGTGCGCTGCTCACCGGAATGGCCGCGCACGGCTTCACCCGGCTCGACCGGCCAGGCTCGTCGGCAGCCGGGGTGATGCTCGTCGCCGCCGGGCATCGGTATGGGTGGCCGGTCGCTCAGGGTGGCTCGTCGTCGATCACCGCGGCGCTGGCGGCGCTGTTGGCTGATCTTGGCGGCCACGTCCGTACCGGAGTGCACGTGCGTGATCGCGCCGATCTCGCCGACGCCGACGTCGTGGTGCTCGATGTGTTGCCGGAGGCCGCCGCCCAGATCCTCGGGGACGCGATGCCCCGTCGGATACGCCGAACCTTCGGGCGCCGACGGCCGCGGGCGGCGGCGTTCAAGGTCGACTACGTGATCGACGGTGAGGTCGGCTGGAGCGCGCCGGGCTGCGAGCGTGCCGGCACGGTCCACCTCGGCGGGACCTTTACCGAGATCGCCGACGCCGAACGACAGGTGCTCGCCGGGACGATGCCGCAACGGCCGTTCACTCTGGTCGGACAGCAGTGGCTTGCCGACCCGGGTCGCGTGGCCGGCAACTTGCGTCCGTTGTGGGCGTACGCCCATGTACCCGCCGGATATGACGGTCCGGCGGCCGAGGCGATCACCGCGCAGATCGAGCGATTCGCGCCGGGTTTCGCCGAACGGATCGTCGACCTGCGTGTCGCCTCGCCCGCCCAACTGGCACAGGACAATCCGAACTATGTGGCCGGCGACATCGGTGGCGGTCCGAACGATCTGCTGCACCTCGTGGCGCGGCCTCGGGTCACGATGCGGCCGTACGGTACCGGCGTGGACGGGGTCTATCTGTGCTCGTCGTCCACCCCGCCGGGCGGTGGTGTACACGGAATGTGCGGGTTTCATGCTGCCGGAGCGGCACTTGCTGATCTCGATAGGCAACGGTGAGTGAATGGGGACGCGATGAACAGTAGGTGGCGGCAGCGGACATGTCGTGTCGGGCGCGTCGCTGTCGGTTCGCCGTGAGCTAGTCTCGGTTCGGGTTGGGGTGACCGCAACTCGCCACGTCCACTGAATTTCGAGGGCCGATGCAGCAGGAAAATGACCGGATGGTGGTACAGCGAACTCTGTTCGCGGGGCCGAATCCCCGTGTGGTTCCGGGGATGTACGTCGACGCCAACGCCGCGTTGGTGCGCTCGGACCGGACGACGGCCCGGCTGGAGCCAGGTGCGACCCTCAGTACCAACACGTATTTCGGGCGTTTCGCCGCAAGCTACTGGCAGCGGTACACGACGATATCTTCGGTCAGACTCGAGTTTGACCACGAGTGCGCGCCCGATGCGCAGCTCCGAGTGGAGATCAAGGCCTCCGATCCCAGTGGTCGATGGCGGCCGATCGATGCCGTCGAGGTGAGCGGTCATGGCCGGGCGGTGCTCGATCTCGATGTGCGGCGCTTTGTCGACGGTGGCGCAATCTGGTTCGACGCCATCGCAATCGGCGGTGGTGCACGGATCTGGGAGGTGACGTGGTCGGCGCCCAGGCCGGAACGCAATCGGCTGATATCGGTGGTGATGTGCACGCACAACCGCCCCGCCGACGCTATCACGACCCTGCTCACCTTGGCCTCGGATCCAGCGGCGCTGGACCTGATCGACTCGGTGTACGTCGTCGACCAGGGCACCGCGCGCGTCGACGCCCACGAAGATTTTCCGAAGGTCAAAGACATTCTGGGGCAACGGCTGCAGTACCTGATCCAGCCGAATCTCGGTGGTGCGGGGGGATTCAACCGCGGCATCCACGAGCTGACGAAGACCGGTGAGTGCGCGACCGACATCGTCGTCATGGACGACGACATCCTCTGCGAGCCAGAGTCGGTGGTGCGCTTGTCGGCGCTGGCCAACAATGCATCCCGCCCGGTCATCGTCGGGGCGCAGATGCTGTTGTTGTCGGAGACCTACCGCGTGCACATGACCAGCGAGTGGGAGGCTCTCGACGAACTCAAGGCCGGAACCCCCGGTGCTTTCGGCAAGTCAGGGCTCAACGCGCTGAAGAAGCATCAGGATGCGCGCAGCGACGCCGGCTGGAACGGCTGGTGGACGTGCCTGTTGCCGGCCGAGGCAGTGGTGGCCGCGGGGTTGTCGTTGCCGCTGTTCTTCCAGTGGGACGACATCGAATTCGGTATTCGGGCCCGCAAAGCCGGGTTCGCGACGGTGACGCTACCTAATGCCGGTGTCTGGCATGCCGATTTCCACCTGAAGGATTACGACGACTGGTCGCGATACTTCAGCTGGCGTAACGCGCTGATCGTCGCCTCGATCCACGGCCGGTTCGATCCGACGGAGGTCGCCACCACCGTGGCCCGCGAGATCACCGGGCACATCGTCTCGATGCAGTACGGGCTCGCCGAGACATTCCTGCTTGCGGTGCGCGACTTCATGTCCGGCCCGTCGATACTCGCCGACGGTGGGCGCGCCAAACTCGCTGAGCTGTCGGAACTGCGCTCGCACTATCCCGACACGGTGCGCCATGAAGCCGTCGAAGGCTTGGTCGGCGACCCGCGCATCGTCACCAAAGGTCATGAACCGCAGGATAAGAAGCTCGATCAGGTGATGGTCAAGCGGGTCGTGCAGCAGGTGCTCGGTCGTGTCGGCGGTGGGCGGGTGGCCATCCCGGCACACAGCGCCCGCTGGTGGCATGTGGGTTTGTTCGCGGAGGCGATCGTCACTGATGCGTCGCAGACCGGTGTCCGAATCCGTCGGCGTGACAAGCAGATCGCGGTGCGACAGCTCCGCGAGCTCGCCTCGTTGTGTCTGGACCTGCGGAAGAATGCTCCGGCGTTGGCCGCGCAATGGCAGGCGGCGCTGCCGGAACTCACGAGCCATGAGAACTGGCAACGACTTTTCGACGGCGACTGAGGCGCCACGCACCGAGCGGCGGGGATTGCTCGTCGCCTGCTGAGTCGTTGGTGTGATGTTCTCGGTCCTGGGATCGGGGCGTCCGTTGTTGGGAGGAGTCCGAACGCGTTCGCCATGTGGGCGGCGGTCGGCGGTGTTCTGTTGGCGGCATTGGCTGTCGTGGAAATGTTCGTGCTGGTGGGCGGGGGGGCTGATATTCGGAATGGCGTCAGACCCGTGTGCCTACCAGGACTGCCGCTCAGAGGGCGACGCGGGTCTTGGCGTCAAGATTCTTGTGATTGGGGTGGTCGGGGGCGGCGTTGTCGCGCTCCTCGGGTATCTCTGGGCGATCCGCAGCAGGCGTCGTGTCGTGGAACTGATGCCCCTGGGCGGACTTGCCATTACCTCCACCTCCGTTGTGCTGGGTGCACTGGCGGTGGCGCCCACAGTGTGAATCGGAGAAGGTCATGCGCGCAGTACATCAGCTGGGTTTCCGTTCGTCGGGAGGTCCTTGGGATAGCAATGGGATCGCGGCGTGGAGGACGTTATCGGTCACCTGTGTGTTCTTTAGGATTGCCGAGCCCTTCCGTGCCGACGCTGACCTCTGAGTTCTGTTAATCGTTACCGGGCCCGGGGTCTGGTTCGAGGTCGGGCTGCCATCGGACGGAGAGTATGTCCTCGAGTTCTTCTGGGGCTAGGCCGGTGCCAAATTTCGATAGATGAATTTGGGATAGTGTCCGACTGCTTCCTGCTCGGTAGACAATAGTGAGCTCAGAACCCAAGTCTGAACGTTCCGGACCACTGATCTCCAGGTCAACAACGTCACCCCAGGCAACTTTCTTGGGCTTCCGTAGTCCATGCTGGACCACGACATGCTCGTCGTCGATGCGCATTGCCATTGCGGAATGATGAGGAGAAAAAACAACGATGACAAATCCAAGGAGGGTTGCACCTCCGAAAAAGACCGTCCCTATGATGCCGGAGACGAGCCATGGATTTCCGGAAGTGTGAGCCAGGGGCACGTCTCCCGCGACAGATTCTTTGTCTCCGAAGGCAAGCCACAAACCCGCTGACGTCATCGCCGCGCCCATAGCCAATCCCGATATCACAAGGCGCACTGGTGTCTTGAGTGTCCACGTGTCGTCGAACGCCGCGGAGGTGTCGACCTCGCGCCGGAAGGCCAACAGTGCCAAGCCGAGGCCACCCAGGATCGCAGCGATCAGAAGCAGCAACGAGGACTCCTCTTCATCACCCGGGACACCCTAGCCGAAGAGCGTGTTCCACACCTTACGTGCCCCTTCGCCGATGTTCCGGCCGCAAGTGCTTCCCACCCATGCTCCCACGCTTGCTCCTATCGGCTCGGATTACAGTGCCAACCACTTAAACTGCAGATCCGGCACCAGCACCTTTTGCGGCTGCTCCCAAGCCTCCAAAGTAGGTACCTGCCCCTGCGCCGGTGGCCGAGCCGAGTGTCGCGCCCGCGAGACTGCCTGCAGTAGAGCCAACGGTCTCGGGGACCGGGACGCCGTTCACGAGGCCGGCTGCGCCCGAGGCGATCGTGGCTACGGTGCCGATCGGTCCGGCGACCCGATCCGAGTAGCCGGAGTCCCACGTGCTGCTGCGGCGTCGTCACCTGCGTTGAGCGCGTGTAGGCCCGGTTCGGCGATCATCCGGCCTATGCCATCGGAGCGCGGAAATGAGCACTGTGGTGACGGCCGGCTGCGGCAACCTGGGAAGTGAGTGGTGAGTGGCCCCATCGACGATGCCACTCTGGCGGTGCGGCAGAGAGTTCCGGACAGAGTCGGCGATCTGGCCGACGTCGTGGACTCTGCTGTTTGCGGCGGTGATCGCTGCCCTCAGCCGTTGACCTTGGCGATCACGTTGTCGGCGTACCAGTTCAGGTGATCGAGCTTCTTCTGTAGGGGCTCGGTATCATCGCCGACGATGTAGGGCAACCGGAAGCCTACGATGACATCGGTGATGCCTTTGTCCTCTAGGCGTTTACAGCCGTCGACGGTATAGGCGTCGAGCGAGATGACGTGAATCTCAAAGGGGTCGTTGAGTTTGCCCTCGGCCTTGCGGATGTCGGTGATCTTGTCGAGCAGGGCGTGGAGTTCGTCGGGCGGCCCACCACCGTGCATCCAGCCGTCGCCGCGGACCACCGCTCGGCGCAGTGCGGCGTCGGCGTGACCGCCGACGAGCAGGGGAATCGGTTCGGTCGGAGCAGGTGCCATCTTGATCTTCGGGATGTCGTAGAACTCGCCGTGGAATTCGAAGTATTCCCCGGAGGTGAGCCCACGGACAATGTCCATGCACTCGTCCATACGCTTTCCGCGCCTGCGGAAGTCGACTCCCATGAAGTCGTAGTCCTCGGGCCAGGGGCTCGTACCGACCCCGAGCGCGAGCCGGTTGTTGGTAAGGTACGCAACCGAACTCGCCTGCTTGGCGACGAGGGCCGGCGGGCGGACCGGTAGCTTGAGCACGAACGGTATGAAGCGAATCGTCGAGGTGACCGCTCCCAGGGCGGCAGCCTCGATGAAGGTCTCGATGAACGCCTTGCCCTCGAGGAACTCCCGGTTGCCGTCGGGCGTGTACGGATAGGTCGCGTCGGACTCCTCGGGGTAGGCGAGTGAGTCCGGAATCGTGAATCCCGCATATCCCGCTGCCTCGGCGGCCTGTGCGAGCGGTGCGTAGTAGGCCGGATCGGTCATCGCCTCGGCGAAGGTGAAACGCATGTTCTACTCCCCGTTGTGGTCCGTCTTCACAGTAGAACATGTTCTAGTTTTATGGGGCAAGGTTCGAGGAGGGCAGCGCCAACGGCGCGAGAGAGCTTGATCGGGTCAACAAACAGGGGTGAATCACCGCTCACTCCGGCCGGACGAAACGCTCCCGTCGGCCGAGCCGCTGCAGGCGCAGCCACTCGGAGAAGCCCTTGACGTCGCGCTGTTGCACCAGGAAGTACCAGCCGAAACGCGCATACTCCTGCGGGAGTAGCTTGCGCATCCCGGGCTGACTCATCAGGTAGCCGCGATTGCGGTAGGTGAAGAACCGCTTGGTCGGGTTATCCGGGTACTGGGTGTGCATCCGACCGCCCATGATCGGCTGGAACTCGTCGGAGCCGTAGGGGTGAAGGTACGCAGTGGTCAAACAGGTTCCGAACGGCAGACCGGACCGCTGCAGCCGGCGATGTATCTCGACCTCGTCGCCGCGGAAGAACAGACGTAGGTCCGGGACGCCGACCATGTCCAGCGTGTCGGCGCGGAACAGGGCTCCGTTGAACAGCGAAGCGATGCCGGGCAATAGATCCTCGCCACTGTCCTCGCCGTTCTCGAAAAGTTCCGAACGCTTACGACGCCAAGCGATTCCGCGGCGAAGGGGAAAGGCGAGGGTATCCGGATCGTCGATGTTGACGACCACCGGTGACACCTCGGCGAGGCCGCGGCGGGTCGCGCAGTCCAGCAGGATCCCGAGAACCTCGGGGCCCTCGGGTCGGCCGTCGTCGTCGGCGCACCACACCCAGTCGGCGCCGAGGGCCAGTGCGTGCAGCATGCCCAGCGCGAAACCGCCCGCCCCGCCGAGATTGCGCGCCGACCCTAGATACGTTGTCGGAACAGGCTGAGCAGCAACGAGTTCGGCGACCACTTCCTCATCCGCGTTGTCGACGACGACGATATGGTCGACCGGCCGGGTCTGCGAGGCGAGGACCGCGAGGGAGGCGGCCAGCAGCTCCGGGCGGCGATGGGTAACGACGACCGCAACGATCTTGTCGCGCATGCTCATTCGGCGGTGCCGGCTTCCTTCTTCAGGCCGTCGAGAACCTCACGCACGTGCGATGCCGCCTCGGGACCCTCATACGCGTTCACCACGTCCTCAATGCCGCCGTCCATGCGCACCTCGCCGTGATCGATCCACAGGGCGCGGTCACACAGCTGGGCGAGGAACTCGTTGGAGTGGCTGGCGAACACGAGGATGCCCGAGCGCTTGACCAGCGCCTCGAGGCGGGTGCGCGCCTTCTTCATGAACTCGGCGTCGACGGCGCCGATGCCCTCATCGAGGATGAGGATCTCCGGATCGATGCTGGTCACCACGCCGAGGGCGAGTCGCACCCGCATACCGGTGGAATAGGTGCGCAGCGGCATTCTCAGGTAGTCGCCGAGTTCGGAGAATTCTGCGATCTCATCGGTCTTTTTAAGCATCTCCCTGCGGGTCAGTCCCAGGAACATGCCGCGGATGATGATGTTCTCGTAGCCGGAGATCTCCGGGTCCATGCCGACCCCGAGGTCAAAGACGGGTGCGACGCGGCCAGTCACCCGGCAGTGCCCGCGCGTCGGCTCGTAGATCCCCGACAGCAGTCGCAGCAACGTCGACTTACCGGCACCGTTGTGCCCGACCAACCCGACGCGATCGCCGTGCTCGAGATGCAGATTGATGTTCTTGAGGGCCTCGACGACGATCACGTTCGACGCGTTGGCACCGATCACGCCGCCGGCCGCACCGATCACCGATTTCTTGAGCGAGCGCGTCTTTGCGTCGAAGATCGGGAAGTCGACACACGCATCCCAGGTGTCCACCCGGACAGTGCTCTTGCTGGTCGCCATGGTTGTCGCCTTATCTCCGCCGGTCACACCCAGTAGGCCACGCGGGCGCGGTAGTTGCGCATCACGGCCAACGCCATCAGCCAGCCGACGATCGTGCAGCCGATCACGACCGCCCAGTGATAGAACGCCACCGGCTCACCAAGCAGCGGGCCGCGCGCGATGTCGAGGTAGTGATACATCGGGTTGAGTTCGACGAGTTTGAGTCGCTCGGACTTCTCTCCGGTCTGCTTGCCGAGATTCTCGGTGGTCCAGATGATCGGCGTCATGAAGAACACCAATTGCACCGCGGTGGTCAGCAACTGGCCGATATCGCGGAAGCGGGTCGAGAGGATGCCGAAGACGATCGACACCCACACGCCGTTGATGACGAACAGCGCGACGGCCGGGATGGCCAGCAGGGCAGTCCAATTGAGCGGCTGCGGGAAGATGATCAGGATTGCGATGTAGATGACGATGTTGTGGGCGAAGATGATCAGCTGCCGCCACACCATCCGGTAGACGTGCACGCTCACCGGCGACGGGAGCTGTTTGATCAGTCCTTCGTTCTTCGAGAACACCTCGGCGCCCTCGAGGATCGAGTTCTGGATGAAGTTCCAGAAGATGAACCCGAGCGTCACGTACGGCAGGAACGACTTGATGTCCATGTGGAACAGCTCGCCGTAGAGCAGGCCCATCGCGACCGCGGTGACGCCGGTGGCGATGGTGATCCACAGGGGACCCAGCAACGAGCGGCGATAGCGCTGCTTGATGTCCTGCCACCCGAGGTGCAGCCATAGTTCACGGGCGTTCAGACCCGCCGACAGGTCGTCGAACGCCCGGCGCATCGACCGCGACGTCGCACCTGTGGGCGGCGGGGGGACCCGCCCCTGCATCACTTCGGCTGACACGAGGCCACAGCATACAAGCGCCGGGCCCACCACCGGCGTCCAGAGGTGCCGATCAGAGGTACTGCCCGGTGCTGCCGTGTCCGCCCGCGGACGGTGTCATACCCGGTGGCAGCGCTCCCTGGCGCATCTGCTCGAGTTGGGCACGAGCGGCCATCTGCTGGGCGAACAGCGCGGTCTGGATGCCGTGGAAGAGCCCCTCGAGCCAGCCGACGAGCTGGGCTTGGGCGATCCGCAACTCGGCGTCGGACGGGGTGGTGTTGTCGGTGAACGGCAGGGCCAGCCGCTCGAGCTCCTCGCGCAGCTCCGGTGCCAGCCCGTCCTCGAGTTCGCGGATCGACGACTCGTGGATCTCGCGCAGTCGGTTGCGACTCGCCTCGTCGAGCGGTGCCGCACGGACCTCTTCGAGAAGTTGCTTGATCATCGTGCCGATCCGCATGACCTTCGCCGGTTGCTCGACCATGTCGGCGACGCTGGAACCGTCGGAGGATTCCGAAGCAGAACCCTCCGTCGCCGCCTGCGTACCCATCGGCGAATCGGCACCGAGGACGATGATCGGATCGTTGTCGGTCTCGGACGCTCCGTCACGATCGGGGGTGGCAAAGGGATTCGCAGTGTTGCCGTCTATGACCATGTTCTCCATTGTGCCCAACCCGCTTGCGGCCAACGCACGGATCCGGTCATCGGATACCCGCCGATCGGCGCGCAGGCCGCGTCTATCGTGGGGCCATGCCCTTCGATGTCGCCCATGCGCGTGGACTTTTTCCCTCGCTCGGCGACGGCTGGATTCGCTTCGATCCGCAGGCCGGGATGGTGATCCCGGATTCGGTGGCCTCCGCGGTGTCCCGCGGATTCCGACAGCTCGGGGCGTCGGCGCGGGGCCGGTATCCGGCGGCGCGGGAGACCGCAGAAGCCCTCGACGGCGCCCGCCGGGCCATCGCCGACCTGGTGGCCGGACACGCCAACGGCGTAGTGCTCGGACCCTCTCGTTCGGTGTTGCTGTGGACGCTCGCCGAGGCGATCAACCCGAACACATGGCTGTCGGGCAACGTGGTCGTCAGCCGCCAGGACGACGAGCAGAACATCCTGCCGTGGGTGCGCGCCGTCGACCGTGTCGGCGGCACTCTTCGTTGGGCTGAGATCGACGTCGAAACCGGGGAACTGCCGACCTGGCAGTACAGCGATCTGATCGACCAGAACACCGCCGTCGTCGCGGTTCCGCTGGCCTCGTCGACGCTGGGCACACTCACCGATGTCGGCGACATCGCCGCGCGGGCACGGGAGGTTGGTGCGATGGTCGTCGTCGACGCCTCTAGCGCGGCGCCCTACCTTCCGCTCGACATCGACGAACTCGGCGCCGACGTGGTCGTCGTGTCCGCCGAACGGTGGGGAGGGCCGCGGATGGCGGCGATGGTTTTCGCCGAGCCGCGCGCGATCGACCGGTTGAACACGATGTCATCGAATCCGCATGCGGTGGGACCTGAGCGGCTTGAGATCGACGAGCATCAGGGCGCTCTGCTCGCAGGTCTGGTGGCTTCCGTCGAGCATCTCGCGGGTCTCGACGAGACTGCGCTGGGTAAGCGTCGGCGACGGCTGACCACTGCTCTCGAGGGCGTCAACGAGTACCTGCAGCGGCTCGGCTTCTACCTCATCAACTCGCTTGACCAGCTCAATCATGTGTCGGTGATCGGTAAGAGTGACAGTCGGGTGCCGTTGGTCAGCTTCGCCGTCGACGGAGTCGGGGCCGATACTGTGGTCCGCAGGCTCGCCGATAACGGGATCTGCGCGCTCGCCGACCTACCGAGCCGTGCGCTCGCCCGGATGGGCGCCGGCGATTTCGGAGGAGCTGTCACCGTCGGGCTCGGACCGTATTCGACACCCTACGAAGTCGATCATCTCGTGCGGACACTCGGTTCGCTGGCGTGAAGTGGACAGCTATTGTCGGTCGCCTGACCCACTGAGTTAGTAAGTTCTGCCCTGGTGCACTATTTTGTGGAAAGTGAACACCGAGGAGTCTGCGCGGCTGTCCGACGCTGAGTTGGCCGTGTGGAGCACTTTCGTCGACGGGGGCTGGGCCCTGATGGCCGAGGTGACCGCGGGCTTCAATGCCGCCGGGGTCTCGGTCAATGACATGCGAGTGCTCGAGATCATCGCCGCCCGGGAGTCAATCGGGATCAGTGAGATTGCTGCAGCTATGCATGCCGGCGTGAGTACCGTCTCACGCGTGGTCGCCCGCCTCATCGACGACGACATCCTCGAACGCGTGCACTCCCGCTCGGATGCCCGGCACCGACTGGTCCGCCTCACCGACCACGGGCGGGACCAACTGCGCATACGGCTCGACATCCGCGACGCGGTGGTCCGTAAGCATGTCATCGAGGTGCTCACTGCCGAGGAGTTCGAGTCTCTCCGCCGTATCTTCGGCAAGATTCGCGACGGCTCCTCGTCCGGCCCGCATGCCGACGGTCGCGGCTGAACCGTCAGCCCTGGGTGCTGGTTGGTCGGTCTGCGGGTCAATCGGTCTGCGGTGATCGGTCTGCGGTGATCAGTCTGCGGCCACGCGCAGCAACACCTTGCCGATCGCCTCCCCGCTGTCGAGGCGATCGTGCGCGGCCGCGGCGTCGTGGAGGTCGTAGACACTGTCGATGACCGGCAACACCTTGCCCGCCTCGATCAGTGGCCATGTCACCGTTCGCGTGTGCGTCACGATCTGGGCCTTGCCGCCGTCTCCATCGACAGGTCGGGATCGCAGCGTCGTGCCGACCACCGACGCGCGCTTACCCATCAGTGCGGCGATCGACAGCTCGGCTTTGGTTCCGCCCTGCATGCCGATGATGACCAGGCGGCCGCCGGTGCGCAGCGCAGAGATGTTCTGCGCCAGGTACTTTGCGCCGATGATGTCGAGAATGACGTCGGCACCCCCGGCTTCGGTGATCACCTCAACGAAATCGTCTGAGGCGTAATTGATCAGGACGTCGGCGCCAAACCCGGCGCATCGATCGAGCTTGGCCGCGGTACGTGCGGTGACGGCGACGCGGGCGCCGAGTGCGTGGGCGAGCTGGATGGCGTGGGTGCCGATACCGCTCGATCCGCCGTGGACGAGGAGCAGTTCACCAGCTCGCAGGCGACCGGCCTCGATGACGTTGGAGACCACCGTGCATGCCACCTCCGGTAGCGCCGCGGCGTCGGCCAGGAGAACCCCGGCGGGGACCGGCAATACCTGTGCCGCGGGAACCGACACCCGCTCGGCATATCCGCCGCCCGCGAGCAACGCGCACACCTCGTCGCCGACAGACCAGCCCGACACGCGTCCGCCGACCTCGCTGATCCGGCCCGAGACCTCAAGGCCGAGGGTCTCCGGCGCACCGGGCGGCGGCGGATAGTTGCCGCGACGCTGGAGCAGGTCAGCCCGGTTCACTCCGGCCGAGACGACGTCGATGACGACCTCGCCGAGGCCGGCGACCGGATCGTCGATGGTGGAGACGGACAGATCGCCTGACGAAGAAACGGTGATGGCGCGCATGAGCTGATCGTGACACAAGGCGGTCACCGTGTGCGGTCGGTGCTGGTTGGCGCGCCGGGGTGTACTGGCCGCGTCTACCAGTGGCGACGCGTGAAGAGATTTGTGACGACCCATGAGCCGATTCGGCCGGGTGCAGGGCCCTCACGTACCCTCTTCGGCAGGGAAGCGTGGCAGAGCGGCCGAATGCACTCGCCTTGAAAGCGAGCGTGGGTAAAACCACCGGGGGTTCAAATCCCTCCGCTTCCGCCATAGACGCGTAGTTCGAACCCCGGACGAACGACAGGACTGGTGTCTGTCGTTCGGGGGTGAAGCTCAGGAGCACAGCTGTGAGGCTGGGCTCCTGTTGCGTTTGCTGGTAGCACGCTGGCCACGGGGGGGTCGGATCGGTCTTCGGGCTGTCGAGCTACAGCAAGGGACTCAAGATTCCGGGTATCTACCGGACACTGGCTGACGACGAGATTCCGTTCCCGATCACTGATGGCCGAGATGCCTATCCCGACGAAGATCTTCCGATTCGTGGGGGATGGCAGGGCGATGTTCAGGTGACGGGAAACATGCGGTATCACCCCGACGCCGGGCAGAAGGCCGGCACGCTTACCATTTCTGACAACGCGACACCTATCGTCTCCAACGGAGACGCTCGCATGACCCGTAATAAAGTTCGGGTCTGGGTCAACGGCAAGGATGTCACCGACCAGGCAAATATCGAGTACACGCCCACAGGTGTGAAGGGAAGCATTAAGCCTCGATCCACCGATTTGTGTGGAAGTGGGCGGTGAGGGAGAGACGAAATGCCCTGTCTGAGTGACAGAATGGGA
>NZ_RKMH01000010.1 GCF_003797185.1 Gordonia oryzae
ACGCTCCACACCGACCGGCCGGTGGAATGGCACAACCGACGCAACCGGCAAGTGATCGTCACCCACCCACGATGACGAGGTTTCCCAGTGGGCTGAAACCTGCTTGTTGGACATGGACGAGGATGCGACCGTCGCCGACCGGGTGGCGGACGCCGACATCGAGTTCGCGGCCCTCCCGCTCGATGCGCACGAGCCCGTCGATCTCGGCCTGCTCGACCGACTCCTCCCCGGCACTCTCGGTCAGCACGTCAAGGTTCAGCGGTTCGCACAGGCTGAGATACGTCAGCGCGGTCAGCACCGCCTCCTATCGCGGCGCGCCCGCGCGACTTGCCCATGCCGTTGACCTGACGCCGAGTGTTTGCCCGGCGCGCACCGTCGACGAGACTCTGCAGGAGTAGCGCGTTGCGTCCCGACGCCGCCCACATCTGATCGGCCGAGTGCTCCTCGAGCCGGCCACGAAGGTCCGCCTGCACCAAATCCACACTCTGCCCTTTGGCGAACGGCGACAAGGTGATCGGTAGTAGATGGGTGATCCTTGCACCGCGACGTCAGCGCGTCCGGGACGGACTCACCGCTGCGACCGGTCGCCGCGATGTTTACCGCGCGGTCGATGGCGAGCAACGAATCGCGGGCCGCCGTAAGACTGGTGACCGGATCGCTCGCCGTCGCCGGGCCGAGTAGGTGGGCGACGACACCGAGCGGACCGATTCGATCCCGGCCATGACGTGCCGCGCGAGCGTTGTCATGCCGACACCGGTTCGCCGTGTGGGTGGTGCAGTCTTCGTATCAGCCACAACACAGCTCGTATGCGCTGTTCGGCGGCCGCGGACGCCGTGACGGTTCACGCGTCGCGTTGGTTCGCCAACCACACCCCGGCGACGAAGACCACCACTGCCCACACCGCGAAGTACACCAGCGAGACACCGGAATTCCAGTGATAGTCATCGCCTACGGTGGCTCCGGACAGGAAGCGCGAGCCGTTGGCGAACGGCAGGAACGGCCCGAACCAGTCCTTCACCTTGGGCACCGCGCCGAGGATGGTCTCGACGACGAGCATCCACACCAGCACAATCGAGATCGCGCCCGCCGTCTGCCGCACCAGCGCACCGACCCCCATCGACAGCAGCACGCACAGCGCCGCGTACACGGGTATGCCCCAGATCTGCCGGATGACGGTGGCATCACCGAATCCGAAACCCCCGATGCCCACGACCAGCATGCCCACACAGATGAGGGTGAGGATCAGCATCGTGACGAACGTCAGCGTCACGTACACCGCCGCCTTCGCGAGCAAGGCCGAGATGCGCTTGGGCACCGCAAGGAACGTCGTGCGGATCGTCGAGAAACGATATTCGCTGGTGATACCGATGACGGACATGATCATCAGAACGATGACGGCGAACTGATTGAGCCCGAGGAGGGCGACGGTCAGCGCGGAGCCATCGACACCGCCCGAGGCCGATGTGGCGGTGTCCGGTGCGGCCGTCTCGTTGACACTCCCGGCCAGAGCCGCGAACAGTCCGGTGACGCCAAGGCTGAGGATCACCACGAGGCCCAAGCACCAGTAAGGCGAGCGGATGGAGGTGAGCTTGATCTGTTCAGCGCGCAACAACTCGATCATCGGTGTCCCCCGTCCGCAGGACCCTGCTGCTGGTGACCACCAGGGGGCGGGTGTTGGCCCGGCGGGTACTGCCCGGGCGGGTACTGCCCGGGCGGGTTTTGGCCCGGCGGGTACTGCCCGGGCGGGTACTGGCCGGGCGGGTACTGCCCGGGCGGACCCCACCGGCCCGGCTGACCGGGCGCAGACGCGGGCACACCCGAATGCTCATTGCCGCCGTGGTACTCCACGGCGTGGGCGGTCATCGCCATGAACGCCTCCTCCAGCGAGGCGGTGTGCGCGACGAGTTCATGCACGGTGACGCCCGCGGCCGCGGCGACGTCACCGACTTGATCGGTGGTGACGTCGTCGAGAGCGATCACCGGCCGCCCCTGCTGGTCCCGCTCAGGGCGCGGCGACAGTCCGGCCGAGACCAATGCGGAGTGAAGCTGTTCGGGTTGCGGGGTCCGGACCCGCACCCCAGTGCGAGCCGACGCGGTGAAGTCCGACACCGAACTGTCGGCGATCAATCTCCCCTGACCGATCACCACCAACCGTTCGGCGGTCAGGGACATCTCGGTGAGCAGGTGACTCGACACGAGGACCGTACGACCCTCGGCGGCCAGGGATTTCATGAAGTTGCGAATCCAGACGATGCCCTCGGGGTCGAGCCCGTTGACCGGCTCGTCGAACAGCAGGGTGTGCGGATCACCGAGCAGCGCACCGGCCAGCCCGAGCCGCTGCGACATACCCAACGAGAAGCCGCCGGCACGTTTGCGGGCCACCTGCGTCAGGCCGACGGTCTCGAGCACCTCGTCGGCCCGCGTTGCGGGGATCCCGTTGCTCGCGGCCAGCCACCGCAGATGCGAGCGCGCACTTCGGTTGGGGTGCACCCATTTCGCGTCCAGCAGCGCGCCGACCTGACGCAGCGGATGATCAAGCTCGCGGTAGGGCTTGCCGTTGATGATGGCGCGGCCAGATGTCGGCCGGTCCAGTCCCAGCATCATCCGCATCGTGGTGGACTTCCCGGCACCGTTCGGGCCGAGGAAGCCGGTGACGACCCCCGGACGAACCTCGAACGACAGGTTGTCGACGGCACGGACGTTGCCGAAGTCCTTGGTGAGGTTCTCAACACTCAGCATGCCGACGACACTACACACCGTGCGGAACCGCAGACCTGCCATCGAATGACCCCGCACCATCGGGTGGCTCCCTCAGAGATCCGGCGACGAGGCCAACGCCCATCGCCGACGGGGAATCCGGCCCGCAGTGGCGGCCAATCGCCCGGCCGTGACCGCATGCCGCATCGCCGCCGCCATCCGCTCGGAATTGTCGGCGCGCGTCACCGCGGACGCTAGAAGGACTGCATCACAGCCAATTTCCATCGCCAACGCGGCGTCACTGGCCGTGCCGATACCGGCGTCGAGGATCACCGGCACCCCAGCGGCCGACACGATCATCTCGATGTTGTGCGGGTTACCGATTCCCAGCCCCGTGCCGATGGGCGACCCCAGCGGCATCACCGCGGCGACTCCGAGATCCTCGAGTCGCGCCGCGAGGACGGGATCGTCGTTGCTGTAGGCGAGTACCGTGAAGCCGTCATCGACCAACTGCGCTGCGCCGTGGAGCAGTTCGACGGGGTCAGGGAGCAGGGTACGGTCGTCGGCGACCACCTCGAGCTTGACCCACGACGTCTCCAGCGCCTCCCGGGCGAGTTGCGCGGTCAGGACCGCCTCGGCCGCGGTGCGGCTGCCCGCGGTGTTCGGCAGGGGCGCGATCCCCAGGCGCCGCAATACATCCAAGACGCCGGTCGTGCTGCCGGCGGCGACCCGCCGCATCGCAACGGTAGTCAGCTCGGTACCGGAGGCCACCAGCGCGCGCGAGAGCACGTCGAGGCTGCTCGCCCCGCCCGTGCCCATGATCAGTCGGGACGTGAACTCGCGGTCGGCGATCCGCAGGATGTCGGTGTCGGGTGAGTCATCGACGGGTGGTACCCGGGTGATGCTAGCCACCTTGCACCGCCGTCACAATCTCCACGGCGGCACCGTCATCGAGGACAGTGTCCCACCGACTGCGCGGGACCACCATGCCGTCGATGGCCACCGCAATTCCCTTGTCCGGCAAACCCATCGTTGTCAGTAGGTCGCGCACCGAGCCACCCCGGCCAAGCTGGCTGTCGGTACCGTTGACCGTGATCGTCATGTCACATTCCTCTCCACGCCCACACCGACGAGCACCCCGTCGTCGGTGAGCAACTGCATGAACATCTCGGAGGTGTACGGCGCCAAGATGATTCCATTGCGCCCGTGGCCACCGGCGACGACGATCCGCTCGTCGAGTCGTTCGACGAGCGGTACACCATCGGCTGAACACGGACGAAATCCCGCTGCCACCTCGACGAGCGCATAGTCGCGAGCACCGGGGAAGACCTCGATCGCATCCGCGAGCAACTCGGCGACGCCGCCGGCCTGCGGCGTCGCCAAACCCGAGCGCCATTCATCCATATCGCCCTCGTATTGGGTTGCGCCAACCACAATTCCGTCGTGACGGGGCACCAGATACACCATGCGCCCGTCGACCCGCGCCCGGATCACATGGCGTGGAGGTGGCACCGTCATGCGGTCGGCGCGCAGCCGCAGCACCTCCCCCTTGGCGAGATGGACAGGGGCGGCCGGCCACAGATCCGCCAAGCCGGCGCCCGCCGCGAGCAAGATCTGATCGGCGTCGTCGAGGTCGGCGAGATGGGCCACCTCACGCCTGGTGATCCGGCCACCGGCCGCGACCAAAGCAGACTCGAGAGCAGCGATCAGTCGCCGATTGTCCACAGCCCCTTCACCTCTCGCGAGGTAGCCACCCCGCACCCGCGCGCCGATCGCCCGTTCCCGCACCCGGACTCCGGCGGCGTCGATGCGGCTGAGTCGATCCACGGCGTGCGGATGCGTCGACCACACGAAGTCGGCGAGTTGGGTCAGGTAGGCCGCGTCGGCGGTGGTCGTCGCGACGAAGAGTGAGTCGGCGGCGGTGGCGATCCGCGGGTCACCGAGTCGCTCGATGAACGCCGGCCATAGGCGGGCCGACCGCTCGGAGATCGCGAACAACGCATCCTCACCGGGGCGCCCCTCGCCGAGGGAGCCCAGCATCCCGCCGGCCACCCACGCCGCGCACCGGTTCCGGCCGGCGTCGACGACCTTGACCTGCCAGCCTGCATCGGCGGCAGCAAGTGCGCAGGTCAACCCGATGATTCCGCCGCCGACGACGGCGAGGGTGCGGCGTGCGCCGCCCACGGTGTCCGTGCGGCCGGCGGGGTTCATGCTCGGATACCCATGCTCTGCAGTCCTTCCTTCGCCGGCATGATCCGGATCAGGTGTGACGGTCAGCGGGGGCGTCCCGCACTCTCAGCCCGGCGTACCCCGGACTCCCGTGTCGTGTCCTCCACCCTAACAGCGCTGCGATGGGTGCGGGTACGCCCGTGCCCTAGCCTGTGAGACATGCCCCGAGAGAACCGGATAGCGCGTGACGGCGCCACCACCGACGACCCGCGGCGGGCGCGTCTGCGTGCCGCGCGGCTCTACCTGTGCACCGACGCCCGACGCGAACGCGGAGATCTGTTGGAGTTCGTCGACGCCGCCCTGGCCGGTGGTGTCGACCTCATCCAGTTGCGCGACAAGGGATCTGCTGGCGAACGGGAATTCGGGGCGCTCGAGGCGGGTGAGGAGTTGGCGATCCTGGCGGCGATGCGCGAGGTCGTCGAGGCTCATGGGGCGTTGCTGTCGGTCAACGATCGCGCCGACATCGCGCTGGTCGCCGGCGCCGACGTCGTACATCTCGGCCAGGGTGATCTACTGCCCGAGCAGGCTCGGCGCATCGTCGGCGACGACGTGATCATCGGGGTCTCCACCCACGATCCCGACCAAGCCCGCGCGGCGATCGCCGACGACGCGGTCGACTATTTCTGCGTCGGTCCGTGCTGGCCGACCCCGACCAAACCCGGACGATCTGCTACCGGGCTCGGTCTGGTGCGCCAGGTCGCAGGTGTCTCCAAGCCGTGGTTCGCCATCGGCGGCATCGACTCCGCGCGGCTGCCCGAGGTCCGCGCGGCCGGGGCCCGGCGCGCGGTGGTGGTGCGCGCGATCACCGCCGCCGACGACCCGACAGCCGCTGCCGCGCAGCTGCGCGGCAGTCTGACGTAGACCGCACCGCACACCTGTGCCGCCCGCGCACACCCGGAACCCCTTGCCCGCCGGCGTGCGGCAGCGTTAGGGTGGCCCATCATGTCCACACGAATCGCGCTCGTAGCCCGCCGCAGCGGGGTCTGATCTGACCGACCCCCCGCTGCGGGGTCGTTGCGAGTTTTCGTCGGTCATCTTCTCTTTGACCGAAACGATGATTCACGATGCATAGCCGTCACCTTTTCCCCGCACCCTGTTCCTGTACCGAGTCGCGCGCTGCCGCGGGTCCGCGTTCCCGCAGCCCGCTCACGACACGACTCCCCCGAGGTATCCGTGAGGAGGCAGACGGCATGACCTGGCAGGAATTCACCGAGCTGTACGCCGACACCGGCACGATCCGGCTCGGCTCGCTCTCGATCACCCCCGCACCGGCCGACATGATCGAATGCCGCGCGACGATGGCCGTCGCCGACCGCATCATGTCGATGTCGGCCACCGCCACCGGACCAGTCGGTGCGATGACCTCGATCCTGCACGAACTCGGCGCCTCGGTGTCGATCGTCTCGCTGCACCAGCGCCCCACCGATCGCGGGTTCGCGGCGTTCCTGCTGTGCGAGCGTGACGACCGGCAGTGCTGGGCCTACGGCGACGGCGCAACCGGCGACGAGGCCAATGTCAACGCCCTGATCGCCGGCGCCAACCGGCTGCTGCCCCGGTAGGCAATCGAGGCCCGTTCAGTTCTGGGGATCGAGCGCGGCAATCCGGTCCCGCAGGCCGGGCCAGGCCTCACCGAACGCGGGATGCAGCGGCAGCCCGTCGACGTCGGCCTCGTCGACCCAGCGCAGTTCCGCCGATTCGCTATTCGGGACGGTCCGAACGGCTTCGTCGATGTCGGCGATGACGGTGGTGTACGTCCAACCGCCCTTGGCCCGGTGGGTGACCAACGCCGCGACGACCTCGACGTCGGCGGAGTCGAGACCTGCTTCTTCCTGCGCTTCGCGCAGCGCGGTGTCGATGGCACTCTCGTGCGAGTCGCGCGCACCACCGGGCAGTCCCCACGTGCCGCCCTCGTGCGACCACACCGCGCGATGTTGCAGCAATATCAGTGTGCGGCCGTCAGGTTGCAGGGTGCGCAGCAGCAATCCGGCCGCCCCGTTGACACCCCAATACCGTGACCCATCGGTGTCGATGACCCAGCCGTCCCCGTCTCCACGCACCGCGACTCCTGACGCCGACCGGCGATCCGGGCTCTCCGGGATTCGCCGCCAACCTCCACCGTATGTGAGTGGGGCCACTACGGCCAGGTTCGCCGAAACACCACCGCGTGGTGAGGCGCAGGTCACGTACGCGCGGCTAGGGTGGAAACAGACCGGCACCGAAGCAGCGATAAGGCCCCTGGGGGCCACGTTGTCGCTTCGGAAGGGGATGCCGGGGCGAGGGGCAACGACACGTGCGACCGACGAGCCAGAAGGGATCGTGTGGTGACCGGCCAGGCATCTCCCGTGCGGACGGTGCTCACCCGTGCGGGCAAGACCATCCGGCCCACTGCGTCGTCGCCACCGATCCGTCAAGTTCTCGCCGACCGCCGGGAGCTGATGTCGCTGGGCCGCACGCGAACCCGATCACCGCTGGCCACGGTGCACCATTATGCGGGTACGACACCCGGGAAGCTGGTCATGATCGGGGTGGTGCTCGTACTCGCCATCCTGAGCGTGGGCTGGTACGGGTCCACCGTGCTGCAGGATCGCACCAACGCGTTGAAGAGCACGATCGACCAGGGCGAACCGCTCGCCGAGGCCTCACAGGTTCTCTACAGTTCGCTGTCGATCGCCGACGCCTCGGCCAACTCGGCCTTCATCTCCGGCGGTCTGGAGTCCCCCGACCTGCGTAGTCGCTATTCGAATGCGCTGGCCACCGCGTCGGCGTCGTTGATGAAGGCCGCCGGCACCTCCGGGGCGCCCGGCGAAAACACCGACGACGACGATCGTGCGGTCAACGCCGACCTGCAGACCCTGGCGACGACGATCCCCGTCTACAGCGGGCTCATCGAGACCGCACGCACCAACAACCGGCTGGGCAACTCGGTGGGCAGCGCCTATCTCGGGCAAGCGTCGGCGTTGATGCACGATCAGATCCTGCCCGCGGCGCAGCGCCTCTACGACCGCCGATTCGACGCCATCGCCGATCCCCAACGCACCCTGACCATCCCCCCCTATGGGGTGTATTTCGGGTTGCTGGTCCTCGCGCTCTCGCTGATCGGTACGTCGCGGTTCCTCACCACCCGCACCCGCCGCCGGTTCAACATCGGGGTGGTTGCCGCGCTGATCGCGATTCTCGGCGGACTGGTCTGGCTGTTGGTGTCGGGGCTGGCGTCGGTGGCGGCCACCAATTCGGCGAAAACCGACGGTGCCGCCCTCCTGCGGCAACTGACCGAGGCCCGCATCCTCACGCAACAGGCGCGTTCGGCCGAGACCCTGTCGCTGGTGCAGCGCACCGATCAGTCCGATCTCGATCAGAGCTTCTCCGGCGCCACCGGCGGCATCAGCACGATCCTCGCCGACCTCGGTGGGCAGACGAGTTCGGACGACGGCGCGTTGACCACCACCCAGGTGCGGTCCATCACGACGGCCCTCGATCAGTGGCGCGAGTCCGACCGGCAGACGCGCGCGGCCATCGAGCGCGGCGACTTCACTCAGGCCCGAACACTCACCGTCGGCGCGGACCCGCAGAGCACCGCGAGCAGTTACGCCGCGGTCGACTCATCCCTCACCGACGCCATCACCACCACCCGGACGTCGTTTCGCGACGACATCAACACCGCCCAGCGGGTCATCGGATACACCGGGTCGGGGATTCTGGTGTTGACCATATTCGCTGCCGTGGCACTGGCCCTCGGCCTGGTGCCACGGGTCCGGGAGTACCGATGAGGCGCCGGGTAGTCCACGGTCGCGGTGACGTCGTCGCGGCCGTGCTGCTCGCGTGCGGCCTGCTCACCACCGGTTGCGTCACCTTCACCGCGCCTGACTCGCCACCACCCGCGGCGCAGGCCATCGCCCCGACCCCACCGGGTGCGGAGACCGAGACCACCACCGAACCGGCCCCCGACGCCGACGCCTGCAACGCGACGGCCAGCCTGCGACCGCCCGATCCGATGCCGGAACCCAAACAGATGCCGCCGGGCAGCGCCATGGCAGCAATCGCGGCGCGCGGACGACTCATCGTCGGCACCGACATCGGCTCCAATCCGTTCAGCTTCCGTGACCCGATCTCCGGCGACCTGCAGGGTTTCGACGTCGACCTCGCACGCGAGGTATCGCAGGCGATCTTCGGCGATCCCTACCGGATCGAGTTCCGGGTACTCAGTTCCAACGATCGCATCGACGCGTTGCGCGGCGGCGCGGTGGACATGGTGGTCAAGACCATGTCGATCACCTGTGACCGGTTGGCGTCGGTCAGCTTCTCGACCCCGTATTACATTGCCTCGCAGCGCATACTCGTGTTGCGCAACTCCGGGATCACCGATGTCGATGGGCTGGCCGACAAACGGGTGTGCTCGGCCCGCGGCGCCACCTCGATCGGACGGATGCAGGCCGAACAGCCACGTGCCAAGGTAATCACGGCCGTCACCTGGGCCGACTGCCTGGTGATGTTGCAGCAGGGTCAGGTCGACGCCGTCACCACCGACGACGCGATCCTCGCCGGCCTGGCCGCACAAGATCCTTGGGTGCAGATGGTGGGCCCGGGGTTTGGTTCGGAGTACTACGGCATCGGGCTCCCCCAGGGGCACGACGACATGGTGCGTTTCGTCAACGGCGTGCTCGCGCAGGCTGTGGCCGACGGTCGCTGGTATGCCATCTACAACCGGTGGCTGAGCAACATCGGCCCCGGTTACGGTCCACCACAAGCGATTTATCGGGACTGAGTGACGATGACCGAACACGACGAGCGCGCCGAGGCCGAGGTGGGCACACAACGGGTGGACCCAGCGGACCTCGATATCGGTACGCAGCGAGCCGATCAACCCGATCTCGACGTCGGCACGCAGCGAGCTGATCCGGCCGACCTCGATCCCGGCACCCAGCGGGCAGATCTCGCCGCGCTCGTCGACACGGGCATGACGTCGTCGGGTGGTCGCATGCCCCCCTCCCCGGTAACCGGCTCCACCGATCCCGTCGTACGCTCGGGGCCGGTCATCCCCACCGAGGCGCTGACCTCGGTGGGCCACGCCCGGCGCCTGGTACCCAAACGCCGGCCGCAGGTCCATGATCGGCGACTCGGTACCGGGCTGGTCGAACTGCCCAAGGTCGTCGACATCGAGCCCGCCGACGCCGTTCTGGACTTTCCGGTCATCCCGGAGGGCAAGCGCACCTGCTGGCGATGCGGGCGTCCGGTAGGTCGCAACGACGGCGAGGGCGCCGGAGATCTCGCCGGCATCTGCCCCCACTGTGGTGCCCGCTATTCGTTCGTCCCCGGTCTGGCGCCGGGGACCGTGGTCGCCGGCCAGTACGAGATCGCCGGCGCCATCGCACACGGTGGGTTGGGATGGATCTATCTCGCAATCGACCGCAACGTGTCCGACCGTCCCGTTGTCCTCAAAGGTCTTCTCAACTCCTCGGATTCGGAGGCACAACAGGTTGCGTTGGCCGAGCGGCAGTTCCTGGCATCGGTGAATCATCCCGGAATCGTCAAGATCTATAACTTCGTCGAGCACGTCACCGCCGACGACGAGCGTTTTGGCTACATCGTGATGGAGTACATCGGTGGCCAGACCCTCAAGCAGATCACCTCCACCGGAGCCGATTCCGGCGGAACGCACACGGTGATGCCGATCGAGCAGGCGATGGCCTACATCCTTGAAGTGCTACCGGCGATTGGATACCTACATTCGGTGGGCCTGGTGTACAACGACGTCAAACCCGAGAACGTCATGGTCTCCAGCGACGAGGTCAAGCTCATCGATCTGGGTGCGGTGTCGGCGATCAACGGATATGGGCACCTGTACGGCACACCGGGTTTCCAGGCTCCCGAGATCGTGCGGACCGGGCCGCAGGTGGTCACCGACATCTACAGCATCGGACGCACGCTGGCCGTACTCACCCTCGACATGCCAATGGAGAAGGGTCGGTATCTCGACGGGCTGCCCGAGCCGGAGACCACTCCGATGTTCGCCGAGAATCCGTCGTATTACCTTCTGCTACAACGTGCAACGGCCACCGACCCAGCGGAGCGATTTTCCTCGGCCGAGGAGATGACCACCCAGATGCTCAACGTGCTCCGCGAGACCGTCGCGGTGCACACCGGGGTGCCGCGGCCCTCGCTGTCGACGGTGTTCACCCCGCAGCGCTCCACTTTCGGCACCGATCTCATGCTGGCACCGGTCGACGGCTTCTTCGATCCCGATCTCGCAGCGTTCTACGATCCCGACGACATCGCCCGTGCCCTGCCCGTGCCGTTGGTCAATCCCGCCGACCCGGCTGCGGGACTTCTCAACTCGGCAGCGTTGTCCGATCCTCGACAGACCCTTGATTCCATCTATGCGGCACGGGCCGAGGGATTCTCGTCGCTACTGGGTCGACGATCGAACAATGCTCACCCGTCGCTGGAGATTGATCTGGCCGAGGCCCGCGCACACCTCGAACTCGACGACGTCGACACCGCGCTGTCAGTGCTGCAGAATGTCACCGCCCAGCATGGTGAGTCCTGGCGGGTGGACTGGTACATGGGGATCTGCGCTCTCATGAACGACGAACCCGAGCTCGCCCACGAGCGATTCACCGAAGTGCTTCAGGCAATGCCAGGTGAGGTGGCCCCGAAGCTCGCCGCCGCCGGAACCGCCGAGATCATCGGCCGTTGGCTCTCCGACGAGAAGCATCCGAGCATGGAGGAGCCCGAAGAGTCCCCCGATACGCGCATCGCCGAGATGTACGACGTGGCCGATCGGCTCTATCACGACCTGTGGTTGACCGACCACAGTATCGTCACCGCCGCTTTCGGTCTCGCACGCCTGGCTGTGGCCCGAGGCGATTTCGACGCCGCCATCGAACCGCTCGACGAAGTGCCGCCGACCAGTCGGCACTACAACACCGCTCGTGCCACCGCGATCCTCGCCCTCGTCCACGGTCGCGCCCCCGAACTCGTAGACAAACGTCAACTCGTAGAGGCGGCACGACGACTGGAGGCGATGCCGGACTCTGAACCACGGAAATCACGTCTGCAATTGATCGTCCTCGGTACCGCGATGGGGTGGATCATGGAGCACGAGGACCAGGCCGGTGAACCCGCCACTCTGCTCGGCGTTCCCTTCACCGAGCGCGGACTCCGAGCCGGTACCGAGCGCTCACTACGCAGCCTCGCCCGGCAGATGCGCAACAACCGGGACAACCGTTTTCTCCTCGTCGACCTCGCCAATTACGTTCGGCCCGATAGCCTTTTCTGATCTCGTCAGCCCGGGAGCCGACGCCGCTTCTCCCAATGGTCGAGGTGCACGGCGCCCAGGCGCCGGGCCTCGAGACCCTCTTCCCCGATGGTCGAATAGACCCACCCCACCCGGCCGTCGCGAACCCCCTCTTCCCTCGATGGTCGAGGTGCGAGCCGCGTGCGGCGAGCCTCGAGCCTCGAGCCCCGGCGAGATGGCGCTCTTCCCAACCACATCCACCGTCATACGACTTGAACGCGAGCCGAACTTGCAGGCGCCCCCAATGCAAGTCCCCCAACCACATCGAAAGCAAGACGAACAAAAGCCGCACCCTTACCACGCCGCACCGACAGAAAATCAGCGCCGAAACACGTTGTACACACGCAGAATTGATTAAGATGCCCCGTGCATCGAACACCCTGGCGAGGTACACTGGACCCATCACACCGATCAGCCACCGGGGAGGGGCCCATGATCGACACCACCACAACCCTCGGCGTCAAAGATGTTGACACCGCGGAAGTTTTCGCCGCCTTCGTCACCCAACTCAGCAACCTGCAATGGAACCCGGACATGACCGGACCCCAAGCCTTCGGCGCCATGAAACAAGTCCTGCTGTTGCGGAACCTGGTTGATCACCACGCCACCACCCTCACCGGCGAACTGGACCGGCTGGGCATCGCCGACCACAAAACCACCCGGCTGCGAGAACTGTTGATCAGCATGGGCTTCGCACCCGCCGTCGCAGGTCGGTACGTGCGGATCTCAGCCACCAGCGATATTGATCTGTTGCTCGCGCACGCCGCGGACGGGTCCATCTCCTCCGAACACACCGACGCCATCATCCGCGGGCTGGGCCACATCGACACCCGCTCCCCCGAACCCCTCGACACCGTCCAACGGTGCGAATACCTGCGGAAACTGCTGTCGCACTACTTCGCTGGTTTCACCCCCGCCGAGATCAACCTCTACGCACGGCAGTTGGGTAACGAGCTCGCCGCGGAGACTCCGGGTGGTTTACCGGCCGCCGAAGACAAGAACATCAACTCCTACGCCGACCGCATCACCGACGACGGCCGGCTGGAAATCTCGGCGAACCTCGACATCATCGCCGGCGAGAAAATCCGCACCCTGATGGAAACACTGTCCAAACCAAAGCCCCAACCCGACGGGTCCCCGGATCCGCGGACACCCGAGCAGATCTGTGCTGCCGCGTTCGAGACGATCGTCGAACTCGCGGCACAAGGATTGGCCGATACGACCTTCTCCGCGAAACCGACCAACTGCCTGTTGTGGACCTGGTCAGCCGACAACCCTGCGCTTGGCGGGGACCTGCAGAATATGGGTGCGATCACCGAGGCCACCGCGCGGATGTTGTCGTGTGACACGACGATCACCAAAATTGTCCTCGACCCGAACGGTGTACCGCTCAGTGTTGGTGAAGAGAAACGCTTCTTCACCCCCGGCCAACGCAAAGCGTTGTTGGTCCGTGACCGTGGATGTATCAAATGCGGTGCCCACGCCGGACGGTGCCAAGGACACCACCTCGTGCATTGGAGTAGGGGTGGTCCCACCAACCTCGACAACGGGTGCCTCCTCTGCACCAGCTGCCACGACGATGTGCATCACCACGGGTGGGACATCATCATGGGATTCGACCGACACCCCTGGCTGATCCCACCCGCCAGCGTCGATCCGAAACGACAATCGATACCGTCCTACCACCGACGCACCGTGCGACTCGACGACGCAGCAGCCTGACCTACGCTGCCCCACTAACTGATTCCAGCACCCGGCCGGCCGGGACCGCATCTGTTGTTTGAGAACTCCATAGTGAAATCCCACGGTGGTGACCCCCGGAGGGCGGGGTCACCACCCGATGGTCGAGGTGCGAGCCGCGTGCGGCGATCCTCGAGACCACCTGCTATGACGCTGGATTTGGACCGCAGGACGTCACGAGCGAGCCAGCGGTCCGCGGACCGGGCCGGGTACTCCGATCACGTGGTCAGCGGGGGCGAAGTGCGACATCATGCGGCGGTATGTGCCGGTGTAGGTCGGCCACATCACCGAGTTGCGGCCGGTCGAGTCGATATACCAGCTACCACAACCCCCGGAATTCCAGACGGTGCCACTCAGCTGGGCGTCGATATCGGCGACGTACGCGTCGTGTGCCGCCTCGGTGACCTCGACGGTTGGTGCGTCTACGGCTTTCAGGTGCGTCAGGGCTTGCCCGATGTAGTAGGCCTGGGCTTCGAGCATCAAGATGATCGACGAGTGACCGAGATTGGTGTTGGGTCCGTACAGCAGAAAGAGATTCGGGAAATCGGGGACCTCGACGCCACGGTAGGCGCTCGGCGAACCGTGCCACACCTCGTCGAGTCGCCGACCATCGCGTCCGACGATGACTTTCGCCAACGGCGGACTCGTCGGGGTGAAACCCGTCGCGAAAATGACGGTGTCGACGTCGAATTCGGTACCGTCGGCGCTCACCGCACCGGTCGGCGTCAGCGATGAGAGAGCACCGGTCACCCTGGTGCGCGGATGCGCCAGCGCCGGATACCACCTGTTGCTGATCAGGATTCGTTTGCAGCCGATGGTGAAGTCCGGCGTGAGTCGTCGACGCAACTCCGGATCGGTGACCTGCCGACGAAGGTGCGCCAGCGAGAGTGCACGAAACGCCCGCAGGACCCGGTGGTGGTGCGCCATCGCGAACACGTGGAACTCGTGGGTAAGCCACGTGAGCTTCCGGACGGCCCGGTGCGCTTTCGGGAATCGCCGATAGACAGCTCGCTGCATTGGTCCGATGGTGCGGTCCACACGCGGGATCACCCACGAGGGCGTGCGCTGGAACACCACGAGTTCGGCCACCTTGTCGACGATCTCGGGGGCCACCTGGATCGCCGACGCCCCGCTGCCGACCACCGCAACCCGACGGTCCGTCAGATCATGCGCGTGATTCCATGCAGCCGTGTGGAAGACGGTGCCTTCGTACTTGTCGAGCCCCGGTATCGCAGGCGTTGTCGGTGCCGACAACGCACCGGGCGCCGCGATGAGAAAGCGGGTCCGAATCGGGCCTTCCGAGGTCTCGACGATCCAGCGGTGATCATCGGAGTCCCACGTTGCGCAAAGCACTTCGCATTCGTAGCGGATCTGATCGGCGAACGCTGCGGCGACGGATTCGGCATAGTTCTTGATTTCCGCTCTGCGCCCGTAGGTGTGGGACCAGTCCGGATTGTCGGCGAACGACAACGAGTACAGCGAGGTGGGCACGTCGCAGGCGGCACCCGGATAACTGTTGTCTCGCCACACCCCACCGGGGCTCTCGGCGCGCTCGACCGCCAGCACTGCCAGATCCGGATGGTCGGTCCGCAGACGATGTAGCGCGGCGAGGCCACCGAATCCGACGCCGACGATCAGCACATCGGGTTCGGTCACAGGGTTCGTGCTCATCGGTTCAGTGCCTCCATCAACGTGGTGATCATCCGACGCGCGAACTCGCGGTCGGCGTCGGGCTCGCGCAGTAGACGTGAAATGGCCAGGCCGCGTGCCAGTTCGGCGGCCAGCTCTATCTGTTCGGTCGAATACCGGCGACCGAATACCGCGACGCCGGTGGTGACGAGTTCACTGGCGATCCGCTCCTCCACCGGGATCAGTGCTTCCCGAAGGACCGGATCGGTGCGGGCCGCCACCCACAATTCCAGTGCGGCGTAGAACAGCGGCCCGTCAAACACCTCGAGGAGCAGCGTCAGATCCTCCGCACCACCGGCGGCACGTTCGATGATCTCGTCCTTGCGTCGATCGACGAGATGGCCGATCGCAGCGACCACAAGGTCCTCGCGCGTGGGGAACTGATGCAGCAGCGCCCCGCGCGACACCCCGGCTCTGCGGTTGACCTCTTGAGTGGTCGTCGCCCCGTATCCCCGCTCGACCAGCGAGGCGACGGTCGCGTCGAGCACCTTCTCGCGCGTCGCCGCCGACCGTTGCGCCTGAGTGCGCGGCACGGTTGCAGGCGCGGCGTCGGTATCAGCCATGGCGGCGATCGTAGCCGCAAGATCAAGAACGGTCCAGCATGCCCGTAAGTTGGCTCAGAGGCGCTTCCCGACCACCTCGGCCGCCTGCCGGGCGATCGCGAGTTCCTCATTCGTCGGGACCACCAGCACCGCGACCGCACTGTCGTCGGTGGAGATCCGTCGCGCCGTCGCGCTCCGCTCCGCATTGCGGTCGGGATCGACGACAATTCCGTAGTTCTGCAATCCGGCGAGCGCATCGGCGCGGACGCCCGCAGCATTCTCCCCGACACCCGCGGTGAAGGTGATCGCGTCCACCCGACCCAGATCGATCATGTAGGCACCGATGTAGCGGCGGAGCCGGTGGATGTAGACGTCGTAGGCGAGTTTCGCGGGCACGTCGCCGCGTTCGATGCGCTCGGTGACCGACCGGAAGTCGTTGTCACCGCAGAGTCCTTTGAGACCGGAGTTCTTGTTGAGGAGGGCATCGATCTGGTCGGCGTCAAGCTGGACGACCCGATGGAGATGCAGCACCACGCCGGGATCGATGTCGCCGCTGCGGGTACCCATCACCAGCCCTTCGAGCGGCGTCATCCCCATACTGGTATCGATCGGGTGGCCACCAGCAATGGCCGACGCCGACGCACCGTTGCCCAGATGCAGAACGATCTGATGCACCTCGGACGGTTGCTTGCCCAGAAGCGGCGGCACCTGCTCGGACACGTACTGATGGCTGGTCCCATGAAACCCGTAGCGTCGGATGGCATGCTCCTCAGCCACACCGCGATCGATGGCGTAGGTCGCCGCGGCCTCGGGTAGTCCGTGAAAAAAGGCAGTATCGAAGACCGCCACCGACGGCACGTCGGGCAGCATGTCGCGTGCCGCCTCGATCCCGGTCAGATTCGCCGGATTGTGCAGGGGTGCCAGCGAGGAAATCCGGCTGATCTCGCCAATGACCTGGTCGTCGATGAGTGTCGGGTGATAAAAGGTTCGTCCGCCGTGTACCACACGGTGCCCCACCGCCGAGAGCCCCGCACTCGCGAGATCGATACCGCCCGAGGCGAACAACTGCCGCACCCGCCCAATGGCGGCGAGATGATCCGGGAGTTCGAGGGTCTCGGTGGTCTTCTCGCCGGCGTGCTCGTGAGTGATCGAACCACCGTCATCGCCGATCCGTTCAGCGATCCCCTCGGCCACCACGAACTCTGTATCAGGATGAACCAGTTGGTATTTCAGCGAGGACGAGCCCGCGTTGAGGACCAGGACCGCCCCGGCGATGTGGTCGCTCATGCGTCGTCCCGCCTCGTTGCCGCCATGTTCTGCGCCTGGATCGCGGTGATCGCCACGGTGTTGACGATGTCGTCGACCAGAGCGCCTCGGGACAGATCATTGATCGGCCGCCGAATGCCTTGCAGCACAGGTCCGATCGCAACCGCCCCGGCGCTGCGCTGAACAGCCTTGTAGGTGTTGTTCCCGGTGTTCAGATCAGGAAAGATGAGCACGGTCGCGCGTCCGGCCACCGGTGAGTCCGGCATCTTCGTCGCCGCCACCGACGGTTCGACGGCGGCGTCGTATTGAATCGGACCTTCCACCAACAATTGTGGGGCGCGCTCGCGGACCAGATCGGTGGCCACGCGCACCTTGTCGACGTCGGCACCGGTTCCCGAACTCCCCGTCGAGTACGAGAGCATGGCCACCCGCGGCTCGATGCCGAACCCGGATGCCGTTGCCGCCGAGGAGATCGCGATATCGGCGAGTTGCTCGGCGGTGGGGTCGGGCACTATCGCGCAATCACCGTAGGCGAGCACCTTGTCGGCCAGACACATGAAGAACACGCTCGAGACCGTCGAGACCCCCGGCGTCGTCTTGATCACCTCGAATGCGGGCCGGATCGTATGTGCGGTGGTGTGGGCGGCGCCGGAGACCATACCGTCGGCACGACCGGTGTAGACCAGCATCGTGCCGAAGTACGACACGTCGCGCATTCTTTCCTGCGCCTGCTCGAAGTCGACACCCTTGTTCTTGCGCAGCTCGGCGTAGATACGTGCGAACTCGTCGGTGAGCGGTGAAGTCGCGGGGTCGATGACCTCTACACCGTCGAGATCGGCCCCGAGCTCGTGCGCGCGGCGCCGTACCGACGTTTGGTCGCCGAGGATGATCAGCGACACCACCCCACGACGAAGCAATCGCCCTGCTGCGCGCAGGATTCGGTCGTCGTCACCCTCTGGCAGCACGATGCACCGACGGTCGGCGCGGGCCCGCACGATCAGCCCGTACTCGAACATCTGCGGCGTCATGATGTCCGGGGTCGGCACCTTGAGTACCGTCATCATCGCCTCGGGATCGATGTGGGTCTCCATCAATCCCAGTGCCGCCTCGATCTTGCGCGCCGACCCGGCCGCCACGCGGCCGCGAGTATTGGCCGCGGTGCGGGCGGTCTCGTAGGTTCCCTGTTCGCACATGATGATCGGCAGCGTCGACTGCAGACCGGCGACGAGCGCGTCGATCATCGGATGTGGCCGCATGCCACCGTTGAGGATGATGCCTGATAGCCGCGGAAATCCTTGTGCTGCATTCGCATTGACGAGAGCTAGCAGGACATCCGAACGGTCGGCGGGTGCGATGACCACGGTACCCTCAGACAGCCGTTCCAGGATGTGCTCGACGGTCATCCCGCCGACCATGACCTTGAGTGCTTCCCGGTCGAGGAGCTCGGGGTCGCCGCTGAACAGACTCGCCCGCAACGAATCCTTGAGTTCAGCCATCGTCGGAGCGAACAGCACCGGCTCCTCCGGCAGACACCACGTGGGCACCGAAATCCTCGACAGCTCGGTCGCCACCGCCGACATCTGTTCGGGATCGCAACGATTCGCGATCACGGCGGCCGTGGTGGCGTGGATGGCGGCAATGTCGGCGAGCAAATGCTCGGCAGCCTCCCGCACCTCCATCGGCGTGCGTCCGGAAGCGTTGAGCGCCAAGATGATCGGCGCCGCAAGATTGGCGGCGACGCGCGCGTTGTAGGCGAGTTCGGACGGGTTGCCGACGTCGGTGTAGTCCGAGCCGACGATCACCACCGCATCGCAGCGCGCCTCCACCGCGTGGAACCGGGCCACGATCTCGGCGATCGCACCGTCGGGCGCGGCGTGTACCTGGTCGTAGGTGACGCCGATGCAGTCGTCGTAGTCGATGTCGGCCGAGGCGTGCTCGATGAGCATCTCGACGAGGTAGTCGCGTTCACCCGCACCGGCCCGCGAGATGGGACGAAATACCCCAACCCGACCGCCGGTGGCACTCAACAGCGACAGCACACCGAGCGCGACGGTCGACTTCCCGGTGTCACCCTCGGCGGAGGCGATGTAGACCTTCGTGGACACCGCCGGGGTGAATACCACCGCCCGGTCGTTCGATCCGTCCTCGTCGGTGGCGGTGGTCGACTTTGCACCCATGTCCGTAACCCTAGTGGTTCTGCTCGCCCTCAGTCGGCCGGCCGATCGGTGGGAGGAGCAGCGTCGGGCGCATCGCTGACGATGGCGCGCACCACCAGGTCGGCGATCTGCTCATCGGACAACGAGCTGTCGGGCACGAGCATCACCGAATAGATCGTGCGCACCAAGAATTCGGCTGCCCCCCGCGCGTCGGGCATCAGGTGTTGACCGATCTCGGGCGCCATGTCGGGTAGGGCTTCATCGACGATCCGTGCGACCAGGGAGGCGCTCTCGGAGTCGCGGGTGCTGATCAACGCCCGCACGATCTCCTCGGGTTCGTGGCGCAGCACGTACTGCAAGGCCTCATGCTCGCGAATGTAGGGCAGCACGTGTCGGATCTGGGCGCGCACCTTGCCTGCGGCGTCGGGTTCGGTCGCCGCCCACTCGCGCAACTGCACGCGCAACTGGGCGACCTCGCGGTCGACAATCGCGGCGACCAGCGCGTCGCGGCCACCGAACATGCGGTAGGCGGTCGCCCGCGCAACCCCGGCGTGCCGGGCCACCGAGGTCAGACTCAGTGTCTTCGCGCCGAAGCGCGACACGAGCCCAACTCCCACCTCCACCATCCGATCGCGATCCACCTGAAGAACTTATCGAAGACCCCGCGTCGATGTGGAGCGCCCGCATCAGTGAGAATCGCCTCGTCATACACGTACCGACCACCGGGGGCCGCCATGCACATCCGCGACGCCAAACCCGACGACGCCGCCGGCATCACCGCCATTTACAACCACGCCGTCGAGCACACCACCGCGATCTGGAACGAAAAGCTCGTCGACACCGACAACCGCCGCGAGTGGCTCGCCGGGCGGCAAGCCGACGGTTTCCCCGTACTCGTCGCCGTGGAAGGCGTCGCCGTGGAAGGCGTCGCCGTGGAGGACATCACCGTGAAGGGTCTCCCCGAGGACACCAGAACTCCGGCGGCAGAACATGTCCTGGGCTTTGCGACCTACGGTCCGTACCGCCCGCACGACGGCTACCGCCACACCGTCGAACACTCGGTCTATGTCCGCGAGGGACAGCAGGGACGCGGTATCGGCAGTCTGTTGATGGATGCGCTGATCACCCGCGCCCGCGAGAATCGGGTACATGTGATCGTCGCCGGTATCGACGCCGCCAACACCGGGTCGATCCGGCTGCACGAACGGCTCGGTTTCTCCCGGGTGGGGTTGCTCACCGAGGTCGGGACGAAGTTCGGGTCATGGCTTGACCTCGCATTCCTCCAGCTCACGCTCGACGATCGGGCGCCCGCCGACGACTGATCGCCCGCCGCCGGGCACCTTGATGAGGCCGCGGGTGAGTGCCACCCCGAACAGGCACAGCACTCCGCCGACGATGCGCAGTGGTGTCGGGATCTCCGAGAGCAGCAGCCACGATGCGACGATGACCAGGGCCGGAACGACGAGGGTGGTCGCGGCCATCGCGCCGGCGTCGGTGCGCGAGAGGGCATACGCCCAGGTGGTGAACGCGATCGCGGTGGGTCCGACGCCGAGGAACACCATCGCGGCGAGGTCGGCGGCCGAGGCCGAGGCGACCTCACCGATCGCGGCGGGCACGAACGGCAGGGTGACCACCAGACCGGCGACCGCGCCCCAGAAGGTCGCGGTCAGGGCGTCGACGGTGGCCAGCGCCACCTTCTGCAACAGCACGCCGGTGGCGTAGAGGACCGCGGCGAGCAGACCCAGCCCGACGCCGAGCCAGTCGGCGTGCGCTCCCCCGCCGCCGAACGTGATGAGTACGACGCCGGCGAAGGCGATGGCGATCCCGACGCTCAACTGGGTGGAGAACCCTTCGCCGAGAAAGAGTCCCGCGAAGACCGCGACGAGGATCGGGGCGAAGTTCACCAGCAGCGAGGCGGTCCCGGCGTCGATGTGGCGTTCGGCCCAGTTGAGCACCACGCTGTAGACGCCGAACCAGGCCACCCCGTAGGCCAGCACGAGTACCAGGGCCCGGCCGCGCGGCGGGCGGAACGCCGAGCGTCGAGCGCCTCGTCGGGTCTTCATGCCGGCGATGGCGACGATCACCGCGAGGGCGGCCACCGCGACGGCCAACCGCCCGAGCGCGAGCACGCCGGGCGAGAATGCGTGCCCGGCCGAACGGATCGCGATGAACGACAGTGCCCACAGCGTGACCGTGGTCAGTGCGGCCAGCGCCGGGAGATTCAGGGTGCGCGATCCGAGGGTCATGTGTCTCATCGTCGACCATTGGAGACTTCAGCACAATTTCATATTTCTACACACACCCATCAGTGTGACTGTATGTTCTTGAGCATGATCGACCCCCACCGCCTCCGCATCTTCCGCGCCGTGGTCGCCGAGGGGTCGATCGGCGGCGCCGCGGCGGCGCTCGGTTACACCCCGTCGGCGGTCAGTCAGCACATCGCCGGGCTGCAGCGCGAGACCGGACTCGCGCTGATCGAGCGGGTAGGGCGGGGAATCGTCCCGACCGATGCCGGCACGACGCTGGCCGCCGAGTCCTCGGTGGTCTTCGACAGCCTCTCGCGCCTCGACGTCCTGGTCGACGATCTGCGACACGGCAACGCCGGCACCCTGCGCGTCGCCTACTTCGCCTCGGCGGGTGCGGCATGGATGCCGGAGATCATCGCCACCATCGGCCGCGAGTTCCCGGACACCAGACTCGATCTGCGGCTGATCGAGCTGGCCGATCCCGAGGCGGGCGCACCCGACATCGAGATCTATGTGGAGAGCCCGGAGAGCGCCCTGGGCCGAGCACCGATCGTCACCCCGGTTGCCGGCTTCGACTCCGTACCGCTGGTGACCGAGGACTATCTGGTGGTCGTCGGTGAAGCCTCGGCGTACGCCGATCGCGACCAGGTGACCCTGCGCGAACTCGCCGACGACGCCTGGATCGACAACGACGTGGCACGCGGACCGTGTCGTGAGGGCGTGCTGAGAGCTTGTACCGCAGCAGGTTTCACTCCGAACTTCCGTGTCGAGACGCACGACTACGGCACCGCCATGCGCTTCGTCGCCGCCGGCGTCGGACTGACCGTGGTGCCGGCACTGGCGGTGATCGACCTTCCGGCGGGCGTGCGCACTGTCACGATCGCCGAACCCACCCCGCGGCGAGCGCTGGCGTTACGCCGCCATCACCGGGCTCGGCAGAATCCGGTGGCCCAGCGCGTCATCACCCTGCTCTACGAACAGGTGCACCGCACGCACGGGATGGCGGAGCCATCGTCATTGGCGCCCACCGACGCCTGACAAGCCGCGAAAATTATTCGGCAACAGTCAGTTTGCGCAACCGCGGCGCGAGATCCTTCTCGAAGTTCGCCAGGAACCGCCGCTGATCGTGACCGGGCGCGTGGAACACCAGGTGGTTGAGGCCGGCGTCGGTGTAGAACGCGACCTTCTCGACGGCCTCATCGGGGTCGGAGGCGACGATCCAGCGCTTGGCGACCTGCTCGATCGGCAGTTCGTCGGCCAACCGCTCCATCTCCGTCGACGAGTTGACGCTGTGCTTCTGTTCGGCGGTCAGCGACAGTGGGGCCCAGAATCGGCAGTTCTCCAGCGCCAGTTGCGGATCGGGATCGTAGGAGATCTTGATCTCGATCATCCGGTCGATCGTGGTGAAGTCGCGCTCGGCCTTCTCCGCACCCTCCTTGACCGCCGGGATCAGCTTCTCGGTGTAGAGTTCGGCACCCTTGCCCGACGTGCAGATGAACCCGTCGCCTGCCCGTCCTGCGTACCGCGCGACGACCGGCCCGCCGGCCGCCACATACACCGGAATCGGTTGTTCGGGAACGTCATACATGTAGGCGCCCTGGGTGTGGTAGTAGTCGCCGTCGAAGTCGACCTGGTCACCGGACCAGAGTTGGCGCATCAGCGCGATGGCCTCGCGCAGTCGCGCGAAGCGTTCTTTGAACTCCGGCCACTCCCCCTGGAAACCGGTCGCGTACTCGTTGAGCGCCTCACCGGTGCCCACACCGAGCATGATGCGCCCCGGGTACATACAGCCCATCGAGGCGAAGGCCTGGGCGATGACCGACGGGTTATAGCGGAACGTCGGCGTCATCACCGAGGTACCGATCTGCACCCGCTTGGTGCGTTCGCCGACCGCGGCCATCCACGCCAGCGAGAACGGCGCATGCCCACCGTTGTGGCGCCACGGCTGGAAGTGGTCGCTCACCGCGACCGAGTCCATCCCGTGCTCCTCGGCGGCAACCGCGATCTCCACCAGCTCTCGGGGATCGAACTGCTCCGCCGACGCCTTCAGTCCGAGCTTGAGTTCCTGTGCCATGCCTCCACCTCACTGCCGGCCACATCGGCGGCCACGAACCGAACGAACACTCAGTGTTCCAACCTACTCATGGAATCGATCGTCTGTCAGTGCAGCCTCCGCCACCGGCGGACAGGGACCACCGGCGGCGGAGGGACTTAGGTAAGGCTTCATATAGACTCGCTGCGGATCCGGCGAAAGCGGCACCGAGTGCACCGGGAGAGGTGGTGACGATGACGGCAACGGCGGCAGTACCCCCGTCGACACCCCCATCGACGACGACCGCAACCCGGCGCCGTGTGCTCACCGTGTCGGTCGCGGTCGTCCTGATGCTGGTGGGCGCGGTGCTGTCGATGTGGATCGGCACCCGCTGGACCGAACCGGCCCAGGTGATCGACGCCCTGACCGCGGGGCGGGGCCATGGCGGCGACATCGGGATCATCGTGTGGGATCAGCGAATTCCCCGCACACTGATGGCCCTCGCGGTCGGTGCGGCGATCGCCCTGTCCGGTGCGCTCGTGCAGGGCCTGACCGGCAACCCGCTCGGCGATCCGGGAGTCCTCGGCATCTCCGGCGGCGCCGCATTCTTCTCCGTGCTCGCGGTCTTCCTCTTCGGCCTGCAGAGCGTGTCGGCCTACGTGTGGTTCGCCGTCGCCGGCGCGATCATCGCGGCCGCCCTGGTCTTCGGGGTGGCTTCCCTCGGCGGCGGAGGCGCCAACCCGCTGTCACTGATCCTCGCCGGTGCGGCGTGCTCGGCATTCTTCATCGCCGGGACGACGGCGGTGATCCTGAACGATCAGGCCAGCCTCAACCAGTACCGCTTCTGGAGTGCCGGCTCGCTGGTGGAACGCGACCTCGGCATCCTCGCCGGTGTCGCGCCGCTGATGATCGTCGGCGTGGTCGTGGCCCTGGCATGCGGCCCGTCGCTCAACGTGCTCGCCGCAGGTCCGGAACTGGCCACCGCCCTCGGCGTCCGGGTCGGAATGATCCGCGGCGCATGCTTTCTCGCCCTGACCCTGCTGGCCGCCGCGGGCACCGCGGCAGCCGGACCGATCGCCTTCCTCGGGCTGGTGGTGCCGCATATCGTGCGGCATTTCACCGGACCCGACCATCGCTGGCTACTCGTGGCGTGTATGCCCGCCGGTGCCGCGCTGATGCTCGTCGCCGACGTCATCGGCCGGGTGGTCATGCGTCCCGCCGAGGTCCAGGTCGGGGTGATCCTCGCGTTCATCGGCGTGCCGGTCTACATCTATCTGGTCCGTCGCCGCCGGATGGTGCAGACATGACGGCCACTCTTCCCCGCCCCGACGAACTCGTCTGGCCGCTACCGCGCATGCGTATCAAGCGCCGAGGGGTGCTGCTGACGCTGCTGCTGGCGGCGATCGTGGTCATCGCCGCCCTCGTCGAATTGGCGTCGGGACCCTATTTCATCCCGCTGGCCGACGTGGCGCAGGTCGTGGTCGGCGGCGGCGATCGCATCGACCGGGTGACGGTGCTCGACTGGCGGATGCCGCGGGTGCTGGTCGGTCTCGGCGTGGGTGTGGCGCTAGGTGCGGCCGGTGCGATCACGCAGTCACTGGCCCGGAATCCGTTGGCCAGCCCCGATTTGCTGGGCGTCTCGATGGGCGCCTCGGCGGCCGCCGTCACCATGCTCGTGCTACTGCCCGCGGGCCTGCTGATCGGCGGGGTCACCATCGGAACACTCGGGGCCGCGTTCCTCGGCGGCATCCTGGTGTCCGTCGTCATCACCGCGCTGGCCTACCGGGGCGGGCTGGAATCGATGCGGTTGGTGCTCATCGGGGTGGGGGTCAATGCCCTGGCCACCGCCGTCATCTCGCTGATGCTGGTGCAGTCGCGTCTGGCCCAGGCCGCCGACGTCGTGTCGTGGCTGACCGGCTCGCTGGAGGCCCGCACCTGGGGACAGGTCGTCCCGCTGTGGATCACCATCGGCGTCGGGATGTCGTTGATCGCATTGGCGGCGTTCGACTTTCGGGTCACCCATCTCGGCGACGCCGTCTCCCGCGCGCTCGGTGTACCGATCCGCACCACCCTGTTGTTGCTGTGGATCCCGGCTGTGGTGATGACCGCGGCGACGGTCGCCGCAGCCGGCCCCATCACCTTCGTCGCGCTGGCCGCACCGCAATTGGCCCGGCTCCTCTATCGCAGCCCCACCCCGCCGGTGATCGGCAGTGCACTGGTCGCGGCGGCGCTCGTTCTCTACGCCGATCTCCTCGCGCGTTACGCCCTGGGATCGGCTCCGGTCGGCATCGTGACCTCCGCCCTCGGTGCGCCGTTCCTGCTCATCCTGCTCATCCGCGTGAATCGAAAGGTGACCGTATGAGTGCGCCCCCCACCGAGGCCCTGGCCGCCCGCGGCATCAGCGTCGGCTACCGCGGCACGCCGGTGATCACCGACCTGGACCTGACCATCCCCCGTGGCCGGCTGACCTGCATCATCGGCCCCAACGGCTGCGGCAAATCGACACTACTCAAAGCACTGTCGAGGCTGATCCCCATCTCGTCGGGACGGGTGGAGATCGACGGGCGGGCGCTCGGCGATCTGTCCACGCGGGAACTCGCCACCGCGATGGCGGTACTGCCGCAGAGTCCGATCGCGCCGGAGGGCATCCTGGTGGCCGACCTCGTCGCCCTCGGCCGCCATCCCCACCAGAGCTGGTTGCGCCAGTGGTCGGCGGGCGACGGCGATGTGGTGCACGCGGCTCTCGCCCAGACCGGGGTGGCCGACCTCGCCGACCGCACCGTCGATTCGCTCTCCGGCGGCCAGCGGCAGCGGGTCTGGATCGCAATGGTGCTCGCACAACAGACCGACACCCTGCTGCTCGACGAGCCGACCACGTTCCTGGACCTGTCCCGCAGCCTCGAGGTCCTCGACCTCATCGACGTCCTGCACACCGAACAGCGGCGGACGGTGGTGATGGTGCTGCACGATCTGGCGCTGGCCTGCCGCTACAGCGACGAGTTGGTCGTGATGCGCGACGGCGCGGTGATCACCCAGGGAGCACCGCAGGAGGTGATCACCGAAGAGATGCTGTGGGAGGTGTTCGGTCTGCGTAGCCGCGTCATCGCCGATCCGGTGTCGTCGCGGCCGCTGGTGGTACCCGTCGGCGAACGGTGTACCGACATCGTGCCGGGTGGCCGCTCGAAATCACGGGGCCGCACCGTATGACGCAGGCGAAGCCGGAGCACCACGAGTCCGACGCATCCACCCTGCTGCCGATCGCGACGCCGCGTGAGGTGCTCACCTACCTCGGCGCCGAGCTGCGTCGGCATCTGCCGCTGAGCATCGGGGTGGTGCTCACCTCGGTCATCGGCGCAGGTGCCTCGCTGGTCGCGGTGCTCGCGCTCGGCTCGATCGTCGACGCGGTCCGGGCGGGCAACGACCGCGGAATCCTCATCGGCATCGCGATCGCGGTGGTGATCGCCGCGGTGGTGACCGCCGTGTTCACCGCGCTGTCGGAAACGTTGCTCGCCACCCTGATCGCGCGCCTGCTGGCCACCATGCGCGAACGGGTGGTGGCCGCGGTGCTGTGCCTGCCGGTCACCCGGATCGAACGGGCCGGCCACGGGGATGCGCTGTCGCGGGTCGGCGCCGACATCGCGGTTCTCGTCGCGGGCTCGCGCACCGCGATCCCCGCGATCTTGCGCTCGTCGGTGCTCATCGTCGTCTCGGTGGCGGGCTTGTTCTCCCTCGACTGGCGGTTGGCGCTGGCCGGCCTCGGCGCCGCACCGGCCTATGTCGCGGCCATGCGCTGGTATCTGCCCCGGTCCTCGCCGAAGTATCGTGAGCTCCGCACCGCCGAGGCCGATCACATCGACCGCCTCGTCGGAGGTATCGACGGGCTGACAACGGTACGTGCCTACGGTCTCGAGGCCGTCACCCGCGACCGGATCGACTCCTCGGCCCGCTCGGTACGCGACATCTCCGTCTCGGTGTTCGGGGTACTCGAACGGTTCGTCTCGCGCGAGAATCGTGCCGAATTCGTCGGCCTCTCACTGATCATCGTCGTCGGATGGCTGCTGCTGCGCGCAGGTGACGTCAGCCTCGGCCAGGTGGCCGCGGCCACCCTGCTCTTTCATCGGCTCTTCAATCCGATCGGCGCCATCCTGACCTTCTTCGACGAGGCACAGCGGTCGGGGGCGGCGATGACCCGGGTCGTCGGGGTGATCGACACCCTCGCTCCGGAAACCCGGCCGCATCTGCCACCCGCCGAGCCGGGGCCGGTGGAGATCGTGGTCCGCGGGCTGCGACACCACTATCACGCGAACGGCGCCCCGGCCGTCGACGACGTCGATCTGACGATCCCGGCAGGCACGAGTCTCGCGCTGGTCGGCGCCTCCGGTGCCGGCAAGACGACCATCGCCTCGCTGACCGCCGGGGTGCTCACCCCGATCGGCGCGCCACCGGACGCGATCCGCTACAACGATGTACCGATCTCTGGTCTCGGCGAGGACCGGATCCGTGCGTTCGCAAGCGTGGCAACGCAGGAGACCCATGTGTTCGCCGGAACCCTCGCCGACGATCTGCGTCTGGCCCGACCGGACGCCAACGACGCACAGCTGTGGTCGGCGCTGGCCGAGGTGGGTGCCGATCACTGGGTCCGCGAACTCGACGAGGCCCTCGATACCCGTATCGGCTCCGGCGGCCTCACGCTCGACCCGATGCGCGCCCAGCAGATCGCGCTGGCACGGCTGTTGTTGCGGGACACCCCGGTGGTCGTTCTCGACGAGTCGACCGCGGAGGCCGGCTCTCGCAGCGCGGCGCGTCTCGAGGCCGCGGCGGCGGCCGTCACCCGCGGGCGCACCGCGTTGATCGTGGCCCACCGCCTCAGCCAGTCGGCGGCGGCCGATGCCGTCGCAGTCATCGACGGCGGCCGGGTGGTGGAATACGGCACCCACCGAGAACTCCTCGACGCCGACGGGCGGTACGCCGCGCTGTGGCGCGTGTGGTCGAGCGCGACCGAGCACGACGGGATTCGAGAGGACGGCGCCCGATGAGCCGGACACCCGACCATGCCGCGGTGGCCCTGCTGCGCGACGCTGTCCGACGCAATCGCGGCGCGGTGGCGGTGGGCTCGGTACTGCTGTGCGTGTACCAGGCAGCCGAGGCGGCGGTGCCGGTGCTCCTCGGTGTCATCATCGATCGAGCGATGACCTCGGACAGCTGGTGGGCACCGGTGATCTCGATCGCGGCCCTCGGTGCGGTCATCGCATGCGTGTCGGTGTCGTGGCGCACCGCCTACCGTGGGCTGCAGCGCGCCAATGCCGGACACGTGCGTCACCTGCGGGCGATGTTGTCCGCCAAGGTGATCACCGCGCGGGACAACGATTCACCACTGTCGCGCGACGAGTACGTCACGGTGATCGCCGAGGACACCGCACAGGCCTCCGACATCACCGAGGTGATCCCGGTGACCATCTCCTCGGCGGTCGGTGTGCTGGCCGGTGCCGTGGTGCTGACGGTGATCGATCCCCTGCTGGGCAGCGTCGCCCTGATCAGTACGGTGCTCCTGCTGGCCATACTGAACCTGTTGTCGCGCAGGGTCACCCACCGAACCGAGGAGCAACAGGAGTTCATCGCCCGGGCCACCGGAGCGGTCGTGGATCTGTTGCGCGGACTACGGCCGCTGAGCGGCTTCGCCGGGCGCGGCCCGGCATACGACCGCTACCGCACACTGTCGGCCACCACGCGCGGCCACGCCGAACGCCTGGCCCGAATCTCCGGCGTGTACGAGGGCATCTCCGCCGGTGCCGCAGCCCTTCTCGTCGGCGTGGTCGGCACGCTGGCCGGCGTCCGCGCATTCTCCGGAGACATCTCCATCGGCGATCTGGTCGCGGTGGCCGGACTCAGCCAATTCATCGCCGAACCCCTCGGTCAGCTCAGCCGGATGCCTCGATTCGCTGCGCTGGCACGGGGTTCGGCCCGCCGGGTGGTGCTGCTGGGATCCGGGCGCACCGGCGAGGGGGGCGAGTCGGTGACCACCCCGGCGCCGTCGGACACGGTCCACCGCAGTACGCATCCCGACCTCCTCGTGCGGGTGGACACCACCGAGATCGCCGTGACCGCAGGCGCCCTGGTGGCGGTCGACTGCACCAGCGACCAAGCAGCACGGGTGGCCACCGCTCTCGCGGCGGGGCCCGATGCGCCCCCCGAGGCACCATCGATCTCGGTGCGCGGCACCGAGATCGGTGATCTCGACGCGGCCGGTCTCCGGCGGGTGGTGCTCGCCGATGCGCGGCACCCGGCGATCTTCGGCGGCCGCCTGGGCGCGGTCGTCCACCCCGACGGGACGCACTACGAGCCCGGTTCGGAGCCGGCGGACATCCTCACCGAGTTGGGTCTCGACGAGTTGGTCGACGACACCGCCGCGCTCCTGGATCATCCGGTCGCCGACCGCGGGAGCAACCTCTCCGGCGGACAACGCCAGCGGGTGGCACTGGCCCGCGCGCTCCATGCGAATCCGGACATCCTTGTGCTGGTGGATCCGACCTCCGCGGTAGACGCGGTGACCTCGGCAATCACCGCCGACACGGTCCGCCGACGCCGGCAGGGAAAGACCACTCTCGTCCTCGCCGCGAGTCCCGCGTTTCTCCGGTTGGCCGACAATGTCGTATATTTGGAGGACAAACAAAGGCTAGGCTAACCAAATCATAGGTGGGTGATAGTGAAGCCGATGACCACAACTCGCGACGTGGTGGGCGTGGGGTTCGGCCCGGGAAACCTCGGGCTCGCGATCGCCATGAGCGAATACGACGACGCAGACCAGAACTCTCCACCGCTCGACGCGGTGTTCCTCGAACGTCGCCACACGTTCGGCTGGCACCCCGGCATGCTCCTGCCCGGGACCAACATGCAGATCTCGTTCCTCAAGGACCTTGTCACCCAACGGAATCCGCGCAGCCGATTCACCTTCGTCAACTATCTGGTGGAGAAGGACAGGCTGACCGGCTTCATCAACCGGCAGACCTTCACCCCCGAACGGGTCGAATTCGCCGACTACCTGTCCTGGGTCGCCGACCACGTCGCCGCCGATGTCCGCTACGGCCGCACCGTGATCGGGATCGAACAGGTCGGTCCCCACGACGCCGACGCCCCGGCGGGAGCACGCTTTCGCGTGGTGACCACACTGGACGACGGCTCGGTCGAGACATACTTCTCGCGCACCGTCGTCGTCGCGCTCGGCCTGCGAGAACGGTTGCCGGAGTGGGCCGATCGCCCCGAGCTCACCGAGAGCGGCCGGGTCTTCCACAACCACCGCTTCCTCGACCATCTCGACGCCCTGCGGGCCGACATCGCCGGATCGGAATTCCTGGTCGTCGGCGGTGGGCAATCGGCCGCCGAGGCCATCGACCACCTCTACACCCGGGGCGCAGTCGTCACCTCCACCTTCCACGGCTATGGCTTCGCCCCCGCCGACGACAGCCCGTTCGCCAACCAGGTGTTCGACCCCTCCGCGGTGGACGATTTCTACGCCGCATCCGAGGATGTCCGTGCCGACCTGCTCAATCGGCATCGCTACACCAATTACTCCTGTGTGGAGCCGCAATTGCTGACCACCCTGCACGATCACCACTACCGCGAGTCGGTGACCGGCCAGAACCGACTGCACCTGCGCCGATCGACCGCGGTGACCTCGGCGTCGGTCACCGATCGGGGTCGTGTGCAGGTGGAGTTGTTCGACCGCATTCATCGCACCCGCGACACCATCACCGTCGATGCCGTCGTCTGCGCCACCGGATTCACCTCACCCGGCGTCGAGGGCATCAGCACCATCGGCGACACGTGCGTCGTGGGCCGCGACCACCAGGCGATCGTCGACGGCACCCGCATCGCCGGACTCTTCGTCCAGGGAGCCACCCAGGGCACCCACGGTCTCGGGGCCACCCTGCTGTCCAACATCGCCATCCGGGCCGGCGAACTGCGCTCGGCCATCATTTCCGAACTGGCACAGCCGGAACAGGCCGAAGCGGATTTGGCGGCGTCGGGACGGAGTGGGCCGCATCGCTCCCATCCGGGCATGTGACCTCACCCCACCATCCCGGCTCGATATCACCCGGTCCGACTCCACAGGGTCCCCACCATCACGGGCCTATCCGCCGGCAGTGCATGAACGTGTCTCTCGCATGCCGCCGGCGCCACAGAGAGGTTGACGATGAGTTCGCTCGGTTCGAATGTCTTCACCACCATCGCCCCGACAGCTCTACAGGAGATGCGCTCGCGCCTCGGTGACGTGGGAGTGGGAGCCACCGCGGCCACCATCGCACTGGCCACCGCCTGGTGGGCCGCGCGCGCCGGCGCCGTCGATGGCGCAACCGCGCCCGTGGGGTCGCTGAGCATCACCGACGGCCGGGGCACGACCACCGAGATCAGCACGACACCACTGTTCGGATCGAACTCCCCCGGCGAGGTCGGCCTGGTCGATCTGGCCGGCGGGCTGGACACTGTTGCGGCGCTGGACACTGTTGCGGCGCTGGACACTGTTGCGGCGCTGGACACTGTTGCGGCACCGGGAAATGGCACAGACATCGCCGAGGTCGCAGACATCATCGCCGAGGTGGGATCGGTGCGGGTCAGCACCCGCCTCGACGGCGACGGGCTCGGCGTGAGCGTCGACGCGCCCGTCGCGTGCGACGACCTCACCGATCTCGTCGGCGATCTCGTCACCCACCCCGACCGGCGCCTGGACTCCGTGCGGCCCGACACCGCCGAGCAGCGTCTGCGGCGCCAGCGTCGTTGGAATCACACCGATGCCCCGCGGCGACGACCGGATGTGGTGGAACTGATCGCCGACCACGTGCGGGCCACACCGGATGCGCCCGCCGTGGTCGACGACCGGCATCGATTGTCGTATCGCGAACTATGGGTCCGCGCAGCCTCTCTGGCCGACCAACTCGAGGACCGCGGTATCGGTGACGAGGCGCTCGTCGGGATCGCGATGGACCGCGGGGCCGACATGGTGGTGGCCATCGTGGCCGCGCTGATGACCGGTGGTGCGTTCGTGCCGGTCGACCCCGAGTGGCCCGATGCCCGCCGGCGCGATGTCATCGAGCGCGCGCAGGTACGGGTGCTCATCACCCGTCGGTGGACGCCCTTGCCCCACGACGGCGCGGACGACCCGGTGATGATCGAATTCGACTGCGACGCGGCGCTACCCGACCATGCGGTGAATCCCGTCACGCGACCGATGCGCGGAGCCGGCCTGGCCTATGTCGTATTCACCTCGGGATCGACCGGAAAACCCAAGGGCGCCATGATCCGGCGTGAGGCCATCGTCGAACGACTGCTCTGGCAACGCGACGATATCCTCGGGTTCGGCTCGACCGATGCCGCATTGTTCAAGGCGCCGTTGGCCTTCGACATCTCCATCAACGAGATCCTGCTGCCGCTGATCAGCGGTGGCCGGGTGGTGGTCGCCCATGCCGGTGGTGAGCGTGATCCGCAGTATCTGCTCGATCTGATCGCCCGCGAGCACGTCACCTTCGCCTATCTGGTCTCGTCGATGCTCGACGTGCTGCTCGCACTGGCCGACGGCGGGCCGCTGCTGGACTCGTTACGTCATGTCTGGTGTGGCGGGGAACTGTTGACACAGGCACTGTTCCGGCGTTTCCGGGAGCAACTGCAGATCCCGATGTGCCACGGATACGGCCCGGCCGAGGCGACGATCGGTGTCTCCCACGTGATCTATTCCGGCGACGAGGATCGCATGGGCCCGTCCATCGGGTCGGCGAACCCCAACACCGCACTGTATGTCCTCGACGCCGAGTTGCGGCCCAGTGTGGCCGGCGAGCCCGGCGAACTGTATGCGGCCGGGTTCCTGCTCGGGCGTGGATATGTGGGCCAGGGTGATCTCACCGCGGCTCGCTACGTGGCCGATCCGTTCGGGTGGCCAGGTGAGCGCATGTACCGCACCGGCGATCTGGCCCGACGCCTCGGCGACGGATCGCTGGAGTTCCTCGGCCGCGCCGACAATCAGGTCAAGGTCCGCGGTATGCGCCTCGAACTCGAGGACGTCGAGGCCGGGCTGGCCGAACATCCCGACGTGCGGATGCCCTGTGTGACACTTCAGGACGGCCGGCTGATCGGCTACGTCGTCTGCCATCAGGACCGCCACCCGAGCGGGTCGGACATCCGGGAGTGGTCGCGGTCGGTGCTGCCCGACTACATGGTGCCCGCGACGGTGATGGTGCTCGACGCGTTCCCGATGACGGTCAACGGCAAGCTGGATCGGCGCGCGCTGCCCGATCCGGACTTCTCCGAAGCACTCGGCCCGGAGCCAGATCTCGCGGTCGGCGGCCCTGGTGCAGCGGTGTCGCCGGCGCTGGCCGCGGTAACCGCGGCACTCGCCGGAGCCCTCGGTGTCGACCGGATCGGCCCGGACACCGACTTCTTCGAGGTCGGCGGGGATTCGTTGCGCGCCATCGGGGTCCTCGGCGCACTGCGCCGAGACGGCTGGAGCGCAACGGTGTCCGATGTCTTCGACGCCCGCACGCCGCGCGCATTGGCCACGCGCGTCACGCGCACCGGCCACCAGCCCGACCCCGACGATCGTCCGGACGGCGTCGTCGACGCGATGCCGATCATCCGGTGGGCGGACGAGATCGCAGAGCACATCCACGGATTCGTGCAGGCCGTCGAGCTCCGCGCTCCGGACGATCTCGATCAGGCTGCCGCGCAGTCGATCCTGACCGCAACGGTGCGCACGCACCCGTCACTCGCGGCGACCGTCGTCACCGGGCCACGGCTGCACCTGCGGATACCGCGCGCCGAGGAGATCGACGTCGTACCCGTGACCGAATTGGATTCGGCCACCACGGATGAGGGTATCGAGTGGCTGACCGGACAGCTCGATCCGGCACACGGCGTGGTGCTGGCCGCCGGTCTGCGCGTGGCGACCGACGGCACCCGCGGACTTCTCCTCGTCATCCACCACCTGGTGATCGACGGCGTGTCCTGGGACATCCTCACCGACGACCTCACGCGCGCAATGGCAGCGCGACGCGAGGGGTCACTCGACGATTCCGGTTCTTCAACAACCGATGTGGCCCCGCCGGTGCACGCCGAGGGCACCTCACTGCGGCGGTGGAGCGAACTACTCGCCGCGGCCGCCCCCGGACTCGAGGCCGGTCGCGCCTACTTCGACAACGTGCTCGCCCACCCCGACTCCCCGCTGGCCGACGACCCCACGGAGCTGACCGCCCGCGTCGCCGACGAGGTGACGCGGGTGCACGAGTTCGGCGGGCCGGGGGCCGAGGCACTGCTCGGTGAGGTCGTCACCGGATACGCCGCCACCGCCGAAGCGGTGTTGATGACGGCATTGTCGCTGACGTTGGCCCGGTTCCGATCAGAGCAGCCGCGAGCCGAGCACCGGGGAGCAGACGCCCACACCCACAGCGTCATCGAACTCGAGGGCCACGGCCGCGAGACCCGCCACATCCCGACCCCGGGTGGCGGCGAGGCCGACCTGAGTCGCACCGTCGGCTGGTTCACCACGCTGTATCCGGTGCTCGTCGACCCCGGCGCCGTCGACCTCGACGACCCCGCGGGCGTGAGCCGCGCACTCAAGGCCGTCAAGGACCAGCTCGCCGTGGTTCCCCACCGCGGAATCGGTTACGGCATCGGACGTTATCTCGGCCCAGAAGCCGATACCGCGCCGGACCGGTCGCCGCAGGTGCTGTTCAACTATCTGGGCCGGGTCGGGACCCCCGAGGCCAAGGACTTCGCGCCGCTGGGTCCGACGGGCCAACTCGGTGAGCGTCGCGACCCGCGGCAACGCCTCCCCCGAGAACTCGAGTTCAACGCCATCACCGAACCCGGCCCCGACGGACCTGTCCTGCGCACAACGATCTCCTGGGCCGCCGGGCGATTCGGCGACGACCGGATCGACCGGCTCCTCGACCTGTGGGAGCGTTCACTCCGAGCGGTGTCCGGGATCGCCGCGCTGGCATCGCATTCGGCCGGCGACTTCGCCCTGACCCCGGGCGGTGAGGTGATCCTCGATCAGGACGAGCTCGACGCCATCGACGGTCCTGGCCTTGTCGACGTGCTGCCGCTTACGCCGCTGCAGCAGGGTATGCACTTCCACAGCACCTTCGACGGCGCACAGTCGAGTATGTACGTGGAGCAACAGATCCTGACGCTGCGCGGAACCCTCGACGTCGAGCGGCTGCGGACTGCGGCCGCGATGTTGTTGCGGCGCCGCCCGACCCTGGCCGCGGCGTTCCAGACGACACGGTCGGGTCGGGTGTATCAGGTCCTCGACACCGACTGCGCCGACCGGCTCGAGTTCACCGTGCTCGACGCGGCCACCGGACCGGCGAGCATCGACGAGATCGCCCGGGCCGATCGCGACCGCGGCTTCGATCCCGAGACGGCACCCCTGATGCGCTACACGGTGATCCCTGACGGTGAGGACCATGTCGTGGTGCAGACGGTGCACCATCTGATCGCCGACGGGTGGTCGGTGCCGATCGCGTTGCGCGAGTTGTTCGCCGCCTACCGGGATACCGGCTACCGGGATACCGGCTACCGGGATATCGCCGGACGCGACCGCACCGAGGTGCCCGCACACCGCCTCGATCGCGGTTTCGCCGACTACCTGCGCTGGATCGCCGCCCGCCCCCACGACGCCGACGTGGCGCGCTGGCGCGACGAACTCGACGGTCGGCTCCATCCGGTGGTGGTGGCGCCGGGCGCGACGGCATCGCGTGCCCTGTCCGAGTTGGCGCTCGACGCACCGGAACTCGCAACGCTGGCGGCGCGGACCCGCGCGGCCGGGTTGCGCCTCCCCGATGTCGTGGAGGCCGCATGGGGATTGGCGCTGCGCCGGATGACCGGTGTCGACGATGGCACCGACGTGGTGTTCGGTTCGACCGTCTCGGGACGGGACGCACCGGTAGACGGAATCGACGACGCCGTCGGCATGTTCATCAACACCGTGCCCGTCCGCGCGCCGGGCGCGGCGCCCACCCGGCGCGCCCGCGACCTCGTCGATGGTCTCGCCGCACACCACGACCGGGTCCGCGACTGCCTGCACATCGGCCTGACCGACATCGCCCGCACGGCCGGACGGTCGGCGGGAGAGCTGTTCGACACCCTCGTGGTGGTGGAGATCGGCACCGGAGCCGATCAGATCGACACCAGCGGACCGGGTCTGGAGATCGTCGGCATCGTCAACGACGGCGCCCCACATTATCCGCTCACGCTGGTGATCACCCCGGACGCCCCTGCACCGCTGCGAATGATCCACGACGAGTCGGTGATCCCTCGCGCTCGCGCCGAACGCATCGCCGCGCACCTCGTCACCGCGACCACGATGCTGCTGACCGACTCCACCGTCGCGGAGGTGAGTTCGGCTCTCGACTCCCCCGACGATCGCGATGATGCGACGCTCGCGCACGTGTGGAACTCGGCGGTCCGCGCGCACCGCAGCCGTCCGGCGCTCGGCGACCTGCGGGCCCAGTCGGCCCCGGCCGCCCGCACCTACGGCGAGATCGACGCCGCTGCAACAGCACTCGCCGAGCAGATCCGCGGCGCCCTACCAGCCTCGAGCGCCGGTGACCCACCACCGCGCGTCGCATTGCTGATCGAGCGCTCGAGCCGCTTCGCCGAGGCCGTCATCGCTGCGGTACTGGCCGGGGTCACCTATGTCCCGCTCGATCCGTACTCGCCGCAGCAGCGCCTCGACCTCATCGTCGACGACTGCCGGCCCGCCCTGATCGTCGCCTCTCCCGACCATGCGTGGCTCGCGAAGCGTCTCGCCGACGACCACATCCAGGTCCTGTGCCCCGATCCCGACCGGCGCGATTCACCCGCCGGGCCGGGCGGTGCACTCCCGCAACCGCATCGCGTCCGCCCCGACGACCCCGCATACATCCTCTACACCTCCGGCTCCACCGGAGTCCCCAAGGGCGTCGTGGTGACGCACCGCAACGTCGTGTCGCTGCTACGCAACGCCGCGAGCCACGTGGTGACCGGCCCCGACGACACCTGGTGCGTCGCACACTCCTTCGCTTTCGACTTCTCGGTCTGGGAGCTGTGGGCACCGCTGCGCGCCGGCGCGCTGGCCGTCGTGGTCGATCACGCGCTGACCCGCATCCCGGCCGATCTCGCCTGCGCACTGCGCGATGCGCGGATCACCGTGCTCAATCAGACGCCGACGGCCTTCGCCGCGCTCGACGCGACTGGCGTGACGCTTCCGGATCTGCGGTACCTGATCTTCGGTGGCGAACGTCTCGAGCCGGCGCTGACCGGCCGGTGGCTGGATCGCCACCCCGATGCGGTGGCGATCAACATGTACGGGATCACCGAAACCACGGTGCACGTCACGGCGCTGGGGATCACCGAAGGGATACGCGAGGACTCGGGCAGCCCCATCGGCCGTCCACTCGACGGTCTGGTGACGCATGTGCTCGACGAGCAACTCCGTCCGGTGGCGGTGGGCGACACCGGCATCCTGTACGTCTCCGGACCGCAGGTGTCGGCGGGATACCACCGGCGTCCGGACCTGACCGCCACCCGATTCGTCGCAAACCCGTTCCGTATCAATGCTTTGCGAGCCGGTGGCTACCGTCTGTACTGCTCCGGTGATGTGGTGCGGGTGCGGGCCGACGGCGGCATGGATTACATCGGGCGGGCCGATCGGCAGGTACAGGTACGCGGCTTCCGGATCGAGACGGGCGAGGTGGAGGCCGCGTTACGCCGCTCCGGTGTCGCCACCGAGGCCGCGGTCGTGGCCGTCGACACCGCCGACGGCCCGCGCCTGCGTGCTGCGATCGTCGCCGACGGCGCACCGGGCTCCGGCGGGGATCACGCGGCTCGCGCGCGGCGTGCGGCCCGCGAGTCCCTTCCGGCGCACATGGTGCCCGACGAGGTGCTCGTGGTGGATGCCCTCCCGCGCACCGTCAACGGCAAACGCGACGACGACCGGCTGCGGGAACTACTCGCCGCGATCCCCGTCGCCGAGATCCCCGAGGTGGCAGCACCGGACAGCGGGGATCCCCACGTCCCGGACTCGCGGGTCACCGCCGTGGCGTCGGTGATCGCCGAAGCCCTCGACGTCGACGAGGTCGGCGGCGATGACGATTTCTTCATGCTCGGCGGCGACTCGATCGTGGCGATCCGGGTGGCCAACCGCCTCGCCGCGCGCGGTGTCAAGGTGACCCCGCGCGATGTGTTCCTCGGCCGGACCCCGGCACGGATCGCCGAACGCCTCGGCGCCGACGCGGTGGCCGTCATGAGCAGTGCGGCAACCGATTCCGGAGCCGGCGCGGCACCCGTGCCGACGCCCATCCTGCTCCGCCAGCACGAGTGGGGATTCCCCGGCGACCTGGTGCAGGCACGGCTGCTCCGGACGCCGCAGGGCGTCACCGCCGATCAGCTCCGCGCTGCTCTCACCGCCGTCGTCCAGGCGCACCCGATGCTCGGCGCCGTGATCACCGGCACCGAGCCCGAAGCGGCGCTGTCGATCTCGATGCCGGATTCCGGTCCGGTGGCGCCGCCGGTGCGGGAGTCGGCGTCGGCCGACCCGGTCGATGCGGTGCCTGAACTGATCGGCGACATCAGCCTCGCCGACGGCCGACCGATCGCCGCCGCCCTCCTCGACGCCGGACACGGCGTGGTGCTGCTGGCCCACCATGCGGTGGTCGACAGCGTGTCGTGGATGGTCATCATCGACGACCTCGAGCAGGCCCTTCGTGGCGGGCGTCCGGTTGCGGAGCCGAGTTCGTATGCCACGTATGCGCAGCAGGTGATGCGCGCGGCCTACAGCCCCGTCATCACATCGGACCTCGGTCATTGGCGAGACCTGCACACCACCGAGCCTCTGGTCGCGGCAACGGTATTCGACGCAGACCGGATCACCGCCCACACCGTCGAGGTCGACGGTCCGGAGGTGGCCGTCGTCGTCGACGAGGCCGCGCCCGCGCTCGGCGGGGCGGTCACCGAGGTGATCGTCGCCCTCATGCTTGCGTCGATCGCACGTCTGCTCGGCACCGAACCCACCCTGCTCGTCGACGTCGAAGGGCACGGTCGCCCCGATCCGGGTGACCCGGTGCGCGGCGGCGACGCGGCACTGGACTGCGGTCGCACCGTCGGATGGTTCACCCAGATCGCTCCGGTGCGGGTGACGGCCCGCGCCGACGCCGCGGTGACTTCCCGCGAACTGACCGCCGCTCTCGCCGATCGGCCGGACCCGTTGGGCTACATGGCCTTACGCCACGTCCACGCGCGGACGTCACGACTGCTCGCCGAGGGCGGCGCACAGATCCTGGTGAATTATCTGGGCCGCGGCGAGAGCCGTGAGGTGCTGCCCACCCCGCCGCCGTCCGCCCCGCCGCGCACCCCGTACGCCGTCGAGGCCGACGTCTGGGTCAGTGGGTCACCACCGCGCCTGGTGGTGCAATTCGCCGTGGCCGAGTCGATCTCGGAGATCGCCGGCCAGGAGATCACCGCCGAAACGATCACCGACGCGGTGCGGAGCAGCGTCGGTGCGCTGGCCGCCGAGATCGACCGGACGGCCGATCGCGGCCCGGTGCAGGTGCCGCCGACGGTGTTGCAGCGTGGCCTGCTGTTCCAGTCACAGGTCGCGCCGTCGGGGTCGTATCACGCGCAGACCGCGTTGACCTTCGATCGCGAGATCGACCCGGATCAGCTCGCCGAGGCGTTCGCCGACGCCGTCGTCGTGCACCCGGCGATGGGCGCGCGATTCGACCTGGCCGCGGCAACACCCACCCAGTACCTACCCGGCCGTGACGAGCGCGTGCTGTTGCCGGTCGAGATCGTCCACACCGACGGCACCTCGGCCGACGAGCACACCCTGCGGGAACGTGATCGCGCACAGCCGATTCCGCTCGATCGTTCACCCGCAGCCCGTGCGACCATCGTCCGACGCGCAGGCCACGGAGACACGGTGTTGTTCACCTATCACCTCGCACTGCTCGACGGGTGGTCGAGGGCGCGTTTCCTCACCGAGTTCCTCGACCGGTTGCACGATCGCGAACAGTCCGCGGTGCGTACCCCACGGCCGGCACGGCCCGGCTTCGCCGAGGTTGCCACACTGCTCGAGGACCGAGATCACCAGCAGGACCTCGCGTTCTGGCGTTCGGTACTCGACGGGATGGCCGGGCCGACACTGCTCGGCCGGCCCGCGGCGCTCGACGCGCCGCCCCCGGCTGCCGCCGAGGCATTGCCGCGCAGGATCATCCGGTCCCTCGACACCACCGAGACCGCCGACCTGCTCGCCGCGGGCCGGGCGCACGGGGTGACGCTGACGGCGCTGGCCACGGTCGCGATGGCGCTGACCCTGCACAGTGCGACCGGGGAATCCGACGTGCTGTTCGGTTTGTCGGTGTCGGGACGCGATCTGCTGGAGGTGCCCGGCATCGACGAGGTCGTCGGCGTGCTGCTCAACACCGTGCCGGTGCGTGTCGAGGTCGACGCGTGGCGCCCCGTCCGAGAGATGTTGCGCAGCGTTTCCGACGATCGTGCTGCGGCGATGCCGCACGACGGCGCCGATCTCGGTGAGATCCATCGCGAGCTGGGCGTCACCGCCCTTTTCGATTCGCTGGTGGTGATCCAGAACTTCCTCGATCCGGAGGCGGCCCGCGAGACCCGGGATCGGCACGGGATTCTCACCGAGGAGGCCGAGGACTCCACCCACTTCGCGCTGACCTGGGTCTTCACCCCCGGCGACGAGATGACGTTGAAGGTCGAGTATCGCGCCGAGCTGGTCGGCGAGACCACGGCGACGCGGCTGGCCGACCACGCCATGGCCGTGCTGCGGGCACTCTCGCGCACCGCGCAGGCGCCGGATACGCCGTTGGCCGCCCTGCCGGTGGCATCCGATCCTGCCGTGCCAGGCCCGAATCCGGCTGCGGTGGCGGCCGCGAACCGGCCGTGGACATCGACCGTGATGGACGAGTTCGCCGCGGCGGTGCGCCGCGAGCCGGAGTCGGTGGCACTGGTGTGTGGCGCGGTGCGGTGGAGCCTCGGGGAGCTTGCCGATCGGGTCATGCGGCTGGCCGGCCGGCTCGCGGAGGCGTCGGTCTCGCCCGGCTCGACCGTCGCGATCGCCGTTCCCCGCTCCGCCGAGGTGGTCGTCGCCATCCTCGGGGTGCTGTGGTCCGGCGCGCGTTACACGCCACTGGATCTCGAGCATCCCGACAATCGGCTGCGTGCGATCTGCGACGACTGCGATCCCGACGTGGTCCTGGTGTCCGACGAGTCGAGCCATCGCATGTCGGCGGTGGTTCCCGCCGACCGGCTGATGCTGGTCACCGGCGATCCCACGGCTCCGGCACTGGCCGTCTCGCGCGCCCGCCCGGACGGCGACGCATACGTGATCTACACCTCCGGGAGCACCGGAACCCCCAAGGGCGTCGTCATCGGCCACGCCGGCCTGGCAAACATGCTGGTCAATCACCGGCATCGGATCTTCGCCCCGGCGGTGCGGGCCGCCAACCGGAGATTCCGGGTGGCCCATGCCATCTCGTTCGCCTTCGACATGTCGTGGGAGGAGTTGCTGTGGCTCGCCGAGGGGCACGAGGTGCACATCTGCGACGAGGAGTTGCGACGCGACGCCACCGCGCTCGTCACCTACGTCGCCGAGCACGGGATCGACGTCCTCAATGTGACGCCCGGACAGGCCGATCAACTCGTGGCCGAGGGACTACTCGGGGCACAGGCACACATTCCGCCACTCATCCTGCTCGGCGGCGAGGCGGTGTCGACCACCCTGTGGGCGCGGTTACGGGCCACCGCGGGTACCCGCGGCTACAACCTGTACGGTCCCACCGAATACACCATCAACACCCTCGGCGTGGGTACCGACGAGTCGGCCACGCCGTCCATCGGACGGCCGGTGGACAACACCGAGGTGATGATCCTCGACAAGTGGCTGCGTCCGGTTCCCGACGGGGTGGCCGGCGAGTTGTACGTCACCGGTGTCGGATTGGCTCTCGGCTACCTCCATCTCGCGGCCCGGACCGCTGCGACGATGGTGGCGTGCCCGGCCGGTGCCGCCGGTGAGCGGATGTATCGGACCGGAGATCTGGTGCGGCGCAGCACCGACGGCCTGATCGACTACCTCGGACGCACCGACGACCAGGTGAAGATCCGCGGGCATCGCGTCGATCCCGGCGAGGTGTCGGCGGTGGTGCTCGAACGCTTCGCCGATCGTGTCCGCGATGCGGTGACCCTCGCCCGTGACGGGGTGCTGTGCTGCCATCTGGTGGCCGACACCGACGATCCGGCGCATCTGACGACCCTGGTGCGCGACGGCTTACGTGACGCGCTGCCCGACTATCTGGTGCCCACCCGGTTCTCGGTGCAGGAGCGGATTCCGTTGACACTCAACGGCAAGATCGACCATGCGAAGCTCGGCGCGGGAGACCTCGTCGAGTCCGGCGGCCGCCCGCTGGCCGGACCACAGGAAGAACTCGTCGCCGAGCTGATGGCCGAGGCCCTCGACTGCGACGATTTCGACTCCGACGTCGACTTCTTCGTGGTCGGCGGCCATTCGATGTCAGCGGTTCGTCTGGCCGCGCTGCTGCGTGGCGAGTTCGGCCGGCCGGTCTCGGTACGGGAGGTTTACGAGCTTCGGACCGTCTCGGCGATCGCCGCCGAATTCGGATGAGAAAACACGATTTCGGCCCGTCACAGCAGGGTCAATGCCGTGTGGTGAGCTCGTCGCAGAGGTCACGGAGCAACGCGAGCCGCCACACGGCGTGATCGTGGCCGCCGTCGATGACGCGCATCACCACCCGGGCACCCCGGTCGGCGAGCGCAGCACGCACCGCATCGACGTGCCGGTGCAAGGCAGGCTCGCCACTACCGACGGTGAACCGGAACGAGCGGGCCAGCGACGAGAGGTCGAACGTGTCGTCGTCGAGTTCTCCGAGGACCGCACCACCGTCGGGTCCGTCGAGTGGCCCGCCCGCCGCCGGAGCCGGCCACCAGAACGAGGGTGATTGTGCGACAACGGCATCGATACCCTGTGTCGCCGAGCCCGCGCGCGCGGCGGCCACCGCGGCACGCACCGCGGCGATTCCGCCGAGGCTCTGCGCGGCCAGGACGGTGTATCCGCGACACAACCCGCGCCCGACGAGATCGGCGTCCACGGCGGCCAGCACCGACGTCGCCACCGCGGATGCCGTTGCGGCCGAGGTCAGTTCGTCCTCCCGCGCCGACCGGTCGAGCGGTGCGGGCAGGTAGGCCAATGCCACCGAGTCGAGCACGGACACCCACTCGGACGATCCGGCGGCCGCGGCGGCCAGCGCGGACGACAGCGGATACAGGTGCAGCCAGTCATCGCCGTCGAGCAGCAACACCACCGGGACGACGCCGTCGTCGGCGGGCCGACGCGGAACGCTCAGGTGCATCGTCGCGCGACGTCCGAGGACGCCACGATCGAGTCGAATGCGCTGCGGGCGAGCACCTTCGGCCGCCTCGGCGGCCCCGTCGGGCGAATCCGGTCGCCACAGGTCCACCCCGTCGAGCCCCGACCGCGGCGCGTGCGGATGGGTGAGCAGCGACACCAGCCCACCCGGGCTATCGGCGTTGAACGGGTCGGCGCCGGGTGCATCGTCACCGAGTGCGATGCGATAACTGGTTGCCGGAAAGGCGATCTCGACGCGGGCGACGCCGGGCGCCTCGGGCAGCGGCAACGACGCGCCACCCACCAGCGCCGCGAGATCGTCGGCCGCGATCGGCACGAACCCGACCGTCGGACCGCCGTCCTCGCGGACGACGGTGGCGCGGCGCGCGTCGAGGTCGGTGATCAGCAACGCCTCGGCACCGCCGTCGGGCAGGACGCGATATCGCGGCCAGCACGGCGATCTGCGCTCATCCACGAGATCGAAGACCACCCCGGGGTGCGGTGTGAGCAGATCAGCGGAGACGGTCATTTCGACCCTTTCGTAGGATTGACTAATAAGCTAAGGCTCAACTAACCTACCGTGGTGCGCGTAGTGACCTTCGGTTATCAGACCTGGGGACACCGGACTCTCACCGCGGCCCTGAATTCGGGGCACGACGTCGTCCTGGCCGTCACCCATCCCACCAGCTCTCACCCCTACGAGCAGATGTTCAGCGACTCCGTCGAGGATCTCGCGCGGGCCCACGAGGTTCCGGTCCACGTGGCCCTACGGGCTGACGACGCCCTGATCGACGCGGTGCACCGGGCCAAGCCCGACGTGATCCTGGCCAACAACTGGCGGACTTGGCTACCCAAGAGCGTCTTCGACCTGCCCACCCACGGCACCCTCAATGTCCACGACTCCCTGCTGCCCGAGTACGCGGGGTTCTCGCCGGTCCTCTGGGCCCTACTCAATCGGGAGAGCCGCGTCGGGGTGACGGTCCACCGCATGGACGAAACGCTCGACGGCGGCCCGATCGTGGCGCAGCAATCGATTCCGGTGGGACCGACGGCCACCACCACCGAACTGGTGGCGGCCACCACCGACCTGATCGAACCCCTGGTGCTCTCGACGTTGTCGGCGCTCGCCGAGGGCACCCTCACCGATCACCAGCAGGACCCGGCTCGCGCCACGTACTTCCACAAGCGCTCCGACCGCGAGTCCCGAATCGACTTCACCGCGAGCGCCGCCGACATCGAGCTGTTGGTGCGCGCCCAGTCCGACCCGTACCCAAACGCGCACTTCCGATTCCGTGGAGAGCGGTTGCGGGTGATCCGCGCGCACGTGTCGCGGGGTCGCTTCGGCGGCACCCCCGGACGCGTCACCGTCGAATGCGAAGGCGGCATCGCGGTGGTGTGCGGCTCCGACGCCCCCAATCGTCCGGCCCCGGCGATCGTTCTCGATCGTCTGCGCCTCGACGACGGCCGGGAGGTACCGGCCACCGAGCACTTCGGCACGCGTGCCGGTTATGTGGACGAAATCTGATCGGCTTCGCCGAGAGAACACAGGAGATATGGTGACGTTCAACAAAATTCGTGGTGGTGCGATCCTGATGGCGCTCGTCGCCCTGGTGGCGGCGCTTCTCACGGCCTGCGGCTCGGATTCGGACGACTCGTCGTCGAGCGCGGCGCCGGCGGCCGAGCAGGGTGCACTGCCGGCGACCATCACCCACAAGTTCGGTTCCACCAAGGTCACCGCGGTACCCAAACGCGTGGTGTCGCTGGGCTACACCGACCAGGACGCATTGCTCGCGCTCGGCGTGGTGCCGGTGACGGTGCGCAACTGGGACGGCATGACCACCACCAAGGGCGCGGCGGTCGGCGCATGGGCCACCGACCTGCTCAAGGGCCAGAAGCCGGAGATCTACAACGCCGAGGAGATCGATCCGGAAGCCATCGCCGCGATGAAACCGGATCTGATCGTCGCCGTCTACTCCGGTATCGACAAGAACACCTACGACGCGCTGTCCAAGATCGCCCCGGTGATCGCACAGAAGGCCGATTACGCCGACTACGAGCAGCCGTGGGACGTGACCACCGAGGAGATCGGTGCCGCGGTCGGACAACCCAAGAAGGCCGCCGAACTCGTCGCAGGCGTGAAGAAGAAGATCACCGACCTCGGCGCCGCCCACCCGAATTGGAAGGGCAAGACCATCAGCGTCGCCACCTATGACGGCAGCGCACTGTCGGCGTTCTCCGCGGCCGATCCCCGTACGCGGTTCTTCACCTCGCTCGGCTTCACCCCGAACACACAGGTCGATCAGGCCGCCGGGGACAAGTTCTATGCGACGCTGTCGCTGGAGGAAGCACGCAAGCTCGACACCGACGTGATCGTGTGGGATCAGCTGTCCTACGCGCCCAAGGGCAAGCAGACGATCCTGGACCAGAGCGCGCTGGCGAACCTGCCCGCGGTCAAGAACAACCACAGCGTCTACCTCCAGGGTGAACTCGAGAAGGCGTTCGGCTGGCAGACCGTGCTCAGCCTCGGTTACGTCGTCGACAACATCGGGACGCCGCTGGCGCAGGCTGCCGGATAGTTCCGGCACCTATCGACGAGGGCCCGTACCGTCACCTCTCCCCGAGGTCTCGGTACGGGCCCTTCTCATACTCCGGGACCAGTCGTTCTGTTCCTGCCTGGACATCAAGTTCACTCGAAGTTCTAACCTGGCTGCCATGAGTATGGAATCGGTCGCGTGGGACGTCATGTACAAATCGACGATCTCCCCCGACGGCACGCCCCGCAGTTCGGATCGGCGCGGCACCCTGCGCCGAATCGGGGGATTCGCCCGCCCGCATGCCCGCCGAATCGTCGCCTTCCTGGTGCTGTCGATCTTCACCGCAGTGCTCACGGTGGTGACGCCAGTGCTGGCCGGGCACGTGGTCAACCTGATCACCGCGCAGGATTCCGGAGCTGCCGCGGCCATCGCGGGCTTTGCCGGCCTGATCGCCGTGATCGCGGTGGCCGAAGCGGCGGCGTCGGTGGTGACTCGATGGCTCTCGGCGAACATCGGCGAGGGTCTGATCCTCGATCTGCGCCGCGCGGTCTTCGACCACGTGCAACGCATGCCCGTCGCGTTCTTCACCCGCACCCGCACCGGCGCCCTGGTGAGCCGGCTCAACAACGACGTCATCGGCGCCCAACGTGCGTTCAGTGACACGCTCTCGGGGGTGGTGTCGAATCTGGTGACACTGGCGCTCACGCTGGGTGTGATGATCGCGATCAGCTGGCAGATCACGGTGCTGGCGTTGATCCTGTTGCCGGTCTTCGTCATTCCGGCCCGCCGCCTCGGCAAGCGGATGGCGGCGTTGTCACGCGAGGCCGCAGAACACAACGCCCGGATGTCGACGCAGATGACCGAACGGTTCTCCGCCCCGGGAGCGACGCTGGTCAAACTGTTCGGACGCCCGGAGCAGGAGTCGGCGGAGTTCGCCGACCGCGCGGATCGTGTGCGCGACATCGGGGTTCGGCGCGCGATGCTGCAGACCGTGTTCATAACGGCGCTGACGTTGGTCTCGGCGCTGGCACTGGCATTGGTGTACGGACTCGGGGGCTGGCTGGCCGTGCACCAGCACCTGTCGGCCGGGGCCGTCGTCTCCCTGGCCCTGCTGCTCACCCGCATGTACGCGCCGCTGACCGCGCTGGCCAACGCCCGCGTCGAGATCATGAGTGCGCTGGTCAGCTTCGAGCGGGTCTTCGAGGTGCTCGACCTGCGACCACTGATCGTCGACAAGCCCGACGCCGTCGACGTCCCCAGTTCCGACGCCGGGGTGTCGGTGCGCTTGCGTGACGTGTCGTTTGCCTACCCGTCGGCCGACAAGGTGTCGCTGGCCTCCCTGGAAGAGGTTGCGCAACTGGATAATCGGGGTGGCCAGACGGTGCTGCACCACATCGACCTCGAGGTCCCCGCCGGCGGCATGCTCGCCCTCGTCGGCAGCTCCGGCGCCGGCAAGTCGACCATCGCGTCGCTGGTCACCCGCCTTTACGACGTCGATGACGGCAGCATCGAGCTCAATGGCGTGGATCTGCGTGACCTCACCAGCACCGCCGTGCACCGCACCGTCGGACTGGTCACCCAGGACGGCCACCTGTTCCACGACACCGTCCGCGCCAATCTTGTTCTGGCACAGCCGGAGGCATCCGACGACGAGATCTCCGAGGCGCTGCGGCGGGCACGACTCGAGGAGTTGATCGCGTCGCTGCCCGAGGGCCTCGACACCGTCGTCGGCGAACGCGGCTACCGCCTCTCCGGCGGCGAGCGGCAGCGGCTGACGATCGCGCGACTGCTCCTGGCGAGGCCGTCGGTGGTGATCCTCGACGAGGCCACCGCACATCTGGATTCGACGTCGGAGGCCGCGGTCTCCGAAGCGCTCGGCGAGGCGCTGGCCGGACGCACCTCCATCGTCATCGCGCATCGCCTCTCGACGATCCGCGCCGCCGATCAGATCGCCGTCATCGAGGACGGCCGGATCGTCGAACGCGGTGACCACCCCACGCTTCTCGCGCGAGGCGGCCGGTACGCACAGCTCTATCGCACGCAGTTCGCCGCCGACGACGAGGCGTACCGCGCAGCCGAGGCGTAGGGCGGGTCAACTAGGGTGTGTCTCCCAATTCTTCTGCGATTCAGTGGCGCGAACGATTGCGTTCTGGCAAGGCGGAGGAGGAAGCGATAGCGGCGGCTATCGTGACCGACGACAACGCGGCCAGGGCGCAATCGGGCCGCCAAGACCCGCACAGGGAATTGGGAGACACACCCTAGGAGCCCTCGTCCGCGTCGGACGGCGCGGGCGGGGTGAGCCGAGCCTTGCGGTAGGTCATCACGAGCATCGCGATATTCACCACGATCAGGGCGATGCCGAGGGTGACCCACAGCCACCGGCCGTCGCGCCACCAGATGTAAGTGAGGAAGCCGACGCAGACCATCACGATGATCGCCCCGATGGTCACCATGCCCCGCGAGAAGGTCTGCGCGGCGCTTTGGAAGTGGTGATCGGTCATGGTGACGCCGACCCTCCTGGTCTGTAGCTCGGGAAATACTGCTGTAGCTCGGAAAATACTGCTGTAACTCGGAAATACTCGGTAACTCGGAAATACTCAGCGGACGACGGCCATCGTCAACGCGATCGCCACCGCACTCACCACTATGGCAGCGACCACCAGCCGCAGAAGCGAGGACCCCGGCATCGGGCCATCGGGCCACCCCCTCCCACGCAACACCCGATCGGTACGTCGCCACCGCCAACCGCCCACGCCTGCAGCCCCACCATCACCAGGCCGAGGGTCGTCCTCGGTGTTCGGTCGTTGGATCTCGGGGGGCCACGTAGACAATCGCGACACCACCGGACAGGAATCCCAGCAGGGGCCGGACCTACCCGAGTAGCGTCCGCTCGCCACACTCCCGACAGCGCGCATCCGGCCCGCTCGTCATCCGGCCCACTTGTTGGCTCGGCCGTCAGCGCTTTTCGCCTCTCGGATCGCGCGGCCGGCGAACTCGGCCGACACCTCGATGGCCTCCAGCGTCTCCCGATGATGCGAACCGAACACCGGAAACGCATGAATCTGCCACGAATAGCTGTGCGCCTCCGCCCGGACCCCGGCCTCGTCGAGGTTCTCGACGAGATCGATGACATCGGGTTCGAGCAGTTCGTCCTGCGCGGTGATCATGATGGTCGGCGGGAAGCCCTCGAGGTCGAGGTCGGCGATGCGCCGCACCCCGGTGAAGGCGACCGGGCCGCGCAAGAAGTGCGGAGCCAGCTTGACCAGCGCGGACAACGGGATGTAGGCGTCGGAACGACTACTGCGGTCGGGATTGTCGGCCAGGCCGAGATCCAGCAGCGGGGAGTACCCGATCAGCGCCGCAGGCGCCGGGAGTCCTTGTGCAGCAGCCCCTTCGACGACCTTGGCGGCCAGGAATCCACCCGCCGAATCGCCGGCGACGACGACGCGTCGGTATCCACGTTCGGTCAGCAACTCCCGGTAGGCCGACACCGCGTCGCTGACCGAGGTACCGACCCCGGCCGCGGGTAACTGCCGGTAGACGAGAGAGAACACCGGCACCTCGCAGGCACGCGAGAGCCGCGCCGCGATCGAGCGATGCGTTCCCACCCCGCCGACGACGAAGGCACCGCCGTGCAGGTAGAGGATCGCGGTGTCGGAATCGCGGCGCGAGGGACCGGTGGGCACGATCACCTCAGCCGGCCGGTCACCGAGGCGGATCTGCTCCCGGACGACGTGGTGCGGCTTGGGTCCGACTGCGAACATGCGGTCGATGAGGAACAGGCCGGCCATTCCCGGCCGGTTCAGCGGCCATAGCGACAGCAACGGCTTCAGGAACACCCGGCTGCCCACCCAGATCGGATACGAGCGCACGCTGGCCTTGCGGTGCTGGACGATCGGCATACCCGAGTACCTCCTGTACCGGCGTCCTGTACCGGCGTCGGGGCGTGTCCGATGGGGCGACATGACCGGTGCGGACGTGTCAGCTCCCATCTCTGGTGACAGCGAACCTACACCGGGATCAGAGTTCATTGCGCCTGTTCGGCGGCCTTTGCGTGCAGGGTCACCGCCCAGAGACAACAGAGACGATCGACACCTTCCGTTCACCCGTGTCCGGCGCAACTGGTCGAGAAGTCGCGATATATTTCTCGTTCCATGTCTAAACAACGGTGGTGAGTGTGGAGATCCCAGCACAGTATTTGCTGTCGTCGCAGGCCAGCGACCCGCGAACACTCTGTGACATCCTCGACGAGACCGCCGCACGGTACCCCGATGCGCCCGCGATCGACGACGGCGAGCGGGTGTACAGCTACGCGCAACTGCGCGCGGTGACCCGCCGTGGCGCCGACCGTCTCGTGGCGGCCGGGGTGCGGCGCGGCGGGCGCGTCGGTATCCGGATGCCGTCGGGGTCGCGGGACCTCTACACCGCGATTCTCTCGGCGATCTATGCAGGTGCGGCGTATGTACCCGTCGACGCCGACGACCCCGACGAACGCGCCGAGCTCGTCTTCGGCGAGGCCGGGATCGACGTACTGATCGACGCCGACGGCGTGCACCCGGCGTCGACTCCCGACAAACCCGATGCCGCGCCCGGAGATACGGCCGCCTGCCGTCCCACCACGGACGACGACGCGTGGATCATCTTCACCTCCGGATCCACCGGGACCCCGAAAGGTGTTGCGGTGACCCATCGCAACGCCGCGGCCTTCGTCGACGCCGAAGCGCGGCTGTTCCTCACCGACGAGCCGATCGGCCCGGGCGACCGGGTGCTGGCCGGATTGTCGGTGGCCTTCGACGCGTCGTGCGAGGAGATGTGGCTGGCCTGGCGCAACGGTGCGTGCCTGGTGCCCGCGCCGCGGTCACTCGTCCGCAGCGGAATGGACCTGGGCCCGTGGCTGGTGGCGCGCGACATCACCGTGGTGTCCACCGTCCCGACCCTGGCGTCGCTATGGCCGCCGGAGGCTCTCGAGGCGGTGCGTCTGCTGATCTTCGGCGGGGAGGCGTGCCCACCGGAACTCGGTGAGCGGCTGGCTGTTCCGGGCCGCGAGGTGTGGAACACCTACGGGCCCACCGAGGCGACGGTGGTGGCCTGTGCGGCACCGTTGGGTGGAGAGGGCCCGGTACGGATCGGATTGCCGCTTCCCGGTTGGGATCTCGCGGTGGTTGATGCCGAAGGGCTGCCGGTCGCCGAGGGCGAGGTCGGCGAGCTCATCATCGGCGGCGTCGGACTGGCCCACTACCTGGACCCGGCCAAGGACGCCGAGAAGTATGCGCCGATGCCCACTCTCGGTTGGGAGCGCGCCTACCGCAGCGGCGATCTCGTCCGGCTCGACGCGCAGGGCCTGGTCTTCCAGGGGCGCGCCGACGATCAGGTGAAGGTCGGCGGTCGACGCATCGAGCTCGGGGAGATCGACAATGCGCTGCAACACCTCCCGGGCGTGAGCGGAGCAGCAGCGGCGGTACGCCGATCGACGGCCGGTAACGCACTGCTCGTCGGCTACCTGGTCTCCACCGACCCCAACTTCGATGTCTCGGCAGCGCATGCCCTGCTCTCCGATCGACTGCCGGCGCCGATGGTGCCGCGACTGGCACTCGTCGACGAACTGCCCACCCGAACCTCCGGCAAGGTCGACCGCAATGCGCTGCCCTGGCCGCTGCCCGGAGCGGGCACCGACGACGACGATGACGCGGACGACTTCACCGCCACCGAACAATGGCTCGCCGACCGCTGGACCGATGTCCTCGGCGCTCGCATCGCCAGCGTCAACGCCGACTTCTTCACCGAGGGCGGCGGATCGCTGTCCGCGGCGCAGCTGGTGACCGCGCTGCGGGAACGGTACCCGCAGGTCACCGTCGCCGACCTCTACGATCACCCGCGGTTGGGGTCGCTGGCTCGGATGCTCGACGCGATCGCGCCGGCCACGGTCGTCGTCGAACGCGAGATCACCCCGACCCCGCGTCGTACCGGTATCGCCCAGATCCTGCTGTCGGTGCCGCTGACCACCCTGACCGGACTCCAGTGGGCCACGTGGCTGGGCGTCACCAACAACGTCGCGGGCGCCGCGGCCCGCGCACTCGATGTCTCGGTGCCGTGGCTGGTCGAGGTGAACTGGTGGGTGGTCATCGTCGCCTTCGCGATCGTCATCACCCCGCCGGGCCGGATGCTGATCGCCGCGGCCGGAGCGCGGGCACTGCTGGCCGGTGTCACCCCCGGCGACTACCCGCGGGGCGGATCAGTGCACGTCCGGCTGTGGGTGGCCGAGCGACTGTTGGAAGCCGCGGGCGCGGCGAACATGTCCGGTGCGCCGTGGATGATCTACCTGGCCCGCGCGTTGGGCTCGAGCATCGGCCGCGGCGTCGACCTGCACACCATCCCACCGGTGACCGGCATGCTCACCGTCGGCGAAGGCGCGTCGATCGAACCCGAGGTCGACCTATCGGGGTGGTGGATCGATGGCGACATCGTGCGCATCGGTGAGATCGTCATCAAACGCGGCGCCTCGATCGGCGCCCGCTCAACGCTCGCTCCGGGTGCGGTGATCGGCCGCGACGCCGAGATCGGACCGGGCTCGGCGGTGTTCGGTCGGGTGAAGAAGGGCCAGCACTGGGCCGGATCTCCCGCGGTCAAGGTGGGCAAGGCCGGCCATCCGTGGCCGGCACATCGCCCACCCCGCCGATCGGTCTGGGTCCCGGTGTACGGCGTGTCGTCGCTGCTACTGGCCGCGATCCCGCTGATCTCGCTGGGTGCGGGGCTCGTGGTGATCGGCACCTGGGCGCTACACGCCGACCGGCTGCGTGACGTCGCCGTCCGCGCGTTGATCCTGACCCCGGCCGCCACACTGGTGAGTCTCGGCGTGTTCGCCGTGATCACCGCGGTGCTCGTGCGGCTTCTCGCGCTGGGGATGACCAAGGGGTATCACCCGGTGCGGTCGCGGGTCGGCTGGCAGGTGTGGATGACCGAACGGCTGCTCGATTCGGCGCGGACATACCTGTTCCCGCTGTACGCGAGCCTGTTGACGCCCTGGTGGTTCCGCATCCTGGGCGTCAAGGTCGGCAAGGGCACCGAGATCTCGACGGCGCTGGTGTTGCCGAAGTTCACCACCATCGACGACGGTTCCTTCCTCGCCGACGACACCATGGTCGCCTCCTATGAGCTCGGCGGCGGTTGGCTGCACATCGACGACGCGAAGATCGGCAAGCGCTCCTTCCTGGGCAATTCCGGGATGGCCGGGCCGGGTCGCAAGGTGCCCAAGAACGGCCTGGTCGCCGTGCTGTCGGCAGCGCCGGATCGGGCCAAGTCCGGGTCGAGCTGGCTGGGTAGCCCGCCGGTTCGGCTGCGCCGCACCGCCGCCCGGACCGATACCTCACGCACCTTCGATCCGCCGCTGCGCCTGAAGGTCGCCCGGTCGGTCATCGAGACCCTGCGTCTGATCCCGGTGATGGTGTCGTTCGTGCTCGGGCTGTTCGTGCTGATCGGTCTGCAATACATCGCCTTTCACGCGAACTACGTGATCGCCGGGTTGGTGAGCGGACTGATCCTGCTCGTCGCGGGCGCAGCGGCCTGCTGTATCGCCGCAGCCGCCAAGTGGCTCGTCGTCGGACGCATCGTAGTGTCCGAGCACCCGTTGTGGAGTTCGTTCGTGTGGCGCAACGAGCTCTCGGATGCGTTCGTCGAAACCGTTGCCGCACCGTGGTTCGCCAACGCTGCCACGGGAACGCCGATCCTGAACCTGTGGTTGCGGATGCTCGGCGCCACCATCGGACGTGGGGTGTGGTGCGAGACCTACTGGCTTCCCGAAGCCGACCTGGTGACATTGGGTGACGGAGCGACCGTCGAGCGCGGCTGCGTGGTGCAGACGCATCTGTTCCACGACCGGGTGATGGCCATCGACCGGGTGGTCCTGGAGCCGGGTGCGACGATGGGCCCGCACTGCGTCGCGCTGCCCGCCTCAGGAATCGGGACGTCGGCGACGGTCGGCCCAGCGTCGCTGGTGATGCGTGGTGACGTGGTGCCGGCGCACACCCGGTGGCAGGGCAATCCGATCGCACCCTGGTTCGGCTGACGCGCAGGGCCGCAACCGGAATCCGGTTGCGGCCCAATCTTGTCGATTGTTCGCGCGACGCGCTCAGAAGGTATCGGGGCCGCTCTCGATCTTCTTGGGCAAAGTGCACAGCGTGACGATGCTGATGACGACGAGCATGACGCCGCCGACGAACACGACCACGGTGACGGCATACTGGCCGAGGATGATCATCACGATGCCGGCGATCACCGAGATCACACCGGAGAGGATCAGGAACCAGGTCGGAGAGTGCTGGGAGCCGGACACCGCACTGAACAGGTCGTGCACACCCTGAAAGACCCAGCCGATGCCGATGAACAAGGCGAGCAGCCACACCGCGTCGCCCGGGCTGAACAGGGCGATGATGCCGACGAGCAAGGTGAGCACCCCGACGACGCCGAGCACCGCCCGCAACCCGGTGGAAAGAGCCGTTGCGGCAAATGCCTGGTACAGCCGGAAGATTCCGGCGATGATCAGCGAGATGCCGAACAGCACGGCGAGCACGAGCGTGGTCGCGCGGGGCCAGAAGACGGCCACGAGGCCGAGCACGATCCCGACGATGGAGGTCACGATCAGCGCCGTGCGGACCGCGCCGATGATCTCGTTCGGGAATTGTCTGGTATTCACACCGAATGTCATTTCCGAAGATTATCCCGAATTCGGGGTCGGGGAGCAGAGGTCGGCGCAGGTTGGGTCGAAGCACTCTCGGCGAGATCCCCGGGCCGCCCCGCGCATCCCCCACAGCGGGTGAACCGGTAGACAAGATCACGTGACCGACATCGCCTTCTTCCGGCCCGACACCGATGGGCGGGTCCTGCCCCTGCCCTACTCCCGCAGTCTGTGGGCTCCGGGCACCCTCAACGGTCCTGCCGTTTGCGCGCTGGCCGCGCACGCAGCCGAGGAACAGATTGCCGAGCAGGGGTTCCGGGCCGCACGTTTCACCATCGACCTCTTCAAGGCCGCGCGGGAGGTACCGACCGCCACCCGAGCCCGGATACTGCGATCGGGCGGGCGAATTCGGGTCGCCGAGGTCGACATCGTGCAGTTCCCCGACGACGGCGAGCCAGAGGCAGAGGTGACCGTGGCGCGGGCGACCGCGGTGTTCCTGCGCGAGTCGCAGAATCCGCCGGGGCAGCGTTGGCAACGTGACTCCGAGAGCGTCACGTTCTCGCCTCCGGTGGCCGCGATCGACGACTGGGCGCCCCGCTTCGCCTCCGACTCTCCCGATGCCGACGCCGTCGGGGCGTGGGGCAGGAACATGGGCGATCACCAGAATGGGCTGCGCAAACGGGTGTGGACCCGGGCCGCACCGGCCGTCGTCGGCGTGGAACTGACGCCGTTCGTCCGCGCCGTGACCAGCGCCGAATCCACCAGCCTGATCTGCAATTGGGGGACCACGGGGATCGGTTTCATCAATTGCGATCTGACCGTGACCCTGTCTCGACTGCCGCGTGGCGATCGCATCGGCATCGAAGGCGACTCCCACATCGAGAACGACGGGATCTCGGCGTCGACGGCTGGGCTGTACGACGTCGACGGAATGTGGGGTGTCGGAATGGTGACGGCGGTGAACAATGCCGCGGCCGAAATCGACTTCACCAGTATTGATCTGCGTGGCCGGTATCGCGAAGCGTGATCGCTTGGGAGTGACCCGGCGCACGCGTGATCCCCGCTGTCGTCAAGGTCCACCGCATGACGCGGCCCCGTCGGCGCCCGAGATCCGTTCCCCCGGGGCCCGAGAACGGCGGTGCCCAACGCGGCCACGACGATCGGCACACCCACGGGCGCCGCGCCATCCACGGCGCGAAGTGCACGCACCGACATGGCGAGATCCTCACCGCCGTCGGTGATACCCAGGTCCTTCGACGGCGGGCCCAGCTCTCCTGGTCGTTGTTCCACTGGCACTCGAATGTGTTGTTGTGCAGCACCAATCACAACCTGGCCGAGGGCATGACCTTCACCGACCACACCGGACCACCCCAGGCACGCCAGCCGATTGCTCACACCCGACAGCCGTTGGGTGTGTCGGGTGTGAGGGCGGGCGACCTCGCGGTCTTCCTCGACGACCAGCACTCGGGGTACGCCGCTCAACCATCAGAGGCCGACGTCGGGATCGACGCGGTATGTCACCTACGTCGTGTCGTTCGGCAATCAGGTCTACCTGATGCGGTTGCCGCTACGGCACGCATGATGTCGCAGGTGACCTACCGCGTCGAGGTGTGCCTACCGGCCGAGCATGGCGTTCATCCGATCGATCTCGGCCTGCTGGGTGCTCTTGATCTGCGTTGCGAGCGAGCGCGATTCGGGATTGATCCCACCGGCGAGTTCCACATCGGCCATGGTGATCGCCCCGTGATGATGAGCGATCATGCCCTGCAACCACAACATGTCGAACTGTGCGCCACGGGCATTCTCGAGCGACGTCATCTGCGCGTCGGACATCATCGCGCCCATGTCGCCGTTCATCGAGTGGCCACCACTGCCGCCCTCATCGTCGACTGCCACGCCCCACGACTTGAGCCGTGCGGTCATCTGATCGATCTCGGGCTGCTGGGCGTTCCTGATCTGCGTTGCCAGCGTGCGCAATTGGGCATTGTCGGTACGGCTGGGCACCAGGTCGGCCATCTCGACCGCCTGCTCGTGGTGCGGGATCATCATCTGGTTGAACATGACATCGGCCTGGTTGTGCGGCGCGTTCTGGCTCGACGAGGTTGCCGTCGTGCCGTGACCCGAGGACTCGTGCCCGGTGGGCGACGAGGACTCCGACGACGAACAGCCCGCCACGCGAGGAGCAATGAGCTTGCGGTCGACGAGTTGGTAGACGGCGACGACGAAGGCCGCCAATGCCCAGCCGAGCAGGACGTCGAACACGTAGTGCTCAGCGGTGTAGACGAGGGTGAACGCCATGGCAAAGGCGTACCCCAGGAACAGCGTTCGGCCGAGCGCTGTGACGCGAGGCCACATGAACAGGGCGAGCAGCATCGTCAGCGCGGCGTGTAACGAGGGGATGGCGGCCACCAGATTGGACTTGCCCTGGCCGATCTCGATGAGGTTGGACGCGACGTGGACGTGGAGGAATTCCCATCCGCGGGCCGAGATCCGTTCGACGTACGGCGCCGCGCCGGCGTGACTCGGGTCGAAGGGACCGAGGATCCCGCCGGGCTGGGTGGCCTGCGGGGTGGTCATGCAGATCGCCTCGCGCGGTCCGTCGGCGACCTCGGCGGAGGTGCACCGGGCCGCCGCCCAGGGCGGTGCCGCGGGCACGAACGTATATCCGATGAGTCCGAGGAAGGTGGTGGCGATGAAACACGCGGCGAACCGCCGCCACGTGGCCCGGTCGCGCAGCCACAGGATGGCCGCGAGCGCGTACGGGACGACGAAGTACGACATGTAGACAACGCTGGTGATGACCTCCCACCACGGCGCCGACGGCGACTTCAGATGTGCCTGCAGCCACACCGTCGGGACCACCCCGAAGATGGCCTTGTCGACGTCGGGGGCGAGATGCCAGGCCACTGGCACCCGGATGAACTCGGCGACGTTGCGGGTCCAGTCGTAGAGCAACAGGATCAGCGCGAACGGCGCCCAGTCGATGATGACGGTGATGACACGGCGCCGGCCGATACTGGCCGCAATCAGCCCGAGGCACAGCAGGATGATCAGGCGGGTGCGGTCAAAGGCGAGCCCGTGTTCGACGATCTCCCACACCATGAACAGCGCCCATGCGACGATCGCGACCCGGCGGACCATGGTGAGGTCGCGACGCTTCTCGGGTTCGGCCTCCATCTCGGCGTCCGCAGCGATGTCGGCGTCCGCGGCGATGTCGGCGTCCGCAGCGATGTCGGCGAGAATCCGTTCGAGGTCCGGCGGGTTGTCATCGCCGAATGCGTCGTCGGACTCGGTCTCCTCGACGCCGGCGCTCGCGTCATTCGGATCCACGGCTGATTCGCCCACATCGTGCCCAGGAGCCTGCCGTCGGCGGTGATCGTCCGGCGAGGGCACGTCGATTACCTCGTCAACACTCACGTAACCGCCTCTTCATCGCCGCACTACCGACCCGTAACCCGAAATCAGCCTAATGAACATTTGTAAAAGTGGCCGGTCGCCTCACCTCTTCGCACGTCAGGAGTGTCGACGAGGCGGACGGCCCGACAACGATCGGCAAAGCGACATAGACTGCGAGTGGGGCACATCACATAAGCGGCGTGATTGTGACATGTACCCGATCGACAAGGCCGGCATTCGGTCAGGAGGTTGTAGATGCCCAACAGGTTCCTGCGCTACGGCGATCAGCGCTACATCATCACCAAAGAGGCCGAAGCGCGGCTCGACCGCGCCCTGGAGTCCGTGTACTCGAACGGCGGCGGCCACCAGTGGTTGAACCTGTACCCCGACACCGAGGCACCGTGCCGACTGTTGATCGCGTCGGGCGTGCCGATCACTGTCGAGACCGAACCCAACGACTGAGCAACGCCGATCCGCGGGCGCGGGCGATGGCACTCGAGTCGGGGTGCGCACCCTAAGCTGACACCCATGCGCATCGGAGCTCATTTGCGGGAGGACGACGACCCGCTGACCACCGCATCGGACCTCGGCGTCGACGTCTTCCAGATGTTCGTCACCGATCCTCAGAAGTGGAAGAAGCCCGTCCCTCGTCCGGACGCGCAAGCCTTCCGCGAATCCCCCATCGACGTCGTCGTCCACTCGAGCTATCAAATCAATGTGGCCAGTCTGAACAACCGGCTCCGCATGCCCTCCCGCAAGGCCGTCGAGGAGCAGGCTGCCGCAGCCGCCGACCTCGGGGCGTTCGGTCTCGTCGTCCACGGCGGTCACCTGCGCGACGGGGAGGATGCAGCGGAGGGGTTTGCCAACTGGCGCAAGCTGTTCGACCGTCAGGCCGACAAAGGCGGCTTCGGGGTCCCGATCCTCATCGAGAACACCGCGGGCGGCGACCATGCGATGGCCCGAACCCTCGAGGCCATTGATCGACTCTGGGAGGCGGTCGGCGACTTCGAGCAGGCCGGCTTCTGTCTCGACACCTGTCACGCGTGGGCCGGCGGCGAGGATCTCGTCGGCCTCGTCGAGCGGGTTCGGGAGATCACCGGGCGCATCGATCTGGTGCACCTGAACAACTCCCGCGACGAATTCGACTCCGGCCGCGACCGTCACGCGAACCTGGGGGCGGGACACATCGATCCCGAGGTACTCGTCGCCGTCGCGGCAGCGGCCGACGCCCCCATCATCCTTGAGACGCCGGCCGAGGGAATCCCCGACGATCTCGACTACCTGCGGTCGGCGCTGTAGCGCACAAGCCGGGCTTTCCTGACGGCCTACTCCCCTCGCGTCTGTGACAAGACGGCCTTCCCTCTGATGGTCGAGGTGCCCGGCGCCCCGGCTGCGGGCCTCGAGACCTCGTGCACGACAGCTGGTTCCGCCTCACCGGGAGACGCTGTCACCGCGGGTAGGTGATGATCACCGGCACCGTCTGTCGGTTTCGCCACTCCACCCGGCGGCCGCTCGTCCGACGACCGGCTGCAGCCCGACCTTCGCCGCCCAGCGCCACCCGTTCCCAGACACCCCGATTTGTCGGCAATCCACCGACCGAGCAGATGCTCGCCCTGTCCGCCCGATCCCGACACCGACACCGACACCGACACTCAGAGCGTGTCGCAGTCCGCAGCGTCCGGCGTCGTTCCCCCACGTTCGAGGAATCGTTCGATGACGCACGAGACGTGGCGTCATCGGCACGAGTGCCGAAGTACATGCATCCGAAGGCCAAGGAGCCAGTGGACATGCGGACAAGCTCATCTCCGGATATCGCGAGAACAAGGCCCCAATGTGCAATACGGTACATTGCGCTTGCAGAAGTTAGCAGAGGTCACAGCGATATCGGCTTGTCGAGCATGCGGCCGAGTTGTATCCTCGGGTTACCGACGAGTAACTTAGCGGTCGTTCGGTCGTGCTCACGTCAGAGCATCCACCGGGCGTCTGCACAAGTTCACCTGCCGATACATCCAGCGACCACCCGCGAGGGATTCAGCCCGCGTCAGATAGGAATCCAAATGGGCCACTACAAGAGCAACATGCGCGACCTGCAGTTCAACCTCTTCGAGGTCTTCGAACTGGACAAGGTGCTCGAGTCGGGGGAGTTCGGCGATCTGGATCATGAGACCGCAGTGGACATGCTCCGCGAGGTCCGGACTCTCGCCGAGGGCCCGATCGCGGAGTCCTTTGCCGAAGCCGACCACAACCCGCCGGTCTTCGACCCCGAGACCCACAGCGTCGCCATCCCGGAGAGCTTCAAGAAGTCCTACAACGCCCTCGTCGAGGGTGGCTGGGACAAGGTCGGCGTCAACGAGGAGCTCGGTGGTATGCCGGCGCCCCGATCGCTGTACTGGGCAATAGCTGAGATGATCCTCGGCGCCAACCCGCCGGTGTTCATGTACGCAGCAGGCTCGGGCTTCGCGAACATCTTCTACGACAACGGAACCGACGAGCAGAAGAAGTGGGCCGCCATCTGCTCTGAGCGCGGCTGGGGCGCCACGATGGTGCTCACCGAGCCCGACGCCGGGTCCGATGTGGGCGCCGGACGTACCAAGGCTGTTCAGCAGGAGGACGGCTCCTGGCATATCGACGGCGTGAAACGCTTCATCACCTCCGCCGACCAGGACATGACCGAGAACATCTTCCACCTGGTGCTCGCCCGCCCCGAGGGCGCCGGCCCGGGCACCAAGGGTCTGTCTCTGTTCTTCGTCCCGAAGTTCCATTTCGACTTCGAGACAGGTGAACTCGGCGAGCGCAACGGCGTTTTCGTCACCAACGTCGAACACAAAATGGGCATCAAGGCGTCGGCCACCTGCGAGGTCACCTTCGGTCAGCACGGCATCCCGGCGAAGGGCTGGCTCGTCGGCGAGGTTCACAAGGGCATCGCGCAGATGTTCCAGGTGATCGAGCACGCACGAATGATGGTGGGCACCAAGGCGATCTCTACGCTGTCGACCGGTTACCTCAACGCTCTCGACTACGCCAAGGAGCGCGTGCAGGGCGCCGACATGGTGCAGATGACCGACAAGGCCGCGCCGCGGGTCACCATCACCCATCACCCCGACGTCCGTCGTTCGCTGATGACCCAGAAGGCCTACGCGGAGGGGCTGCGCGCGATCTACCTCTACACCGCCTCGCACCAGGATTCCGTTGCCGCACAGATCGTCTCCGGCGCCGATCCCGAGATGGCACACCGCGTCAACGACCTGCTGCTGCCGATCGTCAAGGGTGTCGGCTCCGAGCGTGCCTACGCCAACCTCGGCCACGAGTCACTGCAGACCTTCGGCGGTTCGGGCTTCCTGCAGGACTACCCGATCGAGCAGTACATCCGTGACTCGAAAATCGACTCCCTTTACGAGGGCACGACCGCCATCCAGGCGCAGGACTTCTTCTTCCGCAAGATTATTCGCGACAAGGGGCAGGCGCTCGCGCATGTTGCCGGGCAGATCCAGTCGTTCATCGACTCCGAGGCCGGCAACGGCCGCCTCAAGGCTGAGCGCGCGTTGCTCACGACCGCGCTGGAGGACGTCCAGGCCATGGCCGCGTCGCTGACGGGCGACCTCATGGGCGCGCAGGAGAACCCCAAGGACCTCTACAAGGTCGGGCTGGGATCGGTGCGCTTCCTGATGTCGGTCGGCGATCTACTCATCGGCTGGCTGCTCCTGCGCCAGTCCGAGATCGCGCTGGCCAAGCTCGATGAGGGCGTGACCGGAGACGACAAGTCCTTCTACGAGGGCAAGGTCGCCGTCGCGAGCTTCTTCGCCAAGAACATGCTCCCGCTGCTCACCTCGATCCGCACCACCGTCGAAAACATCGACGGCGAGATCATGGAGCTCGACGAAGCCGCCTTCTGACACAGACGGAACTCCGCACGAGCCGAGGGGTCGGGATCTCCGTCGAGATCCCGGCCCCTCGGCTATTGACACGCATCCGGGCACCGATCGGCACCCATGGCCGGGCGCGCATACCTAGCGTGAGTTGCGGGGGGCGTGAGACACCGGGGAACCCGACCACGTGAGGTGACACCAGATGAAGGCACCCGTTTTCCACGGTCCCGGCCAGAAGGCCTGGGAGGACGTCCCCGACCCGAAACTCAGCGAACCCACCGACGTCATCGTCAAGATGGACACGACGACGATCTGCGGCACCGACCTGCACATCCTCAAGGGTGACGTTCCCGCGGTCACTCCCGGCCGCATTCTCGGACACGAGGGCGTCGGCACGATCACCGAGGTCGGCGACGCCGTGACGACGCTGGCCGTCGGCGACCAGGTGATCTTGTCCTGCATCTCCTCATGCGGGAAATGCTCGTTCTGCAAACAGGGCGTCTATTCGCACTGCCTGGGCAGCGAGGGCACGTCGGGTATCGGCTGGATCTTCGGCCATCTCATCGACGGCACCCAGGCCGAGTACGTGCGGGTGCCCTACGCGGAGAACTCGGTCCACAAGCTGCCGTCGGCGGTCAGCCCCGAGCAGGGCACGTTGCTCTCCGACATCCTGCCCACCGGCCACGAGATCGGCGTGCGCCACGGTGCGGTGAAACCCGGTGATGTGGTCGCGGTGATCGGGACCGGCCCGGTCGGGCTCGCCGCCATCGCCACCGCGGGTCTCTACGGGCCAAGCCGGGTCATCGCCGTCGACATCGACGCCAACCGGGTCGAACAGGCCCGCCGGTTCGGGGCGACCGATGGGGTCGTGTCGACCTCATCGGGGTGGCGCGAGGAGATCCTGGCGATGACCGACGGACTCGGTGTGGACGTCGCGATCGAGGCCGTCGGCATTCCCGACACGTTCCAGATGTGCCTCGACATCGTCCGCCCCGCAGGCCATGTCGCCAATGTCGGTGTGCACGGCAAGCCCGTCGAGTTGCCCATCCAGGATCTCTGGATCTCCAACATCGTGATGTCGATGGGCCTGGTGAACACCAATACCCTTGGCACACTTCTGAAGTTGGTGGCACAACGCCGTATCGATCCAGAACCGTTCATCAGCCACCGATTCGGGCTGGGCGAGATCATCGACGCCTATGACGTGTTCTCCCGTGCGGCAGAAACCAAGGCGCTCAAAGTGATCATGAGCGCCTGAGGTCACCGATAACCACCACGGCCGCGGCGGACCCGAAGGTCCGACGCGGCCGTGACTGTGAGAGAACTTGTGCCGGAACTACTTCGGTGGCATCCGGATGCCGCCGTCGACGCGGACGACCTCGGCATTCATGTAGGAGTTGGTGACAAGCTCGACGACCATCGACGCGAGTTCGTCGGGCACGCCCAGACGACGCGGGAACAGCACCGACTCGCCGAGCTTGGCCTTGAATGCCTCGGCGGCCTCGCCCTCACCGTAGATCGGGGTGTCGATCAGGCCCGGGGCGACGGTGTTGACGCGCACGCCCACAGCCGCGAGGTCACGCGCCACCGGCAGGGTCATGCCGACGACACCGCCCTTCGAGGACGAGTACGACGCCTGGCCGATCTGGCCGTCGAATGCCGCGACACTCGCCATGTTGACGATCGCGCCACGCTCGTTGGATTCCAGCGGCTCGTTGCGGCTCATCGCGGTGGCCGCCAACCGGATGGCGTCGAAGGTGCCGATCAGGTTGATCGCGATGACCTTCTTGTACGCGTCGAGGTTGTGCGCGGAAGCGAAGTCGCCGTCCTTGCCGATGGTGCGCTGCGCCCAGCCGATACCGGCCGAGTTCACCAGCACCCGCAAGGGGCCCAGCTCGGTCGCCTGATTGACGGCGTTCTCGAGATCCTCGGTCTTGGTCACGTCCACGGCGACGAACTTGCCGTCGATCTCCTTGGCGAGCTCACCACCCTTTTCTGCGTTGAGGTCGGCGATGATGACCTTCGCCCCCTTGGCCGCCAGCTGGCGAACCACCGCGGCGCCGATGCCCGACGCCCCACCCGTCACAATTGCACTTGCTCCATTGATATCCACGTCGTCAGACTACGACGCCCTGTGACTGGCCTAACAACCCGGGGCCGAGCGATCAGTCGGTAGGCGAAATCTTGACGGGAGTGCACTCGATCGGCGTCAGTCATGATGGTTACAGGCCTACCGCCGAGCGGTCCTGACCCTGAACCCGGCTCGGCGTGGTTCGAACGAACTCACTCTGCTGCGACATAGGGCACGAACCCCTGGCGGCCCATAGCATCTGGATCCCATGGGAGGTGTGCGCTTTCTGTTCGCCGTCGGCCTGGTTGCATTGCTGTCGGCGTGTGCACTCGGCGGTCAGGCGCAACCAGGAGATCCCAGTACTTCACTCGCGGCGTCACTACCGCAGGCAGCGGCCACTCCGATCGACGCCTCACCGTTTGGCCGCAGCGACGCCCTCTGGATTCTCCGCGTCGGAGACCTGGCCACCTGCGCGGTCGGTCTCGCCCCGACCACCGGTCTGGGCAACCTGACTTGCCACGTTCCCGCGGGATCGCTGAACAGTCTTCACCCGCCGGTCGTCGACATCGACGCCTCAGGTGTGCATGCCGCGGCCTGGCCGATGTGGACCGGGTCCATCGCCGAACTCCTGCCGGGTCAGTCGGTGACCATCGGCACCGCGACCTGTACTGCGTCGGCAGGTCCGCGGCTGCATTGTCAGAACCAGGGCGGCTGGATCGACATCGGGGCCAACGACACCCGGACGTCAGCGCCACCGTCGCCGCTGACCGCCGAGCACGGTGGTGGTACCGGTGCGAACTCCCCGAACCCCGGCCAAAGCTGTTCGTTCCTCAACGGGTCGCACCTTGTGACGGTCTACGACACACGCAACACCACGTGCGCCGAGGCGACGCCGATCATCACGCGGTACCTGCGCAGTGATCGGGTGGTTCCAGAAGTTCCCGCCGGGTCATCAGCCAGAGCCGGTGTCGACGATTGGACTTGCTACATCGGCGACGATACCGACCGGCCGCACTATCTACAGGCAGCCACCTGCGTCAAGGACGACAAGCTCTTTCGCGCCCAATAGGGTGCACACGCACTGGGGTCACACGCACCGCACGATCGGCTCGGCCGCGTAGCGCACGGTCCGGGTGTGTTTGCTGATCAGTGCGCCGGTGCGGGCGTCGGTGATGACCCGGGTATCGCTGGTGGTGAATCCGCGACTACCACGACTCGCGATGCAGTCGGGCCCGCGGGGCACCCGGCGCACCTCCGGCGTGGTGTAGGCGTATCGCTCACCGGTGATCGACTGGACCTCGACACTGGTCGTGCCCCACAGCCGAACCGTCACCGACGACGGACTCCACTGCGTCTCGATCAGGAGGCCCTGACGCGAGGTGTTGCCGATGACGAGGTCGATGGCCCCCTCGAACACCGTCGCCTCGCGCGCTTCGGGATAACGCGAAATGTAGTAGGCGTGTTCGGTGTGGTCGACGTCGGCGAGTCCGGCGAAGTAGGCGGCGTTGTAGAGCGTGGTGGCGAACTGGGAGATGCCGCCACCGACCGCGGTCGACGCGCGGCCGTGATCGATGATCGTTGAGCTGACGTAGCCCTGCGCGGTGCCCCGCGGCCCGGTGTGGGTGTTGAGGGAGAAGTTCGTGCCCGGCAGGATCAGCGCGCCGTCTACCTCGTCCGCGACCAGCCGGATGTTCTCACCGGACGCCGACGAGAAGCCGCCGGTGGTGAATTCGCCGATCACCTCGGTGACCCCGAGCGAGCGGGCCTTCTCGGTGGACAACGCGGGCGGCACCATCCGATAAGCGGCTGCGACGGTGCGCGGCCCGGTGCCGGCGACGGCGCGTTCGATTGCGGCGAAGGTCTTGTCCCAGTCGATGTGTGCGCCGTCGCGGCCGGGCACGACCCGCGGGCGTCCCGTCGCCAGTGAGAATCTCGCATCGGCGGGCCGGGTCTCGGAGTCGCGCAGCGCGGCCAGCGCCGTACGACCGCGTTGGCGGTCGACGTGTGCGACGAGCCCTCCCCGACCGTCGGGGACGAAAGTGAGGATCGCGCCGATCTGCCTGGGCGACAGCCTGACCCGAACGCCACCTCGGCCGGTGATCTCGACGTCGTCGGACACCGCCCGCGTCGCCGGACCCGCGACGGTCGCCCGTACCACCTCGGCACTCACGGTCGGCGCGAACGGTTCCATCGGCAGTTCCACGACGTCCGCGTCGAGCCACTCGCGGGCCACTACCGCGCGCGCCGCATCCCGGTCGACGCGGCGACCGGCGGCGGGAAGATCGGCGACCGGAGTGACCCCGGCGTAATGCACCCCACCGTCCACCGCGGACCGTTCGAGATCGCGGTGATGATCGGCGATCGCCTCGTCGAAGCGTGCGGCGTCGACCGGACCACCGGCGCGACGTCGTGCGTGCGGCCGAAGAGCGCCAGCAACCGGGTGAGCGGACTACGCGGCTGACGTTGCAGGACCACCGCGGTCGCGTCGGCGTCGAACACCACGCCCAACGCCGCGGGGTCGACGGTCGCCGAGCCGGATTCGGTACGCAGCCGCACGGGCTCACCCGCCTGCTGTATCAGCTCGTCGAGCCGATGGTCCAGGCGCGCCGGGGACAGGTTGCCGACGTCGCGGCCCGCGGTGACCGCACCGCGCGTGGTGTGCCCTGAGGTGGCCACAAGATCCATGGACAACATCAGAAGTATGACGGAGGTCACACCTGTGGTGATTTGTGCGCCCACCCGCCATCGACGTCGTCGCACTGAACCCACGCTGTCACTCATACCGAACAAATCCGGCGAATGCGACCCGGACTGCTTCTCCCCCCAACGCAATCAAGGGCCTGACCGGCGATTAGACGCCGGTCAGGCCCTCTGTGAGAGGCGCTCCGGTCGAGCTGTCGGGTCGGGGGTCTGACAGCTCAACCGAAGCTACCCCGTATATCTACGGGACTTTCGTCTTCGTTACAACACGGGGTGCATTCATTCGGGGGAATCCGGTACTGACGGAGTACCGCTCAGCCTTCGATGATGGCGGTGACGCCCTGGCCACCCGCGGCGCAGATCGAGATCAGCGCGCGGCCGCCGCCATTCTCCTTGATCTGCTTGGCCGCCTGGGCGACGATACGTCCGCCAGTGGCGGCGAAGGGGTGTCCGGCAGCCAGCGAGGAGCCGTTGACGTTGAGCTTGCTGCGGTCGATCGAGCCGAGCGCCTTGTCCAGCCCCAACCGCTCCTTGCAGTACTCCTCGGACTCCCATGCCTGCAGCGTGGCGAGCACCACCGAGGCGAACGCCTCATGGATCTCGTAGAAGTCGAAGTCACCCAAGGTGAGGCCATTGCGCTCGAGCAGACGCGGTACGGCGTAGGTAGGGGCCATCAGCAGGCCGTCGGGGCCGTTGATGTAATCGACCGCCGCGGATTCGGAGTCGACGAAGTACGCCAGGACCGGGATGCCCTTGTCCTGTGCCCACTCCTCGCTGGCGAGCAGGACGGTCGACGCACCGTCGGTCAGCGGCGTCGAATTGCCCGCGGTCATGGTGGCGTCGCCCAGCGACACGCCGAAGACCGGTTTGAGCGTGGCGAGCTTCTCGACGCTGGAGTCGCCGCGCAGGTTCTGATCCCGGGTCAGGCCGAGGAACGGGGTGACCAGATCGTCGAAGAAGCCGGCGTCGTAGGCGGCGGCCATCTTCTGGTGGCTGGCCGCGGCCAGCGCATCCTGGTCGGCACGCTTGATGCCGAACTCCTTGGCGGTGATCGCCGCGTGCTCACCCATCGACATCCCGGTGCGGGGCTCGCCGTTGCGCGGGATCTCGATGCCGAGCTTGGGCAGTGCCTTGAGGAGCCCGAGAACCTGATCCTGCGTGGTGCGGGCCCGGTTCACCTCGAGTAGGCCGCGACGGAAACCGTCTGCGACGCCGATCGGCGCGTCGGAGGTGGTGTCGACGCCACCTCCGACGGCGACGTCGTAGCGTCCGCGCGCGATGCCGTCGGCGACGGCGGTGATTGCCTGCAGGCCGGTCCCGCACGCCTGCTGGACGTCGAAGGCAGGGGTGTAGGGCGAGAGAGCCGACCCGAGCACGGATTCGCGGATGAGATTGAAATCACGCGACAGTTTCAGGACCGCACCACCGGCCACCATGCCGAGTCGTTCACCCTGGAGGCCGTAGCGACTGACGAGGCCGTCGAGGGCTGCGGTGAACATATCTTGGTTGCTGACCTTGGCATATGCCTTGTCCTGCCGCGCGAACGGAATGCGATTGCCGCCGAGGATCGCGACCGGGCGCTCGGTGCGGGTCTTGGGTGTGTTGGCCACGAGAGATCTCCCAGGTGTCGATTGGTACCGTTAACGTATTCTTACTCCAGAGTAAGTTAGATGTCGAACGGCGCTCCACCCAGCAGCGCCTTCGATCACACCGAGCGTGAGAACAATTCAGAGGAGATTCACGTGGCTGCCAACTCCACGACCGCAGGCCTGTACTCGAGTTTCGTGCACTCCGGTCCGGGTGCGTTCATCGCCAAGCAGGCCGGACTGCCCGTGCCACCGCCTCTGCGGCGCTATAAGGGCTCCGAGCCGCCGCTGCCGGGACCGGTGTTGCTCGGCGGGTCCGGCCGTCTCGTCGAGCCGCTGCGTGAGCTGCTCTCGGGTCCCGACTACACACTGATCGAGAACGCCACCACCGGTCGCAGCGCCGACAAGTACGGCGGTCTGGTCTTCGACGCCACCGGGATCACCTCCCCCGCCGAGCTCGAGCAGCTCTTCGAGTTCTTCGGCCCGGTCATGCGCTCGATCGCGGCCTGTGCGCGCTTCGTCGTACTCGGCACGACCCCCGAACTCATCACCAATCCCGACGAGCGTGTCGCCCAGCGCGCCCTCGAGGGATTCACCCGCTCGCTCGGTAAGGAACTCCTCCAGGGTTCGACCGTCCAACTCGTCTACGTCTCCCCCGACGCCAAGACCGGACTCACCGGGCTGGAGTCGACACTGCGCTTCGTGCTGTCGGCCAAATCGGCTTTCGTCGATGCCCAGGTGATCCGGGTCGGCGCCGACGACGCCACGGCGCCCGCGAGTTGGGACAAGCCGCTCGAGGGCAAGGTGGCCGTGGTGACCGGTGCCGCCCGCGGTATCGGCGCGACGATCGCCGAGGTATTGGCCCGCGATGGTGCTCACGTCATCTGCGCCGACATCCCGGCTGCCGGGGAAGCCCTGGCCGAGACCGCCAACAAGGTCGGCGGCACCTCGTTACCGCTCGATGTCAGCGCACCCGACGCCGGCGAGAAGCTCGCCGAGCATGCACTCTCACGCCACGGCGGGATCGACATCATCGTCAACAACGCCGGCATCACCCGCGACAAGCTACTCGCCAACATGGATGCGGCGCGGTGGAATTCGGTGATCTCGGTCAACCTGATCGCACCACAGCAGTTGGTCAACGCCCTCGTCGAGAAGAACGCATTGAAGTCCGGCGGCGCAGTGATCGACGTGTCGTCGATCGCCGGTATCGCCGGCAACCGCGGCCAGACCAACTATGGCGCTTCCAAAGCCGGCGTGATCGGACTGGTCGACAGCTACGCTCCGCTGCTCGCCGAGAAGGGCATCACGATCAACGCCGTCGCCCCCGGGTTCATCGAGACCAAGATGACCGCCGCGATCCCGCTGGCCACCCGCGAGGCCGGTCGCCTGATGAGTTCGCTACAGCAGGGCGGTCAGACCATCGACGTCGCCGAAACCGTTGCCTACTTTGCCAATCCGGCCTCCAACGCCATTACCGGCAACGTGGTCCGGGTCTGCGGCCAGGGCTTCCTGGGGGCGTGATGAGCAAGACCATCACCCTCTCGTCGCCGCCGAGCACGGCCGAGGTCTACTCCAAGGCGGTCACCGCGATGCTTCCGGTGATCGGCAAGCCCGCCCGGATTCGCGCCGACGCGACACTCCCGGACCGGCGCTACCGGCTCGAGAACATCCGCACAAATCCGGACCGGCTGCTGGCCTACACCCGGGCGACGGGTCAGCAGTTCGGCCCGGCGCTACCGATCACCTACCCGTTCGTCCTGCAATTTCCGCTGGCCATGAAGATCATGACCGACGGCGACTTCCCTTTCGGCGCAGTCGGTTCGGTGCATCTGGAGAACAGCATCACACGACTGCGACCCATTGGGATCGACGAGCCACTGACCATCGAGAATCACGCCGAGAACCTACGTGAACACCGCAAGGGCATGCTCGTCGACATGGTCTCGGAGATCAGCGTCGGCACCGAGCTGGTGACCCGGCAGGTGGCGACGTTCCTCAAGCAGCAACGCACCGGCCTTTCCGACGAGCCGCGCGGGCCGGCTCCGCGGGATCAGGCACCGCCACCTCCGGATGCGGTACTCGCCGTGGACTTGGCCAAGATTCGCAAGTACGCGGCGGCGTCGGGCGATCGTAACCCGATCCACATGGGCGATCTGACCGCCAAGGCGTTCGGCTTCCCAAAGGCCATCGCGCACGGAATGTGGAGTGCGGCAGCCGCTGTCGCCAATGTCGAGGCGCAACTACCGGGCGCCGTCACCTACACGGTGCGGTGGGGTAAGCCGATTCTGCTCCCGGCCAAGGTAAACGTCTACACCCATCGGGTGGACGGCACCGAGAGCGCAGCCGGCGAGGCGAACATCTACGGCGCGGGGAGTTTCGACATCTCGATTCTCAACCGGCGCAAGGGGTATCCACACCTGACGGCAACCACTCGTACGCACTGAGGCGACCACCAGATCCTCGAACTCCCGTCCGGCAATGCCGGGCGGGAGTTCTACGTTTCGAGCTATGGTGGTGGTCATCCGCGATGTCGTCACCACATGCGAGTCGTCGCTGGGCAACAGGAGAAAGCTCGCCCAGATCCGGGGTCTGACGCTCGCGGTGATGCTGTGTGCGTTTTCCTCGGCCGTGCGGTTGCCGAACCGTTCACCGTCGGCACGATCACCAGAACGATTGGGGCCGGCCGAGTCTCGTTGGTGTGCTTGCCGTCCACACGATGCCGGGGCCGCTCGCGGAGGCGGTACTGGTGTGGCTCGGTTCGGTGACGTTGCGTCGGCACCGGGGCCGCAGCGGTGAACCCCCGTCAGGACGGCGTGTGGATACCGACACCCTTCAAGCCGCGCCAGGTGATGCCGACCAGGAGATCGATGGCGGTCTCGAGGTCGACGTCGCCCTCACTCATCCGGTCGGCAACGGCCTCACCGGCCCCGACGAGCGCGATCGCGGTGAGCTCGAAATCGATGTCGAGCGCGCCCTCGACGGTGGTACCGCGGCGGATCAGGTCGGAGACCATGTCGACGATGTGGCGTCGGCTGCTGCTGACGGTGTCGGCGAAGGCCGCCGAGCCGACCGCAACCCGGTAGAGCACCCGCCAGGACTCCCGGTTCTCGTCGACAAAGCGGAGGAATTCCCGAACCACCGTGCGGGCTTGTTCGCTCTGGCGCAGCTTGGGATCGAAGCCGACCGCCATCGCGTCGATGAACCGACCACCTTCACGGGCGATACATGCACTGAACAGCTCTTCTTTGGACCCGTAGTACAAATACAGCATCGGTTTGCTAATCTTCGCCTGGGCTGCGATCGAATCCATGGACGTGTCCCGAAAGCCGTTCTTGGCGAACACCGAAACCGCGGCATCGAGCATCTGTTGCTCGCGCTCCGCGCGGGGCAGTCGTTTGGTCCCGCCGACCATGATGGCTCCTCACATTCGCCGCACCCCCACCATGCAGCAGGGATCAGATCATCTTACCGTGCAGTAAGATTCAGCGGTAACCGGCTGCACGCAATGCGACGCGGATCTCCGACCGTGGCCCACCCCCGAAGCGCAGGCGAATGCGGGCGAGGTGATGCTCGACGGCCTTTACCGAGATGAATAACTCAAGCACCGATGTCGGCATTCGTGCAGCCGGCGAGAAGCGAGCGGGCCGCCTGCGCCTCGCGTTCGGTCAGCGGTCCCGATAGCGCGATGATCTGCGGGGCTGATGTTCGGAGATCACCGCACGTGCGACCGGAGACTGCGCCAACGGGGTGACGGTAACGCGCGAACGTGGCGGCAATGGACGATGCGGCGGGTAGGGATCACTCCTGCGGGTTCACCCCACTCGCTTCGACGGTCATCAGCACCGCAGCTTCCCCTTCGCCTTGAGGATGCGGACCACCGACTCGTCGACGCGCGAGCGGCTCAATTGCCCGGATCGAACCGCGGATTCGAGGCTGTTGAGGACGGCGGTCACCTTGTCGGTGGTGATCCACAGGGCGATGTCGCCGCCGGCGACGAGGAAGCGTTGCACCGCTTGCGGCAGCGGGTAGCGCCCGGTGATGGCACCCATCCCGGAGAGGTCGTCGGAGAAGACCACACCGTCGAAGGCGGGACCGCCGTACGGTTGCCCGGTCCGCAACATACGCATCGCGTTGGCACTCAGGCTCGCCGGCGTGTCGCCGGCGGTGAGTCCGGGCACGATCAGATGGCCGACCATCACCCCCGCATTCCCCGGATCCGCCAGTAGCGTCTTGTACGGGACGAGATCGCTGCGCTGGAGTTGCGTGAGCGGAGGCGTACGCACGACACCGAGGTGGGAGTCACCCGAACCGTGCCCGTGACCCGGGAAGTGTTTGAACACCGGCATCACGCCGGCGGAGTGAAGTCCCTCGGCGAACGCCTGGGCGTATCGGGCCACCGTGGCCGGGTCGTCGGAGAACGAGCGGTCGCCGATGACCGCGTCGTCGGGTTCGTCGCTGACGTCGGCGTCGGGTGCGAAGTCCACCGTGATACCCAGCGCCCGCATCTTCTTGCCCTCGCTCGCCGCGAGGGCGCGGACCTGCTCGGGCGTCTTGGTGCGCGCGAGCTCACGCGCCGACGGGCTGTCGATACCCAGCGAGGACAACCGTGAGACGCGACCGCCCTCCTGATCGACGGTGACCATCAACGGGATCGACGAGGCAGCGGTGACCTTCTCGAGGGCGGCCGGATCGGTGAGGATCGATGTGTCGGTCCAACTGCCGATGAAGATGCCGCCCACCGGCTCTCGCTTGACCAACGAGAGTGCGTCGTCGGTTCCGGTCACGCCGACGACGATCGACTGTCCCAACTTCTGCCGCAGCGACATCGTCGCCAGCGTCGCCGCACCGCAGCCGATGGGCGCGGCCGCACTCGTCGACACAGGCGGGGGCGCGCTCGACGATGTCGGCGATGTCGGCGCGGCCAACGAGGAGGAATCGGTGCCGCAGCCGACGATGGCGATACCACTGACCGCCGCCAGCGCGATCACGTCACGAACCTGGCGAAAACGGCGTCGTCGAGTTGGGTTCATGGCACGAGTGTTGCATGTAGGCTTGGGCAATGGACTCTCGAGACCGAGAGCACGTCGCGAGGATCGACTCAGCCCCGGCTGAGTCCCTGCCCCCTTCCCCACCCGTTCCGGCCGCCCATTCGGTGATGATCGCGTTCGACGGCGGCGCCAACTCCGAACGAGCCGTCACCTACGCCGCGCAGTTCCTGCGGGCGACGAGTGCGCACGTGGTCACAGCCTGGCAGCCGGGCACGTTGAGTCCGGTGCGGCTGTCGAGCCTCTCAGCCGGCATCCAGCCCTTCGTCGATACCTCACCCCTCGAACTCGACGTCGACGACGCCCTGCGTGCGGAGGCCGCCGAGATCAACACGCGGGGCGTCGAGATGGCGCGCGAGGCGGGCCTCGAAGCGACCAGGACCCTGGTGGAGGTGGAGTCGACGGTGTGGGGTGCGCTTCTCGCCGCCGCTGATGCACTCGACGCCGACCTGCTGGTGACGGGCACCCGCGGCGACTCCGGACTCAAGGCACTATTGCGGTCCAGTGTTGCCGGCCGCGTGCTGAAGCACTGCCACCGACCGGTGTTTGTCGTTCCGGCCAAGTGCGACAAGCAACCTCCGGTGACACCATGACCCGACAAGTGCCTTGCGCTCTCGCGCCCATGGTGCCATCCTTGACAGTCGCAACTACCGGAAAGGCGGCCACCGCCTCCCTCGCGTGAGCCCCGTGCCGTTCGACCCCTTCGGCGTCGACCCCATCTGCGTCGACCCCATCAGCGTCGGTCACCGAAAAGCACTCTCCAGCAATCGTTTTCCAACTCCACCACCGGTCGGATCGGAGTCGTCGGCAATCGCCGAGTACCTGACCGATGCCCGCGAGACCTGGCTCCGGTATGGACTCGACACCCGGCGGGCAGATCGCGCCACTACCGAAGCCGCGATCTCGGAGCTGTATCGAATTGCCAAATATTCTCTCCCGCAATTTATCTGGACGATATCACCGCAAGCGGCGGTGCGGTGTATCCAGACCGACAAGTTCCACACCACGACCGCACCCGGCGTCGAAAAGCGTCTCGATCGGCCGCCGCCGACCTTTCCGAATCCGCACCTGAGCCCCCGACGCCCGCAGTTCGCGAGCCCGGCAGAGGCACTCGAGGGCGGGATCGACGTCCGCGATGTGGTCCGGGCAACCATCCGGGACTCGTTGCGCACCAGCCTCTTCGACAACATTGGACGCCCAATCACGTCGACGCTGCCGATGGTTCCCGGCGTCAGCACGTGGTTCGGTCAGCACGAGACGCATCGCAGCGCATTTCCGCTCACAGCCTACCGATTGGGGTTGGCGCGGCTACCGCCGGCGGACGTCGAACTCCTCGAGATCACCACGGCGCTGGCCGTTTCCACCGGATGGTGGTGGGCATTCGACGACGTCTGCGTCCTGGCCGAACGGCCCACCTCCGTGGACACCGAACCCGTCCCACACAGCCCACACGGGGCACGACGCCTCCACCGCGACGAGGGACCCGCCCTCGCCTACGCCGACGGCTCTGCCCTCTTCGCCGTTCACGGAACAATCGTGCCGCAGTGGGTGATCGACGATCCGACACCCGAGCGGATCGCCGCCGAACGCAATATCGAGATCCGCCGCACCGCTATTGAACAGCTCGGCTGGGATCGATGGATCGACGACGCCGGGATGCATCTGATCGACGAGTCCGACGATCCCGGAAACGAGGCGGCCACCCTCGCGCTGTACGCCAGCCCCCGGCATTGGCGGAGCAATCAACGAATCCTGTTGATGGCCAACGGCTCCCGGGAACACGGTGGCCGACGCCGACGCTACGGCATCCACGTGCCCGGCTGGGTACCCACGGCTCTGACCGCCGCGGCCTGGACCTACGGCCTCGACGCCGCGGACTACGCCCAACTCGTCCGCCGAACGTGAGGCACACCCAGCACATCGCCGCACCAGAAGCACCGCCGCACCAAACACACACGGAAGACGTACATGACTTCGACGGCAATGCAGACCCTCGCCGACCTGACCGAAAAGAGCGGTCTGGGCGTCCTCGATCATCTCGACACCGCACTCCCCGTCCCGGTCACCACCGGGCTGCAGGCACAGGGTGACCTCCTCGTGGTCCCGTGGCGCATGGTCGCGCCCGAGATGCACACGGTGCGGTGGTCGGCATCGAGCGCCTCGGTGCCCCGGGCGGGCATCGAGCTCCTGCGCAGCGCCGGCGGTGGCAACCCGCACACCCTGCTCGCGGACGGCGCCTGTACCTGGACCCAGCCGCACTTCGTCGACGACGTCATACTGACCCTCGGCGTCATCGACGCGTCGTCGGTCGCCTATCTGCTACATCCCGAGCACGGCGCGAGCGGGATCGCCCCCGGCCGGTACGTCATCCGCCGCCAACGGGAGGCGGCCGAAGAGCTCTACGGACTGTCGTGGTTCGGCCGATCCGGCCGCGTCGGCGGGTCCCGGCTGGTTGCCGACTGACCGCGCGCACGGCGAGAGCGTCCCGCGCGCTCACAGGAGCGCTCTGCGCGCCGATGGTAGTTTGGCCTCCATGCGCAACAACCGCCTGATCGCCGGAGCCGTCGCCGGAGTTGCCGGCATCCTGGTCGGACTCGGCGCGGTACTGCTCGGCGGGGTCTTGTCGGCGCAGACGAGCCCGTCGACGGACCTGAACAACATCAATCCGAACAGCGGCTTCGTGCAGGGCTCGGTCGACTACGGATCACGGGGGGGCTCCGGCGACAGCCAGTGAGCCCCAGCGACCCGGCCGCAGTGAGCTCGAGCGACCCGGCCGAGCAGCGCACGCTTGGCCTCCGCGGCGAAGCCGCTCTCGGGCACCGCGGTATCACCCTCGCCGCCCTGGTCTCGCTGGTCGTCTCGTTCTTGCAGTCGCCTGGCCTGACCGCCGCCGATACCAAACTCGATCTCACCGCCAACCCACTCGGCTTCCTCGCGCGGGCGGCGCACCTCTGGACGCCACAGGCTCCGCTGGGGCAGGTGCAGAACCAGGCCTACGGCTATTTCTTCCCGCACGGTGCGTTCTACGCCATCGGTGAGCTGATCGGTTGTGCGCCGTGGTTGACCCAGCGTCTCTGGTGGGCAGTGCTCCTGTTCATCGGCTTCGTCGGTCTCGTCCGTCTCGCCGAGTCGCTGAACGTGGGATCGATGGGCTCACGGCTGCTGGCCGCGGCGATCTTCGTGTTGTCGCCGCGAGTGTTGACGACGATCGGCTCCATTTCGTCGGAAACACTGCCGATGATGCTGGCCCCCTGGGTGCTGCTACCGGTGGTGCGTGCGCTGGATCGCCGCGACGACGCGCCCGTGTGGCGGCACGCGATGCGCTCGGCGGTGGCCGTCGCGCTGATGGGCGCGGTCAACGCGGTCGCCACGCTCGCGGCATTGGGCGTCACGGTCGTGTGGTTTCTGCTGTGCGCACGCACCGACGTGCGCCGGTGGTGGCGCTTCGGGGTTGTCTGGGCAGCCGGGCTGACGCTGGGGTGCGCGTGGTGGATCGTGCCGCTACTGATCCTGTCGCGGGTGTCGCCGCCGTTCCTGGACTTCATCGAATCCTCCCGGGTGACCACCGAGTGGACATCACTGACCGAAGTACTGCGCGGCACGAGCTCGTGGACACCGTTCGTCTCCACCGAACGCGTTGCAGGCGCCGTGCTGGTGACCCAACCCGCCGCGGTGCTGGCAACCGGCACCCTGGCCGCCGCTGGATTGGCCGGATTGTGTATGCGGCACATGCCGTATCGGCGACGCTGGATCGCGATCCTGACGATCGGGCTGCTGCTCATGTGCACCGGTTACGCGGGCGGGCTCGGGTCACCGATCGCCGAGTCGGTCCGGGTGTTCCTCGACGGCCCGGGCGCATTCCTGCGCAACGTCCACAAATTCGAGCCGTTCGTCCGGCTGCCGCTGGTGCTCGGTATCGCGCACCTGTTGGCGCGCGTGCCCCTTCCGGGGTCGGTGCCGGCCCGAAAGTGGTTGCGAGCATTCGCACATCCGCAACGATCTCGGCCGGTGGCCGCGGCGCTGGTCGTCCTCGTCGCCTCGGCAGGCGCCGGCTCGCTGATCTGGACCGGCCAACTCGCCCCCGACGGCGCGTATCGCGCCATCCCGGACTACTGGACACAGACCGCGTCGTGGCTCGGTGCACACGCCCACGACGGCATATCGCAGGGTAGTGTCTCCCCGAACGGCGTCGAGCAACGGGCGCTTGTCGTTCCGGGCGCACCATCGGCCGATCAGTTGTGGGGATTGACGCGTGATGAGCCACTGCAACCACTTGCCGACTCGCCGTGGGCCATCCGTGACGCGATCCCGCTGACGCCGCCGGGAGCGATCCGGGCTCTCGACTCGGTCCAGCGCGATCTGGCCGACGGGCGGGCCTCACCGGGGCTCGCTGCGACACTCGCCGATCAGGGGATCGGCTTCGTCGTGTTGCGCGCCGACCTCGACCCCGACACCTCGCGGTCGGCGCGTGGTTTGCTGGCCCAGCAGGCCCTCGACGGGTCACCCGGCCTGGCCCGTGCCGCGTCGTTCGGTCCGCTGGTGAGCCAACCCAGCGCCAAGGGTGTGGTGCGCGACAACGGTTTACGCCCACCGATGCGCGCAATCCAGATCTACCGGGTCGACGCGGCGGGCGGCACGGGTCCGAGGCTGACCGATACCGCGTCGATGCCGCGTGTCGCCGGAGGACCCGAAGCGCTTGCCGCACTGGCGGATCTGCGTGCACGGTTGGGAGAACCCCCCGCCGGCCCCACACTGATGCAGGCCGACGCGCAACGCGCAGACCTGCCGTCGGCGCCGGTGATCCTCACCGATACCCCGGCCGACCGCGAGACCGATTTCGGCCGCGTCGACGACCACAGCTCGGCCATCCGTGCGCCCGGGGACGCGCGCCGGACGCAGAACGCGGCTCCGGATTATCCCGTTGCCGGACAACCACTCACCGAAGGACAGTGGCTTCTCGACAACCAGCCGAACGGGGTGCGGGTCTCGACATCGGGGTCGGCGTCCGATGCCACCCAGCCCGGACAGACCTCACCGGCGAACTCCGCGGCCGCCGCCTTCGACGGCGACCCGGCCACGGCGTGGGTGTCGGCGGGTCTCACCTCGGCGGTCGGGCAGTGGATGCGTCTGGACTTCGACCGTCCGCGAAGCGATCTCGCCCTGCGGCTGACAACAGCGAAGGCACTCGGCCCGGATGTCTCGTCGATCGTGGTGACCACCGAGGCCGGTTCGACGGTGGCCTCCGGACTCGAACCCGGCAAGCCCGTGACGGTCACCGCACCCAGCGGACCGACCCGGTGGGTGCAGATCCGCGCCTCGGCCACCGACGACGGCAGCGCCGGAAACCAGTTCGCGCTCGGCGAGGTCGGGGTGATCGACCTGGCGTCCGGGCTGCCGCTGACCATCCGCCACCGCGTCGTCCTACCCCGGGTTGCACCGGGTACACCGGTGGCGGGATGGCTTCTCACCCAAGAACTCTCCGGGCGCTCGGCGTGTGTGGACCAACCTGGCGGCACCGACGACTCACCCACGACGCGGGTGCTGTGCGCGCCGGGTCTGGGGTTGAGTCCCGAGACACCGGGGGTGATGACGCATGCGCTCTGGGTCCCCGACGGCGTCGACGTCACGCCCGCGGTGGTGTTGCGACCCACACCCGGGAGCGGACTCGACGCGCTGCTGCGCACACCGACAACGGTGCGCGCGGTAGGGGCGTCGGAGGTCAACGATCCGCGCGGGTCGAGCCAGGCCGCCATCGATGGCGATCCCGGAACCGTATGGACCGCAGCCGAACCCACCAGGAAGGGCGATAAACCCACGCTGACCCTGACCCTGCCGGCACCGCAGGAGGTGCAGAGTCTGCGGATCCTCGCGCCCACCGGCGGTTATCCGGCCGCGCCGACCGAAGTGGCGGTGGATCTCGGCACCGGCCCCCAACGGGTCCACGTCGGCGCCGACGGCGTCGTCGCTCTGCGGTCGGCCGTCACCGATCGCATCACACTCACGATGCTCGACCGCACCGACCTTCTCGACGTCAACAGCCTCGGATTCGCCAGTCGTGCACCGGTCGGCATCGCCGACATCACGATCTACCCCGCCCCGCCCACCGTGCCACCACTGAGCAGGGCCATCGACATCGGCTGCGATGCCGGCATCGGGATCACGGTGTCGGGTCAGGTGATCGGCCTATCGGTACACACCACCGCCGCCGCGTTGCGTGACGGCGAGCCGGTGGTGGCCCGCCCGTGTTCGTCGGCGCCGATCCGTCTGCCCGCCGGTGAGCAGGAGTTGTCGGTGAATCCGGGGCAGGCGTTCACCGTCGATACCACCTGGTTGGGCAACGCCGCGATGCCCGGTGCAACGGCGGCCGGTGCCATGACCCGTCCGCAGGTCGGGCAGTGGCAGTCGACTGCGCGCAGCGTGCGCGTCGATGCCGCGCCGACCTCCCGGATTCTGTCGGTGCCGGAGAGTGCCAATCCCGGATGGGTGGCCGAGTTGGGCGGTCGCACACTCGATCCCGTCGTAGTGGACGGCTGGCAGCAGGGGTGGCAGGTACCGGCCGGCGCATCCGGCACGGTGACGATGACGTTCCGGTGGGACAGCGTCTACCGATGGTCACTGATCGTCGGATTCGTCTTGCTCGCATTACTTTTCGCGGCAGCTTTCCTCCCATGGCGACGGCGGATGCATCCGGCACCGACCCCCGTTGCGGTGGCGCCGGTGGGCGGTACACTCGTCGCCTGCATCGGCGCTCTGGGTTGGCTGGCCGCGTCGTGGGTGCTCGCCGGATGGTGGGCGGTGCTGATCAGCGTGCTGGCCGGGGTAACGGTCGTACTCGCACGGTCGGGGGTGGTCGTGGTCGGCTGCTTTGTCGCGATGATGCTCGCGACGGCGGGATTGGCGTCGGGGCCCTGGCATGCAACCACCGGGTACCACGGCTTCTCGTGGTGGGTTCAGTTGCCGGCGTTCGTCGCGGTGTCGCTGCTGATCTCCTCGGCGATGTCGTCCTCGGTGCGGCGGTGGTTCCCGCGGCTGCGTGCACGCCGCGCTCTGTCGCGACGGCGCAACCAGTCCCGGGCCGGTTCCTCGACGAAGGCGTAGCTCGCCGCCGAGATTCCGATCGAGAGCACCGCGGTGAGGCACCACACCAGGATCGTGTTGCCGGCGAACGGCACGATCCCAAAGAGCGGGAACACCACAGCGAGCACCGCGACGTGCCAGATGAAGATTCCGTAGGACCAGCGTCCCAGCGCGGCCATGACTGGTGAGGTAAGGAATCGGAACCGCGCGCGCACCCGCGGCGAGTTCCCGAACGGCTTCTCGCACACGAGGGGTGCGAGCAGGGCGAACGCGCACAGCGCGCCGAGTGCCATCTTCACGGCGAACTGCCACGGTGCGAGGACGCCAAGCCCGGTGGGTCCGGCGATCGGCGTGCATGCAAGACCGTAGGAGACGACGAACAGCGCCAGCATCGGCCACCGGCGAGCGCCGATACGCTCGATCGCGCGGGTGATCGTCGACCGTTCGCCGAGATCGGCGGCGCCGGCCACCTCGGCGATGACCAAGCCTGCGACGAACCACGGCAGATGGCCGAACACCCAGTTCGTCGGCTCGGTTCCGGCGGGAAGCGGCAGCGCCCGGGCCACCCAGGCCCAGCCGAAGCTGATCACGCCGAGACCCAGCAGTGTAGGTACCCGGGCGCTCACCCGTGCCCCGCGCAACCACATCAGGACGAACCCAATAATCGGTAGCAGCAGGTAGAAGGCCACCTCGACCGACAAGCTCCACATCTGGGTGAGTCCGGCGGTCAGCGACAGCGGCACGAAGACCTGGGTGAGCGTCAGATTGGCGAGCCAGACGGTGAGGTCGGCGCTGCGCGCCTCGGGCAGCAGCGTCAGCACCACCACGACGACCACCACATATGCCGGCCAGATGCGTACCACCCGGTGCCGCAGATATCGCCGCACCGACGGCAGGCGAGCCTGCCGATGCGCCGCAGCGACCCAGTTCCGCCACAGCAAGAACCCGGACAGCGCGAAGAACAGGGCGACGGCGAGATCGAGCCGACCTAGGATCGGGCCGATCACCGGGGTGCGCACCACACCGGTCTGGAAGGCGACGTGGGTGGTCAGGACGCCCAGCGCTGCCACCGCGCGCATGCCCTCGAGCTGCGGAAAGAATCGGCGGTACTCGGGGGCGCCGGGAGCGTAGCGAGCGGGCCCGGTTGACGGGGCGCCGGGAGCGTAGCGAGCGGGCCCGGTTGACGGGGCGCCGGGAGCGTAGCGAGCGGGCCCGGTTGACGGCGCGCCGGTGGTGTTTGTGACATCTGGCGTGGGCTGGGTGGACATTCTGGAGAACACCGTAGCCGTCCTGGGTCGAGTGTGGTGACCGCGTACGCTCGCCGGTATGCCCGAGCCCGGCGCCGACGACCGCCCCCGCCCGAGCCGCTGGTCGACGCGCGACCTACTCGGGCCGACCATCATCTTCCTCGGCGGATTTCTCCTGGCCGCCGCGCTGGCGCTGCCGACACTCCTGGTGGCGCAGCTCGAGCTCATCCCGCTGTCCACCGACGTGACCACCGTTGCCACCAGCATCCCGACCGGTGACCAGGGCGCCGTGCAGGCCTCGTCAGGATCGCGATCGCCGACTCCGACAGCCACCATCCTGGATCGCTGTTCGCTGAACACCCGGACGGCACGTACGCTGCCGGCCACGCTGGTCCGGCAGCAACGCGTGGTCGCGGTCCGCCCCGCCGACAAGCGGGTGATCACCCTGCAGGCGGGAACGTCGGTGCAGGGTGACCGCATCTGGCTCGACGGCCGCATCGCCGATGCCGATGCCGCCCGCCCCGGATCCGGGGTGCCACCGGCGTCGGGTGAGTCGGCGTGCACCGACCCGACATTGTCGGCGTTCAGGGATCGCGTGACCCTCTCGCGCCGTTCGGCGACACCCGCTCTGGGGACAGCCGATCTGGGCGCCGAGAGCACCGGGTCGCAGGGCAATTCGGAGATCCAGTACGACAGCACTACGGTGCCGGTACCCGCGCCGGACCGCACCGGCTACACCTACGTCCTACCGTTCGGGGTGAGCGTCGCCGAGCACACCTTCTTCGATCCGACGACCCGGCGATCGGTGGCGCTGATACCGCAGGGCGACGCGCAGGTCGACGGCCGCAGCGCGCAACGCTTCGTCGCCGAGGTCCCCGACACCGACCTCGACACCACGCGTTCCGGGGTGCCCGACGGCGTGCCGCCGACCCGGATCACGCGTCCGGCATCGTGGTTCGGTGTCGGCGGCGATCCGGCGCGACAACTCACCGCGACCCTGCACCAGAGGTCCCGGTGGGAACTGTCGGTCGACACCTCGACCGGCACGATCCTCGACGAGCGGGTCACCATCGATCAGGCCTATCGTCTCCCCGACCCGGCGTTCGCCAACTATCGGCTGACGAATCTGCAGGCGACCTTCGCCTATGACGACGCCACCCGGAGACGGTTGTCCGATCTGGCCGGGAGCCTGTCGACGCCGCTGGTGATCTGGGGTCGGGTCGTACCGATCGTCGCCGCGGCCCTCGGTGTCGTCGCCGTGGTCGGCGGGCTGGTGTTGACGGTCGGGTCCCCTCGAGCGGGCGAGTAGCCCGCAAACCCGAAGCAGCCCAACGATTGTCACGCCGTCCGGCGCACCTCGTCCGCCTGCATGTGCGTGCGGCTCATGGCCCGAACGCAGTCGATGCCGGTGGCCGCGACCGCCGTGGTCACGGCCACAGCGGCCGTGACCGCGAGCGCAACGACGGAACCGACGACAAAGACGATGACAACCACCTCGATCCCGACAACCAGCCAGGTCACCGCGGAGGCTCGGGTGCGATCGGCCGCGATCGCCGACAACAGCAGGACCTGCAGAACCGCCATCGCCGACCCGGTGTAGGCGAACAGCCATAGCAGTCCCACCAGCGGGCGGTAGGCGTCGCCGACGACGAGCGGGCACAGGGGCCCGAGCGCCGCCACTGCCACCGTGAGGATCGTCCCGATCGACGCGACCACTGTCACCGCCTGACGCAGGGCGGTACGCGAGCGCGCCGGATCGGCGAGCCGCGGATAGAAGACGACGCCGATGGCCTGCGGCAGCCAGAAGGCGGCCTTGGTCGCGACCGCGCCGAGGGCGTATACCCCGGCGTCGTCGGGGCGTAGCACGGTTCCCGACAGCAGCAGGTCGATCGAGACCGCCACGATCAGCACCAGTTGCACCTGCGAGGCGCGCAGCACTCCCGCGGCACTCACCCCGGTGCGGGTGCCCGGGTCGGCCCCATTGCCACCGGGGAGTCGCCGGGTGCGGCCGCAATTGTCTCGGCGAACGGCCCCGACCGCAGACCACACGGCGGCCGCGGCGACAGCCGTGCCGAGGGTGCCGACGGTCAGCCCCCACGTCGGGCCCGCGCCGAGCGCGAACGCCACCAGCATCGGCACCGACCGCGCGATGCCGACCGCCCCGAGTACCCACGCCAGCACGCGGAACTCTCCGAGCCCCTGAAGGACGCCCTGACCTGCGGCGATCACCGCGAGTAGCGGCGCAGCGGCGAGGGCAGCGGCCGTGGCGGACACACCGGTCTGGGCCACCACGACGACTACCGGGACGGCGACGAGCGCGAGCACGATGACGGCCGTGACCGTCGTGGCCGTGACCCGGACGAGCCCGGAACCGCGTTCGCGGACGACCTCGCGGGCGATCACCGATTGCAACGCCAACGCCGGGACACCGAGGATGAGCATCGCCGACAGTAGCCGCGCGAATTGCCCGTACTCGCCGGGCGCGAGCCACCGTCCGGCCCCGACATACACGACGTAGGCCGCCAGATTCGCCGCCATCGAACCGGCGGCCACCGAACCCAGCGCGCCCACCATGCCGCGCATGCGGATCGCTGTCGCCATGCGACCAAGTGTGCCGCACCGACCCGCGCCGAGTACTCGCGCTGCGGGGTCGGCGGTCGGCGGGGTCGGCGGTCGGCGGGGTCGGCGGTCGGCGGGGTCGGCGGTCGGCGGGGTCGGCGATTCGGACGGTCTCGTCGGCGCCGGCGGCCACCAGGGCGGGGTGTGAAACGATGGAACGGATTCATCGTCGATCACCACTCGAGAAGGCCAGGATGTACGACCAGCAGAACACCACAGTCGACCCCGACACGAGCGACATCGGCTCCCGGATCGACCCGGTACTCGCGCGCAGCTGGCTGCTCGTCAACGGCGCTCAGTACGAGCGTTTTGCCCCGGCCGCCCGTTCGCGCGCCGATATCGTCGTTCTCGACATCGAGGACGCCGTCGCACCCAAGGATAAGGTCGCCGCCCGAGAGAATGTCCTGCGGTGGCTGGCCACTTCCTCCGACGACCATCCGGGTGGACCGGGAGACTGGGTGCGCGTCAACGGTTTCGGCACTCCCTGGTGGGCCGACGACCTCGACGCGCTGGCCACGACGTCGGTCGGCGGGGTGATGCTGGCGATGGTGGAGTCGGTCGACCACGTCACCGAGACCGCGAAGCGTCTGCCCGACGTGCCGATCGTCGCGCTGGTGGAGACCGCGCGGGGACTGGAGCGGATCAGCGAAATCGCCACGACCAAAGGCACTTTCCGCTTGGCATTCGGCATCGGCGATTTCCGGCGGGACACCGGTTTCGGCGACAATCCGGCCACCCTGGCCTACGCCCGTTCGCGGTTCACCATCGCCGCCAAGGCCGCCCATCTGCCCAGCGCCATCGACGGCCCAACGGTGGGGTCGGGAGCACTGAAGTTGTCGGAGGCGACCGCGGTGAGCGTGGAGTTCGGCATGACCGGCAAGATCTGCCTGACCCCCGACCAATGCGCGCCGGTCAACGAGGGGCTTTCGCCATCTCCCGACGACATCAGTTGGGCACGTGAGTTCTTCGCCGACTTCGAGCGTGACGGCGGCGAGATCCGCAACGGTTCGGATCTGCCGCGCATCGCCCGCGCCACCAAGATCCTCGATCTCGCCCGCGCCTACGCCGTCACCGAATCCGACTACGACGTCGATCCCGGACACGCGTCGGCCCCGTCCGACACCTACCACTACTGAGCCGCGGACCGAGCCAAGACGCTGCACCCGTGACCAACCCGCGGCTGCTACCGATGCTCTACGGGGTCGGTGCGGTGCTGTCGGCGGTGATCGTCGGGCCCCTGTTCGGCGGCGGGTATCTGCTCTACCGGGACGCGGTGTCGACGCCGCGGTCCTTCGTCACCGATGCCGCGCTCGGGATCGGTCCGCTCGCACCCCGTGCCGTTCCCCAGGACTGGTTCGTTGCGGTGGCCGGCTCGATCGTCGGCGGCGGCATGGTGGTTCTGGTCGCCCTGGCCGCCGCGCTCCTGTTCGCGGCGGTAGGGTTCGGGCGCTTGGCCGTTCGGCTGGTCCCTGGCGCCGGACGTTCCGGGGCGGTCGCGGCGGCCGTGGTCACGGTGTGGAATCCCTTTGTCGCCGAACGCCTGCTGCAGGGAAACTGGAGTCTGCTCGTCGGATACGCCGCGCTCGGGTGGATCGTCGTAGCCGTTGCCGATGTCGCTGAGGGGCGCACGCGTGAGCGATGGATCGGATGGGCCCAGGTGGGTGGGTTGCTCGCGGTGGCCGGGTTGACGCCGACGGGGTCGGTGATGGCGTTGGTGGTCGCCGGGGTGACCGCGGCGTCCTGCGGCGGTATTCGACGGTGGCGCGCGTACGCCGGTCTCGTTGCGCTGTGGGTGTGTTCGGCGGCGCCGTGGTTGATGAGCGCGGCGATCGGTGGGGGATCGATCACCTCCGACGGGCCGGCCGGGGTGCGCGCCTTCGCGCTCCGGTCGGAGCCGTTGTTGGGCCCGTTGGGCACCGCACTGGGCGTGGGTGGGATCTGGAACTCCGACGCCGTGCCGACGAGCCGTACAATCTGGTGGGCCGCGATCGCCACCGTCTGCTTGCTGGTGGTGATCGTTGTCGGGTCGGTGTGGTTGTGGCGCAGACGTTCTACGTCGCCGACACCGAGTCTGTGGCAAGGCTTGGCAGCGTTGGCGGCGGTCGTCGTGGGGCTGGTGGCGGTGACCGCGGCGGGTCCGGGGCAGGCGGCGCTCGGGGCGGTCGTCGATGCCGTTCCCGGTGCGGGGCTGGTGCGCGACACGCACAAGTTCTTGGCCCTGGTGATGCCATTCGGGGCACTGGCTTCGGCCGCCGCCGTGGTGGCGCTGAGGCGTTATGTTCCCACGGGTTTCGCGCTCGCGGCCATCGCCCTGCTGGTGATCGCCCCGTTGCCGGATCTGGCCTGCGGGGCCGGCGGCCGGATCACCCCGGTGCATTACCCGCACGACTGGACGAGGGCGGCTGCGATGGTGCCCGCCGACCGCGGGGCGGTGGCGTTGTGGCCGCCGGGGACGGTGCGCCGGTACTCCTTCACCGACGGGCCGTCACTGGACCCGGCGGCCCGGATGGTTCGTGCGCCGGTCATCGAATCGGGCGAACTTCGAGTCGACGGCGTCGTGGTCGACCACGCCGATCACGCAGCGGATCAAGTGAATCGAGTTCTACGCAGCGGAGGGAACCCGCGTGCACTGTCCAACCTCGGCGTTGGCTGGGTACTCGTCGAGCGCGGTCCCGAGACCTCGGTACCGAAGGCACTCGCCGATCTGACGCCCGTGGTCGCGGGACCCGATTTGATGCTATTCGATCTCGGCGGAGCGGTGACGCCGCAGGCATCGTCGATATCGCGGGGCCTGGCGTGGGCGGCCCACGTGATCTGGGCGTTGCTGATGGCCATCGGTGCTCTCGCTGCGGGCACCGCAGGGTTGGTGACAATCGTTCAACGAGCGGCATCGCGCAGGACGCGGAGCATCTCGTCGCACGTCGTGGACCACGAGTAGCGCTGAGACTTGCGCTGCGCCGCGCGACCGAGCCGACGCGCCTCGTCCGGGTTGTCGACGAGTTTCCGAGTAGCGCTGAGGAATTCGTCGATACCATCGACCAACAGACCAGTCCGCCCGTCGTCGATGGATTCGGCCAGCCCAGCCGAACTCCGATACCCGATCGTGGGCACGCCGTGTTGTGCGGCTTCCATGACGGCAAGGCCCCACCCTTCCTTGCGAGACGGCATGAGGTGCACACGTGCCCGTCCGAGGATCTCATGCTTTCGTACCTCGTCCACGTGACCGTGGAATGTGACCGCCTGGCTCACCCCGAGAATATCTGCGGTGGAACGCAATTCGCCGGACCACCAGCCGTCACCGATGACGTCGAGCTCGGCGTCGACTCCGACCCGCCGAAGTTCGGCGACTACGGTCAGCGCATGCTCGACCTGCTTGTGCGGAACCAGCCTCGACAACACGCACAGGCGTGGCGGCGATGTGCTTGTGCTCGACGCTTTCACGCCGGCGGGAACGGGATCGAGGCCATTGCGGATCACGTCGATGCGGGCATCGTCCACACCGAGGCCGACCAGCTCACGTCGCGACGGCGCGGACACCGTCACGTAGCGGCTGCGCCGGTGTATCCACGGCGACAGTCGGGACTCGATGAACCAGCCGATCCGCCCGAGCGCCCGGCCGGCGACCGGCCACTGTTCGCGGTGGCAGTGATGGACCAGCACGACCGTCGGCGCGATGCGGGTCAGCGCGGCGAAGAACGGAACACCGTTCTGGGTATCGATGACCACATCGGGCACACCACCGGCCAGCCGCCCGCGGCCCATCCGGGCAGCCAGCAGCAGACCGAGCGCTCGGGGATACACCGAGATCCGGCCACCGACCCGGATGAACCGGATACCGTCGCGACGCTCGTCGTCGGGAGCACCGGGGTACGCCGCGGTCAGATAGGTCACCTCGACACCTCGTCGCGCCAACTCGGCGCCCACCCGCTCGAGATAGGTTTCGCTGCCACCGCCTTGCGGGTGGCCGGTATCTCGCCAACAGAGGAGCAGCACGCGGGTGGGAGGGGTCATCGCCGTATCAGGGTACCGACCACGGGGTCGGCAGAGCGGCAGCGTCGCACATCATGCCGCAGCGGTAGCATCCCGCCTGTGCCCGCAGCGACCGAGACGATGCGCCGACTCGCGACATTCCGTCGCGCGGCCGACCTGCTGTCGGACTTTCGGTACGAACAGACCGATCCCGCACGCTTCTACGGCGCCCTTGCCCGTGACACCGCGGCGATGGTCGGAGCGTTCGCCGATCTTGACGAATCGGTCATCCTCGACGTCGGCGGCGGCCCGGGGTACTTCGCCGACGCATTCGGCGCGTGTGGCGCCCACTACCTGGCGGTCGAACCCGATCCGACGGAGATGCACGCGGGCGGTCTGGACCATCGCGGCACCGTGCGCGCCGCCGGTCAGGCACTCCCCTTCGCCGACGACTCAATGGACGTGACGCTGTCGTCCAACGTCGTCGAGCACACCTCCCGACCGTGGCAGATGTGCGACGAGATGATCCGCGTGACCCGCCCCGGCGGGCTCGTCATCGTCAGCTACACATTGTGGTGGGGCCCCTTCGGCGGTCACGAGATGGGCCTGACCCATTACGCGGGCGGCCACCGCGCCGCTCGCTGGTACACCCGACGGCATGGGCATCCGCCCAAGAATCTCTACGGCACTTCTCTTTTCGCGGTCACCGCGACGGCCGGACTACGGTGGTCCCGCAGCCGATCGGATGACACGACGCTCATCGCTGCCTTCCCCCGCTACCTCCCGGCACCGTCCTGGTGGGTACTGCGCGTCCCGGTACTCCGCGAGTTCCTTGCCACCAATCTCGTTGTGGTACTGCGTAAGAACTAGCACAGCACACCTTCGCGATGGTCGCGCAACTCTCTATCCGATGGCCACACCCCTCCGCCGATGGTCGAGGTGTGAACCGCGCTCGGCAATCCTCGAGACCGGCTGCGCCGGTGCTGGATTCGCACCACCAGGACCCGGATCCCCATCGGCGCAACGGGGGTGAAGCGATGGTCAGTTCGCGAGGTCCGCCACACAGCGGAGGAGTCCACCGTTGCTCGTGTTTGAGGTCAGCTGTTCGCGACCGTGCATAATGGTGCAGGTCACCGGACCGCGAACGACGATTGCGGTGAGTTCGGCCGAACCGCCGGTAACCGTCGTCGTGATCGACCACGGCGCGGCGGTGACCGGATCGATGACGAACTCCGAGCCCTTGCGGTAGCGCACACCGGCAACGTCACCGCTGCCGGTCAATTGGTACACGACCGAGCCCGCTGCGGCCCGCGAGGTGGTCGTCTCCTCCGTTGTCGTTTCGGAGGTGCTCGTGGTTGTGGATGTGGTGCTCACCGATGTCGTCGACACCGTACTCGTCGTCGGGGACGCCGTCGAATCACCACCACCAGTGCTCCGGACGACGAGCACTGCGACGACCACGATCAACACCAGAGCCGCGATCACCGCAAGCGTCAGGAACAGAGTCCGCCGACCCCCGCCTCCGCTGCCCCCGGACGGCGGCTCAGTGTACGGTCCGGTGGGCGGCGGGCCGCCCGGCTCGTGACCATAGCCCTGCGTGTAGGCCCCCTGTGGGTAACCCGATTGTCCATATCCCGTCTGGCCATACCCGGCCTGGGGATAACCCGAGTCGGGGTACTCCGCCGGATTCTGATCGGGGTCGAACGCACGCGTCTGCGGCGGCGGACGATTCGGGTCCCACGGATCTTCCGGTGGCTGAGTCATGCGCCGATTGTGCCAAACCGGGGCCGCCAACCCCGACAACACGGAGAACTCATCCTTGGGCGATCGCCTCGAGCGGTTTCGTCCGAGCAGCCCGGACCGCCGGCCACAACGCGGCCAACACGCCGACCACGGCCGAGGCGAGCAGCGTCCAACCCATCAAGCTCCACGGCAGCACCGGATCACCCAGCCCCCACCGGGCGAGCGTGCGCACCAGAGCCCAACCGATCACCGAACCCAGAATGACGCCGAGGACGGCCCCGTAGATCGCGATCAGCACCGACTCCAGATAGATGGTCCGTCTGATCTGACTGCGCAGGGTTCCGATCGCGCGCAGCATGCCGATCTCGCGTTTGCGCTCCACCACCGACAACGCGAGTGTGTTGATGATGCCGAGGACCGCGATGAACAGGGCGAGGCCAAGCATGGAGTACAGCGTCGCGAGCATCTGATCAATCTGCTCGGAGATGCTGCTCTTGTATTGCTCGCGGGTCTCCACCTGCACCGTCAGATACCCCGACGTCGCATTCTCGAGATCGGTGCGCAGGGTGTCGAGGTTGGTGCCGGGTGCGGCCTTGACGAATAGTCCGAACGTGATCCGGCTCGTTTCCGGCATGACCTTCTCATACACCTGCGGCCCGATCATCCAGGGCTGCAGCGCCTCGTTGTCCTGATACACGCCGGCGATCGTGACCGGCACTTGCGTTCCGTCCGCCGAGGTGAAGGTCAGGGTCTGCCCGCGTTTCCAGCCACGCTCGTTGGCCGTGCGTTCACTGATGAACATCCCGTCGGCCGGCAACGTGCTGGATGCGCCATCGAGCATATTCAGTACCGATACCCCGTTGATATCGCCACCGAGAGCGGCGAACCCGGTACGCGCCTGACCGTCGATACGCGCCGACACGATGCCGAAGGACACGGCATCGGAGATGCCCGGCACCTTGGTGACCGCCACGGCCACCGACTCGGGCACCGGCGAATTGTTGGTGCCCGCAACGATGTAGTCGGCTCGGATGCCCGCATCGACAGTCTGATCCACCGTTCCCTTGAACGAGGCTCCGAGCGTGCCGATCACGGCGACCAGCATCAACCCGAGGGTCAGCGCGAAAGCAGTCGCCGCGCTACGCCGCGGATTGCGCACCGCGTTGGTGCGGGCCAACCGTCCGACCGTGCCGAACGGGGCGCCGATCACCCGGCCGAGACCGCCGACGATGGGTCTGGACAATGCCGGGCCGGCCAACACCGACGCGACGATCGCCGCACCCGCGCCGATACCGACCACCACCGCGCGCAACAGGCCTGCACCCACCGCACCCCAGGCGATCGTGCCGACGGCAATGAGCAAGAAGACGACGCCGACCAGCGTCCGATTCCGCAGCGGCGCAGCACCTTCGGTGACCCCGGCGCGCATCGCCTCCACCGGGGACACCCGTGCGGCCCGGACCGCGGGTACCCAGGCGCTGACCATCGTGACGCCGACGCCCACGAAGAGCGCGGCGAGCACCGCCCACACACCGACCTGCAGTGAGCCACTCGGCAGACCCGACGCGGAGCCGACCACCGCCTTCAACACCGCGGCCAATCCGACACCGACACCGAGCCCGACCAGCCCGCCGATGACGCCGACCACGAACGCCTCGAAGAGCACCGAACGCGATACCTGACGCCGGCTGGCACCGATGGCGCGCAGCAGAGCGAGTTCACGATTGCGTTGCGCGACGATCATCGAGAAGGTGTTGTAGATGATGAAGGTTCCGACGATGAGCCCGATTGCCGCGAATGCCAACAGGATTCCGGTGAAGATGGTCAGAAACTGGTTGACCTGGGCCTTCTGGTCCGCACGCACCTGGTCTCCGGTGCGGACCTTGAACTGATCGGTGTCGACGAGCGCCGACACCCGCTTGGCGAGTTCGTCGGCGGACACCCCGGACACCGTGGACGTGTCGACCACCGCGACATGTGAACCGTCAGAGAAGATATCGGACGCGGTGCGCTGGTCGAACTGGACGTTGACGTACCCGCCGGTCGAGGTGGGCAGGTCGACGAGGCCGACGACGGTAACCTCCAACGGCTGTGTACTGCCTTGTCCGATCACGAGTTTCGTCCTCGATCCGACCTTCAGGCCACCGCGGTCGGCGGCCGAGGAGTTGAGGACGATCTCGTTCTGCCCATTGGGCGCCCGGCCACCGGGCAGCAGTTTCTCCGGGGAAATCGCTTGATCCGGTGGAATGTAGGCGGTGGCGATACTCGGAGCACCACCGGTCTGCAGCGCCTTGCCGTCAGCGCCTGCGATCGTCACCGGCCCCTGCTGGTTGGTGACGATCTTGTCGATCCCCAACTCCTGCTTACGCTCCCGGAGTTGGTCGACGACACTGTCGGGCACACCGTCGGAGGTTGATCGTTGTGGCGTGATCTCGACGGCCACCCCTTGCGCCGCGCCCTCGAAGATCGAGTTGAACGCATGGGAGATGGTGGAGGTGAAGACGATCGAACCGGCAACGAACGAGGTGCCGAGGACGATCGAGAAGACGGTCAGGAACAATCGGAGCTTGTGCGCACGCAGGTTTCGCAGCGAGACCTTGCGCATCACCGATGATGAGGCCATGAGTCAGCGTGCCTCGTGGCGCCCGCGGGGCATTCCGTCAGTCGGGTCGACCAAGGCCGGCTTGTCATCCCCGGGCTTGTCATCCCCGGGCTTGTCATCCCCGGGCTTGTCATCGAGGTGGCGCATGACCTCGAAGACGTCGTCGGCGGTCGGTCGGGTCAGCTCCCGCACGATGTGGCCGTCGGCGAGAAAGACCACACGGTCGGCGTAGGACGCGGCACGCGGATCGTGGGTGACGATGACGACGGTCTGCCCGAACTCGTCGGTGGCCGCGCGCAGGATCGCGAGAACCTCTCCGGAGGAGCGGGAATCGAGGTTGCCGGTCGGCTCGTCACCGAAGATGATCTCGGGCTTGCCCACCAGTGCGCGGGCACACGCAACACGCTGCTGTTGGCCGCCCGACAGCTCGGTCGGCAGGTGATCGAGCCGATCCCCGATGCCGAGGCGACCGACGACGGTGTCGAACCATTGCTTGTCCACCGGGCGGCCGGCGATGTCGAGCGGCAGGGTGATGTTCTCGGCCGCGGTAAGGGTGGGCACCAGGTTGAACGACTGGAACACGAATCCGATGCGGTCGCGTCGGAGCTTGGTCATCTCCTTGTCGGAGAGCCCGGTGAGGGCGACGTCACCGATGTAGGCGCGGCCCCCGGTGGCGTCGTCGAGGCCGGCCAGACAATGCATCAGGGTCGACTTCCCCGACCCCGACGGGCCCATGATCGCGGTGAACTGTCCGGCCGCGAATTCGATCGTGACGCCTCGCAGCGCGTGGACTGCGGTGTCACCTGACCCGTAGACCTTGGTCAGACCCTCGGATCCGGCCGCGGCGGCCGTACCGCTCGGTTGCGTCATCTCTGCGTGCGCTGATGTCATGGCCACCACGGTGCCAGGTCGGCGCCCGAATGGCCATCGGGGTTGTCCCTGAACCCACCCCCGGTCGCGGGCGCGGACCGTATCCGCCGAGTGGGTCAGCGACGCGGGAAGCGCACCTCGATCGCGTGCACCCGGGTCGGGCCGGCGAACATGTTGTTGGTGACGACGTAGAGCATCCGCGCCCGATAGTTCTGTCCGCGGACGTCGGGAAGCCAATTGCCCCATGCCATTGCCGACATGTTGCCGGTCACCAGCCGCGGCAGCGGGTTGGCCGAGAAGACCCCGGTTTTGGGCATTGCCTTCTCGGAGCCGGAGAGCTTGGCCTTGCCGGTCACCGCATCGGCGCCGCGCGTGGTGGCCCAGTAGATGCTCGTCACCCGTCCGCGACCGCGTTCGAGGACCAGGAAGTCGGTGTTATTGACGGCGATGACGTCGGCAGCGACCTTGTCCGGGTCGGTGCGGTAGACGTACTCGCTCTGCCCTCGACCCGATCCGAAGGTCAGCAGCCGGGCAGCGTTACCGGGGTCCTGGCGCAGCCCGCCGGCGGTGATCACGCTGATCTGTCCGCTCGGCCCAACGGCCACCCCGGTGAGACCGTTCTGGCCGTTGACGCCCGAGGTCCGGGTCGGGCGCCACGCAGCGGGCAACGGGAGATTTCGGACGAACGTACCGAACGGACCGATCTGGCGGACGAACTGATGCGCCCCACCGCTCACGACGACGTAGCCGCCACCGACCGACCGGATGCCCTCGAACTGCGCATCACCGGGCAGCAGCGGCAGATTGAGCGGGCTGAGCACGGTGCCACCGCCGGTGAAGCGCGGGACACCGAGCTGACCGACCGACGGGTAGTAATCGATGTGGGTGGCGTAGAACCGGGCGGGACCGGCACGCCCGACATCGGTCGAGATCATCGTGTAGTCGCCGTTGGCGGTCTGGTCAATTCCCGAAATAGCACCGAAAGACGGTATGCCGGGCATGATCTCGGTGTCGACATATCGCGAGGTGACCGTGGATGGGCCCGGAACCGGCGAACCGGGCACTGCCGTCGCCACGCCGGATCCGATGGTCAGCGTGACGGCGAGCGCCGAAACGAACGTTGCCCCCCACGAGCGCAGTCTCATAGGGGGCAACGATACCTCAGTAGAGGCAGGTCATCTCAATGGATGATCGAGACTTTCACGCGAGGCGCTGTTTGAGCTGATCGAGCTCATCGGACAGGCTCGTCGGCAGCTTCTCCCCGACGAAGTCGAACAGCTCCTCGATGAGCGGCAACTCGCGCCGCCATTCCTCGGGGTCGAAATCGAGTGCGGCAGCGAGATCTTCGGCAGGCAGATCGAGGCCCTCGACGTCGATCTCGTCGGGCTTGGCGACGATGCCGATCGGGGTGTTGACGCCCTCGTTCTCACCCTCGATGCGCCCGATGATCCACTTGAGTACGCGGCTGTTCTCGCCGAAGCCGGGCCACAGGAAGCGACCGTCGTCACCCCGACGGAACCAGTTGACGTAGAAGACCTTCGGGAGCTTCGACGCATCGGCGTTCTTACCGAGGTCGATCCAGTGCGCGAAGTAGTCACCCACGTGGTAGCCCATGAACGGGAGCATCGCCATCGGGTCGCGGCGGACGGTGCCGACCTTGCCCTCGGCGGCGGCGGTCTGCTCGGAACCCACGGTGGCGCCCATGAACACGCCGTTCTGCCAGTCACGGGCCTCGGTCACCAGCGGCACCGTGGTCTTGCGACGACCGCCGAACAGGATCGCCGAAATCGGCACACCCTGCGGATCGTCCCACTCCTGCGCCAACGACGGGCACTGCGAAATCGGGGTGCAGTATCGCGAATTCGGGTGTGCGGCCTTGTGATCGGAGGCGGGCGTCCACTCGTTGCCGAGCCAGTCGGTCAGATGCGCGGGGGTCTCGCCGTCGATGCCCTCCCACCAGATATCGCCGTCGTCGGTCAGTGCGACGTTGGTGTAGAGCGTGTTACCGGCCTCGATGGTCTTCATCGCGTTCGGGTTGGAGTCCTCACTCGTGCCGGGAGCGACACCGAAGAACCCGAATTCGGGGTTGATCGCGTAGAGACGGCCGTCGTCACCGAATCGCATCCATGCGATGTCGTCGCCAACGGTCTCGGCCTTCCATCCGGGGATGGTGGGCTGGATCATCGCGAGGTTGGTCTTGCCGCAGGCGCTCGGGAAGGCCGCGGCGACAAAGTACACCTTGTTCTCCGGGCTGGTCAGCTTCAGGATCAGCATATGCTCGGCCATCCAGCCCTCGTCGCGGGCGATGACCGACGCGATCCGCAGCGCGTAGCACTTCTTGCCCAGCAACGCGTTGCCGCCGTAACCCGAACCGTAGGACCAGATCTCACGATCCTCGGGGAAGTGGGTGATGTACTTCTCGGGGTTGCACGGCCACGCCACGTCGGCCTGACCGGGCTCGAGCGGGGCACCCACCGAGTGCAGACCCTTGACGAAGAAGCCGTCGTCGCCCAGAGCCTCGAGAATCTTCGGGCCGACGCGGGTCATGATGCGCATCGACAGCACGACGTACTCGGAGTCGGTCAGCTCGACACCGAGCTTCGGGTCGTCGGAGCCGAGGGGGCCCATGCAGAAGGGGATCACGAACATGGTGCGCCCGCGCATGCTGCCCCGGTACAGCTCGGTCATCGTTGCGCGCATCTGGTCGGGATCCACCCAATTATTGGTGGGGCCCGCCTCTTCGGCGGTCTTGGCGCAGATGAAGGTCCGGGACTCGACCCGCGCGACATCGGCGGGGTCCGACTTGGCGAGATACGAGTTGGGCTTGCGCTCCTCGTCGAGTTTGACCAGCGTCCCAGCCTCGACCAGATCAGCGGTCAGCCGCTCCCACTCCTCATCACTGCCGTCGGACCACACCACCCGGTCGGGCTGGGTCAACTCGGCGACTTCGGCGACCCATGCCAACAAGCCCGCATGTGTGGTCGGGGCGCTGGCGGGGTCCAATCCGGGAATGGTTGCTGAGGTCATATCTCCTCCTCGGAGTTGGCCACCATCGATGGTGACCGAGGTACGGCGGCTTATCCCCAGGATACGATCACAGAACGGCCGCTAGGTGCCCGGGTTAACAGATGCGGTATATGCCACACTCCCACGGGTTCACCGACGACAGCCGACCACCCCGAAACCCACGTGACCTGGCACGTCGCACCGGAAGGGCGGTTTAAGGTGCTCACGAAAGTCCGATTCACCGCCCCGGAAGAACCCTCCGCGAGCCTGTTGTACGGCGTCTGCAGGCCCGTTGCACGACGACGCAGTCAGTCAAGCCGGCCCGAATCCGTCGGTACCCAGGTGCGCCCGTCGGCGGCCAGCCGGTGCGCCTCGTAGTCGCCGTCGGACCCGATATGGGTGATGGTGTCGACGCGCCCGTCGTGATCGCGGTCGGTGTAGACGGTCATGCCGTCGGGGCCGGCGCGGGTCAACGAGTCGGCGACGCCGTCGGCGTCGGTATCGACGTCGGCTGGACCGAGATCCCAGATCCGACCGTCGTCGTACATCCACAGGTGGTCATCAGCGCCCGCGTCGGGCTCCTCACCGGGCAGCGGGGTGTCGGGAAGTCCAGCGAGATGGTCCGCGTCCTGGCTCTCCGCATCGCCATGCCATAACCCGGCCGCCGCGTCGTCGTCCGGGTCGCCACCCTCGCCCAGTACGAACGGTTCCATCACTGCTCACTCCTTGTGACCGCGGGCGCGGTGGTCGTGCCGGCCCGCACCTTTGTCCGCGTTATCTCGGCAAGCCGTGCCGCAACGGTGCGCCGCAACCCGGCCAACCGGGCCGACTCCGTCGCGGCCCCGGACAGTGGCCCGGCGCGTAAGCGGCGCAGGGACGCGTCGATATCGGCGACGGCGGCGGCGACGTGGCGGACCCGTCGTTCATGATGCCGGGTGATCTGCCCGGCCAAACGCGATTCGGCCTCGGCGCTGCGTGAGGCGATGCGTTGTTCGAGCCGACCGCGAGCCTCGCTGAGGACCTCGGCCGAGAAGGACCGCAGATCGGTACGGCGCGCAGCCGCCCGGCGAATCCGGATCACCCAGAACGCCACAGCCACGCCGATCACCAACGTCAACGGCATCGAAATCCACTGCAGCGTGTGCACCGCCGTCATCGGCGAGACGATCAGGCGGCCGACGCCGACGCCGGTGGACGCCCCGATGAGCACCATCAGCGCGTCCTCGGCGCCTCGACGACCGGTCGGCGGGGCACGACGCACCGCCGACACCGACTGCCCCGCCGGACCTGCTCCGCGACCCGGCTCGTCGCCGTCGACGCCGAGTAGCGCGGTGGCCCCGACGGCCTCGAGCCGGTCGTCGAGAACGGCGTCCACGCGGGCATTGACCTCTGCGATCGCGGAGTCGAGCCAGGTCAGATGGGTCGCCAGCTCACCGGGAGCGGCGTGCGCACAACGACGGTTCGCCGCGGCGAGCAGCGTCCGGAACCCGGTCTGCGCGTCGGCGATCGTGGCCGTGCGGACCCCGGCGACGCCGGCCCGAACCGCGGCCAGCCGGTCGGTGCGCCCGCGGTCACGGGTGGCCACCAGAGTCCGGCGGCGACGCATCAGGTCGTCCGGGTCGGTGCGCGCAGCGGTGGCCGACGAGAGATGGTCGTCGCGGATACGCCGGTCCAGCGCCGTGACACACGCCGCGAGCCTGGCCTGCTCGACACGTTGCTCGATCGGTCGTATCAGACCCTCGCGCATCCAGGCCACCAGGTCGGTCAGGCCGGACTCCTCGACCGCGCCCGCCAGCCCAGCCGCCGCCGATACCGCGAATACCGGCAGTTCCTCGGCGGGATCGAGTACGGCGCGCTGAGCGCGCAGCCGTCGCGGCCATTCCCAGAATGCGTCGATTCCGGTGCACACCAAGGCGACCGTGCCCACCTCGGTCCGCAACCGCACGAACAGCTCGACCTCGTCGGCCTCGAGGTCGGAGGACGGATCCAGCACCATCAGGCCCGCGCCAATCCCACCGGTTCCCATTCCGGAACCCCTCGCCGACATCGGTAGGTCGGGGGCGACCGCCGCGCAGGCCGCCAGCAGATCCTCGACGGACGCACCCACCGCCCCGGCCACCACGATCCGAGCACCGGGCACCGGCATGCTCGTCGCATCGAAACCGGTCGCCCGCCACACCTGGTGGTAGATCCCTTCTGGGTAGATCCCGTCTGGGTTGGTTCCTTCTGGGTTGACCCGCAGCGCAGCGGTGGCGTTCACCGCACCACCTCCGGCATGCGCAACAACTGCTCGATCCCCTCGCGTGCAATGCCTGCAACCGCCCGACCCTCCAGGCGATCGCGAACCAGGCACTCCCGACGCGCACGGACCTCGCCGACCCGCGCGGCGACCGTTGGGACGATCGCCTCGATGCCACTGAGCCGGTGCAATGCCGCATTGAGACCGTCGACATCAGCCACCACACCCGCACCCAACAGGTCCAGAGCGGTCTCGATACCGAACCGGTCGAGGCGCCGGAGCAGTCCACGTCGCAGGGTGCGTTCGCGTCCGCCGGGATCGCCCATGAGGAAGTGCCCGGCCATCGACGGCATCTGCTCGTCGCGGGCGACGAGGTCGGCGAGAAAGATCCATTCCGCCTCGGTGACATCGGCGCAGGCGAGAAGCGCCGAGACGGCGGTGACCGGTCGGCGCAGTGTCCGGGCGGCATCGGCCGCTGCGTGCGCGGCGTCGCGCGGATCGGGGTGGGTGTCGGCCTTGCCGAGGACGACGATCGTGCGCTCGGCGGGCAACGACGCCAGGATCTCGTGGTCGGCGGGGCGTACCTCGGACACGATCACGTGCACCCAGAGGTCGGCGCCGTCGATCGCGTCGGGGTCCTCGCCTGGGCCGAGCGCGCCGACTCGCAATCGCTCCCGCACCGCCCGCGTCATGGTGTCGCGACCGGTGCCCGGCCGGCCGGTGACCGCGATCGTCAGGAGGCGCCGGTGATGGCGCGCCGCCGCCAACACCTCGGCGCGCACCACGGCGGGCAAGGCGTCACACACCGTCGACGGAGCGCCCTCGAGCACACGCGCCAGCTCACCACGTCGGTCGGTCATTTACCTCTCCCCCACATCTCCCCTGGTCTGGCAGCCTAACCCGGACAAGCCCGACGTGCGGCACAGAAATGCACAGGCCCAGGGTGTCGAGGATGACCTCTCCACGGCGATAGGACACGATGGACCGGTGAACACCGACCGACCGGCGCCGCGCGCCACCGACCTCTGCGGCCGTGAGCAGGATGAATCCATCCGGGACCAGCCCGCCGATCGGTCGCGGCTGTACCCGCGGGTGACGAGCTTCCGGTTCCGGCGCGGCACCTTGACGCCCAACCAGCAGCGCACGTGGGAGACCCTGTGGCCCCGACTGGGCCGCGATCTGGCCACCGGTGTCGATCAGACCCCGGAGCCGCCGATGGACATGGCCGCCGCGTTCGGCCGGGACGCGCCGCGCGTCCTCGAGGTCGGCAGCGGTACCGGGATCTCGACAGCGGCGATGGCGCAGACCGAACCCGACATCGATGTCGTTGCCGTCGAGGTCTACCAACCGGGACTCGCGCAGCTCCTCGGCCTGATCGATCGGGGCGGTCTCACCAATATCCGGATGATCCGCGGGGACGCACTGGTGGTACTGCGAGAACTGATCGCGCCACGCAGTCTCACCGGCATCCGGGTCTTCTTTCCCGACCCATGGCCCAAATCCCGCCACCATAAGCGCCGTTTCATCCAGCGCGGCACCGTCGAGTTGATGGCCGATCGCCTCGTCGACGGCGGGATTGTGCACATCGCTACCGACCACGCCGACTACGCCGAATGGATCGCCGAGATCCTGGCCACCCAGAACCCGGCCGCGCCGCACGTGGTGCCGGCGACCCGCCCAACACCCATCTCGCTGAGCCGTCCGACCACGAAGTTCGAGGGACGCGCCGAACGCGAGGGACGCGACGTCAACGAGTTCGTCTACGTCAAGCCGCCGCAGGACCCACCCGCCAGGCCCGAGGAGAATCGATGAACGACGCCGCACCGACCCCACCCGGCGGCCGATTCGCCGACACGATCGCCGGCCAGAGCGGTGCCCCGCGCATGCTCCTGGTGTGGGATGCACCGAACATGGACATGGGTCTCGGCGCGATCCTCGGCGGTCGGCCGACCGCGGCGCACCGCCCGCGTTTCGACGCTCTTGGACGGTGGATGCTGACCCGCACGGCCGATCTGTCCGGGCGACGCGCGGCCGGCGACGTGGAACTCGACACAGCCTCCGACGGCTCGGCGGCCGGGCATCCAGTGGAACCAGAAGCGACTGTGTTCACCAACATCGTGCCTGGTAGCGCGGATGTGGTTCGGCCGTGGGTGGAGGCCTTGCGCAACGTCGGGTACGCCGTCTTCGCCAAGCCCAAGATGTCCGAGGACAGCGATGTCGACTCCGACATGCTCGACCATATCGAGTTGCGCAGGCACACTGTGGGGTTAGCCGGACTGATCGTGGCGTCTGCCGACGGGCAGGCGTTCCGGGAGCCACTGTTGGAGATCGTCGCCGACGGTGTCCCGGTCACCGTGATCGGGTTCCGCGAACATGCCAGCTGGGCGTTGACGACCGACGAACTCGAGTTCGTCGATCTCGAAGACATCCCCGGTGTATTCCGTGAACCGTTACCGCGTATCGGCCTGGACTCGCTGCCCGACGAGGGCGCGTGGCTGGCGCCGTTCCGGCCGCTGTCGGCGCTTCTGCGGTGAGCCGAGTGGCACAACCGCAGTAACGAGGCGTCGGGAGCCTCACGCGAGCAGTACCTCAGGGAGAGCTCAGGAGGCGCTGCGACAATATCTTCCCCGGACTTTCAGAAAGGACTCGGCGTGTTCGGAGCCATCGGCACATTCGTCTATCGGATGCGCTTCGCCGTCATCGCCGTCCTGGTGGTGTTGATGGGCGGACTGGGGCTCTACGGCCTCGGACTCAGCAAACATCTCAGCCAGAGCGGGTGGTTCGATCCGACGTCACAGTCGTCGAAGGGTTCGGTCGTCGCCGACACCGCCCTCGGCCGCGATCACCGCTCCGACGTCATCCTGCTGATCACCGCCCCGCCCGGCACCAAGGTGACCGACCCGCAGGTCAGCACGAAGGTCGAGAAATTCGTCGACGACCTGCTGACCAAGTATCCGACGGTCGTGCAGCGCGCCTACAACGGCGACACCTCCACTCCGGAGGGCGAACAGCTGGCGCTGCGGAACAACCAGCAGATCATTGACCCGTTCTTCACCCCGACCGATGCCGCGGGCAAGGCTGCTCAGAACATCGTCCGATCCCGCACGATCACCCCTGATCAGCAGCGGGCATTCATCAGTATCGGTGTCGCCGGCAACGACGACACCACGGTGCTCAACAACTTCAAGACGATCGAACCGTTCTTCGGCAACATCGCGCAGCGCTACGACCTACCGGCGGGCACCTCGTTCCAGCTCGCCGGCCTGCAGCCCGTCGCAGGAGCCATGGCCCGCGGCATGGACGCCGACATCCACCGCGCCGAGATCATCGCCCTGCCGCTGGTTGCGCTGATGCTGTTCTTCATCTTCGGCGGTGTCATCGCCGCCTGTCTGCCGGTCTTCATCGGCGGTCTGACGATCGCCGGCTCGCTGGGCATCATGAACGCGATCGCCCAGATCACCGAACTGAACATCTTCGCCCAATCGGTGGTCACCCTGATCGGTCTGGGTATCGCCATCGACTACGGGCTGTTCATCGTCAGCCGGTTCCGAGAAGAACTCGCTGAAGGATATTCGACGAAAGCCGCGGTACGAAGAACCGTGATGACCGCCGGTCAGACGGTGGTGTTCTCGGCGACGATCATCGTCGCGGCTATTGCATGTCTGCTGATCATGCCGCAGGGCTTCCTCAAGTCGGTGGCCTACGGTGCGATCGCGTCGGTGTCGCTGGCGGCGATCCTCTCGATCACCGTGCTGCCCGCGCTCCTGGGCATTCTCGGGCCGCGCGTCGACGCGTTCTCGCTGCGCTGGATGCTCTCCTACACCCTGTTCCCGATCGTGCGGACGTTCTCCCCGTCGGGCGCCGATAGGCTCGACCACCGCGTCGCCGACCTCACCGGCCGCACCAAGTCGCGGGAAGAAGTCGAGAACGGATTCTGGGGTCGGCTTTCGGGCTGGGTGATGAAGCATCCGGTGGCCACCGCGGTTCCCACCGTGCTGTTGCTACTGGTGCTGACGATCCCGTTCGGTGGCATCAAGTTCGGCGGCATCAGCGAGCAGTACCTGCCGCCGGACAATCCGAGCCGGGCCGCGCAGGAGTCGTTCGACAAGTACTTCCCGACCGAACGCACCGAGGACATCAAGCTCGTCATCATGTACGACGAGAACAATTCGTCGGCGGGTAATGCGATCTCGCAGATCGCCGACGAGGCGAACAAGGTTCCCGGCTTCACGAAGAAGTTCAGCTCCTCCGCCGATGACGGCGCACTGACCGGCAACTACGGCTCGTCGGGACTGCAGGTACTGCAGATGTCGGCGGGTCTGGTGAACCGCGACACCGCAGGTGAGGCGATCAAGGATCTCCGCAAGATCGCGGTGCCCAGCGATATGCGCATGTGGGTGGCCGGCACGCCGACGCTCACGCAGGACTCCATTGATGCCCTGCTGCAACGACTTCCCTTGATGGCCTTGATGCTCGTGCTGATCACCGGACTGCTGATGTTCCTGGCGTTCGGGTCGGTGGTGTTGCCGATCAAGGCGGCGTTGATGTCGGTACTGGGTCTCGGCGCCACGCTGGGCATCCTGACGTGGATCTTCGTTGACGGACATGGTGCCAGCATCGCCAACTTTACTCCCGGCCCGCTGTTCGCCGCGGTGCTGGTATTGATCATCGCCATCGTGTTCGGCCTATCCACGGACTACGAGATATTCCTGTTGTCCCGCATGGTCGAAGCGAGACAGCGCGGGGCGTCGACCACCGAGGCGATCCGCGTCGGCACGGCGCTGACCGGTCGCATCATCACTGCGGCCGCCGCTATTCTCGTGGTGGTGACCGGCGCGTTCGGCCTGTCCGAGATCGTGATGATGAAGTACATCGCCTACGGCATGATCGCCGCACTCATCTTGGACGCCACCATCATTCGCATGCTGTTGGTGCCGTCGGTGATGAAGCTGCTCGGCGACGACTGCTGGTGGGCACCGCGGTGGATGCGCACGCTGCAGCGAAAGATCGGCCTGGGCGAGACCATTCTCGACGAGGAACCCGACGACATGCGTCCAGACGCCGTCGGACCACGCGCAATCAGTGCGGGCACACTGGTCTCGGAGGTCCCGACATCGGTGATGGCCGCAGCGCCGTCAGCGGCGGGTACGCGACGCCGCGCCGGTCGGGCCACCCCGCATACGGTGGAATCGGGCGGACCACGCAGGCCCGCCGCACCCGCATCGGCCGTAACCCCTTCGACGTCGAATCAGGGCCAGCCGCAACGGGTTCCGGCGCAGAAGGTTCCGGCGCAGAAGGTTCCGGCGCAGAAGGTTCCGGCGCAGAAGGTTCCGGCGCAGAAGGCGACCGCACGGCGCGGTCCGTCTGCACCTCCGTCGGGTGAGATGCCGGCGCCGCGCGTGACGACCGGCCCCCGTCCGGCGGTACCTCGGCCGGCGGCCTCGGCGCCCATCGACGCACCGTCGGCCCCGCCGCGGCGCTACTCGCCGAGCACACAGGACAGCCCCGATACCGGCGGGTGGAGCCTCGGCGAGGGCGGCATCCGGCTCAGTGCGCCCGGCCCTGTCGCAGGCGCTGCGGAATCACCCGGCGCACCACACACTTCGGGCGCACCACACACTTCGGGCTCAGCACGGCCGCAACCGGCGGGTACGCCACGCCCCCGAACGGCCCCTCCGGCGACAGGCCGACCCCAGCGCGACACTGCATCCCAGCCGGGCCGCCGTGCACGTCCCGACCTGACCAGCCGACCACCGACACCGCCGACGGGACCTCCACCTGGCAGTGCGAGCGGGCCACAACCAGGACCGGGATCACCGCTGTCGCGTCGGCCCGAGCTCGACCAGACCGGCCGGCGTCCGCTGGCCGCATCGTTGAGCCCGGAGGAACGCTCTCGACGCAGTCGCCCGGCCCCCGCCGGGGCACGTCCCGACCACCTCTCCCCCATGGATCGTGGTCTGTCGCAGGGATCGTCGCGGCTGGTGCCGCCGCGCGCCGTCGGCGATCCGACCCCGAATTCGACCGCCACGGCCGACGACCCCGATCACGCCGGACCAGGTCGCGCCGGATCTGATCGTGCGGGCGCGCCGTACACCGACGACTCGCGAGCCGCCGCGCCGGGCAGTGACCGGACGACATCGGATCGTCATGCCCGCGGCACCGAGGACGACGATCGGATCAGCGTGCACGAGCTGCTGCGCCGCAGCCGCAGCGACCAGACGGGCGACTAAGACCGCTTGCGGTCAGAATCGCTTCCGTTGCGGCCGGAATCCGGGGGGCTTGCGTCCCCGGGGTCGGGGTTCTCGCGGTCCGGCTCCGGCGCGTGACGGTCGGTGTCTGCATCGGGGTCGCCTATCTCCGGGTCGAGAGGTAATCGATCCCAGATCGGCGGATCGGGGGCCGCCTCGAACGCCCCGTCGCCCTTGATCACCTCGGTGAGCGGGTTGCCGCACAGATGACGGATCGCGGTGTTGGCGAAGGCGATCACCGGCACTGCGAGCAGACCGCCGACGATTCCTGAGGCAACAATGCCCGCGCCGATCCCGAGGACCACGGCAACCGGATGCAATCGCACCGAACGACCCATCAGGAACGGTTGCAGCACATGCCCTTCGAGTTGCATGACGCCGACGAGGATCGCGAGCACGATCACCGCGGTCAGCCAGCCCTGGGTGACCAGCGCGATGATCACGGCGAGAGTTCCACTGATCAGCGCACCGACAATCGGGATGAAGGAAAAGAGAAAAATCACCGTGGCCAGCGGAAGCGCCAGCGGCACACGGAGAATCGCCAGGCCGATCCCGATGCAGACGGCGTCGACGAGCGCAACCACGACGGTCGCACGCACGTACGCCACCAGCGTTGCGAAACCGGCAAACCCCGCCGCGACGACCTTCTCCCGCGAGCTGCGGGGGATCAGTTGCGCACAGAACTCCCAGATCTGACCGCCCCCGTAGAGGAAGAAGATCATCAGGAAGAGCATCAACAGCAGGCCGGTGACAAGCTCGGTGGCGGTGGTCGCGGTGGCGAGTGCGCCGCTGGCGAGCTTTTCCTGATTGTGCTGCATCAGGTCGATGATGTTGTTGCCGAGATGATTGACCTGCGAGGGGTCGATACCCAATGGCCCGTTGGTCAACCACTGTCGCGTCTGGTCGACCGTCGCGACCACCTCATTGGTCAGCTGCGGGAACCCGTTGACGAAGGCCCGCCCGACAAATGCCAACACACCCGCGACCACTCCAAGCGCGGTGAACATCACGATGACGACCGCCAGCGACCGCGGAACCCGACGGCGATTGAGGAAATCGACGGCGGGCGCCAAGAACGCCGACAGCAGGATCGCCAATGCCAGTGGCACCGTGACCTCGTCGAACTGCTTGAACAACCGACCCACGACGTAGATCGCCACCAGGATCAGCAGAAGCCGCCAACTCCACTCGGCCGCCTTGCGAACCATCGGATGTACCGACGACCGATCGAGGTCGGCAAGAGCCCAGCCCGGCTGGGACACACCCGGCTGGGACACCCTGTTACCGTCGCCGGTCGCCGAGCCCGCCGGGGAACCATCGTTCACAATTGTCAGCGTAGCGGTCGTTAGGGTGATGGCTATGTCATCGGAGAATCCGTCGCTCGGCGCGCATCCGACATTGCGTCGCCGATTCTGGTGGCTCCGATGGGTCTTGCTCGCATTGGTGATCGCGATTCTCGCGGTCGAGGTAGCGCTGATGTGGCCGAAACTCGAGCGCGTCTGGCACCGTACGGGCGATCTGGACTGGGTGTGGCTGGTGGCGTGCATTGTTGCGGCCGTGCTCTCGATGGACAGCTTCGCCCAGGTCCAGCGGGCGCTTCTGCGTTCGGCCGGCGTGCGAGTCCGGCAGCTGCAATCGCTTGCGGTAGTGCTGGCGGCCAACTCGTTGTCCCAAACGATGCCCGGCGGGCAGGTGCTGGCGCCGGCGTTCACCTATCGCGAAACCCGCAAGTGGGGTGCCACGTCGGTCGTCTCGTCCTGGCAGGTGGTGATGTCGGGGTTGCTGGCGGGCGTGGGTCTGGCCGTCCTCGGTTTCGGTGGCGCGGTGCTCGCCGGCGCCAAGACCAACCCGTTCTCACTGGTGTTCTCCATCGTAGGTTTCGTCGCCGTCGCGCTCATCCTGCAGTTCCTGGCCACCCACCCCGAGTCGCTGCAGTCCACCGGCGAACGGGTTCTGGGCTGGTACAACGATCTGCGCAACAAGCCCGCGGACTCGGGTCTGGAGCGATTCAACGAGGTCCTCGAACAGCTCCGAGCGGTGCAGTTGACCCGCCGCGACACCACCGTCGCGTTCAGCTGGAGCCTGTTCAACTGGGTCACCGACATCGCATGTCTGATGTTCGCGTGCTGGGCGATCGGCGCGCACCCGTCGATCTCGGGGGCGATGGTCGCCTACGCCGCCGGCAAGGCGGTGGGCACCGCGGTGCCGCTGCTGCCCGGCGGAATCGGTGTCGTGGATGCGGTCCTGGTACCGGCGTTGACCACCTCGGGCATCCCGGCCGCAGACGCGCTGACCGCCGTCCTGATCTATCGAATCGTCAGCTACGTCCTGATCGCAGCAGTCGGATGGGTCGTCATCCTCGCGAAGTTCCGGACGGGCATCCATGACAAGGGAGAAATCGAGGCCACCTACAACCGCGAGCACCCGAGGGTGATCGACGAGCTCGAGGATCGGGACAAGACCGGCATATCCGACCACACGCCGCGCGCCGAGGACCCGCCCAGATCCGCCGAATGACGGAGCGGGTTCGGCCTGACGAGGATTTCGGGCTACCGTGGATGACCATGTCGAGTCCTGACATGGCCACCAGGGGGCCCCGGTCCCACTCACAGGCGTCTGCACACGTGCGGTTGCCGGTCACCGCACTCGTCGATATCGTCGCCGTCACCGTGTTCGTGCTGATCGGTCGGGCCTCACACCACAACGGTTTCAACCCGCTCGGTGTGGCTCAGACGCTGTGGCCGTTCCTCGCCGGTACAGCGGTCGGCTGGTCGATCGTCTACGTCTACTCCCACGTGCGTTCCAGCGATTGGTTCGGTCGCGACTTCCGCCCGGAGCGCCTGGCACCGGCCGGGTTGGCCATCTGGTTCTGCACCGTCACCGTCGGCATGATCCTGCGGTATCTGCTCCACGAGGGCACCGAGGCGAGCTTCATCATCGTCGCGACACTGTTCCTCGGCCTGGTCGTCCTGGGCTGGCGGGCGCTGGCGGCTCTCATCCTGCGGCGCACGGCGACTGCCGAAGCACCCCGGCCGGCCGACGCCGCGCAGTAGCCGGTCACCATCGGGCCTCGGTCCACACCGGGTCGCAAGTGATGACTCAGTTGATCCGGAAGTACTTCTGCGCCACCTGCAGTGCTGCGGTCCCCGACTTCGGCCCCTCGGTGTAGATGACGATGACCTTGCCGCCCTGGACGCCGACGAACCACCCAGGACCCTCGGGCCCGTTGGTGCCGACGAGCGCACGCAGGCCGGGAGCGCTGGTGAGGTCACTGGCGTCGCCGGACTTGGCGGTGCTCCTCATCGCGGCCCAGATCGGAGTGGTCAGTCCGGCATCGAGATTTCCCAGCGACCCTCCCGCGACCTTGGTCGGCACACCGTTGATGACGTAAGGCGCCACCGAGCTCATCGCGCCCGACGCACTGCGCGCCATCGCCACCCCGAGCGCGGCCATGTTGGTCATCGACATTCGCGATGCCGCCGACTGCAGGTCGATGGTCGCGACGCCCGACCCCTTGGTCGGTGCGCTGGCGCCGGGGATGGTGAACTGCACACCCAGACCGAGCCGATCGAGTATCTGATCGGTGGTCTCCTGGTTCGCGCGGGCCGACTTGTCGACGGCGGCGAGCACCGGGTCGAGTGTGGTACCGACGGGGTAGGCGGCGTCGAGGTTGTTGCCCCGGTCGGCCGCGTAATCATTCTGTGCCACACCGAGAATCGCCCCGGACTTGGCATCGAGCGCCATGATCGTCGCCGGCTGGCCGACCTCGACGGCGGCGTCACCGAGACTGAGCTGGACGCCCTGATCGACCGAGGTGGACACGGCAGGCCCGGGCGGGCCCTGCTCGCCGTCGAGCCGCTGCGGGGCCAACCCCGGCCCGACCATCTGCACCTGCCAACCGGCGGTGGCGTCTCGGATGGCCTGCCAGTAATTGGTCAGACCCGCCTCCAACGGTGAAGACAGGCGCCGATCGGCCATGACGAGCATGCCTGCCCTGCGCACCGTGACCCCGGGCACCGACGCCGGGTCACGCCTGAGAACAGCCATGTCGGAGTTGCGGAGGGTGACCGCGGTGATGGCCTGACCCGGCGTCTGGGCCAGCTTCTGATTGATCACCGAGGTAGTGATCAACGGGGCGATCGGGGCGAGCGCGTTGGCCAGGGCCGCCGCCGACGAGTTGAGGTTGCGGGTCTGGGTGGGGTCGAGGACGATCTCGTTGACCGGCTGCAAATACATGAAGGTCTTGCCGGAGCGGCTGGTGACCGTCGGCGCCGGTGTGGCATCGGTGCGGATCTCCCGCAGGTTGCCGCCCGCCGGCAGCCCCGGATAGATCACGGCCGGATCCCAGGTGACCTTCCACCCGGTCGACAGGTGCCGCGCACCGCCGGAGGTGGTCGAGGTGAAGCTGTGGTCGGCGTCGAACTTCCACGTCGTCTGCAGCGAGAACGAGGCGGTGCCGTCGCTGTATTCGACGGGCTTGCGGACCTCGACGTCGACCTCGCGGGCATTCATCGCCTGGAAGGTCTGGGTGAAGGACTCCCCGGCCTGACCGGGTGCGGTGGTCAGCGACGCCGTCGCCGCCGCGTCCTGGCGTCCCCACGCGGCGGCGAAGGCATTGATCGCCGCCTTGGCTCCGGTGTCGGGGGTCGGCGCGACCAACTCCTTGATGCCGAATGCGGCCGCACAGATCAGCACGACGCACGCGGCCAGCACCGCCCACTTCACACGAGAACCCATAGTCACAATTTTCACTCTAGTCACACGCGATTTCGATCCCGTGGGCTTGCAGTCGGGATTCGGACCGGTCACGATCGTGTCTCGTGCTGCGGTTTTGTCACCGACGACCGTCTTCGTCAGTGACACGACACCCACGTCGGACACGCCGCCCGTCCCGCTGTCGCGTGCCGCAGGAGCCGCGAGTGTCGACGTGAACGACCTGGGCGGAGCGTCGGGGCGCGAGTGCTTGGCAGTACGCACGAGGTCTGGGCACACGGCGTCGGGTCCCGACGCCGTGGCGAACCGAGTACTCGATCGCGGAGGCATGTCACGCGCGCGGGGGCGCGTGGTCGGCGGCGGCGGTTGCCGCCGTAGCGCTCCGACCGCCCACTCCGAGGCCGGAGCTCCAGGCACCGCACGCTTGTTGGCGGCGGGTGAGCGGCCGGGGGAGCGGACCGGCGTTCTGTCGTCGAAGCGGCGATCCCGCGGCCCGCGAGGTGCGGGCCGCGCCTCGGCGTCGTCGTTCGCGGCGCGATGACGGCCCGACGTCGAACGTGGCGGGGGCTGCGGGGTGCGGGCAGCGCGCGACCGGCCTGAATCCACGCTGTTCTCCGATGCCCATAATGGGTTATGGGCTACACGGTTATTCGGGCCGGAGACAGGAGCCTGACGGCGACCGCCTGGCTCACCTCCTACCATTGCTTCTCCTTCGGAGATCACTATGACCCAGCCAACACCCATCATGGTGCCCTGATTGCCTCCAATGAGGAGTTCTTGCCGCCCGATTGCGGATTTGGATCACATCATCATCAAGAATCCGAAATCGTCACATGGGTGAGCTCGGGCTCGCTGGTCCACCGTGACTCCGCCGGTCATGCGGGCGTGGTGGTCCCCGGCCTGGCCCAACGCATGAGCGCGGGACACGGTATCGACCACTCCGAGCGCAACGACCCCTGGCCCGATCTGCCGGGGTCGGGTACCTCGACCACGCACTACGTGCAGATGTGGGTCATGCCCGACAGTCATGGCCTGTCCCCCTCCTACGCCCAGCGCGACGTCTCCGCGGAGCTGTCCACCGGTGCCCTGGTGACGGTGGCCTCCGGCGACCCCGCCCACGAGGCAGCCATTTCGATCGCGAACGCCGGCGCGACACTGTATGCCGCCCGGCCCCCGTCGGGCTCGACGATCCAGCTCCCCGGGGCACGGTTCACCCATCTGTTCGTCGTCACCGGGTCAGTGGACTTCTCGGTGGACGCCGACGACCCGCGGGCAACCATCGAACTCGGCGCCGGGGACGCCGCCCGCGGAAAAGACGTCGGCGACGTGGTGCTGACAGCCGGCGAAAACGCCGAGATTCTGCACTGGGCGATGAACTCGGCACTCGGAGAGTTCTGAACGCAGATTTCGGGGAGTCCTGGGGTGATCGACTGCTTTCAGTCAATTCTCCCATCGACGCGCTCGCTGAACTGGGCTTTTGCGGTCAATCGACTCGCCGGATGACTGAAAACAGGCGACAAGTGCTCAACGAAATCAGTACCGGCGCCCGACCAGCTGCGCGCGGACCCGCCTGTTGTGTTCGCTGGCCGCCGAGCACGCCCAGACCATGCACCCGATCCACGCCAGAAACAGCGGAATCCCCACCGTGACGATCGACAGCAGTGCGGCCAGGACGTACACGCCCAGCATGACCAGCCCGCCGGTGACCGTGGAGTAGAACATGCCGAGCGGGCCGAAGAAGAAGGTCAGGACCAGCGCGACACCGACGCTCTTCTCGCTGCCGACCACGACGACCGGCGTGTACTGGCCGACGGGCACCGGAACCGGCACGTACCCATACGGGGCCGGTGACGGGTACACCGGACCGACGACCGGCGGCGGGGCCGGAGCGGGCGGGGCCGCCGGGAGCCACTGGCCTGCGGACGGCAATTGTCCCGAGGACTGGTGCCCCGACGGGAACTGACCGGAGGGCGGAGGCGAATCAGGAATCTCGGGATACATGGCGTGCAACTTACCCAGCACCACCGACAGCCGCCCGCCAAACGCAAGACCCGACTCGATCTCGTCCGAAGCCCTACTCGACCATGCCGGCTGACGAATCGCCACGGCGGTGACAGGATGGACCGTGTGACCGTGTCGAATACTTCTCTGCCCCCTTCTGGACTGGACCTCGACTGGGTCGACGACGCCGTGCGCGTCCAGGACGACCTGTTCACCCACGTCAACGGCAAGTGGTTGGAGTCCCACACCATCCCCGAGGACCGATCGGTCGACGGCGCCTTCCACGTGCTGCGTGATCACGCCGAGGAAAACGTCCGCGACATCATCGTCGAAGCCGCCGGATCGAATCCCGAGAGCGGCACCGACGCCGCCAAGATCGGCGATCTCTACGGCTCCTTCATGGACACCGAGCACATCGAAGCGCTCGGCATCGGCCCGATCTCCGGAGAGCTCGAGGCCATCGCCGCGATCTCCGACGTGAGCGAACTCTCCGCGCACATGGGTCGGCTCCAGCGGCACGGCGTCGGCGGGCTCTTCGGGTTCTACGTCGACACCGACGCTCGCCGGTCCGACCGCTACCTCCTGCACGTCGTACAGTCGGGACTCGGGCTGCCCGACGAGTCCTACTACCGCGAGGACAAGCACGCCGAGACGCGCGACGCCTATCGGGCGCATGTGTCGAAGATGTTCACCCTCGCCGGCTTCGACGATGCCGTCGACCGGGCGGCCACGGTACTGCGTCTGGAGACCGCGATCGCCGACCACCACTGGGACGTGGTCCGCCGTCGCGACGCGGAGCTCACTTATAATCTGATGAGTCTCGACGAGTTCGGTTCTGCGGCATCGGGTTTCGATCTACACTCGTGGCTCGGCGGTTTGGGCACGGACGGCGACACCACATTCGCCGAGGTGGTCGTGGGGCAGCCGTCCTTCGTCACCGGCGCCTCGACGCTCGTCGCCGAGGTCCCCGTGTCGGACTGGACGACCTGGTTGTCGTGGCGATTGCTGCGCACAGCGGCGCCATATCTGTCCACAGTGTTCGTCGAGGAGAATTTCGATTTCTACGGTCGCACCCTGACCGGCGCGGAGACCAACCGGGACCGCTGGAAGCGGGGCGTGGGCTTCGTCGAGAACGCGATGGGCTTCGCCGTCGGACGACTGTACGTGGCCGAGCATTTCCCGCCCGAGGCCAAAGCGCGGATGGATGAACTGATCGGCAATCTCGTCGAGGCTTACCGTCGCAACATCTCCGAGTTGGAGTGGATGACCCCGGCCACCCGGGAGAAGGCCCTGACCAAGCTCGGCAAGTTCACCCCCAAGATCGGCTACCCGGCGCGCTGGCGCGACTACGGCGCCCTGAGCGTCGACCGTGGCGATCTCATCGGAAACGTCGCGCGGGCCGCGTCTTTCGAGCAGGATCGGGAGTTCGCGAAGATCGGCACACCGGTCGACCGCGACGAGTGGTTCATGACGCCGCAGACGGTTAACGCCTACTACAACCCCGGGATGAACGAGATCGTCTTCCCCGCGGCCATCTTGCAGCCACCGTTCTTCGATCCCGATGCCGACGACGCCGCCAATTACGGCGGCATCGGCGCGGTGATCGGTCACGAGATCGGCCACGGGTTCGACGATCAGGGCGCCAAGTACGACGGCGACGGCAACCTCGTGAACTGGTGGAGCGAGGCCGACCGTGCCGAATTCTCCACTCGCACCCGCGCACTCATCGATCAATACAACGAGTTCACACCCGAGGGTCTCGACGAGCAGTACAAGGTGAACGGCGAGTTCACCATCGGCGAGAACATCGGCGACCTCGGCGGGTTGTCGATCGCGCTCGTCGCCTACGATCTCGCGACCTCGGGGACCGACGTGCCGGAGATCGACGGCCTCACCGGAACTCAGCGGGTCTTCTACAGCTGGGCGCAGATCTGGCGCACCAAAGCCCGTGCGGCCGAGGCCATCCGCCGACTGTCGATCGATCCGCACTCGCCGCCGGAGTTCCGCTGCAACGGGGTCGTCCGGAATATCGACGGGTTCTACGATGCGTTCGGCGTCACCGAGGGTGATGCCCTATTCCTCCCGGACGCCGACCGTGTCCGGATCTGGTGAACCGCATCGCCGTCGGCTGATCGGCGGCCACGAGGTCACCCGCCTCGAGATGGCCGCCGGCGTGGTTCGGCCGATCGCGGCGGGCGTGATCTTGCTGTGCGGGTACTTCCTGTTGCCGATCAACGCCGCGAGCAACTCCAAGACCCTGGGGTTCGTGGTCGGCGTTGCTTTGCTGATCGCGTTCTGCGGCTACGAGATCCACCATTTTTTACACTCGCCGTACCCGGTGGTCACCGCCCTCGAAATGTTGGTGGCGCTGGCCACGTTCTACGTGATCGCCTTCGCGACAGTCTATTTCATCTACTCCGACTATGATCACGGTAGTTTCACCGAGAAACTCACCCGGATCGACGCGCTGTACTTCAGCCTGACGGTGTTCACCACCACCGGATTCGGCGACATCACCGCCGTCGCGCAGGAGACCCGTGTCGCAGTGTCGATCCAGATGGTCAGCACCTTGGCCCTGCTCGGCCTCGGAATCCGGTTCCTGAGCCTGCTGGTCAATGCACGACGCACACCGACCGGCCACGAAGGGCCGGTCGGCTAGCGCGGTGTCACACTTCGGTGTCGAACCCCCGCAGGTCAGTAGTCGTCGTCGCCGTAGACGATCATGCCGCGAATGTTCTTGCCCGACAGCATGTCATCGTAGGCCTCGTTGATCTGATCCTGTCGGTAGGTGGTGGTGATCAGATCCGAGAGGTTCAGCCGCCCGGCCCGATACTCGCGCAACAGGTTCGGGATCTGGGTACGCGGGCCGGTCCCGCCGAAGATCGCACCCTGGACCCGCTTCTGCAGCAAGGTCAGCTCAAACAGGTTGAGCTTGACGTCCATCGAGGCGAAGTTGCCCATGCCGGTGACGACCACCTGGCCACCCTTGCCGGTCAGGCTCAACGCCGGCGCGATGATATCGCCGAAGATCTCGCCGACGGTGATCACCGTGGTGTTGGCCATCGTGCCCCACGTGATCTCGTTCAGAACCGGAGCGGCCTCCTCGATCGAGGCGAAGGTGTGTGTCGCTCCGAGCTTCTCGGCCATCTGCAGTTTGAACGGCACCGGGTCGATGGCGACCACGTAGCGCGCGCCGGCCGCGGCGGCACCCTGGACCGAGTTGATCCCGACGCCGCCGACGCCGATGACGACCACCGTGTCGCCGGTATGGGTGTCGCCGATCTCGACGGCCGATCCCCATCCGGTGGCCACGCCGCAGCCGAGCAGCGCCGCCTCACGCAGCGGGATGTCGTCGGAGATCTTGACCAGCGATGCCTCGTTGACGGTGATGTAGGGCGCGAAGGTGCCGAGCAGACACATCGGCGTCAGTGGCGTGCCGTCAGCGGTGTGCAGGCGGTGGGTGTCATCAGCGATCGACAGTCCCGTCAGCAGCCGTGCGCCCTCGTCGCAGATGTTCTGCAACCCGCGCGAGCACGGTTCGCAGGTGCCGCAGGCCGGGATGAATGCGGTGACGACGTGGTCACCTTCGGCCAACCCCGTCACACCCGGACCGACCTTGGTGACCACTCCGGCGCCCTCGTGTCCGCCGAGCACCGGCATCGGTGACGGGCTATCACCGGTGCGCAGGTGGTGGTCGGAATGGCACAGCCCGGACGCGGCCAAGCGCACCTGGACCTCGCCGGCGACCGGGTCGCCGACCTCGATCTCCTCGATCTGCCACGGTTGTCCGGCTTCGCGCAGGATCGCGCCCTTGGTTCTCATGGTTCTACCCCTTCTCGTCACAGTCTGATGCTCCGGTCGCCATCGTCGTCCATCCATGCGCGTCTCGGCATGGCTTTCGCAAGATAGGCTCCGGCGCAATACATCTGCACAGCAACTGGCCTTGCCGCCACCGCGATAGGTACGCAAGTACCGACGCGGACGGTGCGCCGGTCACCAGGACCACTCCGATCTGGCCGCGGCACCGAATGGCTTGGCGGACTCGTGAAAGGATGACCGCATGGCCAGTTCGGAAATGCCCGACTCTCAACCTTCCCGGCTCTCATTCCTGCGCTGGCTGATCCCGGCGATGCTGATCCTGGTGTGGCTGATCATCGGCGGGGGGCTCGGACCGTTCGCCGGGAAGCTCGCCTCGGTCTCGACCAACGACAACACCGCGTTCCTCCCGGCCTCGGCAGAGTCGACCCAGGTCAACGATCAACTGTCCCGGTTCCAGGACACCACCGAGATCCCCGCGATCGTGATCGCGGTCCGCGACTCGGGAATCACCGCCGCCGACCGCGCCTACCTCACCGAGCAGACCCAGCGTCTGCAGGGCACAGAAGGCTTTGGATCGGCATTCTCGCCGGTCATCGGCTCCAAGGACGGCAAGGGCGCCGAAGTCTTCATCCCGATCTCCACCAAGGGCGAGCCCGCCGACACCGTCAAGACGTTGCGGGACTCGCTGGCCAATCCACCCAACGGCCTCGAGGTCAAGGTCACCGGGCCGGCCGGGCAGGTCGCCGACCTCGGCGAGGCGTTCGCCGGCATCGACGGTCTGCTGCTGCTGGTGGCCGGTGCCGTCGTCGTGCTCATCCTCGTCGTCGTCTACCGAAGTCCGATCCTGCCGTTCGTCGTACTCATCTCGGCGGTCTTCGCGCTCGGCCTGGCGTCGGGAGCGGTGTACTTCGCCGCCGACCAGGGCTTGCTCGAACTCAACGGGCAGAGCCAGGGCATCCTGTTCATCCTGGTCTTCGGCGCCGCCACCGACTACGCGCTGCTGCTGGTGTCCCGGTTCCGGGAGGAACTGATGCACACCGCCGACAAGTACACGGCGCTGCGCCGGGCGTGGCGAGCCACCATCGAGCCGGTGTCGGCCTCGGCGGGCACGGTCATCCTCGGCGTGCTGTGCCTGCTGTTCTCCGACCTCAATTCCAACCGCAGCCTCGGACCGGTTGCCGCCCTCGGGATCGTCGCCTCGTTCCTGGCATCGATGACCTTCTTGCCCGCCGTCCTGGCACTGCTCGGCCGGGCCGCGTTCTGGCCGTTGCGCCCGAACCTGGTCGAGACCGCACACCCTGCAAACACCGACTCCGACAACACCAAGTCCGGCGCCATCAGCGCCGACTTCGACGACACCACCTCGAACACCCATCGCTTCTGGTACGCGATCGCCCAGTGGGTCGCGGCGCGCCCCCGTACCGTGTGGATCGCAACGTTGATCCTGCTGGTCGTCGGTGCTTCGTTCGCCCCGATGTTCAAGGCCGACGGCATCGCCCAGACCGACTTCTTCCTCGGTGACGTCGATTCGGTTGCCGGCGCGCAATTGCAGGCACAGCATTTCGACGCCGGTGCCGGCACCCCGACGTGGATTCTCACCCGAGCCGATCACGCCGACGAGGTGGTCACCGCGACTCGCGGTGTCGACGGTGTCGCACAGGTCAGTGTGCTCAGCACCAACGGCGCCCCCGTCGTCCGCGACGGCGAGGTCGCGGTGCAGGCCACCTTGTCGGACAACGCCGAGTCCCTCGCCGCGCAGGACACCGTCGAACGCATCCGCACCGAAGTGCATGCGATTGAGGGGGCCGATGCGAAGGTCGGTGGTATGACGGCTGTCGACCTCGATACCCGCACCACCGCGATCCACGATCGCAATCTGATCATCCCGATCGTGCTCATGGTGGTCCTGGCAGTGCTGATCCTGTTGCTGCGCAGCATCCTCGCACCGGTGTTGCTACTGGTGACCACGGTATTGTCGTTCGCGACCACGCTCGGTGTGGCGGCCCTGCTCTTCAACGGCCCCTTCGGTTTTCCCGGTGCCGACCCGGTGGTCCCGTTGTTCGCATTCGTGTTCCTCGTCGCCCTGGGCATCGACTACAACATCTTCCTGATGACCCGGGTGCGTGAGGAGTCGATCAGGCACGGCACCCGCGCCGGCATCATCCGTGGGTTGACCTCGACCGGAGGCGTCATCACCTCTGCCGGTGTTGTTCTCGCCGCCACCTTCGCGGCGCTGGCAGTGATCCCGCTGCTATTTCTCGCGCAGGTCGCCTTCCTCGTGGCCTTCGGCGTTCTCGTCGACACGCTGATCGTGCGGACCCTACTCGTCCCCGCCCTGTCGCTCGACATTGGTCGCCGTATCTGGTGGCCAAGTAGCCTGTCCCACAAGAGATCCGAGTCCGACGAGAGTTCCGCCGATCCGGTCGCCACCGGCACCTCGTCGGCGGCGGGGAGTACTTCCTGAAGCGTTACGCGATTTCCCGCCGAACCGGCGGGTAACCCGATAGCGTCGGCCTCACCGCTCCGGGAAAGCAGGTCACCAACGATGACGCTCGCCGAGCACTCCGCCCCGACGCGGGCCGAGTTCTCCTCGATGCGTCGCGGCGACTGAACTAGGACTCGTTTTGCGTTGCGGTTGCTCGTGAAAGGCAATGGGCGGTTCTGGGATCCAGCCGCGATCGACTGCGGCGGTGACGCCGAGGACCGGCACGCGATCACCGACGAGCAACGACGGAGCGCAACGTTTCTGGTCGGTCGGTTCATCGCGGGTGAAGAAGCCGTTACCCACGACATCCAGCCGTTCAAGACGACGATGGCCGAGGGGCGCTTCGGCCTGCACGTCCTCGACCACGATCCGTCCGCGCTCAATCAGATCCGTGCCAGGGTCACCTACAACCATGTCATCGAGGGGTCGCCGGCGGTGACGGGCCATCACGCGCGTGGCAGACCCTGTGCACCCGGCACGGCATCTTCGCCGGCATGCAGCGGCTGATCCGGTTCATCGGCGACGACGAGCGGCGCCGCATGGCGTGGGGAACCTTCATCTGCCGTCCTCATGTGGCCGCCGACGACTCGTTGTGGGAGGCGATCAACACGCGGATGGGCGGGCTGATTCGTTGGCGCCGGGCATGATCACGTGGGTCAACGAGCAGTTCGACGAGCAGCCGTTCGGCCTGGACAACAACGAGTTCCTCACCTACGCCGCCGACCGGGCACGGCGACGGCTACCTGCGATCGAGTCGGCCCGCGGGCGCGACGTCGACGAAATCGATCTCGACCACTACCCTGCCGAACTCGAGGAGCGGTTCGGTGAGGAGGCCGAAGCGCTCGGCACCGTAGCGCCGACCCCCGATGACAAACGACTAGAACACGTTCTAGTCTGTGGGGGTGGATGTCTCCTTTGACGCGACCCGACGCGAGCTGACGACCGACAAGGGCGTGCTGCGCTACCACGAGGCCGGCGCGGCCGATGCTCCGCCGCTGATCCTGCTCCACGGCTCCGGCCCGGGCGTGACCGGATGGCGCAATTACCGCGGAAATCTCGGCTTCTTCGCCCAGACCCATCACTGCTACGTCCTCGAGTTCCCCGGCTTCGGGGTCAGCGATGCGTGGGAGGGCATGCCGGTGCTCACCGCAGGCAAGTCGGTGATCACCTTCATGGACGCACTCGGGATCGCCTCGGCACCGATGATCGGCAACTCGATGGGCGGCGTCGTCGGGGTGAACCTGGCCATCCGCCAACCCGATCGCGTCGAGAAGCTGGTAACCATCGGCGGCGTCGGCCCTAACCTGTTCAGCCCCAGCCCGAGCGAAGGTCTCCGTCTCCTGCAGGAATTCGCCGACGACCCCGATCGCGACAAACTGGTCCGCTGGCTGACCGCGATGGTCTACGACCGCACCCTGGTCACCGAGGAACTCATCAGTGAGCGCTGGGAGGTGGCGATGAATCCCGACGCCTTGGCCACAGCCCGAACAATGTACGGCTCAGCATCTTTCGAGATGCAACAGCAGTTCCTGGCGAGCGCCGACATTCCGCCGTACTGGGCGATGATGCACAAGATCTCCTGCCCGACCCTGCTCACCTGGGGTCGCGACGACCGCGTCAGTCCCCCCGACATGGCGCTGGCGCCGATGCGGCTGATCCCCGACGCACAACTGCACATCTTTCCGCGGTGTGGCCACTGGGTGATGATCGAGGCCAAGGAGGCCTTCGAGGCCACGGTGGCGGCGTTCCTGGCGAGCTGACCTGCCGTTTCGCCTGTTGATCTACTCGGGAAGCGGTTCCGGCGAGGGATTCTGGTCACAACCTTCTGCAATGGCGAGGATGTGCGGACCCAGTTGTCACCCGGCCGCTTTGTCAGCGGCAAGCACCATTCGTACCGCGACGCGCCGAGCAGCCGCGGCAAAAGGAGTGCGCCGGGTGCGTAGATCGCGGCGTGCTGTGGTCATGTGCCCTCCTGTCGATCATCGCCGTTCTGACCGCCGTGCCAAATGCGATCCGTTCGGCGGCAACTCAGCCGGCTTCGGCCAAGGCACGCGCCGTGGCCACGCTGGAGACCGCACGGGCGGCGAGAGCTGCAATGTGCACACTCGCCAACGCCGGCCGTGTACTCCACGCACACCCGGCATTGGCTCAGTTGCGCCTGGTCCAGGCAGCGCCGTATGGCACCAGGCTGGTGTTGTCGGTGGGTGATGCTGCGCACGTGGGCGATTCGGCTGCCGTACAAGTGGCCGACGACGACTGACGCAACGGTTGCCGCCGACGACACCCAGAGATTTGCTGCGAACGAAAGCAAAAGTGGGGGAAGAAGATTCTTCCCCCACTTTCACGTATCGCTCAGCTCATCAAGCGGCTCAGTACTTCTCGCCCTTGTTGGCCTTCTCCACCAGCGAGGCCGGCGGCTCGAACTGCGCGCCGTACTTCTTGGCCAGTTCGCGCGAGCGTTCGACGAAGCCGGCCAGGCCGCCTTCGTACTGGTTCATGTACTGCACCACACCGCCGGTCCAGGCCGGGAAGCCGATGCCGAAGATCGAGCCGATGTTGGCGTCGGGCACCGAGGTGATGACGCCTTCCTCGATGCAGCGCGCGGTCTCGACGGCCTCGGCAAACAGCATGCGCTCCTTGAGGTCCTCCAGGGACTGCTGGCTGCTGCCGGAGTCGAACTTCTCCCGCAGACCCGGCCACAGCTGCACGCGCTTGCCGTTCTCGTCATACTCGTAGAACCCGGCGCCGTCCTTCTTGCCGGTACGGCCGTGCTCGACGAGGTAGTCGATGACGGCGAACGATCCGTGCTGCGGAAATTCCTTGCCCTCCGCTTCGGCGGCGGCCTGGGATTCCTTGCGGATCTTCTGCATCAGAATGAGATTCAGCTCGTCGGACAGCTGCAGCGGTGCGGCCGGATAACCGGCCTGGGTGCCGGCGTGCTCGACCAGTGCCGGCTCCACACCCTCGCCGACGGCCGCGATGGCCTCGTTGATGAAGGTACCGATGACCCGGCTGGTGAAGAACCCGCGGCTGTCGTTGACCACGATCGGGGTCTTGCGGATCTGCAGGGTGTAGTCGATTACCTTGGCCAGCACCGCATCCGAGGTCTTCTCACCGCGGATGATCTCCACCAGCGGCATCTTGTCGACCGGCGAGAAGAAGTGGATGCCGATGAAGTCCTCCTGGCGCTTGACGCCCTGGGCGAGGATCGTGATCGGCAGCGTCGAGGTGTTCGAGCCGAGCACCGCGTCGGGTTCGACGACGTCCTCGATCTCCTGGAACACCTTGTTCTTCACCTCGACCGACTCGAAGGCCGCCTCGATGACGAGGTCGACACCCTTGAAGTCCGCAGCATCGACGGTCGGCGTGATCCGCGCGAGCAGCGCGTCGCTCTTCTCCTGGGTGGTCTTGCCCCGCGAGAGCGCCTTCTGCTCGAGCTTCTCCGAGTAGCCCTTACCGCGCTTGGCTGCCTCGATGTCGACGTCCTTGAGGACGACCTCGATACCGGCCTTGGCCGAGACGTAGGCGATCGCCGCACCCATCATGCCCGCGCCGATGACGCCGACCTTCTTGGCGGTGTACTTGTCGTAACCTTCCGGCCGCGAGCCACCGTTGTTGATGTGCTGCAGGTCGAAGAAGAACGCCTTGATCATGTTCTGCGCGACCTGACCGGTCACCAGCGACACGAAATAGCGGGTCTCGATGATGTCGGCGGTGTCGACATCGACGTAGGCGCCCTCGATGGCCGCGGCCAGGATGGCACGCGGAGCCGGCATGTTGGCACCCTTGATCTGCTTGCGCAGGAGCGCCGGGAAGGCGGGCAGGTTGGCCGCCACCGACGGATTGCTGACCGCACCACCGGGCATCTTGTAGCCCTTGTCATCCCACGGCTGCACCGCTTCGGGGTTGGCCTTGATCCATTCCTTGGCGGCCGGCACCAGTTCTTCGACCGAGCCGACGAGTTCGTCGACAATTCCGGTCTCCTTGGCCTTGGCGGCGTTGAACCGCGGGCCCTGCAGGAGCACGTTCATCAGCGCGGCCTGGAAGCCGAGCAGACGCACGGTACGCACGACGCCACCGCCACCGGGCAGCAGGCCGAGAGTGACCTCGGGAAGGCCGATCTGCACGCCCTTGATGTCCGCGGCGATGCGGTGGTGGGTGTGTAGCGCAAGTTCGAGGCCGCCACCGAGTGCGGCACCGTTGATGGCCGAAACGACCGGCTTACCGAGGGTCTCGAGCCGACGCAGCACCTTCTTCATGCCGTTGGTGCGCTCGGTGATCGCCGTGGCGATCTCCTCTTTGGTCTGGGTCTGCTCGGCAGTCATGTCCTTGAGGTCGCCGCCGGCGAAGAAGGTCTTCTTCGCCGAGGTGAGCACGACACCGGTGATGTCGTCCTTCTCCGCCTCGAGACGATCGACCGTGGCGGCGATCGAGTCCATGAACGTCTGGTTCATGGTGTTGGCGCCCTGGCTCTTGTCGTCCATGGTCAGGATGACGATGCCGTCGGCATCCTTCTCCCAATTGATCATGTTGTCACTCATGGTTTTCGCAGATTCCTTTGGTGATGTGGCCGTCAGAGACGCTCGATGATGGTCGCGACGCCCATGCCGCCGCCGATGCACAGGGTGACCAGTCCGTAGCGACCGCCGGTGCGCTCGAGCTCGTCGAGGCAGGTACCGACGATCATCGCACCGGTCGCACCGAGCGGGTGGCCCATCGCGATCGCACCGCCGTTGACGTTGACCTTCTCGTGCGGGATCTTCAGATCCTTCATCCACTTCATGACGACCGATGCGAACGCCTCGTTCAGCTCGAAGACATCGATGTCATCGACGGTCAGACCGGCCTTCTTCAGCGCCAACTCGGTCGCCGGGGTCGGACCCGTCAGCATGATCGAGGGCTCCGAGCCAACCTCGGCGAAGGCCACGACGCGACCGCGCGGGGTCAGGCCGTTGCGCTTGCCGGCCGCCTCGTTGCCCAGCAGCACGACCGCGGCACCGTCGACAATGCCGGAGCTGTTGCCACCAGTGTGGACGTGGTTGATCTTCTCGAGGAAGGGGTACTTCTGCATGATCACGTCGTCGAAGCCGACCATCTCAGCAAGCGCGGCGAAGGCGGGCTTGAGTTTGCCGAGCGATTCCACGGTGGTGCCCGGACGACGATGCTCGTCGTGATCGAGCACGATCACCCCATTGATGTCACGAACCGGAACCACCGACTTGGCGAAGTAACCACTCGCCCAGGCCTTCTCGGCGCGATTCTGCGACTCGACGGCGTAGCTGTCGACGTCCTCGCGGGTGAAGCCCTCGATGGTGGCGATGGTGTCGGCACCGATGCCCTGCGGGGTGATGTAGTGGTCATAGGCGGTCGCCGGGTCCATGAACAGGGCACCGCCGTCGGAGCCCATCGGGACGCGGCTCATCGACTCCACACCGCCGGCCAGGACCAGATCGTCGAAGCCGGAGGCGACCTTTGACGCCGCCATGTTGGTGGCCTCCAGGCCCGAGGCGCAGAAGCGGTCGATTTGGGTGCCGGGGACGGTCTCGGGCAGACCGCTGTTGAGCGCCGCGGTGCGGGCGATGACGCCGCCCTGCTCACCGACCGGCGACACGACACCCAAGATCACGTCGTTGATCTCGGCCGGGTCGAGTCCCCCGTGCCGGGCGAGAACCTCATTGATGATCCCCGATGCGAGATCAACCGGCTTGACGCTATGCAGCGCTCCGCCGCGCTGCTTGCCACGCGGCGTACGCAACGCCTCGTAGATGAATGCTTGATCGGCCACGATGCTGTGTTCCTTTCACATGAACCGGAGACGGTTACCACGCTAGGCTAACGCGGAATAACTTTTTTGGCCATACCCCGAGGTCAACACTTGATCCGGACCGGCAGAACTGCGCTATGGTCGATTCACCATGCCTAACCCGAAGCCCACTCGTGCCCGACCGGCCGACCGCAAGCGGCAACTCGCCGACCATGCGGCGACGCTGTTCGCCGAGCGCGGCTACACCCAGGTCGCCCTCGCCGACATCGCGCGGGCAGCCGGTGTCACCGCGCCCTCGGTCTACCGGCACTTCGCCGACAAGCACGCCTTGCTGTTGGCCGCGGTGATGGGTGGCGCGGACGAGTTGGAGGCGTGCACCGACCGGTTGCTCGACGGCACCGACGCGGGCCCCGAGGACCTCGTCGACGCGGTGTGCTCGATCGGGGTGCGCAGGCCCGCAGCCACGTCGCTGTGGCGCTCGGCCAGCCAGCACCTCAGCGAGGAGGAGAACCGGGTGCTCGTCCTGCGCATCCGCAGTGTCATGCACCGGTGGGCCAGGGTCCTCGCCTCGGGCACCGGCATACCCGAGCGCGAGGCCGTCGAATTGTGTTGGGCGACACTGAGCGTCGCTGGAAGTCTGGGAGTGCACAACGCGCGCTTGCCGGCCACCCGCTCGTTGGCCGAGCTCAAGACCCTCGTGCATCGGCTGATCACCCTGCGGCCCGACTCCGCTCCGCCGATGGTACCGGCGCCGGTGATGTCGCGCGGGTCCCGTACCCGCCGCGACGAGATCCTCGACGCCGCAGCAGAATTGTTCGCCCGACGCGGCTATGCCGGTGTGGGCGTTGACGACATCGGTGCTGCGGTGGGGATCACCGGTCCGAGTGTCTACCGGCACTTCAGTTCGAAGCTCGCCATTCTCGTCGGCATCGGCCGGCGTAGCGCCACCAGGTTGGAAGCCGGCGCGATGGCCGCTCATTCGACCACCTCGGACAGCGCGAAACTCCTGTCCTTGCTGGTCGATTCGTACGTCTCGACGCTCACCTCCAGCCCGGACCTGTCGGTCGGCTTCAACAACTCGGCGGTCTTCATCGGCCAGTCCGACGCCGCCGACCTCCTCGACGTCCAACGCAACTACGTCGCCCGCTGGGTCGACCTGATGACGCGCACTCATCCCGACCTCGACCGGCCTGAGGCGAGCGTGGCCGTGCACGCCGCGCTGTCGATCGTCAACGACGCCGTCCGCGTCCGACGCGGCACCTCGCGCCCCGACTTCCCGGCCCGGATGGCGTATCTGATGAAGGGGGTCCTGGGGGTCTGACGCACCGCTGCCACGCTCGTCTCAGCGGATGCGCCGTTGCTAGACTCATCAGGACCACGACGACGGGAGCCCGGCCCGATGAGTTTCGCCGCTGATTCCGGAGAGTCGCGATTTTCCCGCGACGAGCTCATCGCCGAGCTGGGAATCTCACCGGAGTACGCCGAGAGACTGTGGAACGCCTTCGGTTTCGCGCATCGGAGGACGACGGACAAGATCTTCACCGCCGACGAGGTGGACGCCTTGCGGCTGTTCGCCAGTTCCGAGGAGACCCTGCCGGAGCAGGCCCAGATCGCTACCGCCCGAGCAATCGGACAGACGATGTCGCGTCTGACCGAGTGGCAGGCAGACCAGATCCTGGATCTCGATCGCAATCCGGACGTCCCGTGGACCCGCGAGCAGATGATCAGCGCCATCGACGTCATCCAGCAGTTGATATGGCGACGTCACCTCACAATTGCGCTGGATCGCGACGTCGCCCGCGACTCCGACGAGAAGCACGATCTCGTCGTCGGTTTCGCCGACATCGTCGGCTACACGAGCTTGTCTCGACGCATCGGGATGGACGAGCTCGAGGACCTGCTCGAGAACTTCGAGGAGAGTACCTTCGGTATCGTCACCGACCGCGGTGGTCAGGTCGTCAAGACCCTCGGCGACGCGGTCATGTTCAGCTTCGACGACAGTGCAGAGGCGGCCGCCGCGGCGTTGGCGATCCAGCGTCTCAGCGATGACCGACCGACTCCACCCCTGCGGGTCGGAGTCGCCCGCGGTGCTGTCTTGAGCCGGCTCGGTGACCTCTTCGGCGAACCGGTCAACATCGCTGCACGACTGTGTGGTTCGGCCCGGCCGGGTACCATCCTGGTCGACGAGGCCGTGGCCGCCGACCTCGCCGACGTCGAACCCTTCCACCTGAGGTCGATCTCCGCATTGTCGGTGCGAGGGTATCGCAAGCTGCGAGCCAAGGTTCTCGAGGCCAACAAGTACTACGAGGGCGATCCGGCCGCGCCGTAGACCGAGACCTCGGTGGCCTTCACCGACAGCACGACCTCGGTACCCGGACTCAGATCAAGGTCGCCGACCGACGCCCAGGTCACCTCGGCCCCGATCCGGTGTGCGCCGCAGCGAGTGCGGACCAAGGCCCGATCTCCGGTCGGTATCACCTCTTCCACGACTCCCCGCCAGCTGTTGCGCGGACTGCCCTGCGGTTGCTGGAAATACACCGCCACCGCACGAGGCGAGAATGCCGCGGCCGCCCTACCGGCCTTGCCGGAGTGGGTCGCTGCCGATTCGGCCGCGGTACCGACCACCCGGATGCCGTCATCGGCGAGGACGGTGCCGGCGTCACGCAACTGCCCGACGATCAGATTCGTTCCGGCCAGCGTCGCCGCGAACGCCGATTCTGGACGGGCGAGCACCGAGGTGGTGGGCCCGGCCTGCACAATGCGGGCATCGTCGATCACCGCGATCCGATCGGCCAGGCTGACCACATCGATCAGATCGTGGGTGACCAGCACCGTCATCCCGGCACGGTCGGCGAGGAGATGGCGCATGAGCGAACGCATCTGTTGGGCCACATCGACATCGAGCGCGGCGAACGGTTCGTCGAGCAACAACACCTCGGGTTCGGTGGCCAGCGCCCGCGCGATCGAGACCCGCTGCGCCTGCCCACCGGACAGCCCCGACGGCATGCGGTCGGCAAGGTCGGCCACCCCGACCGCGTCGAGCCATCGCTGTGCCCGATTCCGGATGTCCTTGCGCGACAACCCGGCCGCCGCCGGACCGAATTCGACGTTGCGGCGCACCGACAGATGACCGAACAGTCTGGCCTTCTGCTCGAGCAACACCACCGATCGACGATGCGGCTCCACAAAGATATTGTTGCCCTGAAGAATTCGCGATCCGACCGCGACCCGGGAGTCTGGGGTGCGACGCAGACCCGACACGATCGACAGCAGCGTCGACTTCCCGGCCCCGTTCGGACCGATGATGGCGAGGGTGTCGCCGGGCGCAACCTCGATATCGGCGACCAGATCGGGGACAGCACACCGCACCGACGCTCGAAAACCCTGTTGCTCCGGCGATGTCATCGCAACACCGGTCACATCGCCACCACGGTGGAGCGCCTCAGGTGGACACCGACGACGATCACCAGGGCCACCACCATCAACACCAGGGCGAGCGGCAACGCCTGGCTGGGGTCGTTGATCGCGTCGAGGTAGATCTTGAGCGGTGCGGTTTGCGTGGTTCCGGGAAGATTTCCGGCGAAGGTGATGGTGGCACCGAACTCGCCGAGCGCACGGGCGAATGCCAGGACCCCACCGGCCACCAGAGCCGGACGCGCCATAGGCAGCGTCACCCGCCACAGGGTCCGCGTCGGCGACGCGCCGAGAGTCGCCGCGATCCGCTCGAACCCCTGATCGCCACTGCGCAACGCACCCTCTACGCTGAGTACCAGAAATGGCAGTGCCACAAAGACTTGTGCGATCACCACCGCTGGAGTGGTGAAGGCCACGGTGATGCCGACTCGGTCGAGATACTGTCCGACGAGACCGTATCGACCGAGGGCGTAGAGCAAGGCAACTCCCCCGACCACCGGCGGCAGCACCAGCGGAAGCAGCACCAGCGCACGGACGATCCGCACGACGACACCGTCGTAACGGGTGAACACGAGGGCTATCGGCACCCCGAGAACCACGCAGACCACGGTGGATACCACCGCGGTGACCACCCCTAACCTTAGTGCCGCAATCGAATCCGGCGAGGTCACCGAGGAGACGAAGATCCCCCATGGCATCCGCACGATGATCGCCAGGGGCCCGATGAGGATCAGCGCCACCCCCAGAACGGCGGGCAGATGAATCCATCGGGGGACGCGGCGCATCGGCGAGATCGGCGAGGTCAGTTCGGCGCGGCGAAACCGGCGGCGGTGAGGATCTTCTGACCGGTCTCCCCGAGCACGAAGCTCAGGAAATCGGTTGCCTGCTGGGGATGTTTGTTCGCCGTGAGCGTAGCGATCGGATAGTTGTTGACGACCTTGGCGAAGGCGGCATCGTCGACGACCGTCACCTTGCCGGGCACCGTCCTCGCGTCGGTGAGGTAGACCAGTCCCGCGTCGGCCTCGCCGGAGGTGACCTTGGTGAGCACCGCGGTCACCGACGACTCCAGGCTCACCGGCCTGACGGCGACGCCGGTGGTGCGCTCGACCTCAGCGGTGGCCGCACCACAGGGGACCTCCACGGCGCACACCACGGTGCGGATGGACGGATCGGAGAGGCTCGCGAAATCCCTTACCTGCTTGGGATTTCCGCTCGCGGTCACGATCACAAGTGTGTTGCGGGCAAAGATCTGGGGCGCGTTCACGAGACCGCCGAGCTTGCCCATCGTCGCTTCGTCGGCGGTCGCGAGGACATCGGCGGAGGCGCCCTGCTTGATCTGATTCACCAGCGCCGACGACCCGTCGAAGTTCAGCGTGACATCGACGTCGGGATGCTGCTGCTCATAGGCGGTCTCGATCTCGGTGAACGTCTTCTTCAGCGACGCCGCCGCGTAGACCGTCAGCGGGGTCTTGTCGTTGTCATCGGAAGAACACCCCACAGCGAGGCCGATGATGAGCGCCACGGCGCTTGCCAGGCACGCCAAGCGGGTCAGACGTCGGACCGTGGTCATCTGCACTCCTTGTGAGGGATGAGGGGAGAAGTCGGTATCGGCCCACTGAACAACAGGTCACAGATCCGCCGCGGCACGCTCGAGGAGAACGGTGGTCGCCTTGACCACCGCGGTCGCCACGACACCCGGCTCGAGTTCGAGTTCGCGCGCAGCCTCGGCGCTCATCAACGAGGTCACGGCGAACGGCCCACATTGCAGACCCACCTTGGCCATCACCCCGTCCATCTCGACATCGGTGACCAACCCGGTGAACCGGTTGCGTGCCGAGGTCAACACCGGCGAGGTCGATGCATCGGCGTGGGCGCGTTCGACGGCGATCTCGGCCAGTCGCACACCGTCGACCGTCGTGACCCCGCCGGCCGATCCGGCAGCGTTGTCGGTGCTCGCGGGTAACGTTCCCGCCGCAATCCATCGCCGCACGGTATCGTCGCTGACCCCGAGCAGAAGCGCCGCATCACGGATCCGGATCGAGGACATGGTACGTATCCTATCCGCAAAGTCGGGAAAAACGTTGATCAGAGTCCGCATTCGCGGTTGTTGGCCCGACTTTTGCTGATGCCGATGAATTGCGCATGCGCTCGCGGTCCATACCTGCGAACACTGCCGGCGCCCAGAAATCGCTGGCCAACCCACCCGTCCGGTCTACTAGCGTGGAGAACCATGACCGCAGCACCCTCCTCAGGAGCCGCACCCGGCGCCCATCCCGCCATCGAAGCCGTCGATCTGGTCAAGACCTTCGGCGACTTCACCGCAGTCAACGGCGTGTCGTTCTCCGTGCCCCCGGGATCGGTTCTCGGACTGCTCGGCCCCAACGGCGCAGGCAAGACGACGATCGTGCGCATGATGACGACGCTGTCGACCCCGACGAGCGGCACCGCGCGCATCGCCGGTCACGACGTCATCGCCGATCCCGACGCCGTGCGGCGGAACATGGGATTGACCGGGCAGGCCGCCACCGTGGATGAGATCCTCACCGGTCGCGAGAATCTCACGATGATCGGCGGGCTCTACGGTATCGGCCGTCGCGACCTGGCCCGGCGCGGCAATGAGCTCCTCGAACAGTTCTCGTTGACCGATGCCGCCGACAAACCGGTCCGCTCGTACTCGGGCGGCATGCGCCGACGACTCGACCTGGCCGTGAGCCTCCTGGCCGCGCCACCGGTGCTGTTCCTCGACGAGCCGACCACCGGCCTCGATCCGCGCAGCCGCAACGAGCTCTGGGATGTGTTGCGCGAGTTGGTGAAATCCGGGACCACCTTGTTGCTGACCACCCAGTACCTGGAGGAGGCCGATCAGCTCGCAGACGACATCGTCGTCATCGACCGCGGAGCGGTGATCGCCCACGGCACCCCGCTACAGCTGAAAGAGCGGGCCGGCGCGGCCAGCGTGGTGATTACCGTCTCCGACGGCGCAGACCTTCCACAAGCGCGAGACCTGCTCTCGCGCAGCGGTAACGAGGTCTTCGTCGACGAGAATGCGCGGACCGTGACCACCGCTGCCGCAGGTTTGTCGGATCTGACGCGCATCGCCGGCTGGTTCGACGACTCACAGATCGCCGTCGACGACCTCGGCCTGGTTCGTCCGAGCCTCGACGATGTCTTCCTTTCCCTCACCGGCCATCGCACCGAAGACGCCACCGCCGACGACGAGTCGGCCAACCAAGGAGCAGCATGAGCACCACGAGCGCCTCCACCACCGCGGCCGCCCGTACCGACCGGCCTGCGATACACCAGACGAATCTAGCGCAACAGACTTGGATCATGGTGCGCCGCAATCTCATCCATACCCGACGGATGCCCGAGATGCTGTCAGACGTGACGATTCAGCCGATCATGTTCGTGGTGTTGTTCGCGTTCGTCTTCGGTCCGGCGATCAGCCTTGGCGTTCCCGGGGTGAGCTACAAGGAATATCTGCTGCCCGGCATCATGGGTCAGACGATCGTGTTCACCGCGTTCATCGTCGCCACCGGGATCACCGCCGACCTGGAGAAGGGGATCGTCGACCGATTCCGGTCGTTGCCCATCCGCCGGTCGTCGGTGCTGGTCGGACGCAGCGTCGCCAGCCTGATCCATTCGTCGATCGGCATCGTCGTGATGGCCTTGACGGGGCTGATCATCGGATGGCGCATCACCACCTCGGTCGCCGAAGGCGCGGTGGGTTTCGCCCTGGTGCTGCTCTTCGGTTTCGGCATGATCTGGTTCGGCGTGCTCATCGGCTCGTGGTTGCGCAGCGTCGAGGCCGTCAACGGGTTCATGTTCTCGATCCTGTTCCCGATCACCTTCGTCTCCAACGCCTTCGTCCCCACCCAGAATATGCAGCCGTGGCTGCGAGCGATCGCCGAGTGGAACCCGATGTCGGCGCTGGTCCAGGCCATGCGCGTACTCTGGGGCAATGGCCCCGGCGCCGCTGCGGACGCCGCCTGGCCGATGCGTCACCCCGAACTGGCAACGCTTATCTGGGCGATGATCCTGACCGCGATCTTCTCCCCGTTCGCATTGCGCAACTACGCCAGACGCACGGCCGACTGACCCGGCCAAGGTCGTCGATCGGTGCCCCGTCGCCCCCATCCAGCCCGATGGGCGACGGGCTTACCACCGATGGTCGAGGTGCGTGGTAGCACTGGCGGACCAATCCTCGAGATCCTGCACGCCGCCGCTGTTCCCGAACTACTCCGTGACGGCGAGTGCGGCGAGCGGATCGCTGTAGATGGCGTCGAGGGATACCGCGCCGGCCGCCTGCTGCTGGACCGACGTGCCCGAATGCGATACGCGCACATCGCGATTGGGCACCACCGAGGTCTCTCGAAGCGAGCCGGCGACGACGGGCAGCGTCGTCGGGTAGTCGGTGAAGGCCTGCCCACCGAGGATCACGTGATCGGGGTTGAAGATGTCGGCGATCAGCGCCACCGTACGACCGAGTACCTGCGCTCGCTCCTCGAGCAGGGCGCGGGCGGTCGCGTCACCGCTACGGGCCAGCGCCAGCACTCCCTCGATGTCGTTGACCGGCAGATTCAGCGATTGCGCCGCCTCGACGACACCGGTGTCGGACACGGTGGGCTCCAGCCGACCGGTGCGGTTCGGGTCGAGCAGCGTGGTACCCGACGCAGGGAAGTGCCCGATCACCGGCGGCCCACCGGCAGGGGTGTGCACGGTGCCGTCGACGCTGAACGCGATCCCGACCATCTCCCGGGCATAGAAGTACAGGAAGCTCGACCGCTGATCGACGTCGGAACCGCTGGGGTTCACGACGAGCTCGGCGGCGGCCATGGCCTCCACATGCGAGGCCACCGACACCGGCAGCCCCACCGACTCGGCGATGACCTGCCCGACCGGAGCGTTCTCCCAGCCCAGGCGCGGATGATCGACGAATCCGCCCGACGACACACGGCCGCCGACGGCGACGCCGGCCCACAGGACGCGACGAGTGGTCCAGCGTCCGAGAAAGCGCTGGGCGCTCGCGCCGATCGCAGCGAGCGTCTGTTCCGGGGTATCGGCGATCGGGGTGGGGATCTGGATCGCGCCGACCACGCGGTGGAGCAGGTCATGCGTGGTGATGGAGGTGACCTTGTAGCCGATGTGGATACCCAGGGTCAGAAACGTCGAGACGTTGAGTTCGAAGGGCAGTCGCGGCCGCCCGACGGCGCCGGCCGGTGCGAGATCGGCTCGTTCACGCAGCAGTCCAGCCTTGAGCAGCGCGCCGACCTGGCGGTTCACCGTCGAGATGGACAGCCCCGTGAGTTCGGCGGCTTCGTCCCGGAACACCGGCCCCGAGAGTCGGGCGGTGCGCAGCACCAGCGCGGAGGGCTTGGTGGAGAGTTCGAGTTGCGGGGTCGCTACTCCGATGCCTCGACCCCCCTTGCGTAGCGCCCGCGTATCGACCCGGGCGGAACCACCAGGGATCGGACGGGGCCGGACGAAGCGCGGCGGGGCGGACGTCGGAGCGATGGTGCGGGTGCGGTGGTCGATCGTTGCGGTCATGAGTGGATGTGTCCTCGTGAATGTGCCACAAGGCTGCCATCGGCGTCCAACGGTCGAGTGTCTCGACGGGGGCTGCGGCAACGGGCTGCGGCGAATGGCTGCGGCGCCGAGATGCGCACCGCGGATGGCGTTGCTGTGGAAAGGGTTGGCTTGGCGGTCGAGCAGATCGCGGGCGTCGAGAAACGACGCTGAGCGACTCGGCGATCAGGACATTCGACAGCAACAGAGGACACGAGCGAACGGCAAACGACAACCCAGAGCGGTGATCATGTACGTCACCTCCGGGATGCGGCTGTTCTCGCTGCACGTCATGGGCATCAAGCTAGCAATCGGCGCACCGCATCCGCAAGCGTGCACAGGCACGCGTCACGCCCCCGAAACACCCACCCTGACCTGCATATATAGGCGCCCACCGGCGATGATAGGCCGACCCGCGACGCATCGACGCGGGTTTGACGCACGCTGCACAAAAGTCACCAAGGCCTGCCGGCGCGTCGTAGGTCTGCCCATCGCCTGCAAGTGCCTCCCGGTGCGTCGTAGCCTTGTCGGCATGTCCGTCACCCCCACCACCACTCCCCCGACGACGACTCTGCCCTCCGGCCCCACCGACGCCGAGTTCCTGGCGGCCACCGAGCCCTTCCGCCGCGAGATACTCGCACACTGCTACCGCATGATGGGGTCGCATCACGACGCCGAAGACCTCACCCAGGAAACCTATCTACGCGCGTGGCGGGGGTATGCGAAGTTCGACCGGCGTGCGTCGGTCCGCACCTGGCTGCACAAGATCGCCACCAACACCTGCTTGACGGCGCTGGGCAGCAGCCAGCGTCGCCTGTTGCCGTCCGGACTCGGCGGCGACGCTTACGACCCCACAGACACCCTCGCCCAGGACCACGAGGTCCCCTGGCTCGAACCGTTCGCCGGCACGGTCGACGAGATCACGCCGGGCGACGACGCCGACCCCGCCTATGTCGTCGGCGCGCGAGAATCCATTCGTCTCGCATTCATCGCCGCCCTGCAACACCTACCCGAGCGTCAGCGCGCCGTTCTGATCCTGCGGGATGTGTTGCAGTGGAGGGCAGCCGAGGTCGCCGAGACCATCGGCGTCACCACCGCCGCCGTCAATAGCCTGCTCCAACGCGCTCGAGAGCAACTGAAAAATGTTCGCGCCGAGGAGCATTGGAAGTCCACACTCGATGACGACGCGAAGCGCGAGCTGCTCGCCAAGTACGTGTCGGCCTTCGAACACTACGACGTCGACGCCATTGTCGATATGTTCACCGATTCCTCAATCTGGGAGATGCCGCCGTTCACCGGTTGGTATCTCGGTGGCGACGCCATCGGCACGCTCATCCGCGGCAATTGCCCTGCCGAGAAGGCAGGCGACCAGATCCTGCTGCCCACCATCGCCAACGGGGCGCCGGCCTTCGGTTTGTACATGCGCGGGCCCGACGGCGTCCATCGTCCGTTCCAGCTACAGGTTCTCGAGATCGACCCCGAAGCCCGCGGGGTCGCCCACGTCGTCGCCTTCTTCAGCGACACCCCGGAGCTGGACTTCGCCCGCTTCGGGCTCCCGGCCACCCCGTACGACGCCCCTGCCGCAAGCATCCCCAGCCCTTTGCACCAGCCCGATTAGATCACCAACCCCTTAGGCGATGTTCTCCGAGGCCGCCCCATCTCGTCGCGTGCTCCCGCGACCCTTCGCCCGGTACATGGCCTGATCGGCTTGTTCCATCAGCTCGTCGAACAGGCTGGCCGACAAGGGCTCTGCTGCGGTAGCTATTCCTGTCGACACCGTGATCGGCGGATCGGGGAACGCACTGATGGCACGGGCGGCGGCGCGGGCGCATGCCCGGAACCGGTGATCGCCGACCCGGCCGATGACCACGAATTCGTCACCACCGACGCGCCCGATGAGTGCCTCGGGACCAAAGACCTCGGTGAGTACCGCGGCCACCCGGGTGAGCACGGCGTCGCCGGTAGGGTGCCCGAAGGTGTCGTTGACATGTTTGAAGTCATCCACATCGACCAGCATCACGCCACACGCATCACCGATAGCCGGGTGCGCCACGGACTCGGCATCGAGGCGCGCCCGATGCTCGTCGAGGCCACGTCGGTTGGCGACGCCGGTCAACGGATCGCACAGCGAGTCGTCGGCGTTCGTCCGCGTCACCCAGTAGGCGAACTGCACGACCGGCAGGCCCGCACACACCATCATTTCCCCCAGTGCCTTCGGCAATCCCGCTCCGACGAGCACCGCGACACCCTGCTCCCGGGCCAGCAGAACCAGCAGGACCACAAGCACCGCGCCGGTGACCGCAAGGTGGACGGCCTGCACGCTCGGTGTGGAGAACAGTGCGACCACGACGCCGAGGACGGCGAAGAACGAGATCCCGGCGATGCCGGTGATGCGGTCGGAATGTTGCAGGGATGCGGCGCCGATGGCGATGTCCCCGACGATGACCAGCCCGATGAGCTCTCGCCGGCCCGGCCACGGCCCCAGCCACCGCAGCGCCCACAGCACCCCCACCGCAACGGAGATCCACATCACCACCCGGCTGCTCGAGTAGGCCAGTTGGACCCCGACAATCGCGTTGAGCAGCGCTGCCAGAGCCATCACCAGCCCGCCGAGCGCGCAGCAGAGGGCCAGGAGTCGTCCCCACCCGCGTCGCGCGCAGAACTCGCGCAGCCACCGGCCCTCGTCACCGGAGCGTGACCACTCGAGGAGGAGGTCCCACAGCGGCGCACGACCGACCCCACGTCGTTGCTGCCCAGCGTGTGATTTGCCGGGGTTCGACCTAGCTGTGTGCGTCTTCTCCACCCCGCAGTCCCTCCCCACCACGTCCGGAGTCCCGACCAATCCATCGCGGTTCACTGCAACAAAGAATCGTGTTCAACGAGCGCAACGTTACCGCTGAGACAGATATTCATCATTCGCTTCGGCCACTCGGTTCGCCGGCCATCTGCGCACCGTCCCTCCGCACGAACTCCCCGGCGTGCACGTCGGGGTTGCGGAAACTTGGGGGTGCAGCCGCACCGCGCGGAGAGCATGGTGTCGGGGAACGCACACGGGCATCGTCGCCACGGACTGCCCCCCCGCCGATGCTCGCGAGGTCATCGACCACCCTCGAGATCACCGACACCGGGCCACCAATAGGCTCGCCTCATGGGTGTCATCTATCTGGTACGGCACGGTCAGGCCGACCCGCAGGCATATGGGGTCGTCGGGTCGCACGCCGCGAGCGCCTCCGGCGAGGTCGGCGGGCTCACCCCGACCGGGATCGTGCAGGCCGGTCTGACCGGCGATCTCCTGGCCGCGCAGACGGCGCGGATCACGACGGCCATCTGCGGCGATCTGCCGCGTCAGCGTGACACCCTCGCCGGGGTGCTGAGCCGCTTCGACGACACCCCCGAGGCGGTCATCGACCCCCGCTGGAACGAATACGCGCTGCCGGCGCTGGTCGGCGAGGCGAGCGCGGATGAGTTCGCCGACGGTCGCGCCTACCAGAAAAAACTCGACGATTCGCTGTCGGCCTGGATCCGGCGCGATGGCACCGCTGATGCCGCGGACGACGGCAGCGGCGAGACCTACCGCGCATTCCGCGAGCGGGTGGACGCCGCCGGGCACGACGCCGCCGCCCACGCGGGCAGCGGCCAGACGGTGCTGGTGGTGTCCTCGGCGGGCGTGATCGCCCAGTGGATCGCCGACCTGTGGGATGTGCCCTCACAGCAGTGGCCCGCGGTCGCACGCGCGATGATCAACGCGTCGGTGACCAAGCTGATCGTCGGGCGCCGCGGCGTCTCGGTGGTCTCGTTCAACGAGCACACCCACCTCGACGACCGCGACGGCGGCGTCGCGACCTTCCGGTAGGGCTACCTCCGGGTGCTCACCCCACGAATCGCAGCCCCGCGGCGATGAACTCCGCCGTCGCCTCCGAGGCGCGCTCGGCGCCGGCCTCCGGGGAGGCCCCGGCCCGTGCGCGGTGGCTGATACCCTCGGCGATCACACCGAGTTTGAGGCTCGCCAACGCGAGGTAGAAGTCCCAGTCCCCCAGGTCGTTTCCGGTCGCGGTCACGTAGCGCTGGGCGATCTCGGAGGCCGAGGGATACCGCGGACTGGTCCAGGCGGCGTCGAATCCGAGAACAGTGTCGAAGACCGGTTCGCGGTAAATGCACATCAGGGCGACGTCAGTGATCGGGTCGCCGAGCGTCGACATCTCCCAATCGACGACCGCAGCAACCTTTCCGGGGTCGGTGGCGTCGAGGATGGTGTTGTCGACGCGGTAGTCGCCGTGCACGATGGTCGCGCGAGCGTCGGTGGGGACGCGGTCGGACAGGATGCCACACAGCCGCTCCACATCGGGCAGCTCGCGGGTCTTGACGATGCCCCACTGACGCGCCCACAGTTTCACCTGGCGGCCGGCAAAGCCTGCAGGGCGCCCGAATTCGCCTAGCCCGACTTTCTCGTAGTCGACGGCATGCAGCGCGGCGAGCGTGGCGACGAGACCGTCGAGATTGCGGTCGACCTCCGCATCGGAGAGCGCGTCGAGTTCTGCGGCGGTCCGGATGACGGTTCCGTCGATGAATTCGACGACGGTGCACGGCGCACCGAGGATCGCGCCGTCGGCGTCGAAGGCGACGGTCGGTGCCACCGGGACGTTGGTGGCACCGAGCGCGCTGGTCACCGTCCACTCCCGCGCCATGTCGTGCGCGGACGGCGTGAGACCTCCGGTGGGCGGGCGACGGACAATCCACTTCTTCACACCGTCGGTGACCGAGAACGTCAGGTTGGACTTGCCGCCGCTGACCAGATCGATCTGCAGATCACCGACGACGTCGACATCGTTGTCTTTCAAAAACTTTCGTAGAACCTCGGGATCGAGGACACTCCGGGGGTCAAATGCGATGCTCACTTGGCGGCCTCCGCGGCCGCAGCGGCCTTGCGGGCACGACCGATGGTGCGGCGGGCTATCGCCCACCGGTGCACCTCGGACGGTCCGTCGTAGACGCGGAAGGGTCGCAGCTCGTTGTGCAGGCGGGCCAGCGGCAGATCGTCGGAGACCCCTGTACCACCACACATCTGGATGGAGCGGTCGGCGATCCGGGTGAACGCCTCGGCAGCAAAAGTTTTCGCGATCGAGGTCTCGTTGGACGCGTGGCCGCCGCGATCGAGCTCCGCACACGCCTTGACCAGGAGGGCACGGGCGGCGGCAAGGTCGATCTCGTTGTCGGCGATCATCTGCTGGATCATGCCGAGGTCAGCGAGCGTGCCCCCGAAACCCTCACGGAGCGAGACATAGTCGACGGCGACATCCTGGCAACGCACCGCCGATCCCATCCAGCGCATCACGTGGGTCATGCGGGCCGGACCGAGCCGCACCTGGGCATAGCGGTATCCCTCGTCGACCTCACCAAGCACGTCGGCATCGGGAACGAAGACATCGGTGAACCGGACCTCGCAGTGACCGCCGACCATCGACCGGTCGGTGGTGTGGATGTGGCGGCCCACGGAGATGCCCTCGCGGTCGGCCGGAGCGAGAAACATCGTCGCACCGCCCCGGTCGCCGGGTGAACCCGCCGTGCGAGCCATGATGATGAAGAATCCGGCACCGTCGGCTCCGGTAATGAATCGCTTCTCCCCGTTGATCTTCCAGCCACCATCGACCTTGGTGGCGGTGGTGGCGAGGGCGTTGGGGTCCGAGCCGGCGCCGGGAGCCGGCTCGCTCATCGCGAACGCCGAGCGCACATCGCCGGCAGCCAGGGGCGCGAGGTAGGCGTGTCGCTGCTCCTCACTCGCGATGTGGGCGAGCATGTGCACATTGCCCTCGTCGGGCGCGCCGATGTGCAACGCGACCGGACCGAAGGTCGAGTAACCGGCTGCCTCGAAGACCGGGACGCGGTCGGACATGTTGAGCCCGAGCCCGCCGAACTCCACCGGCGCGTGCGGCGCGAAGATGCCCTCGGCTTTGGCCTTGGCGTTCATCTCCCGGCGGATCTCGTCGCCGCCCGCGGCCTCGATGTCGCCACCGAAGCGCTCCTCGATCGGCAGCACATACTCCTTGATGAAGCGGGAGGTCTTGGTGACCAGATCCTCAACGTCGGCGTCGTAACTCAGGTCAATCGGCATGAGGTCTCCTCCACTGAAGCCCGATCAGCCCGCGCCGACCGAGCGTTCGCTCTGTCGACCACACCTTGCCATCCCACCGGTCGCAGGTCAAGCGCTCCGGTCAGCTCCGCCGGTAACCGACGATCTCGCGGGCGAGAACCAGGTTTCGCCGGATCAGTTCGTCGGCGCCCAGTTCGCCGTCGAGCTTGAACCAGGTCGACACCCCGACACACATGGTGGCCACAGCCCGCGCGGCGTCCTTGGGGTACTCGGTCTCGAAGTCGCCCGCCGCCACGCCGGCGAAGACGATCTCGTCGACAATGTGCTGTTGTCGGTCCCGATGCCCGATGTAGGTCTGCTTATAGGAGTCCTCGAGGCTGCGGATCTCGGTCGACCCGACAAAGGCCTGCTCGCGGCGATACATGTGGAAACGCAACAGCGACTCGACGACGGCATCGAAGCGCTTCACCGGCTCCGGACCCGCCTCGCGGACCGCCTGCTCCGAACGTGCCAGCAGATCGGTCATGGTGCGCTCGAGCAGCCCCTGGAGCAGCGACTGCTTGGACGGGTAATGGTGATATAACCCGGGCACCGACAGTCCGGCACGTGCGGCGATCTCCCGGACCGAGGTGCCGTGATAGCCGTGCTCGGCGAATGCGGCCAAAGCTGCGGCCAACGGCACCGGCAGCTCGGCCTCGCCGTAATCGCGCCACGACGAGGTGGTCGGCATGGCCGTCGACGCGTGCGTTCCCTCGGGATCAGCCGACCGGGGATCCGCTGTCGGCTCCTCGACCCCTGTGTCACCCACTCCGTCGCTCATGGCTCCAACATATCGTCACCACCATCGGTAACCGCACCCACCAGCGACATCATCAGCCGCACGCTCAGCGCGACGAGCTCGTCGCGACCCAGCGGGATTTCGTCGTCAAGCCACGCCGAGACGAGGCGGCCGAGCCCCCCGACCTGGAATTGGGCCGCGGCGATGGCCTCCGGACCGACCTCGGCCTCCAGTGCGTCGGTGGCGGCGTGCACGGTCAACATTGCGAACAGCCCGGTGGATTCGTTGCGTTTGGCGGCCACGACCGGCGACAGCAGGGACGGCGAGAACAGCAACCGTCCCTTACGGCGGTCGGCGTCGACGATGTCGACGATCGCGCCGACGGCACCGCAGACCTTTCCGGCCACGCCGACCCCGGCGGCGAAAGCGGTCAACGCCGCCTCCGATATCTCGTCGATCACCCGGTCGAAAGTTGCCGCGACCAGCGCGTCTGCCGACTCGAAACTCTCGTAGAAGTACCGGGGGTTGAGCCCGGAGGCACGGCAGATACCGCGCACCGTCACCACCCCCTCACCGTCGAGGAGTTCCAGCGTCGCGTCCATCAGCGCCGCCCTGCGACGAGAGATGCGCTCGTCGCCGTCGACACCCCCGTAGGAACGCAGCGGCGCACCGGCGGCGTGCGGGTCGGCGCGCACGGCATCCGATTCGCCCTGCGGTGGCGCATCGCGCGGGGAGCCGTCGGTCACGGCTCCCATCTTGTCATCCTCCCTTGACATCGTTCGGCGAGAACAGGTTCAATCAATCGGGAAACATCCGTTACCAGATTTATGCGATTCGAGGGGTGTCGCGTACGTCCGGTCCAATCGGAGGTCGGAACATGACCACACAAGACGCCGCGGCACTCGGCGATTCAGGGCCACTCGGTAATTCAGCGGCACTCGGCGATTCACCACTGGCGCACGACAGCGCCCTCGAGGCCAACCTCGCCGCTCCCGCCCCGGATACCGAATTCCTGCCGCGCGCGGCGCGGATGTCGCGGGCCGAGCTCGACGCCCTGCCCGCGGCGAACATGGAGATGCTGGGCATCGCGACGCTGGCCGGTCCGGCCAACGTGATCATGCAGCTGGCGCTGCCGGCCGTCGGCTACGGCGTCTACGAGAGCCGGGTGGATTCGGGCAACCTGTTCAAGCATCCGGTCAAGCGCACCCGCACCACGCTCGCCTACCTCGCGGTCGCGGCCAGCGGCGATCCCACGGTGCGCAAGGCCTATCGCCGCGCGGTCGGACGCTCGCACGCCAAGGTGCGCTCCACACCCGAGAGTCCGGTGAAGTACAACGCCTTCGATCCCGAACTGCAGCTGTGGGTGGCGGCCTGCCTCTACAAGGGCTGGGAGGACGTGCAGCGCATCTTCGGTGACCCCGACGCGATCACCGAACAGGCCTACCAGGCCGGTGCCGTCATGGGCACCACCCTGCAGATGCCCCGAGAAATGTGGCCGGCGACCCGCGCCGACTTCGACGAGTACTGGAACGGCATGATCGACCGGCTCGAGATCGATCCGGTCATCGGCGAGCACCTCATGTCGATCGCTCGCATGGAGTTCGCCCACCCGATCGTCTCCCGGCTGTTCGGGTGGCATTCGGAGATCTTCACCCTCGGCTTCTTGCCCGAGGGCTTCCGCGCCGCCATGGGCATCGAGATGAAGCCGTGGCAGCAGCAATTCTTCGACGTGCACAACGCGATTGCCCGCTCGATCATCCAACGCCTGCCGAAGCCGTTGCGCGCCTTCCCGTTCAACCTGCTGCTCGCCGACGTGAAGTGGCGGATACGGACCAAGCGCCCACTCGTCTGAGATTGTGGGCGGGGTCAGATCCGTCGCAGCGCGTCGGCACTCGCCTCCTCGACCGAGGTGAGCCCCGCCAGCCCGAGCGTGAGATCCAGCTCGGCGATGATGTTGGCCACCACGTCACGAGCACCGTCGGCGCCGCCGATCGCCAACCCGTACATGTGCGGACGACCGATGCACACCGCGTCAGCGCCGAGGGCCAGCGCCTTGAACGCGTCTGCACCGGTGTAGATCCCGGAGTCGACGAGGACCTTGCACCGCCCGTCGACGACCGGTGCGATGTCGGTGAGCGCGTCGAGCGAGCTGATCTCGCCGTCGATCTGGCGGCCACCATGATTGGACACGATGACGCCGTCGACACCCGCGTCGACGGCGGCGCGGGCGTCGTCGGGGTGTAGTACTCCCTTGAGGACGATCGGCAACGACGTCCGCTCACGCAGGGAGCCGATCTCGGTCCAGCTCAGCGACGGACGCGAGTAGATGTCGAGGAAGGTCTGCACACCCACGCGCGGCTCGGGCCGGATCAGGTTTCGCAGCAACGTTCCCGGCGTGTTGCGGGCAATGGAGAACAGGGTCTTCAGGGCGCCGAGGGAGATCTCGGGTTTCTCGCCGGGCGCACCCCCGGCGCGGCCTGCGACGATCTCGGTGAACCGCGGATCGGAGGTGTACTGGGCGATGCCCTCACCCTGGGCGAAGGGCAGCGACCCACGGTTGAGGTCCTGGGGTCGCCACCCGAGCATCGTGGTGTCGAGGGTGACGGCGACGGCCTGGGCGCCGGCGTTCTCGGCGCGGCGCAACAGCGAGTCGACGAGATCGTCGTCGGTGGACCAGTACAGCTGAAACCAGCGTGGCGCACCGGATTTCACACGATCCATCTCCGCGGCCACCCGTTCCATCGGCACACTGCCCTGATTGGAGAAGATGTAGGGCACACCGAGTTCGGCGGCCGCGTGCCCGATGTGGACGTCGGCGTCACGCATGGCCAGCCCACCCGCTCCGACGGGCGCGAACAGGATCGGCGCGGGGAGCCGGGCACCGAACAGTTCGGTCTCGAGGCTGCGCCGCGACACATCGCGCAGCACGCGCGGCACGATCGCCCACCGATCCAGGGCCGCCCGGTTGGCCGCCATCGTCCGCCCCTCCCCCGCACCACCGGCGATGTAGGCCCACGCCCGCTCCGACATCGCCTTGCGGGCACGGCGTTCGAGTTCGGCGAAATCGGTGGGCACCGTGGGACGCCGGTCGTGAATGCCCGCGGTGTAGATGTCGTTCTGGCGGATACGTCCCCACCCCGGCGTGGTCATCGCGGCCTCCTCGTGTCGCCAGCCCGTGCAACGTCGGTCGTCGGGCATCGCAGTCGAAGATACGCACCGCTCACACGGCGAGGCTGTGTGCGGTCCGGCCGTGGGCGAGCACGCGCTTGCGCGCCACGAGCCCCTGCACCCCGAGGCTGATGCCGAGGAACACCAGGATCGTCGCGCTCTCGAGCCCACCGAGGCTGCCCCGTGGCTCACCGAAGGCCGTCGGGCCGAACACCGCGATGGCCAGGTGGGCGCCGATGGCAACGAACCACAGCACGATGGTCACCGCATTACCCCGTCGCACCATCACCCCCGCGGCGTTGCGGTAGATGTGCATCGTGTAGCCGCGCGGAACGGCGATGAGCGCGGCCACGACGAACCCGAGCAGGGTCGAGACGACCTCACCAACCGCCACCTGCGACACGTGTTGCAGGTAGTTCACGGTGCTGATGACACCGATCACCAGCAGGATCGCCGGAAGTTTGAGCGGGTTGTCCTTGATCGGCCGCTCGATCAGTTGTCGGTAGAAGATGTAGCCGAGAACGATGACGCCGATCGCGATGGGCAAAGCTGTGTTTGTTGTCATGCCTTCACTCTGGCGAACTCTCGCGACGAGGTCGTCCACCCCCGGGTGGATTCCGGGTTGATCTCCACGCGTGCGACTCGGCGAGCGGGCACACTCTCGATACGGTAAGTCGTGCCCAGGATTGCGCGTGTTCTCAACCCCGGACGGGCGAGCCCCGACATCCTTGCGGTGCGGTATGTGGTTTGCGCGCTGGTGATCGTCTCGGCAGTACTCGACACGACATCGGTGCCACCGTGGCGCGCAGCGCCGGGCTGGATTGCCACCGCGGTCCTGGTGGTCTGCCTGGTGCGTGGGGGCATGCATCCCACGGCCGAGCCGCGCTTTCTCCCCTCCACCTCACTCGGCGACTCGGCGATCGTCATCGGGGCCACCTCGATCGTCGGCGTCGCCTTCGCCGGGGGCGCGACCCTGTGGGTTCCCCAGCTCGGGGTGGCCGCGTCCGCGCTCGCGCCCGTTGTCCTCACCATGACCGCCGCCCTGGCCGCCGTCCCGATGCTCGCACTGACGGTCCACTGGTGGCAACTACCTCACTCCGGCCAGACGCTGGCGATCAACCTGATGGTCGCCGTGGTGGTGTTCGGCTGGGTGCATCTTCGGCGCTATCGGCGCGAGGTCGCCGAAGTCGCTGCGGCACAACGGGAGATCATCGATTCCGAGCGCGCGCGTGCCGTCGAGGCGGAGAACCGTCGGGTGCTCGCCGCCCAACTCCACGACGTACTCGCCCACACCTTGTCCGGGTTGATCATCACCCTGCAGGGCGCGGCGCTCGTCGCCCGACGCGAGGGCGTTTCGGCCGAACTCGCCGAAAAGCTGGACACCGCAACAACCTTGGCGAAAGATGGCCTGGGTGAGGCCCGAGAAGCGGTCCGATCGTTGCGCGACGGGCCCGCTGCGGGCGCCGCACCGTTGAGCGCTTGGCTGGAGCCGACCCTGAAACGCCTCGGTACAGCAACCGGATTGCAGGTGGCGGTCGCGGGTTCGCCCGACGATCTCAACACCGGATGGGCCGCAATCGCTCGATCGGTGGTGATGGAGGGGCTGACCAACTCGTTACGCCACGCCGCGGGCGCACCGGTGCGCATCGAGTTCGGACCCGAGGGCCTCCGGATGCTCTCCGTCGGCGATCCCGACGGGTTCACCGATCGCGAACACGACAGCGGCGGATACGGTTTGGCCGGTCTCGCCGAACGGGTCGCGGCGGCCGGCGGTAGGCTGACCCACGGCCCGTGCGAGGAAGGTTTCGAGCTCATCATGGCGGTGACGACGTGAGGGTGATGACGTGACGGTGACGGTGGTCATTGCCGACGATCAGACCGTGGTGCGCGAGGGCCTGCGGTCGATGCTCTCGCTGTTCGACACCATCGATGTCCTCGGGGTGGCGGCCTCGGCCGAATCGGCCCTCGACCTCGTCGCCGAGACCGACCCCGACGTACTGCTCACCGATCTCCGCATGCCCGGCATCGGTGGCGTCGAGGGAATACGACGGCTACGCGCCGACGGATCACGCACTGCCGCAGTCGCATTGACGACCTACGACGACGACACCACGATCGTCGAGGCCCTCGACGCCGGGGCCGTCGGCTTCCTCAACAAGGACGCCGATCCCGAGGCCATCGAGGCGGCGGTGCTCGCCGCGGCCGGCGGTCGGTCGATGCTCGACGAGAAGGCGTTGCGCGCGGTCTTGGCCCACGAGCGATCGGCAGCGCCGGCAGCACCGACCGAGGCGCCCGACGGCCTTACCGAGCGCGAGGTGCAGGTGCTCGGTCTGATCGCACAGGCGATGTCAAATCAACAGATCGCCGCGCACCTCGTCGTCGGCGTGAGCACCGTCAAGACCCACGTCAATCACCTGCTCGCCAAGACCGCGTGCCGCGACCGTGCGGCGCTGGTGGCCTACGCGTATCGGCACGGCCTGGTCTGAGCCCGCGAGGCGCTGCGAATCTGTGCCGACTTCGGGTTTGTGTGTCCTGCAGGACACACATCGCCGAGGTCGACACACAAACGCACCGGTGTCGATGCCCTACGCCGACCCCACCAGCGCAGCGCCCATGCCGATCATGACCACGGCGACGACGGCGTCGAGGATGCGCCATGCGACGGGTGTGGCGAAAATCGGTGCCATGCGGCGACCGCCGCCGCCCAGGAGTGAGAACCAGATCAGGCTCGCACAGCAGGCGCCGATTGCGAAGAACCACTTGCCATTTCCATGACTGTTGGCGATGGCACCCATCGTGAGCACGGTGTCGAGATAGACGTGTGGATTGAGCCAGGTGAGGGCTAACGCCGTGCCTACGGCCGCCCAGCGGCTCGCCGTGGCGACCTCACCGGCGTTCTCCACAATCGCCTCCCGACTGGCCAGGCAGCGTCGGGCGGCCATCACCCCGAGCACGATCACATAGGCCCCGCCGAGGTACTTGGCCGCGGTCACCACGCTCGGGTGGGCGCTCACTAGTGCGCCGAGGCCGGCCACCCCCGCGGTGATCAGCACGACGTCGGAGATCGCGCAGACCGCCACCACCGGGGCCACATGGACACGTCGCACCCCTTGCTGCAGGACGAAGATGTTCTGCGGTCCGATGGCGATGATCAGCCCGGCGCCGGTCAGCAGTCCGGCCAGTGCCGGCAGCAGGAATGCGTTCATGACTTCGACGCTAGGATCGCGCCAATCCGAAGGCCAGCAAATGTTTCTCATGAATCATTAGAATGACTTCATATGAATCTCAGTCAGGACGGCCTACATACGCTGGCGACCGTGTTGCGTGCGGGCACTTTCGAGGCCGCGGCGGCACAGTTGCACGTCACGCCGTCGGCGATCAGCCAGCGCATCAAGGCCATGGAGCACTCCGTCGGTCGGGTGCTGGTCCAGCGCACCAAACCGGTGCGGGCAACGCGCGACGGGGAGGTGCTGCTCCGTCTGGCCGAACAGTGGGAACTCCTGGCCACCGAGGCGCACCTGGAGCTGGCGGGAGCCACCTCCGGCGCGCACGACGCCGACAAGTCCCTCGTGCATCTGCCGATCGCGGCCAACGCCGATTCACTGGCCACATGGCTGCTGCCCGCACTGGCCCGGTTCCACCACGGCCACCCGGCCGCCGTCGAAGTGATCCGCGACGACGAGAGCCGCAACGCCGAGCATCTGCGCAGCGGTGAGGTCTTGGGAGCCATCAGCTCCGTCCCGGACCGCATCCGCGGCTGCCGGATGCAGATGCTCGGCGTCATGCGCTACATCCCCGTCGCCACCCCGGACTACCTGGCCCGATGGATGCCGGACGGCCCGACGGAGGCCGCGCTGGCCCGGGCGCCGATGGTGCAGTACGACCGCAGCGACACATTGCAGCGCGAAGTATTGCGCATGCTCAGTCCAGCACCCGCCGATCCGCCTGCGGTCTACATCCCGGCCTCCAGCGAGTACCACCGAGCGGTCGAATACGGGATGGGTTGGGGCGCGGTCCCGCGGGTGCAAATCACCGACGCGCTCGACGCGGGTCGCCTGGTCACCTTCACCGACCGGCGCGTCGATGTCCCGCTCTACTGGCAGTACTGGACACTCGCCTCGCCCCTGCTCTCGGCGCTGACGCACGCGATCGTGGAGGCCGCCGCGGAGTTCCTCGGCGCAGCGGATCAGTCCTGATCGGACACCCCGGCGCGCTGGGCGTCGACATACGCCGACGCCGACATCTCCTCGTGCATCACCGCGATGGCCGGCCCGGGGGACGAGAAATCGAGCGGGTGATCAATCTCGTCACGCCACAGGCGTGCCGCGACGTAGAAGACCACCGCAAAGGGCGCCGGCGCCAGCCCGCACACCACGAATGTCGCGGTGAGTCCGATCGCGTGGCTGACCGGGGCCGCCAACGCCATCGACACTGGCATCAGCACCACCGAGACGAAGAAGTCCAGGCTGGCCACCCGACCCAACAGTGCCGGCGGGACGCGGCGCTGTAACAGCGTGCCCCACAACACCATCGGCCCGTCGAACAGCACACCCATGATGAATCCGGCAACGATGAACACCCAGGTGTGCCCGGCAACACCCATGAGCACCAACGGAATCGACGACCAACCCCACAGCCCGAACATCAACGTGAGGTATCGCCGCGGCATCGGGATCGAGGCGAACACCAGCGAGCTGAGCGCGGCGCCCGCACCGAAGGCCGCGAGCACCAGTGAGTGGTCACCGGCACCGCCGTGTACCCGCTCCTGCAATGCGAACGGGATGAGTACCTCGATCGGCCCCATCGTCGCGAGCACGAGAATCGTCGCGAAGAACAGCGTCGACCACAACCACGGGGTGCGCCACAGGTAGGCGAATCCCTCGGCCAGATCGGTGACCATCGAGGCAACCGCGGGACCGCGCAAAGCATTCGGGTCACGACGCAACGGTGCCGGCCGCATCCGCAGGTAACACAAGGCCGAACCCACGCTGGCCGCTGCCGCGACCAGCGCCGCCTGGGCGGGGGCGGCGGCAGCGATCACCACTCCGGCGATCATCGGGCCGGCCGCCTGGAACAGCACCGGCCGGATGATGCCCTCGATGCCGTTGGCGGCCTGGAGTTCATCGGCGGCGACGATCCCCGGCAACAACGCCGAGTATGCGGGGTAGTACATGCCCGTGGTGATCCCGCCTACGACGGCCGCCGCCGCCACGACGGGCATCGTCAGGACCCCGCCGATCCCGCAGAACGCCACGATCGCGAAGACCGCCATCTTGACGACCTCGAGCCCGACGATGATGGAGCGCTGGGACACGCGGTCGGCGAGCACCCCGCCGGCCAGCGTCGAGATGACCATGCCGACCGCGGCCAAGCCGGTCGCCAGCGACACCTGGCCCGGTCCCCCGCCGAGACCGATGACCTGCCACACCAGCGTGATCGTCCACACGCCGTCGGAAAACAACGCGAACATCAGGCCCGTTGCCAGCAACCGGTACTGACCACCGCCGAAGGGACGCAGCGCGCGCGGCAGTGTGGACGTCGAGGAACTCACCTCACGAGCGTGCCCGACACCAGTCCTCGGCGGCCACCCATTTTTCGTGGCAAGCGGCTCAGCTCGCGCGGCGTGAGGTCTTCTTTGCCGCGGACTTCGGCTCGTCGGCGGATTCTGACGACGCCGCCTTTTTTGCCGGCGCCTTCTTCACTGGGGCCTTCTTGGCGGCCGCCGGCTTCGCCGGAGCCTTCTTGGCGGCCTTCGTCGCCGACGTCCTCGATGAGTCGGCGGCGGCGGACTCCTCGCCCGGCCCGCGGTCCTTCACCGATGCCCGCAGCGCGGCGAGTAGGTCGGCGACCTCGGAGTCCTCGTCCTCGGCGGAATCCTCCTCGGTTTCCGGGAATGCCTCGGAGCCATCGGATTTCGCGTCGATGAGCTTTGCCAGCTCTTCCTGGTAGGTGTCGGAGAACTCGCCTGGGTCGTAGTCCTGCGCCATCGAGTCGATCAACGAGGACGCCATCGCCAGTTCCTGGTCCCGGATCTCGACGTCGTCGTCGAGGAACCCGAAATCGGGCTTGCGAACCTCATCGGGCCACAACAGCGTCTGCAGCGTCATCACGCCGGGCTCGATGACTCGCAACGCCGCCATCCGGGTCCGGCTGCGCAACGTGAATGACGCGATGGCGAGCCGGTCGGTCTCCAGCAGAGCCCGCGCGAGCAACACGTAGGCCTTCGGTGACTTGGACGACGGTTCGAGATAGTAGGGCTTGTCGAAGTAGATCGGATCGACCTGGTCGACCGGCACGAATTCCAGAATCGAGATCTCCGGACTCTTCTGCACCGGCAGGGACGCGAGATCATCTTTGGTGAGGATCACCGTGTCGCCCGTCGAGGATTCGTAGGCGTTGGCGATGTCGGAGAACTCGACCTCGGTGTCGGTACCCTCCCGGACCCGTCGATAGCGGATACGGGTGCCATCGGAGGAGTCGACCTGATAGGACTTCCGATCGTGGCTTTCCGTGGCCGAATAGACCTTGACCGGCACGTTGACCAGACCAAAGCTCAAATCGCCCTTCCAGATCGAGCGCATGGTCGCCATTGTGCCATCCTCACCCTGTCTCTGCGGGTCCCACGTCCATCTTCCAGGACGTGGCAGGCTTGAACCATGGCGTCCGCGCAGACACTCGAGGTGGATGGGCACACCATCGCGGTGACCAACCTGGCCAAGGTGCTCTACCCGTCGACCGGCACCCGCAAGTTCGATGTCATCGACTACTACGCTCGGGTCGCCGAGGTGATGCTCCCCCATCTCGCCGATCGTCTCCTCACCCGCAAACGCTGGCCCAATGGCGTTGAGTCCACCCCGTTCTTCGAGAAGTCGGTTCCCGAGGGCATTCCCGACTGGGTCACCCGGCGCGGGGTCACCCACAGCCGTCGGATCATCGAATACGTCGTGGCCGATTCACCCGCAACACTGGTGTGGCTCGCCCAGATGGCGGCACTCGAGTTGCATACGCCGCAATGGCGGCTGCTTCGAGACGGCGCCCGCGCCGACGACGCCGCCGAGGGCCCCAAGACCCACCGCCTCGTCCTCGACCTCGATCCTGGGCCCGGGGTCTCCCTCGCCGAGTGCGGTGAGGTTGCCCGAGACATCCACGACATGCTCGACTCCGCCGGACTGGACTCGTATCCGGTCACCAGTGGCGGCAAGGGAATTCACGTGTATGCGAGGTTCCCGACGCCGGTGTCGGCGGATTCGGCGCGGACGGTCGCCAAGCAGATAGCGACCTCGTTGGCCCAGCAACATCCCGATCGAGTCACCGCGATCATGGCAAAATCCGAACGGCCCCACAAAGTATTCATCGATTGGAGTCAGAACAGCGCGTCCAAGACCACACTCGCGCCGTATTCGCTGCGGGGCCGCGAGCAGCCCTGGGTGGCCGCACCACGAACGTGGGACGAGATCGCCGATCCTGCTCTGACGCAGCTGCTCTACCCCGACGTCCTCGAGCGGATCGAGGAGTGGGGCGATCTCCTCGCCGGGCTCGATGACGCCGGGGTCCCCGCCGGTCCGGAGAAGTCGGGTGATTCGGCTGCCGATGTGGCACAACCGGAGTCGTATTCCACCGAGCGCAGCCAGGTGATCAACCTGCGCGAGTTCCGGCGCAAACGCAACGCCGCGGCCACCCCGGAGCCCTTCGGTGACACAAGGTTCAGAGACAACGGATTCAAGAGATCACGATCTGGGGCCGAAGGGACCCGAGTGTCGCGCGAGAACGAGCCGGGTGGGCCGATCTTCGTGATCCACGAACACCACGCCCGCCGATTGCACTACGACTTCCGGCTCGAGCACAATGGCGTGCTGGTGAGTTGGGCCGTGCCAAAGAATCTGCCCGACGATCCCGATCAGAACCGCCTCGCCGTGCAGACCGAGGACCATCCGATGGATTACGCCGACTTTGCCGGTGACATCCCGGCCGGTGAGTACGGCGGCGGGCACGTCGAGATCTGGGATCGCGGCACCTACGAGACCGAGAAGTGGCGTGACGACGAGATCATCGTCCGGCTACACGGTAACCGCGTCCAGGGCCGGTACGCACTGATCAAGACCGGCGACAAGAATTGGCTCGCTCACCTGATGAGCGACGAACCACGGCCGATCGTGCCGGAGAGTTTGCGTGATCCGCGCCCGATGCTGGCCACCGATGAATCCATCGAGAAGCTCGACTCGAAGGACTGGGCTTTCGAGGGCAAGTGGGACGGCTACCGCATCCTGGTTCGTAGTATCGGCGGCGAATTCCGGCTCACCTCGCGCTCCGGCCTGGACATGACTGCCGACTTCCCCGAACTCGCATGTATCACTGATGAACTCGGACTCATCGATGTCGTCCTGGACGGGGAGGTCGTCGCCCTCGACGCGACCGGCCGCACCAATTTCACGCTGCTCGCCGGCCGCCGATCGGCCGTTGACGACGTCACCCTCAAGCTGTATCTGTTCGACCTGCTCTACCTCAACGGGACGTCACTGCTGCGCAAACCGTGGTCGCAGCGACGCGAGCTGCTCGAAGAGCTCGCCCCGGCCTTCCGGCGATCCCGTTACGTCGAGGTACCGCCATTGCTACGCGGGCCGGGCGCCGCGGCCGCCGAGTACAGCCGGGAACACCGAATGGAAGGCGTCGTCGCAAAACGTCGTTCGTCGACCTATCAGCAGGGTCGACGCTCGAATTCGTGGCTCAAGCACAAGAACTGGAGCGACATCGAAGTGGTGATCGGCGGATGGCGGCCGGGCCGTGGGAACCGTGCGCACACCATCGGCTCGCTGCTGCTCGGACTGCCCGAGGAGACCGGATTGCGCTATGTGGGTCGGGTCGGCACCGGCTTCACCGAGGCCCAGCTCAGTGCTCTCGCAGAAGAACTCGAGCCACTGACTATCCGGCGGTCGCCGTTTCTGGACAAACTGGACCGGCCGGTTGCGGCGAATGCCGTGTGGATACTGCCGAAGATCGTGGGCGAGGTGCGGTTCATGGATTGGACGAGCACCGGTCATCTACGACATCCGAGCTGGCGAGGAATCCGGCGCGACAAACTCCCCGGCGACCTCTGACACACCCTCGATCAACTCTGATCGACGGGCAACGATCACCGAGACCACCGGGCGATACACCATCACGCTGGCCGGCGGGCCCGCCGAGGCGTACCTCGCACCGCCGGTATCGGCCGACGCCACCTGGCCCGGAGTGGTGCACCGCAACGCTACCTGGAGGGGTCCGTCGGTACGACCGGATACTGCGATGGGCGAACTGCCGGTGTTGTAGGGCGCGGCGATCTGCCCGCCACGTCGACTCATCGGGCGAGGGTGACAGCGGTACATCAGTGTCGATGCCGTGGACGCTGTCTCACACACCCGGCGCCGTACGTTCGCCCCCTCGGCGCGCCTGCGTGATCTGATGCGGCTAGCCTCAGGGGTCAGTCGACAAGGGAGTGTGAGTGTTCGTCGTTGCCCATATCAGCGACCTCCATTTCAACGGAACACGGTTCAACCGTGCCCGGATCGAGTCGACCCTGAGCTACCTCAACGCGCGCGCCGACGGAATCGACGCACTGCTGGTCACCGGTGACATCGCCGACGAGGGCACACCACGCGAGTACGTCGAGGCCTATCGCATCCTGAACTCACCGCTGCCGACGCTGGTGACCGTCGGCAATCATGACCTGCGGGAGAACTTCAGCGAGGTACTCGGCAGCGAGCGCAGCACGGCACCGGTCAACGCCTCGTTGCTCCTTGAGGACGTACTATTGCTGTCGGTCGACAGTTCCATCCCCGGTCGCAACGACGGCTATCTCGACGATGAGACCCTCACGTGGATGTCGGCGCAGATCGACGCCGTCGGCGCCCATACCCGAGTCCTGGTGGCCTTTCACCATCCTCCCGTCACCATCGGCATGACCTTCATGGACACCATCCGCCAAACCGATGAGGAACGTCTGGCCGAGCTCGTGAGAACCCACCCGAATATTGTCGGCTTCGTGTGCGGTCATGCACATTCGGCGTGCGTCACCCGCTTCGCCGACCGACCCCTGGCCATTGCCCCGGGCGTCGCTTCCACGCTGAACCTCCCGTTCGAGGGCACCGAGATCATCAACCGGGGCCAGCCACCGGGCATCGCATTTCACCTGATCGACGGCGACCGTCTCATCACCCATTTTCGCTCGGTGATGTTTTGAACGATCGCATCGGTGGCCGAGATACCCCTTCCGATCGGTACATCATCGGCCGCAGACCTTCCTCCGGTGGTCGCGGTGTGTCATCGCGATCCCCGATTCTCGAAGGAAGCCGAAAGTACCGATGGCGCGTGACATCCGTGCTGACCCAGATGCAGTGAAATAGGGTGATAACCGTCGCAATACGGTGACGATTATGTTCGACGTCATCGTGTGGCGGGCTCGTGATATGAGACTGTCGTCGCGACGGCGCACCAACTGAAAGATGCTGTCTATGAACGGCTCGTCGCGATTCAGTGGTGGTGGTGCCGATGGCGGTGGTCGAGTCGATGGTGTTCATGATGCCCTCCTGGCTGGTCGAACCCGACCTGGTGGGGTGGTGCCACAACGGACACCTCGGCACTCCCGAACTCATCGGTCGACCGACCGCGCTACGGTCCGCCGCTCGACCCCCGACTCCAGTAGCTCATTGAGGATCTTGTCGCCGATATCGCCGATGAGACCCGGCCCGACGTCGGGTAACTGATCTGCGGGCAACAGCGGGGTTCGGCTCGCCGGGATGCCGCCGGTACGCGTGGCCTCGACGCGAATACCTGTCTGCTTGTCCTTGGGTAGCGGGGTCGCGTTCTTCGCGAGATCGGTGTCGGTGGTGACCGAGTGGACCACACGCAACCCGGTCGCCGCGAAATCGGCTGCGGCGCGACGGATATGGTTGGGCGAGGTGGCCAGAATGACGTCGCGGATGCCGCGTGCGGCCAGGAGGTTGGCGGAGTTCTGCGCGTTGGCGACGGTGGATACCGAGGAGTCCTCGGTGAGGATGCGCGAGGCATCGATCCCGTTGTCGATCAGCCATTTCTTCATCACCGCGGCCTCGGTGATCCCGTTCTGCGGCTTGCCGCCGGTGACAATGACCGTGGCCGTCGGCATCACTGCCGCCTCGGCCTTGCCTGGCGCGAGTCGCTTGATCAATTCCGGGGCCACGCTTGCCCTGCGGCGACAGCCCGAAGCCGAGAATGACGATGGCCGGATTTCCCGACACCGTCGTGGGTTCGGTACTCGGCACGATGGCCGCGGCCGAGGTGACGCCGTCGATGATGGACCGGGCGGTCTGGCCAGCAACGGATTGATCACCGACAGTCTATTCACCGCCGCACTCCCCACTGCGGTATCCGACTCCTGATCGGCCCAGATGGCCTGCAGCGCCAACGACTGCCCGTCCGCCGGCCACAGCGTCAGCGCCTGCCGCAGGTCGGTGAGGCCGGCCGGCACGTCACCGGCGGAGAACTTCTGCTGCGCGGCGTTGTAGAGGCTGACCGGGTCGACACTGACCGCTGCCGTCGTTAGGTGATCCTCCGAGGACGATGGCAGGGTTCCGACAACGACACCGGTGACCGCCGACGCCGCAAGGACGACCTCCGTGTTTCGACGAAACCGCACTTTCACTCTGGTCACACCAGTCACCAAAGTAACAGTAGGGCCAGGTGGGTGCGCGGCTGCCAGCCGGAGCCGGTCTCATCTCGATCACCGACGGTCTCGGTTCGACAACACCGAGACACGACAAGGCCGACACCGGCACACAACGACGCCCCGCCCTGGGTGGCGGACACCGCGGCTCACATGACCAGCGGCATCGCCCTGCAGGCGGGGCGTCGGGGACGGACGTCTAGGGTGTGTCTCCCAATTCCCTTTGCGGGTCTTGGCAGGAGAATCGGGAGACACACCCTAGAGAGCCTTGAGCTCCTCGATGACCGAGTCGACGGACTTCTTGGCGTCGCCGAACAGCATGGAGGTGTGATCGAGATAGAACAGCGGGTTCTCGATGCCGGCGTACCCGGAACTCATGCCGCGTTTGAGTACGATCACCGATCGCGCCTGGTCGACGTTGAGGATCGGCATGCCGTGGATCGGGGAGCCCGGATCGTTGCGCGCCGCCGGGTTGGTGACGTCGTTGGCGCCGATCACGATCGCGACATCGGTGCGAGCGAACTCGCCATTGATGTCGTCCATCTCCTTCATCGCGTCGTAGGGCACGTCCGCTTCTGCCAGGAGCACGTTCATGTGTCCGGGCATCCGGCCGGCAACCGGGTGGATGGCGTACTTGACCTCGACGCCCTTGGCCTCGAGCAGGGTCGCCATCTCCTTGACGGTGTGCTGGGCCTGCGCGACCGCGAGGCCGTACCCCGGCACCACGATCACCTGGTTGGCGTAGGCCATCTGGATCGCGGCGTCCGCGGCCGAGGTCGCCTTGACCGTGCCGCCCTCGGCGCCACCGCCACCGACGCCGGCGTCGTCACCGCCGCCGAACGCGCCGAAGATGATGGCCGGGATCGACCGGTTCATCGCCTTGGCCATCAGGTTGGTGAGAATCGAACCCGAAGCGCCGACGATCATGCCGGCCACGATCATCGCCTGGTTGTTGAGCGCGAGACCCGCCGCCGCTGCCGACAGACCCGTCATCGCGTTGAGCAGCGAGATGACCACCGGCATGTCGGCGCCGCCGATCGGGAACACCACGAACAGGCCCATCACGCCGGCGACCACGAGCAGCGCCACGATCCAGTACCACGGCGTGGCCGACGTCGAATCGGCCGAGACACCGATGTAGACGGCGATCGCGATGGCCGCGATGCCCAGGACGATGTTGGCGAACTGGAAGGCCTTGGCGGCCTTGACCACCGTCTTCTCAAAGTTCTTGTTCAGCAGCTCCTGCAGCTTCGCGAACGCCACCAGCGAGCCCCAAAACGAGATCGAACCGATGATCGCCGCGAACAGCGACCCGATGATGACGTGCACGTCGGGTGTCTCGTGCAGTTGGGTGAAGCCATCGGACTCGATGTACTCCGACCATGCGATCAACGCGACGGTGCCACCGCCGACGCCATTGAACAGCGCCACCAGCTGCGGCATCGCGGTCATCTTGGTCTTGAGCGCCGGCGGAATGCCCAGCCCCACGCCGACCAGGAGGCCGACGACGATCAGAATCCAGTTGATACCCGGCACTCCGGCATCGCCGGCGTTGTTGTAGACGCCGAGCAGCGTCGCGACGATCGCGATGCCCATGCCGACCGCGGCGATCCAGTTGCCGCGCACCGCGGTCTTCGGACCGGTCAAACCCATCAGGCCATAGATGAACAGTGAGAACGCGACGATGTAGAGCGCGGTGACACCGTACCCGAGGGCCTCGGAGACCTGCCCGGAGTCACCGGCGCCGATCATGTCCTGGACTGAGAGCGCAACAGTGGTGGTGCTCACTTACCGGCCTCCTTCTTACCCTTGAACATGCCCAGCATGCGGTCGGTGACGGCGAACCCGCCGACCACGTTGAGCGTTCCAAACACCAGCGCGACGAACGCGATGATGCGCACGCCCCAGTTGGCGTCGGCGGGCAGCGATCCCAGCACCACCAGCGCACCGAGCACGACGATGCCGTGGATGGCGTTCGTCCCCGACATCAGCGGGGTGTGCAGGGTGTTGGGAACCTTCGAGATGACGGCGAAACCCACGAATCCCGCCAGAACGAGAATCGCGATATTGGCGAATAGTTCGGTATACATCAGGCCGAGGGCTCCTTGTCACGTGTCACGCACGCAGCGGCGATGACCTCGTCCTCGAAATCCGGTGCCAGCGAACCGGATTCATCGAGCATCAGATCAATCAGAGCGAACAGGTTTTTTGCATAGAGCTCACTGGCGTGCTCGGGCATGGTGGCCGGCAGGTTCAACGGCGAGGTGATGGTGACGTCGTGCTTGACGACGGTCTGCCCGGGCTCGGTGAGCTCGCAGTTGCCGCCGGTCTCCCCGGCCAGGTCGACGATCACGCTGCCCGGCTTCATGCCCTCCACCGCAGCGGCGGTGACCAGGCGCGGAGCCGGCCGACCCGGCACCAACGCGGTGGTGATCACCACGTCGAAACCCTTGATCGCGTCCTCGAGCGCCTGCTGCTGCTGGGCCCGCTCATCCTCGGTCAGCTCTCGGGCGTATCCGCCCTCACCGGCGGCGTCGATACCCAGATCGAGCCACTGGGCACCGACCGAACGCACCTGCTCGGCAACCTCGGGTCGCACGTCGTAGCCGGTGGTCCGCGCGCCCAGACGCTTGGCCGTGGCCAACGCCTGCAAGCCCGCCACACCCACACCGAGGATCAGCGCCGTCGCCGGCTTCACCGTGCCCGCTGCGGTGGTCAGCATCGGGAAGAACCGCGTCGACAGATCGGCGGCCACGATGACCGACTTGTAGCCCGAGACATTGGCCTGCGAACTCAGCGCGTCCATCACCTGTGCGCGCGAAATACGGGGGATCGCCTCGACGGCGTAGGCCTCCACCCCCGCGTCACGCAGCGCACCGATCTTGTTATCGGCGTTGCGTGGAGACAGGAAGCCGATCAGTTTCTGACCGCTGCGCAACGCGCCGATCTCTGTATCCGACGGCGGCGATACCCGCAGCACCACATCAGCGGAATACGGATCACCGATCGTTGCCCCCGCATCGAGGTATTCGGAATCCGGGATCAGCGCCCCGAGACCGGCGCCCTCTTCCACGATCACGGGGACTTTCTTGCCCACCAGCGACGCGACGACCTTCGGGACCAGCGCCACGCGACGCTCTCCGGAGGCCGTTTCGCGCACGACACCCACACTCATTGCTATTCGTTGTCTTTCGTTGTCGTCGGTTGTTGTCGAACGACTCATTACGTTGCGACTTGTCAGGTGCGCATCGACGACGACGAACGATCGGCCCGGTCGGTGCGCTGATCGGCCGTACCGCAGCGATGCGGTCGGGGTGGGGCAACGGATTGCGTCGCCGCCTGAGAAAAACGTGCGACGAACATAACATGACCTCAGCTGACGCTGATCAACCGCGTTGACTTGCTCACCTTTTTTGACGAGGCCCATGCCCGGATTGCCCACTCGTTGCCGCCAGTGAGCGGGTCGGCCGAGCGAGGCGAACAACGCCGCGAGTTCTGCGGGCGTCGGCTGTCCTCGGCGCTCAGCCGGGTCGAGCCGATCTGCGGCTACACGCCCGTGGCCGGGTGCCCGCGGCGCCGGTCCGCCCGTACCCATGCCTATGACGCTCCCTGAGAGATCCGTCGTCGAACCCGGCGCCTGACAGCTCCGGCTCGCGACAGCCCCGCTCGCGTCGAGAGGCGAGCGAACCGGGAGGGCGCCGCGATGGCCGCGTTGCGCTTCGCGACGCGGCTGCGCCTGGTCAGGATATCGAGTAGGTCCGCGAATCCAGGCCGGTCGCGCCGTCGGGCACCGGGTCGGCGGTCGCCGAGGTCTGCACCGCTCCGTCCTTGCCGATCGCCCGGCACGTGACCCTGTGCTGCCCGGCACCGGCCTGCCACACGTACTTCCACGGCCGCCAGGTGTCGTCGCTGTAGTCGGCGGCCAGCGTCGCCTGCTCCCACGGGCCGTCGTCGATGCGGACCTCGACGGCGGCGATGCCGGTGTGTTGATACCACGAGGTACCGGCCAGGACCACTTGTCCGGCAGGCAGATCCGAGCTCGACGGCCGGTCGATACGAGAGGAGATCTTGATCGGTCCCAGCTGTGACCACCCGCGCGAGGTCCAGTACGCCTGCGCCTTGTCGAAGGTGGTGAGCTCCCAGTCGACGACCCACTTGGTGGCCGAGACGTATCCGTAGAGACCCGGGATCACCTGCCGCACCGGGTAGCCGTGCTCGACCGGTAGCGGCTGGCCGTTCATCCCGATCGCCAGCAATGCGTCCCGGTTGTCGGTGATCGCCGATACCGGTGTGCCGCAGGTCCATCCGTCGGAGCTGGTGGAGTACAGCATGTTCGCGCCGGGGCGCACGCCCGCGCGGTCGAGGAGGTCTTTCATCGCGACCCCGAGCCAGCGGGCGTTGCCGATCAGGTCGCCGCCGACCTCGTTGGACACACACGTCAGGGTGACCAGCCGTTCGGTCATCGGCATCGCCAGCAGGTCGTCCCAGGAGAGGGTGAACTCGTTGTCGACCATGCCGTGCACCCGCAATTGCCAGTCGCCGGTGGTCAACTGCGGGACCTGCAGGGCGGTGTCGATCCGGTAGAAGTCGGCGTTGCCCGTGACGAACGGGGTCGCGCCCGGTACCCCGATGTCGGCCGACGCCGGTACCGGCGGTGCGGGGGAGGCCGGGGCGGGCAGCCGCAGCGCGTTGCGGTCGGCGATGGTCTTGGCGGCACCGGCGAGCAGCGTCCGTCCGAGCGCGCCGACGGCGACGGCGGCCGCGGCGATCCCGGCGGCGGTGAGGACGAAGCGGCGTGAGGCGGGCGCGTGCAGCACTCCGGTGCCGTCGTCGGGGTGCTCGGACGGGGCTGTATGGGCCCGGGTCGTGTCCGCGTCGGCGTCGAGGATGCCGACGAGTACCCGCAAGGCGATCACCCCGGCCGCCCCTGCGAACAACGACGGCAGCATGTACGTCGCCGACGCCCCGGGGCGCCCGAGGGACGCGACGACACCGACGATCGCGAACACCACGATGACGATCGACCCGATCGGTGGTCGGCGGCGTTCGGCCACCCCGCACGCCCCGGCAAGGATCACGATGACCACGCCCATCACCACGAACAGCGCAAGCTTGTCGGAGGTGCCGAAGGTGCTGATCGCCCACTCCCGCATCCACAGCGGCGAGTGGTCGACGACGCTCGATCCGACGGCGAAGTACGGCGAGGATTCCGGGGAAATGAACGCGGCGACGAGTTCGCCGACCCCGAGGGCGGCGGCGACGGCGATGACGCCGGTGAGCGCGTTCACCGGGATCGGCACCCGCCGTCCGGGTGCGTGCCGCATGGTGTCGGGATCAGGGTCAAGTCCGGAGGCCACACCACCATTGATACGCCGAGAGGGCGGGTATGTCGTCGCGCAGGTGACGCGGGTCGGTCGGATGCCGGACCGGTCGTACCAGAACGACCCCACAATACTAGAACGTGTTCTATTTGGTGGGTTAGGCTGATGGCCATGGCAGCGGACGCAGCGATCCCCGACACCGTCGCACTCGGATCGGTCGACGAGTGGAGCGACGAGGTCGACGTGGTGGTGGTCGGCCTCGGCATCGCGGGCGGATGTGCCGCGGTGGAGGCGGCCACCGCAGGCGCACGCGTGCTCGTTCTCGAACGAGCAGCCCAGGCCGGCGGGACGACGGCGCTGGCCGGCGGGCACTTCTACCTCGGTGGCGGAACGGCGGTCCAACAGGCAACAGGCTTCGAGGACTCCGCGGAGGAGATGGAGCGCTACATCACCGCGGTCTCGCGCGATCCCGAGCCGGACAAGATCCACGCGTACTGCGTCGACAGCGTCGATCACTTCGAGTGGCTGGAGAATCTCGGCTTCACCTTCGAACGCAGCTACTACCCGGAGAAGGCGGTGGTCCAGCCCGAGACACAGGGGCTGATGTACACCGGCAACGAGAAGGTCTGGCCGTTCAAGGACATGGCCAAGCCCGCGCCGCGCGGTCACAAGGTGCCTGTACCAGGAGACACCGGTGGTGCGGCGATGGTCGTCGAGCTACTGGTGCAGCGGCTCGCCGAACTCGGCGTCGAGGTCCGGTACGAGACCGGTGCACGCAATCTCGTCGTCGACGACGACGGCTCGGTGGCCGGCGTGGCATGGCGCTCGATCTCCGGCGCACGCGGAGTCGTCGGCGCCCGTGGAGTGGTCATCGCCGCGGGCGGCTTCGTGATGAACCCGACGATGGTTGCCGAGCACGTGCCGTGGCTGGCCGAGAAGCCGTTTGTGTTGGGCAACACCTACGACGATGGGCTCGGCCTGCGGATGGGAGTGTCTGCGGGGGCCGCGCTCAAGCACATGGATCAGGCGTTCTGCACCGCGCCGGTGTATCCGCCGTCGATCCTGCTGACCGGGATCGCGGTGAACAAGAATGGCGACCGATTCGTCGCCGAGGACTCCTATCACTCCCGGACGTCGGCTTTCGTTCTTGAACAACCGGATTCGACGGCGTACCTCGTCGTCGACGAAGCGCACATGAAGCGTCCGCGGATGCCACTGGTGCCCCTGATCGATGGGTACGAGACGGTGGCGGAAATAGAACAGGCCCTGGGCATTCCATCGGGGAACCTGCAGAAGACCCTGGACCGCTACAACATCCATGCAGCCGACGGCACGGACCCCGATTTCCACAAGTCAGCGGAATTCCTTGCGCCACAGGATCACGGGCCGTGGGCGGTGTTCGACATGAGTCTGGGCAAAGCGATGTACGCGGGCTTCACCATGGGCGGGATGGCCACGTCGGTCGACGGTGAGGTTCTCGACGCCGACGGCTCCCCCATCGCGGGCCTCTATGCGGCCGGGGCGTGTGCGGCCAACATCGCACAGGACAGCAAGGGTTACGCCAGCGGCACCCAGTTGGGTGAGGGCTCCTACTTCGGCCGGCGGGCCGGACGGCATGCGGCGGGGCGCCGGGCCGGGTAAGCCGCTGCCCATGTTCTGGCCGCAGCAAGTAGTCGAAGAAGCCCTACGCGGACAGGACGCTATGCTCTTTGCCCGTTAGGCCTTCACGCCCATCTGTGACGCGACCTCAGACCCGTGATTCGCTGACTTCCCCAAGTCCCGTAGCTTCGCTACCGCATGACTCAGCGTCCGTGCCGGATTCTGGGCAGTGCCGACACTCCAAGGAAGGATGTCGGAGTACACAGCCTCGACAATGGTCTTGGGCCGGTGCGCCGATCACATGGCGGTGGGTGTACCGACAAGTCCGGCAACGATGTTGATGATCTCGAAAAGGTGGTCCGAGGTCACCGTCGGATCGATGACGGTGCGAACCGCCAATCCGTAGCCGAGATCCAAGATGATCTCCGCAATTCGACGGACGGGCACGGGACCTTGCGTGAGGGATGGAGCCAGCTGCTCCAACGATTTCTCCAGAGCGCGAGTGGCCGCATGGTTACGGTGACCCTCCTGCTCAACCAGACCCGCGTCACCGCGGCTGGCGAGCGCGAACTCCAACTCCAGTCGCGGCCACCCTGAGGCGAGGATCGTTTCCACCCATGCCTGAAGGGCATTGATACGTGCGCCAACATCGGCTGTTGCGAGGATCGCCTCAACGTGCTGCTGATTCTCCGCTTGCAGGTCTTGGAGCAACTCGATGGTGAGCTGCGCTTTGTTGTCGAAGTTGGAGTAGTAGGCGCCAGTCGTCAGTCCCGCAGCACCGGTGATCTTCGCAATGGACGTGGCCGCGTAGCCATCGGCCAGCAGCAGTTGCCGTGCGCATGCCTTGAGGCGGGCACGATTCTGCGACTGGCTCACCACTCGTGAGTTCACCGACGTGTTCACGTCGCCGATCCTATCCGACGCGTAGGGCCTTGCGGTTATTCAGATAGTGGCATAATCTCAAATAATGATGTTACTTCAGAATCGACGTCACTCCGTCAACGCCCTCCGCGAGGACCTGATGCTCAGGCTGGTCGGCCCGCCGATGGAACGTGACGATGCTCGAATTCGTCGTGCGGTCGCAGGCAAGACGGTGTTGGTGACCGGCGCATCGTTCGGACAGGGAGAGGCCACGGCACGATTGCTCGCCAGGAACGGCGCGGTCGTCGTGATGATCGCGCGTAGCGTTGACCGGTTGGCTGAGGTGGCCGACGAGATCACCGCGTCCGGCGGCATCGCTCATGCATACGGAGTCGACCTCTCCGACGCAGCATCGGTGACGTCGTTCGCAGACTCGATGCTCCGCCTCCACGGCCCCGCCGACATCGTCATTCACAACGCCGGAAAGTCACTTCGCCGCAGTATCTACCGGAGCGCCCAGCGGATATCGGACATGGATGCGATGGTCGGAGCGAACTTCACGGGACCAATGCGACTGACTTTGGCCCTGCTTCCCAGCATGAAGGAGAACGGAGGCGGCCATATTGTCAGCATCGCCACGGCCGGCCTATGGCTGACGCCCGCCGCGCCACGGTGGTCGTTCTACCTTGGCTGCAAAGGCGGTTTCGATGTCTGGCTCAGGTCGGTGGCGTTGGAGGTCAAGCGGGACAACATCGATGTGACCACGATCTATGCCGGCCACATCAAGAGTCGTATGGTTGCCACGGATTGGGTGAGCAAGTCGCCCGGCCACACACCCAGTCAGGCGGCACGCGTCGTGGCCTACGCGGTGACCCGGCGGCCACGCCACCTTGCCCCCCGCGGGACGGGACTCATTCGCCTCTTCGGCATCGTCTTCGAGAGGCCATTCGGCAGTGTTCTTTCGCTCGTCGACCGGCGGAGTAGCGAGACTGCCGCCTCAGACGCGGCGTTCCAGCGCGCCATGTCGAAGAATTCCGAACCCGCGGCGCTGACCTCGACCGAGGCTGTCTGATGTCAGCGAAGGCATCGGCGAGGGGGCGCCGACGGCAATGGCTGGAGGCAGCTGTCGCACTCTCACGAAGTGGCGCATTGGCCCTGTCCCCGATGGCTACGGGCCGAGTCATCTCCGCGCTCGGGCGCCACGGCGCCACCCCGGCAAGCCTGCTCGCAGTGTCGGCCGCCAGATATCCCGACCGAGTCGCCATCATCGACGACGAGGGGTCGCTGACGTTCGCGGAGCTCTACCAGGCGACAGTCGATCTTGCTGTCGCACTGCGCGAGAGTAACCAGCACATCAGCTCTGTCGGGGTGCTGTGCCGCAATCACCGAGGATTCGTGATCGGTTTTCTCGCTTCGGCGATGATCGGCAGCGACACCGTGTCGATCAACACCGAACTGCCCGCGAGTCAATTGGCAGCGCTGCTCAACCGTCACACTCCCGACGTTGTTCTGCATGACCTTGAGTTCACAGAAGCACTGCACGCCAGCGACTTTGGTGGCCGGTGTATCTGTATCGACTCGGATTCGGACCGGGACGCCGCGATCCGCGCACTGCGGGGCTCTCGTACTCGGCGGAACTCGTTTGCCCGCAGCGCGGGACGAATCACGCTCCTGACCTCGGGCACCACGGGATTGGCCAAGGGCGTGCCGCGCACTGTCCGGCCCATGGGGATTGCGCAGCTGGCGGCGACCGGTGCCGCGCGAGGCGGACTCAGGTCCGGCGACGTAGCCCTGATCGGACCACCGTTCTTCCACGGATTCGGTCTCCTTGCCCTCCTCGGGGCCATTGCACTCGGGGTCACAACGGTCACCCACCGCACATTCGCCGCCGATGGGGTCTTGCGGGATCTGGAACGTCATCGCGTGACAATCATGTTCGCTGTTCCGGTCATGATCCAGCGCATTCTGGACGCGCCGTCTGCCGCCGATGTTGCTCGTCGATCATCGCTTCGGGTCGTTGCCACCGGCGCCGCGCCGATCACCGAGGCAACTGTGGTTCGGTTCCGCGGGATGTTCGGTGACATCCTGGTCAACGGCTACGGCTCCACAGAGGCCGGGGTGGTCAGCATCGCCACAGCAGCCGATCTGGCGAAGTTCCCAGCGACGGCAGGCAGAGCTGCACTCGGAGTCTCGATCCGCATCATCGACGACGACGGCAACCTCGCCCCGAGTGGCATATCTGGTCGAATACTGGTGCGTGGACCGCTTGGATATTCCGGATATACCCCGGACCGGAACGGTGTCACACACCACAAAGACGTCGTTGACGGCTACGTCGACACCGGAGACGTAGGGTATGTCGATCAGACTGGTCTGCTATTTCTCCGTGGTCGTTCCGACGACATGATTGTCTCCGGTGGAGAGAATGTATTTCCTCTCGAGGTAGAGCAGGCGCTCACGCGACATTGCAAGGTCGCCGATGCGGCCGTTATCGGCGTCGACGACGAGGAGTTCGGGCAAGTACTGCGAGCCTTTGTCGTTGCCAGAGATGATGTCAACGCTATCGAGCGGGACGAACTTTCCGCGTACCTTCGCGGGATGGTCGAGAGGTACAAAATCCCGAAACAATTCTTCGACGTTTCTGAAATTCCACGCAATCCGAGCGGAAAGACTCTGCGTCGAGAGCTTCTTGCTCAGTCTATTAAGGAGTTCAAGTGATGAGCCCATTTTCCCGCCGACACTCAATCCCCGACCTTCGAGAGAAAACTGTGCTCATCACCGGTGGTGCGCGGGGCATCGGCGCGCAAACCGCACGTCGATTTGCCGATGAGGGTGCCACCGTCTATATCTGCGACATCGATATTGATGTCGCAGAAGAAACTGCTGCGGGAATTCCAGGTTCCTACGCGGTAGCACTCGATGTCACCGATCGCAGTTCATGGAGTTCGGCAGTATCGACGATTGAGCAAAGCGCCGGGTGCGTCGATGTCCTGGTGAACAATGCCGGCGTGATGCCGCTCGGGCCGTTTCTTGACGAGACGGAAGAAACCACGGATTTGATTCTCGATGTGAATGTTCGTGGGGTGCTCAACGGTATCCGTGCGGTCATTCCGGCAATGATCGAGCGCAAGAACGGGCACATTGTGAACGTGGCCTCGATGGCCGGTCGGATCGCGATTCCCGGCATGCTGACCTACAACGCAAGCAAGTTCGGGGCACTGGGCGCCTCTCTCGCCGCTCGCCAGGAGTACGACGGCACCGGTGTGAGTATCTGCGCCATCCTGCCGGCCGCGGTGCGCACAGAGCTCAGCTCCGGCGCCACTCTCGGCGGTGCGCTACCCACCGTGGATCCGATCGATGTCGCTGACGCCGTCATCGGCACGCTGGCTACACGCGCCGCGCAGACATCAGTGCCGGAGTGGGTCGGTCCCGGGTGGACGCTGGTCTCCGCAGTTATGCCGGAGCGACTAGAACGGTTCGCGCGCAAGTCGATCGACGATCGCAGGGCACTGAGTACCGATCCGGTCACCCGTGGTGCCTACATCAGCCGGGTGTCGCGTCATGCCGCGCAGCACAGTAGCCACTCACGTGGGGCGGCATCATGACCAGGATTGGAATCGCTATCGGTTGCGGCGGGACAATCGGCGGCGCTTGGGCAACCGCAGCACTTATGGCGCTTGCGGAGGAACTCGACTGGGACCCCCGAAACGCCAGTCTCTTGCAGGGAACGTCGGCGGGCGCACAGATCGTGACACAGCTGGCCGGCGGATATTCGATCTCCCAACTGGCAGCTATGCAGGCCGGGTCGCCTCCTGACGATGTCTTGCGAGAGCACCTCGCCCTCACGCCACGAACTCTTCCGCCACGGCCCTCACTGAAACTCACCTGTCCCGAGGCAGTATTCACCCGCGGAGTCGGGCCGCATGCAGTCCTGAGCGCCTTGGCGCCGCGGGGACGCGGCGACACCCGATTTCTGACCTCGCTTGCTCAACACACCGCGGGCCCGGACGGTTGGCTTGCGCATCCCGGCGCGCGGCTGGTGGCGTTCGAGCCGGCCACCGGTACTCGCATGGCATTCGGGGCACCAGATGCGCTCACGGCAACTGTCGATGAGGCGCTGCGTGCCTCCTGGGCGGTGCCCGGCTGGATGCCGCCGGTCGTTATCGCCGACCGCACCTTCATCGACGGAGGTGTGGCGTCAACGGCGTCGGTCGACCTCATCGATCCCTCATCGTTGGATGTTCTCTACGTCATCGCTCCAATGGCCTCCGACGCCAACGTCAGAGCACCGGGGCTCGGGGGCATGGTCGAGCGCACCCTCCTGCGTCAACCGATGTCCCGTGTACTTCATCACGAGATCGCCGGAGCGCGGGCACAAGGACTGCGAGTCATCGCGATCACACCGAATTCCGAGGACATGGCCGCGCTTGGCTGGAACTTCATGTCCCGAGGTCGCCGACAGGCGGCTTTCACTGCTGCATTAGTCAATGCGCGCCGAACAGTATGGCGCACCCTTCAGGCCCAGGAGACCTCCGCATGACCCCTACCCCTCGTCAAGAAAAGCGCGAGCCGGAGATTGTTATTATCGGCGCCGGGATTGCCGGGATAACGATGGCCTATACTCTCCAGGGAGCCGGATATAGTCGGTTCCGAGTTCTGGAGAAGGGTTCCGACGTCGGTGGCGTATGGTACTGGAATCGTTATCCGGGACTGACCTGCGACGTTCCCTCGCAGCTTTATCAGTTCGGTTTCGCTCCAAAAGCGGACTGGTCGTCGATCTGGGCTCCCGGTCCTGAGATTCAGCGATACCACCGAGATGTGGTCGACAAGTTTGGGCTGGATGAACACATTCAACTCAATACCACCGTGGTCTCCGCTGATTTCGACGACGCTTCGGCACTGTGGACTGTGGTGACGGATACCGGAGAAACAATCCTTGCCGATTTTGTGATCTGCGCGACCGGAGTGTTACATAATCCGGCGTATCCGAATATTCCTGGCCTCGCCGAGTTCAAGGGCAAGGTTGTGCACACGGCCCGTTGGGACGAGTCACTCGACGTTGATGGAGCAAGAATTGCGGTGATCGGAACCGGTTCGACAGGAGTGCAAGTGGTTTCGGCGCTGCAGCAACCCGCGCGCTCGCTGACACACTTCGTCCGCTCACCACAATGGGTGTTGTGGGCCCCCATGCACTTACGCCAACCGAAACTGGTATCGAGGATTCTGGAACGAAGCCCAGGTCTGCATGCCTGGATCTATGCGATGTCGTTGAAGGCATCGGCGGTGCTGCCGGACGTCATCCTCAATGACACATGGCGGCGCCGAGCGGTCCAGAAGTATGCCCGGCTCTGCTTGCGCAGGCAGGTTCAGGATCGGCAACTACGCGAGTCGCTGACGCCCGACTATGAGCCACTATGCAAGCGGCAGGTGGTCTCTGGCACGTACTACCGCGCCTTGCGCTCCGCCAATACCGAACTCGTCACCACTGACATCGCCAGGGTTACCGAGGAGGGTATCCAGACCGTCGATGGCCGAGAATTTCCGCTGGATATCATTGTGTTGGCCACCGGATTCCGGGCGCATGACTATATGCGGCCAATGCGTATCACTGGCAGAGAAGGTCGTCAGCTCGACGAAATCTGGGCCGACGGTCCACGCGCATATCGCATGACCGCGATCCCAGGATTGCCGAATCTATTCACAGTACTGGGGCCAAACTCCCCGACCGGCTCGATCTCACTGCAGTACTCTGCTGAAGTCACCTCCCGCTACATTCTCTCCTGGCTGGACAAATTTAGAGTCGGCGAAATTTCTACCACTGAGGTCACCGAGGAAGCGACCGAGGAATTCAACCGAGAGGTAAATTCCGCCGCCAAGACCACGGTATGGAACTCTGGATGCAATTCTTGGTACTTCACCGATAGTGGGAATATCGACTTGTGGCCATTTACCCGCTCAAAGCTGACCGAAATGCTTACACAGCCCAACGAGTCACACTTCCGAGTGACTCGACGGCAGGAGGAGCGCGAAGCGGCTGGTGGAATCAACCTGGCAAGTCAACGGAAAGGCTGAGCACGAAATGAGAATTCGACGTCTTTTCACCATCTTCTGTCTGTCTCCTATCATTGCCCTGATCGCAGCGATGGCTCCGAGCGCGACTTGGTCCGGCAATGCCCCAGCCGCCCCCGGGGCGCCGGATTCGACTGCATCCTTCTATTCGCCGCCGGTCCCGCTGCCCGGTGGTAGGCCAGGAGACGTGATCCGTTCCGCCCCGATGGCACTGGCGCTGGCACTGCCGCAGGGCGCAGGACAGATTCCGGGAACCGCGACGAAGGTGATGTACCGCAGCACAGACGCAAACGGGCGTCCGAATGCGGTAACCGGAACATTTATCAAGTCGAGTCAGGCCTGGCACGGCCCTGGACCTCGGCCAGTCGTTGCTGTCGCCGTCGGCACCCAGGGTCAGGGTGACCAGTGCGCACCGTCAAAATTGCTGGGTCAACTCATCCACTACAACTTCCCACTCGACCTGATGGCGGAGTACGAGGTTCTGTCGATCTATCCGCTGCTGGCACGCGGGATGTCGGTGGTGGTCACTGACTACGCCGGGCTCGGAACACCGGCGATGCACGACTACGTCAATCGTCTTGCTGAGGCGCACGCTGTTTTGGATTCGATTCGAGCAGCACAGCGTCTTGCGCACTCGGAGGTTACGCCGGCAACGCCAACGATCGTGTTCGGCTATTCCCAGGGTGGTGGCGCGGCCGCTGCAGCCGCTGAATCGCAGGCGGATTATGCTCCCGAACTACCGATCCGTGGCACCTACAGCGGCGCCCCGCCGGCCGACCTCATCGCGACAATGTTCACCGCACCGGCCGTGGTTGCCGGACCGTTTCGCAATCAACGACCAGGCGGGGTAGGAGTGGGTCTGGTTGGTTACTACATCAATGGGGTTTACGCCGACTACCCGGACACCCGTGCTGAGATTGACCGATTCCTCACGCCCCAGGGTCAGCAGATGAGGCGTGAGGTTGCACGGACATGCGTACCCGAAGATGTCATGCGAACCTTCTACCGATCCATTTCGGACTACTTGGTCGGCGGCCAATCAGCAGCGGAACTGCTCGCGCGTAATCCACACTTCCGCAAGCGAACCGAAGAGCAGCGCATTGGCAGCCTACGGCCGATGGCCCCGGTACTCGTCGCAAGCGGTAGCAACGACGATGTGATTCCTGCCGGGCAGGTTCGCCAACTCGCACGCGACTGGTGTGCCAAGGGAGCGCAGGTCGAGTACCGCTCGACGCGATGGATACCCGATGTTCTGCCGAGCCTGGCCATCGGCCACCTCCTGCCGTTCCTACCCGTCACCGCCGAGGCGTTGGCCTGGATCGATGACAGACTGGCCAATCGACCTATCGCCAGTGGCTCCTGCACGTCACTGTGACCGAAATACCAGTGTGCTGAAGGTTCGGATCACTGCATTGTCTGTGTGAACCGTCCGTGGATCTGGCCGAGACCGTGATCTCGCCAGAAGAATGTCGGCACGGGGCTCTTCGAGGTTGGGCACTGCCCGCCCAACCTCGAAGAGCCGGTCAACCCCCAACGCATCGTCTCCGCCATAGCTGGTGAATGGTCAGAGACCACTGGCATCACGAAAGGCACGTCTGCTCTGGCGGACCCACACGGTTGGGGAATGAGAGGAATCGAGGCGAGAGCATCACTGGGGAATTCTGATGCGCCCCGTCACGCTCAATTCAGCCAGATGACATGGGTGGCGACAGCCACCAGCTCTCCATGCTGGTTGTGCGCATCGACGGCGCAGAGAATCTTGCCGCCTTCCTCGGGTCGCTCGCCCTTGACGGTGAAAGTCACCGAGACGGTGTCGCCCAAATAGACGGGCTTGATGAATCGAACAGTGTCGTAGCCGTACGAGTAGCCATCGACTTCCTTGCGAGTCATCCACTGCCCCGCGGCTGCAGACATCAGGCCCAAGATCAGTACTCCGTGCGCCACTCGTGCTCCGGCAGGATGTTCTTGGGCGTACTCGGCATCGATGTGAAGTGGATAGAAGTCGCCGGTGATACCGGCGAACCCGTAAACGTCGAATTCGGTCACCGTCTTGGCCAATCGGACCACTTCGCCAGTCTCCACCGCTGTCACCGAAGCTCAACCAGCGTTCCGGTGCCCAGTCCTCCCCCACAGCACATCGTGCTGAGGCCGTATCGGGCCCCGGTATCCTCCATGATGTGCAGCAGTGTTGTGATGAGTCTGACGCCTGAGGCGCCGAGTGGGTGCCCCAGAGCCATCGCACCGCCCCTGATATTCACCCGTTCGGGATCAGGCTCGAGATCGGCCATCCACGCGCCGACGACGGAAGCAAATGCTTCGTTGATTTCGAAGGCACCGATATCGGCCACAGAGAGGGAATTTCTTTTCAGGATCGATGTTGTCGCCGGGATCGGTCCGGTAAGCATCATGTGCGGATCGTCGCCGACGACAACGTGATCGCGGACGATGGCCCGAGGCTGCAGGCCCAACTCAGCGGCGCGCTGCTCTGACATGAGTAAGACTGCGGCCGCACCGTCGGATACCTGGGACGAGGTTGCCGCGGTCAGTTTGCCGCCGAACGCCGGAGCGAGGCCAGCAAGTTTCTCGGCGGAAGTTCCGGGCCTGATTCCCTCGTCGTCGTTGTGGGCCACGCCTTTCACCTCGATAGGAAGAATCTCGCGGGAGAATTCCCCCTTCCTCCGCGCATCCTCCGCCCGTGCATGGGATTGGACGGCCATGTCATCCAGCTGCGGACGGCTCAGGTTCCATTTGTCTGCGATCCTTTCCGCCGCCGCACCCTGGCCACTGAGATTGGCTCGCGCCGGTAGCTCGTAAAGGTGTTGCATCTCTGGGGTGAAGGCATCGCCAAACTCCTCCTGAGCCCGTAGACCGGCGGAAAAGGGCACGACGCTCATCGATTCGACGCCTGCGGCGACCACGCAGTCATGTGTGCCCGCCGCGATGGTCGAAGCAGCCAGGTGCAGAGCCTGTTGCGAAGAACCGCACTGAAAGTCGAGTGAGGTGGCCGGTACGTGGGTCGGCAAACCCGCCTGAAGCCACGCGTTCCGAGCGATGTTGGACGCTTGAGGCCCCAGCTGCTGAACACAGCCGGCCAGGACTTGTCCAACCTGGCCGGCATCGACACCAGTACGATCGAACAGCGATTGATAGACCTGTGCGAGAAGGTGGTTGGGATGTACCGAAGCGAACATTCCATTGTTGCGCGCCTTGCCGATGGGCGTGCGTATCGCATCGACAATGACGACGGTATGACGTGGGGAATTCATAATTCTTTCTTTTCATCGCACCATCGCGGCCGTCTCATTACCCGTGGGGATGATCAGCGGCCGGAATGGTGACTTCGAGTCGATCAAGCGTTTCTCTGGCGAGTGCGATGAGTTCGTGCGGGGTGCTACCCGCCGAATGTTCTGGTACGGAAATGCTCCTTACCCCCATCTCACCAATGTCACGCGCGATCGTGGTCAGGTTGTCGGAGTGATGCCAAAGGGCGACGCTGTTCCACATCGCAATGATCGACAACGCGGCGGTTCGTGGATCGACGGGCGAGAACCTCGCCTGCCGCTGCCCCTCACTGATGACACCGGTCACTGCCTCTAGTACTTTGTGCCGCGTGCTCCTGTGTCGCGCGGCGAGCTCACTCGGCAACGACGACTCATTCTGGGCCAGTAGGCGATACTCCGCCGGATTGCGTCCTACGAGTTCGACCATAGAGACGATGAGTCTGCGCAACTGAACATCCGGGGTCTCGGCGTTCTCACACAAAACCTCATCAACCAGGTTGCCGGCCGTTTCCGTGACATCGCGAACGACTCGTTCGAGTAGTTCCTCCTTGCTGCGAACATAGCGATAGAGCGACGGGCGGCTCATTCCTACTGCTGAAGCGATGTCTTGCAGGGTTGTTCCCGCGAAGCCCTTCTCCGCGAACAGTTGGCTGGCCTTGTCGAACAGTTCGTCTTCTACGAGATCACGCCGCATTGCTGCGGTCGAACCAGTGGTGTCCGAATCGGCCATTGCCGCCCTCCGCTCCTTCTCCTAGGTCACAGCTTCGACGCTGCTCGTGGGTACTACGCTCGTCTCAAAGTACGTCCCACAGCATGGACAGACCAAAGCCCTAAACATCGTGTCGATGTCGACGTAGTTGCTTGGCACTGGCGCTTCCGGGGTTACCTGGCGAACCGCAAGTTCGTGGACCTTGGCATTGTCGGCGAGCGCTGCTTCCGACGAACCCAGAGCGGTGCCGCACTGGCGACAGGTCAGAGTAGCTACGCCACTGACAGTTGTCACAGTCAGACTCGCATTCAAGTGATCGTGGCCGGTGTGACCCGTTTCATCGGCACCGCGAAGCGGGATGTCGGGCTGGTCTGCACCGCGCTGCCGCCGGATCTCGATTCGTGCCGACTCGGTGGCAACTGCGTTCACCTGGCCGTTGTCATCGATCATCACGCCATAGAGGCTCTCGGCCGCGGCGCGCGACACCTTCCGATTTCTGACATCGTCGGCCACCAGCTGCGGGTCGCGCAGGATGGGGTCGCCATAGCCTCCGCCGCCTGACGGGTGGATGATGATCACGTCATCAAGCATGATGACTGTCTCCAGCCTGTTGGGAATAACCTCCACCGATCCACCGATTTCTTCTACGGTCTGCGGGATCGTGCCACCTGCAAGCAGTGAGCCAACATCGCCTCCGCGGACGATGAGGTCGGTCTGAACCCCTCCGGGGTAACCGCCTGCCAACCCGCTCGCGTCCGGGCGGGCTTTGCCGTTGCCGCTGAAACTTCCGCCCATCGGCATCGGAGTCCCGTGCGGGATCAGGCACGATGAAATCGACACTCCGCCACGGAACTGCCCGGCCCCACCAGAGTCGGTTTCCTCTCTGCGCCAGAGGAATAGGTACGGACCGAGGAACTCCGACATCTCGACGTCGGGTGCGCGGCCCATGGCGATCGGCAAGATTCCGCCAGTGTCGGTTCCGTCCCGATGCGGCAGTGCGCCGAAGCCGCCGGCCATGGTGTCGAACATGATTCCGACAGATGGCGCGCCGCGTTGATCGATACCTGCCAGTGTCGCAATGTCGTAGGCGCCCGTGCATACCGATTGGACTCGTGATCTCAGTTCAGGTGCGGTATCGAGCATTTTGCCGAGACATTCGGCGACGACGTTGGACGTCGCCCAGCCGGCCGAGATGGGCGCCCAGCCGATCGCTGCGGGAAAAGTGGCGTTGTTGATCGTGCCCTCGTCACTGATCAGGTCGAAGCATCGCATGATCCCTCCGGCTGCCCACGGTATGTCACCGGCGAGCACGGGGAGCATCGCGAACACCACGCCGGCACGCATACCCGCGTAGGGACTATTGATCATGCCCGATTGCGGATCAGTGCCGGTGAAGTCGAAGGTGAGGTGGTCGCCGGTCTTCGTCAAGTGCAACGTGATCTTGTGGAGGTCGCGATCGCCGATGACCGACTGCTCGATGAATGTGGTCGCTCGCCAGTCACCGTCGGGAATCGAGGAAAGCCGATTTCGCAGACGGCCCTCGGCATCGTCCATCATTCGTTTCATGACCGCTTTGACCGTCGCGGGGCCGTAACGCTCGATCAGTTTGGTCAGACGCTGGTGACCGACGCGGTTGGCGCCGATTTCGGCGCGAACATCGAGTTCGACCAATGCGGGCATCCGGGACCTACGGGTGAACATACCCAGTACATCGTTCTGGATGATGCCGTCCCTGACGACCTTGGTGGGCGGGGTGGGTAGAGCTTCGGAAAAGACATCGGTGGCCGCGAGATTCGCTGATCCCGGCTTGGGGCCACCCACATCGATCAGGTGGCAGCTTGCTGTCGTCCACGCGAAGAGTTCGCCTTCCCAGAACAATGGGGCAAGAATGGTCGCATCATTCTGGTGCAGGCCACCACCGACCCACGGATCGTTGTTCAGGAACATGTCACCCGGTTCGATACCCGGATTGTCGGCATGGTTGCGCAACGTCCAGTACACAGCCAGGTCAGTCGATGCCACCAAACCGGTGTTGTAGGTACCGACCTGCACTTCCTGTCCAAGCTCGTCACAGATGGCGAACCCGAAGTCGTTGGCCTCGGTGACCCCGGGCGAGCCGGACATCCTCTTCAGGGTCTGCCCCATCTCGTCGGTGATTGACCAGATTCGGTGACGGACAACTTCATAGGTCAAAGGGTCGACGGACGCCTGATCCTGTTGCAGGTGATGCAGTTTGAGAGATGGGGCCACGCTTTGGGCGAGTTCATCCATCTCTGGTGGGCGGCTGTTGTATCGCTCCGAGCCGGGGACCGGCATGAGATCGGTCATTGGTATCTCCTCGTGAGTTCAGGCGTGAGTGTCCAGCGGGATTCTGATGTTTCCGAGAGCGTCGATGTGCGCCTCGTAGCCAGCCGGAATGGTCACAGTGGTGGTGGGCACTTCGACCACCGCTGGACCTTGGATGCGGTGTCCTGCGCGGAGTAGCCCATAGTCGTAGATCGCGGTCTCCTCAAATCCGCGCTCGACCTGTAGGAACACTTGCCGGTGCCCCTTGATGGCCTCCTGCGCATTGCTGCTGTCGGCCCGAAGATGCTCCGGCAAGGTGGGCCGGAATGGCAGGCGGCCGATACCGCGAACTCGATAGGTGATGATCTGCAGCCCTGCGGCAGGCAACCCTGAACCTTCGCCATACAATTCGGCGTAGCGGCGCTCGAATGACTCGGTCATCAACCCGATGCCGGATTCATCAACATCTTCTGGCGGCGCCGGCGCGGTGACCTCAAACATCTGCGCCGTGTAACGAGCGTCGAACTCTCTGGTCAAAGAGAGCGATTCAAACTCGACACCTTGCCTGTCAAGTGCATCGCTCACCTGGCTGGCAAGCGTTCGGAAGTTTTCGTTGACTCGATCCGGCGACACCGGGAACGGCGACGGGTCGCTCAGTTCGGCGGACACGATCACATCCGATGCGGCAAGCCCGTAGGCCGAGAAGCCCGAGGCCGCCGCTCCGAGAGGGATGACAAGTTCTTTGGCGCCGAGTTCCATCGAGAATGCCGAGGCGTGGATCGGACCAGCGCCGCCGAAGGCGTATACGACGAAATCGCGCGGATCATTTCCGGACTCGACGACGGATTTGCGCATCAAGTCCGCGGTTTGGGCGTTCTGGACCTCGTAGACCGCAGCCGCGGCTTCGCGGGCGTTGAGTCCCAATGGGTTTCCGATATTCTCCAGCAGAGCCTTCTCGGCAAGATCTACGCGCAATGCACGCTTACCGCCCAGGAAGTAGTCCGGGTTGATGATTCCGAGCACGAGGTCGGCGTCTGTGACCGTGGGGTGGATCCCTCCGTGACCGTATGCGGCTGGTCCGGGAACGGCCGCGGCACTCTTCGGTCCCACCCGAAGATTCCCGCCAGCGTCAATCCAGGCGATTGCCCCGCCTCCGGAACCGATCACATCGACCTTGATCGTGGGCACATTGATCGGATGTTGATTGATGATGGTTCCCGCAGCGCGCACGGGTTCACCGTCGACGACCAGACCCACGAGGAAGGTGGTTCCTCCCACATCAGCGGTGATGACATTCCGATGCCCCAGCTGAGCAGCCAGCCTCGACGCACCCACCACTCCGCCACTGAGCACCGATCCCACTGTCGTGATGGCCGAAGCGGGCGCTTCGGCGGCCGACACCGTGCCGCCCGAACTCTGCATGATCAGCAACGGACCGGCAACTCCGCGTCGTTTGAGCTCTGCGGACAAGGGCTCGAGATAGCGCTTCAACGGAGGGCCAAGCTGTGTATTCATGATTGTCGTAGAGCTGCGGGAGAATTCGCGAATTCGAGGCGAAACCTCGCTCGAGATCGAGACGAAGACGTCTGGCGCGACCTCGTTGATGATCTGACGGATACGGCGTTCGTGTGCGGGATTCTGGAACGACCACAGCAACGATACGGCTATGGCGTCGATCCCACTATCGACGAGTTCTCGCACCGCCGCGCGGACCTCGTCCTCATTCAGGTGAACAAGGATCGTGCCACCTTGATCTACGCGCTCGGTCACCTCCATGACCTTGGTTCGAGGCACGAGAGGTGCGGGCTTGCGGGTATTGATCAGGTCCTGTGCCTCTGATCCCGACAGGCCGAGATAACGGCCCTCGACATTCATGATGGCGATGGAATCACCATGACCCTTGGTGGTGATGAATCCGACGCCGTTGACATTGCCCGTGACCAATGCGTTCAGCGTCGAGGTCGTTCCGTGTGCGATGTACGCCGTGTTCGCGAGCAGTTCAGCTTCGGAAATGCCCAGCGTTTCAGCCAGCTCGGAAATGGCGTTCAGCACCCCGTCGGCGTAGTCGGACGGGGTCGACGGCGTCTTCGCGCCGACCACCCGCCCCTGCTCATCGGCAGCAACCGCGTCGGTGAACGTGCCACCGACGTCTATTCCCAGCACGTATTGCATGTCAGCTCCTCGTTGTCGCGTTTGCGGTGTGTGACGTGGTACTCGTCGCCGATCGTTCGGCGACGAGCACCGATAGCCGAACCTTGTCGATCTTGGCCGACGGTGTGGTTGGAAGTGAGTCGAAGTGTTCAAGGCGCTCAGGCCATTTGAACTTCGCGACTTCACGGTCGTCGAGGTGTCGACGGATCTGATCAAGCGTGAGCTCTGGTGCAGTGGGCTCCAGTTCTACACACAGGCATCCACGCTCGCCCAGTCGCTCATCGGGCACCGCCACCAGGGCTGCCCGACGCAGCCCCGGAAGCCCGATCACGAGGCCCTCGACCTCTGCGGCGCTGATCTTCTCGCCGCCGCGGTTGACCAGGTCCTTCGCGCGCCCTTCGAACGTGTAGTAGACGCCGCCGTCCCACTGGTGCCGGGCAACGAGGTCGCCAGTACGGTAGAAGCCATCGGAGGTGAAAGCGACGGCGTTCCGTTCCGGGGCCGCGAGGTAGCCGCGAATCGTGTAGGGACCGCGAGCGCACAGTTCGCCGACGACGCCGTCGTCGACCTCTACTTCCTCGCCCAGTCGAAGCACCCGCACCTCGTCCAGACGCGACAGCGGTGTGCCGATACCGTGCTGGCGAACTGAACGCGGAGCACCCAGCGGAGAGACCATACATAGGCCCTCGCCCATACCGAACATATTCAGCACGGGCACCCCGCGGGACTCGAACGCCTCGAAGACCGCGTCGCTGATCTCTGATCCCCCCATCGTGATACGACGCAGGGACCGGGTGGCGGCATCGAGTCCCGGGTGCGCCACGATACCGGCGGCCAGGCCGGGTGGAATGAGCATGTCGGTGATCTCCAGCCGGGTCATCACGTCGAGCATGTCGTCAGGATCAGGCCTACCGATCACAAATGCACCGCCCACCGCGTGCGCAGCATGAAGCGCACAGACGATCCCGGCGTTGTGGACCAGCGGGACTATGTGCAACACCCGCACGTCGGATTCCCAGCCCAGCCTCTGCGCCCACGCGAGAGCGTTGTACCAGTATTCTTGGTGCTGGCGGGGAATCACTTTGGGGACGCCGGTCGTGCCACCCGACAACTGGAAGACCGCGACATCATCGGGGTCGATCTGAGCCTGGGCCGCATCGACCAGCTCTCGGACGCGTTCCGGCGAAAGATCGGCACCGGCCGTCATCAGTGAGCCGGGCGCGTCATCGAGGGGGAACACCAGCCGCTGAGAACCATCTTGCTCGGCAAGCGACCTGGCGAATGCGAGCAGGTCGAAAGACCTGTGGCGCAACTGCACGATGTGGCCGGCGGCGTGAGTCTGGGCGGCAATTTGACGAATCTCGTTGCCGCGATGAGCACTTAGAGTGCACACCGGAATCAGCGCCGCTTTCATCAGGGCGTACCAGGCCACCACCGTGGCGACATCGTTGTCCAGTTGCAACATGACCGCCGCACCCGGCCTGAGGCCCGCGTCGAGCAGTCCCGCACCGATACGATCGGTCTCGTCATCAAGCTCGCGATAGGTCAGAGAGCGATCGGGACCTATGAGCGCCAACGCATCTGGAGTTCTCGTGGCCTGGGCCGCGAGTTCTTGACCGATTGTTGCAGAACCCCAAACCTCCCGATACCGAGCCGCGTCGGCCTCGTCGAAGGGTTCGACATCGTCTTGCCATTGTGTGAGTTTCATTGGGCTAAAACCCTTTCCAACTCCGTGGCCGGTGCGATGGGATGAAGCATATCGACGCGGCCCGCCACCAGCGCATCGATCCCGTCAGCAAGAAGATTGCGATCCAGGACGATCGCAACGGGTAGGCCTAGTTCGAGACGTACCCGCTCGCCGAATGCCAGGCGATGAACCAGTGCCGGTCTCCCGGCATCGCCCGTCACCACGACAACCCCCGACGCGTGGGATGCCGAGCCGCGCAACTGTTCGATGAGTTCTGTCGCGCGCTCGCCCCACGCGTCATCGAAGTCGACAGTCAACGTTGCGATTTCATCAAGGCCGGCCAGGTCGTCGACAATGCGTGTGCTCTGATTACCGACGGCGGCCTGACCGAGAATCCACTCGTCCGGGACCGACGGCGGCACCTGGTCAGAGACTACGTCTGCATACGCAGCTGCTGCGCCTCGTACGAGCTCAGGATCGGTGCGGCGCAGATCATCGAGCCCCACGGCTCCACCCCGGCTCATGAACGACACGGCAACTCGCTCGGGACTGCCATCCATCCGATACGGGAACGACTCCCACCAGATCTTGCTCTGCATCGCACGCCACTGGAGCCGGTCGACTGCACCACGCCGACCCGCCTCATAGGAATGCAGCTCCTGCGCTACAGCGTCAGGACTGCCGTCCGAGTGCTCCATCGCGGCGCTGAGCGCGATAGCTCCCTCCATGGCCAGTTTGGTGCCCGAGCCCAATGACGGATGCGCGGTGGCCACCGCGTCGCCGAGTAATACGACGTTGCCGTGCGACCATCGTTGACAACGGACGGTACGGAAATGCGCCCACCGTGAAGCGTTGCCGAGCAGCGGCCTGCCACCCAGGAGATCAGAGAACGCATGCGAAAGGTAGGCAAGGCTCTTCTCGTCCGATTCACCCCGCGGATACACGTCGGCACCAAGTCCGGCTCGCGCGAGTGCATGATCGTCGGTCTCGACAACCCATGTCGACTTTCCCTCTGCATAGGGATATGCGTGCACCACGAACACCCCGTCGTCGGTGCGCACAGGCATGAAGGTCGTGCCGGGCAACTCAGTATCGCTACCGCACCAGATAAACTGGCCGCGCCCGACACTCACGGTGGCGCCGAGCTCGTCGCCGAGCCGCTCCCTGGTCTGGCTGCTGACGCCGTCGGCGGCAACCACCACGTCATATTCTGAGCTCAACGCAAGGGCGTCAGCATCGACACCGATGTGCATCCCCACTCCCGCGTCTTCGGCTCGATGACGAAGTATCCGAATCAGGCCACCACGATCGATGGCGACGCCGTGATGAAACGCGTTGAGAAACACCTCTCCGGCGGGGAGCCGAAACGACGCCGACGAGAACTGGAATGACATCGACATGATGTCGGCGTGGACGGCGGCGTCGACAGTTCGGATCGTTTCCAGAAGAGCGCCGGTCAGCCCGACACCGAATCCGAGAGCCTCGGATTCGGGGATGCGGTCATAGAGATCGATTTTCCAATCACTATGCCGGCGAGCCAGCAGCCGAGCACAGAACGCTCCTGCCGATCCGCCGCCGACGACAGCAACCCGACGCTGACGAACGGGGACAACTCCACTCATACGAACCTCATTTCGGTTCCCACAGGGACCTCTTTCACAGTGACGACACTTCGGGTGGCTCACGCCTCTCGACACAACGTACTGTGATTGGACTCACGTGTCAATACTCGGACGTTGGCGTAGCACGACTGCGTCCGTAATTCGACAGAAGTGTTGACAGGCCTTGCGCCACAGTCCTAGCGTGGCCATATCCCGCTCCAGTACAGGAGGATTGACATGGCAGATCTCGCCGACCAGCATCTCGTTCACGGTGTCGACCACACCGCGTACCCAACCTTTGACCCTGAGGCCACGGTGCGGTTCTACCGCGATGTGCTGGGCTTCCCGGTGGTGCATTCGATTTGTGCCGCAGGTTGGGGGCCTGCCGACCACCCCGACTTCGTGCACTTCTTTTTCGATATCGGCGACGGAGACCGGCTGGCGTTCTTTTACTATTTCGGACTGCAGCCGCAGAACCTGACCGGCCGCGGCGATGCATATTCGGGCTTCGGCGCCGAAGTGCCCGAGTTCTTCCTCAATTCACGACACCTGGCAATCCATGTCGAATCAGAAGAAGTACTGCTGGAGTATCGCCGGCGTCTCGACAGCAGCGAGTGGCCAGTCGAAATGCAGGTCACTCACGAAACCATCGAGTCGATCTACACCCACGACCCCAACGGATACATGATTGAACTGACCCGGGCGTTGCGCCCAGTCACAGCGCAAGAAGATCTCGATGCCGAGATCGCCATCGAGGCACTCATCGATATCACCCGGAGGCCTGAGCCGACGCTCGGCAAGCTACTCGCCCGTAAGGCAGAACTGATCGTCGAGCGGGCTGCGCGCTGGCAGGACCCAAGCACATCCACATCACCTGCCACGGCTGAGGTTCGTCGATGATCGACCTATACATCCTCGACGTACCCGAGAACGCCGGCATCGTCACACTCGCCCACGCCGATGCATCACTGTCCACGAGCATGGTCGGCCCGTACTACCGCATCCACACTGAAGAGTCATCGCTGGAATTCGATCGCAAGGCCACCGGCTGTCGCCACGCTGTCTGGTACAGCGCCATCGCCGGACTCGCCGGCGGAACTGTCGTCGTACTCGACAAACACATGATGAGAGTGGAAACCGAATGACGCGCTCGACCTCACTCGGCTCAGGTCGCTATCTCGATACTTCCGACCGGCCCGAATATTCACATACCACGGTGCACGAATTGACCACCGCGGACAAAGCCCGAGTACACGGCGTGCTCACCACGATCCCAGGATCGACGACGGTGGTCACACTGATGCATCCGCGCGCCGACGTCACCCATCACGGCATGGTCAACGAGCTTCTGACAAGCGGCGTCTCGGTCTGGACGCAGCACACGCGCTCGCCCAACAACGACCTCAACCTCAACCATGAACAAGCTCTACTCGATGTCGCTGCCGGAATGACCTTCCTTCGCGACGCGGGTTTTGAATCCGTGGTCACCCTAGGCCATTCAGGCGGCGGAACGCTCTATGCGTACTACGCCGAACAGGCGGGACTACCGCCGGAGAGACGGTTTCGTACCAGTCCGAGCGGGCGCCCGTCCCGACTCGGCGAGGCCGACCTCCCTCCCGCCGACGGCGCGATATTCCTTGCCCCGCACCCGGGCCAAGGACGACTACTTCTGGGGTGTATTGACCCCTCCGTCGGCGACGAAGCCGACCCCATGTCGGTCATCGAGGCACTCAACGCCTATTCCCCGCGGAATGGATTTGCCGAGCCGCCGAACTCGTCACAGTACAGCGAGGAATTTGTCGAACTCTACCGGCAGGCCCAATATGCGCGAGTCGAACGACTCGATGCTCTCGCGCGCGAGAGCATCGCAGCCACGCGCACGGCACGCGCGCAGTTCGACACCACCGGTGACATGAACGACCGCCGACGTTCGCTGGCTCCACATATCATGGTGGTCTATCGAACCGACGCCGACTTGCGCACCGTCGACCTGCACATCGATCCCAATGAGCGGCCTTATGGATCCGTATTCGGTCGACGACCGGACTTGATCAACTACGGCCAAGTCGGGTTCGGCCGAATAACGACACCGGAAGCATGGCTATCCACATGGTCGGGAATTTCCTCGCGGGCCGACTTCGTTCGATGCGCCGCCGGTGTGGAAGTTCCGACGCTGTTTATCGAGCTCACCGGGGACCAAGCCGCGTTTCCCTCGGACACACGGCGAATGGTCGGCGCGCTCGCGGCCAGAGACAAGACACACGTCGCAGTTCGGGGGACACACTTCGGCGGGCCCATCGCACCTGGCGAACCCACCGGGTACTCCCTTGCGGGCGAGCAGATTCAGCAATGGCTAGCCGCTCGCTTTCCCCTGGTGGGTATCAAGTGACCCCATCCCAGCCGCTGGCCGGTATCCGCGTACTGGAATTGGGGAACTATATCGCCGCTCCCACTGCGGGCCGAATGCTCGCCGACTTCGGCGCCGAAGTCATCAAGGTCGAACGCCCCGATACCGGGGACGAACTACGCGGGTGGCGACTCTATGCGGGCGAGACGTCGATGCTCTTTCGCACCATCAACCGCAACAAGCGTTCAGTGGAGATCGACCTTCGAACGGAGGCGGGACAGCGGACCATCCAACGGCTGATCCCGCACTGTGATGTCCTTCTCGAAAACTTCCGACCGGGAACCCTGGACCGCTGGGGCCTGGACGCAAAGACACTCGATGCCCTCAACCCGAGGCTGGTCATCGCCCGTATATCCGCCTTTGGCCAAACGGGTCCGATGTCTGGGCAGCCAGGATTTGCCGCCGTCGCCGAAGCGATGGGCGGAATGCGAGCACTGATCGGCGAGCCCGACCGCCCGCCGGCGCGAACAGGAGTATCCATCGGAGACACCATCGCCGGCTTGTACGCGGCCTTCGGCACGATCATGGCTCTTTATGAACGCGAGACCTCGCCCAGCCCTCCACCGATCGCTCGTCGTACCATCGACGTCGCTCTCAACGAGTCGGTTCTGTCGGTCATGGAATCACTCATCCCAGATTTCTCCGCGTACGGAGTGCGCCGGGAGCGGGTCGGTGGACGTATCGAAGGCATAGCGCCCAGCAATGCCTACCCGTGTGCCGATGGTCGCGACGTGGTCATCGCGGGAAACAGCGACGCCATATTTCAGCGGCTCATGGCGGTGATCGCCAGAGCAGACCTGGCCGCCGACACCGAACTCGCCACCAACGCCGGACGTTGGCGTCGCCGGGACGAACTGGATGTGGCCATCGGAGAATGGACCGCACAACATTCGAGAGACTTCGTACTGGAAAAGCTCAACGCCGATTCTATTCCAGCCGGCGCGATCTACACTGCAGAGGATCTCTGTGATGACGAGCAACTCCGATCACGCAATATGATTCAGAAGCACCGTGTTGACATCGCCGGGCATATCGAAGATGTCTACTTCCCCGGGATTGTTCCGGTCATCGGAGAACGCTCCGGGCCCATTCGCAGCCTGGGCCCTGATCTCGGAGAAGGCACGCGCGAAATACTCGAACGATTTGCAGATACGCTACCTGGCGAGGCACACGTATGACACCAACTTCGGCCATCATCTCAACCACCACGATCAGGGACGTATCCCTACGCGACGGCCTTCAGCTAACTGGGAAAGTACTGCCAACAGAGAAAAAGGCACTCATCGTGCGCAGACTTTTGGCGCTCGGCGTACCCGAGATCGAGATCGGCTCCATGGCTCGGCCCGACCTCGTACCTCCTATGGCCAACTCCCTCGAACTCATTGGAGAGCTCACGCCCGAGGAACTCCGGCGATGCTGGGTGTGGGTGGCAACGCCTCGTCACATCGACAAGGCCGCGCAGGCCGGTGCGCGCAACTTCCAGTACTGCTTCTCGGCATCCGACGCTCACAACCGCGCGAATATCGGGCGTGATACCGAAGCAAGCGTCGCGGCCCTTCCTTCGGCAATCCAGATGGTCCAAGAGCTCGGTGGCCGGATTGAAATGTGTGTCGCGACCGCGTTCTCATGCCCCTACGATGGTGACGTTGATCCTCAACGGGTATTGGACATTACCGCGGACGCCCGCACTCAGGGGGTCGATGACATTGTTCTGTGCGATACCCTCGGTCGCGCAGTCCCCGGCGAGGTAGCTCATCTGGTTACCGCAGTTCATCACGCGCACCCAGATGTGCGCGTCGCGTTTCACGGCCATGACACCTGGGGCATGGGCGTGGCCAACGCGATCACTGCGATCAATTGTGGCGCGAGGATGGTCGACGCGACGTTGGGCGGGCTGGGCGGGTGCCCCTTCGCCCCAGGTGCCGCAGGCAACACACCGATCGAGGACATTGCCTACGCGATCCGTCCGCCATGGCTGCGCCACTCCACCTTCGCCGACCTCGTCACACTGGCGGACGAGCTGCTGGCCGACGTTGCCGAGACGAGCGGATCAAAAGCGGCGAGAAGTTCAAAGTCCTCCACCACGAGTTCGGATTGGACGACGTAACTCCTGTTCGCCCGAGTCTGGCTCTACCAACTATTTATGTGGGTCGATGTCGTCGCGGGAAAGCAGGTCACGCGCCACCGCGGGTGAGTGTGGACATGCCTATGCGGGCCTCTGGTGCGTGAAGTCCGCACTACCGCTTCATGAATAGGTCATCCTCCCGCGCCCAGCCAGCCGGCCAACGTCGTGATCGACGATGACACGTTCGACGATCCGATTGACGATGTTTCGCAAGGGTGGACACAGGCGGACACTACTCCGGTGACACCGTGACCGATGCTGAACTCCCGTGTATCGGACTCGCCGGGTGCGGTGTGGATTGTGGTCGGTGCGTCACCACGCACGCGGGCGGACACCTCTGAGCCGGAGGCTGTTGGCGACCACGAAGACCGACGAGAAGGCCATCGCGGCCCCGGCCATCATCGGGTTCAGCAGTCCGGCCGCAGCGATCGGCAGCGCCGCGACGTTATACCCGAAGGCCCAGAAGAGGTTTCCGCGGATGGTGCGCAGCGTGCGTCGCGAGAGCGCGATGGCATCAACCACCTTACGCAGATCACCGTCGACAATGGTGAGATCGGCGGCCGCAATCGCGACGTCGGTACCGGTACCCATCGACACACCCAGATCGGCCTGAGCGAGCGCGGCGGCGTCGTTGATGCCATCACCGACCATCGCAACCACGTCACCCCGACGTTGAAAGTCCTTGATCGCGTTCACCTTTTCCGCGGGCCGTGCCTCGGCTATCACCTGACCGATGCCGACCAGGTCGGCCACGAAACGCGCCGCGCCTGTGTTGTCACCGGTCAGCAGAACCGGTGTCAGGCCCATGCGTTTGAGTTGTGAGACCGCTTCTCGTGAGGACTCTTTGACCGTGTCGGCGACGACGATCACCCCGTACTCGGTAGCGTGGTCGTCACCGTCGATGCCGACGACGACCGCGGTCGCTCCCCGTCCGTGTGCGGCGTCGAGTGCCTGGTGCAACCTCATGGGCAAGTGCCCACCGAGTTCCCGAGCGCTACCGACGCGCACCCTCTCACTGCCCACGATCCCGCTGACACCGACTCCTTCGGTGCAGGTGAAGTCGGTGACGTCGCGAACCGGGAGATGCTGGGCGGCAGCGACAATCGCCTTGCCGAGAGGGTGCTCGGATGCCGACTCGACCGCTGCCGCAGCCGCCAGGATACGATCGGCATCGACTCCGTAGGCGGGCTGGACCTTCTCGACCCGCATGACGCCGGTGGTGACGGTGCCGGTCTTGTCGAGCAGTACGGTGTCGATCCGCCGGGTCTGTTCGAGAACCTCGGGGCCGGTCACCAGGATGCCGAGTTGCGCACCACGACCGGTGCCCACCATCAGCGCCGTCGGCGTCGCCAAACCCAGCGCACACGGACACGCGATGATCAGAACGGAGACGGCCGCGGTGAATGCGAAGCTCACCGGCGAATCGGACGCGATCGTGACGCCCAGCCAGAATCCCAGTGCAGCAACGGCAATCGTGATGACCACGGGCACGAACCAGCTGGAGATCCGGTCGGCGAGGCGCTGCGCCCCGGCCTTGCCGGCCTGGGCGTCAGCGACTATTCGGGTCATCTGCGCCAGGGCGGTGTCGGCGCCGACGCGGGTAGCCTGCACCAGCAGCCGGCCGCTGGTGTTGATCGTCGCGCCGACCACCCCGTCGCCGGGGCCGACCTCGGCCGGTATCGATTCCCCGGTCACCATCGACGCGTCGATCGCAGACGAGCCACTGACGACAACGCCGTCGGTGGCGATCTTCTCGCCGGGTCGTACGACGAATTCGTCGCCGACCGCCAGCTCTGCGATCGGAATCCGCCGTTCGACGCCGTCGCGTACGACGGCAACATCCTTGGCGCCCAGCCGCATCAGGGCGCGCAGTGCATCGCCGGCGGTGCGCGTCGCGCGCTTCTCCAGATATCTACCGAGGAGCAGCAACGTTGTGACACCCGCAGCGGCCTCGAGATAGATGTTGGCGCCGCCGTCGCCGCGGTGCGGGATCAGGTCGAACCCGTGGGTCATACCGGGCTCGCCTGCGGTGCCGAGGAACAAGGCGTAGAGCGACCACCCGAAGGCGGCCAGTGTCCCCATCGACACCAGGGTGTCCATAGTGGTGGCGCCATGACGCAGGTTCACCAAGGCAGCGCGGTGAAATGGCCACGCGCCCCACACCACCACGGGTGCGGCGAGCGTCAACGACAGCCACTGCCAGTAGGTGAACTGCCACGCCGGGACCATCGCGAGCACGACGACCGGAATGGTCAGTGCGGCACTGATCAGCACTCGGGTACGCAGTGCGCCGAGGTCCGGGTCGGCGTCTGGGTCGGCAGCCCCCGACGGGACGTGATCGACGGGCACGGCGTCATATCCTGCGGAGTGGATGGCCTCGATGAGCGCGGCGGTGTCCACCTCGGAGGTATGGTCGACCTGAGCACGTTCGGTTGCGAAGTTGACGGTGGCGTGCACGCCGTCGAGCTTGTTGAGCGTGCGCTCGATGCGATTGGCGCACGACGCGCAGGTCATCCCTTCGATGTCGAGGTCGATGCGTCCGGTGGTGGGTGCGGTCATCGGCGACCTCCGTGGAGGTCAGCGGTGGTCGAGTGATGTTCGGGCACAGGAACTCCCGCGTCGGGGGCGACTACTCGCCCGACGGCGAACGCGATGGCGAAGACCGCTGCAAGTGCCAGCAGGAAGGCGGCGGCCCGCACGAGGGCGTTCGACGCGACGGTGGTCGGGATCATCTGCGGGTCACACCAATTGGTAACCGGCTTCAGTGATGGCGCGGGCGAGGACCTCACGGTCGAGGGGCGTCTCGCTCGTCACCTCCACCCGTCCGGATTCGACAGTCACCTCCACGTTCTGCACACCGGGGATCTCCTCGATCTCCTCGCGAACCGACGCTGCGCAGTGGCCGCAGGTCATGCCGGTGACGGTATATGTCTCGCTCACCATGAGCACGCTCCTTGTCAGGGTGTCAATGATTGTCGAACAGTGGGTTTCAGGACTTGACCAAGCGGGCAATCGCTTGCACGGCCTCGTCTACCTTGGCTTTGCCCTCGGCGTCGCCTTCCTGGGCCGCCCGAACCACACAGTGATTCATATGCTCCTCGAGCAAGCCGAGACTGACCGCATGCAGCGCCTTGGTCATCGCCGAGACCTGGGTGAGGATGTCGATGCAGTATTTCTCTTCGTCGACCATTCGCTGCAGACCGCGGGCCTGGCCCTCGATCCGCCGAAGGCGACGCAGGTAGTCATCCTTGTTACCGATGTAGCCATGTCCGCCGTGATCCATGATGTCCTCCTCGGGCATCGCGTCCTGATACCCCCCACAGGTATACGCCATCCGGACGACACACGCTACCCCCCTAGGGTATGCAAGAGCGGAGAGGGGTGCCGAGCGGGCGCCGTCAGCGCGGGGAGGGGCGCCGTCGGCGGTCAGTCGCGCCGCAGCGCGGCGGCCAGTCGCACCAAGGCTCTGGCGACGTCGTCCAGCGCATCGCCGACTTCGGTCAGCCCCAAGGCCGGATGCGTGTCGTGTGCGTGGGCAGATTCCTGGGCCGCGGACTCCGCGGGTGTAGGGCCCGCAGCGACGGCGGCCACGTCCGGCTGGTCCGGCGCCAAGGTGGGCTCCGGACGCGAAGCGGGCACGTCGACGCTGTGGCGTCGGCCGTGGGTCTGATCGTGCGGGGGCGCCGAGTCGGTGGACCGACGGCCACCCCGATAGTCCGACTCTCCGACGATCGGCGGCGCGGAGCTGGAAGGTTCCGGCCCGAAGGGTTCGGGACGGGAGAGTTCAGGACGAGGCGGCTCCGGCATCCGATGCGACCCGCGGACGCCTGCCCCCGCGACCGGCAGGTCACCGGTGGAGGGCCCGTGAGATCCGCTCGGACCTGGTGCTGTGCCCTGCGTCGAATACCCGGGCGCCGAGGAGTATTGCACGGCAGGGCCGTGACCGCCCGCGGCCATCCCCGACATCGCAGTCGGCGCGTGACCATTGGAACGGGCGTAGAGGTGCGGCCCGGGGTGGCCGTGGAAGTAGAGGCACCCAGCGTTCTCCAGCGAGCGCAACGGGCAGGGATTGCGTTCGATCAGCGACTGCGCGTGCGGGGCGAAGTCGCTCCATTCCAGCCAGACTCGACGATCAGTGCGCGGCGAAGTGCTGCCGTCGGTGGCGTGATTACTGCGGTGACCGATCGGCAGGCGACATTCGAGCATCCACCCGGCCGACTCCGGAAGTCCCAGCGCGCGGCGTTCGGCAGCCGTGCTGACCACCGTCGACCAGCAGCCCTCGCTGTCCATCGAACCTCCCATTCGCGCGGTCCGACCGCGCTGTGCCCAGTGGGTCCACGCGTCGTTTACCGAGGGCGAACCTGACGCACCGAGAGCCTTCTCGTCACCATATGGGTATGAGAACGCGACCCGCCGGTCAGTGTACGAAGGAAGGCCCGTCGGGGCTACCCCAGGACGCTCACCGGCGCGGCGTCGGCGACCTCGGAAATCACACCTCTCGCCAGACCGAAATACCTCGACCTCGCATCGAGTTCGGACCGCGGAAAGTCCGAACGCACGTGGCAGCCCCGTGATTCACCGCGTGCCGCCGCCGCGGCCACGACCACCCCGGCAGTCAGGGTGAGCGAGGCATCCTCGGCGTCGGCGACGCCCGCGATCCGGCGCCTCGGTGCCGACTCCAGCAGCGTTGCGACCGCGGCGAGCCCCGAGGCGTCGCGGCGCAGCGCGACGTGGCGGCTCATCGCGTCCTGAAGGGTCGTGCGGTCGAGTGCGGGTAGGTCCTGGTCGCAATACACCCCGTCGACAGCGTCTCCCCGGATCGCGCCGCGGTCGGTCACCGCGACGCCGGCCGCACGGATACCCATCACCACGCCCTCGAGAAGGCTGTTGGAGGCGAGTCGGTTTGCGCCGTGCAGACCGGTACGGGCCACCTCACCGGCCGCCAGCAGTCCGGGCACACCGGTGCGAGCGAAGGTGTCGGTGACCACGCCGCCGCACTGGTAATGCGCCCCAGGTACCACCGGGATCAGGCCGGAGTGCAGGGACAGCCCGGCCGCCCGCACACCCGCGGTGACCGTCGGGAATCGAGCAGCGAAGCGCTCGATACCCGAAATGTCGAGATAGACGCACGGATGGCCGGTGCGGTCGATGGCTGCCATCGCGGCGTTGGCGACGACGTCGCGGGGAGCGAGATCGCCCAGTGGATGCACGCCCGCCGTCACCGACGCTCCGTCGGCGTCGACGAGCCGTCCGCCCTCACCGCGGATCGCCTCGGTGACCAGGGTCCGCCGCCCGCGCTCTCCCGGTGTGTACAGCATCGTCGGATGGAATTGGATGAACTCCAGGTCGGCGATGCGGGCCCCGGCACGAAGCGCCAGGGCGATTCCGTCTCCGGTAGCCCCGGACGGATTGGTCGTGGCCGCGTACAGATGCCCCGCCCCGCCGGTGGCCAGCAGGACTGTCGGCGCGAGCACAACGCCGGGTTCGGCGACCCCAGCGCGGACGTAGGAAACGCCCACCACACGACCTGCGATGTCGGTGAGCACCTGCGTCACCACCGATTCGTCGAGGCACTCGATTCCGCCTGCCGCCTGCGCCTCGCCCAGCGCCACCCACAATGCGCGCTGCACTGCCGCACCGGTCGCGTCACCACCGGCGTGCACAATGCGCCGTACCCGGTGGCCGCCCTCTCGCGTGCGAGCTAGCGCACCGGTGGGATCTCGATCGAATTGCGTTCCCCACGAGATCAATTCGGAGACCGCGGCCCATCCCGCGCCGAGGATGGACCGGCTCGCGACGGGACCGCTCAATCCCGCGCCGGCAGCGAGGGTGTCGGCGAGATGCGAGTCAACGGAGTCGGCGGGGTTGTCGGGCATGACCACCGCGACACCACCCTGCGCGTAGAAGGTGGCGGTGGCCTGTTCGGTCCGGTCGGCCTGCCAACGCGGGCCCTTGTGCACCACGACGACGCGTAGTCCGGCAGCCCGTGCGGTGAGTACCGCGGCGATACCCGCCACTCCCGCGCCGACCACGACGAGGTCGGCGGATCGCGGCACGACCATGTCCACCTCTTTCTTTGCTCCCGCCACCGCGGCTGCGGCAACGGGAATCTCTGACGAACAACCAGCGAAGCACGTTTTCGATTCCCAGTCGAAAACCTGCCTCGGCGGACTCTACGCCACCTGGTACGCCCGACATATCAGTCAGGTGCGCATATGCGCACATATGAGTAAGGTTCGTCCAGTGCGCAACCTACTCACCAACCCGACGTTCGGGCGGCTCTATCTGGCGCAGATCGTGTCGCTGGCCGGAACCGGACTGATGACGGTCGCGCTGGGACTACTCGCCTACCGCCTGGCCGGCGATTCCGCGGCACAGATCCTCGGCACAGCGCTGGCGGTCAAGATGGTGGCGTATGTGGTGATGGCGCCGGTCATGCGCGCATGGCTGGCACGGTTGTCCCCGACCCGTGTGCTCGTCGGTGCCGATCTGACCCGCACTGCCATGGCAGCGTGTCTGCCGTGGGTGGAGCACACGTGGCAGGTCTATCTGCTCATCTTCGCCCTGCAGGCGGCGTCGGCAACATTCACGCCGACATTCTCCGCGACGCTGGCCCACGTCGTCGGCGACGAGGACGACTACACCGCCGCGGTCTCGGCGTCACGCGCCGCCTACGACCTCGAGGCGCTCCTGAGCCCGCTGCTCGCGGCCGCATTGTTGACCGTGTGGTCCTACTCGACACTCTTCGCCTGCACCGCAGTCGGTTTCGTGTGCTCAGCACTGCTGGTGCGCACCTCGGGACTACACCACACCCATCCCACTTCTCCGACGACGGCCACCTTTGTCGACAGGCTCGGCTCGGGTGTGCGAATCATGTTCGCCCACCGAGTGCTCCGTCGGATCTTGTGGGCCAACCTCGCCGTCGCGGCGGCGACCGCGGTGGTATTCGTCGGCACGGTGGTCTACGTCCGCGCCGATCTACACGGCAGCGATTCGACCGTCGCCGTCGCGCTGGCGGTCTTCGGCGGCGGATCGCTGGTGGCGACGCTGCTGGTACCCGTGCTGTCCCGTCGTGTGGGGGTGGCGACGGTCTTGCTTACCGGTGCGGGTACGTGCGCCGTCGGGTTGGCCGGTGCGGCCTGGTGGTTGGCCGCGCGGCCCAGCGCTGCGGCCCTGCTACCGACCTGGGTGGTGCTCGGCGCGGCCACCTCCATGGTCAACACCACCGTGCCCCGACTGATCCGCGAGCGTACGCCGACGACGGTGCGCGACGACGTCTTCGCCGCGCAGTTCTCGTTGTCACACGCCGGGTTCCTGCTGACCTACTCGATCGCCGGCTGGGGCCCGGCAGTCGTCGGTTCGGCCGCAACGGTCGGCGTCGTGGCCGTGCTGGCCGCGGTGGCCACCGGATTCGCCACCTGGACCGGCCGGGCCGCCACCGCCGACGAATCCGCATCGTCGCCCGCGCGGCTCGCGATCTCTCCCCTACGATGACCCACGGCGCGCGTCGAGCCGCCGCACCGCACGCGAGGTCAGGTGGACGAGGTCAGATGAAGGTCGAGGACGACTCGCCGACGCCGAGTCTGCACCATCGTGTACACGCCGACCCCGAGCTTCTCGGCACCGCGGCGTCGACCTTCTCGATGCTCGCCGACCCCACACGCCTACACCTATTGTGGCTGCTCACCAAGGGTGAGGCCGATGTCTCCGCGCTTACCGCAGCGGTCGGCGCGTCACGTACCGCGGTCAGTCAGCACCTGGCCAAACTGCGTTTCACCGGCCTCGTCGACACCCGCCGCGACGGCCGCCGCGTGATCTATCGCATCCGCGACGGTCACGTGAGCCGTCTCGTCGCCGAGGCGATCAATCACGCCGATCATCGTCTCACCGGAGAACCCGCCCACGGGTAGCACCGGACGCGCCGCAAGCCGGGTGGACGAGGTGACGCTCGGTACACTGGCCGACGGTGACGATCATGAACAAGCCCCTAGTCAACACCCCGCGCACGGAGTCCTCCGGTCTTCTCGATCCGCATGAGAAGGGAGTGGCGCGCACGCAGTTGCGGCCGGTGTCGCCCCTGTCGGAGGCGTATCGATTCGGCTCGACGGCCGTGCACGCAACAGCCGGAGTGGCCCGGTTCGCGCTCGGCACCGCCGCCGACGCGCTGCGGCTGCGCCCGCCGACCGCACAGCGCACGGCCCGACGCGCAGCCCACGAGATCCGCACCACCTTCGAGCATCTCGGCCCCACCTACGTGAAGCTCGGTCAGTTGATCGCATCGAGCCCGGGAGTCTTCACCGAGACCCTGGCCTCGGAGTTCGAGTCGCTGCTCGACCGGGTCTCCCCGGCCGACGATGCCGACATCCGTGCACTGTTCATCGAGGAGTTCGGGCGGCCGCCCGAGGACGTGTTCGCGACCTTCGACACCGAGCCGATCGCGTCGGCGTCGATCGCCCAGGTCCACACGGCCACACTCGCCGACGGCACCGAGGTGGTCGTCAAGATCCAGCGGCCGGGCATCGGCGAGCGGCTGGCACCCGATGTCGCCATCCTCGATCGGTTCGCGGCGCTGGCCGAACTATCGGAGTACGGTCGCATGCTCAGCGCCCGGCACGTCGTCGAGGACTTCGCGACCGGTCTCGACGCCGAACTGGATTTCCGCAATGAGGCATCGACAATGCGCGAATGGTACGAATGCCTGCGCCCGGGCCCGTTTGGCGACCGGGTGCGCGTGCCCGCCGTCTACGACGAGTTCACCACCGCCCGCGTGCTCACGATGGAGCGCATCTACGCCACTCGCATCGACGATGCCGCCGCAGTCCGCGCCGCCGGGCACGACGGTGTTGCGCTGTGTCGCAATCTCCTGCTGTCCCTTCTGGAATCGGCGTTCCACGGTGGCCTGTTCCACGGCGACCTGCACGCGGGCAATGTGCTGGTGGACGATGCGGGCCGACTGGTGCTGCTCGACTTCGGCATCGTCGGACGGTTCACCCCCCGCACCCGGCGCATCCTGCGTCAGCTCGTCGTGGATCTGATCGTGCGCAACGACTACGAATCGGCCGGCCGCGCGATCTTCCTGCTCGGCGCGGTACGCAATCCGGGCTCGACCACGGCGGGCGGCGCCGACATCGAGAGAGTGGCCAAGCCGTTGTCGGGCACCGACCTCGGCTCGATGAGTTACACCGATCTGGGTCGTCAGCTCGCCGACGTCGCGCGCGCCCACGACGCCCGGCTGCCGCGCGAGCTGGTATTGGTGGGCAAGCAACTCCTCTACGTCGAGAGGTACATGAAGCTGCTGGCCCCGCGGTGGAAGGCAATGAGCGACCGCGAGATCTACGGATACATGGCCGGGATCATGAAAGAAGCCGAGCACGATCGTCGGTCGGCGGTATCGGCGGGCCGCTGAGCCGATGGGCGAGGCGTTGGACCGTACCACCGGCACCCGCCATTAGGGTGGAACGCAGCCGCGAGCGCCCGACGACGGCTCGACGTCGCCAACCTGAGGGAGACGATTGATGAAACGAGTGTTGCCGGCGCTGCTGGCGTTTTTCGGCGTGGCATGTGTCACCGCTGCGATCGCCATTCCGCTGGCCCTGGTCCCGCAGCTCCGGGTGGTTCCGCTCGATCTCGACATCACGTCCAATGCGACCAGCGTGCCTGCCGACGGTTCTCCCGGTGAACGCTTCCCGGCGGTCATCTTCGATCGCTGCTCGATTGGTCAGGCCAAGGCCAAAACCTTGCAGGCGCACCTGACTCAGCAACGCCGGTCGGTGATCGTCGACCCATCAGATCGGCGGCAAGCCACCATCCAGTCCGCACAGACCGTGCAGGTCGACCGAACGCGCACCGCAGGCGGCGACGAGGCGGCGCCTGCGGCGCCCACGGCCGACGGCGACCTGCAATGCAACGACGGCCTGTTGACCGCGACCATTGACCGGGTGTCGGTGAGCCGCAAGACCTCGGTACCCAATGGCACCGTCAGCTCCCTGCAGGTCGAGGCCGCGCCCAAGGGAGTCGACGCCAAGGACGTGTCGGTGCAGCTCACCAACCGCAAGGGATTCCAGTACAAGTTTCCGTTCGACACGAAGAAGCGTTCGTATCTCTACTACGACCTCACTACCCGCCAGGACACCGATGCCGCGTTCGTCGGGGAGGAGACCATCGACGGCGTCAAGACCTACCACTTCCGGAGCCAGGTACCCGAGACCGACCTGTCGACACTGCCCAACCCGCAGAACGAAGCAGCGCTCGGCACCATGCTGACGATGCCGGCGAAGTGGTGGGGCATCTCCGGAGCCGGCGTGCGGCCCAACCAGCAGGTCAACATGCACCGCTACGCAAGCGCCACCCGCGAGGTCTGGGTGGAGCCGGAGACCGGCACCATCGTCGACGGCCGTGAGGAGCAACATCAGTACTTCCGGTCGCCGTACAAGGACGATGACTCCACCCCGGCCGCGGTACGCAACTATCAACTCGACGCGCTGAAAGGCACCTTCGCCTGGACCGACGACACCGTCTCCGAGCAGACGTCGAAAGCCAAGCACTACATGGGTTTGCTGAAACTCGGTAATTTCTGGTTACCGCTGATCCTGGGCATCGTCGGGGTGCTCCTGCTGCTCGCATGGCTGCTGTTGCTGCTGCGCGCCCGCCGCACCCGCCCGACCGATACCGACAACGACCCGGACGGTGAGGCTCTGCGGGACGGCGGACGCGGCGGCGAGGTGCCCGACCCTGGCGAGCCCGGATGGGGCGCGCCCGGCTCGGATGAGCCGACGGCCGTCGTGCCGGCGAGCGGTGCCGCTTCAGCGACGGCACCGACGGCGGTCATCGCCTCCCAGCGCTCTCGGCACAGCGCGCCGCAGTCCCCCAATCCCGCGGACGACGACAGCGCCTATCTCTGGGATCGGCCCACCCAACGCATCTCCCGCGTCGAGGGACCGGCACCGAAGATCGACGGCGATCGGGACTTCCGTTCGATCGACGATTCACCTTCGGCGTCAACGGGTTCCGAGGACGTCGCCCATGAGGGCGGCGCCCACGAGAAGGGCGATCCCACGGACGGTGAAACGACGGTCTTCCGGCGGCCGCCAGCGGAGTAGCCGATAGCGGCCTGTCGTCGTGGCGGGTCTGTCGTGGCGGGCGATCCGACTGAACCTCTGCCGAGATGAGTGGGCGAGCATATGCGGCGCCTCCGGGTGCACCGGGTTGCGCCCTGGGCGGCGCAGTCGCCGCAGTGCTGATCCTCCACGTCGGTCGCCGCACGGCAGCGTCGCGCACGTGCTCTCCCCGACACGGGCGCCGCACCTGGCCGCCACCTCGGGGCAGCCGGGCACGCGCACGTACCCGGTCCGCCGACCGATGTAGATCGCCGCAGACCCGTCGCAACGAACAACGAGGGCCGGTGATCAATGATCACCGGCCCTCGTTCGTGTTCAACGGAAACCCTCCCGGGGCGCCCGAATCCTGATCAGTTGATCAGAAGAACGCCGGGGCGAAGGTGGTACGCCAGGACTGTTTGAAATCGCTCTGCCAGTAGGTCCACCAGTGATCGCCGTCCGGGGTGATGTTGGTGGTGAGGTGGATCGGCAGTGTTTGCAGGCGGGCGATGTAGATCCGGCTGCTGGTCGACGCCGCCACCTCAAGCGGGACCATCTGGGCGAAGTGCACCGGATTGAAGTTCGCGCTGCCCGGCGTGATCGACGAGTCGTACTTGCTGCCCATGCCGGAGCCTGACGAGACGTAGACGTAATGACCGGAGAGGTTGCCCGCCGAGAGGAACGGGTCGTTCTGGAACCACTCGCCGGCCGGGTAGATGCCCCACATGTTGTTGGGGTCGCCGCCCATCGTCGAGACCGAGGCCTGGATGCCCTGGGTGAAACCGGGCATGGTCACCGTCGGGTAGCCGCTGTAGGACGCCACGGCCTTGTAGAAGCCCGGGTGACGCGACGCCAGGTTCAGCGCGGAGGTGCCCGACATCGACAAGCCGGCGATGCCGTTGCGACGGTTGTCGCTGTTGTGCTGCTTGGCCATGTAGGCGGGCAGTTCGCGAGTCAGGAACGTTTCCCACTTATTGATGCCCAGCTTCGGGTCGGGACGCTCCCAGTTGGTGTAGAAGCTGCCGCCACCGCCGAACGGGATCACGACATTGGTGCCCTTACCGCCCATCCAGCGGGCCACGTCGGTGTTGATCAGCCAGCCGCTGCTGTTATTGGGCGCACGCAGACCGTCGAGCAGATAGAGGGTCGGCTTGGGTCCTCCGCCTCCTCCGTCAACGATGCACACGGGCACGGAGCGGTGCATGGCGGCGGAGTAGACGTTCTCCACTCCACAGCCGTTGGCAGCATGGGCGGCTGGCGCGGCAACCGTGGTGACACCGGCAAGGGCGGCAACGGCCACCATTCCCGCCACCAGGCGCTTACGGGCGCGAGTCAGCATATGTTGTCAATCCTTACGATCGTGACCCGAGCGGGCTCGTTCACATGGGTGGTGCGGGGTGGTGGCGGCTCTCCGCCCGGGACGATCCCCGTCGCGGCCGATAGTAACGGCCCCATAACACCGCGGCAAAGGCGTTCGAGGGGCCACCACCCACTGCGACAGATGCTGCCAGGCTCGGGTGATGGCCGTCACCTGCGCCAATCACGGTTGAACGTCGACTTGATCACATCGGAGAAGGAATCCCGAGATGCGGTCCGAAATGTCCTGAGAGTCCTCAAAGAGTTGTCGGTGAATGCCTGATGTCCCGCACCGGTGCCGATCAGGTGTCGAGCGCATTAGTGTCGGTATCGACTCTCAGGGAGGTCCAGTGACTCAGCAGCAGGCCGACGCCATCGTCGTCGGTGCCGGTTTGGCCGGACTTGTCGCCACCTACGAACTCACCCGTGCCGGACGCACGGTGATCGTCGTCGATCAGGAGAACCGCAACAATCTCGGCGGGCAGGCGTTCTGGTCGTTGGGTGGGCTGTTCCTCGTCGACACCCCCGAGCAACGGCGTCTCGGTATTCACGACTCCGCCGAGTTGGCGCTGCAGGACTGGATGGGCTCGGCCGGCTTCGACCGCGACGACGAAGACTACTGGCCGCGGCAGTGGGCCCGCGCCTACGTCGACTTCGCCGCGACCGAGAAGCGGCAGTACCTGCACGACCTCGGCCTGCGGGCACCGCTGGTGGGATGGGCCGAGCGCGGCGGCGGATTCGCCGATGGCCACGGCAACTCGGTACCGCGATTCCATCTGACGTGGGGCACCGGCCCGGAGGTGGTGCGAATATTCGCCGAGCCGGTGCTCGACGCCGAGCGGCGCGGTCTGGTCGAGTTCCGTTTCCGCCATCGCGTCGACGATCTCGTCGTTGACGACGGTATGGCGGTCGGGGTCAGGGGCGCCCTGCTCGAGCCCACCGACCTCGAGCGAGGGAAGGCGTCGAGCCGCGAGGTGGTCGGCGACTTCGAGATCCGCGCCGGCGCCGTCGTGCTCACCACCGGCGGGATTGGCCACAACCATGACCTGATCCGCAAGAACTGGCCGGTGGAGCGACTCGGGCCGGCGCCGAAGACGATGATCGCCGGCGTGCCCGCCCACGTGGACGGCCGGATGCTCGGCATCGCCGAGGACGCGGGTGCGAGTCTGGTGAATCGCGACCGAATGTGGCACTACACCGAAGGCATCATCAATTGGGACCCGATTTGGCCCAACCACGCCATCCGGATCATTCCCGGACCCTCGTCGATCTGGCTCGACGCCAACGGCGACCGGCTGGCCCCGCCGAACTTCCCCGGCTTTGATACCAACTCGACAATGAAGGCGATCCTCGCGACCGGTCACGACTACTCGTGGTTCATACTCACGCAGTCGATCATCGAGAAGGAGTTCATGCTCTCGGGCTCCGAGCAGAATCCGGATCTGACGCGCAAGGATCTCAAGTTTGCCGCCAAGAGTCGTCTGGCCAAGGGTGCCCCGGGACCGGTGGCCGCGTTCGTCGAACACGGTGAGGATTTCGTCGTCGCCGACAACCTCGCCGAACTCGTGCACGGGATGAACAAGATCACCCGCGGCCCACAGGTGGATCTACAAAAGGTCGAACGCATCATCTCCGCTCGTGACGCCGACGTCGACAACAAGTTCTCCAAGGACGCGCAGCTCATGGCCATCACCAACGCGCGACAGTATCTCGGCGACAAAGCGGCCCGGGTGGCCAAACCGCACAAGATCCTCGACCCCGAGCACGGCCCACTGATCGCGGTGCGGCTGAACATCTTGACCCGCAAGACGCTCGGCGGACTCGAGACCAACCTCGACTCGGCGGTCATGCGTCCCGACGGTTCGGTCTTCGAGGGCCTCTACGCCGCAGGCGAGGTTGCCGGTTTCGGCGGTGGCGGCGTCCACGGCTACAACGCGCTCGAGGGCACCTTCCTCGGCGGATGCATCTTCTCCGGCCGGGTCGCGGGCCGGGCGATCGCACGCCGGAGGTAACCGGGCCCCGGGGACGCCGGGGTCGGCGGGATTGCGCCACGTTCACTCTTGTGAATATCCTTGTCTCCTATTCGACATTTGACGCGAGGGGTGCCCTGCGCCGACGACGATCCGGGGGGTTCGATGCCATATCTGGGACTGTTCACATTGCTTGTACTGATCGCCGCGCTCGTGGACATCATCAGCACCGACGACGCCCTGGTGCGGGGGTTGCCGAAGGTCGCCTGGGTGTTGCTGGTCATCGTCCTTCCGCTTGTCGGTGCGCTGGTGTGGATCGGCTGGGGCCGTCCGATGTCGTCGGATCGGCCACGGCGCGCGAACAGCGGCGCCGCCGCGGACTTCCCCGAGTACGACAGGCCGGGGCGCTACGTGCCAGCAGATCCCGAGGCAGATCGCGCCTTCCTGCAAAGCCTGCGTGATCGCGCTGAGGAACAGCGGCGGATCGCCCGCGAACAAGAACGCCGCGCACGTGGGGCCGACGGCGGAACCGACACCTGATAATCGGTGAAAATGGTTGCCTGTTATCACCTTTCGCAGGGTCACCTCAGCAACCACAACCATCCGGGCAGTCGGATAGGGCAGACGACGTGCCGGTGCCGCAGACGATCGTGGCACGCAAAACAGCACACGCCCGAATCCTGGCGACGACGATCACCGAGGGCGGTGGGTCCGGTTCTCGTGAGCCGGTACACACCGCGCCGGCCACCCCGGTCGATCTGCTCTGCACATTGAGGCCGATCGGGCCGAACTGTGTTACCAACTCAGCAGACTGGCCATGAACGATCTCGGCGACACGATCGCCGTCGGCGACGAAGACCCGGGCACTCGCCGGCGGCAGTTACGTCGCCATCCGGCCCCACCCTCTCCCCCCTAGCGCCACTCAAAGACGTCCGCGACTACCTCGAGGCGTTCCGTCATGCGCTCTCGACACTCCCGCTCGCCGTCGTCGACGGCCCAAAGTCGATGGCGTGTCCGCCGAGGTCTACAACCTGATCAACGAGAACTCCCACCACAGCCATCCGGTCGGTCAGCACAACGGCAATCCCTCTGAGACCGATGTAGCACCACCGGCAAACCGTTCGCCGAGAGAACGTCACGTTGCTACCGTCGATCACGTGATCGCCCCATGCTGACCCGTCTGATCCGGACCTACCTGTCCCGCTACCCAGCGCACATCACCGCGGTGATCCTGCTGCAACTCGTGGCGACGGTGGCCATGCTGTATCTGCCGACGCTCAACGCCGACATCATCGACAAGGGCGTCGCCACGGGCGATACCGGCTACATCCTGCGGATCGGCGCATGGATGCTGGCGGTGACCGTCGTCCAGATCGTGTGCACGCTGATCGCCCAGTACTTCGGTGCGCGAGCCGCACTCGGCGCCGGCCGCGACATCCGCCACGATCTGCTACACCGCGTCAACTCGTTCTCCGCGCGCGAGGTCGGCACCTTCGGCGCACCGTCGCTGATCACCCGCACCACCAACGACGTGCAGCAGGTGCAACTCCTGCTCGTGATGAGCACCGCCATCTTGGTGATGGCACCGATCATGTGTATCGGCGGCATCGTCATGGGCGTCCGTGTGGCGCCGGGATTGTCGTGGGTGCTGCTGATTGCCGTGCCGATCCTCGGCATCACGATGGGCTTCATCATCGCCCGGATGATCCCCGGCTTCCGCGCCATGCAGGAGCGCCTCGACGCCATCAACCGCATCATGCGTGAGCAGATCACCGGCATCCGCGTGGTCCGGGCGTTCGTGCGCGAACGCCATGAGATGCAACGGTTCTCCGTCGCCAACGACGCGTTGAGCGACGCGTCCTTGCGGGTGGGCCGGATGATGGCCCTGATGTTCCCATCGGTCACCGTGATCACCAATGTGACGATTGTCGCGATCATCTGGTTCGGCGGTCACGCGGTCTCGGACGGCAGCGCCCAAATCGGGGCACTGACGGCGATGATGAGTTATGTCATGCAGATCATGATGTCGGTGATGATGGCGTCGTTTCTGGCGATGATGGCGCCGCGCGCCGCGGTGTGCGCCGAACGCATCTGCAAGGTCCTCGACACCGAGACGTCGGTCGTACCGTCGAAAAACCCGCTCGGGTTCACCGGTGATCGGGCCTCCGTCGAGTTCGACGCCGCACAGTTCCGGTATCCGGGAGCCGACGAGAACGTGTTGTCCGACATCACCTTCGACGTGCGACCGGGTACCACCACCGCCGTCGTCGGGTCCACCGGCTCGGGCAAGACCACGCTGCTCGGCCTGGTCCCCCGACTCATCGACGTCACCGAGGGCGCGGTGCGTGTCGGCGGCACCGACGTCCGCGAGCTCGATCCCGACGAGTTGCGGTCGGTGATCGGGCTCGTTCCACAACGGCCCTACCTGTTCTCCGGGACGGTGGCCACCAACATCCGGCACGGCAAACCCGACGCCACCGACGAGGAGGTCTGGGCGGCACTGGAGATCGCGCAGGCAACCGATTTCGTCTCCGCAATGCCCCAGCAACTCGACACCCCGATCGCGCAGGGCGGTACCACCGTCTCAGGTGGACAGCGCCAGCGTCTGGCGATAGCGCGGGCACTGGTCCGGCGGCCGTCGGTCTATCTGTTCGACGACTCGTTCTCCGCACTCGACCTGACCACCGACGCGAAACTGCGTGCCGCCCTGCGGCCCGCGACCGCCGATGCCGCGGTGATCATCGTGGCCCAACGCATCTCGACCATCGTCGACGCCGACCAGATCGTCGTCCTCGACCGCGGCCACGTCGTCGGTCTCGGTACCCACGACGAGTTGCTCACCTCCTGCGAGACCTACACCGAGATCGCGCGTTCGCAGCTGTCGATCGGAGAACCCGCATGACCCGCCCCGCAGGCGGCCCGGGTCCCGGCCGTGGCCCGATGGCCGCAGGTCCCGTCCTGGAGAAGCCCAAGTCGTTCAGCGCGTCGATGAAACGTCTTGTGCGCCTGCTGATGGCCTATCGGTGGCGCATGGCTACGGTGCTGAGCGCCATCGTCGGGTCGGTGATCCTCCTCGCGGCGGCACCACGCATTCTCGGGCACGCCACCGATCTCATCTTCGACGGTGCGATCGGCAAGGCGTTGCCGTCGGGAATCACCAAGGAACAAGCCGTCGAGGGCTTGCGTGCGCGCGGGCAGGGCACCTTCGCCGACATGGTCTCTGCGATGAACCTGACCCCGGGCGTCGGGATCGACTTCACCACCGTCGCTCAGACGCTGCTGATCGTACTGATCTGTTACGTGGCATCATCGCTGTTGTCGTGGTTGGCGTTCCGGATACTCAATGTCATCGTGGTCAACACGGTGCGTGAGTTGCGCGCACAAATCGAGCAGAAGGTGCATCGCCTTCCGCTGCGCTACTACGACACCACCCCACGCGGTGACCTGCTGAGCCGGGTGACCAACGACCTCGACAACCTGTCACAGGGCTTGCAGCAGACCATTTCCCAGTTCGTGAACTCGGTGCTGACGGTCATCGCCCTGCTGGTGGTGATGATCTGGATCTCGCCGCTGCTGGCGCTGATCGCGGTGGTGACGGTTCCGCTGGCTGTGGCCGCAACCACGCTCATCGCCCGAAGGTCCAAGCCGCACTTCATCTCCCAGTGGTCCTCGACCGGGAAGCTCAACTCCCAGATCGAGGAGGCGTTCACCGGGCACGAACTGGTCAAGGTGTTCGGTCGGCAACGCGAGGTCGAGCACACCTTCGACGAGCGAAACGAGAGGCTCTACCAGTCGAGTTGGCGGGCGCAGTTCATCTCGGGCATGGTCATGCCGACCATCATGTTCCTGGGCAACCTCAATTACGTGGCCGTCGCGGTGGTCGGCGGCCTGCGGGTGGCGTCGGGATCACTGAGTCTCGGCGAGGTACAGGCCTTCATCCAGTACTCGCGACAGTTCACCCAGCCACTCACCCAGATCGGCTCGATGATCAACCTGATGCAGAGCAGCGTCGCCTCGGCCGAGCGGATCTTCGAGATCCTCGACGCGCAGGAACAGACCCCCGACCCGGCGCAGCCACTTCGCCCGGCGCAGGACCAGGGCCGTATCGAGTTCACCGACGTCGCGTTCCGCTATCTGCCGGACAAGCCCCTGATCGAGGACCTGTCACTGGTGGCGAGCCCGGGGCACATGGTCGCGATCGTCGGACCCACCGGTGCAGGCAAGACGACGCTGGTGAATCTCATCATGCGGTTCTACGACGTCGACTCCGGTCAGATCCTGCTCGACGGCGCGGAGACCCGTGCGATGACGCGCGACGATCTGCGTGAACGCACCGGGATGGTGCTACAGGATTCGTGGCTCTTCGGCGGGACGATCTATGACAACATCGCCTACGGCGACCCCACCGCCAGCCGCGAAGAGGTCATGGCCGCGGCCGTGACCAGCCACGTCGACCACTTCGTCCGCACCCTGCCCGATGGCTACGACACCGTCCTCGACGACGAGGGTGGCGGCGTGAGTGCCGGTGAGCGACAGCTCATCACGATCGCGCGTGCCTTCCTCGCCCGACCGACGATCCTGATCCTCGACGAAGCAACCAGCTCGGTGGACACCCGCACCGAGTTGCTGATTCAGCAAGCCATGGCCAACCTGCGGGCCGATCGCACGAGTTTCGTGATCGCCCATCGCCTTTCGACGATCCGCGACGCCGACACCATCATTGTCATGGAGGACGGGCACATCGTCGAGCAGGGCGATCATGCTGAGCTACTGGCCGCGCAGGGCGCCTACTGTCGCCTCTACCGCAGCCAGTTCGCGGGTGCGCTGGACACCGACTGATCGCCGACCAGCCACCCGGCACCGGCCACCGGCCACCGGCCACCGGCCAGAAAATTGCCAGCGCCTCTACAGTCGGCTACCAACAAGCCCCAGTACAACTGGATCATCAGCGCCGCAACGGATGCGGCGATTCAAAAGTCCGAGATGGGGTTTTCATGAAGAGTCGTCTGATGACCATGGGTATCGGTGGGGCCGCGGTGCTCGCCGCGGCGTTGACCGGGTGTTCGTCGACGGAGAACTCCTCGACACAGGCCAACTCCGCCGCGTCGGCGTCGGCGTCCTCGTCCGCCTCGACGTCCTCGTCTGGCTCGACCGGGACCACCACCGAGATGGCGGCATTCGAGAAGTGCATGGCCAACAACGGCGTCACGATGCCCGCCCACAACGGGCGGCCCGGAGACATGGCCCCGCCGTCGGGCGCCCCGGCCGGGCAGCCCTCGGGCGCACCAGGACAGGCGCCCGCGGGCGGTTCGGGCGGTTCAGGAAACACCGCATCGCAGCAGCAGCACACCATGAGCGCGCCGCCGGGGGTCGATGAGACCACCTGGACCAAAGCGTTGGCCGCGTGCAAGTCACTGGCACCGACCCGTCAGGCACAGCCGAGCTCGTGACCGATGTGCCGCGGGGCCCATCTCGGGCCCCGCGGCACGGTCAGGATTGGCCTCGCTCCCATTCGGCTGCGATGCCGCGTTCGAGGTGTTCAACGGCGGGCATAGGCACGACAATGAGGCCGTCGAGCTCGGCCACGCCTGACGATAGGCGGCCTGCCGCTCGGCCGGCGTGGCTGCGGCGTCCGCGGTGACGAAGATGAGTGCACTTGCGCGGGAATGGGATTCACGCTCAATCGAGAAGACAATTGTGTGCGGCGTCGTGCCTCATGCTCGACGGCATCAAATGACGCAGCATAGACACCCACCGCGCGCGGTACTCGGTGAAGGTTTCCGGATCGACGGTTTCAGCGGGCGTGGGTCGCTCGTCGTCGGCGCGCACCTCGGCGTGATGAAAGGCCAAAGGCCGCAGCGGTTCACGCATGTCGAAGAGCAGGGGATACTGGATCATCGTCGCGAGGTCGAGTCCGTAGGCGAACCATTTCTCGTTGATCTCGTCGAGTCGTTGGATAACCGTGGTCACCTGGACATCGTCGGCACGGGACTACGCAATTCCTCGGACTGCGCCCTCACCTCGATACGTCCGAGTTCGATCTTGTCGCGTCTGCGCTTCTCGTTGTATCGGGCGACGTGGTTGACACAGCCGCCAACGATGCCGCCGACCGGGAAGATCAGCCACCATTACTCACCCGCGAAGTGGAGCAATTGGTCCACGTCACGACCTTTCCCGGCGATCGCCGTGAATAGATGAGTGAATGGCCGACAACCGCCGGAACGCCGTCGGCGTCCGGAGTGTGGCTTGCGGTCTCGCGCAATGGCCTGAAATGACGAGCGGACCTGCCTTACAGATCCGGGATCGGCAGGTCGAGGTTGGGTGTGACGATGCCGCCATCGACCTCGATGATCTTGCCCGTCAGGTACGCACCGGCGGGCGAGGCGAGATACACCGCGGCCGCGGCGACGTCGGCGGGGTCGCCGAGTCGGTGCAGGGGCGTGGCACCCTCGATGGTGGTGCGCATCGTCTCGTCGGCGGCGACGATATCGAGGGCCGAGGTGAGGATCGCTCCGGGCGCGATGCCGTTGACGCGGATGCGCGGATTGAGGTCCATCGCCGCGAGCCGGGTGTAGTGGGCCAGCGCGGCCTTCGCCGTGCCGTAAGCGGCATAGGCGCGGCCCGGTGTGCGACCCACCGCCGAGGTGATGTTGATGATCGAGCCACCGTCGGGGTTGGCCAACAGGTGCGGCACCGCTGCCCGCACCAGCGCGTGCGCGCCGGTCACGTTGAACGTGAACGCATCGGTGAGATGGTGGGGTTTGGTGTCGAGCAGCGGCCGTGGCAGCGCCCCGCCGACGTTGTTGACCACGGTGTCGAGGCGGCCGAACTCGTCGATCGCCGCCTGTGCCAGCGCGGCGACGGTGTCGGGGTCGGCGAGATCGGCGGCCACGACGTGCGCCCGGCGTCCCCGCGCGGCCACCTCGTCGGCGACGGTGTCGAGCTGCTCGGCGGTGCGCGCGCTGATTAGCACGTCGGCGCCCGCCTCGGCGAAGCCGATGGCGATCGCCGCGCCGAGTCCGCGGCCCGCGCCGGTGACGATGGCAACGGTATCGGTCATCCGGAACCTGTCGAGTATCACGACTCGACAATGCCACAGAAATAGAACGTGTTCTAGCGATTGGCGGAGCGGGTGATGTTGTACCCCTACCTTCTCGCCCGCTCGATCAGGCCGAGGCCCCGGCCACCCAACTCATGTCGGGATAACGTTCTCCCGCCGGTCGCAACGCCGAAAGTCGCTCGAGTTGCTCGGCGGTGAGCGTGACCGACAGCGCGCCGATGTTCTCGTCGAGGTAGGTGCGACGCTTGGTACCCGGGATCGGGACGACGTCGTCACCCTGGGCGAACAGCCAGGCCAGCGCGACCTGCCCGGCCGTCGCGTCGACTTCGCTTGCGACGGATACGATCTCGTCGACAAGTGCCAGATTGTGGTCGAGGTTCTCGGCCTGCCAGCGCGGCAACGTCGCGCGGAAGTCACCCGCGCCGGGTGCGGCGGCGGCGGCCGATCCGGTGAGCATGCCGCGACCGAGCGGGCTGTAGGGCACCACGGTCACACCGAGTTCACGTGCCGCCGGTACGTCGGAGGTCTCGACGTCGCGGCTGAACAGCGACCACTCCGATTGCAGCGCTGCGATCGGATGCACGGCCGACGCCCGCCGGAGGGTGTCGGCGCCCGCCTCACTGAGGCCGAGTTCGCGGACCTTGCCCGCAGCCACCAGGTCGGCCATCGCGCCGACGGTCTCCTCGATCGGCCGGGTCGGGTCCACTCGGTGCAGGTAGTAGAGGTCGATGACGTCGACACCCAGGCGTTGCAGCGACGCGTCGACACAGCGTCGGACGTAGTCGGGGGAGCCGTCGACACCGCTGGGCAATCCGGTGTCGGGATCGGTGAGAATCCCGAACTTGGTGGCGAGGACGATCTCGTCGCGGCGGTCGGCGAGCACCGTCGACAGCAGCTTCTCGTTGGCGCCGCCGCCGTACATGTCGGCGGTGTCGAGCAGGGTGATCCCGGTGTCGAGAGCGTGGTGCAGGGTGGCGAGTGCTTCGTCCTGATCGGCCGGGCCGTAGGCGAAACTCATTCCCATACAGCCCAATCCGATACCGGAAACCTCGAGGGAGCCGATGCGGCGGGGAGAGCGGGGGGTCATGGTTGGGTCCTTCCTCCGTAGGTGGCGATCTTGTAGTCGGTGGCCGCGAGGGACAGCGTCAGTTCGGCGATCTGCCTGCGGATGGTGTCGCGGTGTTCGAGCAGCATGTCGAGGCGTTCGTCGACAGTCTCCTCCCCAGCGTCGACGAGCTCGACGTAGTGTTGGAGATCTCGGATTGCCATGCCGGACAACCGCATGCGGGTCAAGAAGACGAGCCTGCGCATCGCGTCGGCGTCGTAGATCCGGTTGCCCACGGCGTCGCGGGGGACTTCGACGAGCCCGATGCGCTCGTAGTAGCGCAAGGTGTGCGGCGAGGTGTCGAGCGCCTCGGCGGCCTGCGCGACGCTCATCGGTTCGGCGATCTCGTCGAGGCCAACGAGGGAGTGGATCACCTCCACCGACAGCGGTCCATCGAGGCCGCCGAGCGCATCGAGCGCCTTGCGCATCAGGTGTTCTGTGCTCATGGCAGCAACGCTAGGCCTTTGAGCGCGCTCGAAGGCAAGACCGGGACCCCGGCGTTCTTCCCTACTTTTCCGCAGCTACCTTTTCGTCGGCCCGGCGACTCAGTAGTCGCGGTCGGCCGACACCGTGGAGATCAACTCCGCCCCGGCGACGAACCGCCGGAGGTTCTCGGCCACCCACGGCGCGAGTTCCCGCGTCAGCCCCGACGACGGGTTCGCGATGTGCGGGGTGATGATGCAGTTGGGCAGCGACCACAGCGGGTCGTCGGCGGCCGGCGGCTCCGGATCGGTGACATCGAGTGCGGCACCGGCGATCTCACCACCACGCAGTGCCCAATACAGGGCGTGTTGATCAACGAGGGGCCCACGGGCGACGTTGACGATCCAGCAGTGCGCCGGCAGCGCGGCCAGGCTCTCGGCGTTGATCAGGTGGTGGGTTTCCGGCGTCGACGGCGCCGCGAGCACGACGTGGTCGGTGCGGCGCCACACCTCGTCCATCCGCGACGACGGCAGCGTCTCGTCGGAACCCTCGACCGGTCGGCCCGACCGGTTGACCGCGAGCACCCGCGCGCCACCGGCCTTGAGTCGCGGCGTCAGCGACACACCGATTCCGCCCGCGCCCACGATCGCCACCGTCGCACCCCGCAACGTGCGCACCGCAGTGTCAATGGGTTCTTTGTCCCAGTGATCGCGAATCGACGTGTGGATCTGTCGCAGTCCGGTGAGCAGCAGCGCCAGCGCATGCTCGGCGACGTTTTCGGCGTAGAAGCCCGACGCGTTGGTCCAGGTCCGCTTGTCGTCGAGTACCCCGGCGTTGACGAATCCTTCGATCCCGGCCGTCTTGAGCGCCACCCACTCGACGGCGTCGGGCAGCGCGGGGAAGCCGTCGGGGTCGCCGAGCCAGACCAGCACCCGCGCCTGGTCGAGTCCGACGAGTTCTCCGCCCGCCTCCTCGACGGCGGCGACGACGTGTTCGTCACGGGTCGGTTCGACGGCGACCGGCACCCGCGTGGTCATGAGCGCACCTGCGCGATCTCGCGGGCCGCCGAGGTCGCGAGGCGGTCGGCGATCTCGTTGTAGTGATCACCGTTGTGGCCCTTGACCCAGCGCCACTCCACCTGGTGCCGCTTCTCCTCGTCGATCAGGCGCTTCCACAGGTCGGCGTTCTTCACCGGCTTCTTGTCGGCGGTCTTCCAGCCGTTGCGCTGCCAGCCGGCGACCCATTTCATGATGCCGTTGCGCACGTAACTGGAGTCGGTGTAAAGGATCACCGTCGACGGCCGCGTGAGCGCCGCGAGACCCTCGATCGCCGCCTGCAACTCCATCTTGTTGTTGGTGGTGTCGGGCGCCGAGCCGGAGATCTCCTTCTCGGTGCCCTTGTAGCGCAACACCGCTCCCCATCCACCGGGACCCGGATTGCCCAGGCAGGCGCCATCGGTGGAGATCTCCACGACGTCGTCGGAGCCGGGGGTCGTGTCAGGATCGTTCGCCATTCCTCCGAGATTACGAGACACGCAGGCCCGGAAGGAAACGACTAGGGTGGAGATATGCCTGTCTGGGATCCGACGCGCTACCTCCAGTTCTCCGACGCCCGCTCGCGACCATTTCTCGACCTCATCGCGCGCGTCCCGATCGAGCCCGCCAGGATCATCGACCTCGGCTGCGGGCCCGGCCACCTCACCCGCCATCTACGCGCACGCTGGCCCGACGCACACATTCTCGGTATCGATTCGTCGGCGGAGATGATCGACGAGGCGCTGCGCTCCAATTCCGATCCCGACGCCAACTACGACGTCCACGACGTCACCACGTGGAAGCCGTACGAGCCGGTCGACCTGATCGTTTCCAACGCGATGTTCCAATGGGTCCCCGACCAGTTCTCGGTGATCGGCGACCTCCTCGACCATCTCACGCCGGGCGGCGCCTTCGCGGTGCAGGTGCCGAACAACGCGAGTTCGGCCACCCACACCTTGCTCGACGAACTCTCCCGCGAGGAGCCTTACGCCGAGCACCTGCACGATGTGCGGCGGCTGCCGACCACCGGTCCGCAGGAGTACCTCGAGTTCTTCGCCGACCGCGGCTACTCCGTCGACGCCTGGGAGACGACCTACCTGCACGTCCTCGACGGCGAGGACCCGGTGTTCGAGTGGATTTCCGGGACCGGCGCGCGTCCGTTCCTGCAAGGTCTGCCCGACGACCTCGTCGACGGCTTCTCCGACGAGTACAAGGCGCGTCTGCGTGCGGCGTTCCCGTCGCGGCCCTGGGGGACGCCGCTGCCGTTCCGGCGGACCTTCGCCGTCGCCACCCCACAACCGCACATCTGAACTGCTCAGGTGGCGTGGGCCCCGCTCGGACGCACCCCGGTGTAGACGCCCTCGGGGCGAAACCGTAACCGCGGCGCCTGGTATTCCTCGAGCGCATGCGCGATCCAGCCCGCGATCCGCGCCAGCGCGAAGATCGTCTCGGCGGCATCCGGACGCATCCGGTACCGCAACGCCAGTGCCGCCAGCGCCAGGTCGGAGTTGACGAAGGTCGACGGCCCGAGCGCCTCGACGATCGCGGTGACCGCAGGCTGCACGCGGCGATCACCACCACCGCTGCGCGCCAGCATCTCCAGCAACACCGTCGCCCGGGGATCGCGGGCCCGGTAGATCACGTGGCCGGTCCCGGGGATGGGGGTGTCGGCATAGAGGGCGTCGGCGATGGCCGCGGTCGGGTCGTCGAGGGCGTCGGCGAGGAAGCGGTAGGCCAATGTGGTTGCGCCACCGTGCATCGGGCCGTCGAAGGCACCGAGTCCGGCGCCGATGACGGCGTAGACGCTACCCCGCGCGCTGGCCGCGACCCGCGCGGCGACGGTGCCTGCGGCCAGGTCGTGGTCGGCGAGCGCGACCAGTGCGGCGTTGAGCACCTTGACCGCACGTGGTGTCGCGGGCTCGTCGGTCAGACGTGGCCACAGTCGTTGTGCCAGTGAACCTTCCGATTCCAATTCTGCTGTCGACGGCCCGGGAGCCAGTGCGTCGACGGCGGTGACGAGGACGCGGGTGGCCTTCTCGGTGACGGCGCCGGGTTCGATGTGATGGCGCAACGGGTCTCGAGCCCCGAGTAGGTCGACGGCGAGCCGAATCCGGTCCAGCCCGCGCGAGTTGGTTCCGGCGACACGTCGCACCGCGGCTCCGATTCCCTGCGCCGGCTGGGCCGCAGTCCACCTTTCACCCCAAAGTAATTGGGCGACATCCTCATAGCTCGTCGTCCGGGCGAGGTCGGCGACGTCGTGGCCACGATAGTGCAGCCGATCGTCGTGCAGATAGGTCAGCTGGGTGCGGATGCGTTCGGCGACGCCGGCCGGCGGCCGATGTCGCGAGCCCTGCAGGAGCCCGTCGACCTCGTCGACGGCGAACATGCTGCCGTCGTATCCGGCGATGCGGGAACTGTGCAGGCGACCGCGGCTGACATAGGCGTAGACGGTGGAGAGCTTCACGCCCAACACCTTTGCGACCTGTTCGGTGGTCAGGTAGTCGCGCCCGTCGTGCCGGATGGGCGTCGGGAATCGGCGGGTGTGCGCGCGGGTCACGCATTGATTGAATCAACATTGACCACACTGCTCAACCTCGCCACCCTGAGAGCACGGAGCCGCCGACGGAGCGGACTCCAACAGCGTCAGGAGTTGTGATGACCGAACCACTGATCGCCCCGCCGGGACTACACGACCTCATCGTCGCCGATACCGAGATCGGCGACGTGCGTGGCGCCGAGGGCTTCTATCACTACCGCCAGTACTCGGCGATCGAGTTGGCGCGCACCCGCTCATTCGAGGAGGTGTGGTTCCTGTTCCTGTACGGCCATCTGCCGAGTGCCGCCGAACTCGACGACTTCGTCGAGGTGGTGCACCGGATGTCGGTGCTGCCGCCCGAGGTCGGGGGCATCCTCACCGCGGCGGCGCTGCTCGGCGGTGAGCGGGACTCGTTGTCGGGGCTGCGCACCGTGCTGTCGGCGGCGGGCAGCGCGACCGGGGTCCGGCCACTCTGGGACAGCGATGACCAACAGCGCCGCACCGACGCCATTCGGGTGGCCGCCCTCACCCCGACGATCCTCGGTGCGCTCGCCCGCATCCGCGCCGGCGAGGAGCCGCTGCAGCCGCGCCGCGACCTGTCCGCGGCGGCCAACTGGCTCTACCTGATCTCCGGTCAGGAGCCGACGCCGCAGCACGTGCGGGCCATCGAGCACTATCTGATCGCCACGATCGACCACGGTTTCAACGCATCGACGTTCACCGCCCGGGTCATCGCCTCCACCGGCGCCGACGTCGTCGCGGCGGTGTGCGGGGCCATCGGTTCGTTCTCTGGGCCGCTGCACGGTGGTGCTCCCGACCGCGCACTCGATGCGCTGGACGAGATCGCCGCATTCGGCGACCCCGCCGAATGGGCCCGCCGCCAGGTCGACGAGCACCAGCGCATCATGGGGTTCGGGCACGCCGTCTATCGCACGGCCGATCCGCGCGCAACGATGCTGCGCGACATCGCCGCTGAACTCGGTGGGCCCCTCGTCGAGCAGGCCGTCGCCGCCGAGGCCGCCATCACCGAGGTCCTGGCGCAGGCCCACCCCGATCAGCCGCGTTACGCCAACGTCGAGTTCTATGCCGGTGTGGTGATGGAATGCTGCGGCGTGCCGCGGTCGATGTTCACCCCGACCTTCGCGGTCAGTCGGGTCGTGGGTTGGTGTGCGAACATCCTCGAGCAGGCCCGCTCTCGCAAGATCATCCGTCCCGCCGCACGGTATGTCGGTCCGCTCCCGGCCGAACCCGCCGCCGTGCCAGACTGATCGCATGGCACGACCGGTCTTTCTGATCCGCGCGATCAACGTCGGTGGCGCAAAGCTGCCGATGGCGGAATTGCGTTCCACGGCAACCGAACTCGGTGCCACCGACGTGAGCACCCACATCGCGTCCGGTAATCTGATCTGCACGCCACACGACTCCGCCGACGACTTCGCACGGGCACTGCAGGCCGCGATCGAGGAACGCTACGGCTTCTCCCGGGAGGTGATCACCCGGTCGGTGACGCAACTGCGCGACGCATTCGCGGCCTACCCGTTCGAGGCGAGCGACGAGAAGTTCGCACACATCTATTTCTTGACCGGTGAACCCGATACCGCCAAGGCAGAAGCCTTCGTGGCCAAGGACTTCGGCTCCGACGAACTCGCGGTCATCGGCAGCGACCTGCACATCCACTACGCGGCGGGGGTCGCCGGGAGCACACTGAGCGCACCCAAGATCGCCCGGGGTCTCGGGGTGACGGGTACCGGACGCAACCTGCGGACGGTGCGCACGCTTATCGAACTCGCCGAGACCTGAACCCGGCGGCGCCGGTCAGACGCGCAGTATGTGCCGCGGGTCAGACGCGCAGCAGAGCCGCCGGTCAGACGCGCAGTATGTGCCGCGGGTCAGACGCGCAGCAGAGCCGCAGTGACGGCTTGGATGTCCTCGCGTTGCTTCGCGAACGGCGCTTCCCACAGTGTGCGGGGCAGCTCCTCGAGTTGTTCGACCACACCCTCGAGTTGTTGCAGGCGTTCGGTCTTGTCGTCGCCGTCGAGATCGGCCGCCGCAATCAGCTGATCGTCGAGGGCGAAGACGGCGTCGTCGAGCCGGTCGCGGTCGGCCAGGGTCGCCTCGTCATGCGGGATCGCCGGATTCTGATGCACGTCGGCAATCGCATAGCGGACCCGCCGGTGCAGCAACGCCTCCGGTGAGGTGGCCGTCGTCCAGTTCTCCGGGGCGCGGCTCGGCCTGCCCGGAATCAGGTCGGTCGACCGCGCGAACGCCCGGACCCGCTTGTCGGAATCCCAGGCGAACCAGATCGCGCCGATCAGGATGAACAGTGCGACGAAGACTATGACGCCGATGACAACGATCGCGATGGCCGACATAGTGCGACCTTAGCCCAGTCCCGTCGCGAGGCTGCGCGGCTCCGGCAGGGGTTACGTCATGCCGGCGGCTCCGTCGCATGCGCCGCGCGGACCTTCGCGGCGTTGACACGGGTGAGCACCCGATGCAGGTCCTCGAGGTCGGCGGGGTCCTCGCCAAGGGCGTCGACGACCGCCGGCGGGATCGTCAGCGCCTGCTCGCGCGGCGCCCACCCTGTGTCAGTGAGGGCGATGTCGACATTGCGTTCGTCGTCGTCACGACGGCGGCGTTCGATCAGCCCTTGGTCTCCGGCCGCTTCAGTAGCGGCCAGAGCGTTGCCGAATCGAGTTGCAGCACCACGCCAAGGTCCTTAGACCGCGCGGGGCGAGAACTCCCTCAGCGCGAGCATCACCAGGTAGTGCGGATGGGTCAGGCCGAGTGGCTCGAGCAGTCGGCGATAGATGCGCAGGACCGATCGGTTGGCGATGGCCAGGGCGGAACACACTTGTCGCTCCGGTGGCAACGGGTTATCGCCGAGGTCCGGTCCGTCGACCACCGCCGGTTCGCCGATTGTCGCTTCCGTCATGTGCCTGCACCCGATGACTCCACCGCTGCCTCACGTGGTAGGGCCGGCGGCCGGGGGCGGTCCGCTCGACGGTTTGCCCGCCACCCAGTCCTCGATGGTCAGTCCCCACTTGCCGAAGCGGTCGTCGAAGCTGTCGGCGCGCGTGGCGGCCCGTGCCTTCTTGGCCGGTGAATAGTGTCGGCCGGCCCACCGCGAGTGCGGCCGGGCCAGACGGAGCGCACCGATCCACCCGACCGGCGGGAGGAACGCGCCGACCGCAGCGGTCGAATACTTGCCCTTCTCGACGCATACCAGGACGCAGCCGATGTGGATTGGCAGCGCCACCAGCACGCCCCAATTCCCGTGCAGCTGTATATTGTCCGCGGCGGTGGAGTCGTCGAAGGGATTGACACCCAACGCCAATAGCCCGAGGGCGGCCGTCGTCAGCGAAACCACCTGTACCGAGAGTTGCCCCTCGGTACTCCAGTAGACGTCGCCGAGATGCAGGATCAAGGCGAACTCGTCGAGAACCAGGCTCGCGCCGACACCGATGAGGACCGCAGCGATCAGCGCTCCCGGACGATGGCCGGCAACGGTCACCGACATCACCGCACCGACCAAGAGCAGCACCAGCCCCGGCACGGCGTGGTGGATGTGCACACCGCCGCGCACATTGTTGTGGAAGGGCCCTCGGCCGGCGCGGATCAACCGGGTGATGGTGCGGGTGATGACAAAGGTCAGCAGGAACGCAAGGAACAGCAACGACAGCGGCAACCGGCCCGAATGCCAGAAGGTGTCGACGGCGCTCACCTCAGCGTCAGGCGCCTGCGGTGATCCCGGTGCGGCGCTGCTCGATGATGAGGCAACGGTCCTCGACGTAGAGCAGGCCGGCCGACTCGGCGATCTCCCGGGCCTCCGGTGAGGCGATACCCAACTGCAGCCAGAGTGCGGTGGCGCCGGCGGCCACGGCCTGCCGGGCGATCTCCGGGGTGTCGGCGGACGGGCGGAAGACGTCGACGAGACCGATTTGTTCGGGCACATCGGCCAGCGTCGGGTACACCTGCTCCCCGACGATCTCGGTGGCGGTGGGATTGACCGGGATGATCCGCCATCCCTTCGACTTCATGTACTCCGGAACCTCGTTGGCGGCCTTGGTCGGATTGGCACTGGCCCCGACCACCGTGATGGTGTCGTAGGTGAGCAGGATCTGTTCGACGACCTCATCGGTACTCATGGCGCCAGTTTAGGGCGTTGCGTACCAGTGGCGACCGCAAGCTGTGATCCGGGGGCGGAGAAGGAGCGGTAGGTGCACAGCACAGCCGGCCACATCCAGATGCCGCCACGGGGTTCCGAAAACGGCTGTCGCTCACCGTCACGAACGACGGATCCGATACTGCTTCGACCACGTGTGAGATCAGTGTTGGCGACCAAGTGAAGTAGGCACAGAGCACGACGGGTGCGTCTGCATCGGCGACCTGCTCGGGCAGCGTCGAGTAGTACGCCGAGGTGTCGTCGCCCGATCCATCGCGTCGGTTCGGTCGACGCGCCAACCCTTCGGGTCCACCGCGACCGGATTCAGTAAGCACCCATGCGTTGCCGCCGAATCATGATGTTCTGTATTACTTTTCGCCATCAAACTCGACGAGTACTGAGCGTTGCCGCACGATCGTGGTCACCGACGTGGCCAGCATGAGTCCGGTCGCAGCGATCCAGAGCACGGCCTCGGGGATGCGGGTGTACGCATACGCACCGGCAATGGCTCCGGCGGACAGAGCAATCCACATCACCATGTAGCGCAACCACGCGGTGCGGGAACCGCCGAAGAAGCCGTCCACCAGCCGTTGCCCGGCTTTGACCAGGGTTCCGGTCATATACGTCAACCCGATCGACACCTCGCCCCCGCGCTGAAACGTGGCGTTGAGCACGCCCATCGCCACCGAGATCACCAGGATCGCAGGCACGCCGACACCCAGCGACTGGGCGAGGGCGGAGCACCCGACGATCCCGGTGGTCGCCCACAGCACGACCACTCTGCCGTGAGCGAAACGTGACAGCACCGAACCGGTGACGACGCCGATGAAGAACAGCCCGATCAGCCCGGCGGCCCGCCCGGCCTGCACCCAGTCACCGGAGGCGGCATTCGCGGCCGCCCTGGTGGTGTTGCCGCTCATGAAGGACACGAAGAAGCCACCGAGATGTAGGAAACCGACGGCGTCGAGGTAGCCGGCGATAGCCGCCAACACCATTGCTAGCGCCAGTTCCCGCCTACGTATCGAGTGCACTCGCGGATTGTGGCACATACGTGCGGGATGCAGCCCATCACGAGGAGAGATGCAGCAAAGGGTCGCGCCAGGGGCGCAGGTAATCCAACAACGTGCTGATTCGACGATGCCGACCGGCGGAGGGGAGCGTCATGGCTTGTAAACGTCACTGGTGAGATCGACCCGAACCGCATACGCCCGTCGAGAATCGGCGGAAATGCAGCGTCGAGTTCAGTGAACGTCCACCACTCCCATCACTTGTTCACACGCCGCCCGCACTTCCCCGACAGTGGGCGGTAGCTCGTAGGCGTGCACGTGGCAGTAGCCGCTGAGCCGGTACCACGACAGGACGAGCGCCTGCCCGGCCTCGGTGTGGTCAAGGGACTTCAGGATCGCCAGTTTGGATCTGGTGGTCGCTCCGGGGACGGGTCCGACGAGTTCGGTGCAGCGTGTCTCGATGAGCGCCTCGGTAGCCTGCCGGGCGAGGAACGCCGCGAGTGTCGCCGAGTGCCCCGACGAGTGGCCCGCGAGGATGGCGTCGGCCTGCGCGAGTAACGCCACTGCGGCGGCGCGACCCTCGTCGCTCATGTCGCCGTCGCCCATGTCGCCGTCGCTCATGTCGCCGTCGCTGGTGTCGTCGCCTCGGCCAGGATGTCCCGCACGGTCATTTGCAGGCGTTTGATGCTCGCCATGGTCAGATCGTCGGTGCCGTCGTGCACCGCGCCCGCGCAGAACCGTATCGACGGTCCTCGGTGGTCGCGGCGGGCCATCCAACTGTTAATGCTGCTCTTCGTGTCACCGTAGATGGCCAGCGCCACACGAGTTTTCGTCCGCACGTGGGCGGCCCACGTCGATTCTGAGGTCTCTGGGTCGACGCCGAGCGTGGCTTGCTTGCGGAAGTAGACCTGTTTGGCCGCCGATTCAACTGCGAGCCGGTAAAGGCCGGGAAGGGCCTTCTTCTTGACCTGATCGCTGACACCGTCGTCCTTGATCAGAGCGATGGCGTCGTCGACGTAGCGGGCGGCGGGTGACGCGTTGGTGGTCACGGTAACCATTGATCCGGTAGATCGCCTGACGGACAGCAGTTCCGCCGGCACCGAGGCGTTACGGATCGCGGTGGGCAGGCGATCGTCGTGGGAGAAGACGATCACCTGGCGGTCTTTCGCGAGTTCCTCGAGTTCGCCGAGAAAGCCGTCGATCTTGGCCGGGTCCATGGCCTGGATCGGGTCGTCGAGGATCAGGAATCGGAACGGGCTCGCTTCGGCGGTGGCCCGCGGGATGAACAGCGCGAGGGCCAATGCGTGCAGTTCTCCCTGGCTCATCACTGACATCGCGCCGAGTTCGTGATCGCCGATGGAACCGGTGACGTCGACGCGCCGGCGGTTGCCGGCACCGATCAGGGCGACCGTGCCGAGGTCGACGTCGCTTTCCTGCCGCAGTCGCGCCCAGATCTCACGGGTGCGCTGCACAATCGGAGCGAGTCGCCGTTCGCGCAGCGTGGTGGATGCGTGTCGCAGCCAGGTCTGCGCGGCCGACGCGCGCGTCAGCCTCTCGTTCGCGTGCTCGGCTTTGCGGTGCAGCTCAACCCAACCGAGGATCTGACCGGCCAGGGGTGCCCACGCGTCGTCGAGTTCGTCTGCGCGGGAACGCGCTTGGTTGGTAAGAACGTTCGCCGCCTCGTGAATCAGCAGGAAAGCGTTGTCGACGTGATCGGGCCACGCGGCCACGTCGGCGGGGAGCGCACTCAGTGTTGCTCGCGCGGCAGCGTATCCCGGCAACGCCGGCAGCTGCTCCCCGTCGGGTGCCGGCAGTTCCGGCACTTTCGCGATCAGTGCTCGAATACCCTCTTGTGCGGCGTGTTTCGCACGTTGGAATTCTTGCTGCTCACCGAGGAGCTGTCGCGATTCGGCGATCTGGCGCTGTGCCTGTTCGCGCCATTGGGCGTCGAGGGTGCCTTGTCCGCAGACAGGGCAGGTCTCGCCGTCGTGGTCGCGCTGCCAGTCGATCGCCGCTTGCAGCAGGGTACTGCGTTGGGAGAGAGCGTCGAAGAGGCTTCCGGCGCTGTCGGCTTCAGCCGCGAGCGTCTCGCGTAGCTGGGCGGTCAGTGCGCCGACGCCCGCGATTGTGGGCAGTTCGACGGCCGCGATCCGGCGGAGCCTGCTCACCGTTTGCGCCGCCGACGATCCGGTTCCGACGGCGGCCGCCTCGGCGTCGTCGACCTTGAACGGCCGGCGCTTGGTGTAAGCGAGTACCTGTGCCGCCCGCGGGTCGTCGGCGCTTTCGAGATGGGCACGCATCGCCTTACGCGCCTGTTCTGCTTCAGCTGCAGGCTTTTTCAGTTCTTTGAGCGCTGTGGCGAGGCGCGCTTCGGCATCATTCATCTGGGTGAGGGCCAGCAGCCGGTTGATGCGGTCGTAGAATGCCGCCTGCCCTTCCTCGAACACGCCACCGACTTCCTCGTAGGAGAGGATCGGGCGGTAGATGTCGAGTGGCTGATCCCATCCGAGGCCGGCGACATCGGTGGCCGATTCGCCGTGTATCTGCGCCCAGAGTTTCGCGTCATAGAGTCCGGCGCCGTCGTTCCAGGAGGCCGCGACGATCAGGTCGGTGGCGTGTTTGCCGTCGTCGCGGACCAAGGCGAAGCGGACGGAGACCGCGGCGTCGACGTCCTGGTGGATGTTGCGCCAGGAGTCTTGCCAGTGTTTGGACCGTTCCTTCCAGCGGTAACTGGTGCCGGTGAGCGCGAACTCGACGGCCTCGGCGAAACTCGACTTGCCCGAGCCGTTGCGGCCGCTGACGACGGTGATACCCGGAAAGGGATTGAGTTCCAATGTCGATTCCGGGCCGATCCCACGGAATCCGCGAACGGTGACGGACCGGATGTAAGCGGTCACCGGCGTCGCCTGCGCAGCAGCCACCGTCGCCGGCCGCGTCACCTGGGGCGCGTCGTCACCGAACTGTGCGGTGAGTTCATCGTCGCTACGTAGTGCCGCGACGACCATCAGTGCGACCTCCTCGTCGAGGTTAGGGTCCTGCTCGATCAGGTCCCAGATCTCGTTCTCGACCGTGCTCGCGTCCACGTTCACATCCTCACTCGATGGCGACCAGTCCGTATCTTGGCAGACGCCACCGACACGACGTAGACGAACGGGGCGGCCGACTACTGCAGCTGCGCGTCGTCCCCCATCACCGCACCTTCCCGGCGGGGGTCGGCACCGCCGACCCAGCCTTTGGTGGGATTGAGTCGCCACAGCGCGCTCAGGCCGCTGGACTGGTCGTCGACGGACACCTGCTCGCCGCGTTGCCGCAGGCCGGTCACCAGCGGATCGGAGGCGCCGTCGTCGGCGGTGTTCACCAGTCGATGTTCGAGCGGATGTTCGCCACCGACGTTGGACACCGGGACCAGCGCGCTGAGGATCTTGGCGTAGTCGGGATTGGTCAGGCGGGTGCCAGCGGCCTTGGGCGCGTGCCGTCCGGGTTGAGGAAGTAGGTGCGGGCATCGTCGTCGGCGATGAGATCCTGGGCGGAGTCGGCGCTGGCTGCGGCGAGACGTGGTGAGATGTCGAAACCGTTGTCCGACAGTTGGATCGCGGGGTCGAACAGCGACTGCCAGGACGAACGACCGAACTAGAGCGTGTCTCCTATATGCGTTGTAACCAGCTGAGGATGGCGTTGAGTAGGACGCCGGCCCGGTAGGTGATAGCAAGTTTGTCGTAGCGGGTCGCCAGGCCGCGCCATTGCTTGGTCCAGGCGAAACAACGTTCGACCACGTTACGGTTCTGATGGGCCTGGGCATCGAATGCCGGTGGCCGTCCACCTTTGCTTCCACGCTTCTTCCGACTGTTGATCTGGGTGGACTTCTCCGGAATGACCGCGGTGATTCCTTGGCTCCGCAACAACTCCCGGTTCACCCCGGTGGCATAAGCCTTATCAGCGGCCACCGTGTCAGGACGAGTCCGCGGCCGACCGCGACCCACCCGCGGAAGGTAAATATCGTCGAGGACCTGCTCCAGGATCGCTCCGTCGTTACGTTGCCCACCGGTGACCACCATCGCCAACGGGCGGCCCTTCTCGTCGACGGCGGCATGAATTTTCGTTGTCAATACGCCCCGCGACCGCCCGATCCCGTGACCAGCGGGTTCACCACCGTCAGGCTGATCATTCGTGTAATTCGACGACGCCCCCTGTGTCCTGATCAATCGGGTGTTGGCGGCGATTCTGGCTGAGGCTGACGCGGCCGGACAGATCGAGTGGAATGTGTCGGTTGATGCGACGATCAACCGGGCGCATCAGCATGCAACAAGTACGACACGGCCCCACGTCCCGTCCTGGGCGTAGCGGCGATGACGTTTCCATACCGTCTGCCAGGGCCCGAACGCCTCACGAGGCAAGTCCCGCCACGGGATGCCCGCCCGATACCGCTACGCGATGCCCTCCACAACCAGACGGTGCTCCCCAAACGGATGCGCCCTCTTACCCACATTCGACGGCAGCAGCGGCCCAATCCGCGCCCACTGCTCATCACTGAAAACCAGATACCTCGACGTCGTCATCGCCACCCAAACAGCATGCCGCCGAACACCACCCAAACATGGGAGACAAGGCCTAGTCGGATTTCGTGTCCGCGTATGTTAACCCACTGACGGACTTATCCACCAGATCCTTCATTTCCAGCAACTCCGACAACCGTTCTAGGATCTCCTCTTGTTCAACCAGCGCCGCCAACGCCGGCGCCTTCTTATCGCTGATACCGCTCAACTGGTTGATCTCCGCCGAAATATCGCTGCGTGCCTCGGCTAGTGCAGAAAACAGTTCTTGATCATATTCCAGACCGAGAGTCGCCTGCGCATAGGCAGCCGTCACGCGGAGAACGAAGGTTGCGACATCGGCGCCTGGCGACTTTCGTCGCATCACCGCGGCCGCCGTTGTTACTGCCGCACCGGTGCTGGTGATGCCACTCACCGTCGCAATCCCGCCGATCATTCCGCCAGGGCCGAACGCCGCCAGACTGGATGTCAGCGCCGCGCCACCGGCCAATCCGGCGGGCGCCACAGCGGCGAGGCTGAGAGGGGCGATTGCCACAATGGCCAAGCCCGCACCCACTGCAGCGACCTGACCCCACCGCACGCCACTCTTCCTCAAGAATCCGGCAACCTCTTTGACCGCATCCTTAATACGATCGGCGATCTTGGGGTCACGGCCCAGCGCGGTAAGAACGGACCTCACCGCCTCTGCTCTCACGCCCTCGTCAACGTCAATCTCGAAGGGCGAGATCGGGTTACTCAGGGCAAGCACCGTGAGCTCCTCGACGAGTTGCGTGTTGCTCCAGTAGTCCGGGAGGTGCGGGAGTTCACCTTCAGCCAGTGTGTGGAACTCTCGGGGCAGGGGCATCCCCTCTTCGTTTGCCTCCCAAATCTGCTCCACAAGATCTTCGCGTCGAATGCGGACCGCCTCGGCGAACCGTGCCTTGGTCCCCTTGGTCAGCCCTGCCTCGAGTGCGTAGCAATAGTGCATCTCCAAGAGCTTTGATGCGGTCTCGTCGGTGAGCGCTGTTGTTACACGCGTGGTCCGGCGATCGCCACTACGGGCGCGATGAAATGCGAGCGAGACCGCCCTGGCCACAGCCGAGTTGTCGAAGTATCGATCTGCGCTGTGCGCAGTCTTGCCAATATTCACACGGATGTCACGCACATCGCTGAATGCGGTTGAGAGACCACGTCCCCGAGTTATCGGGTCGCGCGGACTGAACATATTCAGCCAGTCATCCACATCCGCGTAGGGAAAGTTGGCTATCAACTGGCCGCTGGATTGACCGAAGATCTTTGAACTGACCGGGCTTCCGATGGTGATGAATCGCTTCACGCGAATATTGGATGGAAGTCGTGAGATCACGTCTATCGCAACGACGCTGCCCAGGCTGTGGCCCACGAGCACGACCTCGCCGTCGGGCGGTAGCTTACCGAGAACCTTGCGGACAATCGCACCACGTAGCCCTTTCGAGTTGACGTACCGGTTCACCTGACCGACGACGTGCTTTGCCTCGCCGGGAGCAAACCTCGCCGCGCCCTGAACCCAGGCAGGGTTTCCTGCGTCGAGGACGCCTCCCCATCCCAGAACCTGCGCATTTGGGTCCCGTCCGACAGATCGAAGTGCCGTCATCTGCCGAGTTTGAAAATGCGCGCGGGCTTTGGCATCACTCGATTCCTTCGTCGTGGTGACCTTGGGTAGATCGGCCCGGATGCCGCTGGTTGCCAGCATGTCCGCGTAGTAGGGAGCAATCACATCGTCTTCGGGTATGGGATCGAGGCCTTCTTGGGCGAGTCGACGGTTCAGGGCACGTAGCCACGCGCGGTCGCGACCACCGTCGCCGACCCCATGCAAGAAGACGAGTTTCACGGGACCTTCCTATCAGAAGCCTCCGACAGCCTAGGGAAGGTGTGATCGATATGCCGTAACCGCATCGGCTTGTCGCCACTCGTGCGGGCGCATCCTCGAGCTCCTCGCGCCTCCTCGCGCCTGTTGGCGGCAGGCCCAGTCAGGTCACCACTCTGTTCAATGCCGAACCCGGGCATGAGGTCGCGCCATTCGCCGCGGCGATGGTCGGCAATGTCGCGGTGATGACGGCGACCATCGAGCACGAGTCGCTCAATTCCCGCTCGTGCCACACATCGTGCTCTTGATGAAGAGCCGGGATCCTCCAGACCATGGACAGGTGTAGCTCAACGTTCACCGGAAGCTCAATGTCGTTCGCCTTGGCGAACGCGCGAACGAAAGGATCGACGACGCGGTCGTAGTGCGCAGCAATGCTCCACACAGCATCCAGGATACAGAGCGCGATGCTGCCCCTGGAGGTCGAAGCGCTTCTCGCCGTGACCAACAGACAGCGGACCTCAACTCGGTCGGGAATCACCACAGCAGAGGCCAGCATTCGCTACGCAGAGATTCTCTCTGCGAACAGCATCGAAACGCTCGCCGACGCCTCCGCTCTCCTTACCCGTCCTGAAGACCTTGAGAAAGTCGACACGGCTCTGGCCACGGTAGCCGGCGACGGCGCACACGGTGTCCGGCGCGGATACCTCTGGATGCTCGTCGGCGACAGCGACCGGATCAAGCCGGACCGGATGATCCTGAAGTGGTTCGGAAAAACGCTCGGCCACCACGTGGCCCCAACAGAGGCCACTGAGATTCTGCGCGCCGCATCGCCGATTTGTTCAGAACGATTGGGACGCACGGTTACTGGATGGGATATCGATCACGCGATCTGGTTACACGCCCGCGCGACGTAATAGCACTTCTCAGTCCACGCGGCGCACTGTTCCACGAATGTGCCGTCATCCTCGGTGAGGGGACCGTCGTAGTGAATGAGAACCCACTCCCGGTCGAGGTCGTCAATCAGTGCGGCAAGAGCTCCCATCATGTGCCGGTGCAGCACGTGCGAACGCCCCGTCGCGATCCGCACACCATCCGCGTCGCCCTCGACGTCGGGTAGCAACGCAGCGACCCGTCTCTCCAGCGGTGCACCATCAATTGCGAAGGTGGCGCAGGCGTATCGCGCAGCGGGTACGACGTCGACCTCGATCCGCACGTGGGGTCCTGCGGTCAGGAAGTCGACACGATGGCCGTAGTCGGTGGCGCGAGTTCCGACGCATGGTCCCCAGGTGACGTCTGTAGTGCAGAGCATCAGTTCGGTCTGCTTGACGACGGCGCTTACGACATGGTCGACGGAAACGTCGTCGTCAATGGCCCAGCCGGCCACACTCATCCTTCTGACGAGTCCACGATGGCAATCTCTCACCGCACCTACGTCGTTCGCACTCCAAGCACCGAGTCGTTGCCCAGGACAGCTCTCGCTACTCGTGGCGCCTTCGCATGAGGCGCCCGCGAGATCGGGCTGACCGACGTAGTGGCGACCCTGTCCGAGGAAACAGGTCCGGGACGCCCGTCTGAGTAACACAACTGACCATACTGTCACTTATTGAATAGGTGATAGTCCGACCGGATCATGCCGTCAGATCCGCCGGATGCCTCCACCGCAGCAGGTGACTGGCCCGCGGTGGCCGCCGAAGTGGTCGAGTGGACGCCAACGCTGTCGCCGGACCTGCTCACCCGAGCACAACGCGCACGGTACCGGGGGCCGTACGAGGCGGCTGTCGTTCCGTTCATCACCGGTGCCACGCCCGTTCTCCACCCGAGCACGTCGGCTCTGGTGGCCGACGCAAGTCAGGTCATCACCCGGTTCGACGCCGAACTCGGCCATGAGGTCGCGCCCTTCGCAGCGATCCTGCTGCGCTCGGAATCAGCGTCGTCGTCGCGGATCGAGAATCTCTCCTCCGGCGCAAAGCAGATCGCGCTCGCCCAACTCGGTAGTACCGCAAAGCGCAACGCCACGGTGATCGTCGGCAATGTCGCGGCGATGACGGCGGCCATCGATCTCGCCGAGACCCTCGGTGCCCGTTCCGTCCTCGCCATACATCGCGCCCTGATTGAGCACCAGAACCCCGAGATCGCGGGCCGGTGGCGCTCCGATCAGGTGTGGGTCGGTGGCTCCAGCGTTGGCCCCCACGATGCCGAGTTCGTGGCGCCGGTCGCCGCGCGGGTTCCCGAGCTCATCGACGACCTGGTCGCGTTCATGAGCCGTCTCGACATGTCGCCGCTCGTCACTGCCGCCATTGCGCATGCGCAGTTCGAGACGATCCACCCGTTTCCCGACGGAAATGGGCGCACCGGCCGTGCACTCGTGCAATCGATGTTGCGTGGCCACGGGCTGACCCGCAACGTCACGGTTCCGGTGTCGGCCGGACTACTCTCCGACACCGAACACTACTTCGGCACTCTGGACGCATACCGCTCCGGGGATGTCACGCCGATCGTCGAAATCATGGCCACCGCAGCCATCTCCGCAACTCACCAGGCCACACAACTCGTTTCCGAACTACGCAACGTCCGCGCCCGATGGGACGACGTGGTTCGGGCACGGCGGGGGTCGGCGGCCAGGCGGCTCCTCGACGTCGTTCTCCGCCAACCCGTCGTCGACACCCGCACCGTCGCAACAGCACTCGATATCTCCCCCACCAACGCCGGGCGAGCCATCACCCCGCTGGTCGACGCCGGGGTTCTGCAGGAGTTCACCGGGTTCAACCGAAATCGGATGTGGCAGGCGAACGACGTGCTCGGGGCACTCGATGACTTCGCGGCGCGGGCAGCGCGTCGTGGACCATGACCTGGCAGGTGCCTACGAGTACGAGATGACGTACCTCATCGACTGCGCCCGCACCGATTGGCTCGGATTCTCAACGATCGTATGTTCTGCGTCCGTCTTCTCGCGGCAGGACGGCACTCGACGCCGCCGGCAGGAGCTCACGTTCGATCTGGTCGGTGACCTCCTCGATCGCAGCATCGTCGCCGGTGACTCCACATCCTCTGACGAGATCCCGTTTGAGCCATGGAGCGGCGGGAGACACGATGTCTTGCCCGTATCCGGTGGGCCATCGAGAACCTCGGGCATGTTCCGGACACCGGTGCGGTCTGCTGGTTCACGCTCCACTGAGGACAACCCGCGCGGCGCACCTGGACTGCTACCCCTTACCCGTCGTGTCGCTCCACCACGGCGCCCGCGGCGATGCGGAATCCCGCTGCCGAAGAGTGACATTCGGTCGATGCCTCGGCGAGCGTCGTACACGACAACCCGGAGACGGTGATCCGGTGCCCGACGGGCAGCGGCGTGGGCGCCGTCGGACCCCATTCCGGCTGGAGGTAGTTCTCCACCCGCTCACCCGAGAGGGTGACACTGTTGGGTGGCCCAGTGAACACGTCGTTGGCCATGTCCGGAGTTCCCGGCGCAAATGTGGCCGCGCACGACAACGTCGGGGCACCGTTCTCGCCCGGGTAGATTGCACATTCGCGCAGCGGGGACGTGCCGTACGACCAGTGGTAGTACCCCGCCTGGCCTGACCCTTGATAGTCGGCCGCGTCCACGTCGACGACCGTCGCCGTCGGACTCGTCGCCCTCGGAGAACTCGTCGACGCCGGAGTCTGGGCGACATCAGCGTCACTGCATGCCGTCGCGAGAGCCACCAGTCCCAGCACCGCTGCGCAGGAAGCGATCGTCGTCCACCGTGAAATCGTTGTCTCTGAACCCATTGTCGTCGCCCCATCCCGTTCGACTGATTCGTCGTCGACCCTAAGCGAGGGGTCCGACAAACACCTCTCAGATCTCCGAACATCCACACATTAGGCCCTCGAATCGTCGGGACGCTCTCAGCAGGCAGGAACTGTCGTAGCCGCCGAACATACTTGGCATGCTCAGTGACCGCACCCTCCAACGATCGAAAGGACCCTTCGATGGCTCATCGATTCTCCAGAGCCGCGGCGGCACTCGCCGTCGCCACACTCGCCCTGGCCCTTGCTGCGTGCAGCGATTCCGGACCGGCCGCCGAATCCTCCTCGACCAGCGTTGCCGCGTCGGAGGCGGCATCGACCACGCAGACGACGACTGCGTTGAACACCACACCCTCGGGTACCTCGGCGACCGGTAACACGACACCCGCAACGTGCACCACCATCCGCTATCCCTCGACCGGCCTCACCGGGACGATCGTGGTCAACGAGGGCGCACTCTCCTGCGCGGAAGCAATCACCGTCATTGACAGGTATCTGACCCTGCCGTCATCGAGCACCGGAGGCAATGCCCGCTACGCCGAGTTTGACGGTTGGAGTTGCGCTTCACCCACCGCAGCCAGCTCACAGCTACAAGGCATCGGCACCGAATGCAGCAGAGGAACCGATAGCATCCGGGTGGTCACGCCCGGCGGATCGACACAGCCGCATCAGGTCTCACTCGCCTACTACGCCCGTCCGAACGGCAATGCCTATCAGTTTTCCGTCGGAAACGGATTCTGGCGGTGCACCATCTACGCTGAGGAGACCCGTCCACTCGCCGGGTGCAGCGGAACCATGCCAACAAACGCACCCCCGGTGCTCAACCCGTTGCGCACCAAAATGGTCAGCCCGAACGGCGTTGAGGTCGGCGACAACTCGGCCGGAAGGTTCATCGCATCGGGCGACCCGAAGTACTTCCCGCAGGGCGCCGACGGCGGCTTCAGCACCGGAACAGACCTGCCTGCCGGCCATGCCCTGTCGGTGAATCAAGTGACTTGCACGGCACTATCCAACGGGGTGCGCTGCGAAAATCGTTCCGCAAATCACGGTTTCGAGGTCACCGAGACCAACTACCGACTATGGTGACGGTCATCGCGTTCGGCGACTGGCATGGTAACGCCCTGTTCGCCGCCGACGCCCTCGACGCCGCACCGGCCGAAGTTGATTCTCGGCTGATCCACGTGGGCGATTTCGGGTTGTGGTCAGGCTCGTCCGGCGAACGGTACTTGCGTACCGTCGCCGAACAGCTCGGTGAGCGCACCCTCTACGTCATCCCCGGAAACCACGAGTACTGGCCGGGTCTAGCGCTCGGCAACAAGACTTTTGGATTCTCAAGTGTCGACGCCGACGGCTTCCTGAGATCTCGTCGGCATCCGAACATCCGGATCGCGCCGCGCACGAATGTGTGGGAGTGGGATGGTGCGGTGTTCGCGAGCCTCGCCGGCGCCAACAGCATCGATCGCGACCAGCGTCGTGAAGGCGTCAGTTGGTGGCCGGAGGAGTCACCGACCATCGACGATGTGGAGACCTTGATCGGGCAGGTCAATGGTAGAGGCGTGGACGTCTTCGTCACCCATGACGCCCCCGACGATGCCATCGCGCACCTGAATCTGTACCCGGCCTCCCGCACACCGGTGTGGTCGCCGGATGCACTGGCCTACGCACAGGAATCCGCGGCTGTAGTCGGGGCGGCACGCAGTGCACTCCGCCCACGACTGCAGATCTGTGGGCATCACCATGTTCGGCGAACGTGCGCCGTCGGCGCTACCCGTGTCGAGTTCCTCACCGATGACATGGGCACGTTGCGGGACAACAGGATTGTGGTGGTTCCGGAATGGTAGGTGGTTGCAGCATCGGCGTAAGCATGAGGTCTCGATATGCCGCTTTGTTCCTTGGGCCACTCGATCGGCCGGCAGCTGATCCCGGCGCCATATGACGAGACCTCGTCCTCGACGGCAGTCCGAGTTCAGTTCGGGGACGCATTCCCCTGAGCACCGTCCGTCGTCGTTGCTATCCGCCGATCAGCTCCCGGACGTCGTAGGCTTCTTGACCCGGATCTACATAGGACAGTACCTCAAAGGGAGGTATAGACTGGCTAATGGTCGCTATTAACAAACCAGTGCGAATGTGTATAAATGGTGTCAGATGACACAAATACACATACACGAACTCTGAATCGTCCTGGGTCGGGTGGAGGCCTTGGTTAGGCCACCTCCGTTTCGGTGGTGACACGCTGAACCGTTCCCGCTTTGGTGGACAGCCGGATGGTTCCGGTAGTCACTGAGGGGATTTGATTGATGGGTTCGATGCGGCGGTCGTTCACGGCCGAGTATAAGGCCGAGGCGGTACGATTGGTGTTGGATTCTGGTGATTCGGTTGCGTCGGTCGCCAAGAATCTCGGTGTTCATGAAAT
>NZ_RKMH01000011.1 GCF_003797185.1 Gordonia oryzae
CCCGACGGACCCAGCAGGGCCGACACCTCGCCCTCCGGCAAAGTCAGCGACACATCACGCCAAATATTCTGCGAACCAAACGATTTGGTGAGGTTGGCGACGCTCACTTCGACACCCATTGGTGTGTCCTCTCACTGATCCCGCGGTTACTTGGGCGCGACCGCGCCGTCCAAACCACCGACATCGGTGATCAGCCAATTCTTCGAGCTGTCCATCGTGACGGTGTAACTCGCTGTGGACTGTACGCCGTGGGGAGCCTGCGCATTCTTCGTCATCACGCTCACGAACGCCGTGACGACGTAGGTGTTGCCGTCATGGGATTTCAGCTGGGCCGCAATGGGCGACGCTGTCGAATTCCACTGCAGCGGAACGATCACCTGCTGCATCGCCGTCGAGGCATTCGTCAGCTTCGAGGCCAGCTCGGGTGATGTACCCGCAGTGAGACGCTTGTTCCAGGCATCAAGGTCCTGATATCCCATTTGTGCAGCGCCAGTGGCGTAGTCGAGCGCGATCTTCTCGGCGTGTGCGGTGTCTGCCGCCGACGACTGCACGGCATCGAACTGGTTGCTCTTGTCGTGATACAGGTAGGCGAAGATGCCGGTTGCGATTGCCAGCGCCACGACGACCACCGCGACAGCCGACACAACGAGCGCCCGCCGACCCCGCAACACGCGCGTCCCTACCGGGGTCCAACCTTTCGTGCTCCGTTGCGCGGTTGATGTTCCTTCGTTGGTATCCGTCTCGGCAGTGTCGTCGTTGGACTCCTCCGGTGTCGCGGCGGAGGCGTCCTCGGTGGCGGAAGCGGTATCACGCGTATCGTCGGTCAATTCTCGGGTTTCGGGATGCGTATCGGTGTCGATGATCTTGGTGCTCATGTCGAGTCTCCTTGTCTCACAAATGTTATGCCGGTCCGGTCGTCGCGGGGATGGATGTCACCGACCACCGACCCGGACCACGAGGCCGTCTCCGGCTCCCGCAGTCGCCAGCGCCGTGCGCATGAGATTGCTCAGGTCGGCGGTCCGCAAGGTCGCCGACGCCGAACTCACTGCCGGGAAGGCCGCATCACCGAGCACTTTCAGGTCCGGACCGCTCCGGTCGAGGAATCGCTGCACGCTTTCCAGCAACGGCTTTGCTTGGTTGTTCAACGAGTCCGGCGAGTGCGTCGAGACGATGAAACCGTCTTTCCCGTCCGGACTTCCGCTGCCTGCCTTCTTGCCGCCCTCGGTGAGGAACAGCGCGAGACCATCGGCGAACCGTGCGACCGGATCACCCGAGGCCGCCATCGAATCGCTCACCTCCGACCCGCGTTGCAGGAGTGGCTGGAATCTGTTGAGCAGGTCGGTGAGTGAGCCGCGAGTGGTCAGGATCGTCGTCTCCAGCAGTGCACTGGCGTTCGCGATGTTGTTCAGTACCTGCTGATCTGCAACCAATCCGGTGTTGATCTCGCCGATGATGCCTCGCACCTTCTTGGCGTTCACCTGCTCGAGTAGACGGGTGAATCGTGCGGAGAGTTCATCGATGGTCGTCGGTACCTCGACCTTCGTCGCCGTGAGCGTCGCACCATCGCCGAGAGTCGGGCCGCTGCTGACGTTGGGAGTGATACCGAGGTACGTCTCTCCCAGGGCCGACAGGTTATCCACCCGATAGGTGGAATTGACCGGAATCTCGTACTGGTCCTTGTAATTCCAGTCGACTGTGACACCCGACACCGAGGGCTGTACGGAGGTGATCTTTCCGATCGCGACCCCCCGGAACAGCACTCTCGATCCCACGACGAGACCGTTCGTCTCCGGAACGGTCATCGACGCGGTACGGACGCCGCAATTGTCGGTCACGCTCAGACCCACCGAACCCAGGTAGATGAGTGAGGCAGCCACCAGTGCGAGCAGCGCCACTATCGACGCCATGGTTCGGGCGCCGGCTGCAGTGAATCGTCGGATCATCGGATCGCTCCCATCATGCGCAGCAGCCGCGTCATGTCGCCGATCATCTCCTCGCCCTGCGGCGAGGTGGCCGAGACGATGTTCAGACTGGGTTTCTGCAGAAATGGGAAGAGATGGTCGGACAGGAACGAACGGATTGCCTGATCATTCTGGCCGACAGCGTCGATCCCATCGCGAACGGTGTGGATCGATCCGTCCACCGACGTAAGCAAGGGCATCAGCCAGAACCCGCCGGCGAACACGCTACCGATACTGGGAAGCACGATGCCGATCCCGGAGAAGAGCGCCGAGAGTTGGCTCCAATAGTGCATCCCCGGCGCCGATAGCTCCTCGGTCAACAGCGGGAGGTGCGGGATCACGGCCTCGCTCGTGGTGTTGAGACCGTCCAGCATCGTGTCGATCCGCCCCGTGTCGGTGGCCAGGCTCCGGAAGTCTCGCGCAGCGATGTTGGCGACCCGCTGGGTTTGGGCGTGTTGAGGCAGTGCACTGTTGACCGAGCGGATGACGTCCTGCATGTTCTGGATGCTCCCGCCGTTCACGAAGTTCGAGAGCACGGCCAACGTGTCCTCGAGCGGCGGCGGTGATGTCGTGCGGGACAACGGGATCACGTCGCCGGCGGCGAGCGTTTGTCCGCTGTCGTGGGATTCGATCGCGAGATACGGATCGCCGAGGACCGTGTTCTGGCGGATCGACGCGGTGGCGTCGGCACTGACGTGCGAGTCGCTCTGCACCCGCGCCCCCACGTCGACGTGATCACCCGTGAGTGCAACGGTGGTCACCGATCCGACTCGCAAACCGTTCAGTGTGACGTCGGCTCCTTCTGGGAGGTTCAGTGCGTTGTCGAATTGGACGGTGATCGGCGTTCCCGATCCGGCCGACCGCACCGCCGACGCCATGTCACCCGGGTTCAACGAGCACCCGGCCACCACCATCATGAACACCACGAGCACCGCCGGTAACGTGATCCGACCAACAGTTCGCGCCGTGCGCGGATTCGCGATCATCGCGCCACCCCCATGAGGAGATCGAGTGCCCCGATGCGGGCGGTACGAGCCTGGCCGTCGTCGACCACGCAGCTGCCCTTCTGTTGAGCGTTGAGGTTGCGGCAGAGCAGGTTTGCGTCCGCGCTGCGGACTCGCACCCACGGCGCGGCCACCTGCACTCCGGCGCCCTGGTCACGTCGGGAGACGAGTGTCGCGGTTGAGGCGAGGACCGGCAGCGCGGTCAACGCCTTCTGGATGCTGCCGACACTGGTTGCCGCGATGTGGATCGGACCGGGCAGGAAGTCGAGAAGTGCGAAGAACTCCGGGCCGTACTTCGGGACGAAGTCATAGATGGCTTGCAGCACCGGCGTCATCCCGTAGATCATGTGGACCGCGCCGGGCCACAGCACTCGTGCACCGGTGTCGGTCGCCGCCGGCAACTTGTTGATGATGGAGGCGACGTCCGACCACCGCGCCAACGCATCACCGGTGAGTGGTGCGGTGGAGGTGATGATGGAGCCGATATCGGAGATCATCCGTTCCGGCGACTGCACGGCGGCCGCAGCCGTCGTCATCAACGATGCGACGTCGGGTCCGGTGCCGGCGACCGCAGTGGACATCTGATCGATCGATCCCTCGACGGCTCGAGTGTTTCCGTTCGGTGCGATCTGGTCGATCAGGTCGGCCGCCGAACCGCTGATCTGCGAGATACTCTTCGGCGTATAGGCATTCGAGATCGAAATGCATTGTCCCGGCGACAGAGCGGGTCCGTTGCCGTCCCCGATCAGTTCGAGGGATCGATCGGCGAGAATCGACTTCGACCGGGTGACCGCCTTGGCGTCCGCGGGGACCGAATGGGACCCGTCGAGGGAGAATTCCACGCGCACCCCACTGTCCGACGGTGTGATCGAGGTGATCTTGCCGATGGGATAGCCCATCGTCGTCACGAGATTCCCGGCATAGAGTCCGATTGTGTCGGGGAGGATCGCACAATAACCCGACTGAGCTGTGGAGCTCTTGGCGTCACCGCGGCCGATCGTCACGCCACCGACGACCACCAGAGCGACACATACCAGAACGATCAATGACCACAACACTTTTCGCTTCATCAGCATGCCCTTCCCGGAACCGGTAGACACATCGATGTGGCGTCGAGGACGAACCCGGCATTCTGGTCGGCCGCATTTGCAGGCCCGATCAGCCGCATCAACTGATCACGCAGCGGTACCAATTGATTGATGAACCCGGAAGTGGTGTCGTTGAGGCGTCTCAGCGTGTCACGGGCGGCCACGACCGCCGGATACACCTGATCGGTGTGATTGAGGTAGAACTGCGCCAGCACGCCGACACGTTCGAGTACGCCACCAAGCCCTTTGTACGCCTGGGAGAACCCGGCTCGATAGGTGTAGTACTGCGACAGAGCGATATTCACCTTCCGGACGAGCTCGAAGACGAAGTCGCGACTGTTGTCGAAGGTCGTCAGGTATTCGTTCGCCATGTCCAGGATGGACCTCACCTGGACCTTCTGATCGTCCATGACGGTCGACAAGGTCTGAAGTCCGTCGATCGCGTTGCGAATCGACGGGTTGGCCTGACTCAGACCGTCCGCCACCTGTTGCAGGGACTGATCGATCGGCTTTCCGTTCACGTTATCGGTGATGCGTGGCAGTTCCTGGAGGGTGTCGGCGATGGTGTACGGCACCGAGACCCGATCGGCCGCGATGGTGCTGGAGTCGTCGGTCACCTTTCCGCCGGGGACCAGACTGACGAAGTAGCCTCCGACTGCGGTCAGCAACTGCACCTTGACCCGCGTGGCGTCTCCGATGTGCACCTTGCTGTCGACGTCGAGGGTGACCTGGACGTTCGTGTCGCCGAGTGAGACTCGTTCGACCTTGCCCACCGACACGCCCGCGACGCGGACGTCTTCGCCGCCGGCGACCGACGACGCATCGCGGGTCGTGAAGCTGATCTCTTGTCGTCCGGGAGGCGACAGGTAGTAGTACGCCACACCGGCCACGACCGCTGCGATCACCAGCACCGCGATAAGGCCTGCCAGCAGGTCGTTCTCGGCCAGTCGTTCGCGGAACCTCCTCAGCTGCGACATACGATCACCCCACTTCCGTTGATCAGGACCTTGCCGAGGGCGGGCAGCGGCAACTCGCCGTGCGAACAGGTGTTGGTCGGGCTCGACGCGGGCACCTGAAGGCCCTCGAAGACCGTGGGCAGCATCTGCAGGGACTGCCACAAGCTGTCCACCGTCGGAAAGGCCTTGGACAGTTCACCGTCGATGTTGGTGGTCGGTTCTATTCCCAGCCCGGACAAGATCGAGTTCACAGTGCCGGTGAACGCCGGTCCGTACAGACTGGCCTTCCGGAACTCGTCGAGGACCGTCAAGGTGGAATCCACCGGCCGCTCGATGTCGTGGAGGAATTCGATGATCTGGGGCGCTTTTCCACCGAGCGTCTCCGAGATCCGCGACATATTGGTCACGAGCGAGGAGATGATCTTGCTGCGATCCGCCGTGTAGCGGCTCAAGGTGTTGATGCTCTCGAGCATCGGGCCCAACCCACTGCCATCACCCTGCATCAACGTGACCGCGTTGTTGGAGAATTCGTTGATCTCCTGGGGACTCAGGGTCTGCAATACCGGCTGCAACCCGTTGAACAACTCGGTGATGTCGAATGAGGGAATGGTGTTGTCCACCCGCAGGTCTCGCACCTGCGCGCCGGATTCATCGGCGCCGGAAACGTCGAGATAACGCACGCCGGAAAGGTTGGAGTACTTGACCGCGGCCTTGGACTTGTCGGTCAGGTGATGGTCAGCGGCCAGGGTGAAGCTCACCGTGGCCACCGCGACGTTGTCGCTGTTCTGTGACAAGTCGATCGCCGTCACCTTGCCCACCTTGACACCCCGGATGCGTACATCGGCGTTGGGGCGCAAGCCGGAGGCGTCGGTGAACTCGGCGGTGTACGCACTCGTCGGTGTCTCGACGGGACTCTTGATCCCGTTGATGATCACGACGAACAGGACCAGTGCCACCGCTGCCGCCGCAACCAATTTCCAGAGCGGCTTAATGATTCGGGAGGCGCTCATCAGTCGATGTCTCATCGCTCAACGCCCTCCTGTCGGCAGGCCGGCGATCGGGCCGGCCATGGCGGGCAGGCTCTGCAACGCGAGCTTGATCTTGAGTACCTGCTGCCCGTCTGCGCCCTGGGTGAAGGCACCGTCGAGCCGGGCGACCAGGTCACTGACCGTTACCGGAGTGACCACGCCCTCGCCCACTGCCGGAAGCAAACTCGCCGCCGAGGTGATCGTGTCGACCAGCGGGGTGAGGTTGCCCTGGTTGGACTTCAACAGCCGACCGACCATCGAGAAGAAGTTGTCGGAGATGGCCTTAAGCGTGATGGTGAAGTTGTTCTGTACCTCGTCGCCTGCGGGACGCAGCGCACTGTTGTAGAAGCTGTCGATCGCCGACAAGGCACCGTCGGCGAAAGGTGGTAGCGCAGTCACGATGTCGTTGTAGCGGTCGAGGAGATATGCCGGAGTCTGTTGCTGGGTACGGGCGACCACATCGGCGAACACGACCCCCGTGTGGATCAGCGGTTGGAACGCAGCGGTGTAGACCAATACCCTCTTGATCGCATTCATGGTGTCGGGCATCAGGGTTCCGTTGGCGACGTCGGATCCCTGCTCGATCATCGTCGACATCGTGTAGTCACCGATGTCGCGTCGGGTAACATGGGCGCCGTCGGTCAGTTCACCGGAGGCCGGGTAACCGGGATTCACCACACTGATACACGTGATGCCGAAGTAATTCTTCGGCCGGAAGTCAACGACGAAGTCCTGGCCCATACCCCGTGCAAGCGAGCGCTCGAGATCCACTGTGATCGAGGATGTTCCGTCGCTGTTCACGTGCAACCCAGTGACCTTGCCAATCGGGGCGCCCCGGAGCACGACCTCGGTGCCATCCTCGACGCCCGGGCCCACCGCAGGAGCATCGATGGTGACACTCATGAGGCTGTGGTCACGCGGGGTCAGGGCAGGCACGATATATCCGAAAATCACCCCGACAATCACCACGGCGATGACCACGAACAGACCCGTCTTGCGAAGCACGTGCTTCCGATGTTGCTCGGAGCCGATGAGAAATCCTGAGACCATCGATCATCACCCCTTGAACACCAGGTCGGGATGAAGACCCCACAGCACGATCGTCATTACCAGATTCATCACGATGATCAACACCAGGCTGGCTCGGATCGCACGCCCGGACGCACGCCCGACCCCTTCCGGTCCACCGGAGGCGAAGAATCCGTAGTAGCAGTGGATGATCGTCACCACCGCACAGAACGTCACGGCCTTGACCAGTGAGTAAAACACCTCGACCGGATCGAGGAACTGGCTGAAGTAGTGGTCGTAGGTTCCAGCCGGCGCGCCCTGGACCACCTTGACGAACGTTCCCGCGGTGAGGAATCCGATGGCAAGGCTGAGCAGGTATCCCGGGATCACGCAGAGCATGCCGCCGATCAGACGGGTGCCGACGACGAAGGGGATCGACCGGATGCCGAGTGTCTCGGTGGCGTCGATCTCCTCGGCAATACGCATCGACCCGATCTCGGCGGTCATGCGGCACCCCACCTGTGCGGCAAAACCGATACCGGTCATGATCGGGCCCATCTCGCGGATGTTGAGGAAGGCGCCGATCACGCCGGTCAACGGTCCGAAGCCGATGAGGTTCAGGGTGTTGTAGGCCTCGATGGCAACGGCGATCCCGATGGCCACACCCAGGACGACGAGCAGGGAGATGACCCCGCCGTCGACGATGATCGATCCGCGTCCCCAGGCCATGCTGTTCATCGTGCGGACGGTTTGCTTGCGATAGTGCTTGAGGGTGAATGGGATCGAGATGATCGTCTGTACGGTGAACAGGGTCCACCGACCGATTCCCTCACCGACGTTGAAGACGCTCGTGCTCAGCAGGCGTCCACCGCGGGCGAGCAGGCGCTGAGTCGAATACGAACTCGGAGCGGTCACCTCGCCTCACCCGACCTGACTCGGAAAGAACATGGACTGGATCTGGGTGGTCATCAGGTTGGTGATGAACACCGCGACGAACCCCAGGACCACCGAGGCGTTCACACCGTCGGCGACGCCGCGCGGCCCGCCTTTCGCCTCGAGCCCGCGGAGACTGGCAATGATGACGACCTCCATCCCGAAGAGCATCGTCTTGATGATCGCGAAGAAGAAGTCGGTCTGTGTCGCGAAGGCGCCGAACGATTGCCAGAAGCTGCCCGGGATCACCCCGTTGATCGTGATCGCCAGGGAGAAGCCCGCTGCCACAGCCGAGGCGACGATGATGACGCAGAGAATCGGGGAGATGATGAGAATTGCCAGGAAGCGCGGAAGAACAAGCCGCTGAACCGGATCGACGCCCATCACCCGCATCGCGTCGATCTCTTCCCGAATCGAACGCGCGCCGAGGTCGGCGGCGATTGCCGAGGCAGCAGCTCCGCCCATCAGGAGTCCGGCGGCGATGGGAGCACCCTGCGAGATCACGCCGATTCCGCTGGCCGCACCGGCCAGGGACTTGGCGCCCACCTGGTTCACCACCGCGCCGACCTGGATCGAGATCTCGGTCCCGAACGGCAGCGCGATGAGTACTGCGGGCAGGGCGGTCACGGTGAGGAGGAACCACGCCTGTTCGAGTGTTTCCACCATCGGGATGCGTGCACGGAACACGCCGGTGATCGCGTACCACACCACTTCGACCGCCAGCCGAGCCGCGCGGCCGATGGTCGCCAACGACTTGGCCGGTACGGTCTTGACATAGCGGACAATGCTTCTGCCGGCGCGTGCCACCACGTCACCGGCACCCGTCAGCACCGGTGGCGGGGCCACCGCTTCTGACGCGCCCAAGCTGAGGCCTTGCATCCTCACCTCTTCCCCTGAGCCGGCCATTCGTGGACGTCTGGCCGGTTAATTGACTTTCAATTAAATTTCGTAGATATCAATCCCCTGTGTGTCCCGGGTCACATGGGACCTTAGCATAAGTCCACATATGGTCAACCCGGTTCAACGACATCTCTTTCGCGACCATCACTCGGACCCGTTGGCGGACACACCAAGACGGCGGCGCCCACCTGGGGACACCACCGTCTCGGCACTTGCGTGTCTACCTACTGGCTTGCGACAGAAGCCTTTTCATAACGCGCAGCGAGCGTGTTCTCGCGGAGCGCGGCCGACCGCACGCGGTCACCGAGGCTTCCGTTGTCTTCGTTACGGAAGTCCTTGAGCATCGTGTGCGCGGCATTCTGGCCGGGCATACCGGAGATTCCCGCCACCGGGTGTGTGCCTGCGCCCGTGAGGTAGAGCCCCGGAATCGGCGTGCGATACCCCGCGAACTTGTCTGCCGGCTTGAGCGGCCCGAATCGCGAGATCACCGGATCGACGTGATACACACTGCCGTCGATCGCCCAGAACCTCTCCTCGATGTCGGGGAGCGCGAGATCTCGGCGCGCCACCTCCAGCGATTCGATTCCCTGATAGTAGTGGGACGCATCGTTGATGACGCGTTCGGTGATCTGCTTCTTCGCCTCATCCCAGCCGATCCGCGGGTCCGTAGGGGTCAGTCCGGTCCAGAACCAGAAGATGTCACAGCCATCCGGGGCGAAGCCCTTGTCGAAAGCCGTTGTCGCGTGACCGAGCCCGGGAATGTGGTCCGGTACGTCGCCCCGCACGCACGCCTTGGCCGCATCGAGGCTCTCCTGATAGGTGTTGAATGAGTTGCATCCGAGTCGGAGATCGATCCCGTCACCGCGCCACTTCTCGTGCTTCTCCATCGAGATCGTGCCGCTCAGAGCGACATTGAGCTTGTAGTCGGCGATACCGCGCCTGCGGGTCGGGATCTTCTCGGCCTTGTTCTTGAGCACCCGGGGCAGCACACCGTCGGGCAGCAACCGGGTCAGCGTCGTCTTCGGGCTGCACGCGGTGAGGACGGCACGTCGTGCCAGGAGTTCTTCACCACCCCGGAGTCGCACCCCGGTCACCTTTCCGTTGTGCACGAGTAGCTGCTCGACCGGCGCGTTGGTGCGGATGCGGCCTCCGTGGGACTTCACGCTCTTGGCCAGTGCCGCCGGGAATGCGCCGGTTCCGCCGTGGAACATCGAGACCCCGTACTTGCTGAGCACCCCGAGGTAGATAAGTGACCATCCCGAAAGATCGGCGTCGAACGGCATGAACGGTAGGGCGATGGTCAACGGCGCCCGGATGGCGTCACTTTCGAAGCTGTCCTCGATGGCCTCGACCTGCGAGGATGCCATCCACCGGCCGATCGCGGCGAGTTCCTTGCGGTTCTTCGCCATGCCCTTGGCCGCCTGCAACACCTTCTTGATGTCGGGCGTCACCGGGCTGGTCTGCATCAACGGCAGCCCGATCTCGACGGCCGCGTCGATCACGCGATAGAGGTCGATGAGCGCCTCAGCGTCCGACGGAGAAAAGTACCGCAACTCGTCGGCGGTACGGCGGGGATCACGCCACAACGCCAATGATGTTCCATCGTAATTGAGTTGGACGTGCGCGGGATCGATGACGGTCTGCCGCAGGCCGAACTTCGAAGAGAGACCCAGGTCCTTGTCGATGGTCGTCGTACGGAATAGCGACGCCTGCATCGACGCCTCGTTGATGGTGTATCCCGGAGCCTCCGGCTCGAAGGGGTTGGTCGAGGTCATGCCACCGATCGTCGGTGAGGCCTCCACCACGAGCACGTCGAGTCCCGCCTGAGCCAGGTATGCCGCGGACACCATGCCGTTGTGCCCGGCGCCGACGACGATGACGTCGGCCGTGTTCTTTACTGCTGTTGTCACTGATCTTCCTTCTCGATTGGCGGGCAAACCTCACCCGAGCGGATTGGTTCCCGGGACTGCTTCGGTCATGTCCGTAATCTCGTCCCACCTCGCGACGACCTCGTCGACGGTCGGGGGTTCGTCGAAGGTGACGCCCCTGTTCGCAAAGAGTTCCACTCGTTGAACCAGACCTCCCCCGACGACCAACACCTCTCCCGAGTCGGTGCACGCATCTCCGAGCAGGTGCACCACCACCGGTGCGACGTGCGCCGGCGGGAGCTTGTCGAGCACCTCGGCAGGTGCGATGTCGGCCGTCATGCGGGTCGCGGCCAGCGGTGCCACGGCATTCGCGGTGATGCCAGACTTGGCACCCTCGATCGAGAGGGTGTTGACGAGCCCGAACAGCCCGGCTTTGGCTGCTCCGTAATTGGCCTGCCCGAAATTCCCGTACAGCCCGCTCGTCGACGTCGCGACCACGATCCGGCCGTGCTTCTGACTCCGGAAGTGCGGCCACGCCGCACTGATCACGTGAAAGCCGCCGTACAGGTGCACCTTGAGTACCGCGTCCCAGTTCTCCTCCGTCATCTTCGCGAAGCTGCTGTCACGCAGAATGCCGGCGTTGTGGACGAGGCCGTCGATGCTGCCGAAGGAATCGAGAGCGGTACCGATCAAGGCGAGGCCACCTTCATGGGTGGCGATGTTGTCGTAGTTGGCAACCGCCGTCCCGCCGCGGGAGCGGATCTCCTCGACCACGGTATCCGCCATCGACGAGCCGGAGCCGGATCCGTCCCGCGCGCCACCGAGGTCGTTCACCACCACGCGAGCACCATGCGCTGCCGCGGTCAGCGCATATTCCCGGCCCAGGCCGCCGCCGGCCCCGGTAATTGCGACGACGCGCCCATCAAGACTCAGCATCTCTCAGTCCTTGTCAATCCGGAGGGCTTCGGTGGGGCAGCCGGCCACGGCTTCGTCGACTGCCTGTAGCTCGTCATCGGAGATCTCCTCCTTGAGTATCAACAGCGTTCCGTCATCACCGATTTCGAAGAATTCGGGTGCCAAAGACTCACAGATTCCTAGGCCCGTGCACTTGGTTCTGTCGAGATGTACTTTCATTGATTCCTCCTTGGACGCAGGCTGAGTGGACGGCGTCTGAGCGGCCGGCGCTGGGTTCAGAACAGCTTGCGCATGAGCTTGAGGTCACGCGCCGAGTAGGGCGGATAGACCAGGCGCGGATCGGGTTTGGCCGACTTCGAGAGCACCGCCTTGCGGTGGCTCAGTCGCTCGAATCCCCAACTGCCGTGATAGTCACCGATTCCCGAGGCACCGACCCCACCGAACGGCAACGCTGGCACCAGACAGTGCATGGCGATGTGATTGATGACCGCACCGCCGGAGGAGATCGACTCCGTCAGTTGTGACGCAGTCCGCTTCGACGACGTGAACGCGTACATCGCCAACGGTTTGGGCCTGGCGTTCACGAATTCAATTGCGGCATCCACGGAGTCGACGGTCAGAACGGGCAGGATCGGTCCGAAAATCTCGTCGGTCATCAGTGGTTCTTGCGGATCGGGATCGACGACCACCGTGGGTTGGAGTCGGCGTCGGGATTCGTCAGCGGCACCGCCGAGGATCCGACCGCTGGTCTGCGAGAGATAGCCAGCCAGACGCGCATACTGTCGCTCGTTGACGATAGGCAAAGTGTCATCCGATGCGTCCGAGCGGAATTCTGCGATCGTTGCGGTGATCTTCGCGATCAGTTGCTCGGCGATCGACCGATGCGCAAGAACGTAGTCCGGTGCGATACAGGTCTGCCCGGAGTTGAGCAGTTTCACCCATGCGATGCGTCGTGCCGCGACGTCCAGATCGGCGTCCTCGGCCACGATCACCGGACTCTTCCCTCCGAGTTCGAGGGTTACCGGTGTCAATGTGGGCGCTGCCGCGGCCATGATCTTCTTGCCGATATCGGTACCACCGGTGAAGACGGCGTGGTCGAAGCCGAGTAAGAGCAGATCCTGGGTGACCTCGGCGTCACCCTCGATGACACTCACCGCGGACGAGTCGAGATACTGGGGAACCAGCGCAGTCAGCAAAGCCGATGTCGCCGGAGCCAGCTCCGACGGCTTCAGCACCGCGCAGTTGCCTGCCGCGACTGCCGCGATCAAGGGACCTAGGGTGAGATACACCGGGTAGTTCCACGGGCCGATCACCAGAACGACGCCTAGTGGTTCGTACTGCACCCATCCGCGCCCCGGCAACTGGTTGAGCGGCAAGCGCACTCGCCGCTTCCTCATCCACTTCTTGAGGTGCTTGCGTGCGTAGGACGCCTCTCCGGCCGTGGAGGCGATGTCGCCGAGCCATGCCTCCTCGGCGCTGCGTCCGAGGTCGGCGGCCAGCGCTGCGGCGATGTCGGACTCACGTTCGGCGAGCAACCGCTCGATGCTTTCGAGCTGCCGGATACGCCAAGCATAAGGACGGGTGGTGCCGGACGCGAACGTCGAACGCAAGGCGTCGACCTGTTCGACAACCGGGGATGCGGTGGACTGTCGGGCGGTGAGAGGAGTGGCCATGTCGCGTCTCAGATCTCGGGCGCCGGAACCACGCCGGAGAGCACGGCACCTGTCACACCGCCGTCGACGGCGATCGCCTGTCCGTTGATCCATCGGGCATCGTCTGACGCCAGGAACACCAGTACGTCGGCGATGTCACCCGGTTCTGCGTGTCGTCCCAACAGGTTTCGCAAGCCGTCGAGGGTGTCCTTGCCCATCGACTCCTCGAAGTCGACGAGGATCGGTGTCTCCACGGGGCCGGGAAGCACGGCATTGATGCGGAATCCCATCTCCGCGAAGGCCAATCCCATCGACATGGTGTAGACGGTCGTGACCTCCTTCGAGAAGTTGTAGGTGTTGCCCTGCTGGGGGTGTTCCTTGAACCAGGCGACGCCGTCCTCGAAGGTGTCGGTGGCCAGCAGATCTCGGATCTGCTCGAGACGATCGGCCCAGCCGAAGCCGGCGGTGGAGCTCACGATGGTCACCGATCCACCGGGGTTGAGGCGTTCGAAGAAGGCCTCACTCAGGTGGCGAACAGCGAGCGAGTTCACGGCGAGAACCAGATCCGACGGGGCGGTTCCCGGGATACCGGCGATGTTCAACAGACCGTCGAAGGAGCCGTCCAGCTTTTCCAGAGCGGCATCGATGCTGTTGGGATTGGCGAGATCCACCTCGGTGTGGCTGGTGACCGCGACCGCCGGGGTGTTGCGATCGAGACTGTGCACTTCGGCGCCGGCACCCAGAAGTCGCTCGGCGGTGGCGGCACCGATTCCGGATGCCGCTCCGGTGACCACGATTCGTTTGTTGGAGAGATCGGTCATGAGAGGAACTCCTGTCAGAGGGTGTAGGGCATGGACTTGACCGCGCGGACGAAGTTGCCGGTGAGGTACTCCGGCTCGCCGACGCGCAAGGTGGGCGCACGGTGCAGCAGTTGATCGAAGAGCTCGGTCAACTGCATCTTCGCGACGAAGCTGCCCATGCAGAAATGTGGTCCTCCGCCACCGAACCCGACGTGCGGGTTGGGCCAGCGCGTGATGTCGAACCGGTTTGGGTTCTCGAATACCGCTTCGTCACGGTTGCCGGAGGAGTACACCATCGCCACCCACTCGCCCGCCTTGATCTCCTGACCGCCGAGCACCGTGTCTTCAGTGGCCGTGCGACGGAAGGTCATCACCGGCGAAGCCCACCGCACGAACTCCTCGACCGCCGGCTTGATGCGTCCTGCGAAATCGTCGAGCAAGTACGTACGTTGATCGGGGAAGTCCTGGAAGGCCTTGGTGGTGAGGCTGATCGTGTTGCGTGTGGTGTCGTTGCCTGCCACCGACAACAGCACGAAGAACGAGGCGATCTCCTCGTCGGTGAGTGCTTCGCCGTCGACCTCGGCCTGCACGAGCCCGGTCATGAGGTCGGCCTTCGGATGCGTGCGGCGCTCTTCGGCGAATTCGAACCCCATCGACAGCAGCCCGACCAGGGATTCGTTGAGAACCTCTCCCGGTTCCCGTCCGGCGGCGACGTCCTCGTCGGCCCACGACACCATGCCATCGGCATGATGAGCGGCCTCTTCACGCTTGTCGAGGTCTTCCAGACCCATCATTTCGTAGATGGTCCACATGGGTAGACGCTTGGACACGACGTCGACGAAGTCGCCCTCGCCCTTCTCGATCAACTGGTCCACGATGATTCGCGACTGGTTCTTGATCTGCTCGTGAATCTTCTTGACCTGTTTGGGCGTGAACGCCGAGCTGACCAGCTTGCGCAGAGCCGCATGCCGCGGGTCGTCCATACCCAGGAACGAACCCGCAGCCGACAGCACGTCGTCGGGTATCTCCTCGAACTGGAAACCCTGTCCAGAACAATACAATTCCGGATGCTTGCTCACCTCGGAGATGAGTTCGTGGGAAGTAACCACCCAGACGCCGTCGTTCTCCGGGGGCATGATGGCCCCCTCGAGCGGTGCATGCCAACTGATCGGGCGCTGCGCCCGCAAGAGGGCGAACGTCTTCTCTCGTTCCTCGGCGGTCTGCGCCCAGAAGTCGAGACCCGAGATACTCAGTTCGTCATAGGGCCGAGCCGGGCTGTGCAGAGTACTGGTCATGTCACGCACCACTTTCCACGAGGTAGTTCTTTTCGATATCCCGCTTGATCAATTTTCCGGTGGCGGTTCGCGGCAGCTCGTCGACGAAATCGACCGATCGGGGAGCCTTGAAATGTGCGATCCGTTCTCGCGTGTACTCGATGATCTCGGCGGCGAGATCGTCGGAAGGAACTTCACCGTCGCGCAGTGCGACCACCGCCTTGACCTGTTGGCCCATCTCGGCGTCGGGCACACCGATCACTGCGACGTCGAAGACCTTCGGGTGCAGGGTCAGGACATTCTCGATCTCCTGCGGGTAGATGTTCACGCCGCCGGAGATGATCATGAACGCCTTGCGATCGGTCAGGAACAGATATCCGTCCTCGTCGACATATCCGAGATCGCCGACGGTGGTCCAGTTCTCGTGTTCCGGATGCTGCGCATCTCTGGTCTTCTCGGGATCATTGTGATACGTGAACGGCCGCGTCTCCCGTTCGAAATACACCTGGCCGACTTCTCCGGTCGCCAGCTCGTTGCCGCCGTCGTCGCAGATGTGCACCGGGCCGAGCGCCGACTTGCCCACCGAACCCCGCTTGGTCAGCCACTCCTGAGTGGTGATGATCGTGGTGCCGTGTTGCTCTGTGGCGCTGTAGTACTCGACCAGGATGGGACCCCACCAGTCGATCATCGACTGCTTCACCTCGGGCGGACACGGTGCAGCGGCGTGGACGGCGACCCGCATACTCGAGATGTCATAGGCATCACGCGTTCTCGCCGGTAGTTGTAGCATCCGAACGAACATCGTCGGCACCATCTGGGTGATGGTGATCCGGTACTTCTCGATGGCCGCCAACGCCTTTTCCGCATCGAACTTCTCCATCACCACCACGGTTCCACCCAGCGCATGCACCGCTCCGCACCACTTCAGGGGGGCAGCGTGATACATCGGGGCCGGCGAGAGGTACACGTCGGCGTCGGTGACCTTGAAGACGTGTTGAACGAGGCCGGTGATCGGGTCGCCGGGTTGGTCAACCTGGATGGGAAGCAAGGTGGGCTTGATCCCCTTGGGTCGGCCGGTCGTTCCGGACGAATACAGCATCTCCGAGCCTCTGGGCTGATCGACCAACGGGTTCACGTCGGCGACGAGCAGGTCGTCGTACCGTCCGAAACCGTCGATCTGCCCACCGAAGGCGAACGTCGCCAGATCTGTCTCGCCGACCTCGGCCACAGCCTTGGTCGCCAGTTCACCCAGCCTCGCCGATGCGAACAGCACTTTCGCACCACTGTCGCTGATGATGTAGGCAACCTCGCCGGGTGCAAGGTGCCGATTCACCGCGGTGATATAGAGCCCTGACCTGATCGCTGCCCAGTAAAGCTCCAGTACCTCGGCGGTGTTCTCCGAGAGCACGGCGATGACGTCGCCCTTGGCAAGTCCATTGTCGCGCAGTGCTGCCGCGAGTGCCGCCGACCGTTGTTCCAGCTCGCCGTAGGTGACGGTGTGTCCACTACCCGCCATGATGATCGCCGGCTTGTCGGGATTCACCGCAGCATGAGTGCCGGGATACATTCAGATTCCTCCTTGTTGCAACTCGACCGTTTCGCCACCGATGACCTCGGGTGGGCGCTCTCAGACCAGAAGGTCTTTGCGGCCGTCGGTCGTGAGGTTGTCGATGTAGACCGGAAACAGCTTCTTGCCGAGCGGAGCCAGCTTGAGCAGACTCGCGACGTTGCCACTGACCGAGATCTTCTTCTTGGCCATGGCCAGCGGGAGATTCACCTTGCCCTGCCAGTAGGCGTTCCCCGTGTCAGCAGGCATCGCCATGGTGGCGTGTGGCTCAGGGCTTCCTTCGAAACCGTCATAGACCTTCTTGTTCACCGCGTCGACGACGACCACCGCCTCAGGTGCGGTGAAGTCGAAGGCGAAGACCAGCCCGCTGTCGACGAGCTTTGGCCCAATCTCCGCATCGTCGAATGCCGTCTCGAAGATCCCGCCGATGTACTTCCTGACCTCTGCCGCGTCTGCGAACGCCATGACTCTGTCCTCCTGATTAAAATATAACTTTGATTCAAAACAGTCCACAGACGGTCCCTGTGCTGCGAAAATCGTCAGGACTTGACTATGAGCTGAGTCACATAGACCTTAGCATAAGTTCACTTATGGACAAGCCCCGATCTCGGCCGGACACACGAGGAGCCACGGTGTCGACACATCACTCCCCCGACGCGTACTACGAAACTGGACTCGCGATCCTCTCCGACCGGGGCTTCGGCGGCCTGAAGCTCGCAGAAGTATGCCGGAGATCCGGCGTCACCTCCGGGTCGTTCTACCACCACTTTCCGAAGTGGTCGGCCTATACAACCGGCCTCATCGAGTATTGGCGGGAGGAGCGGACGGTGCGGTTGATCGCCAGCTTGGACAGCGAACCCGATCCGTGGGCGCGGCTGCGACACATCATCGAGATCGGGGTCTCACTTCCCCATGGCGCCGAGGCCGCCATTCGCACGTGGAGTCACCTCGATACCGCCGTCCGCGGAGTACAGGCAGACGTGGACCGACAACGGTTTGACGCGGTGGCATCCGCGGTCGCCGAGATCACCGGCGATCGCGACGCCGGTGATCTGTTCGCACACTGGGCCGTCTATCTGCTCGTAGGCTTCGAGCAGATAGACCTCGGATCCGACACCACGGCGCTGGAGCAGGCAATTAATCGGCTTGCTGGAGAGATTGAATCACTGATTCCGGCCGCCGAGTAGGGGACGGTGTGCAGTCTCTCAGAGCTGATGCCGCGCCAGGAACTCCTCGATCGCCCCGGCGAACACCTGATTGTCGTCACCGGCCACCATGTGTCCGGCCGCACTGACGTCGGCGATCTCAGCTTGTGGGACAAGGGCTTTCATCGAAGCGATTCCGGAATCACTGACCACGTCCGACTTTCCGCCGCGCACGATCAACGTAGGGATCGTGACCTGGCGTGCCGCCGCGGTCAGTCGAGCAGGATCGGTGTGCCGGCGCGGCTCATCGTCATCGGAGGCGATGAACGCCGGGTCCCAATGCCAGTACCAGCGGCCGTCCTCACGCAGCCGGACGTTCTTGCGCAGCCCGTCGAGATTCTTGGGGCGTCGACGTGTCGGGTTGTAGGCGGCGATAGCGTCGGCGACCTCCTCCAGCGACGCGAAGCCGTCGAAGTGGCCGGTCATGAACGTCTTGATCCGGTCGATCCCCTCGGGTTCGACATCGACGACCACATCCACCATCACCAGTGCCGAGGCGAGGTCGGGATGCTCGCCGGCGACGCACAGGCTGGTGATCCCGCCCAGCGACGCGCCGATCAGCACTGGCTTGGCCGGCAGAGTGGCGAGTATCGCGACAAGATCGTCGACAAAGCCGTCGAGCGCATAGTTGCCATCGGGCGCCCACGCACTGTCACCATGCCCCCGGGAATCGAAGGTGTACACCTCGCGCCCCTGCTCAGCCAGCGCTTTCGCGCTCCGATCCCACGAGTGTCTAGTCTGACCACCACCATGGAGCATGACGATCGGTGCCGACTCGCCCGGCACACCCCAGCGGTCACCGATGATCGTCACGGGACATGTATTGACGGAGATCTGTACTGCTTCTGCATCATGCGCGGGAGTCATAGCGAGTCCTTTCCTCTAGGTCATGTCGCATGCACATCCGCCATCGACATAACCAGACTCACGGCTGGAGATGCACCTCGGCCACCGAAACCCGACTCGAAAACGTCCGGTCCCCCGGTAGTCGAGGTGCGAGGCGCACGTGCCGAAACTTGAGATCGGTTGCACTGATGACATTTTCACGCCCGACGCTCCGTAATCCGATCAGCACCAGATTTTCGAACTTTCTCTCCCCCGGGCTCGTCGCAGCTCGACCATCGGGAGGTGGCCACTACCGTGCGGCGGTGAAGTACGGCCGGTACTTCCACTTGCTCACGACGATCTCGATCACCATCGGCAGAGCGACGCTCGCACTGTCGGTATCGATCGAGGCTGCGCGAGAGGGTAGGTCGCGGGCGGTGACGGCGATCGCGTCAACGTCGCAGAGTCGAGATCGCCGGCGGGTGATACCGATCTCGTCCGCGGTGCCGCGTTCATGCGGTGGATCGATGTCGGGGCCGAACACCTTGGTCCCGGCGCCTGCCAGCGTGCACGCGGCGGACCCGCTGCACTGCGACACCCATGCCACGGAATCGGGCGGTCGTGGGCACCACCAACACGTCCGGAAACCCGGCGTGTATCAGCATCATCGTGCTAGTGGCCGTCGCCGTGATCGCTACAGCGCTCCCACCGAACCCCTGGAGCAGATGGTCAACATCGGCACCCTATTCGCCTCCGTCCTGGTGTGCGCCGGCGTCCGCGTCCTGCGCAAGACCCGCGTCGATCTCAGGCCCGGATTCCGGGTGCCCGGCAGCCCGTTCGTGCCGATCGTCGCGATCGTCTTGGGGGTTGCGCACACGCGCGGCGCGTGATGCCGACGCCGGGCCATTGAAATTCGCCGTCGCGCAGACCGAGATCGTACAGACCGAGCCAGTGATCGATGAGGCGGCCGAGAACCGCGTTCCAGCCCGCGTCTGAGCTTCCGATACTGGGCGCTGTCGGCGACAAGGCGCGCGCTGTCGGCGTGATCAGCGGAACCCGATCAGAGAGCGCCCTTGTCCGGATCCCCCGCGAGCACCGCGGTGAAGGTCTTGACCTCGAGCGGGCCTGCCAGCAATCCGCCGATCGCGCCTGCGAGTTCGGTCAATGCGGGGGCGCCGCCGTGGACCTTGAGGGCATCGGCAGATTCCCACTTCTCGATCATCACGAACTCGTTACCGGTCGCCGACTTGTGCAGTGCATAGAGTTCGCAGCCCGGCTCCTTGTGCACCTTGTCGATGGCGGTCAGGATGGCCGCGCGGACCTCCTCTTCCGTACCGGGCTGCGGGGCAATCGTTGCCACCACGATCACTGCGGACATCGTCGTCACTCACCTTCTTCTCGTCGAACACCATCGAACGATGACGCTACGCCGGATCGCGGCGTTGCGGAGCAAACTAGTGTGAAAGAGACTGCTGCAAAACGTGCTCAGGCGAACAGTCGCCACAGCCCGACCAACCCGACCACGGCGATAAGAAGCCAAAGCGCAGTCGGCGGGAGCCGGCGCACGTATCGTGCGCCGAGCACGCCACCCCACCAGCGACCCGACCGCGATCAACCGGGCCGCACTCCAGTCGATGCGATCGACGACTACGATCGTGTAGATCACCGCCGCAACCGCATTCACGATCAGCGGGAGCAGATTCCCTGGCAGCGTTGATGAGCTGGAGGTCGTCGGCAGCGTTGAGGAGCGCGAGGTCGTCGGGGGCAATCATGCCGAGCGGCCCGATCAGCAAGATGCCCTGCGCGGCGGTGAAGTACCCGCTCAAGATGCCGGCAAAGACTGTCGCCGTGGTCATCGCTGCGATCCTGGTGGGGCTCAGCCAAAAAGCCTCAGGTCACGGCTCGAACATGGCTGAGGATCGCGCAGCCCGATTCACATTTCTCCACTACGCCAAGGGAAAGACCAGCGGGGTCGAGTTCAACTCCGACGACCCGCCGGCGTTTCGCGACGTCCTCTCCTTCAGCTACCACAACCTCGGTATGACCTATCAGGGGTCAAATACCTCGGTCTCCGATCGCGAGATCCGCTCAGTGGCCCTGCGACACTGCCTGCTGTTCTACGTCTTCGGAGCAATCTCTACCTACAGGCCCATATCCCGCCCGATGAGGTCCTTCATGATTTCGGTGGTGCCACCGAAGATCGTCTGGATGCGCGAGTCGGTGTAGGCGCGAGAGACCTTGTACTCGTTCATGTATCCGTACCCGCCGTGCAGCTGCACGCAGCGGTCAATGACCTTCTTGGCCAGTTCGGTGCACCACCACTTGTTCTTGGCGGCGTCGACGGCGGTCAGGTCACCGTCGAGGACGGCGCGCAGGCAGCGGTCGATGTACTGCTCGGCGATGTCGAGTTCGGTCGACATCTCGGCGAGGTAGAACCGATTCGCCTGGAACGCACCGATGGGTTGCCCGAAAGCCTTGCGGTCCTTGGTGTATTGCAGGGTCTCCTCGAAGACGGCGCGAGCGCCGGCGATGGCTCCGATACCGATCGACAGCCGCTCCGACGGCAGGTTCTGCATGAGGTGGTAGAAGCCCTTGTTCTCCTCGCCGAGGAGGTTTTCCCGGGGCACCCGGACGTCGGTGAAGTGCAGTTCGGCGGTGTCGGCCGCCTTGAGACCCATCTTGTCGAGCTTGCGACCCCGCTCGAAGCCCTCCATGTCGCGTTCGACGACGAGCAGCGAGAATGCCTTGTGCCCGGCGCCCGGGTCGGGATTGGTGCGGCACACGACCACCACCAGATCGGAGTTGATGCCGGCCGAGATGAAGGTCTTGGAGCCGTTGAGGATGTAGTGGTCGCCGTCGAGGCGGGCCGAGGTCTTGATCCCGGCGAGGTCGCTACCGGCGCCGGGCTCGGTCATGGCGACCGCGAGAATCGTTTCGCCCGTGGCCATCCCGGGCATCCAGCGAGCGCGCTGTTCCTCGTTCGCCAGATGCAGGAAGTAGGGGACGAGAACGTCGTTCTGCAGGCTCAAACCGGGTGCTGCGCTACCGAAGCGGGCGAATTCCTCGACGATGACCGCATTGAAGCGGAAGTCGTCGGTGACCCCGCCGCCGCCGTACTCCTCGGGAATGTTGAAGCCGAGAAGTCCGGCGTCGCCGGCCTTCTTGTAGACCTCGCGATCGACCTGCCCTGCAGCCTCCCATTTCTCGACGTTGGGTGCGCATTCACGGGCGAGGAATTCGCGGGCGGATGCACGCAACTGCTCGTGCTCGGCCTCGAAGACTGTACGTTTCATGGATTCAGATCCGTTCGATGATGGTGGCGTTGGCCATGCCGGCGCCTTCGCACATGGTCTGCAGACCATAGCGTCCGCCGGTGGCCTCGAGGTGATTGACGAGGGTCGAGAGCAGTCGGGTTCCCGAGGACCCGAGTGCGTGGCCGAGGGCGATCGCCCCGCCGCGCGGGTTGAGCTTGGCGGGGTCGGCACCGAATTCGTGCGCCCACGCCATCGGCACCGGCGCGAAAGCCTCGTTGACCTCGTAGGCGTCGATGTCGCCGATCGACAACCCCGAGCGCTTGAGCACCTTGTGGGTTGCCGGAATCGGCGCGGTCAGCATGAAGATCGGGTCGTCGCCGGCCAGCGAGAAGGCATGGAATCGGGCACGCGGAGTCAGGCCGAGCTTGGCGGCCATGGTGTCGCTCATGATCAGCGCGCCGGAGGCACCGTCGGTCAGCGGCGAGGAGTTGCCGGGGGTGATGTGCCAGTTGATCTCGGGGAAGCGCTCGGCGTATTCGGGACTGTAGAACGACGACTTCAGCCCGGACAGACCTTCCTGGGTGGTCTGTGCGCGTACCGTCTCGTCGACGGTGTGGGTGACCGGGTTGCCGTCGGTATCGGCGACCTCGATCGGCAGGATCTCGTTGGCGAAGAAGCCATCTGCGGCAGCCTGAGCGGCACGTCGATGAGACTCGGCGGCGAAGGCATCCACCGCATCCCTGTCGAACTTCCACTTCGCCGCGACAAGTTCCGCCGAGATACCCTGGCCGACAAGACCTTCGGGGTAACGAGCGGCAATGCTCGGCCCGTACGGACTCTGGCCGACGGTGGTGAAGCCCATCGGTACCCGGCTCATGGACTCGACGCCCGCGGCGATCACGATGTCGTACGCGCCCGCGATGACGCCCTGTGCGGCGAAGTGCGCCGCCTGCTGACTCGACCCGCACTGCCGATCGACGGTGGTCGCAGGCACCGACTCGGGGAATCCGGCCGACAACAGCGCGGTGCGCGAGATGTTGAGCGCCTGTTCCCCGGCCTGGCCGACGCAGCCACCGATGACGTCGTCGACGAGCGCCGGGTCGAGGTCGTTGCGCTCAACCAGGGCACGCAGCACGTGCGCGAGCAGTTCGACGGGTTTGGTCTGCGAGAGCGCGCCACCGGGCTTGCCCTTGCCGGAGGCAAGGCGGACGACATCGACGATGACGGCTTCGGGCATGGGGAGAACCTCCGGAGGATTCACGGCGCCCGGGTCGCGGCGGGACGAACGTCACCCACACAAGAACCCGAACTACCGACTGATCGTTCGCTAAGTTTGTAACACGGCCCTGTGATGCAGATCAACCAGATCGCAGGTCGGGAACCCCGCGAGTTGGCCGACGCCGACCGCCCATCACCGACGTCTCTACGTTCGTGCGGCGTAGATGATCGGCGCTACTAGGATCGGACCCTATGGCTCGCGAGAGGAGATCGACGCCGTCGCGATATGCGCGCGTGCGGTTCCTCGAGGCGGGTCTCACCGTCCTGGCCGAGGACGGATTCGGCGCGCTCAAACTCGCAGCGGTCTGCGCCCGCGCCGACGCCACCACCGGTAGCTTCTATCACGCCTTCGACAACTGGGCCGAGTTCACCTCGGCGCTGATCGCCTATTGGCGCGAGGAGAAGAGCCAGCGGCCGATCGCGCAAGCGCGCAAGGTCACCGATCCTGCCGAACGTCTTACGGCACTGATGGACGTCGGGCTGACCCTGCCCCACGATTCCGAACGGGCCATCCGTGTCTGGGCCGCCCAGGATCCGGAGGTCCGCAAGCATCAGGAGGAAGTCGACCTCGAACGGCGCGACTTCATCGCCGAGACCTACCGTGAGGCCCTCGGCGACGACTTTGCCGCCGAGGAGTACGCCACCATTTCGATGTATCTGCTCGTCGGATACGAAAGCGGGACACTGCGCTCCTACGAGGCCCTCGATCTGGGATTTCGAATGTTCCTCCAGAGCGCGATCGGCCCGATCGGCAAGCCCGGCAAGCTCGGCGACGTTGTCGCGAGCCCGCCCACGGCCCCTGACCACTGACGCCTGTCCGTCCGGTCGAATAGCCCAGACTGCGCCACACCTCAATGCGAGTGTGACTCCTTGCACAAAAGTATAAGTCGCCTTATAGTCGCACTCACGACGCAGAGGAGGCAGCCATGCTCAGGATCGACCGCAACCAGGGCCTCGACCCCGACGCCGACTTCGGCGAGATCTACCGCAACATCGTGACCTACGAGTTTCCCTGGGACATGAACCAGGCACTGAGCTTTGCCCTCTTCCGCACCTACGCCGTGCCGAGCATCGGCCGGCTGCTCGACGAAACCGGCGAATTCACCACCCGTGTGCAGAAGCGCTACGACGACACCGGACTGCTTTTGGAAGTCCCCCTCGTAGAAGGGATCTCCAGCCCGGAAGGTAAAGCGGCCATCCGTCGCATCAATCAGATGCACAGGATGTACGACATCAGCAATGACGACATGCGCTACGTCCTGGCGACATTCGTCGTCGTCCCCAAGCGCTGGCTTGACGATTACGGCTGGCGGCGGATGACCTATGAGGAAGTGCGCGCGTCGGTGCTCTACTACAGATCACTCGGGAAGCACATGGGGATCACCGGCATCCCGGAAACCTACGAGGATTTCGCGCGATTGCTCGACGACTACGAGGCAGCCCACTTCGCCTTCGATCCCGGCGCTCGTCGAGTCGCGGACTCGACCATGCAGCTGATGACAACGTTCTACCCCAAGCCGGCGGCCCCCCTGATCGACCTCTTCAGCCGATCGGTGATGGACGACCCACTGTTGCAGGCGTTCCACTACCGCAAGCCGAACAGATTGGCGCGCACCCTCTCCGCGGCCGGTCTGCGGATGCGAGCCCGTGTCGTTGCGCTGCTGCCCTCGCGGCGCAAGCCCCGCCTGGTACAGGACACGCCCCGGATCCGCAGCTATCCCAACGGCTTCGAGGTCGAGAAACTCGGAACCTTCACTCCCGGGTGTCCGGTCCATCGAACAGCCGACATCGCCGAGTCGGTGTCGACGGGCTGATCCAAACGGATCTCAGCCGTCCCGGGTAAGAACACTCGCGTCGTATCCGACCTCGTCGAACTCCATCGCGGTGCATTCGACTGCGGCAAGCGCAATACGCACGTATTCGGCCGCGACCTCCGCGGGCGTCTTCGGGCCGTCCACGCGATACCAGCTCGCTATCCCCTGGCACATGGACAAGATCGCGAGGCGTGCCGAATCGGGAACCGGCGTCGCAAAGACCCCGGCACTGCAACCGTCGTCGATGGCATCTCGCAGCTGGACGTCAATGGCGTCCCGATGCTCGCGATACCAGGCACCGTTCTCGGGTGTCAGTGACCGTCGTTCTGAGTCGAGGAAGGCGAGGTCGGGGTGATTGGCCATGTACAACGCGGTGGCCTCGACCACACCAGAGAGCCGACGGACCGGATCGTCACCGGCCTCGACGAGCGCGGCGTCGATGTGCGAGCTCACGGTCCTCATCGCATGATCGAGCAGCGCAACCAGGATCGACTGCTTGTTGTCGTAGTGGTAATAGAGGGCTGGCACCGTGACCCCGACTTCGCCGGCAATCGTGCGCACGCTGGTGGCGTCGTAGCCGTGCTCGACGATCTGAGAGAGGGCTGCGTCGAGGATCCTCGGCAGTTCCAGGGGCGGATAGTGCCGCCAATCTCCGACAGGTGCGCTAGCAGCAGCGCGAGCTCGCACCGGTGGGGACTCAACCATTGCGGCTCCATCTACGAGGTCGGCGATCGGTGTCAATGCTAGGCGGCCATGCGCACGTCACCATCACCGCGCTCGCCGAGTGGGCCACCTCGGATCCGGGCCAATGTGTCGGCTGCTACCGCGGCGCTACGCGCCCGCGTTCACCGCAATGGTGCGACACGACCGGTTACGCAGGCTCTCGCTGATGGCTGTCACCGGTAAACCTCAGTAGCAGTTCATGTGTCATACATTCATGTGCGAGCGCGGTCTGCCGCTTGTACGACAATGGGCTATTGACACGCGCCTGAAAGTCGCGTTCGCCGTGGATGCGCGAACCCGACACGCGTGGACAACATCGACGAGGTCGCCCCAGAGAAGACCAGCGAATTCACCAGTGATGTCGACACTGACAGTCAGGTCAGTCTCATACCCTCCGATTCGCCGAGGTGACTGCGCACGGCGTAACGGCGGCGCGCCACGCGCGCCGCGAGCGGAGACGACGGCCACAAGCGGCATGTCCGACAGATCGCCGAGTTCGGCGATCACACTCTCCGCCGGCGGACCTGCACGGTCGCACGGTAGGGGATCGCAGCGCGCAAGGTAATGCTGTGCAATCGCGGCGGCCTCGGCGCGACCTCGCCAGACGGTGTGCGAGGATCGATCGTGCGGTTGGCGGTGATTCTGTCGCTCGCCGCGACGACGATCCCGATGGCCACGCCGCAGTGACACCTCCGAAACGTCACCCGCCACGTACCCGCCGCAAGACCCCATGGAGAGAGTCCGTTACACAGACATCGTGGCGCTGGCATGAGGCCGGCGGGTGCGGGTTCGATCCCGTAGCCAGGCGAGCGCGCATTAGCCGCAGCGGAAGTCGATGCACGAGGGAGTTGCCGGTGCAACCCCTTGCGCCACCTCACGATCCGCCTTATTGTTTTCTGTACAAACATCAGGAGGCTCCGTGACCGCCACCCGCCGAGCCAGCCGCGAAGCCGGCAAAGCCACTCGCCGCACCCTGCTACGGGCGGCCGGTGAGGTGTTCACCGAGTTCGGTGAGACCGCGTCGGTGGCGCAGATCTGCGCCCGTGCCAATGCCTTTCCCAATCAGGTCACCTATTACTTCGGTTCCAAGGAGCAATTGTTCGTCGAGGTGGCGTGTGCGGCGGTGCTGCGAGCCGGTTGGCATGCCGAGCAAGCAGCCGCGTCGGCGACAACGGTCCGCGGCTACACCCGAACACTCGTCGAGACGCTCCTCGGTCCACAGTCGCGCAACGTCGAGCTGTTCACCACAGCCATGCTGTTGGTGTCACGACGCACCGATCTGCGCCCCCACATCACCGAGACGTTGTCCACCCTGCATGACCGCGGCGAGGCCGCGCTCCTCGACACCCTGGTCCGCACCGGATGGCAACTGCGCGCCGAGAACGGCGTCGAGGCCCGGGCCTTCTGGTCGGCGATTTTCGGTCTGACCGTCCAACATGCGGCCACCGGAGACGAATTGGGGACATCTGTCGCCGAGGCCGTCACCATTCTGTTCACCAACATGGGTATCCCCGACAGCGTGCTCGACCGGCCGCTGACCCCCACCGGAAGGGCATCGCCGTGACCCCAACCCACCCGACCACCACCGACCCGAGCACCACCACCACCGAAACCGCGCACCCCCGGCCGCATCTGACCCACACGGTCTTCAATCAGTCCACCCCGCGCGTCGACGTCAACGAGTACGAGCTGAATACCGTTCTGCAAGAGGCTGTTGTGCGTCACGACGCAGAATGGGCCGAGGCAGAGCTGCGTGCGGTCGGCGCGCTGGTCGGCAGCGCGGAATTCCAGCACGACGCTCACTTGGCCAACACCATCACCCCTGAACTGCGCACCTTCGACCGGTGGGGACACCGCATCGACGAGGTCGAATACCATCCGTCGTATCACCGCATCATCTCCGCATCGATTTCCCATGGCGCCCATACCCGTTGCTGGTCCGACCCGCAACCGGGCTCACACGTCGCCCGGGCGGCGGTGTTCATGCTGTTCGGACAGATCGAGCCCGGCCATGCGTGTCCGGTGTCGATGACCCACGCCGCGATCCCGTCCCTGCAACTACAACCCGACATCGCTGCCGCCTGGGTACCGAAAGCACTGTCACGCAACTACTCTCCCCAATTATCCGCCGACAAGGCATCGGCGATCTTCGGAATGTCGATGACCGAGAAGCAGGGCGGGTCTGATGTCCGCGCCAATACCACCGTCGCCCGCCCGGTCGGCGCGGGCGGCCCGGGCGCGGAATACCTGCTGACCGGACACAAGTGGTTCTGCTCGGCGCCGATGTCGGATGCGTTCCTGGTGCTCGCGCAAGCGCAGGGCCCCGGCGGGGAGGGACTGTCATGCTTCCTGCTCCCCCGCGTTCTGCCCGACGGAACCCGCAACGTCTTCCGCATCCAGCGGCTGAAGAACAAGCTGGGCAACAAGTCCAACGCGTCCAGTGAGATCGAACTCGACGGCACCGTTGCGCTGATGGTCGGCGAGCCGGGCCGCGGCGTGCGCACCATCATCGAGATGGTCGCCCAGACCCGACTGGACTGCGTGCTGGGCAGTGCCGCCGGGATGCGGCAATCCGTCGCCGAGGCGGTGTGGCATGCCCGCCATCGCTCGGCATTCGGTGCGACGCTGGCCGACCAGCCGGCCATGAAGGCTGTATTGGCCGATCTCGCACTGGAATCCGAGGCGGCCACCCTTACCGCGATGCGCCTGGCGCGCGCCCATGACGAGGACGCCTCGGATACCGAGCGCGCCTTCCGCCGCCTGGCGACCGCGGTGGCCAAGTACTGGATCTGTAAGCGGGGGCCGCATCACGCCTACGAGTCCCTGGAATGCCTGGGCGGCAACGGATACACCGAAGACTTCCCGCTCGCCATGCGCTATCGCGAACAACCGGTGATGGCCGTGTGGGAGGGTTCGGGCAATGTCATCGCTCTGGACGTGTTACGCGCCATGACCCGTGAACCGGAATCGGTCAGCGCCTTCGACGCCGAGGTCAATCGTGCGCGTGGTGCGCATGCCGGCCTCGACGCCCACCTCTACCGGTTACGCAGGCAGCTCGGCGAACTCGCCGAACTCGATGCAGCAGCCGCTCAGCGCAACGCGCGACGGGTCGTCGAATCCATGGCGCTGGCGCTGGAAGCATCTCTGCTCGTGCGGTTCTCACCGACCGAAGTCGCCGAGGCCTTCATCGCCGCGCGACTCGGCAACGAGCGCGGACTCGAGTACGGCGCCCTACCCACCGGCACCGACCTGGAGCTCATTCTGTCTCGTCACTGATCCCGACCGCGTCAAGAACGGCGTTACGGATCCTCGACGCTGTGTTCGGCAGCCACACGGCCATCACCGGGGTCATCGGCGGATCGTCGAACGACACGACGCGAATCTGGTTCTGGTACAACCATCCCGGCTGGTTGGTGACGAACGCACAGGCATCCGGATGGGTGATCACCGACATGTGCGGCGGGGTGCCGCGCAGATTCGACACGACGATCTCCGGCTCGAAACCCGCTCGGCGACAATACGACACGATCATGTTCTTGTAGTCGTCCTCGAGTTCGGACACCACGATCGGATGGTCGGCGAGATCGCGCATCGCACACGTCGGATTTTCCGACAGCGGATTGTCGGCGTTGACCGCCAGCCGCAACTCATGGCGAGTGGCAATGGCACCGGCGAGATCGGTCGGCGCGGTGTGCGAGCGGGCGAGCACCATGTCGACGTCGCCGGACATGATGGCGTCGCGGATGTCGCCCGGCCAGAGCGGCTTGACCGTGATCAGCAACGACGGATCGGCCAACACAGCACCCTCGATGACCTGGAACACCTCCGAAGGCGCCAACCCCGGCGTGTGCCCGATGGAGAACGGGTCGGGCTTGTCGTCGTCGATCATCTTGACCTCGGCCGCGAGATTCGCCCCGCCCGCCAGCAACGGGATCGCCCCTTCGTAAAGCGCAACCCCGGCCGGTGTGGGCGTCAGGGTTCGTCGCGATCTGGAGAACAACTCGACGTCGAGTTGCCGCTCGAGTTCGCGAATTGCAACAGACAGGGCCTGCTGTGAGATATAGAGCCGCTCGGCCGCCACACGCAACGACGGGGCATCGACCACCGCCATGAACATCCGCAGCCGCCGAAGATCGAGATCGCGCATTTCCGGCCTACCGCCCTTCCCGCTCCACCCTTAAGGTCGCCTTATCGGAAAACAACATATCCGATATCTATTTGCGCCGTTTGTCATTCTATTGTTGTCAATGTCTCGATGGTTGACCGCGTTGGGTGGACACTGAGACAGAGCACTCGGTTCTCGCGCGCGATCGACGTGGCATCGGGGTGTGTCATGTCGCCGGCCGGCAGCTCAAACAACAGCCGCACTCTGGCGTTTTACCGCGCGGCGATCCACATCGCGGCCCCACACACCGCGGCGCAGAGGGTCACCGTCGCCGACGGTCACGTTCGTTTCCGCACTCGTCGATCGCGCATTCTCACAGGCGCATCGGAAGCGCTGCCTGGTCACATGAAACGATGGTGAGCACCTGTCTCATGTTGTCGGGAGGACACCGTATGACCCACCACGCCCTGCGCGACGACCTCGATCCGCGCACCCCCGTCATCGTCGGCGTCGGACAGGCATCCGAACGCATCTCCGACCCCGACTACGAGGGTCTGGGTGAGGCCGATCTGGCTGCACGCGCGCTCCATGCGGCACTGACCGACACCGGCGTCGCATCCACCGACGTGGCACGGGCCGTCGACACCGTCGTGGCGGTGCGATCCTTCGAGGTGTCGAGTCCGCTCTCATCGTCGCCACTGGGCCGTCCGGACAATATGCCGCGCGCGGTCGCCGGCCGGATCGGGGTCACGCCGCGGCGCGCGGTCACCGAGGTGGTCGGCGGACAGAGCCCGCAGAAACTGGTCGACGAGTTCGCGCAGGTCATCTCCGACGGCGATGTAGACGCTGTGCTGATCTTCGGGTCGGAGGTGATGTCGACGGTTCGGCACGCGCTCAAGTCTCTCCCCGCCGAAGCGCGCCCTGACTTCTCCGAGACGGTGCCCGGCGATCACGAGGACCGCGGATTCGGCCTCAAGGGCCTCACCTCGGTGCAGGAGGCACGGCACGGACTCCTCAAGCCGATCACCCAGTACCCGCTGCTGGAGAACGCCCGGCGGCACCGTCAGGGACTGTCCCGCGCCGACTACGCGCGGGCGATGGCCGAACTGTTCGCCCCGATGTCGGCGATCGCGGCCGCCAATCCGCATGCGGCGTCGCCGGAAGCGCGATCAGTCGAGGCGATAGCGACGGCCTCGGACTCCAATCGCGCGCTGGCCGAACCGTATACGCGCCTGCTGGTCGCGCGAGACCAGGTGAATCAGGCCGCCGGAGTGGTCGTGATGTCGGTGGCCAAGGCCACCGAACTCGGAATCGATCCCGCGAAATGGGTATTCGTGCACGGACACAGTGATCTGCGGGAGCAGCCGTTGATGGAACGCGTCGACCTGTCGACGAGTCCCGCGTCGATCGCCGCGATGCACGCCGCCCTCGATATGGCCGGCCTGACCCTCGACGACATCGTCTTCCTCGACTTGTACAGCTGTTTCCCGATCGCGGTGTTCAACATCTGCGATGCCTTCGGTCTGCGCGCCGACGATCCGCGTGGGTTGACCGTCACCGGCGGACTGCCCTACTTCGGTGGGCCCGGCAACAACTATTCGATGCACGCCATCGCCGAGGTCGTCGATCGAGTGCGCGCGCGCCCTGGCACTTTCGGCCTCGTTGCCGCCAACGGCGGGCTGATGAGCAAGTATTCGGTCGGCATTTACGGCACCACACCGACTGCGTGGCAAGCCGGCAAAGATGACCTCATCCAGCGAGAGCTCGACAGCCGTCCGTCCGTCGCCGAACGACGCAATGCCGACGGCGCCGCGACCATCGAGAGTTTCACCGTATTGCCCGCCGACAAGAACGGGCGCGCTAAGTCCATCGTCATCGGCCGGCTCGGCGACGGCGCGCGCTTCGTTGCCAACGGCGCCGAAGGCGACGACGAACTCCTCGAATTGCTCGCCCGGAGCGATGATCCCATCGGCTCAGCGATCTACGTCCGGTCCTTCGCCCGCGGCAACCGCGTAACCGTTTCCGAGGAGCGTATGTCCGAGTTGTTCCCGGTCAGACCGCCCGGCTTTCGGGAGCTGTACGAGAACGTCGTCATTCGTCGGGAAGGCCATGTCCTCGAGGTGACGATCAACCGGCCCGCGGCGCGTAATGCGCTCGACCCGGCGGCCAACGCTGAACTCGACGAGATCTTCGACGCCTACCTCGCCGACCCCGACCTCTGGGTCGCAATCCTCACCGGTGCGGGCGACAAAGCCTTCTCCGCCGGAAACGACCTGGCTCACATGGCCGGTCACGCGATGCTCGCGGTCCCGAAGAACGGCTTCGGCGGACTCACCTCGCGCCGGGAACTAACCAAGCCGGTGATCGCCGCCGTCAACGGCGTGGCCCTCGGCGGTGGTCTCGAGATCGCCCTGGCGTGCCACATCATCGTCGCCGACGAAAAGGCGAGTTTCGGTCTGCCCGAGGTGAAGGTGGGCCTGGCCGCCGCCGCGGGCGGACTCGTGCGGTTGCCGCGAGCGATCGGCCCGGCGCTGGCCCGCGACATGATCCTCACCGGCCGCCGCATCGACACTGCCGAGGCCTACCGCATTGGCCTGGTCAGCCGCGTCGCCGCTCACGGCCAGGTACTCGTGGCCGCACGTCAAGTGGCACAGGAGATCCTGGCCGGTTCGCCGACATCAGTCCGGGCATCGTTACAGGCAATGACCGACGCTGAGGCCATCGACGATCCGGTCGAGGCGATCGAGGCGACCTCGTCGGTCCTCGACTCGCTGCTGATCAGCCAGGACACCATCGAAGGGATCGGCGCGTTCGTCAGCAAACGTCCGCCGCGGTGGACAGGGCGGTAGGGTCGCCGGTGTGCGGTTGCGGCGCGGAAGACATTGTTCCTCACCGGGTCTCGAGGCTCGTCGCTAACGCTCCGCACTCCTCGACCAGCGGGAGAAGCGGTCGCGACCGGGTCGGCGAGTCAGAGGATCACACCAGGATTGAGCAGGCCGTCGGGATCGAGGGTGGCCTTGATGGCGGCGGTCAGTTGCATGACGTCGGGGCCGACCTGATCGGGTAGCCATCCCTTCTTCAGTCGGCCGACGCCGTGCTCACCGGTGATGGTGCCGCCCAACGAGATCGCCAGGTCCATCACCTGGCCGAACGCTGTCTGGGCGCGGTCGTGCTCGTCGGCGTCATCGGGATCGAACACAATGAGCGGATGGGTGTTGCCGTCACCGGCATGGGCGATCACCGAGATCATCACCGCGTTGTCGTTCGCGATCTTGCCGACCCCGTCGATCAGTGCGGGCAGCGCCGGTAGCGGCACGCCGACGTCTTCGAGCAGAAGTGAACCGAGTTTCTCGACCGCGGGAATGGCGGCGCGCCGGGCGGCGGTGAACGCCTCCCCTTCGGCGGCGTCGGCGGTGTCGAAGACCTCGGACGCACCGCAGGACTCAAAGGCCGCGCGGATGATCTCGACCTCGGCCACTCCGGCCGGGCCCGGCGCGTCGGACTGCGCGACGAGCAGTGCTCCCGCATCCCGGTCGAGGCCCATCCGCAGCATGTCCTCGACGGCGTTGATCGAGACCTTGTCCATGAACTCGAGCATCGCCGGCCGGATCCTGGCAGTGATCGCGAGAACCGCCTCACTCGCCGAATGTACCGACGCGAAGGAACCGACCACGGTGCACGCGGCCGCCTGCGGGGGCAATAGCCGCAGGGTGACCTCGGTGATGATCCCGAGCATTCCCTCGCTGCCGACGAACAGTTTGGTCAGCGATAACCCGGCCGAATCCTTGAGTTGCTTGCCGCCGAGGCGAATCGCGCGGCCGTCGGCGAGCACCACCTGCATACCGAGCACGTAGTCGGTGGTGACGCCGTACTTCACGCAGCACAGTCCGCCGGCGTTGGTGGCCACGTTGCCGCCGATCGAGCAGATCTCGAATGATGACGGGTCCGGCGGATACCAGAGATCGTGTGCCGCGGCAGCGGCCTTCACCTCGGCGTTGAACAGCCCGGGCTGCACCACCGCGGTTCGGGTGGCGGTGTCGATGCTCATCGCACGCATCTTCTCCGTCGAGAGCATCACCGCGCCGTCGACGGCCGTCGAACCTCCCGAGAGGCTGGTACCCGCGCCTCGCGTGATGATCGGGACGCGATGAGCGGCACACCAGCGGACCACCGTCTGGACGTGCTCGGTGGTCGTTGGGCGGATGAGCGCGAGCGGTGTGCCGGCCGTCGGGTCAAACGCTCTGTCCTGCCGATACCCGGCAAGAATGTCGGGGTCGGTGACGATGATCTGGTCGGGGAGGTCGGCGCGCAGATCGGCGAGGTCCACGCCACCGATGTCGGTACTCGTGTGCACACTGCTCATGGGTTCAGCGTAGGCGTGACCGCCGGGTGCCTGTGTCCCTTCCTGAGACCCGCACCGGCACGCCCCTGCGGTGAACGTTTGGCCAACGTCCACACTCCACCGCCGACCTCACGCATTATGGGGTGATGACAGACTTCAACAAGACCATCATCGACGAGTTCCACGCCAACGACGGCACCGTCACCACTATGGGCTTCGGCCGTAACCTCGTAATCGTCCACAGCATCGGAGCCACATCGGGAGCCCAGCGGGTGACGCCGCTGATGTCGCTGCCCGATGGCGCCGGAGGCCGCTTCATCATCGGCAGCGCGGGCGGCTCTCCGAAGGATCCCGCGTGGGTGCACAATCTGCGCAAGAATCCGGAGATCACCATCGAATACGCTGGCGAGAAATCGGGGATCGAACAGCATCCGGCGACGGCCACCGAACTCGATCCGGCGCAGCGTGAGCAAGCGTGGCAGGGTTTCGTCTCGGCGTCCGAGCAATTCCTGAGATATACCGAAACCGCCGAGGGCCGTGTCTTCCCGATCTTCCGTCTGACGCCCAAGAAGTGATTTCGGCACAAGCCGATATCCTGACGAGATGTTCGGGGTTGGCGAGACGATCGCAGGCTTTGTGGTCGACGCCGTCGTGGGTCACGGCAGCAGCGCCGACGTCTACCGGGTGCACCGCAGCGGCGAATCGACGTCGCTCGCGCTGAAGGTTCTCCACGCCGACGACGGCGATACCGGCCGGGCACGAGAACGCTTGGAGCGAGAGTTCGCGATCGCGTCGCTCCTGGACCATCCGCGCATCGTGGGCATGGTCTCGCGTGGTGAGATTCTCGTCGATTCGCCGCCGCGGACGCAGCTCTGGCTGGCGATGCACTACGTCGCCGGGCCGTCGGCGATGTCGCTGATCCCGCGTGAGGATCAACAGCCGCGGGTGTCCGCGGTACTACGCGTGGCAGAGCAGATCGGCGACGCCCTGGACTACGCACACTCCCGCGAGATCCTGCATCGGGACGTCAAACCCGCGAACATCCTGCTGACGTCCACCTCCGACGACACCGATGCCGTGCTCAGCGACTTCGGTATCGCGCGACTCCTCGACGACACGCGACCCCTGGCCCGCAACGGACGGGTCCAGGGGTCCATCGCCTACGCCGCCCCCGAACTACTTCAAGCACAACAACTCTCCCCCGCCACCGACGTGTATTCGTTCGCGTGCTCGCTGGTGGAGTTGTTCACCGGGCTGCCGCCGTTCCCACGGTCCACGCCGTTCGCCATCACCTATGCCCACCTGCGTGACGAGCCGCCGAAGCTTACCCAGCGCCGCGGTTGGCTTCCGTCGGCGCTAAATTCGGTGTTCGCCAAGGCGCTCGCCAAAAAGCCCGAGGAGCGCTACCAGACGTGTACCGAGTTCGTCGAGATCATCACGCGCGCCCTGCGCGACGTACCGGTACCGGCGCACACTTCGCGACGGCGGCGCAGGGTGCGCGGATATCCGGGCTGATCGACGATCCTCGGTCCTGTGACGCCAACCACACCCAGCCGTACTGTTGAGTCGGACATCGCGCCCACATCCATTTCGGAGCAGTTCCTTTCCTACTCTGTTCCTCGCTGCCGCCGTGGTGTTGATGTGCTGGGACAACTACTGCAATCTCGTCGCCATCATCGTCGGCATCCCCTTGCTGCGGCATCACCGGGTACTCGCCGGTGTAGCCCTGGCATTGCCGGGAGATCGCCAACACCGTACCGCGGCAGGCGAACCAACCGACGGTCGCAACCGCCGATACCTTAGGGCCCCGACGAGACCACGGCGAAGGATCGGGACTGACCGCCGCGGGGTGAGACGTACCGGAGCAGCACACCTCACCCCGCGCGCGCGTGTTCCGGCGCGGTGATGCCGTACACGCGGCGCGCGGTGTTACGAAAAACATTGCCCAGCATGTTCTCTCCCCAGGGTTCGAGAATCTCGGCCAGGCTCGCGACGACGGTGTCGATCGATGTATTCGGTTTGTCGATCGGGAAGTTGGAGCCGAACATGACCCGGCTCGCACCGAAGTGACCGACGACGTGCTGGACCAGCGGACCGATCATCTGTGTCAGCGTCTCGCGGGCACCGATGTTGCCCCACGGCTCACGGCCATAGCCGAGGACCGGCATGGCCAGCCCGGAAAGTTTGACCACCACATTCTCTTCGGCGGCAATCGAGGTCATGCGCTCACGCCACAGGCGCAGGATGTCGGCGCGGGCTGCCGCGGTCGTCCCGGTGCGCAGTCCTACGGGCCCGAAAGCACCCACCGGACAACCGAAATGGTCGACGATGACGGTGGTGTCGGGGAACTCGCGGGCGAGGGTGATCACGTCGTAGAGCTGATGGGAGTAGACGAAGACCTCCACGGCGAGCCCGCGGGCGGCGACCTTCTCGACGCCGGAGAGGAACTCGGCCGATGCGAGCATACCGTCGACCGGCCCGGCCGATCGGACCTTCGGGTCTGGATGGCGGGTCGCTGTGACCTGAATGCCGCGCACCCGATCGCTGAGCGTGCGTTGCACATCTAGACGCGTCTCGAAGCCCTCGGCCCGCGGGTCGGCACGCATCATCACCGCACCGAGCGTCGGGGCCACACCGACTCCGAACGGCAGTCCCTGAAGGTAGTTGATCTCGCCGACGGCCAGCCGACTCGCGTCGGGCTCCTCGACATCGCCGAGGCGCCAGTAGGATTCGGACACCACCACCGACTCGATACCCACGCCGACCACTTGCGCCACCGGCGCGATGTCGGCGCCGTAGTGCCGCGGCTCGTAGGCACGGCCGATGATGTGCGGGGTCAACACATAATCGCGCTCGGCTTGGGGAACGGCAACAGAAAATAGCCGGTCCCCCACTTTGGGGACAAATCGGTAGCCACGCGCGACGGGATTGCGCGACCGCGGTATCCGGCGCGGATTCCATTGTTGGACGTGGGCGTCGACGATCCCCGATATCGTTCCGGCCAGCATTGTCACCATTCGAGATTGCCATAGTTGTTGACGCGTTTCATGCGTTCGACGGACGAAACGAATTGCCGGTCGTCGCCATCGGTGGGTCGGCTGCGCCACGGCGACGGCCGGCGGATGAACCGAACTGTCGGTGACGCAGGGCAGAATGGAGATGTTGTCGGTTGACCGGTGATCGGTGATCTGTGGGAGGTGTGCGCAATGGCGAGTCATTCCCGCCATGTGCTGCATCAACTCCGCGACCTGATCGCCCGCGATCCCGACCGCTTCGCCCGCGACCTCTACACGCGACTGTTCGCCATTGATCCCGACCTGCGCGAACTGTTCGGCGCGATGATGTCGCAGCAGCGCGAGGCGTTTTACCACGTCATCGACCACGTCCTCGACGTCATTCCGAACCCCGACGGCCAGGCCGAACTCGTGGAGTTCCTGGCGCAACTCGGGCGCGACCACCGCAAGTACGGGGTACAGCCCGAGCACTATCAGGCGATCTTCCGGGCGTTGATGGGTGAGTTCGCGGTCACGCTCGCCGATCAGTGGGACGACGAGGCCCAGCGAACCGTCGGGCAGGCGATGATGCTCGTCACCGGTGTGATGCGCGGAGCGGCGCAGACCGCGTCGGGGCCGGCCACCTGGACCGCCCGCGTGGTGGAGAAATTCCGCATCAGCCGCGGCCTGGCGGTGGTACGACTCGTCACCGACACACCACTGCGATTCAACACGGGGCAATATCTGGAGGCCCAGATCCCCCAATGGCCGAAGCTGTGGCGCAACCTCTCCCCGGCGATTCCGCCCAACCCGCACGGCGAGTTGGAGTTCCACGTGCGCGCGGTACCCGGTGGCACGGTCAGTCCGGCGATCGTCGGTCAGACCCAGCCCGGCGACGTGTGGACGTTCGGTCAGTCACACGGCACACTGCACATCGACGGCGACCGGGAGGTACTCATGGTCGCCGGCGGCACCGGCCTGGCGCCCCTGCGCGCCCTGCTCATTCAGATGTCGGCGCTGGCGACCTCCCCGCCGACTCACGTCTACTACGGGGCACGGTATCCCGGTGAGCTATACGACCTACCGGTATTGCGTCGGATCGCGGCGACCAATCCGTGGCTCACGATCACCGCGGTGTCGGAGGAACAGACCAATCCGTGGTGGCTCGACAACCCGGTCCGACCCGCCGAACTCGGCATCGAGCATCGCTTCGGTCGACTGGTCGACGTCGTCGGCGCCGCGGACGGCCGGGACGACCGGCAAACCCTCATCACCGGCTCACCGATGATGGTGGAGAACACCCGCCGCGGGCTGATCATCGCCGGGGTGCGGGCCAGCCTCATCCAGCACGACCCGATGTTCTAGGGCGTGCCTCGGCGCTGCCGCGGCAGTTATCCGCCCGCACCCGGGTTGCCGGGGCCCAGTTGTGGCGCGGACACGGTCGTCGTCACCACCGAGGTGACGGTCTCCTGCTCGGTTACCGTGGCCGTCGCTGTCGCCGTTGCCGTCGAGGTGACGGTTAGGGTGGCCGTACTGGTGACCGGTGGCTGGGTGACGGTACTGGTGACGGTCTGCTGGTCGACGACTGTCTGGGTGTCGTCGGGCTGACCACTGCGGGTGACGGTGGCCACGCTGTTCGGTCCGGGCACCGTGACGGTCGAGGTGACCGCGGCGGGCGTGTCCGCGCCATCCTTGCCGCTGAACAGCGCCACGAGCGCAACCACACACAGCAACGCGGCAAGCCCGGCGGCGCCGCCGATGATCCACCAGCGCAAGCCCACCCCGCCCGTCGCCGCCGTGGTCGGTGCCGCGGCGGCTGTCCCGACCGATGCCGTTGCAGCCGGTCCGACGGCGGCCGCGGCGACCGGGATGGCGCGAGTGTCGGCGGCGATCACCTCGGTGACGCTCTGGGCCACTGCGAACACGGGGGCGGCGGCCACGGCCACCGATGCGCCGGTCGCCGTCTCGATGACACGGACGGCGTCGGGCAGTTGTGCACCGGAACCGGCCGCGACCACGCGAGTCGCACCCGCCCCGCGCGTCAGAGAGTTCAGATGTGCCACGAGGCCGCCGGCGCCTTGCGGATCGGTCAGCGGCACCGACTGGGGCGCGGCGACGGCGGCGGAGGCGAGGACCGACGAATGCTCGGCGTTGACGAGGGCGATCGAGGCGCCGGAGGCCAGAGCACCGGATCTGTCGAGGACGACCGCGGCGACATCGCCGGTGGCGTCGCGGTGCGCAACCTGAGCCAGGGCGTGCGGGAGGTCGACGAAGCTCACCGCCGATGCCCACTCGGGTGCGCCGGGTGCGTTCATCGAGAACTCGAGGTGTGCTCGTACGTCGGGGCGTGCGCAGGTCAGCGCGATGTGGTCGATCGCGAACGGAGCGGAGTCCACGAGTTCACGCAGCGCGTCGAGCGCCGCATTCGGTGACTCGTCGGCGAGCTCGACGTAATTGCTGGCGACAATCTCACCGGTGGCGTCGCGAACGACGGTCGCGATGTCGTCGCCCACCACCGAGACCCCGAGCACTGCGGGTTCGGCAATCGAGATCTCGGGTGCCTCGCTCACCATTCGCCTCCCTTGTCAGTTCACCGAACTCGGATGACGCGCCGCGACAAACCGGAGCCCGATCGGTGCGCGGCCCGCAGGCCGCCTACCGATCGGTGTCGTCGGCGATCGGTAAATCGTTACTCGGTGGTCACTACCGCGGGTCACACTGCAGCGGGTCACACTGCAGCGGGATCACTCTTCGGTGCGTCGGCGCCGGGGCTGCCAAACGACAAGCGCACTTGTCCGCGGGACGGGGACCAGTTCGCCGCCGCGGCGGGCGCGATGTGCGTCGACCTCGCGTTGGAGCTCATGCACCCGCTGTTGGAGCGCGTCGACCTGGTTGGTGAGTTCGATGATGCGTTTGATGCCCGCGAGGTTCACGCCCTCGTCGTGCGACAGCCGCTGGATCTCACGCAGTACCTCGACGTCGTGCGAGGAGTAACGGCGCCCACCACCGCTGGTGCGTTGTGGGGTCACCAGCCCGAGGCGGTCGTAGGTACGCAAGGTCTGCGCGTGCATCCCGGCGAGTTCGGCGGCCACCGAGATCATGAAGGTAGCGGTTGCACTCACGTCGCCCTCGAACCCGCCACCAAGCCCGGTGCCCTCAGCGCCGGTCCGCCCACGATTCTTGCGTTCTGCCATGACTCATCGCCCCCAACCCGCCCGAGCATCGAACCCGCTGGACTTCTCGGCCTCGGCGTAGGCACGCATTGCCTCCACCGCGGCGTCGTCGAGTTTCCGGGGCACCTCGACCTTGACCGTGACGAGCAGGTCGCCGGCACCACCGGCGCGCTTGGGCACGCCGCGACCACGGACCCGCAGGGTACGGCCATCGCTGGTGTTCGGCGGGATCTTCACCCCGACCGAACCATCGAGGGTCGGCACCGACACCGTCGACCCGAGTACCAATTCGGAGATACTCACCGGAAGTTGGACGCGCAGGTCGTGGCCGCTGCGGGTGAACACCTTGTCGGGCGTCACATGGACCACCACGTACAGGTCACCCGACGGCGCGCCCCGACGTCCGGCCTCGCCTTGCCCCGCCAGCCGGATGCGCTGGCCGTCCTCGACGCCGGAGGGGATGCGGACATTAATGGTGCGCGAGCGCACCTTGACGCCGCTTCCGTCGCAGTCGGAGCATGGGTCGTCGATACGGGAACCGGTGCCCTGGCAGTCCTGGCAGGGCTCACTGAATCCGAACGCGCCCTGGTTGCGGCTGACGAAGCCGGAACCGTTGCAGTTCGGGCAGACTCGCGGACTGGTGCCCGGTTTGGCGCCACTGCCGTGGCAGGTGGTGCACGGCGCCGGGCTGGTTACCCGAAGTGGGACGGTCGTACCCAACGCCGCGTCCTTGAACGACAACGTGGTCTCGGTCTCGAGGTCGTTGCCACGACGCGGCCGGGTCGCGGTCGAGGTACGCGCACCGCCCGAACCGCCGCGGTTGAACAGGCCGTCGAAGAGGTCGCCGAAACCGCCGGCTCCCTCGCCCGCGCCGCCACCGCCGAACAAGTCGCCGATGGTGAAATCGGCACCGGTCTCCGTGGAGTAGCGAGTGCCGCCGGCGGCGCCGGGGAAGCCGCCGGGAAAACCGTTGCCGCCGCCACGGAATCGTCCGCCGGCGAACATCGCCCGCGTCTCGTCGTACTCTTTGCGCTTGTCCGGGTCGGCGAGCACGCTGTGGGCTTCGGACACCCGCTTGAAGCGTTCTTCGGCTTGCGTGTCACCCGGATTGGCATCGGGGTGCAGCTCACGGGCGAGCTTGCGGTAAGCCTTCTTGACCTCTTCAGACGAAGCATCAGAAGCAACGCCCAGATCCTTGTAGAAGTCACGCTCGAGCCATTCTCGTTGCGGAGCCACCAGACGTCACCTCCTTCTCAATGAACATGTCTGGATGAAGTATGTTCCGACATCCGGCGATGCGCGAAGCCGCGTGGCTGTCCGCGCATCGCCGGATGGTTGTGCAGGTGATTATTGTGCACCGGTAGGAGCGTCCTGCGGGCCGCTCTCCTGCGCTGCGGGCGCCGGATCGGTAACGATCACCATCGCGGTGCGGATCACCTTTTCGCCCAGGCGGTAACCGCTGCGGTACACCGCGCCGAGGACCGGCTCGGCACCACTGCCGTCGTTCTGGACGGCCTCGTGCAGTTCCGGGTCGAACACGTCGCCGGGTTCACCGAACTTGACGACACCCTCGCCGGTCAACGTGGCGGCAAGCTTATCGGCGACCGCACGCAGCGGACCGGACTCGAGATCGCCGTGCTCGCGGGCACGGTCGAGGTCGTCGAGGACCGGCAGCAGCTTCTCGATGAGAACCTGCTTGCCGTAGGCCACCCGGCCCTGCTTCTCCTCCTCGGTACGCCGCTTGTAGTTGGCGAACTGTGCGCGTTCTCGCTGCAGTGCCGCCGTGAGGTCGGCGACCTCGTCGGAGTGCGGGGTGCTCGGCTCGGGATCGGGGATGGCCGCGGCGGGCTCGGCCTCAGCCAGACCCGGCCCGGCGGCCGAATCCTCGCGCACCTCACCCGTTTCCGGGTCGATGCGACGACGATCGGTCACCGTCACCGGCTCCTCGGAACCAGCTCCGCTCCCGGCGCCCGGAGCATTTGGCCCGCTCGCTCCGCTCCCGGCGCCCGCGACATTTGGCCCGCTCGCTCCGCTCCCGGCGCCCGCGACATTTGGCCCGCTCGCTCCGCTCCCGGCGCCCGGAGCGGTCACTTCTTCTCCTCAGGCTCGTCCACGACCTCGGCATCGACGACATCGCTGTCGCCTGCGCTCGCGCTGCCACCGTCGGCGGCGTCAGCGGCCTGGCCCTCGGCGGCCGATGCCGCGTAGATGGCCTGACCCATCTCCTGCGACTCGGTCGAGAGCTTCTCGATCGCACTCTTGATCGAGGCGATGTCGTTGCCCTTGAGCGCCTCGTTGGCCTCGGCGATCGACGCGTTGACCTTGTCCTTGACGTCGGCGGGCACCTTGTCCTCGTTGTCCTTGAGGAACTTCTCGGTGTGGTTCACCAACGACTCGGCCTGGTTGCGCGTCTCGGCCTCTTCACGACGCTTGCGATCCTCGTCGGCGTGGGCCTCGGCGTCCTTGATCATCCGGTCGATCTCGTCCTTGCTCAGGCCCGAGCCCTCCTGGATGCGGATGGAGTTCTCCTTGCCGGTGCCCTTGTCCTTCGCGGTGACGTGCACGATGCCGTTGGCGTCGATGTCGAAGGTCACCTCGATCTGCGGAACACCTTGCGGCGCAGGAGCGATGCCACCGAGCTCGAAGGAGCCGAGCAGCTTGTTGTGCGAGGCGATCTCACGCTCACCCTGATACACCTGGATCTGCACCGACGGCTGGTTGTCCTCGGCGGTGGTGTAGGTCTCCGACCGCTTGGTCGGGATGGTGGTGTTGCGCTCGATCAGCTTGTGCATCACGCCGCCCTTGGTCTCGATGCCCAGGCTCAGCGGGGTCACGTCGAGCAGCAGCACGTCCTTGACCTCGCCGCGCAGCACACCGGCCTGCAGGGCAGCGCCGACCGCGACAACCTCGTCGGGGTTCACGCCCTTGTTGGGCTCACGGCCGCCGGTCAGTTCCTTCACCAGATCGGTGACGGCGGGCATACGGGTCGAACCACCAACGAGCACAACGTGATCGATGTCGCCGACGGAGATGCCCGCGTCGGCGATGACCGCCTGGAACGGAGCACGAGTGCGCTCGAGCAGGTCCGAGGTGATCTTCTGGAACTCGCTGCGCGAGAGCTGCTCGTCGAGGAACAACGGGTTCTTGTCGGCGTCGACGGTGATGTAGGGCAGGTTGATCGAGGTCGACTGCGACGCCGACAGTTCGATCTTGGCCTTCTCGGCAGCCTCACGCAGACGCTGCATGGCCATCTTGTCCTTGGTCAGGTCGATACCCGAGGAGCTCTTGAACTTCTCCACGAGCCAGTCGACGATGCGCTGATCCCAGTCGTCACCGCCGAGATTGTTGTCGCCGGAGGTCGCCCGGACCTCGACCACTCCGTCGCCGATCTCGAGCAGCGAGACGTCGAAGGTGCCACCACCGAGGTCGAAGACCAGGATGGTTTGTTCCTTCTCACCCTTGTCCAGGCCATAGGCCAGAGCCGCGGCGGTCGGCTCGTTGACGATGCGCAGCACGTTGAGGCCGGCGATCTGGCCGGCCTCCTTGGTGGCCTGCCGCTGAGAGTCGTTGAAGTAGGCGGGCACGGTGATGACCGCTTCAGTAACGTCCTCACCGAGGTAGGACTCCGCGTCGCGCTTGAGCTTCATCAGCGTGCGGGCGCTGATCTCTTGAGGGGTGTACTTTTTGTCGTCGATCGCGACATTCCAGTCACCCTCGCCCATGTGGCGCTTGACCGAGCGGATGGTGCGGTCGACGTTGGTGACCGCCTGGTTCTTGGCGGGCTGCCCGACGAGCACCTCGCCGTTGCGCGCGAACGCGACAACGGACGGTGTGGTGCGGGCGCCCTCGGCGTTGGCGATGACGGTCGGTTCGCCGCCTTCGAGTACCGACACCACGGAGTTGGTGGTGCCGAGGTCGATTCCGACAGCACGAGACATCTTTGCTAATCCTCCTGGTTTCTGGGTGTGCACCCAAGTCCTGCTCCCCCGCAGCGGGCTTGGCGCCCACCACGAGAGTGTGGTGTGTGGCAAACCTGCGCTAGGGGTCAGACTTCAGTGCCTTGGACTCATGTCTTACCGGGTTGAGCCGGTCCAGGTCAACTTAAGTTGAGCCAGCATCGCTCAGGTTTCTCGATCGGTCCAACGGGTGGGGTGCCACAGATGTTCCCGATTCGACCAAAAAAGTTGAGCGAAGTTCGCTCAGTTTTGGCGCACGTGACCGCAGATCACACGTTTCGTTCGTGAGATCCGCTCACGACCAGGCGTGATTGGGCCGATAATCCCCTCGGGGGTCGCGCTGCGTGGGTCCACCAAAAAGGTGGCCGCCGAGTTCGAGGAGTAGAGATCATGAATCGTCGTGTCCTGTCCTTCGTGGCCCTGGCCATCACGATGCTCTACGGCGTCGGCTTCGCGGTCATCGACACGAACACGCCATATACCGTCGTCGGTGGCGTGGTGGTGGCGCTGAGTTGGGTCGCGGTCGGGATGCTCGGGCGTGAGGAAAACGACGCCGAGTGAGCCGGGCCGGCCCCTCACGCCGGTCACCACCGCAAGGGCGCAGTCCCCAGGAGTGTCGGCGCGCGGTGTGTCGGGGTCGACAGACCCTCGAACACCATCGGCACCGAAGGTTCGACGAGGCGCCCGAGCGGACCGTCGCAGCCGTCGACGGACGCGACCGGCGGCCCGATCGGTAGTCCCGGGAGGGCGTCGACGATTCCCAATGAGCGAACCCAGGTGCACACCCGCGCCAATTCGACTCGCACGCGCCATGTCCCGCCCTCGGTGGACCGTCGGCGCAATGCCGCCACGGCCCCGGCGGCCCCCACATAGGCGGCGAGATAGTCGTTGAGCAGTTGCGTCGGCGGCAGGGCAGGCACCCCTCCACCCTCCTCGAGAGCAAAACCCGTTGCCGCGCAAGCGAGCTGATCGAAGCCGCCGCGGTCGCGCCAGGCCGACCCAGATCCCCAGCAGTGGTAGTCGACGACGACGGTGCCCGGATGTTCGAGCGCGAGATCGTCGGCCGCGAGGCCCCGGTTGCCCAGTCCCAGATAGGAGTTGACGAAGACGTCGCCGGCGTCGATCAGCGTGTGCAACGCCGCGGCCTGATCCGGCTGTCGCACATCGCAGTACGCGTTGCGCTTACCACCGCCGGTGAGGGCGACCATCGCCAGGGGATCGGGAAGGTCCGGGCGGCTGACGTGACACACATCGGCACCGAAGGTCGCGAGCAGCTTGGTCGACACCGGCCCGGCGATCACGTGGGTCATGTCGACCACCCGTATCCCGTGGAGCGGCGGCCACATCGACGTGTGGGGAAGGGGCCGGGGCGGGGCGTCACCGATGCGCTCGAGTCGGATCACCGGATGCGTGGCGCTCTCCCGGCCCACGGGGTGCTCGGCCCATTCGTCGGCCGTGCGCACCGCGGCCGCCACGCCCCCCGCGGCGTACACGGCGTCCTCGAGATCGACCGCGCCCCATTCTGCGGCCGCGGCCGCGATCTTCGACTTGACCGGCGGACAGTTCAGGACCACACACACCGCGTCGCGTTGATGAGGATAGGTGGTGATCAGAAAGATCCCCCGGCCGTCACTCGTACGGTAGAAGTCGTTGTTACCCAAAGCCGAGGGGTCCTCGACGACGGTGTGGACATGCCGACCGTTGAGGGTGGTGAGAAATGCCGCCCGGAGTTGATCGAGCGCCGTGGCGAGGTCGACGGTCACGCGCGGACCGCCGGCGAGTGCGGCGAGTTGGACCCCGAGGGCTCCGATCCCTGCGGCAGACGCCTCCGCGATCCGATGTGGCGACGAAGTCGTCGGCGCTTCTCCGCTGATCACGCATTCCCCGGTGTCGGTACCGAGCAGGGCGGTGAGGTCGGAGACCGTCGCGGGTACCGAGGTGAACGAGTCCGGGGTGGACGAGTCAGGGGACGAAGGTGTCGGGGCCATGTCCCTACTGTGGCCATCGCCGACAGCGCACCGACCAGGCTTTCGTATTTACGTAAGGTGGTGGACATGCGCCGACATCGCGCCATTCCGCGCGCGGACCACATCCTCGAGTGTGTCGCCCGCGCCGGAAAACCCTTGTCGCTGAGCGATATCGCGCGCGAGATCGAAGCGCCGGTCTCCTCGACCCACGACCTCGTCGACGACCTTCGGGCATGCGGTTATCTGACCCGCGTCGGCGCGGGCTATCGACTCGGCCAACGCCTACGCACGCTGCGGCTCATTGCCGGCCACGCCGATCAGCCACCTTTGACGCCAGACGAACTCACCGAGTTGAACGCCGTCATCGAGGCCCCGGTGGCGCTGGCGGTGTTGGTGGGATCCGACCTGGTGTACCTGCATGGGGTGGGCGAGGTTCCCGCGGAGATCGGCGCCGTGGTGCGCGATCACGTGCCTCGACCGTTGCTCGCCACGGCCGGTGGTCGGGCCATGCTGGCGTTCCTACCGGCGAACGAGCGCGCAGCGCTGCTCGCCGAGCACGCCTCGCCCGGGGATGCCGTCGCCTTCGGCCGCGAGATCGATGAGATTCACGCTTGCGGGTATGCCCTCAGCGATGGTTCGGTGCAGTCGGCGCTGCGGGTGGCCGGGGTACCGGTATTCGACGGCAGGCGATTACTGGCCGTGGTGGTCGTCGCCGCGCCGAGGATCTCGGATCGGCCCTCCCCGGCGCTCGAACACGCCGCGCGACGTACGGCTACCTGGTTGGCGTCCCGCGCCCGGCCATGAGTGGTGCTGCTGCGCGACGCCTCACCGCCACTGCTCAGAGGGACTCGATGATCCGCTCGAAGAAGAGTTCCTGGGCACCGAACCGCCGACCGGGAAAGTACCGGGACACGACCGCTTCCAGCGCCTCTTGTGTGCTGAGCGACAGGAGATGGCACAGCGCCACTGCGTCATCGATGTCCCCCTGCGACTTGCGCGTCACCATCGCCTTCATTGCGAGGACGTACTCCGGTGACGCGATACTGATGACCAGCGCCGGACCGATCTGCTCGCTTCGGGGATGGTCATCGGGTAGCGGGGGCATGAGCTGGGCGACTCCGTCGCTCAGCCAATTAGGGTCGAGATCACCCTCGCGCGCAGCGACCGATGCGGCCGCTTGAAGCACGACGTCGCGCGGCTCGAATGTTCCGTCCACATCCTCGGTCGCCCGATCGGCGTTGTACGCCAAGGCCATTGCCGCCCCGCCGACGATGAAGAGAATGCCGGCCTTTCCTCTCGCCTGCAACTCCGAGTCGAGAGCACGCAACAGCTCCCGGATCTCGGACGCCGTCAACGTTCGCGCCACGCTCAGACTCCCTCGAGATTGCCGACCGGCAACACCACGTTGCGCGTCTGCAGCTCCACCGGGGTCCGCAGGTAGTCAGTCCAGAAATACTTGGGCGGCACGCCAAACGGGTCGAACATCGCATCCGTGCAGAACCGGTCCGGTTCAAAGCACCATGCCAAGATCTCCGGATCGCTGACACGATCGCGCCCGGTGATATGCGCGACCCCGCCCAGTATGGCGTCCCATCCGCGCGTGCCGGTGGGTGGCGGACGCCGATGGACCTCATCGATGTCGACGACGTCGGTCAACCGCTGCGTCCGGAGAACCAGTTCACGGAGTAGCCGGACCGCCAGATGCCAGCCGTACTCGCCGGCGGCCAGGGATTCCGCGAGCTCCGCATAGGTGAACAACGTCCCGCGTCTGCGGGTGGGTCGACGGACGTCAGCGGTCACAGGGTCGATGGTATCGGCGCGCAACGAGTTCGCCGCGCCCCCGATGCCACCGTCAGTCCGGCTTGAGCGCCAACGCGTCGCCCGGGAATACGCGGACCGGGTGGACGTCGAACTCGAAGACGCCCGGCCTGTACACCTGGGTCGTCGTTCATCATCTTCGCGGTCGTCTCGACGTCCTTGTCGAAGATCCCGAAGCCGCGGATGTCGGAGTCGTCCTCGGTGAGACCGAGGATGACGGCGAGATCGCCCTTGGCGCGCAGCCAGAAGTTGCGTCGACTGTGCTCCCAGATCAAGTCCGTCGACTCGGGCTTGCCGAACTCGGGCCCGCGCGCAGCACCACCACCGAATACGGCTGAGTACTGGCTGATCGTCCGCATCTCTTGGTCGGTGATCTTGGGCAGGTCGGACATGGAAAGCTCCTTTGCTGACACATATACGAGACTTCGTCTTTCACCGTAGTCCTCGCGTTCGGCGCAGATGCGGACCGCTTGATTCAGGGTGATCGCAAGGCTTCCGGAGGCCCGGTACCCCGCTGTTAGCGTGGCGGCGTGCGCTTTCAAGTTCTCGACATCGTTCCGCACACACCCCATCCGGTCACCGGTGAACTCCTCTCCTCGCACACGCGCCTCACTCGCGTCGTCGAGAACGCGGTACTCGCCGAGCAGCTCGGGATCGACTCGTATGCCGTCGGTGAGCGTCATGCCGGGGAGTTCTTGTCGTCGTCGCCGACGGTGCTGCTCGGTGCGCTCGCCGCGGCCACCGACCGGATCCTGCTGTCGACCGGGGTGACCGTGCTCAGCCTGCTCGACCCCGTGCGCGTCGCCGAGGACTACGCCACGATCGACCAGCTCTCGGGCGGGCGCCTGGAGATCGTGATCGGCAAGGGCAACGAGGACAAGCACTTCCCGATGTTCGGCCGTCGGCTCGAGCATCAGTACGACTACCTCAGCGAGAACTACGCACTGCTCCGGCGGCTCCTGCGCGAGGAGAATGTCACCTGGCGGGGCGAGCATCATGCGCCGCTCGACGGGGTGAGCACCGTGCCGCGGCCGTTTTCCGGGCCGTTCCGGATCTGGCACGGGTCGGCGACTTCCACCGTCGCCGTCGACCTCGCCGCCCGATACGGCGACCCGATCGTCACCGCCAACGCCCTGCAACCGCGCGAGAACTATCAGGTGCTCATCGATCGGTATCGGGAGAAGTACGCCGAGTACGGCCACGATCCGGCCCGGGCATATGTGGGGTCCGGATCGGGCGGTCTGTTCCTGGCCGCCACCACCGACGACGCGATCTCCGAGTATCGACCGGTCTACGAGGGCTTCGCCGCCCGAAATCGCGAGAAGTTCGCGGGCGAGACCCGGATCGGCAAGGTCAACATGTTCGCCACCATCACCGACGCCGTCGAACGCGGGCCCGCGCTGGTCGGGTCGTCGCAGCGGGTCGCGGAGAAGATCATCGACTATCACCGTTCGTATCATCATGATCTGCAGTCGATTTCGATCAATCCGGTGCTGCCGTACGAGCGTCAGCGTGAGGTGCTCACCCAATTCGCCGAAGAGGTGATCCCAATGGTGCGCCGCGAGCTGTCGACGACGCTGTGGAGTACCGACGACCCCGGACGCGCCGGCGGGTTCACTGCCTGGCGACTTTGCTTGCGGCGGAACAAACTTCGGAATTCCGGCATATTCGTCCGATGGGGGCGCAACTGCACACCGATGAGTACTGTGGCGTTGTTGCGTCACCGGCGTCATGAGGAGTGCACATGGACGAGAACCAGGTCGATCAGGCCTATCAGCAGTTGCAGCAGCAAGGACAGCAGACGGCGACGGCGCTGTCGGCGCTGGCCCAAAAGCTGCAGGCGGCAGCCGCATCCGGCAATTCCGACGCCCGTGAGTGGGCGCTGGACCTCAAGGAGGTCGCGCTCGCGATCCGCGACGAGGAGGGTCAGATGACCAACCTGCTCCAGTCGATGCACGCGATGATCGATTCACACGTGCAGCAGGTGGCGCCGACGACCCCACAACCTCAGTATCAGCAGCCGCAGTATCAGCAACCCCAGTACCAGCAGCCGGCCCAGTATGCGCAGCCCGCTTACGGAGCCCCACAGGGCGGCGGAATGCTGCAGCGATTCCTCGGCAGCGGTTTCGGGCGGTCGATCGCCATGGGCGCCGGATTCGGCATCGGCGACGACATCGTCAACGACATCTTCCGCTGAGCGAACGCCCTCGTGGTTCGAGTACGGACCAACCACGCCCGGAATCCGAGCCACGTCATACCACCGGCGGTACCATACGTGGCATGGCGAAGACGACCCTGTACCTACCCGACGATCTGAAACGCGCCATTGAGCTCGAAGCCCGCCGTCGTTCGATTTCGGAGGCAGAGGTGGTGCGCGAAGCCCTCCGTGCTGCGCTCGACGGGCAGAAGCCCCGGCCGCGGGGCGGTCTGTTCGTAGGCGACGAGCCGATCGCCGAACGCGCTGAGGAACTACTCAACGGGTTCGGAGAGTGATCCTCGACACCAGCGCCCTTCTCGCTTACTTCGACTCCGCGGAACCGCAGCACAGTGCCGCTGCCGAGATCATCGAATCCCACCCCGGTCCACTGGTCATTTCGCCGTTCGTCATCGCCGAACTCGACTATCTCCTACTGACCAGACACGGCACTCGAGCCGAACAGGTGGTCCTATCGGAATTGACTTCCGGCGCATGGGAACTGGCATCAATGACGAGGAGTCGAATCGTCACGGCGACAGCCATCGTCGAGCGATATTCCGACATACCGATCGGCGTCACCGATGCCTCCAACATCGTCCTCGCGGACGCGTATCAGACTTCGTTGATTGCAACCCTCGATCATCGGCACTTCAGCATTCTTCGACTCATGGATGGATCGCCGCCGACCATCGTTCCCTGACTGCACCGGGATACCCACGTCACCACCGAGCCCGGGGAGACATACCTCCCCGGGCTCGATCCTGTCGTGAACCGTCGGCAGATCAGGCCGCGGCACTCACCTCGTCGGCGGCAGGCTCGAGAGCCCGCTTGACGATCTCGGCGACGTCGGCAAGCGGCGTCACCGTGACATCCTCGAGGATCTCCGCCGGCACGTCGTCCAGATCGGCCTCGTTGCGCGGCGAGATGAACACCTGGGTGAGTCCGTTGCGTTGCGCGGCAAGCAATTTCTGCTTCAGTCCGCCGATCGGGAGCACCCGGCCGTTGAGGGTGACCTCACCGGTCATGCCCACCTCGGCGCGAACCTTGCGTCCGGTGGCCATCGATACCAGCGCGGTGACCATCGTGATGCCGGCACTCGGTCCATCCTTGGGCACCGCACCCGCGGGCACGTGCACGTGGATGGTCCCGTCGAGCGCCTTCGGTTCGACACCGAGTTCGGATGCGTGCGCACGCACATAGGACAGCGCGATCTGCGCCGACTCCTTCATCACGTCGCCGAGCTGGCCCGTGAGTTGCAGACCGCCCTTTCCCTCACCGGCATCGGTACGGTTGGCTTCGATGAACAGCACGTCGCCGCCCATTCCGGTGACCGCGAGCCCGGTCGCGACGCCGGGTACCGCGGTACGCTCCTCCGATTCGGGGGTGAAGCGCGGACGGCCCAGCAGATCCTTGAGCTCCGGCTCGCCGACGGTGACCGGTACTGCCGCACTACCGTTTTCGATGTTGGTCGCCACCTTGCGCATCAGCTTGGCCAGTAGCCGCTCGAACTGCCGCACACCCGGTTCACGGGTGTAGTTCGCGGCAATCTCGCGCAGTGCGTCGTCGGTGACCGTGATCTCCTCGGCGGTCAGGGCCGCGCGCTCACGCTGCCGGGGCAGCAGATAGTCGCCGGCGATGGCCACCTTGTCGTCCTCGGTGTAGCCGTCGATCGTGACCAGTTCCATGCGGTCGAGCAGCGCCGATGGGATGTTCTCGATGACGTTGGCGGTCGCGAGGAACACGACGTCGGACAGGTCGAGATCCAGATCGAGGTAGTGGTCGCGGAAGGTGTGGTTCTGCGCGGGGTCGAGGACCTCGAGTAGCGCCGCCGCGGGGTCGCCACGGAAATCGGAGCCGACCTTGTCGATCTCGTCCAGCAGCACAACGGGATTCATCGATCCCGCTTCGCCGATGGCACGCACGATCCGACCGGGCAACGCACCGACGTAGGTGCGCCGGTGACCGCGGATCTCCGCCTCGTCACGCACACCGCCGAGGGCGACGCGCACGAACTTGCGGCCCAACGCTCGGGCCACGGACTCACCCAGCGACGTCTTGCCCACACCGGGCGGGCCGGCGAGAACCATCACCGCCCCGGAGCCGCGGCCGCCGACGACCTGGAGGCCACGCTCGGCCCGACGTGCCCGCACCGCAAGGTATTCGACGATGCGGTCCTTGACGTCATCGAGACCGTGGTGGTCGGCGTCGAGGATCTCGCGCGCGGCCTTGATGTCGGCCGAGTCGGTGGTAGTGACATTCCACGGCAGGTCGAGCACCGTGTCCAACCAGGTTCTGATCCAACCGCTTTCCGGAGACTGGTCGCTCGAACGCTCAAGCTTGCCGACTTCGCGCAGCGCGGCCTCACGGACCTTGTCGGGCAGGTCGGCGGCCTCGACGCGACCGCGGTAGTCGTCGGCGCCGTCGGGCTCATCCTCACCGAGTTCCTTGCGGATGGCATTGAGCTGCTGACGGAGCAGGAACTCCTTCTGCTGCTTCTCCATGCCGTTGCGGACGTCGTCGGCGATCTTGTCGGAGACCTCGGTCTCGGCGATGTGCTCGCTGGTCCAGTCGATCAGCAGTTGCAGCCGCGCGGCGACGTCGTCGGTCTCGAGGAGCTCACGCTTCTGGACGTCGGTCAGCCATGACGAGTAGCCAGAGGTGTCGGCGAGATCCGACGGGTCGCTCATCTTGTTGACCGCGTCGATGACCTGCCACGCCTCACGGCGCTGGAGCATTGCGAGGACGAGTTTCTTGTACTCGGCGCCGAGCGCCTTGGTCTCGGCGGTGGCCTCGGCCTCGTCGATTTCGGTCACCTCGACCCACAGCGCGGTGCCGTGGCCGGTGGTACCGGTGCCGATGTGCGCGCGCTTCTCCCCCTTGACGACGGCAGCGGTGATGTATCCATTCGGCCCGCTCGCTGCGCTCCCGGCGCCGGCACCCGGGATGCGGCCGACCTGCACGATCGACGAAACGACCCCGTGGGTCGGGTACCGGTCGTCCAGACGCGGCGCGACCAGCAGCTTTCCGGACTCGCTGGCCCGAGCCGCATCCACGGTCGCTTGGGCTGCGTCGTCGAGTGGAATCGGCACAACCATGCCGGGCAGGACGACGAGATCGGGAACGAACAGGACCGGCAGTGAATATGTCTGCTCAGACATCTAACCTCCAAAGTTCAGTCTGACGGACTCAACTCTGCTGGCAGGAAGTTTGTTCCCAAGGTGGTTTCCGCCGTGGGCGAACGGACGCGGTGATGTGCCGACCTGACGGATGCGTGTCCTACAGGACACCAAAACCCGAGGTCGGTCCAGATTTGGCACGCCCGGCCGGGATCTGACGACGATGATCGGCAACCAGCCTCCAGCCCCTCGGGCCGTGACTTCGCACCAACGAGCGATCGGCGGAGGGGAGACCAACAGGCCCACCCTCGCCATCTCCCAACCGATCCAGCAGTACATCACGCCGCAGACAAGGTCGAGTTCGGCGACCGTCGGCGCGTCCCGTCGCGACCCCGCGGATTAGGTAAAAGCCACCCCGACAAAAGGTTCCGCTGGCACGCTGCGCACGAACCGCCGGTGACCACTGCACGGCGCCGTGTTCGGTCGTTGTGCGGATGCGGCGGGTCACGTCGGGCACCCGGCAGATCGGCGGCGTGCATCCGGATGAGTGTCATGCCGTCTCGGGCGACGATGACCCGCTCGTGCCGTCGCAGATGAAAGCGGGAGCCGAACCGTTAGCCGGTGAACCGCTGCACGACGGCGCGGACCTGCTCGGCAGGCTGCGCATACCTGGGACCAGGTTGGATGCGCGTGAGGCTCAACGGCCTCGGCTCGCTGGCTGAACCGGCTCAGAATCGACGCGATATCGCCGTCACAATCTCGTCAGGCGCTTCCTCGGGGACGAAGTGGCCGGCGCGCGGCACCGCGACAACCTCGGTGTCGGCGAAGTCGCGCTTGATGCGGGGCAAACACCCCCTGGGGCGAAACACCACGTCGCGCATGCCCCACACCGCGATGACAGGTTTGCCTCCCAGCGCACCAGGGATCTCACGCTCAAGTCGGCACAACCATTCGCGTGCCGCACGAATCTCCCGGGGCATCACGCCAAGTGCCACGCGCGCATCGTGATTCGGTTGTACCTGCCGATAGTGATCTGCCTCGAGCGGACTGAGGACATCGCCGAGGCCGGCGATCAGGAACTTCTCAACCAGGAGATTGTTGTCGAGTATCCGCCTCTGACACGGTCGACTACTCATCACAGCGCTGAACGCGCGGTTGGGCATCGCGTCGATGGGCCACAAAGCGGTGTTACACAGTACAAGTCCCCGCACTCGCTCGGCACGCGGAATAGCTGCACCGACTCCGATCGGACCACCCCAGTCGTGGCCCACCACCACGAACCCGTCGAGATCGAGGTGATCGACCAACTCGCCGAGCACCTCGGTCAACTCGACAATGGTGAAACCGAAATCACTCGGACGCTCAGACAGGCCGAAGCCCATGTGGTCCAGAGCAATACACCGGTATCGGTCACGCAGTCCGGTGATCACGCGCCGATAGAGGAAGCTCCACGTAGGCGATCCATGGCAGAACAGCATCGGCGTCCCCTCGCCTTCATCGACGTAATGCACGCGTCCCGATGACGATGCGAACCATCTCGATCGAAATGGGTACACCTCACGGTCTGGTATGAAACCAATCCGCACCTCAACCGCCTTCCTCTACGATCGCACAGCAACTAGAGATATTCTCTAGAGAACTTCTCTAGTGTCTACTATGGCCGCATGCCCGCGCAAGCACTCGACATCTCCCGCCGCGACGCGATCCTCGCTGCAGCACTGGCGTTGTTCGACGCGGACGGTTACGCCGTCACCACGATGTCAGCGGTGCAGCGCGCAGCGAGGGCGAGCACCGGCAGCTTGTATCACCACTTCCCCAGCAAGGCTCACCTTGCTGCCGAGTTACAGGTGAGAGCGCTCGCCGACTATCGAGATGGACTGCTCACCGCTTTGGGCAATGGCGATGTCGATGATGCAGAGGGCGGCGTACGAGCGGTTGTGCACTTTCACCTCCGGTGGGTCACCGACAATCTGGATCGCGCACGACTGCTGTACACGCTGCATGATCCACAGGTGTCCGTACTGGCGGCGGAGCGGATAGCGGCCGTCACCTCTGTGCTCTTCACCGACGTCGGCTCGTGGTACGAGCGTCAGCGATCGGGCGGCCGGGTACGCGATGTGCCGATCCACGTCCTGTCGAGTGTGTGGATCGGCCCCGCCCAGGAGATCGGACGTACGCACCTGACCCGGCGATACGACCCCGGCGGCGTGCTCGAGTTCGCGGACGACCTCGCAACTGCGGCATGGCATGCTTTGCGCGCGTAGCCGATTGGCGTGAATTCGCCCAATCTCACCAAGGCGATCGTTTCGGAACTCGACGGTGGCGGAGCCACTCTCCTCGACCCATCGTGGGAAGAAGATCGTTCCGTGGAATCTACGCTCTCCCGGCGGGACGTTGACAACGACGCTCGTTCCGGTTGACTCATTCCAGGACACCTGGCACCCGTCGTCGTCGAGCTGCACAAGGGCCACGCGTTGATCCTTCACCCGCCAACCGACGCCACGAGTTTGTAGACGATCTGCTTCTGGTTTTGCTGTACGCGGATTTCCACTGTGAGAGGTAGATCGACGACGCGGTCACTGACGCCCTGACAGGTGTGGTCGTCGAGCCGACCGAGGGCGTCGTCACCCGACGCAGTACCCGCGCCGATCAGCATTCCCGCCGCAGCCGCGGCCGCGAGCGCTCCGGCTAGCAGCCGGCTTCTCACGCATGGCGGACGGGCAACGCTGGACACGTATCGGCCCGAACCTCGCAGATGTGCGTGAACCCAACGGCCACCAGATCATCGAATAGTGGGCACCCCCGTCACATTGGACGATGACCCGCTTCCTCCCGCCTCCCCACGTCGAATCGGCGAGGGCGCCACACGGCGATTGCCAGCCATGCCACGATCACCGCCAGCACCAACGGCATCGCGTGAGCGGACTCCCCTTGATCTCGCCACACGACAGGTGGAATCCGCCGGCCAGCTGTTGCAGCACCGCGAGTGCAATCGCCGCGATCAGCGACAGCACGGGCACGATCCCGGCCATCTCGGGAAGGACGAGACCGATCGCACCGGCCACCTCCGCCGCGCCGATCGCCCGACATCGGGATCGTGGCGCCCGCCCAGGCCATCATGGGCGCCAACTGCTCTTGACTGTGTCAACTTCGTCCCGCCGACATACAGGTAGAACACTGCCAGCTACGCCGCGATGATCCAGTACGCGATCTCCATGTCGCCTCCAGTGGTTACGATCGGATGTCACCATCCTGGTCGCGAGTGCGCGACCACACCAACCGACGTCGCGGAGAACAGGATGCCGAGATCACCAGAATCGGTCACCCCTGTCTCCACCGGGCTCGACCACATCTTCCCACCATGGCTACGCCTCGACGACCTCGATCCCGTAGGCCCGCTATGGCGGGCCGCGCAGATCTTCCGGCTCGCATCCTTCGGCTACGCACTGGGCTTTCAGATCGTGGTGAACCACGACCTGGATCGGCCGGGTCTGACGTGGGCGTTGTTCGGCTTGTTGACCGTCGCCAACATCTGGTGGGCGGCGGGCTATCTCGTGGGATTCGGCCGGCGCTGGTGGTTCGTGGCGTCGGAAGTCGCGGTTTCGGCGGTGATGATGCTGTCGACCTCCTACGTCGCCGACATGGCGTGGGTGGCGAACAACCAGACCTGGCCGACGACACTCTGGATGACCAATTGCGTTCTCTCCAGCGCACTTCTGGGCGGGCCCTGGTGGGGACTGCTGGGCGGGGCCGCGGTGGGGTTGACCAACTTTTATGTCAAGGGCGAGATCGTGCTCAACTTCGGCCGCAACGCCACCGCGTTGCTGCTGTTGATGACCGGCATGGCGATCGGACTCGCCGCGTCGCGGGCGCGCGTCACCCACGAACGGCTGACCACCGCGATCCGCGCGGCCGCGCAGGCCGCCGAACGCGAACGCCTTGCCCGCGAGGTCCACGACGGCGTGCTGCAGGTGCTGGCACTGGTCTCCCGACGAGGCACCGAGATCGGTGGTGAGACAGCACAACTCGCAGGTCTGGCGGCCCAGCAGGAGCAACGCCTGCGCCGGCTGATCGCAGCACGGCCGGCCGACGGCGGCTCCGACACGCAGACCGATCTCGGTGCAGCACTGCAAGCGTTGGCCGCCGACGGGGTGTCGGTCAGCGCACCGCCCGATCCGGTTCCACTGCCGGCAACGGTTCTTGCCGAAGTGATGTCGGCCATCGACAACATCCTCACCAATTCCGCACTACACGCCGGACCCGAGGCGCACAGTTATGTACTTCTCGAGGACCTCGACGAGGAGGTGATCATCAGCGTCCGCGACACCGGGTTGGGGATCGCACCGGGTCGGCTAGCGCAAGCGAGAAGTGAAGGCCGGATGGGTATCGATCGTTCGATCGTCGGACGCATCGAGCACCTCGGCGGCAGGGCACAACTACATTCGGCGCCGGGCATGGGAACCGAATGGGAGCTGACGATCCCGGTGGAGAAAGGCAGACGGCGATGACAGTACGTGTGATGGTGGTCGACGATCACCCGATGTGGCGCGACGGGGTCGCCCGCGACCTGACCGACGAAGGATTCGAGGTAGTCGCCACAGCCGACGGCGTCCGCGCGGCCACTGCCCGCGCCGCGGCGGTCCAGCCAGACGTGGTGCTGATGGACATGCAGATGCCCGACGGCAGTGGCGCGCAAGCGACCAGCGAACTCCTCGCCGTCTGCCCGGGCGCCCGCGTGCTGGTGCTCTCGGCATCCGACGAGCGCGACGACGTCCTCGACGCCGTCAAGGCAGGTGCCACCGGTTATCTCGTGAAGAGCGCGCACCGCGACGAACTGGTGGCCGCGGTCCGCGCCACTGCCGAGGGACAGGCTGTGTTCACTCCCGGTCTGGCCGGATTGGTCCTCGGCGAGTATCGGCGGATCGCTCGCGACCCGGGCCCCGACACCCCCGTGCTGACCGACCGGGAGACCCAGGTGCTGCGTGAGGTCGCCAAGGGTCTGTCGTCCAAGCAGATCGCCGCCAGGCTGTCGATCAGCCCACGTACCGTCGAGAACCACGTCGGGGCGACCCTGCGGAAACTACAGCTGGCCAACCGGGTCGAACTGGCACGGTACGCCATCGAACACGGCCTCGACGACGACTGACACCATCCGCCCGAACGACGCCGGCCAGAGTTCTCAGCAGGTCATCGGGCTTCACTCACGGCATCCGGGTAGATCTACTCAAGATCGGCGGCCTCCGAGCCAGCACAGTGGTCCCCATGAACCACGCACCTACCCCAGGCGGGCCCACGCCCGCCCCGAGTGACACGACGGTCACGGTCCTCGAGCGGATCAGCGGCCAGTTCGCCGACATCGCCCGCTCCATGACCTCCATCTCCGACGACATGACGACGTTGCAGAGCATCCTCGGTGCCGCGCCCGTTACGGCGCAGCCCTCGCCACAGCCGGTTGCGCCACAACCGGTTGCACCTCAGGCCGTCCCGTCCCCGCCTCATCACCACCAGTCGCCTGCACCCTATGCGATCCCCACCTATCAGCCGGTGCGGCCCGCACCGTACGCGATGCCGGTTGGGCCGATGCCGTTCAACCCCATGCCGGTCGGGTCGATGCCACCCCGTCCGCCCTATCCTCCGGCCGGCCACCGTCCGCCGATGACACCAAGAAGGACTATGTCCGAGCGGATCTCGCAGGCCGCCGAGCGTGGACTCGTCGGCAAGCTCCTCGCCGCGGCCGGCGTCGGGATCACCTTGATCGGCGTGGTGCTGTTACTGGTTCTGGCCGCGCAGGCCGGTCTGCTCCGGCCGGAGCTACGGGTGGCCGGCGGCGCACTATTGGCTGTCGCACTCGTCGGCGTCGGCACCGTTCTCGGCCGAGATGCCAGAAGGCGTTCGGGTGCTGCGGCCCTCGTCGCCACCGGCGTGGCCGCCGCGCTGTTCGACGTCCTGGCGATCACCGCGATCTATCACTGGGTGCCCGACTACGTCGCGCTGATTGTGGCGGCGGTCATTGCCGCAGGTGGCCTCGGGGTCGCGCACTGGTGGAACAGTCAGGCACTGGCGTTGATGGTCGGCATCCCACTCGTGGCGTTAGCGCCGTTCATCACTGGCGAGATCGATGACCTACTCGTCGGCTTCTTGCTCGTTTACACCACCGCCACCCTGTGGATTCAACTGGGCCGCAACTGGATTGCGATGTTTGCGACCAATACAACCGTCGCCACGCTCCCCCTGTGCTACGCAGTGGTCGAGGGTATGCTCACCTACCAGGATGACGTGGAGTGGTTCGTCATCGTCGCCCTGAGCCTCAACATGCTCCTTGCGACAAGCTCGGCGCTTGTCCTGCTTCGCAGTTCGACGCAGCCACTGATCCTGACGCTGGTCGCGTGCGCCACTCTGGTCCCGATGCTCGGGGCAGCTGCAGTCGCAGGCCCGGCGGTCTCCTCGATCATGCTGGCGCTGACAGCCGTTGCCTTGGCGACTCTGGCGTTGGGCGCCGGTCGGCTGCGCGGTGTCACATCCGCGGTGCAGACGGTGTGGCTGTCGGCGAGTGCCGTTGCCACCTGTGGTGCGCTGATAGCCGGTCTCGGCGGCCCCGGTCTCGTCATCGGGCTTGCCGGTGTCGGTCTCGTCGTCGCTGTTGGCGCCTGCGTCACAAACCAATTGGCGTTACAGTTGCGGATCGTCGGCACCGTCTTCACCGGCCTCTCGCTTTTCGGGTCGCTAACCCTCGGAGCCATCGATCGCATGGTGCTCAGGAACTCGTTGTCGGCAACCACGCAGGCTCAGCTGGTGATCGTCGCGGCTGTATCGCTTGCCGCGGTCGCCACTCTCACCTGGTCGTGGGCCCGCGTTCGTCGCAGCGACGTGCCCGCCATCGGAACCATCGGCAGCCTGATCTCTCTGGGACTGGTCACCGAGGTCTGCGTCGGTCTCGGAGGCGCTATCAGCGGAGGCGCTGACAGCGGGTTCCGCGCGGGTCATACCGTCGCGACCATCGCATGGGTGCTGACCGCCGCAGCCGGACTGATCTGGGCTCGTCGACTCCACGGCTCGTCCCGCACCCTCACGGTAACGGTGAGCTTGGTGATCGTCGCCGCCGCGGTCGCCAAGTTGTTCCTCTTCGACCTCGCCGCCCTCGACGGGCTGTTCCGGGTCATCGCCTTCATCGTCGTCGGATTGCTCCTGTTGACACTCGGTGTGGTCTACGCACAGTCGTTGAACTCCGATGGCGGCCGGACACACCCGAGGACGCCATGACCGTCGTGGCCGCGCGCCCAGTTGTCAGCGGCAACGATCTGCGCTGCCAGACCATCGAATGGGTTGTCCAGCCGAGGGATAGTCATGGATACGACCCGACGGCGGCAACGACGCATTCAGGGCAGTGGGCCGCCGACGCCGACATCATCCGCAGCGCCTACGTCGATCATCCCGAGGACGACGACCGGGGTCAGGCCGGCATGATGGTGCACGAGGTCCTCGACGCCGCCCACGGGACGCTTGGTGGACAGGCGTTGTCGCGAGACCTGATCGACAGCGTAGCGAGCCCACGCTGGAGAAGGCCTTCGAGTACCGGTTCCGGGTCGACTCCGATCTGCCACGCCACGATCTACAAGGGCGGCACCGACAAGGCCATCGAACCCACCCCGAAAAAAGGGGGGACGAGCGGGGGCAATCCGGCGCGCTCGGCGATGCAGCAGAAGGTCTGGCTCGGCAGCCGGATACAGATGCCGCGTTGGTGGTGGGAGGATCGAGGCATGGAATTCGACGACGTCATCCGCACGACCTTCGCTGCACGCGAGTTCACCGACGACCCGATATCCGACGAGGTGCTGTGGGAAATCCTCGATACCGCGCGCTTTGCGCCCAGCGGCGGCAACCGGCAGGGTGCGCATGTGACCGTGGTGCGCGACCCGGACACCAAGCAGGCGATTGCCGAATTGAGCAAGACCGGTGCGCGCCGCTATCTGGCCCAGCGTGCGGCGCGTGAAATGCCGTGGAATGTCGTGCATCCCAGCGCGGTCACCGACGCCGACCTCGCCGCTACCGAAGGCGTCGACGAGTTCGTCGCCCCGCTCGCCGCCGCGCCGGTGCTGCTGGTGGTGACGGTGAATCTGGAGGTCGTGGCGTCGATGGACAAGGAGCTCGACCGCATCGGCGTGGTGCCGGGTGGTTCGATCTATCCGCTGGTATGGAACATCCTCACCACCGCACGTTCTCGGGGATACGGCGGCACGATCACCACGATGGCCGTCACCGAGGAACCCGGCGTCCGCGAACTCCTGGCGATCCCCGACACCCACGCGTTGGCGGCGGTGCTACCGCTGGGCAAGCCGGTCAGACAACTCACCCGGCTGCGGCGGGAACCGGTCGAGGACTTTGTGACGCGAGAACGCTTCGACGGCAACGCGTTCACGCGATAGCCCGGCACCCCATGCTAGTTCACCGATTCCGTCAGTCGACAGATTCGGCATGGCGGTCGTCGAACACCCGCCCGCGGGACGCGCGAGTATGTCAAACACCCTCGGCCCGGCCGTGATTGGACGATAATGTCTCGACCGGCACCGATCATTCCGGCACCAATCATTCCGGCCTCGATCAGTCCCGCACCGATCAGTCCAGTAGCGACTCGAAGGGCGAGTGGCAACGCCAGTTGAGAATCTCGAAGGCATGTACGCGCTGATGCGGTAGGCGAACATGATCATGCACTTCTTCTCCTCGAGGACATCCCGACTCTCGCGAAAACAGTTGGTGTGGTGATCGATCTGGTCCTTGTCGACGTCCGTCTCCCACCCCCGTCCATGTGCAGGCCGGCATCGTCATTGCCGATGGCTCTCCCCCGACGCGCGTCGAGGAGCGGGTGCCCGAACACGTCGAGGTGATGGAGAACGCCACGGGTGTCGATGATGCGGTGCCGGCGGCAGAACGGGCCATGTTTGGAGAGCATCGCTGCACCAGGCGCTCAAAGTCCTCGCGAGCGTCGGGATGTTGGTGACCGACCATCAGTTCGTTCGTCGGCTCGACCTCGCCGGAGGTTGTGCCGCAGTAATGATCACCGCCCGCGGCAGTCCGGTTGGGCGTTCAGTTGACGGCATCCGCCAAGGCGTCGGCGGCGCGCACAAAGGCCAGATGCGACAAGGCCTGAGGGACGTTGCCCACCTGCCGCAGGTTGCGCGGGTCGTATTCCTCGGAGAACAACCCGAGGTCGCTGGCGGTGCCGCAGGCCCGGGTCATCAATGTCTCGGCGTCCTCGACCCGCCCACTGCGAGCGTACTGTTCGACGAGCCAGAACGTGCATGCCAAGAATGGGTGTTCGGTGCCCGCGACGCCGTCGACACCCGATTCGCAGCGGTAGCGGGCAACCAGTCCGTCGGGCATGAGGTCGCGTTCGATGCGCTCGACGCAGGCCAGCATCCGCGGATCGTCCGGCGCGCAGAAACCCACCTGCGGCAGTTGCAGTAACGCCGCGTCGACCTCATCGGTTCCCTCGTACTGGACGAAGTACCCGCCGTCAGGATCGACCATCCGTCTGTCGATCTCCGCGCGGAGTTCGTCACGGTGACGTTTCCACTTTTCGAGCGGGCCGGACAGTCCGAAGTCCTCGATCGCCTTGACCCCGCGGTCGAATGCGGCCCACCCCATCACCCGGGAATGGGTGAAGAATCTCGGCTGCCCACGCATTTCCCAGATGCCCTGGTCGGGCTGGTCGAGGTAGGCCTCGACGCGTTTGAGCAGTTGCCGTTGCAGCGGCCACGAGTAGTCGGTCTCCGGGAGACCCGCGTCGCGCGCGGCATGCAGAGCGCACATCACCTCGCCGAGCGTGTCGGCCTGAAACTGATCGACTGCGGCATTGCCGATCCGGACCGGGGCGGAGTCCTCATAACCGGGCAGCGAGAGTTCACGCTCGGGGAGATCACGCTCTCCGGCAATGCCGTAGAGGATCTGGACCCGCGCGGGGTCGCCGGCGATCGCGCGCATCAACCAGGTGCGCCAATGGTCGGCGACGTGGACGAAGCCGTGGCGGATCAGTACGTCGAGAGTCAGTGCGGCATCTCGCAGCCAGACATAGCGGTAGTCCCAGTTACGCTCTCCGCCAACCATTTCTGGTAGTGAGGTGGTCGCGGCTGCGACGATGCCCCCGGTATCGAGATTCGACAGGGCCCGCAGGGTGATCAACGATCGGACGACCCGATCATGATGTGGACCATTATGCTCGATGTGTCCGGCCCACTGTGTCCACCATTGTCTGGTCTCCAACAGAGCCGCGTCGACGTCGAGAGCGTCGGGCTGGGGTGTGTAGGAGTGGAACCAGGTCAACACAAGGTCGCGGTGATCGCAGGCCGCGACAGCGAAGTCCGCGCGGTGAACCTGATCGGTGGCATGCAAGGCGACGCCGCGGATAAGGACGGCGTCGGGGCCGGCGATTGCGAGCAGTCCCGGCTGTTCACCGTCGCTGACCTGGCGGACCCATGGAACCGCCCGCGCATAGTCAAAGCGCATGCGCAGGGAGGTGGTGAACTCCACGGTGCCGGTGATCCCGACCACCCGGCGGACCAGATCGACGCGACCGCCGTTGATCGGCATGAATTCGTGCACCTCGGCGATACCGGATTCGGTTTCCCACCGCGTGACGAGGATCATCGTGTCCCCGTCGTAATGGCGGTCGGCCACGGTCGCCTCACCCGTCGGCTTCAGCGACCAGCTGCCGTGTTCGTGCGAGCCAAGCAGGGCGGCGAAGATCGACGGTGAATCCAAACGTGGCACGCACAGCCAGTCCACGCGTCCGAACCGGGAGATCAGGGCCCCAGTCCGGCAGTCACCAACAAATCCGTAGTCCTCGATGCGGGTGGTCATCAGACGATTCTTCCCTGCGTCGGTCCGCTCAGGGGAGTACTCAGCTCGAGTCGGTCCAACGCCTACTCGCATCCGCACCTGCGCCGATGCGGGTGCGAGTAGGCGTCGGACGAGGTATGCCGCGTCCACCGGTTCGGTGTTCACCGGACATGGTCACCGGGAGAGGCCATGCCGAAGACCGCCCTGATCCTCCTCGGAGCCACCGGTGATGTGACCAACGACGAGGATCTCGGGGTGGGGGCGCGCAGAGTTCAATCGCGGGCGCTGGCGCAGTGCGGGACATGATGCGGAGCCACCTGATGTACCCGCTCGTCGTGGTGGCGATGGATTGGCCGGCGACACTCGGAGAACATGACCTGCGTGATGTGACGGGCGCGGCGCCGCGGGCGACGTAGATCTGGGACGGCGACGCGCTCGCCATCGCCGTCGGGGGCGCTACACCGCGGGAGAAGTCGACGGCAAACGGGCTGCCGTCCTGCGTCGATGAGAAGGGCGTCGGCCCCGCGCGGAACACCGAGATGCCGGCCGAGGCCACGTCCGGCGCGCGCACCCCGCTGGGATGGGGTGCCGTTCCCGTTGCGCTCCGGCAAGGCCCTGGCTCCGCCGGTCACGGCGATAGCGCTGACGTTCCGCCCAGTGCGACATCTACCCGAGCAGTTCGGCGCCGAGGTGGCACCGAATGTGTTGCGGCTCAGGCTGGGTCCAAATGTGATGAACGCGCAACTGAAAATCCACGACGGCACCAACCCGTTCGCCGTCAAGACCATCGACTTCAACGCAGACCTCGGCCATATGTCGCTCCGGGCCTACGCCGAGGTGCTCTCGGGTATCCTTGACGACGACGCCACCCTCGCGGTCCGCGGCGACGCGGCCGAACAATGCTGGCGCATCGTGCAACCGGTGATCGACGCGTGGGAGGCAAACAAGGTGCCGCTGGAAAATTACTCCGCGGGCAGTTCGAGCCCGCAGTCCTGGCGCGGACTCTGAGGGCATCGGCATGAAGTCGACAGCCCGCCTGCAGATCGCCGATGTGACAGTCCACTTCGATGTCGCCTCGGAGGTTGCATTCGACTATCTCAGCGACCCCGGACGCCGCGCCGAATGGCAGGCCAGCCTGCTCCGAGTAACCGACGAGGCCGATGTGGGCGAACCGGGTGCTACCGGCTCGAGTTGGATCGACATCACCGCGGTCCCCTTCGTCCGGCCGGCGATGGAGGTCGTGGAGAGCCGCCGCGCACAGCGCTGGCGCGAGATCGGACGGTGGGGGCCGGTCGACGCGGCACTGACTCTCGACTTCGAGGCGCAGGGTAAGTATTCGACGCTCGTGCGGGCACGTGCCCATCTGACCGTGCCGATGCTCGCCGCACCCGGTTTGCTCGGTGTCCGCGTCCTCGCTCCCGCCGCGCTTGCCGCGGATCTCCGCACTGCGGCAAGGCTTCTCCGAGACAGTCAGATAACCGACCATCGCCAGGATGCATGATGAGCGACCGACCACGACTCACCCCGGACGCCACCCATCCGATCACCGTCGAACCGACACCCGGTCGGGTACGGGTATGGCTGGGCGAGCAACTCATTGCCGACACCACGCACGCGATGACGGTGCGGGAGGCCACTTATCCACCGGTGCAGTATATTCCGCGTGATGACGTCGTCGCCGACGTGCTTACCGCGAGTGGACACGGCACATACTGCCCGTACAAGGGTGACGCCGGCTACCACGGTCTGCGCGGCGCTGATGGTACCGAGGCCCCGAACAAGGCATGGTTCTATGCCGACCCCTATCGGGCGGTCGCTGAGATTGCCGATCATCTCGCCTTCTATCCCGATGCGGTACGCGTAGAGGTCGAGTGAAGTCCGAAATGATTGTCCACAACTATTGCGAAATGACCGCGAGCAGATAGATCACGGCGGCGGCCAGATCAGGATGCGGGGAACGCTGCGGAAGGGCCGTCGGGACTCGGCCGAGAGGGTGGTCGTGGATGCGAATCCGACGAAGGCGCGGACCGCGACAACGATGTTGAGACCCATCGAGCCGGGGTCGATGTGCGAGGTGAAGGCCGCCGAGTATCCGGCCCCGCGGCGACTGATCACCAACCACAACAGCATCCACGCCCGGGCGCTGTTCGCGCTGTCGCGCGCCGGGTATCTGCCGAAGTCGTTCGTCTCGGTCACCAACTCCGGCAAGGCGCCAACGCTGGCGCTGATCGTGCCCGGCGTCATCGGACTCGGCCTGTCGCTGACCGGTGAGGGCGCGATGCTGCTGACCACGGCGGTCTTCGAGGGTCGCGCTCAGCTACATGCTGATGGTGACCAGCCAAATCGTCCTGCGCGTCCGCGAGCCACAACCGCCGCGCCCCTACCGCACTCCCGGCGGCATCGTCACCACCTCGTTCACCCTCGTCGTCGCCGTCCTGGCGGTCGTCGCGACCTTCCTCATCGACATCACCGCCACCGGCGCTCTGATCGTGTTCGCCGTGATCATGGGCTATTTTGGCTTCTACAGCCGCAAGCGGCTCGTCTTCGCCACCGCCGACGAAGAGTTCCAGGCCATTCCCGACGCCGAAGAAGGACTCTCGTGACCTACCGTCAGACACTGCGCGGACAGACCTACACCTTCGCCGACCTCGTCGAGGTGCTGGCCAAGGCCACGCCCGCACGATCCGGCGACGAGCTGGCCGGGTGCGCCGCGGAGTCCGACGCCGAGCGGGCAGCCGCCGCCTGGGTGCTCGCCGACCTCCCCCTGAAGGTGTTCCTCGAACAGATGGTGGTGCCGTACGAGTCCGACGAGGTCACCCGGCTGATCGTCGACACCCACGACCGCGAGGCCTTCGCGCCGGTATCGCACCTGACCGTCGGCGGGATGCGGGACTGGTTGCTCGAGCAGGTCGGCGATCCGGACGGCCCGCGTCGGCTGCGCGCCGTCTCACCCGGGCTGACCCCAGAAATGGTTGCGGCAGTGAGCAAACTGATGCGCAACCAGGACCTGATCGCCGTCGCCCGTCGCATCGAGGTGATCTCGGCGTTCCGCACGACCATCGGATTGCCGGGCCGGCTGGCGACACGGCTACAGCCCAACCATCCGACCGACGATCCGCGCGGCATCGCCGCCGGGCTGCTCGACGGATTGCTGCTCGGTTGTGGTGACGCGGTGGTCGGGATCAACCCGGCGACCGACTCACCGCTCGCCACCGCCACCCTGCTGAAATTGCTCGACGAGGTCCGTACCCGCTTCGACATTCCGATGCAGTCGTGTGTGCTCTCGCACGTGACCACCACCATCGGGCTCATCGAGGAGGGCGCGCCGGTCGACCTGGTCTTCCAGTCCGTCGCCGGAACCGAACGTGCCAACCGCGGATTCGGCGTCGACCTCGCCGTGCTGCGCGAAGCCAACGAAGCCGGACGATCATTGAGGCGTGGCACGGTCGGCGACAATGTCATGTACCTGGAAACCGGTCAGGGGTCCGCACTGTCAGCGGGCGCGCACCTGGGCACCGGGGGTCGGCCGGTTGATCAGCAGACCCTGGAGACCCGCTCGTATGCGGTGGCCCGGGCACTGGACCCACTCCTGGTCAACACCGTCGTTGGATTCATCGGGCCGGAATACCTGTTCGACGGCAAGCAGATCATCCGCGCCGGCCTCGAGGATCACTTCTGCGGCACGCTCCTCGGCCTGCCGATGGGTGTCGATGTCTGCTACACCAACCATGCCGAGGCCGATCAGAACGACATGGACACCCTGCTGAGCCTGCTCGGCCTGGCGGGCTGCCCGTTCGTCATCACCGTGCCCGGCGCCGACGACATCATGCTGGGCTATCAGAGCCTGTCCTTTCACGACGTGCTCTACCTGCGCGAGGTGATGGGACTGCGCGCCGCACCGGAATTCGAGGCATGGATGCAGACCATCGGCATGGCCGACGAGGGCGGACGGGTCACCCCCCTCGATCCACACACCTCACCGCTGCGCGGACTGGCCGCCTCATGAGCACCGGCAACACCCCCGCCCACGACCCGTGGGATCCGATGCGGCGCACCACACAGGCACGAATCGGATTGCAGCGCAGCGGATATACCCTTTCGACGCGCGATGTACTCAGCTTCCAGGCCGATCACGCCGCCGCCCGCGACGCCGTCCACACCCGGATGGATATCAACACCGTTGGCAAGGGACTGCGGGAGTTGGGTTTCGATGAGCCGATCGCGGTGACCAGCCGCGCCTCCTCCCGCGCCGAATACTTGCGTCGACCCGACCTCGGCCGGATGCCCGCGGATCTGTCATCGATCGAGTCGTCGGGGGCCGACATCGGCATCGTCATTGCCGACGGACTGTCGGCGACCGCCGTCGACACCCACGCCGTTGCCCTCGTCGACGCCCTGACATCTGTTCTACTGCCGCAATTCACCGTCGCACCACCGGTTCTCGCCTCGCAGGCCCGAGTGGCTCTCGGCGACCACATCGGCGAAGCACTCGGTGTGGAGACGCTGATCGTCATCATCGGCGAACGGCCGGGCCTATCGGTGGCCGACAGTCTCGGGATCTACCTCACGTATGCGCCCGAGCCGGGTCGGCGTGACTCCGAACGCAATTGCATCTCCAACATCCACCCGCCCGACGGTCTCGGGTACGCCGACGCCGCCCGGATCGTCGCGGCGCTGGTGACCGGCGCCCGGCAACTCGGCGCGTCCGGTGTAGCCCTCAAGGACACCTCCGCGGGCGAGGCCGCGGAGGTTTCGGCGGAGCACTCGGGGCTCACCTGAGCGCACGCCGGGTGGGTCGAACCAGCACCCGTCAGACGACCACGCGAAATGCCTCGTCGGCGATCTCCAGTGTTCGCGCGATGTCGTCGCGAGTGAGGGCGGCATTGATGAAGTGGTTGTGGTGAGAGGTCAGAAATACTCCGCGCCGGACGCATTCGGCGATCCAGCGCTGATGCAACACCAGTGACGGGTCATCGGCGATGCGGAGATAGAACAGCGCAGGCTCACCGGAGGCCACCAACGTCAGGCCGTGTCCGGCGGCGACGTCGACGAGACCTTCCGTCAACAAGGAGCCCAGTTCGCGGAACAACGCAGGCGCATCGAGTTCTTTGAGCTTGGCCATCGTCGCCATACCAGCGGCGAACGGAATGGCGCTCATCCAATAGCTACCCGTGTAGGTGATACCGCTGACCGCCGACCGCAAGCTATCCCGGCCGCACAGCGCGGAGACGTTGTAGCCGTTGGCGATCGCCTTGCAGAAGCAAATGAGAACAGCGGAGAATCCATAGTGGTGGTCGCTGCCGGCAAGGTCGAGCCGAAAGCTGGACGCGGTTAGCTCATCATGAAAATCTGGACATGCGTACAGGTCTTTCGATCGCGTAACCCACACACTGTGTGGAGAGGACGGAGAGATGCGATGCACTTCCCTGGTGACTCACCGCGGCTGCGGCGGACATCAGTTCTCGCCTGCTACGCAGCTCAGGGGTTGGGCTACGCGGCGGTAATGACCGCCTTACCAACTTTCCAGCGTCAATGGGACATCAGCGATCAGGGCGTCTCGATCATCCTGCTGGGAACTTGTGTCATGGCCGGACTCGGCTCCCTCTTCGCTGATCTCATCGCAGTTCGGCGAGGCAGTCGAACTGCGGTGTGCGTGGCCCTGATGGTCCAGGTCGCGGCGATTTGCACGGTGACCTTCGCGCCCTCCTTTACCGTATTCATCACCGCCGTAGTCATTTACGGCGTCGGACTGGGAACGATGGACGCATCAGAGAACATGCAGGGAACGCTGCTCGAGGCGGAGTCCGGGCGGCCACTCCTGGGCTTGCTCTACGCCGGCTACACCGCGGCATCAGGATTCGGGGCATTGGCGATGAGCGGATTCCTCAGCGCCAGCGGGGCAGCATCCGGAGCACTCATGGTCGCGGCGATGGTGCAGGCGGCGGTGGCAGTATTGGCCGCTTATGGCCTCGACCCTACGCGCGAAGCGCGCACACCCGAGGCCTCGCCGGGCGATCGCAACGGCGCGGCGGCGATGCCTCGGCTACCTCGCGGATCCATTTGGGCGGTCGGTCTGGTATTGCTTGCGGCCTACATGCTCGATTCGGCGGTGTCCACGTGGAGCACCGTGTACCTCACCGACTCCTTCGACGGTGCAGCCGGACTCGCACCGCTGGGCTACGCCTTGTATCAGAGCACGACCCTGATCTCTCGACTGGCAAGCGACGCCATCAAGAGACGTACCTCATCGGCGCGCCTGGGTGTGTCCGCTACGGCAGTGGGAGTCTTGGGGTGCGTCTTGGTAGCGTCGGTCCCCAGCTTCGGTGGCGCCATCGCGGGCTTCGCGATTGCAGGGATAGCCGGAGGCATCCTCATCCCGCTCACCTTCAGCGCCGCCGGACACATACTTCCAGATCGACGCGACGAGATCATCGCGCGCGTGAACCTGTTCAACTATGCCGGGGTGGTTCTGGGAGCAGTGGCGATCGGGGCCGTGGCAGCAGGATCAACGATCGGCGTTGCCTTTCTCATCCCCGGTGTCGGAATGCTCGCCGTATTGCCCCTGGCCAAACGACTGGGACACAGACGGCCTGCAACACCGGCCGCAGTCGGTGCGTGATTTTGTACCGATCGACCGGTGCTCGGCAGACCGCGAGACCCGGGTTCACCTCCACATCGGCAACCACGAATGCGCAACAGAGGGACCTCGTATGTCGTCCCTACAGAATCGCAGGATCCTGTCCGCTGCCGATATCACCTCATACATGCGCTCCAATTGCGATGTCGGCGTGAACTATCTGGTTCTACTCACCGCTCATATGGCCGAACGTGGACAAGGAACAATCGTGCATCCCCACTCCCTCGCCGGCTGGTACGGAATCCCACTACAGTGCCCTACTCCGCGCCCGAGGCCGCCCTGCGCGTACCGATGAACACCTACCACATCCGAGTATGCCGACAGTCGTATCCGATTCGTCTCGATCTCTCCGGGATTGGTCAGCACCGAATCAGCCAGGGGCGACGGTATGCCAGACCCTGCAGAGATCGACGACGACGACGCTGCCGTACACCTGCTGCGCGCCCTCTCGTCATAAGCCACCTCGTACACTTCTCCTCGCAGTATGGGGTGTTGGTAAGTCTCGGCTGAGTACTTCCGATGCCCGTACGGCACGACGTCCTTCGACCTACCGGTTACTGACCTTCAGACCCAGACCGCAGCGACTTCCGCTGCCACCGACAACGGTGCACACGATGAGGAGCGCATGACCAACAGCCAAACCGGCGAGCGTGGCATTCGTGAGACGAGCCGCCGCCGCCGCCAAGTACTCCTTGACGCAACGATTCGCATCATGGCACGCCAGGGACTGGCTGCGGTCACGCATCGAGCGGTCGCCGCCGAAGCAGGACTACCACCGTCGTCCACGAGCTACTTTTTCGAGTCGATCGACGAGTTGATGGCCGAGGCGGTCGGGGAGGCAATGAACCGAGAAGTCGCCCGGCTCAGCGATCTCGAGAAGGCTGTGTCACAGTCGGGTTCGTCTGGTGGCGCTCTCATCGAGCAGTTCATCGAATTCTTGCGTAGCGACCAGGATCTTCATACGATCGCTCAATTCGAGGTGTACCTCTACGCGTCGCGCAAACCAGAGTTGCGCGAGCGTGTCATCGAGATCATCGACGCAACCCGTCAGGTTGCTCGGCAAGCACTCAATGCCAGCGGGGTACGAGACCCTCTGGCTGCCAACAGCATGCTTGCTCTCATCGACGGATTCTCACTGCATCGCATTGCCAACCCCACCACCGACGACATGGCAAGTCTGCTCCTCGGCCTGCGCGCACTATTGATCGGACTGACCTCACTGGAAGTCGTCGGTGAGACCACTCTGAGCGATCATCGATTCACCAAGTAGGCGCGGATCATGGCCTCGAGTTCGTTCAAGAGGTCCGTATCCGGCCCGTCCGCACTCTCTCCAACGTCACCAAATGCCTCATGCATCACAGCGTCGGCAGCAGCAAACACTGTGCGCGCCACAGTCATACCGCAGTCAGACAATCCGCACACCTGCATCAACTGACACACCTTGACAGCCATTCGGGCCTTGTGGGCACGTCCGAGTCCACCGGGCAGCGCTGCGACGGAGCGCACGATCCGCGCGCTGCGCTCATCGGTGTAGATCGCAGCGATGTGTCCAACAACTTCGGCGACCGGATCGGCGATCTCATCGACTTCGACACGGTCGATGATGTCGTCCATGAACATTTCGATACGCTCGTGATACCGGACCACCAACGCTGCCGAGATCGCATCTCGATCGGGCAGATACTGATGCAAGGCGCCGACAGACAGCCCGGCCTCCTCGGCAACCCTGGTCAACGTGAGTGCCTCGACGCCCTCGCGTCCGGCAATGCGATCTGCAGCTGCGAGTGCCCGACTGACCTTGTCGCGTGATCGCATCTGGATCGGGATGCGCCGGAGCGGCACCGCGGACAGGTCATCGGACCGTGAACACTGCGCGGCGCCCGATAGCGAGTCATCGGGGGCATGATGCACCGGATCACCATAACTGCAGTCGACCGCCCCAATCCATACAATACCAAACTTGACTTTGCTTTCTTATCAGTCGATCCTCATGGCCATGACGACCGAGTGCGAAGAACTGCGTGAAGAAGTCGCCTCGACCTCACGCCACCTGGGAGAACGAGGGCTATTCGTCGGCACGGCGGGGAACATCAGCGCCCGATTGGGCCAGATGGTGGGTATCACCGCGTCAGGTATCGATCTCGTCACCGCAATCGCCGACGATGTCACCGTCGTCGACCTCGCCACCGGCGCAGTGATCAGCGGCGCGCTAGCCCCGAGTTCGGAGATGGAACTGCATCTCGGCGTGTACCGACAGGCGCAATTCGAAGGAATGACCGCTGTGGTGCACGCCCATTCACGATTCGCCACAGCCATGTCGGTGGTATGCGACGAATTGCCCGTCATCCATTACCAGCAATTGTCACTCGGCGGTGCACTGAAGGTGGCGCCATTCGAGACGTTCGGCACAACAGAATTGGCCAGTGCCGTTCATTCGGCGTTGACCGACCGCCTCGCCGCACTCATGGCCAACCACGGTGCTGTGACTCTCGGCAGTGACCTACCCCCGCCGCCGAGAATGCGTTGCTTCTTGAGTGGCTGTCCGAGATGCATTGGCGCGCGAGGGCTGTTGGCGAGCCTCGTACTCTTGACGAGAGTCAGCAGTATCGAGTCATCGAGCACGCCCTGCGCATCGGATACGGCGACACCAAGGAAGTCGGATGACGACCGTTCCGGGGCCGCCGATCGCCACCGGAAGGACCGCCGTCATCTACGAGTGGATTCCCGGACAGGTCCTGAAGGTATTCACCGATGTCCTCGGCACCGAGGCCGCGTCTCTCGAAGTTCGCAACTCCGAGCAGGCTTTCGAGTTGGGCATCACCCCCATTCGTTGTCACGGAGTAGTGGCCCTCGAGGACGGGCGCATCGGCGTCGCGTTCGACCGATTGCATGGTGCCGCCCTGACCACTGTCGCCGAGCGACGCCCGTACCTCATACCCTCGGTTGCCCGCCGGCTTGCACATGTTCACGCCTTCATACACTCCACAACGGGCCAGGCGTTCCGAGATATTTGTGACATCGCCGTCAACTTGCTCGATACCGAGGCGTTCGCGCCGCTTACCGTCGTCGAGCGAGATGACCTGCGCACGCACATTCACGCGATGCCATCCGGAAACGCCGTGTTGCACCTTGACTTCCACCCCCTCAATGTCTTCGAACACGGCGAAGGCCTTGCCACCATCGATTGGCAGTCGACCGCTTCGGGAGATCCGGCGGCCGATGTGGCCGCCACCATCGTCCTGTTCACCGAAGCTGAACCGTTCCCCGGTATCTCCACATTGCAACGCATTGTCTACCAATCGGTTCAACGGTTGATGCTACGAAGCTATCTCGCCGAGTACCAACGGCTCACCGGAATCGGTCCCGACCGAATCACTCCGTGGATGACCACCGCGCGCGTTCTGCGCCTGGGGTGGCTCGATGTGGAGAGCGAGCGAGATGCCCTCCTGAAGAGGATATGTGCCGACACGCTGAGGAGTGCCCGATGACCCGCGCACCGCACCTACGCCGCCATGATTTCAGCGGTCGCACAACGACGGTCGACGTCCTGGTCATCGGTGGCGGCATCACCGGTGCGGCAGTCGCCTATGAGGCGGCGAGCCGCGGACTCGACTTCGCGCTCGTCGAGCGGTCCGACTTCGGCGGTGCGACCTCGGCGGCGACCGGCAAACTGATCCACGGCGGACTGCGATACCTCAAGCAATTCGATGTTCGACTGGTGCGCGAGTCCCTGGCGGAGCGGCGGACCCTGATGTCGATCGCCCCTAACCCGGTCTCACCGATTCCGATGGTGCTGCCCGATCCCGGCATCGTCGAACGCGTGGGACTGAACTGTCTACGAACTCCTTTCGGTCGACCGCAACCGAATCAGTGAACCCACCAAACACATTCCACGGCATGGAATCCTCGATCACAATGAACTCACCGCACGTGGCCTGACTGACCTGCATTCCGGCGCACTGTTCCACGACGCAATGATGGCCTTCCCCGAACGTCTCACCCTGGCCTTCCTGCGCAGTGCCGTCGAGCACGGCGCACTCATCGCCAATGGTGTTGCAGTGCAGACAATCATCGGCGGCGGCGGACGGGTGTTCGGGGCACATGTCTGCGATCAGCTGACCGGTCAGGTCGGTGAGGTACGCGCCCGCGTCACCGTCAATGCCACCGGACCATGGGCACGTGATGTGTTGGCGGGCAGCCCGCTGACCGAAAGTATCGCGGGGCCGCCGCCGACGGTCCGGTCCGAAGGCATCTACCTCGTCACCCGCGAACTGTCGACGACAATGGTGCTCACCGTTTCCGGGCACGGACATTTCAGTTTCGCGCCGTGGCGTGGACTCTCACTGATCGGGCCTACAGAGACCCCCTATCGGGACGCGGTCGAGGACTGGCGGCTGACCCATGCGTCGATCGAGGCGTTCCTCGAGGAGATCAACTCCGCATCGATGGTTCCGGTCCGACTCGGTCTCGACGATGTGGTCGCGGCCTATGGCGGCTTGCGACCGCTGACCGAGCAGAACGGGGAGGACACCTACAACGCCAGTCGCGCTTCAGAACTCGTCGACCACCGCAGGGACGGACTCGCCGGCATCGTCACCGCGACGGGCGGCAAGTACATCAGTTCGAGGGCCTTTGTGCAGAAGGCGGTCACCGCCCTGGCCAAGCGAGAGGGTCTGACGATACGTCGGAGTTCCAGCGCAACAACACTTCTCGCCGGCTGCCTGCCCACCGGCGAGCACACTCGCCACGCCGGCGGGATCGACGAACGGACGGTCGCGATCGTCGAGCAGATCTACGGCGCCGACGCCGACGACGTGCTGGCGGCGGCCATCGAACGCCCGATTCTGGCGCGCACGGTCACCCACGACGGCATCCCCCTGGCGGCCGTGGCCCACTCCGCGCGACACGAATCGCCACGCACCCTTCTCGATCTGTTGCTGCGACGCACCGGCATCGGAACCGTCGGCCGGCCCGCCGACGACGACCTCGCCGAGATGGCACAGATCGCAGGCGCCGAGCTCGGATGGGACGCGGCGCGGATCACCCGAGAGATCGCCGATGCGCGCGCCGGCCTGGGCGTCCCGGTGGATTGACCGAGAGACGGGAATAGGTCCTGGCGGGTCGGCCTTGACAGGGAAATGAGTACACACGAGATCACTCTCGAGAACTTCGGAGCCACTGTCGAACAGGAAGGAATCGTGCTTCTCGATTTCTGGGCCGGCTGGTGCGGGCCCTGCCGCCAGTTCGCGCCGGTCTTCGACAAGGCCGCCCAAGCCCACCCCGACATCACCTTCGGCAAGATCGACACCGAGGCGCAGCAGCAGCTCGCCGGGAGCCTGGGCATCCGGTCGATCCCCACGCTGATGGCCTTCCGCGACGGCGTCCTCGTCTTCAATCAGCCGGGCGCTCTGCCCGCAGCGCAGTTCGAGCAGCTCATCGACGCCGTCGAGGGTCTCGACATGGATGAGGTCCGCGCAGAGATCGCCAAGTCGGAATCGGATCAGGCGTCGTCCTGAACCATCACGCGGTCGGGGACCCGCCCTGCTCGAAGAAACTACACCCACCGATCACTCATGGGACATCACTGGCTGGTAAGCGATTCAGATCCAGGTGCGGCGAACCCCGTGTCAGCAACGAGCACATGATCTGCCCGCGGAACCGGCGTTGATCTCTGCTATCAGCGAAATTTCGCGTCGATCGGGATGACGGGGCACCGCAATGCCCGCGCTGCACGCGATTCGCGCGGTCGGCGCCACGCCGCCCGATATCACCAGCGCCGACTTGTCCCTGCGGGCGTTCACCGGACGATTCGCCTGTCCAGACCCGCGCGCGCAGGCACCGTCGGACAAGCAACGTGCCCCGATCCTCACCGAGGATCGGGGCACGTCGGGTGATGTTCTACTTGACGCCGCTGACGATGTACTGCAGCACAGCGAGCACAGTGTCGTTGGATTGAATCGCGCTCCACAAGATGTTGTCGATCATGATGGCTCCCCCTTTCGCGTGAGACAGGACCATAGAATACCGAACAAACCTGACGGTTGAACCCGAGGTTGTAACGGTCGAGCAACTATCGAGTCGACACCGATCGGGGTCTTACCGTTTTGGACGTACGCCGTGATAGCTCCCACGCCGCGCGATAACCGGCCAGAGCACTCTCGACGACCGCCCTCGCGAGGAACCAGAACGTCCGCCCGTGGGCACGAACGTCTGGAGACCGTCGGTCTGCGAATCGAGTACCAACCCACCGTCGGGGTGGCGGGTGGTACGCCCGCGTCCGGGCGCTCGGTAGATGGGCGCGGGCGTTGTGGGCGACCGGCGGTCGGGGCGTTTACGCGCCGAGGACCTCAGCGAATCGGTGGCGACGTCGCCCATAGCGAAGATGTTCGGATACAACGGGTTCTGCAGGGTCGGCGTCTCCTGCACGACGCCCTCGTCGTCGAGCAGCGCAGTGGGCAGCCCGTCGGTTTTGGCAGCGGCCCGCCCGACCGCCCACAGCACGAGGTCGCCTGTGCCGGGGGCTGGCCGGTGGACCAGTCCACCGTGCCCCCGTCGAGTCCGGCTTTGTCGTCGTCGGGGGACGACTCGATGGTCGGGGTGCAGTCGAACCGCTGCGTGTTCAAGCCGGCCATCGACGTAAGTGTCAGGTGCGCCGATGATACGTCCGCAGCGGTGTTGGGCCGGGAAAATACCAGCCCACCTTGGTATCCGGACTGTGTGCGGCACTGTTGGCGGCCACACTCACCGCCGACGCCTCGCCGCCGACGCCTCGCCGCCGACGACGACGATCACCGCACGCGCCGGGCGGACCTGCCGATGATGGTCGGCCAATCCCGCGGACACCTAGTCCTCATCGCCGAATCGGGTCCGCAGGCGGTCTGATCACAGAGCACCGGATAGAGCCAGTCCTCATGATGGAGCCCGGGAAAACCCTTGGTCCAGTTGACCGTCGCTCCGGATCGGCCATTCGAAGACCAGCGCGGTGAGCAACCGGCAGTGCACCGCTGCGACTTCCGCGCCGCGATCGACCCACCACCACGCCACCCACGGCGGCGCGATCCCGCTCCACTATGCGTCGTAGAGGTTCTCATTGTGTTGTGCCCGCATGGAGATGCAAGATCGCCAGCGTCACGAGCACGTCGTCGCACAGCGCTTCAGCCATGGCATCACTACGCCCCCGATCGATCTACAGATCGACATGCACCCCGGTGAGCTTCTCCGCGCACTCCCACAGCTGCCTGCCCAGTGCGGGGTCGGTGGCCTTCTCGGCCAACGGGATCTGGACCGGTGGACCGCTGAACCCGATGGCGCCACGCGGGCCGTAGTACTGACCACCGAGAACCGCCGGATCGGTGGCGGCACGCACGGTGACGAGCGACCCGCCGGAGGCTTCCATGATGAAGGTGCGCCGCAGCCAGCGCAGTGACGGTGTGGTGAACAGCCACTGCAGGACTGCGTTCTGATCGCGCATGACACCGGACTGTGTGGCGCCGGGATGCGCGGCCACCGACAGGGCACGCTGCCCGGCGCGGGTAAGTCGCCGCTGCAGTTCGACCGCATACACCAGCTGGGCGAACTTGGCGCGGGAGTAGGCACGCGCGGCGGTGAACCCGCGGTCCATGCTCAGGTCATCAAAGTCGATGAGACCCGCGCGATACACCTTGGAACCGACCGTCACCACGCGCCCGGCCTCGGCCGCGGTCACCGCCCCGAGCAACAAGGCGTTGAACGCGTAGTGGCCGAGAAAGTTGGTGCCGAAGTCCATCTCGAAGCCGTCCACGGTGAGTTCGCGACGCTGGCGCATCAGGCCCGCATTGTCGACGACGATGTCAATGACCGGGTACTCGGCGCAGAGCTTCTCCGCGCATTCCCTTACCGACGCAAGATCACTGAGGTCCAGGCGGGCGATGTCGAGGTCGGCGTATGGCGTGCTTGCCGCGATGCTGTCACGAGCCTCGGCTGCGGAGCGAGGGTTGCGGCAGGCCAGTACCACCCGCGCACCCAATCCGGCGAGCTGACGTGCGGTCTCCAACCCGATCCCGGAGTTGGCGCCGGTCACCACCGCCACCCGCCCGTGCTGCGAGGGTGCGTCCGCCAGACCCCAACCCTTACCGCGCATCGTTGCCCCCTGACCTGTGGTGTGCCCTTTGGGTATCACACAGCGTAATTGTCGGTACCGGGATGGGCGGTTCCGACGCGATGGCGACACAATGTGGAGGTGCCGCCCGAGTGTGTACCCCCGTCGCCGTCGCGTGTCACGCGAGTGCGGTCGGCACTCGCGTACGCAGTCATGGGTCTGTGCGTCGTGCTCGGGCTCGCGGCCTGCGCGGGCACCCACGACGCGGCGCAACCCCCAGTGCCCGTGGCACCCGCCGGACTCCGGATTCAGCGCTTCGCCTACCCGGTGCCCCACCCCGATCCAACTCAGAACTGGATGGATCTGTATCTCCCCGACCATCAACGCCCGAGCCGGATACCGGTGGTGATCCTGATCCACGGTGGTGGATGGAGCAAGACCGTCGGTGCAGGCAGCTTCAACGTCTTCGCCGCCACCCTCGCCGACCGCGGCGTGGCGGTATTCAACGTCGAGTACCGACGTGTGGGCAGCGGCGGTGGCTGGCCGAGCACGTTCTCCGACGTCGCCGCCGCTGTCAATGACATCCCAGCCGTGGCCCGGAACTACCCGATCATCGATACACGACGATCCGTGGTGGTCGGCCACTCGGCAGGCGCCCAGCTCGCGGTATGGACGGCCACCCGCGATTACCGCAACGTCGGTGAACTCGGCGTACCGGTGAGATATCGTCCCGCGGCGGCGATATCGATCGCCGGGCCGCTCGATATGCGTCGTGCCGCAGCGCTCGGCGACCGCAATGTGATTCGGGTACTCGGCGGCCCGCCGCAGCGGGTTCCACGTCGGTACTCCGCTGTCGATCCGATCCAGAATCTCGACCCGCAAATCCCCGTACTCGGGATCGTCGGCGGCCTCGACACCACCGTGCCGGCGAGTCTCACCCAGGATTACCTCACCGCGGACACCGCGGGCGGCGGCAAATCCCGACTCATAATCTTTGCCGGACAAACACATTCGTCGATTGTTTCGCCGTCGTCGAGAACCTTCGATCGCCTCGTGGACGAGATCGTCGCCGCGGTCGGCCTGGCGGCGCCGACCCACGACGGCCGCTGATCGAATGCCCGCACACGAATACAGATTCCACGTGAGCAGACCTCGACCCGAGTGCCGGGTTTTTCGGGCAACGTGGTGCAGTCTGTCTTCGTATGGCACAGCCGCAGTGGTCGAGAGACCACCGGCGATGCCGCTCAGGCGAGGACAGTCTCCTTCTGCTCGGGAGCGGCGCTGAACTCCCCAGCCGGCGCGAACCGGGCCAGCACATCGTCGGCGGGCTCGCCGGCCACGGCGGAGATAAAGCCCAACACGTCGTCGCGAGACTTCAACGACAGCAACGGATTCGGGTCGGACAGCAGGCCGAACAAAGCGGAGGCAATGTCGGTGTTCACCGCCGCCGCCGGGAACGCGAGCTCGAGGTGGGTGGCGAAGTCCGGATCGCCGAGGTACAGACGGGTGACCTCGGTGGCCGCGTGACCGCGTCGCTCCCAGTGCTTTTCGAACTCGTTGATCAGCCAGCGTTCGTCGAGGGCGGCGTTCGGGTCGTCGGCCAACCGGGCGCGAGCCGCCTTCACCAGTTCGGCGACCTGGATCAGGGCGTTCGCCGCACCCTGACCCGCAACCGGGTCGACGGCGATCGCGGTGTCACCGATGGCGGCGACCACATGACCACTCGCGGTGTGTCCGACGGCCTTACGAACCGTCGGGGTCACCGCGCCGGTCAGCCAGGAGTACGGGTCGGACTCGATTACCTGCAGTTGCGAGACCACCGGGGCGTCCTTCGGGAAGAACTTCTCGAAGATGTCGAGGACGGTCTGGCGTGCCGATCGTGCGTCGACGACGTTGTCGATGAGCGGAGCCCACTGCCCGTCGGGCTTGGCGAACACGATCAACGACCACGTCGATCCGGCATCCTTGTGCAGGAATGGGCCGACGAAGATCTCACCGTTGTCGCTGTCGAGATTGAACAGAGAGTGCTGCCCGCCCTCGCGCGAGCGGTAGGCGAATGTGCGTGGGCCGTGGTCGACACCCTCGAGGGTCACCTGCAGAAGCCGGCGCTGCGGCTCGTGATACCGCGTGCGCGATTCGTCGACCTCGAACAGTGCCGACAGGCCACCCTTGCCGGTGGCCACGAGGGTGACGTCGTGGGCACCGGCGATCTCGTCGAGGCGAGCGGCGTCGATATGCCCCACCTCGAGGCGCCCGCCACGGTCCAGGACACGGCCGAGCCGGTCGTCGGCCCGCAAGCGCAGATCCACCGCCTGCGCGACATAGCCGTAGTCGGGATTGAATGCGAGCACATCGGCGCGCTCCTCGCCGCTACCCGCGTGCAGGCGAACACTGATGCCGGTGGTGTTACCGACCTCGTAAAGATCCTCGATGATCTCCTCGTCCCACTCCCGCGGCGCGCCGAACAGCACGCCTACCCCTGTGGCCGGCACCTTGTCACGGAGTTCTTCGCGGTTGCGGTCGCTGTAGAGGGTGACGTCGAAACCGGCGTCGGCGAACCCGAGTGCTGCGCTGGTCCCGGCCAGTCCGGCGCCCACGATGGCCACCGATCTCCTCGATGCTCCCCCGGTGTGCTGATCTGTCATGTGTTGTCCTCTCCTTGTCGAACTCGTGGTCCGCCCGGATTCGATGTCGCAGATCACGCGCCGCGCGTGGCCCGAGCGGGCAGGCGCCAGCCAGACTGCCGCGTCCGCAGGAAGGGCAACAGGATTTTGTTCAGTGCAATCCCATCGGGCCGCCGGCAGGGAAAGATGACGTCAGGGCGACATCCATCACAAGAGCACATGTCGGATTTGTGAAATTCATGTGATGTTCTTCACTCGAAACGTATGTCCAGAATCATCCCAGCGACCCGCAAGGGTAGCGCTGATACTGTGACGCTTGATCACGGATAGATCACGACGGTCGACGGATGCGACGACGCATCCGCACGTCGTCGGCCGTGTCGTGGGAGACCGCCCCCCACGCAGCGTGGCGATCATCCAGCCCGAGCAGCCGTTCGAGAGTTGAGGAATGACGACAGCACTCACGCGCGCGACCACCACCGGCGTGCAGACGCAGGCACCTTCGGCCACCGCCCCGTCCGTCGGGCAGCGCTCCAAGCGGGCCTACCTGCACCACGTCGATCTCATCCGCGCGACGACGTTCTCGCTCGTCATCTTTGTCCACTGCCTCACCCAGACCACTGACGAGTTCACCAGCCTGCCGGTCAACTCCACCTCAATTCTGTTGCACTTCACACGCAACACCTTCTTCGCGCTCACCGGCTTCGTGCTGATGTACCAGAACTTCGACAAGCGTGACTTCTCGACACTGTCGTTCTGGCGTCGCCGCATCAAGCTCGTGATCTTCCCCTACGTGATCTGGTCGTTCATCTACTGGGTCGTCGAGGACATGTGGGTACACGGACGACTGCGCGAGGTCCCGACGAGCCTCAACGAGTTCGGTGCACTCGCGATGTGGGGCCTCTCGGGCTTCCAGATGTACTTCTTGTTCGTGATGTTGCAGGTCTATCTGCTCTTCCCGTTGGTTCTGTGGCTGGTGCGGGCCACCGTGGGCAAGCACAAGTGGGTGCTGCTGGCCAGCCTCGCCGCACAACTCGCGATCACTGTCACCATCACCTACTGGGAGCCGCCGGCCTCGATCGCCACGTACTGGTGGCATAACTACGCGACCTTCGTCCCGTACCAGTTCTTCATTTTCTACGGGGCCATTGCCGCGGTGCATCGCGACGAGATCGGACACTGGCTGTCCGGTAAGGGCTGGTGGCTGTTCGGCGCATTGTTGGCCACGGCCGCCCTCGCCCTGGGCACCTACCTCTACGGGGTGTGGTACGAGGGAAAGCCGGTGCACGACTACAATTCCGCGTTCCACCCCGCGCTCGTGCCGTTTCTCGTCGTGGCAATGACGTGCCTGTATGCGGTGGCCGCACAGTGGGGTGGGCACTGGCGCGAGATGACGCCGCGATTCGCCCGTGCGGTGTCGTTCGCCTCCAACCGGTCCTTCAGCGTGTTCCTCTGCCACGTACTGGTGTTGTTCTTCATCCTGTACCCGCAGATGAACGGCAGGCCCGCGATGCTGGTTCTCGTCGGCGAGCCCTGGAGCACCTTCGTGGTGTACCTGCTGACCCTGGCCGCCTCGCTGCTCCTCGTCGAGTTACTGCGCCGCCTTCCGGGATCGCTCTACGTGACCGGACGCCCACGCCTGCCGATCCCGATGCCGTGGCGTCGGGATCGATAAATCGCAGAGCTGACCGGGCGCACCAGCGACCACTGGCCGAAAGCGGGACCGGGCGAGGCGCCTGGTGGATCGTCCTCGGACACATGGCGGTCACGATCGGCGCTACCGACAAAGACCAAGTGGCGCCGCGAAGTTCGTAGACGGCTCGTAACGATGGGCGGCTATGACTGTCCTCCGCTCGCGAATTCGCCCATCTCACCGACGATCTGGTCTATACGCTGCGTGCGATCCATCAGCGCGGGCAGCGACGGTGTCGACGGCCGGGCCGGCCCACGCGGTGCGCTCGCCGGACCCGCGGCTCTTCGGATGCCAGCGGCCCGCCCCGCTACCACCAACGCCCTGCCGGTGATCCCGCGATCGTAGCCGAATCAGCCCGAAGCATAACCTGATCGGCGCTCTCACTGTCCGGTCACCGCAGTCACCAATGCCTTCGGGCGGGCGAGCAGCGCCTCACGGATCACGTTGCGCGCCTGTGTGATCACCGAGCACTCGCAGCGCGCATCCACACCGGACGCATCGACACCCAGACTGCGGCACAACGCAATCGCACGCGGGACGTGGAAGTCCTGAGTGATGAGCACCGGACGATCGACGCCGTACACCGTGCGCAGGCGTCGACAGGTGTCGGCGGTATCGAACCCTGCGGGATCGTCAACGATCACCCCCGAGGGCACACCATGCCGCTCGAGATAGGCGCGCATCGCCGCGGGCTCGTCTCCTACGTCGGCAGAACCATTGCCGGAGTTGATGATACGAACTGCCACACCGGATCGGAACAGATCCAGCGCGGTGTCGAGACGGCCCCGCACGTAGTCACCGGGCTCGTCGTCGGAGACCAGCGACCCGAACACGACGAGCGTGGAGCCGCGAGGCACCCGCTCTGGCGCCAGAACACGACCGTGGGCAGCGAAGAACACCCACGTCGCCGCGACGGTGACGACGAGCTCGACGACGATCAGCGCCACCGGGATCGCACGTCGGACCATGCTCCGCAGATCCACCCGCCCACCGTAACCCGGGCCGCTGATGCGGCACCCGGAACCTCCTGCCCCGCATCGAGAGATCTCGTGTGGGCGCCTGCCGCAAGAGGCGGTAGTGTGATGCGAGCCACAGCTCGAGTCAGCAGGAGGGGGTGGCCGCATGCCCTACATGCCAATCACGGAATCGATGTTCCTCATCGCCGAGACCCGCGAGCAGCCGATGCACGTCGGAGGGCTGCAGCTGTTCGTCCCGCGCGCAGGCCAGTCGTCGAATCAGCTGGCCGAGGAGATGACCGAGCGGTTCTGCGCCTGTACCGAGCTGCATTCACTGTTCCGCAAACGCCCGGCGAGTCCGGCCAGCATCATGGGATATACGGCGTGGTCGTTCGACGAGGAGATCGACTTCGACTACCACGTCCGTCGCGCCGTCCTCCCCCGGCCCGGCCGCGTCCGGGAACTGCTGCGTTACGTGTCGCTGCACCACAGCGCGCTGCTCGATCGCAATCGTCCGATGTGGGAGGTGCACGTCGTCGAGGGTCTCGACGACGGCCGCGTCGCGCTCTACACGAAGATCCATCACTCGCTCATCGACGGCGTCTCGGCTCTGCGGATGCTGCAACGGGGCCTGTCCACCGATCCCGACGACCGCAACGGGTCGGCGCCGTGGGATCCGGCGCTCCATCGGCGATCGGGTAAACCCAAGGCGCCGAGCCCTTCCCGCATCCCCGGCCTGTCCGGCGCGGTGGGATTGGCGAGTGCGGCTCTCGGGGTCGGCGGACAGCTCGTCGGCATGGTCCCCGCCACCACCAAGATCGCGTGGACGGCGATGACCAACAAGGACTTCGCCGCACCGTTCCGTCCGGCGCCCAAGACGATCCTCGACGTCCCGATCGGCAGTGCACGCCGGTTCGCCGCCCAGCAGTGGCCCACCGAGCGCCTGCGGGCGGTCGCCCAGCAGATGGACATCACGCTCAACGACGTGGTCATCGCCATGTGCTCGGGTGCGCTGCGGTCCTATCTGATCGACCGCGACGCCCTGCCGTCGGCCCCGCTGATCGCGGCGGTCCCGGTGTCTATGCACCTCGGCGGGGCCGACGGCAAGGACGGCAACTCGATCACCGCGATCCTGGCGAACATGGCCACCGATCAGCCCGACCCCGAGCGGCGGCTGCACACCCTGGTGAGTTCGATGCGCGAATCGAAGAAGGTGATCCGCGGACTCGCCCCGCTCCAGGCGCTCGCGTACGGCGCCGCGACGATCGCCTCGCTGGCGTTCGCCACCATCCCCGGCTTCGTCCGGTACACGCCGCCGCAGTTCAACATCATCATCAGCAACGTGCCGGGCCCGAGTGAGCATATGTACTGGAACGGCGCTCGCCTCGACGGCGTCTACCCGGTATCGGTCGCCATGGAGGGTCTCGCGCTCAACATCACCGTCACCACGACCGCCGAGCACGTGAACTTCGGCCTGATCGGCGCCCGTAAGGAATTGCCGAGCCTGCAGCGGCTGCTGACCCATCTCGACACCGCCCTCGAGGAACTCGAGAAGGTCGCCAATGTCACAACATCCGCTACTGACTAGACAGTAAGTTACTAGCGGGTATTCTTTCCTGGACAACTCTGCAGACCGACCGCACGCTACTTAGGTCAGCCTTGGCAGCGCTTGCACGTCCTCGGCAATTACGGTTAACCCCTAGTAGACGTCGGACCCCGCGCACGTCAGCCCGCGCCGGAAGGTCTCTAGACAACCAGAGAGGGGCCGTGACGCCGTGAATGCCACGACGATCACCATCGGCACGATTGCCGCGGTCATCAGCCTGTTCTGCTGGGCGTTGTTCCTACGCGGCGTGTGGACAATGGTCCGCGCCATCGCACAGGGCCAACGCGTGGACAGTTCACGCTACTTCCCGATCCTCCCGCGACTGTGGACGATGCTCAAGGAGTTCGTCGGCCACACCCGGATGGTGAAGTTCCGAACGGTCGGCTGGGCACACTGGCTGGTGATGTTCGGCTTCCTCATCGGCGCGATTTTCTGGTTCGAGGCCTACGGGCAGATCTTCGACCCGCACTTCCACTGGCCGGTCATCGGTGCCTGGAACATCTACATCTTCGCCGACGAGGTCCTCGGACTCGGCACGGTCATCGGAATCACCGTGTTGATGGTCATCCGCCAGCTCAATCACCCGCGAGTGCCCGAGCGTCTCTCCCGCTTCTCCGGCTCCCGGTTCGGCGCCGCGTACTTCGTCGAGTGGGTGGTGCTGCTCGAGGGTCTGGGCATGGTCTTCGTCAAGACCTTCAAGATCTCGGCAGGCCTCGAGGATCCGCCTATTTGGACCTCCTTCTTCACCCATTACTTCGCGCAGCTCTTTGAAGGGTCGTCGGAGTACTGGGTCACCGGTGCTGCTGTCATCAAGCTGATGAGCGGCATGGTCTGGCTGGCCGTGGTGGGCTCCAACATCAACTGGGGTGTGGCCTGGCACCGCTTTGCCGCGTTCTTCAACATCTATCTCAAGCGCGAGGCCGACGGCGGCGTCGCGCTCGGTGCAGCCAAGCCGATGATGTCGGCCGGCAAGGTCCTCGACATGGAGACCGCCGACCCCGACGTCGACGCCTTCGGCGCCGGCAAGGCCGAGGACTTCTCCTGGAAGGCATGGCTGGACTTCACCACGTGTACCGAGTGCGGCCGTTGCCAGAGTCAGTGCCCGGCATGGAACACCGGAAAACCGTTGAGCCCCAAGCTGCTCATCATGTCGCTGCGTGATCACGCACAGGCCAAGGCGCCCTACCTGATCGCCGGTGGACGCACCGACATGGGCGGCGACGAGGTGGGTCTCGTCGACGCCGACGGCAATCCCGACGAGGCCAAGCTCGCCAAGATCCCCGAGGCCGCGCGTGCCGAGGCCGCCCGCAAGCTGGTCGGTGAGTCGGCGGGCACCGGGGTGATCGACGGTGAACTCGGTGCGGTCATCGACACCGAAACCCTGTGGAGCTGCACCACGTGCGGAGCGTGTGTGGAGCAGTGCCCGGTCGATATCGAGCACGTCGACCACATCATCGACATGCGCCGCTACCAGGTGCTCATCGAGTCGGACTTTCCGACCGAGCTCGCGGGCATGTTCAAGAACCTGGAGAACAAGGGCAACCCGTGGGGCCAGAATGCCTCGGCGCGCACCAACTGGATCGACGAGATGGACATCAAGATCCCGGTGTTCGGCCAGGACGTCGAATCGTTCGAAGGCTTCGAGTACCTGTTCTGGGTGGGTTGTGCCGGCGCCTACGAGGACCGCGCGAAGAAGACCACCAAGGCCGTCGCCGAACTGCTCGACATCGCCGCGGTGAACTTCCTTGTCCTTGGCGAGGGCGAGACCTGTACGGGCGACTCCGCTCGCCGCGCGGGCAACGAGTTCCTGTTCCAGATGTTGGCGCAGCAGAACATCGAGATGATGAACGAGGTCTTCTCGACCGCTCCGCAGCAGCGCAAGAAGATCGTCGTCACCTGCGCGCACTGCTTCAACGCGCTGGGCAACGAATACCCCCAGCTGGGCGCCAAGTACGAGGTCGTACACCACACGCAGCTGCTGAACCGCCTGGTTCGGGAGAAGCGTCTGGTCCCCGTCGCACCGCTGGGTGAGGGCGTGACCTATCACGACCCCTGCTACCTCGGTCGTCACAACAAGGTCTACGACGCCCCGCGCGAGCTGATGGCGGCCTCCGGGTCGAATCTGCGGGAGATGCCGCGACACGGCGAACGATCCATGTGCTGCGGCGCAGGTGGCGCCCGCATGTGGATGGAAGAGCAGATCGGCAAGCGCATCAACATCGACCGGGTCGACGAGGCGCTCGGCACCCTCGGCGACCAGATCGGCGGCGAGGTTCCGCAGAAGGTCGCCACCGGTTGCCCGTTCTGCCGCGTGATGCTCACCGATGGGGTGACCGCGCGGACCTCGGGCACCGAAAACGAGGGCAAGGTCGAGGTCGTCGACGTCGCACAGTTGCTGCTCGAGTCGGTCACGCGGGGGGCCCCCGAGGTCAAGCGTGGTGGACGTTTCCTCGGTCCGATTCCCCAGCCGGCACCGGAGCCGGAGCGCGAGCCCCAGGAGGAGAAGGCCCCCGCCGCGGCCACCGCTTCGGCCGGTACCACGACCGAGGCCACGCCGAAGCCGAAGGTCGGCCTGGGTATGAAGGGCGGCAAGAAGCCCGGAGCTGCCAAGGCCGCCCCCGTGGATTCGGCTGAGGCAAGCTCGGGTGACGCCGCTGCGGCCGAGAAGAAGCCGGCAGCCAAGGGATTCGGAATGAAGGGTGGCAAGAAGCCCGGTGTCGCCGCGAACTCCGCTGCGCCCACACCCGCCGAGCAGGAGTCGTCGGCCGCGGTCGCACCAGCCGAAAAGAAGCCCGCCGCCAAGGGATTCGGAATGAAAGGCGGCAAGAAGCCCGGTGCCGCCGCGAACTCCGCTGCGCCCACACCCGCCGAGCAGGAGTCGTCGGCCGCGGTCGCCGCCACCGCCACCCAATCCGGTGATACGAGCAGCGCTCCGAAGAAGGCCGCAGCCAAGGGCTTTGCGATGAGTGGCGGCAAGAAGCCCATGAAGAAGCCAGGGGGCGCCGCCAAGACTCCGGCGCAGCCGAATGCGTCCGCCGCCGACGCCGCGGTGACCACACCGGCGGAAAACCAGGTGAACGAAGCCGATTCCGCGCCCGACGCCGCGCCGGCCGCCGATACCGAGGCAGCCGGCCCGGTGAGCGCGGTGACCGAGGCGAGTACCGCCAAGGCCAAGGGCTTCGGAATGGCCGCAGGCAAGAAGCGCCCCGGCGCCAAGGCCACAGCCGCACCCTCGGCACCCGCGACAGCGCCCGCTGAGTCGTCGACAGCGCCCGAGGAGACCGCGACAGCGCCTGCCGAGTCGTCGACAGCGCCTGCCGAGTCGTCGACAGCGCCCGCTGAGTCGTCGACAGCGCCTGCCGAGTCGTCGGCAGCGCCCGCTGAGTGGTCGACAGCGCCTGCCGAGGACGAGATATCCGCGGCGTCGTCCAACGGATCATCATCGGACGATCGGACGATTGGCGAGGTCGGTGCCTCGAAGGCCAAGGGCTTCGGATTGGCCGCCGGCAAGAAGCGGCCCGGTCACCGGTCGTGACGATCGACGTCTGAAAGCTCCGCTCGCGACGAGCCCGCCCGGTGAATTCCGGGCGGGCTCGCTGCTTTCGGCTCGTCGAAGGGCGCCGTCAGCGAGACGAAGGGCGCCGTCACGGGTCTACCGGGCGCCGTCGGCGAGACGAAGGGCGCCGTCACGGGTCCACCGGGCGCCGTCGGCGAAATGGGGGCGCCGTGAGCCCGCTCCCCAACCCCGAGAAATCGATTTGCCTGCGGCTGCGACAATTGAACCCGTGAGTAGGCCTTACGTATCCCACCTGAACCAGAATCTCAAGCCGCTCGAGCAGTCCCTGAAGCTGCAGAACGTGTGCTACGAGATCAGGGGACCGGTGCATGCACACGCGGCCCGGTTGGAGGCCGAGGGCCACCGGATCATGAAGCTCAACATCGGCAACCCGGCGCTGTTCGGCTTCGAGGCTCCCGACGTCATCATGCGCGACATGATCCACGCCCTGCCCTATTCCCAGGGCTACTCCGAGTCCGCGGGCGTGCTCTCGGCTCGGAGGGCCGTCGTGACGCGCTACGAGCTCATCTCCGACTTCCCCTACTTCGACGTCGACGACGTGATCCTCGGCAACGGTGTCTCCGAGCTGATCACGATGACAATGCAGGCGCTGCTCAACGACGGCGATGAGGTCCTCATCCCGGCACCGGACTATCCGCTGTGGACCGCGATGACCGCACTGTCCGGCGGCCAGCCGGTGCATTATCGGTGCGACGAGAGCAACGGCTGGAACCCCGACATCGAGGACGTCGAGGCCAAGATCACCGACCGCACCAAGGCACTGGTGATCATCAATCCGAACAACCCGACGGGCGCGGTCTACTCCCGCGAGGTGCTCGAGAAGCTCGCCGACATCGCGCGCAGGCATTCGCTGCTGATCCTCGCCGACGAGATCTACGACAAGATCCTCTACGACGACGCCGTCCACACCAACATCGCCTCACTGGCACCGGATCTGTTGTGCCTCACCTTCAATGGACTCTCCAAGGCCTACCGCGTGTGCGGTTATCGGGCCGGCTGGGTGGTCCTCACCGGCCCGAAGGAGCACGCGCAGGGCTTCATCGAGGGCCTCGGCATCCTCGCCTCGACGCGCTTGTGTTCCAACGTGCCCGGCCAGCACGCGATTCAGGTGGCCCTCGGCGGGTATCAGAGCATCGACGCCCTCGTCGAGCCCGGCGGGCGCCTATTCGAGCAGCGCAACGTCACCTGGGAGAAGCTCAATCAGATCCCCGGCGTCAGCTGCGTCAAACCCAGCGGCGCGCTGTATGCCTTCCCGCATCTCGACCCCGAGGTCCACGAGATCCACAACGACGAGCTGTTCGTCCAGGATCTACTGCTGCAGGAGAAGATCCTCGTGGTGCAGGGCACCGGCTTCAACCTCGACGACCACAACCACTTCAGGATCGTCACCCTGCCGTGGGCGCGTGAGCTCGGCGAGGCGATCGAGCGGATCGGCAACTTCCTCTCCTCGTACCGCCAGTAGCCAACCCGCAGTCACAGGTACCCACGCACCGACGTCCGAGCCCCGGACGTCGGTGTTCTCGTATGCGGAGCCTGCCCATTGGCTATTCCTGTAACCGTTGGTAACGTGTACTCCCATCCAGGGGATCGAGGAGTCGATGGTGAGTTGGAAGCGGCGCAGAAACGTCAACAGCGCAGGGGTGCACCTCGCACTGTTCGAGGCGGTCGCCGACGACGGCACGGCCACCGCCGACGATGCGCCGACGATCCTTCTCGTGCACGGCTGGCCGGATACCCACGTGGTGTGGGACGGCGTCGCCGCCCATCTGGCCCGTCACGCACGGGTCTTCGCCTATGACACCCGCGGCATGGGTGACAGCGATCGCCCGCTGCCGGTGTCGGCGTATCGGATCGAGAATCTCGCCGACGATCTGTTCGCCGTGGCTGCCGCGGTCAACCCGGGCGGCAAGGTCCACGTCGTCGCGCACGACTGGGGGTCCATCCAGAGTTGGGAGGCGGTCTCCCGCAGCGGCGCCGCAACGCAGATCGCGTCGTTCACCTCCATCTCCGGACCGAGCCTCGACCATGTCGGAGCGTTGTTGCGCCACAACATCACTCACCCGACGCCACGCAATCTGGGCACCTCCATCTCGCAGATGGTCAGTTCCACCTACATCGGCCTGTTCCATCTGCCGCTGCTGCCTCGACTGTTCCTCGGAGTTCTCGGCTCCCGCCGGGTGTGGCGTGAGTTCCTGCACCTGATGGACGGCACACCGCGCGACGCGATCACCACCGCCGCGACGCTGCGCCGCGACATGAACTCCGGGGTCCGGTATTACCGTGCCAACATCGGTCGGCGCCTGCTGTTCCCGTCACCGCGCACGGTCGCGGTACCGGTTCTCGAACTGCTCAACACCCGCGACTTCGCGATCCGTCCGGCGACATTCTCGACCACCCACCGCTACGTCACCCGGCTGTGGCGCCGCGACGGCGCGACCGGGCATTGGCTGCCCTCGACGCACCCCGCCTACATCGCCGAGAATGTGCGCAACCTCCTCGCCACCCTCGACGGTGATCGTCTCGTCCCCGAGAGCTTCACGCGAACACGACGTTTCGGTCCCGGCCAGGCGTTCACGGGCCGGCTCGCGGTGATCACCGGAGCGGGCCGCGGTATCGGTCGCGAAACGGCACGGGCCCTCGCCGAACTCGGATGTGACGTCGTCCTCGCCGATGTCGACACCGCAGGCGCCGAGGAGACCGCCCGCCTGTGCAAGGAAAGCGGTTCGGCCACAGCGGTGTATCACCTCGACGTCGCCGACACCGACGCCTTCATCGAGTTCGCGAAAGACGTCGCGCGTGAGCACGGGGTCCCCGACATCGTGGTGAACAACGCCGCGACCAGCCTGTCCGGATCGTCGCTCGATGCCACCGACGAACAGGTCGATCGGTTGCTGGAGATCGACCTGCGCGGTGTGCTCACCGGGTGCCGCGAGTTCGGCCGGCAGATGGTGACACGCGGAACCGGCGGCCACATCGTCAATCTCGCGTCCGCGGCGGCCTTCACCCCGCAACGGGGGCTGGGCATCTTCGCCGCAGCCAAGGCCGGGGTGTTGCTCTACGGCGAATCGTTGCGCGCAGAGCTCGCCGAGCATCACATCGGCGTCAGCACCATCTGCCCCGCCGTCAGCGGCGCACCGGCCCCCGACGAGGTCGCCGCACAGATCGTCGCGGCGATCCGCGCCGACAAGGCCGTGGTACCGGTGGCCCCCGAAGCCCGGATCGGTTATCGCATCTACCGTTTCACCCCGTGGATCTCGCGTGTCATCGCCCGACGTCAGGGCGTCGGCGCGACGCGCCCGTGAAAGGAACGACCATGCCTGCCCACGCCCATTCCATCAACGACTCCCGCGAGCCCGCCGACGCCGACGGGTCCGACCCGGGCCCCGTCGAACTGCACGCCCGCAACGTTGCTTTCGACTGGACGCAGACACCACTGCACTGGATTCCCGGACACCCGGTCGCGTCGAACTTCATCAGCGTGCTCAATCTCCTTCTCCCAGAGGGAGAACGATGGTTCGTCCAGACCTACAACGAGGCACTGCCACTGGTGCGCGACGACGAACTCGCGGCGACGATGCGCGGATTCATCGGCCAGGAGGCCATGCATGCCGAGGCCCACGACCACGTGCTGTGGGAGTTCCTCGACCACCACGGCATCGATCCGCGCCCGTTCTGTCGGCAGATGGAGTGGATCTTCCGGAAGTTGTTGGGGCCACTGGAGAAAGCCACTCCGGCGGCACGCCAGAAGCACCTCATCGAACGTTTGTGGCTGATCGCCGCGCTTGAGCACTACACCGCCATCCTCGGTGACTTCGCGCTCAACAACACCTGGGTCGAGCACGGCGCCGACCCGGCGATGACGGATCTGTTCACCTGGCATGGCGCGGAAGAGGTCGAACATCGGGCAGTCGCTCACGAGGTCGCGGTGTATTTCGGCGACAGCTACCTGCGTCGCGGGCGGGCCATGTTGGTGGCACTGCCGGTCTTGCTTCTACTCGTCAATCGCGGGTTCCGGTTCATCATGAAGTCCGACCCGACGATCGACTACAACTTCTTCCAGCGCGAGTACCACTACTTCCGCGGCGTCCGGGCCGGGGTCCTGCCGAAGATGTGGAAGATCGTCTTCTCGACCTTCAGCTACTTCCGTCCGGGGTTCCACCCCAACGAAATCGGTTCCACCGCACAGGCCGTCGCCTATCTGGCGGCCTCACCGGCGGCCCGGAACGCGAGCTGAGGAGCCGCAACGAAATGAACCAGCGCGCACATCCCCACACGACGACGTTGACCTCTCCGCCACCGCATCTCTACGGGCGCTGGCGCCACGACCCGTTGCTGACCGTCGGCACGGCCATCTCGAAGATCTGGTGGCCACTGTGGCGGCCGTTGTCGCCGCTGCACGACACCGTCGCCGACAACGGCATCACCGTGGTGCGCATCGTCGGCCGTGAGGTGGTCGCCGAGGACGAGAACGTCGTCGCACTGACCTTTGCCGACCCCGACGGTGGACTGCTGCAGCGCTGGCACGCCGGAGCACACCTGGATCTGCTGTTGCCCTCGGGCCGGATGCGTGAGTATTCGCTGTGCGGCGATCCCGCCGATCAGTACACCTATCGCATCGCCGTGCGCCGTATCCCCGACGGCGGCGGCGGATCGATCGAAGTGCACGACACGCTGAAGGTCGGCGATCTCCTCTCGATCAAGGGCCCGCGCAACGCGTTTCCCATCTCCCTTCCGGGTCACGGATCCGCGGCGACAAAGCTGCGATTCATCGCCGCGGGCATCGGCATCACACCGATCCTGCCAATGCTCGCCGCCGCCGAACGCTTCGGTCTGGACTGGTCGATGATCTACACCGGCCGCTCGCCCGAGTCGATCCCGTTCCGTGACGAGCTCGCGCGCTTCGGCGACAAGGTGACCATCCGCACCGACGACGCCGACGGAAGGCCGTCGATGGAAGCACTGCTCGGTGACAGCGACCCCGAGACCGGTCGCGCCCCATCGGGTCTCGCAGTGTACTGCTGTGGTCCGATGCCAATGCTGGAGAGTCTGCGCCGGCACCTTGCCGACCGCCCCGACATCGAGTTGCACTACGAGCGATTCACCCCGCCACCGGTGGAGAACGGCCGCGAGTTCACCGCGACCATTGCCTCCACCGGCACCGAGATCACAGTTGGTGCAAACGAATCGCTGCTCACTGCTGTGCAGCGCGAGATCCCGTCGGTGCCGTACTCGTGTCGACAGGGCTTCTGCGGAACCTGCAAACTCGGGATCCTCGCCGGGGCGATCGACCATCGCGACAACATCCTCACCGAGCCCGAGCGCGCCGCAGGCCAGATCCTGACCTGCGTCTCACGCGCCCAGGGCGATCACCTCACGCTCGATCTCTGACCAACACGTCGTCGGCGGTATCACTCTCGGCAGCAATGGAATCCGCGGAGCGCATCACACCACGCGGCGCTCCCCGTAACAGCGCTGCTGCGGCCACTGCCACGGTCGCGGTGATGGCCACCGCGACCCACACCGCCGAGTGCAGCCCGTCGACGAAGACATCTTGCACGGCCGCGCGCATGGCGTCGGCCGCGGCGCCCGGCGCCCGCCCGGCGACCTCGACACCGGCCATCACCGACTGTTCGGCGATGGCGCCCGCCGCGTGGGGAACTCCGAGTGCGGCAAGCTTGTCCCCGACCCCCGAGGTGTACACCGAGGTGAGCACCGACCCGAGCACCGCAACCCCCAGCGTGCCGCCGACTTCCCGCGTGGTGTCGTTGACGGCACTGCCCGCACCGGCCTGTTCGGGCTTGAGCGCATCCATGATCAGTTGGGTACACGGGCCGGAGATGAACGCCAATCCCATGGCCATCAGCGACATCGACCAGATGATCAGTTCCCAATAACCCGAAGTGCGCGTGGAGAATTCGACCAGCGCGAAGCCTCCGGCCATCAGCAGCGCTCCGGCCACCACCACCGGCCGCGGCGAGAAGCGATGCGCCAGCGTCATCGCGACCGGCGAGAAGACCGCCATCACCACCGCGAACGGCAGTGTGCGCACGCCGGCGTCGAGCGGGCCGTATCCCTTGACCGCCTGGAAGAACTGGGTGATGAGGAAGATGAATCCGAACAGCGCGAAGAATGCGACGCTGACCATGCCCGCGGCGGTGGCGAAGTGGCGATTGGCGAAGAGCCGGACGTCGAGAATCGGGTGTTCGATGACGAGTTGGCGCCAGATGAACAGACCGATCACCACCACGGCAGCGGCGAGACCGCCGACGGTGCGCGGATCGCCCCATCCGAAGTGCGGGCCCTCGATCAGCGAGTAGACCAGCAGGCCGAGGCCGACGATCGAGAGCAGCAGACCGCCGATGTCGAAGCGGGACACCGTCGTCGGACGTGTTCCGGGTACGACGGCGAGGATGGCGACCGCCGCGATCACACCCATCGGCAGGTTCACCCAGAACACCGACGACCAACTGAAGTGCTCGAGCAGCCATCCACCGAGTACCGGGCCGATCGCAACTGCCACGCCCGACGTCGCCGCCCAGACCCCCACGGCCGCAGCACGTTCGCGCCCCTCTGCGAAGATCGTGGTGATGAGGGCAAGAGTCGCGGGAAAGACCAGTGCGGCAAAGAGTCCCAGCCCGCCACGCGCGGTGATCAGCTGTCCAAGGGTCTGCGACTCAGCCGCGAGCGCCGAGACGGCGATGAATCCGGCAATGCCAAAGAGCAGCATCCGGCGATGCCCGTAGCGGTCACCGAAGTATCCGCCGGTGACAAGGAGACCGGCGAACACGAGCGTATAGGCGTCGACGATCCATTGCAGTCCGGATATGCCGGCGTCGAGATCGCGCGACATGGTCGGCAGCGCGACATTGACGATCGTGTTGTCGATCATCACGAGCAGTTCGGCGAAGCACAGGGCGCCCAGCGCCCACCAGCGAGCCCGCATCACACGTCCTTGAGTAGGGAGACGGCCAGAAGGGTCCTATAACAGCGATCCATTATTATAGGACGCTGTTCTACCCAAGAAGAACACTGTTCTAGTAAGTTGTCAACATGTCCAGTCCATCGACGCCCGGTTCCATGACGCGCGCTTCGTCACCCCAGCGCCGCACCCCTGCCACCGAGGTCCGGGCCAATCTGATCCGCGCCGGGCGTCGCATTCTCGAGACCGACGGGGTCGTCGGCCTCACCGTCCGGGCGGTCGCGAAGGCCGCGGGGGTCGCGCCGATGGGTGTCTACAACCACTTCGATGGCAAGGAAGGGCTGCTCGATGCCCTGGTCAGCGATGCGTTCGTCGAGTTGGGACGGGTGGTCGCGACCACCGAGGCCGACGCAACCGAGCGACTGGTCCACAGCGGGCGGGCCTATCGGCAGTTCGCCCTGGATTACCCGATGCTCTACGCGCTGATGTTCTCCGCGGACTGCGATCCGGCGACCGAGGCCGCCACGTCGGCGTTCGACGCACTTGCCGACGTGATTCGCTACGGCCAGGTAGCCGGTGTGATCCGGGTGGGCGACCCGCAGGAATTGGCGATGCAGGTGTGGTCGTGTGTCCACGGCACGGTCAGCCTCGAGCTGGCGGACGCGGGCCCACCCGTCATTGACCCCGCACAGAACTACAGCGCGGTGATCGCTTTGATCGCGCGAGGACTTCGCCCCTGACCGCAGTTCGCCGACCTGGCCGAACGTCGAGGCCCATCTGAGAGAATGTGCAATCGTGACCGAATACCGGATTGACGACCTGGCGCGGGCGGCCGGGACGACCACCCGGAATGTGCGCGGCTATCAGGACCGGGGCCTGCTACCGCGACCGCTCCGACGCGGACGCATCGCCATCTACACCGATGCCCACCTCAAGCGCCTGAAGGTGATCAACGACCTGCTCAAACGTGGTTTCACGATTCGCCACATCGGCGAGTTCCTCACCGGGGTGCAGCGCGGCGACGACCTCGCCGACGTCCTCGGGTTGCGCGAGGTGGTCTCCGAACGGTGGTCGACGACGCAATCGGCGACGGTGAGCGCCGACGAACTCGCCGAGATGCTGCACACCACCGACCCCGACAACATCGCGCGGCTCACCGAGTTCGGCCTCATCCGGCCCGACTCCGACGATCCCGACCCACAGGGTTACGTGATCCTCGACCCCGAAACCGTCGCCGGCTACGGCCGTCTCGTCGCCCTCGGTCTCACCCTGAGTCACATCCTCGACGTCCACGCCGAACTCGATCGCGCGATGGATGCCGCCGCGAACACCCTCATCTCAGCGGGCCGGCGCCAGCTGACGCTGGGGCATGCCAACGGGTGGATCCCGCAGACTGCCGAGGAGTCAGAGAAGACCACCCGGCTCCTCACCGAGCTCCGACGCTCCGGCCAGGTGTCGGCGCACAACGCACTCGACCGAGCACTCGACCGGGACATGGCACGCCAGCTCGCCGACTACCTCGATGCCGCACGCGCATCCGGTCACGACCCCGAGCTCGCCGATTGACCTGAGAGTGCAGAACTCAAGAGTTCGAGCGCCTCACGGGATGACGATGGGCGGACGACCGGGGATCGGGATGCTCAGCCGGGGCGCGGGGCGCGGCCGAGCCCGACGCGGCCGGTTGTTGGGGGTGCGCGAGTTGGTCTGTACCGGCGGAGGCGGCGGTGTCGTGTAGACGACCGCGGGCTGGCGCGCCTGCACCAGATCGGACGGGTCCGCGAACTGCGGTGGCGAGGTCGACGACGTCGCGGCGGCCTGATCGGTGATCGTCGAGACCGCGACCGCGGGCGGTGCGGGCGCGGTGCTGCCGACGGACGACACGGCCATTGCGGCCCCGAAGACGAGCAGCACCCCGGCCACCGCTCCGCCGAGCAACCAGCGCGGCCGCGAATACCATCGGCGATCCGTCGCGCGGAGCTCCGATCCGACAAGAACACCGTGGTCGTAGCGGGAATCCTCGTGACGAGGATCGTCGCGGAGGGGATGATCGTCGTGGTGGGGATGATCGTCGCGGAGGGGATGATCGTCGCCGTGCAGTACCGGAAGCTTGTCGGTCACCGTGAGAATCTCCTCGGTGACGGCGTCGGCGACTTCCGGCCTGGACTGCTCGACGGGCGATCTCGGGGCAGGCATCTCAGCGGCAGGCGGTGCGGTGGCAGGCGGTGCGGTGGCAGGCGGTGCGGGCTCCACGACGCTGACAACGTCACCGCTGATCCGGCCTGGGGTCGGGAAATCACCGGACGGCGTCGGTGTCACGCCATGTGCCGGCGTGTGCAGACTGGCCTCGTCGTCGACGACGATGACCGGCGTGCGGCGAGCATCAGCAAGCATGGTGGGCAGTCCCGGCCACTGCGTATGCGTGGTGGTGAGCACGACGGGCACCGTGGTGGACCCCGTTTGCGCGAGCACCGCATCGAGGTGTGCCGCGAGGTCGGCGACCAGCGCGGCGGTGGCCACCTCGAGGTCGCGTCGAGTCACGCGGAACAGCCGGACCTGCCGCTCGCCCATGATGAACGCGCCGCCCGACGACGCGAGCCGGGTACGGGCCCGGCCGGCCAGTGTGCGGAGTTCGTCGCGCCACTCGTCATCGGTGGGGCGATTGACCCGCCCCACCGCGACGAGATAGTCGGCGAGCGCGCGATCGAGCGCGCGCGGCGTGATGTCGTGCAGCGGTGGTGCAGCCAGAAGTATCTGGTCATCGACGGTCTGGGCGACCACGATCACCGCTCCGGCGGCGTCGAGGTCCACAACCGCGGCGACATGCGCGCCGAGGGTGGAGACCCTCTGTCGGACCGGCTCGGTGAGAGCCGCGTCGATCACGCGGAGTGCGGTGTGTGACTGTTCGATCATCGTGGGTGATATTCCTGCGGTCGTCGGGGGCGCTGCACTCGTCGACCGATTACCCGGTCGACCCGGGATGAATCCCGGTCGCCCGGACGCCCCCCTTGCGCCCATCGAGTGTCAACTTAGCATGTGACCGCTGCGTGACCGGACCGATGAGAGAGCAGCGATACGGTCGGCGGAACCGGCAACCATCGCCGATGCGGCCACCGGCGATCCTCGGCGGACCTCGCCGCCGAGGGCTCGATACTCCCAGCCAGCCGCCCGCCACTGAGCCGCCGCGAGGCATCGGCGGCCGTCGACGATCACGCGGTGCGCGACCACGCCGTCGAACTCATCGGGGCTCATATGGACGAATTCGGCCCATTCGGTGGCCAGTGCGAGGACGTCGGCGTCGGCGGCCGCGGCGCGCGCGGTGTCGGCGAAGTGGAGCATCGGGTACATACGACGCGCGTTGTCGGAGGCCTTCGGATCGAAGACCGTCACAGACGCACCCCGCAACGCGAGCTGGCCGGCCACTGAAAGAGCAGGCGAATCACGGACGTCGTCGCTCTCGGGTTTGAACGCGGCGCCAAGGATCGCGATGTTCGCACCGATGAGATCACCGGGGCAGGCGTCCTCGATCAGATCGACCATCGCAGTACGTCTGCGCATGTTGATCGCGTCGACCTCGTGCAGGAAGCGCAAGGTGCGCCCGGCGCCGAGCTCCTCGGCGCGTGCCATGAACGCGCGGATGTCCTTGGGGAGGCACCCGCCGCCGAAACCCAAGCCGGCGTTGAGGAATCGTCGACCGATCCGGTTGTCGTAGCCAATGGCGTCGGCCAGGGCCGAGACATCGGCGCCGACGACCTCACATAATTCGCTGACCGCGTTGATGAACGAGATCTTGGTAGCCAGAAAGGCATTCGCGGAAGTCTTCACCAATTCCGCGGTGGCCCAATCGGTAGTGACCATCGGGACACCGGTGTCGAGGATCTCACGGTACACCTCGCCGATCACCGCGACCGCGGCACTCGACGACGGATCGTGCGCCGGGTCGGTGCCGACGACGATGCGATCGGGACGCAAGGTGTCCTCAACGGCGAATCCCTCACGCAGGAACTCCGGACTCCAGGCCAGTTCGACGTCGGCGAAGTCGCCGGTGATCGCCGCGATCCGATCGGCGAGCTCGGCTGATGTACCGACCGGAACAGTCGATTTCCCGATGATTAGGTGCTCGCCGCGCACGAGCCCGGCGAGCGTTTCCACGGCCGAGAAGACGTGTGAGGTATCGGCGCCATATCCGCGCGCCTGTTGCGGAGTACCCACTCCGACGAAGTGCACCTCGCCGTGGTCGGCGGCCGCCTGCATCGACGTCGAGAATTCGAGGCGGCCGGCGGCGATGTTGCGGCGCAAGATGTCGGAGAGCCCAGGCTCGAAGAACGGCACCTCACCGGCGCGCAGGCGGGCGACCTTCTCGGCATCGACGTCGACCCCAAGGACGTCGTGCCCGAGTTCGGCCATGCAGGCCGCGTGCGTCGCGCCGAGATAACCACATCCGATCACGGTGAGCTTCATAGAAGTAGACGTACGCGCAACGTCGGGCGCACAACCCACCAAGGCGTGGCGACGCAGCGACGCGTCGGTGAACTCCCGTCGACGACCCCTCAGTCCGTGTCACGCACGAAGTTCAGATACGCCTTCGACGGCGTGGGTCCCCGCTGCCCCTGATACTTCGAGCCGACCGCGGCACTTCCGTACGGGTTCAGCGCGGCACTGGTCAGCCGCAGCAGACAGAGTTGCCCGATCTTCATTCCCGGCCACAAGGTGATCGGCAGGTTCGCGACGTTCGACAGTTCGAGGGTGATGTGACCGGAGAAGCCCGGGTCGATAAACCCTGCAGTCGAGTGGGTCAACAGCCCGAGTCGTCCCAATGACGACTTGCCTTCGAGTCGGCCGGCGAGGTCGTCGGGCAGGGTGCACACCTCTAGTGTCGACCCGAGCACGAACTCACCCGGATGCAGCACGAACGGCTCCCCCGGAGCTGGCTCGACCAGCGTCGTCAGCTCGTCCTGGCGCTGCGCGGGGTCGATGTGGGTGTAGCGGGTGTTGTTGAACACCCGGAACAGTCCGTCGAGGCGCACGTCGATACTCGACGGCTGGACGAGGGCGGCGTCGAACGGGTCCAGCGCGAGGCGCCCGCTGTCGATGGCGGCATGGATGTCGCGGTCGGAGAGCAGCACACTGCGAGGCTATCGGACCAGCGCGGGCAGACGTAGTAGAAGGTTCGCCCAGGGAGTGACCTTCTAATACGTCTACGACGCCAGGAAGACGTAGTGTCACAACCCATGGACGACGAGCAGATCTTCGCCGAGATCGCCGACGAGCGTCGGCGTCTGGCCGACCAACTGAGCAGCCTCACCGACGACCAGTGGGCCACTCCATCGTTGTGCGAGGGCTGGACCTGTCGGGACGTCGTGGCGCATCTGGTGATGCAGCTGGTGGTATCGACGCCTACGATCGTCCTCGCGATGATCCGTACGTTCGGCGATTTCGACAAGGCCAACATCGCGGTGACGGCCAAGGTCGCGCAACAATACGACAACCTGACCGCAGTGCTGCGCGACAAGGCCGACAAGCGATTTACCCCGCCCGGCAACGGGCCGCGTGCGCCCCTGAGTGACCTTGTGATTCACGGAGCCGACATCCGCCGACCACTCGGTCTGCCATCGACCACCGATCCCGACCGCCGCCGGACCGTCCTGGACTTCCTTGTCACCCCCAAGGCGTCGCGCGGCTTCACCGACGGTGTTGCCCCAGTGCGCTGGGTGGCGACGGACCTCGATTGGACCTTCGGCGACGGGCCCGAAGTCCGGGGTCCCGCAGAGTCGTTGATGCTGGTCATGACGGGCCGTGACATCGCCCTGGCCGATCTCACCGGCGACGGGGTCGCGACGCTGAGCTAAACGCGCCGCATGTCACGACCTGCTGTGACGCGCTCGAGGCATCCTTTGCTAAAGTTGCCGTCGCGGGTTCTGAGATCCGCACGCCGATGTAGTTCAATGGCAGAACATCAGCTTCCCAAGCTGAATACGCGGGTTCGATTCCCGTCATCGGCTCCACCATCGCCGCAGGTAGCGCGGTTTTTTTAGCCGCTGGACGGTTGATCCACGACACCATATACACTCCCCGCACACTCCACGCGGTGGTACTGGGGCGTGTCGCTCCGATTGCGACAAGCAGCGTCGGTAAAGTCAGGTAGCTGATCACGCGCTGAGGGGAACGAGTCGTGGAACCACAAGAAGTCCTAGAGAAGGCCCTTGCGGCAGTCACGGTTGCCCAGATCCCCGACGACTTGCGTGAGATCGCGTTTTCGCGGGCGATCGATCTGTATGCCTCCGGTAGCGTTCCATCGGCCCAGCCCGCGGCCACGAGTCCTGCTTCTTCCGCTACCCCCGAGAGCGATCAGCCTAAGGCGAGCACTCCAAACGGGAACACGGGCTTTTATATCGCCGCGTCCAAGGCCACCGGGGTGAGCGAATCCCGCCTTGAGGAGCTCATTGACATCCATGAGAGGACGCCACTCGTTGCGCTTCGATCGTCCGACCTGCCCTCCAATGCAGCGAAAGCACAGAAAATCGTAGGATTGCTAATCCTTGTGGCCCGACACTTCTATTTTGACGAAACCGAGACAGCACTCTCCGAAGTGCTGGAAGAGTGCAAGCGACTCAAATGCGAAGACAGTAACTTTAAGCGAAACATAAGCAGGATTGACAACCTTGTAATCTTAGGATCTGGCAAGGCCGCAACCGCGAAAGTTCGAAAACCGTTTATTGACGGATTCGCCGACTCGTTGAAAAATCTGGGAATCCCGATCGAGTGACCGGGCCAATTGAACAAGGGTTCGTAGACGTTGGTATCCCCAGAGAACTGATCGACGAACTAGTCGAGGCATACAGTGAGGCCAAACGCCGCTATCGCCTGGGCGATCTCAGACCGAGTGCGGTTGAAGGAGGCCGATTTTCGGAGGCCGCTTTCCGTATTCTCGAGTGGGAGTCAAAGGGTAGCTACACACCCCTCGGCACAACACTGAGCAAGGTTCCAACGCTGGTCAATCAACTTGAATCATGCACGTCCTCGTCTGACAGCATCAGGTTCCACATTCCTCGCACGCTTCGCGCGATCTATGACATCCGAAATAAGCGAAATATCGCACATCTCGCCGACGGGATCGATCCGAATACACAAGATGGTACTTTCGTCATCGGCGTGTTGGACTGGGTGATGGCTGAGCTTGTCCGCTTATTTCACTCTGTTGAGGCTGCCGAAGCACAACGTTTGATCGAGGCTTTGGTGTCCAAGGAGGTCCCCGCGCTCCAGATTATCGAAGAGCGGCCCGTGTTCCTAACGAAGTTGACAGCAGGGCAGAGAGTCCTAGTGGTTCTCTATTGGCAATCACCGAGCTTTGTGACTCGGCATCAACTCCGTGATTGGCTTCCGGAGTCCGACAGGCGGAATCTTGGTACGAATCTTGGGCGACTAGAGGGAAGTCGATTCATACATCGCATTGACGACCGCATATATCTCACTGAACTCGGAATCAAAGAAGTTGAGGCGAAAGATTTGTTGGCTCCGGCGGACTAGCCCCGCAACCTCACCACGTTCTCCGTTGTCGGTGCTGACATCGCCGCCAAGGCCGACATGGCGTCGGCGTGGTCGTTCTCGAACAGGTGGGCGTAGACGCTGAGGGTGGTGACGACCTTGGCGTGGCCCATGAATCGGGCGATCTCCAAGGGAGGAATACCCGCCGCGACGCAGAGGCTCGCGTAGGTGTGGAGCAGCGCGTGGAACTTGAGCGCGGGCGGTAGCGCTCCGCCTTGGCCTTCGATGTTGGCGCGGAGCGCCGCCGGACGGAAGACCGCCTTGTAGAAGTTCTGGTGTCGGACCGGGCTGGCCCAGTCCAGTTCCAAGCGCGCTTCTGCTTCCTCCACGGTGAGGGAGGCCAGGGCGGTTGCCTGACGCTCGTTCGGCGTCCCGACGGCCGTGTTCTTCACTCCGGTTGGCTTCTCGGCGATCAGGCGCATAGCCGGGAACAGCGGTGCGGTGGGCTCATCTCGGCGAGGGTGGCGCGCAAGGTACTCGCGGAGAACCTGTGCCGTCTCCGACGTAAGTGGCACCGTGCGACGGCTTCCACGAGTCTTCGGGGTGTCATAGAAGTCGCCGTCTGCGGTCACTCGCAACGTCCGTTTCACCTGGAGCGGCCGGGACTCGGTTGAAGCGTTGAGAAACGGCTACCCACCCATTGGCACCCGGCGCACCCCGCAGAGCGGCCCACCGAGAGCTCAGACACCCCAGACAGGCCGCGCTGCGGCCACCAAGCAGGCGGGTTGAACGCCCAACCCGCCGAAGACTAGCGGGAGCCTCGGCTCTCCCGTTAGAAAGGGGAACGTTGACTTGTCCGTTCTCTGGTACTGACGAGGCTCAAGAAAGTTCCCCAGGTGTGCTCACTGAAATTCCCCACCTGTGGGCGGTTTCTACTGTAGCGACCTTCGGGTGGGTGCGGTGGCGGTGCGCTGGTTGTGGGTGCGGGCGTGGTGGTCGCGTAGCCGGTAGGAGTCGCCGTCGAGTTTGAGCACGACCGAGCGGTGTAGCAGCCGGTCGAGCATGGCTGCGGCGACGGTGGTGTCACCGAGCACTTCGCCCCATTCGGCGACGGACCTGTTGGTGGTGATGACGATGCTGGTTTTCAGATAGCGTTGTGCCACAACCTGAAACAAGGCTGAAGCAGCTTCGGCCGGCAATGGTAGGTAGCCGAGCTCGTCGATGACGAGCAAGGTGGGTCCGGCGAAGAATCGCATGCAGGTGGCCCAGCGGCCTTCGATGGCGGCTTTGTGGCAGCGTGCGGCGAGGTCGGCGGCGGTGGTCACGTAGGTGCGGTAGCCGGCGTGGACCGCGGCGTTCGCAAGCCCGACCGCCAGATGCGTCTTGCCCGTACCCGGCGGGCCGATGAGCAGCACGTTCGTCGCCGACTCGAGGAAGGCACACGTCCCGAGTTCGCGGATCAGCGCCCGGTCCACCCCGGGCGCGGCGTCATAGTCGAACCCGTCCAACGTGGCCGGGGTGGGCAGGCACGCGAATCGCAACCGCCCGGCAAGCCGACGGGCTTCGGTGGCATCGACCTCGATGCCCAGCAGGTGCTCGAGAGTCTGGGTCATCGACCACTCGTGCTCGCTGGCGGCCGCCAAGACTTGCGGGAGGGCTTCGGCTGCGGCGTCGAGTTTGAGGACGGCGAGATGTCCGCGTAGTTGCTGGTAGACCGAGATCGCTGATTGTGACTGTGGTGCGACACTATTCGAAGAGCCCCGCCCAGCATTGTTGGTGTTGGTGTCGGTGTCGGTGTCGGTGTTGGTGGTCATGGGAGGTGGGTCCTGTTCTGTGCGGCGCGTTCGTACACGCTCATGTCGATGATCGATGCCTGCGGGCCGGTATCGTCGGTATTGGTTGTGTTGTGGCGCAGTGTGTTTGCGGCGTCTCGGGCGGCTTGGCCGGGTGGGATACGTTCTTTGCGGCGATGCGGCCGACGGCTGCTGGAGGCGCTGGCTTTGGCCAGGGTCTCCAGCGCGACGACATGCCCGTGATCACGCACCTGGGCGCCCGACCCGGGCGCGGCGAGGCGGTGCCGCGCGATCACGATGCCCGAATCGGTCGCGATGTCGATGTGTCCGTCCCCGAGCCGCTCACTGACGCTGACCTCGCTCATCGCCACCTCCGGCGGCACCGAGTACTGGTTGCCTCGCCACGCCACCAGCGCCTGGCGCGATACCGTGCGCACCTCGGTGAGCGTGGCCGGATACGGAGCCGCTGGTGGGGCGCTGAGCGGTTCGCGAGCGGCCACCGTGATCACACTCGCCCGACCATCAGAGGTCGGGCGCATCCGTGCATCCGAGCGGGTGCGGCAGAAGGTGTCGCAGCTGGTTTGCGCTTGTTCGGGTGTCGTCTCGTCGGGAAGGGTGCGCCACCAGCGTTGTGCAGCAGTGTGATTGGACTTCTCCACCACACCCTTGCGATTGCCTCTGCGAGGTGGGCACACATCGACCGAGACCCCGTAATACTTGGCCACGCCTGCGAACTCGGCGGTCAACGCGCCGGTCGACGGTGGCAAACCGTCGCCATCCGGTCAAATCGCCACGACTTGGTGACCCCGCCGAGCCGGCGGGTGATGCGGTCAATCCCGGCGATCACCTGCGGGCGAGTCATATCCGGGGCCAGGTAGCCCCGCCATTTGCCGGAATGTGCCAACGACCCGACAAGCAGGAATGCTGTTGAACCCCAACCCCATTCGTCTGGCGGGTTCGGTAACTCCACCCAATCCCATTGCGTCTCGGCACCCGGCGGATGCTCGATGACCGCGTTGGCCCGCTCGGTCACCAGGGCGCACGCCTCACATGTCGGTCGCAAGCCACGTTGCCGGATCTGGCGGGTCAATGTCGGATAGGACTGGGTGTAGCCGAGGTCCTCGAGTTCGTCGCACAACGTCCGTGACCACAGATGTGGGTCCTCGACCAGACGCGCGGTGACGTAGGCCAGGAACGGCTCGAACGGATCCGCCGCCGACTTCTTACGCTCGCCCGGGCTGCGCTCACCGTTGAGGTAGGCGCGAATGGTTTTCCTGTCGTGCCCAGTGTGGCGGGCGATCGCCGAGATCGTCCACCCCCGTTTGTGCAGTGCATGTACTTCCACATCGTTCTCCCGTGTCAACATGAAAGCGGGCCTCCCGAGATAGCTGGTGAGTGGTCAGAGACCATCAGCATCACGGGAGGCCCGCCTACTCTGGCGGTGCCACACGGGTGGGGAATTCAGATGAGCATCACTGGGGAATTTCGATGAGCGCCGTCAGTACCGCGGTTGACTTGTCCCGCCGTGCCGAGGTCGTCCTCGAACCCCCAAGCCGGGGCGTCCTCGCCGAGACCCCGTCTCACCGACCTGTCCTGGACCGGTGAGGCGGGGTTCTCGCAATCATCCGAACTTTCCAGTGAACCATCGCTTCTTGAGCATACGTTGCGTATCTCGTGAAATATCGCTACTCTCGTGAAAGAATTTGCGACTCATGGAGGAACGACGATGGCAACCACACCCCGGCGCCTGCGCCTGACATTCGAGTTTTGCGTGGCGGACGACATATCGAAGAACATCCAAGATCGGCACCTAGAACGCGCTGTCGACAAACTCGAGACAGCCGTCAGGACGATGGCCGCAGACGCTTTCCCCTGGGCAGATCGCCTCGTGATCGATCGCGAATGGAACTACGCGTGGTGGTCAGACTCCGACTACGCCCGCGAGCAGATTCAGCTGCCTCCGAATGAGTACAACACCAAGTAGACCGCCCCTTGAGCCCGGAGCCGCTACGACGGTTCCGGGCTCTCTCGTACACTCCCCAGACACTCCACCTGGTGTAACTACGAGGTGTTTATGGACCGCGTACGGCCTACCCCGCACCGCGTGCAAGCTGCGTCAAAGTGCCCGTTACGCAGCGCATATGGACCGAACGCGAACCGTGGAGGTGCAGATAGATCGAACGCCCGTTTGACCGCCGAAACACGTTCCCAAGCTGAATACGCGGGTTCGATTCCCGTCATCGGCTCCACAATCCAAAGGGCATTGTCACTCTCTGGCATTTTCGTGAGATCGGCGCTGCAACCGTGTAGCACGATTAGGTCCGGTGTGCACCAAAACAACCCCGACCAGCGCGGACACGCTGAGCCGGTGTCTCGGACACATACAGAGAACACCGCATGAGCCGTTCCAGAGTGGCACTCAGCGCCGCCGCTTTCCTTGTGGCCCTCTACTTCATCCCGCTCGGCATCCTCGCCGCCGCATCCACCTGGGATGGCACGCATGAACACCACCGACGTCCTCCGCCAACTCGACCAAGACGCCACCGAAGCCCTACGCCGAGCCGAGAACGCACGCAGCTCCGCGCTACACGAAATGACACTGGCCCCCTAGCCGACGCCGCCTCGGACCAGCCAGACGGCTACCGCGCCGCCCTAAACGACATCGACCGGATACCCGGCACGGTGGTGCAGGTCTCCGTCGCCAAGTTGCTTGCCGTCACCCCGGACGCCGACGACAACCGCGCCTACGACGCGGGGTACCCTGCCGCCCTCACTCGCGCGACGCGAGGGCAGTCCGAAGTGGTTGACATCAGCGTGCGCCCCAACGAGGGCTACGTGGCACAGATGCCGCGCCATAGCTGGTAGGCAGAATAATAGGCATCCTCAACACCGGCCTGATTTCCGAGCTCAATACGCGGTTTCGATTCCCATCATCGGCTCCCATATCTGACCTGCGCACCAACGATTGGATCATGCAAATTCCGGAAATCGGCTTTGCGTCCCCGGAGGCGATGTCACTTGCGCCGGCCGTCGGGTAGCCATATCGCCCACGGCGCCGTACCAGGTGCACACCACCCCGATGCCACAGGCGGGTATCGCAAGATTCCGATCTGGGTCGGCCGGATCGACACGGGCCTCGTTCTACCGCGAGCGATCGGTCGACAGCGCTCTGGCTCAAGGGCCGCATGACCGATTCGGACACTACCTCATTCGGCTGGAACCCAATGGCCGCGACATCCGACTACTCCGACGAAACCCGCCTTCTTCGCCTCGACGTAGGCGGGTCCGCCCCTCACTCATGACCATCGGGAGACCTGGATGAACTCGACGGATACGCCATCGCGGGACACCTCACCGCGCGAACCGTCTTCGCGCGCCAACCGGCGCGCCAGCACCGCAGTTCTGCGCCGGATCTGGCGCCTACACTTTTGGGTCGGCCTCTTCGCCGCTCCGGTACTGGTGACGCTTGCTCTCTCGGGCCTGGTCATCCTGTACAGCCAGCCCCTCGACAACTTTTTGAACCGCGACCTGTTTGTGGTCCAGCAGGGCGCGTCCACGGTGCCGCTCGATCGACAGGTAGCCGTGGCGATAGCGCACATCGGCGACGCCGGGACATTGGAAGCGGTGACTCCGCCTGACAAACCCGATCATTCGACGAGGATCGACTTCACTGCCACGGACGCCCAGTCGTACCCGAACGCCGGGGCCGACGTGATCCAGGTGTTCATCGATCCGTACACCGGCGCGTTTCTCGGCCAGCGCGACCAGTTGTCAGGGTTGGTCGGATTCGCCAATCAGGTACACCGCATGTTCGGAAACGACGGGCCGACCATTCAGTTGCCCTCCCTTGGCCACATCATCAATCCCGACTCGTACCCCGATGCCACGATTCCGGTGGGTATCGGCAACTTGTGGTTTGAACTCACGGCGACGTGGATCCTCGTTTTGCTGTTGAGCGGCATCTATCTCTGGTGGCCGCGGGCGATCGAGGCGTCGAAACCACTGCTGAAAGTGCGCTGGGGCCGGGGCGGACGGATCCGGTGGAGGGACGTGCACGCCCTTGTCGGCGTGGTGATCTCGATCGTTCTCATCTGCTACATCGTGTCCGGCATGACCTGGTCGCGGTACTGGGGCGAGAACTGGCGGGCGGTCGCCGCGACGTTCACACCGGACACCTCCGTCGACGCACCGTCGACCCCGGCGAAAGTCGGCGACTACGACCGACTCGGACGCCGGATCGCCTGGGCCGCCACCACCGATCCCGTGTACGCGTCCACACCCGGTGTCAAACCGGGCTCACTGCCGGCCCGGATCTCCTACGCCGATATCCATGCAATTGCCCAGAAGGAGGGAATGATTCCGGGCTACTCGATCATTCCCCCGACGGACTCGACCACGGACGGGAAGCCGACTTTCGGCAGCTACATGGTGATCAACCGATGGCCTCAGCGTCTATCCGAGCAACGCACACTTTATCTGGATCAGTTCACCGGGGCGACCATAGCGAATTCGACTGCCGATCAGAGTGGCGCGCTATCGCGACTGACGAGTTTCGGCATCGCGATGCACATGGGGAATCAACTCGGCGTTGTCACGCGAATCACCGCGACCGGCGCCTGCCTCGGGCTGCTCGTCATGGTATTCACCGGAATCATGATGTGGTGGAGGCGACGTCGCCCTGGTAGTACCGGTTTGCCTGCACCCGCCAACGAGCAGACGCGAGCCGATACCCCGAAGGGGGCCGTCTACGCAATCACCGCAATCGCAGTGGTCCTCGGAGTGCTCTATCCGGTCTTCGGAGTGTCTGTTCTCGTCGTGCTCGTCGTCGAACTGATCCTGGCGAGACGACGACGCGAGCGCGCGACATCGGTTTCGGATCCCGACGCCAACGACGCCGCACCACCTACGTCGGTGTATCCGCCTCTTGCCGACGTGGTGTTCAACAACGGAAACCGCGTCGTTACAACGGTTCCGGCTGATCCAGACGGCGGTGAACGGAGTCCAGCAGAGCCGGAGTGATGCTGTCCTCGAGTTCGTCGGATCGCCGGGCTGTGGGGTCGTCAAGGTAGAGGTGGCGTATGCCGAGAGATCCTTCGGCTGTGCAGAAGGGATACTCGGTGGGCAAGATGAAGTCTTTGTACTTGCCGCCGCCGGCCATGAGGATGCGAATCCTCATCGGCCGGCGGACCGGCCCCGACATCAAGCCCGACAGGACGTGATCACTTTGGAATACCGCAACCTCACCACCCTCATCACCGGCGCCAGCGCCGGCATCGGCGAGGAGTTCGCCAGAACGCTTGCGGCCAAGGGCACCAACGTGATCCTGGTGGCTCGCAGTGTCGACAAGCTCAGCGCACTCGCCGAAGAGCTACGCTCCACACACGGAATCCGTGCCGAGGTGATCGGCTCGGATCTCTCCGTGCCGGGCGCCGCAGCGTCTCTGGTTGCCGACGTCGACGCACTCGGTATCGAAATAGACCTCCTGATCAACAACGCGGGATTCGGCACCTATGGCGACCTCGCCGATGCCGATCCCGCCCGAATCCGCGACGAGGTGAGTCTCAATGTCGCGGCGCTGACGGACCTCACCACCATCTATGTCCAGCGGATGACGGCCCGCAAGTCCGGATCGATCATCAATGTCGCCAGCACCGCGGCCTTCCAGCCGGTGCCGCACATGGCCGTCTATGCGGCCACCAAGGCCTACGTCCTCTCACTCAGTGAGGCGTTGTGGTGGGAGGCCAAGCGCCACGGCGTCCGAGTTCTCGCGCTCTGCCCCGGCGCCACCGACACCGCGTTCTTCGACGTCGCCGGCTCCGATGACGCGGCCGTCGGCACGCGGCGCAGCACCCGGCAGGTCGTCGACACCGCACTCTCGGCACTCGAGGCGGGCAAGCCCAGCGTCGTCGACGGTCTGGCGAACCAGCTAAGTGCCTCCTCGAGCCGGCTAGCACCACGCCGAGCGGTCCTCGCCGTCGCCGAGCGCGCCGTGCGACCGCGCTAGCGCGATGGGCGGGGTCTTCCCCAATCCCGGCTCAACCAACCGGGCACGCAGGTCAGGTGCCTCTCGGCGTCAGCCGATCACATCGCCTCGATCTTCGGCAGGATGTCGTTCTTGAGGCGCTTCATGTCGTCGGTCGTCTTCGCCGTGGGCACATCGGCGAAGGGTGGCCACAGCAGCAGCGTCGTCAGCCCGGCTTCCCGATAGCGCTTGAGGATATCGGTGACCTGCTTCTCCGAGCCGACCAGCAGATTGGTCGCCTTGCCCGCTGGGGTCTGGTCCATGTCGACGTCGGTGATGACTGTCCAGATCATCGAGCAGATATCGAGGTCGTCAATCGTGCGTTCGGTATCGAGGGAATCGAGCTCGGAGGAGATCTCCGAGCGCCAGGCGGAGATCTCCTCCGGCGTGTCCTGAATACCAATCCACCCGTCCAACCCATACTTGGCCACGCGTTTGGCCGCCCGCTTCGCGTCCTTCAACCCGCTGAAGTACATCGGCGGACGCGGTGCCTGTAGTGGCTTGGCGCCGAAGCCGCTGGGGCCGAAGTCGGCGAACTCTCCGTGATATTCGAAGACCTCGTTGGCCCAGATGCCCTGCAGGATCTCGATCGTCTCGCGCAGATGCTGATGGCGACGCGGGAAAATGTGGCCCGCACTGGCTGCCGCGAACTCCTCGGGCATCCATCCCGAACCGACGGCCACGTTCAGCCGTCCGTTGCTCAGATGATCAATGGTGGCGAGTTCGGCGGCGAGCACCCCGGGTGCCCGGTAGGGGGTGTCGATGATGCTCATGCCGATGCGCACCTTGCTGGTCTTCGCCGCGAGCCACGGAAGTAGCGGAAAGCCTTGCAGGAACTCGCCTCTCGAGGACACCGGCAGTTGCTTGGGTAGCTCATTCATCATCCCGAACGCGTACTCCATCTCTGCGCGGTCCGACGACTCCGGCACGATGATGCGATCCAAGGTCCACACCGAGGCGAAGTCGAGTTCCTCGGCGAGCGCTGTGAGCTCGGCGAGTTCGGCGACGGTGACTTTCTCGCGAAAGTTGGGCAGGTAGAGCGCCAGATCCATGATGAGTCCTTCACTGTGTCTCGAGAAATAGATGAGCCGGGAAAAGTCAGGCGGTGGTCAGGGTGCTGCGGATGTCGGGTTTGAGGATCTTTCCGACGGTGGATCGTGGCAAGTCTTTCCAGACCTCGATTTGTTTGGGAGCCTTGACACTTCCGACACGCTTCTTGACGAATGCGGTCAACTCGTCGAGGTCGAGGTCGGCATTCTCGGCGAGGGTGATGACCGCGGTGACCCGCTCACCCCACTTCTCGTCCGGCAGTCCGATGACCGCGCAATCGCGCACCGCGTCGTGCGCCATCAGCGCCTGCTCGACCTCTACGGAGTAGACGTTGAAGCCGCCGGTGATGATCATGTCCTTGGCCCGGTCGACGATGTGCAGGAGACCCTGCGCGTCGAGAAAGCCGATGTCTCCGGTGTGGTGCCAACCGAATTCGGAGGCTTTGGCCGTCGCCTCGGGGTCGCGGTAATAGCCCTTCATCACCAATGGCCCACGCACGCAGACCTCGCCACGCACACCGTTCTCGACGGGGACGCCCTGCTCATCGAGAATGGCGACGATGACCGCGGGCGAAGGTCGTCCGGCGCTCGTCAGCCGCTCGACTGCGATGCTGCCGTCGTCGTTGCGGTGCTCCGCGGGCGAGAGGGTGGAGATCATCATGGGGGCCTCTGATTGCCCGAACAACTGACCCATCGGCCCGATTCGATCCAATGCCTCCGCAAGCCGATCGGCTGAGATCGGCGCCGCCCCATACCAAAAGCACTGCAATGACGAAAGGTCGGTGGAGTCGAGCGCGCCGTGCGCGAGGACCATGTAGATCAGCGTCGGCGGCAGGAAGGTATGGGTGATCCGGTGGCGCTCGATCAGCGTCAGGAACTCCCCGACATCAGGGTGATCCATCACCACGATCTCGCCACCCAACGCCATGATCGGGAAGCAGAGCACCCCGGCGGCGTGTGTCAGTGGCGCAAGCGCCAAGTAGCGGGGGCGACCCTCGAACGGGTAACGCATGAGCACGACGTCCGACATCGTCTGCACGTTGCGATCGGTCAACATCACGCCCTTGGGAAGGCCGGTGGTGCCGCCGGTGCCCACCAGGGCAACCACACCGTCGACGGGATCGGCATCTCCGGAGTCGGCAGCCTCGGAGGTACCCGCGGAACCCAGGTTGCCGGCGGCCCGCCACTCGTCGAACCCGAGCGCCGTGTCAGTGCTCTCGCCCAAGCGGATGAGAGTGCTCAGCGCCGGGAGCCCGGGGGCGATCTCTGCTACCAGATCGTCGAAAGACGGCTGGAAAATCAGTGTGGTGCAATCGAACCGGGCGAGAAGCTCCGCGTTCTCCCGTGCCGCGTTGCGCGGATTGATCGGACACCAGATCGCGCCGGCACGGGCGATTCCGAAGACGGTCGCGAACGACACCGGATGGTTGGCCGACAAAATGCCGACCGTGTCACCCGGGCCGATACCGGAGCGGCGCAGCGCCGCGCACACCGACCGGGAGAGCGCGACCACCTCGCCATAGCTCATGCTGTGTCCGTGGTAGGTCAGACACGGGGCATCCGGGTCGAGTGAGGCACCCTTGTCCAGGTAGAAGGCCAGACTCACCGGATCACATTCCCATTCCACCGTCGACCGGCAAGCCGGCGCCGGTGATGAACTTCGCTGCGTCGGAAGACAAGAACACCACCGCGTCGGCCATATCGTCGATCTGGCCCAGTCGCCCGAGGGGCGTCAGTTCGGCGACCGCCCCCGCAGCGGCCTCCGGCGAATCGAACAGTCCAAGGCTTGCGGTCTCCACCGCCAGTTTGTTGCCCATTGCCGTCGGCGTCAGTCCCGGATAGATGCTGTTGACCCGCACCCCGTAGCCCAACTTCCCCGACTCCGCGGCGGCCACCCGGGTCAGTCGGTCGATACCGGACTTTGACGCCGAGTATATCGAGATACCCGGAAATGCGATCGTGGCAGCAACCGAAGCAATGTTGACAATCGATCCGCCCGAGCCCGCAGCCCCTCCGGGACGCATCGCGCGAAACGCATGCTTGATACCGAGCGCCGTGCCAAGGACGTTGATCGACAGTAGTTCGGTGGCAGCAGCGGGATCGAGATCGACGAGAAGCTCGGTAACCTCGATCCCCGCGTTGTTCACCACGATGTCGAGTCCACCCAGGGTTTCCACGACCGCGGAGACTGCATCTGCCCACTGTCCGTCCTCGCGGACGTCGAGGTGGACGAACTCTGCCCGGGCCCCGGACGCGCGGAGGTCCTCGACGACCTGCTTTCCGAGCTCATCGTTGATGTCGGCGACGGCGACCGCCGCTCCCGCGGACGCCAGCGCCGAGGCCATTCCGGCGCCGAGACCCTGCGCCGCGCCGGTAACCAGCGCCGTTCGGCCTGCCAAGTCACTACTCGTCATCGACGTGCTCCTCCATCTGGGTGGCTGGCCGCACCGGATGGTGAGGCCGATTCCACAAACCATGCCTGTGTCGTGTGGATCACAGTATGGAGCCATCTTGACAGCTGTCAAGACTTTCTTGGACGGTTGTCAAACAATCGCCCGCGATTGTGCGCTGATGTGCATACGACGCGAGTACCGACGTAGGATCTCGGTGGTGACCACCACTACGCGCAGCGAATCGCGCACCAGCATGCGTGGACACGACAAGTTCCAGGCCCGTCGCATCGAACTGGCAACCGCCACCCTCGTCACGCTGGCCGAGTTGGGATATGCCCGCACCAGCTTGCGTGAGATCGCCCAGAACTCCGCATTCTCCCACGGCGTTCTGCACTACTACTTTCGCGATAAGCTCGATCTGATCACCGAGGCCGTCAAGATCTTCGAGGCCATGTGCGTCACCCGCTACGACGACGCGGTGGCATCAGCAACCACCGCATCCGAACTGCGCCACGAGTTTTCCACAATGTTCTTCGCCACGCTGGCCACCGATTCCGCGCAGCACCGTCTCTGGTACGACCTGCGCAACCAGACCCGGTTCGAGTCGTCCCTCCGTGACGAGATCTGCGAGATTGAATCCCTTCGTGCGCAGATGATCTCGAAGGTCGTGGATCGGTACTGCGAGCTTCGCCGAACACCCTCGCAGATGTCGCCGCAACTTGCCTATGTCACGCTCGACGGAATCTTCCAGCGAGGCCTGGACGACCTCCTCAGCGGCACCGACACCTCGATGACAGCAGCGCGCGCTCTCCTCGATGAGGCGTTCGACGCGCTATAGCCACCCGAGCAGGCACACGAGTGAGACGCGTCGGTCGGGTCAACGGCCGCAGCTACGGTGAATGTGCCGCTGCCGCAACACCAGTCGGGATGCACGATGGACGCACCACAAAGTCCAGATGATCGAGATAGCGGCAATTATCAGCAACTCGCTTGTCAGCCACTGTAATCGGCCGCCACCGATGGCATTGGACGGATCCTGGACCATCAGCACAGTCGACATGACACCCGCGGCTGCGACCACGGCCGACGGCCACCCCGCGCGGATCTCGAGGTGGCGCTTCTCCTCGATGACCGCCGCCGCGCGTATCTCGATACCCGACGGCGACGCTTCGTTCTCAAGATCGGCCAGCGCGAGAAAGAGGTCGGGATCGCGACGCACATCGGCCGATCGGCGGTAGGACGACACCCACGCGCACACCGCGATGGCGGCGAGCATGAGTGAAACGTAGACCATTCCCCACACTAACCGACGGTCAGGGCTCCGCACGGTCCGTTCGCAGCAGATCACCGACGTCGGGCACGTCACCTACCGCCGCCGACGTCGGCTCGAAATACTCTGCGCGACCCACATGATGGGCCGCGGCCACCCACGCCGACGGCATCGATTCGATCCTGGTGTTCAGTGCGCGCACGTTGGCGTTGTAGAGCCGACGTGCGGCGGCGATCCGGTCCTCGGTGTCGGCGAGTTCACGCCTCAGCGCGTCGTATCCACGCACCGCCTGCACCTGCGGGTACTGCTCGGCCAGCGCCTGCATCCGGGTCAGCGAGGTGCTCAACAACTCCTCGGCCGCGGCGACCGCAGCGACGTCGGCGTCGTCGCGCGCCGTCAACCGTTGTGCGTCGGTGCGGGCACGCGTGACCGACTCGAGCACACCCTGCTCGAATGATGCCGCCTGACGCACGGCTGCAACGAGATTGGGTACGAGGTCATGGCGGCGCTGCAACTCGACGTCAACCTGCTTCCACGACTCGGCCACGAGGTTGCGCAGTCGGACGAAAGCGTTGAACGCCGACAGGTACCACACTCCGACACCTGCGAGCACGACCACGACCACGATCACCGCGATCCAGGTACTCATGACACGCTCCGCTCACCCGGACTGGCTGACACACCGAAGTCGGTCCAGATGAATCGCGGGATCCCGTCGGCGATCAGCGTCATCGCGGCAAACACCTCCGAGATCTGATGTGGCCGATTGCCCAGGGTCGTCACGCCGACCAGGCTGTCGCCGACGATCTCGAACCTCGTCGCGATCACCGCGCCGCTCGTGCGGCCCAGTGCGGTGAGGCGTTCGATGGTACGTGGCGTGAACACCGCGTGCGCGAAAGCCGGATTTGTCGAGTGAACGAAGAATCTCTCGTTGAAGTCCGCCGATTCGAACAGCACGCGTTCTCCGGTGGTGGTGTCGATGGTGACGCCCATCGTCAGGCGCGGTAGCGCCGCAGGCAACCCGAGGGTGAACACGTTGCGGTAGTGCGTCGTCAGACTCACCCGGTTGTTGTTGAGCCAGGTGTAATGAAAGTACGTCGCCGGATACTCGCCAATGCGACCGGTCATCGCGTCGCGCACCCGCTTACGTCGGGCACGCCCGACGGAGAACGGGGTGAAGTCCCACGGCGGCAAGGGCCATCCGGACTCGGGAAGATAGTGAAAACCATTGGCGGACGCCCACTCCCGAACCCAGCGTCGGCGCACACATTTGATGATCACCCCGGACGGCACGAAGGCCAGAAACGGGGTGCTCGGCAGGAGAACCCACGACAGGGGCCGTCCGTGACCCTGCCACCACCACACGTGAAAAGCGATCAGCGCGAGAAAGGTCAGCGCCGACAACGCATTCAGGAACGAGGTGCGCGACCACCAGGGACCCGAGACGGGCCCACTCGCGCGAGCCCCTTGGCGCCAGTCGTCGATCGCAATCATTGCGAACATAAACGAACATACTAGTCCGGGAGATCCCGTGATCACCGATCGGATCGGCCCGCAGGTCATTCGGTCGGTGGCTTGCACCGCGACGACTCCTGGGCGTGTCTCTCCACTCCGCTGCAATGGATGTGCGAGGCCGATGGTTTCCCGGCAAAGCGGCGGAGGGAGCGATAACGGAGGCATCGTGACCGACAACAACACCGTCAGCGTGCCATCTAACCGCAAAGACGCGCAGGCGAATGGGGAGACACGCCCTAGAACAACCCTAGAAGAGTCCGGCCGTGCGCAGGTCCAGTGCAATGCAGAAGGTGTTGTCGATCCCTGCGATTGTCAAGGACGTCGCGGTGGCGGAGAACTCTGCTGCCGGTGTGGGGCCGGAAGGCTGCGATGTGGGCTATCCGCAAAACCCATACCGACCACACCCCGGATCAACGTGGCATCGTCGAGTAACTCCGTCTCGATAACAGCGACCTGTACGAGGTGTACATGCTCACAGAGCACCTCGGCGATGCGATCCGCGCCACCGGGAGAAGACGGCTGGTGTTGCCGACTGCGGGCACAAGCCTGGGCCCGCGACAGTGGCATACCCGAAATCGCATCTCTGGGAAGAACGTTGGAGCCCACACCCAACCGATCTGCACAGCCCTAATTGACTTGCGGCACAACCTCCTTCGCCACGAGTTCGAGATGATCGAGATCGGCGAGGTCGAGGACCTGGAGGTAGACACGGCTCGCGCCGATGTCCCGGAAGCGACTGATCGTCTCGACGACCTCCTCGGGTGTGCCGGCGGCGCCGTTCGCACGTAGTTCGGCGACGTCGCGACCGATCGCTCGCGCGCGATGTGATAGTTCATCTTCGTCACGGCCACAACACAACACGAGGGCGACCGAGTAGGTCATGGTGTCGGAGTCGCGGCCGACGGTGGTACAGGCCGAACGTACCGTGTCGAATTGTGCGGCCACGGTGTCGAGCGACCGGAACGGGATGTTGAACTCGTCGGCGAAGCGTGCGGCGAGGGCGGGCGTCCGAGTGCGGCCCATCCCCCCGATGATGATCGGCGGCCGCGGCAACTGCGTCGGCTTGGGTAAGGCGGGGGAATTCTGCACCGTGTAGTGCGCGCCATGGTGGTCGAAGCGCTCACCGACGGGTGCCTGCCAGAGTCCGGTGATGATCTCCAAGGATTCCTCGAGCCGGTCGAACCGTTCTCCGAGCGATGGGAACGGGATACCGTAGGCGAGATGCTCCTCTTCGAACCACCCCGCGCCCAGGCCTAATTCGACACGGCCACCACTCATCTGGTCGACCTGTGCGACCGAGACCGCCAACGGTCCGGGGAGCCGGAAGGTCGCTGAGGTGACGAGCGTGCCGAGTCGGATACGGGAGGTGTCGCGGGCAAGCCCGGCCAGCGTCACCCACGCGTCTGTCGGGCCGGGTCGCCCGTCGGCGCCGCCCATAGCGAGGAAGTGATCCGACCGGAAGAACGCATCGAATCCGAGGTCCTCGGTCGCCGTTGCTACGGCGAGCAACTGGTCGTAGTCGGCGCCTTGCTGGGGTTCGGTGAAGATTCGGAAGTCCACGTCGCCAACGTACCTGGCGTCGGATGACCGGTCCGGGGACGCCTCAGCCCAAGGTGATCGCGTCCAACCGCTCCTTGATGAACTCCCCGGCAATGACATCGGGCCGGCCCGATACGCGACCCACCGGCGGCGCCAGCGGCGTCACAACGGCGTCGTGATCAAGCTCGTAGAAGAAGATCAACGACACGAGATCCTCCTCCGGACTCTCCGGCTGCGGCGGCAGCACACGATGGCGTCCGGCCGGCCAGCGTCCACCCGACCAGTACTCGAGGAGGTCACCGATGTTGATCGTCAGTGCCGCCGGATCGTACGGGGCGTCAGCCCAACCACTTTCGTCGCTGTACACCTGTAGACCGCCGGCCCCGGGCTCGCGGTCGAGGACGGTAACCGTACCGAAGTCGGTGTGCGGACCGATCCGGAACTGCCCGGGCTCGGGGTCGCCGACGACCGTCATCGGCGGATAGTGGTTGATGTTCGACGTCCAGGTGGCGTTGCCCGCCAGGTCGCGGAACGGATTGTCGTCGCCGGCTTGTCCGAGCGCCTCGGACAGCAGCGCGAGCAGATCGTCGGAGAGCGACTTCATCTGAGAAGTCCACGCGGTGAACAACTCCCGCAGTCGTGGCGTCTCGGTGGGCCAGACGTCGGGAGCGAACCAGTAATCGTCGACCTCGGGAATCCCGACCGGTGTCTGTGCGCCGGAGTTGTAGGTCTCCTTCAGGTCCGGTGGCGTTTCGGTGCCCTCCGCGTAACCGTTGGCCTCCAGACCGGGGCCGATCCAACCGCGACCACCGACGCCGACCGCATACTGTGCCTTGACCTCGGCGGGCAGGGCGAAGAATTCACGTGCCGCGGCTCGCAACGCCGCCGGAAGGAACGGATCGATCCCGTGTCCGGTCACCAGCAGGAAACCGGCCTTCTGTAGGGATTCGTCGACGGCGGCACACACCTGCGCTGCGGCGTCCCCGCCCTGCCGCCACTGCTGCAGATCGACGGTGAGGATGGGGCTGGCGGTCTGGTCCGCGGTGGTCATGCGATCTCCTCGGCTGGGTCGGACTCGACGTCGGCGACGCCGATGTCCTCGTTCCACAGGTGCACATGGTTCTCGATGAAGCCGCTCATCATCGCGATGCAGCGGTCGTCGTCAACGACAGTGACCTGCACTCCGAGCTCACGCAGCCAGTCCTGACCGCCGGAGAAGTTCGTCGTCTCGCCGATGACCACCGACCCGATCCCGAACTGTCGGATCAACCCGCTGCAATACCAGCAGGGGGCGAGGGTGGTGACCATGATCGTCGAGGAGTAGTCCCGTTGCCGGCCAGCGGCACGGAAGGCGTCGGTCTCGCCGTGCACCGACGGATCGTCGTGCTGCACGCGCCGATTGCGGCCCTGACCGAGCACTGTGCCGTCGGCAGCGAACAGGGCGGCACCGATCGGGATACCGCCCTCGGAGAGACCGGTCTGTGCCTGGTTGTAGGCGACGTCGAGCAGTGATCGCGGGTCGAGCCCAGTGTCGGCAAGGGTGGAGGTCATGCTTCGAGCGTGCCGTCGGGCGCACCCGTACTCAACCGACAATTCGTCAGGACGCGAGTGAGCCTCAACGGGCATATCGTCAGCGTCGTGTCTGAATCCTCGCTACCTGCCGCACCGTCGCTCACCCTGCGGCACATGATCGAGACGCACCTCGCTGCGGCCGGCCCACGTGTACTGACCGCGCACGACCGGCTCGACACGGCCGTCAGCTGGGTACACTCCAGCGAAATCTTCGAGATCGGCCCGTTGCTGACCGGTGGCGAACTCCTGCTCACCACCGGCCTGGGCTTGGCCGGCCTCGATGCGGGTACCCGTCGCCATTACGTGCGTGACCTGGCCGAACGCGGCGTCGCCGGGTTGGCGTTCGAGGTCGGACGCAGCTTCAACGCGGTACCCGAGGAGATGATTCGGGAGGGTTCGGCCGCGCACCTGCCGATCATCGAATTGTCGCGGATCGTGCCGTTCATCGAGGTGTGCCGGACGGCGACTACCGAGATCGTGTCCCAGGAGGTCGGCGACCTGCGGCTGCGCAGTGGACTCGACGCGACCCTGCATGACGACCTCGCCCGCGGCGCCGCGGCCGCGATGATCGAGCACATCGCCGAGGTGACCGGGACGCCGCTGGTCGTGGTGGGTAGTGGCGGCGCCCTGTTGGCGGTCCACGGAGTCGACGACGATCGTGCCGCGTGGCGCGTGGTCGACGGCGCGATCGCCGCGCAACCGATCACCCTGCGCGGCCGCGAGATCGGGCAGGTCTTTGCCGGACCAAGCGCGTCCTCGATACCCGCCGCACGTGTACAGGCGCTGCTCGGTGTCGGCGTCGGACCGTTGGCGGCGGTATTGACCCGATCCGATAGGCGGTCGTCCATCGGCGCACAACTGGTGGCCGAGCTCGTCGACCGTCGGCCGCTTCGTCGCGCGGATCTTCTTGCGCGGCTGTCGACGTCGGGGCTACCGGTGGGCGACAAGTCCGTGCTCGTGCCGGTGGCCGGCCACGCACCCGACACCCGGATGGTCGAAACGGTGTTGTCGGCGGCCACGGATCTCGGCGGACTCGTCCATGCCACCGTCGACGCGACCGTCTTCGGCCTCGTCCTCACCACCGACGCCGGATTCACCGATCCGGCCGAGCAGGTCCGCACGGCGCTGGCCGACGATCCGCGGCGCCTCGGCCGCCTCACCGTCGTCGTCGGGAACCCATGCCCGCTCGCCGACACCAGCGCGGGTCCCGGGCTTGCCCTGACGTTGGCCGACGAACTCCGTATTTGTTCGGAAAGACTCGGCGTGGCCGTCGAATTGCGCTCTGCCGGTAGTACCGCCGCTGACATCAGGGCCGCCCGTGAACTTGTCTGCGACGCCGCGGCGCGCGAGTTGTCGGACGGTCTACGCAGCGAGCTGAGCCGGATCATCGCCCCGCTGGTACGCCAGGATGCGGCGTCGTCCTCGCAACTCGTCCACACCCTCGAGGTCCACCTCACGCACGGATGCAGCGCCACCCGCTCGGCCGAGACCCTCCACATCGGGCGCCAGAGTTTGTATCAGCGCCTAGACCGTATCCGCGCCCTACTCGGCTTCGACCCTACCGCCCCGGCCATGTACGCCTCGATTCTGCTGGCCATCAACGTCTTACATTCCAGGACCGTGGATCAGCGGTGAGTTCCCGCCGACATCCGTGGGTCGAGGAGCTCCCTCCCCGAGCGACCCGCTCCCGATGGTCGAGGTGCAACCGCGAGCGGCGAGCCTGGAGACCGCCGCAGGTAGACGCATGGAACCCTACGCCTCGTGTCAGCCATACTGCTGCAACGACTTCTCGACCTGGGACCGCGCCAGGAGGAGGTAGGCGATGAAAGCGATGACGAAGCCGACGAAGGCACCGATGTCACCGAGTTCGGGTACCGCCCGGACCACGAAGCCGACGAAGCGTTCCTGGTTGCAGAACAACAGGACCGACACGACGAGAGCGATGACGAATGCGGCCAGACCACCCCAGTTGGCGTACTTGCGGTCATAGAGGAGTTCGAGTGACGGCGGCTCGCGTCGCAGGACACGGTCGGCGAAGACCACACCGAGCCAGGGACCGATCCAGTACGCGACCAGCAGCAGGAAGGCTTCATAGGAGGCCGCGGCGTCGGCCAGCGCCCACCAGGCGACGAGGAAACCGGCGACACCGAAGAACACCGACACCAGTGCTCGCTGCGCGCCGACCGGGAGCGTGAATCCCATCGTCACGAAAGCCATTGCCCCCGAGTACACATTGATGGCGTTCGCGGCGATCGCTCCCACCGCGATGGCCAGCAGAGTGAGGTCGGCGATGGCCGAGGGGAAGTTCGCGGTGAATGCGTCCGTGGGATTGTCCGACGTCCGCGCGCCGATTGTCATCGACGCAGCGCCCACAACCATCAACAGCGTGCACGAGAGGAACAGACCGGCCGAGGCGAACAATCCGGTCTGCATCTTCGACACTGTCGGAGGCAGGTAGCGGGTGTAGTCCGCGGCGTAGGGCGTCCAGCCCGCGGTGTAACCGAACGAGGCGCCCACGGCGAGCAGGAATCCCCCCATCGAGAAGCCACCGTCGGCAGATCCCGCCGACACGTCGGACTTGCTGAAGATGATGACCGCGCCGATGAGGAAGACGATCGCGAGGATCGGGGCCGCCAGGCGCTCGAAGCGCTGCACCAGATTGTGGCCGAAGAACGCAAATGCCGTCTGCGCCACCACGATCACGATGAGCCCGGCGAGCGGGGTGATACCGAGTAGGCCCGCCAGGGCAAAGGCCCCGCTGACGCTGTTGGTGGCAAACCACCCAACGCCGCACATCACCGCCATGAACGTCGCCGGCAGGATGTTCCCTTTGTGACCAAAAGCCAAACGGCCCAACACCATCTGCGGTACGCCGTGCAGCGGCCCCTCCGCGGAGAGCAGGAAGTGTGCGACCGCGCCGAGTAGGTTGCCGATCACCACGGCTCCAACGGCCTGCCAGAACGACAGACCGAAGTAGGCGACCGAAATGACGCCGACGAAGATCGTCGCGAACTCCAGGTTCGGCGCCGTCCACGTCCAGAACAGACCGCGAGGTGTGCCATGCCTGGCCTCGAGAGGGATCGGTTCATTGCCGCCGGGCTCGACGGCGAGCACCTTGCCGCCGTACTCGACGGCTGCCGAATCGGCGGAGATGTCGGGTGTAGCTGTCATGGCGATACTGTGCTGCGTGGACCTCCGCCCGGCAACCGACGATCTGTCAGTTGATCGCCGCCCATTGCGGGACAATCCGCCCACGCGGATTCTCAACCCCGATCACGCCGTGCAAGGTCCGCGGCCCGTATGCACCGTCAACAGCGACGATTTCGATGTCACTGGTGGCGCTGGGCGCGCTGATCCAGGTTTGCGGACCGATGGCCGCTCCATCGGCGATCGGCCGGGCGACGGCCTCGGGGACGTCGCTGACGGTCTGCTCGGCCTCGACGATGCAGAGGTGGACGTCGGGCAACAGCGACAACACGCCGCCCCTGCCGGGCGCGTGTCCAACACGACCTGCATGAACCACACGATCTGACGCACTCCCGCAATCCGCGCGACAGATCACCACCCCGTGATGCATAGTTGACCGAACGATCAACTGATCCGGGGGGTTCTCGATGCGCCGAATGACGTTCGACGAGCGTCGTGCGGCGCTGATCGACGCCGCAATCCGGGTCATCGCGCGCGACGGACTCGCGGCGGCGACCACGCGGGCGATCGTCGGTGAGGCCGACATGCCGCAGGGCGCACTGTTCTACATCTTCTCCTCACGCGAGTCACTGATCAGTGCGGTGATCGAGGAGATCACCAGCGCCGAACGGCTCGGCGCGCTCCTCAGTGTGGAGCTCATCGACTCCGACGCCGGACTCGCCGAGGTGCTGACCGCGGCCATGGACTCCTATGTGCGCCTTCTGGAAAGCGATCCGAGGCGAGAGCTCGCACTGCTAGAGGTCGCCACCCACGCGATGCGACACGATCCGGAAGCCGGGCGTCGCCAGTGGGAGGTCTATCGGTCGGCGGTTGCCGACGCCCTGGGCTTCATCGCCGATACCATGTCACTGCGGTGGAGGATGCCCACCGACGAGCTCGCCCACATGGTCACCTCGTCGCTCGACGGATTGACGCTGTCGTGGCTGACAGACCATGACAGCGACGCCGCACGGCGCCATATCGCCGTGTTGGCCAGCACTTTTGCCGCAATGGCGGTACCCATCGACGGTATGGGCAGGATCGGCTCGGAGGGACGAGAACAATGACGAACACCGCGAGAGCATCCGGGGTCAGTCGGCGAGGGCTACTGGCCGGAGCGGCGGTCGGCGCCACAGCATTCGGTCTGGCCGGCGTCGCCGGTACCCCCGGTCCGGCGCAGGCGGCACCACCATCGGGCGGCTACCTCGTCGGCGCCGGGCGCGGTGACATCACCGGAGCCATTGCCGGACAGGGCATGATGGGCTATTCCGACCTTTCCCAGGTCGCCACCGGACTCCTGCAACGGGTGTGGGCACGCGCCTACATCATCGCCGACGCCGCCACCGGCACCAGGATCGTCTTCGTCAACGCCGACCTCGCGTGCATCTTCCAATCCCACCGCACCGGCGTGATGAAGGCGCTGGCACATCGCTTCGGCAACGTCTACACCAATGAGAACGTCAACATCAACGCCACGCACAATCACAACTCGTGCGGCGGTACCGCCTGGGACTACGCATATGTCCTTGCCTCGCTCGGGCATCGGGAAAACTCCTATCGCGCCGAGGTCGACGGAATCGTCGAGGCCATCGTCGCCGCGCACGACAGTCTCGCTCCGGGGACGCTCGAGCTCGGCCACAGCGAGCTACACGACGCCAGCGCCAACCGCTCGCTGCAAGCGTTCGTCCGCAATCCCGCAGCCGATCAAAAGCACTTTCCCGAGCACATCGACCCGCAGGTCACCGCGTTGCGACTGCGTCAGGGCGGCACCGTGATCGGCGAAATCACCTGGTTCGCCACACACGGCACCTCGCTCACCGACGCCAACACACTTATCTCCAGTGACAACAAGGGCTACGCGTCCTATCTGGCCGAGCGCTCCAATCCCGGTGTGGTGGCGGCGTTCCCACAGACCAACGCCGGCGACATGACACCGAACCTGTGGTTGCGCAAGATGCACCCCGGCGGTCCCGCCGCCGACCACCGCACCAACCGGGTGATGATCGGCGACCGCCAATATCGTGCCGCGCAACGTGCTTTCGCTGCCGCACGGCCGTTGACCGGCGCCATCAGCTACGCCTATCGCTTCCTCGATCTCTCCGATATCCGGATCGACGGCCACTACACCCCGGACGGAAAACCCACTCGCACCACCCCGGCGATCATGGGTGCGGCCGCCGCGGCCACCAGCACCGAGGACAACACGCGGAGCCAGTTGAGTTTTCTCCAGGAAGGTGTGACGCTACCGTTCGCGCAGGCCCTCGGCGTCGACACCACCGCGACGCCGCCGGACTGGGCGGTAGCGATCCAGGCACCGAAGTTCGACCTGTTCCCACTCGGCTACCTTCCCCCGCGACCCTGGATACAGCAGGTGCTACCGATCCAGCTGATCCGGATCGGTGACCTCGTCCTGGCTTGCGGGCCTGCCGAATTCACCATCGTCGCCGGGTTGCGCATCCGCCGTATCGTCGCCGACGCACTGCACGTACCACTGGAGAACGTCCTGATGCAGGGCTACGCCAACGGCTACAGCCAGTACGTGACGACGCCGGAAGAGTTCCTGTCGCAACAGTACGAGGGCGGCGAGACACTATTCGGACGCTATACGTTGTGCGCGTACATGCAGGAGTTCGACCGGTTGGCCCGCACGATGGCCGCGGGCAGACGCAGCGACCTCGGACCGACACCATCCGACACCAGCGGACTGCAACCGAATCTCCTCGCACCGGTCCCCGCCGACACCCCGGTCCGCGGCACCACCTTCGGCGCGGTTATCGCCTCGCCCAGAACAACCTACGCTGCCGGGCAATCGGTCTCGGTGTCATTCTCCGGAGCTCATCCGAGCAATCGTGTGCGGCGTGTGCCCGCCGACGGGTCCCGGCCCACCGACGGCTACTACGTGATCGAGCGCTTCGACGGGGGCCGCTGGATCACCGCGGAGGACGACTCCGGGGCGGCAAGCGAACTCAACTGGAAACGCCCCGGCGGTCAGGATGCGGCATCGGTCGTGACCATCACATGGCAAATCCCGCAGGGCACAGCCGGTCGTCATCGCATCCGGTATTTCGGTGACCGCAAGTCCTCGACCGGTCGTCTGCGCCCGATCGTCGGCGTCAGCCCGGCATTCGAGGTGACCTGAGTACCTCTCAGTCGTCGTCGGAAGTCGATACCTCACGCTCGGAGGCGTAGCGGCGCATCGCTTCTCGTTCCTTGGCTGCCTTCGGATAGCACACGGCCACCAACAGCGCCCCGCATCCGACGATGATGGTGGCCACCGCGTTTGCGCGGGCATCACCGTGCACGAAGGCATCACGCGCGGCGGAGATGATCTCATGCGAATACTGTGGATAGCGTTGTGCCAGATCTGCGGCGCTGGCAAAGGATTTGGTGAGCACCGCCTGCGTCTCGCTGCTGACGTGGTCGGCGGCGGGTGAGGCGGAGATCGTCGCCGTCAAGGTCTTGGCGTACCCGGCGGTGAGGATCGCCCCGAGCACCGACTGCATGATCGCACCGCCGAGGTCGCGTTGTAGATCCGAGGTGCTCGATGCCATTCCCGCGCGTGAGACCGGTACCGATCCGGTCAACGAATGCGACGCCGGGGTACCGGCGAATCCGACGCCCACCCCGATCAGGACGTAGGTACCGATCACCGACCAGACGGGCGCGGTATCGTGCCACATGATCAGCGCCAGCACCAGCCCGAGGATGATGAACAGATACCCGATGAGCAGGGTGTAGCGAGATCCGATGGACTCCAAGAGTTTCGCCGACTGCGGCGCGACCACCACCATTGCCGCGGCGGCGGGTAAGGCCATCGCACCCGAGGCGAGAGTGGAGTAGCCGAGCACATTCTGTAGGTACTGCTGTCCGACGAACATCGCGCCCATCAGGGTGCCGAAGATGATGATGCCGCCGACCGCCGCCACCCAGAACGTCGGCCGAGCGGCGATTCGGAAGTCGTAGAGCGGCACCCGGATCCTAAGCTGGCGCCACACGAACACGACGATCGAGACCACCGCGATCGCGGCGAGCACCCACACCGTTGTCCGCATGGTGCTCAGCGGGGCGAAGTTGATCGCCAGCACGGTGGCACCCACCAGCACGATCGACAGGACGCCGCCGAGGTTGTCGACGGCGACGGCGGTGTCACCCCGGTCGGCGGGCACCAGGAACCACGCGCCGGCCAGCGCGAGCACGGCGAGCGGCAACGTCACCAGAAAGACCGATTGCCAAGCGAATTGCTTCAGCAACGCCCCCGACATGACGGGGCCCATCGCCGAGATCGCCGCACCGATCGCCGACCATGCCGCGATCGCTCCGGTGCGGCGGGCACCTGTCCACAGGGCCGTGATAATCGCCAGGGTCGTCGGATAGGCCAGACCGGCCGCGATCCCGCCGAGGACCCGGGCGGCGAACAAGACGTTCGGCCCCACCGCGAACCCCGCGATCAGCGACGCCGGCAACGTCAGCAACATGCCGGCAATGAGCAGCCGCCGTCGGCCGAAACGGTCACCCAGTACACCGAAGTACAGCACCGATGCCGCCAGTCCCAGCGAGTAGCCGACGGCGATCAGATTCAGTTGCGTCGAACCGGCGTCGAGGGCCTTGCCGATCTCGGGTAGTGCAACGTTGGCCACGGTCAGATTGATGTTGGCCACACCGGCCACCAGGATCAGCGCCCCTAGTACCAGGGCCGCCCGTGGCGGACTCGTCCCCTCATCGGCGTCGATGGCATCGGTCGTCGTCACGCGTCGAGCCTACGACGGAGGTGCCCGTTTCACCACGAATTGCCGCAGTCGTCACCCCGGTCGGTGACGCGATGGGTCACCGGTGGGTGAACCGCGGCTCCCGCTTCTCGACGAACGCCGCCATCCCCTCGGTCTGGTCATCGGTGGCGAATGTCGAATAGAACAACGCGCGTTCGGCACGTACACCTTCGGTCAGGCTCGATTCGAAGGCACGATTCACCGCGTCCTTGGCCAACGCTGTCGCGATGGCCGACTTCGTTGCGATGGTCGTCGCCACCTCGAGTGCGGTATCGAGCGCTTTGTCGGTGGGTACCACCCGCGACACCAGACCCATCCGTTCGGCCTCGTCGACCTTCATCTGCCGACCCGTCAGGACCATGTCCATCGCCTTGGCCTTGCCCACCGCGCGGGTCAGGCGCTGCGATCCGCCGATGCCGGGGATGACACCGAGGTTGATCTCGGGCTGCCCGAAGACGGCGTTCTCTCCGGCGATGATCGTGTCGCACAGCATCGCCAGCTCGCACCCGCCACCCAGCGCGTACCCGGTCACGGCGGCGATGATGGGGGTTCGGCTGCGCGACAGCTCATCCCACGCACCGAAGAAGGACTCGCCGACCACCTCGGCATAGGTCTTCGACGACATCTCCTTGATGTCGGCGCCGGCGGCGAACGCCTTCTGCGAGCCGGTCAGCACGATCGCCCCGATACCCGCGTCGGCGTCGAACTCCTTGACCGCGGCGACCACCTCGGTCATCAGTTCCGTGTTGAGCGCGTTGAGTGCCTTGGGACGGTTGAGGGTGATGAGGCCGACGCGGTCGCGGCGCTCGGTCAGGATCGTCTGCGGTTCGGTGGTGCTCATGATGACTCCTTCGTCGATGGCTTCATTTCGTCAGTTGCTTCGGCGGCGAGGCAGATGGTGCGAACAATCATGCGCCGGTCGCGGATTCGCCTCCGAAGGTCAGTTCGACATCATCGGGCAGCGGCGCGAAGAACGCCTCGATCGCGGCGTCGTCGATCGTCTCGGCGGGCCGCCAGGCGGGGTTGCGGTCCTTGTCGATGACCTGAGCCCGGATCCCCTCGGCGAGGTCAGGAAACAGTAACGACCGCAACGACACCCGGTATTCGCGGCGCAACGAGTCGGCCAGTGTCGCGTCGTGCTGCGCCGCACGCAGCGAACGCAACGCCACCCGCAGGGCCAGTGGGCTTTTCGCGGCGATCCGCTCAGCGGTCTTCGTCGCGAAGTCCGAGCCGATGGCGCGGCACCGCGCGATGATCTCGTCGACGTCGTCGGCGGCGAAGGCCTCGGCGATCCACGACCGCTGCTCGAGCAGCCCCGCGGCGGGTGGTTCGATCGAGAACTGGGCGAGCACTTCGGCGGCCGGCCGGCCGGCGAGCGCTACGACGAGGTCGTCGAGTGTCTCGGCGGGCACGTAGTGGTCGGCGAGACCGAGGGCAATCGCCTCGGCGCCGTCGACCGGCGCGGCCGTCAGCGCAAGATAGGTGCCGAACTGGTCGGGGACCTGCGCGAGCAGATGGGTGCCGCCGACGTCGGGCACGAATCCGATGCCGACCTCGGGCATAGCCAGTGTGGTGCGGTCGGTGACGACGCGGGTGTTGCCGTGGGCGGAGATCCCGACGCCGCCACCCATGACAATCCCGTCCATGATCGCGACGTAGGCCTTGGGGTAGTTCGCGACGTACTCGTTGAGGAGGTATTCGTCGTGCCAGAAGCGTCCGGACGGGCTCGCCGCAGCGTCGTGGTCGTCGTGGCCAACGCCTTCGGCGTCAACGCCGCTGAGTTCGACGCCGTCGCGATGGATGGCAACAATGTCGCCCCCGGCGCAGAGGCCTCGCTCACCAGCCCCGGAGATCACCACGGTCTCGATCGCGTCGTCGGTCGCCCACGCATGTAGCGCGTTGTTCATGGTCAGCGCCATCTCGTGGTCGAGTGCGTTGATCGACTTCGGGCGATTGAGCACCAGATGGGCCACCCGCCCCCGGCGTTCCGTGCGGATGGACGCGTCGTCGGCCATCGGTTCCCTTCCCTCACGCTGTCATATGCCAGGCGCTACTCGCCTTTCTGTAATAGTTGCATATCCTAGTTTCTCCCCGCACACAAGGTCCGCGCACACACGTCGGACCAGCATGGGCAACGGGCATTGATGTGCTCCACGTGGGCCCGAGGCCGTGCTCCATGAATCGGCCGATCACTTGATTCCGCCCTTCTCCATCACCCACGACCATCGATGGGCAAGCGCTCCAACCCACCCGGGATGCCCCACCCCCGATCGTCAATGTCTTCAGATCGCCGAATCCACCCGACTCGGTCAAAACCCCTGACGGACTTCACCGTTACGAGGGAGTGCGGCCACGACTGTGTTACAGAAGTGACGGATGAGGTGCAACCCGGCACGGGCATACCTATCCTGGGACACATGATGCGCCGTCGTCTTGTCATGTCCGCCACCGTCGCGACGGTGGTGGGTGTCGCCGGCTCGCTGACCGTGACGCCGGCCGCCGCGGCCCCCTCGGTCGGACCGGACGTGTCGAGTTACCAGCATCCGAACGTGTCGCTGATCAACTGGTTCGCGGTGCGCGCTGCCGGCCAGCAGATCGCCATGGTGAAGGCGACCGAATCCCTCACCTACGTCAATCCGTACTTCGTCCCCGACAGCCTTGCCATGCGTGCCGCCGGCCTCATCCGCGGCACCTATCACTACGCCGACCCCACGCAATCAGCTGCCGCGCAAGCACTTTTCTACGCCGGGGTCGTCCTCGGACAGAACGGAATGCTGGATCTCCCACCGGTTCTCGATTTGGAGAACTCCGGCGGGCTCAATCCGACGGACCTCGCCGGATGGGTGCGCGAGTTCTTCGCCACCCTGGAGGCGCTGACCGGCCGCAAGACGATCCTCTACACCTATCCGAGGTTCTGGGACACCGCGATGGGCGGAACCACCGAATTCGCCGACCACCCGCTGTGGATCGCGTCGTACAACGGCCAAGCCGCACCGGAGCTGCCGCACGGCGGTTGGAGCACCTGGACGTTCTGGCAGTACACAGATTCCGGACAGCTCCCCGGCATTCCCACGCCGGTCGATCTCAACCGATTCAACGGCACCACATCGCAATTGCAGACGATGGGCAGGGTGACCGGAACGAGTACCACCGGCACTCGAGGCAGCTGAACGGGGCGAGCAGTTCAGCGGGCTACGGCGCCGGCCACCGAACGCAGGTCGTCGACGACCGAGGTGATCGCGGCGCGCGGATGCGGCCGGGTGAATGCCTCGTATACGCGCGCCGCGCGAACTCCCTTGAGCTCCAACGCGACCACGTCGGGGTGTCGGGCCGCATGCCGCGGCATGAGGGCGATCCCGTGATCGGCGGCGACGAGCGCCTCGATCGTCGTGAAGTCCAGCATCCGCTGGGTCACCCTGGGTGCCACGCCGGTCAGTGCCGAGATCGATTGCAAGACATCGTCGACCGGGAATCCGCCCTCTACGCTGATCCAGTCACGGTCGGCGAGTTCGGCGACCGCGACCCGCCGATGATCCGCTAGGTCCGAGGTACGCGCGACGATGACGTCCAGCGGTTCGCGCATCAGTTCGGTGACCGCGACCCGCGGATCGGTCAGCGCAGGCATACGCTCGTCGCGGTGGGTGACGACGATGTCGAAATCGGCCAATCCCGGTGCGGCCTCCGGATATCCGACGTCGAGGTGGAAGGCGTGCACGTCGATTCCCGCTTCGGCAGCCCGTGTCAGCACATCGGGCAGCAGCAACGTCGCCCCCGACGGAAACATCGCCAGACGGGCCGAGGCGTGACCGGATCGGTAGGACGCCATCTCTTCCCGCGCCCGCTCCACCGCGGCGATGACGTCGTCGGCGCGCAGCACCAGCGCATGGCCCGCACCGGTCAGGCGGATGCGTCGGCCATCCGGTTCTAGCAGCGCCACACCGGCCTCTTCGGCGAGCACCTTGAGTTGTTGTGAGACCGCCGACGGCGTCATGTGCAATGCGTCGGCGACCGCGCCGATCGAGCCACGGTCGGCGAACTCGCGCAGCAACCGCAGTCGACGAACCTCCATGGCGCGATCCTATGCCGGTGAGATCCCACGCCAGGCGGCTCGGTGTATGTCGGGCCCCGGCACCCATGATGGATGAATGCGTAGTCGCCACGTGAGTCAGGTCATCGCCGCCCCGCCGGATCACGTCTACCAATTCGCGTCCGACCCGGGCAACCTGGCGCTCTGGGCGTCGGGGCTGGCGCAGGCACCGGTCACGCGCCGTGGCAGCGAGCTCCTCGTCGAATCCCCGATGGGCACCGTCTCGGTGCGCTTTGTCCCGCCCAACGATTTCGGCGTCATCGACCACGACGTGACCCTTCCGTCGGGGTCGACGGTCACCAATCCGGTTCGGGTGCTCGCCCACCCCGACGGCTCGGAAGTGGTCTTCACCCTGCGGCAACTCGACCTCACCGACGAAGAGTTCGACCGTGACGCCGCGACGGTCGCAGCGGATCTTGCCCGCCTCTCCGACCTGGTGGAACAAAGCGGACCCAAGTCCGGTTAACTGGTGTCATGAGCAAGAAGATTGGCTTCCTCTCCTTCGGGCACTGGTCTCCGTCGGGCGGTTCACAGACGCGCTCGGCCGCCGACACCCTGCTGCAATCCATCGACCTCGCGGTCGCGGCCGAAGAACTCGGCGCGGACGGCGCCTACTTCCGCGTGCACCACTTCGCGCGGCAACTCGGTTCGCCGTTTCCGCTCCTCGCCGCGATCGGCGCAAAGACCGAGACCATCGAGATCGGCACCGGCGTCATCGACATGCGCTACGAGAACCCGATGTACATGGCCGAGGACGCCGGCGCGGCCGATCTGATCTCCGGCGGACGACTCCAGCTCGGCATCAGCCGCGGGTCGCCCGAGCAAGTGATCGAGGGTTACAAGTACTTCGGCTACGTTCCCGCCGACGGCGAGACCGACGCCGACATGGCGCGCTCGCACACAGACGTGTTATTGCAGGTCATCGATGGCGCGCGCTTCGCCGAGCCGAATCCATCGCCGATGTTTCCCAACCCGCCGGGACCGCTGGGCATCGAACCCCAGTCTCCGGGCCTGCGGGATCGCATCTGGTGGGGTGCGGGCACGCGCGCGAGCGCCGAGTGGACCGCGAAGAAGGGCATGAACCTGATGTCGTCGACGCTGCTCGCCGAGGACACCGGTGTGCCGTTCCATCAACTCCAGGCCGAACAGATCCAGCGGTTCCGCGACGCCTGGAAGCTCGCCGGCCGCGAACGCGAGCCACGAGTATCGGTGAGCCGCAGTATCTTCCCGTTGGTCAACGACATGGACCGGGCCTATTTCGGTCGGGACCGGCACAGTTCCGACCAGGTCGGTCACCTCGACGGCGGGGTCGCACGGTTCGGCAAGTCCTACGCCGAAGAACCCGACAAGCTCATCGAACAGCTTCGGGAGGACGAGGCCATCGCTGCCGCCGACACCCTGCTGCTGACGGTGCCGAATCAACTCGGCGTCGAGTACAACGCACACGTCATCGAAACGATCCTGAAGGACGTGGCACCGGCACTCGGGTGGCGGTAGCCCTCCGCACCAACAATGAAGCAATAGCGAACTATAAGTCCATATAAATTCGATTGTTCTTCATCCACGTCGGGTCGACGATGAACTCATGACCACCCGTGATCGCCTGCTCGGCCTCACCGTCGTCGTCCTCTGGGGCCTCAACTTCATCGCCATCCGCGTTGGTCTCGACCACTTCCCGCCATTCTTCTTCGCTGCTCTGCGGTTTGCGGTGATGGCCGTTCCGGTGGTGCTGTTCGTGAAGTTCCCTCGCGTGCATAGGCGATGGTTCCTGCTGTACGCAGTGGGCTTCGGGTTCGGGCAGTTCGCGTTCCTGTTCCTCGCCATGAACCACGGGATGCCCACGGGGCTGGCCTCGTTGGTCCTACAGACCTCGGCGCCATTCACCGTACTGCTGGGCGTGATCTTCCTGCGTGAGCGGTTGGCGCCCGCGCAGATCTTCGGCATCACCGTCGCCGTCGCCGGAATAGTCGTCATCGGCGTCGACCGCGCCGGGCATTCGTCGATCGGTGTGGGCATCGTCATCCCGATGGTGCTGACCGTGCTGGCCGGCCTGTCGTGGGCCTTCGGCAACATCGGCAGCCGCCTGGCCCAACCCGACGACGCCGTGCGGATGACGCTGTGGATGTCGGTGGTACCGCCGATCCCGTTCCTGGCGTTAAGCTTTGCCACCGAGGGCCCCCGCGCCGATCTGACGTCGTTGACGACGTTGGGGTCGTCGTCCGGGCTGATCGCGCTGGCCGGCCTCGCCTACGTGGTGCTGCTGGGCACGATCGCCGGGTCCGGGCTCTGGACGATGCTGATGAAGCGCTACGAGGCCAGCCGGGTCGCGCCGCTCTCGCTGCTGGTACCCGTGGTCGGGATCAGCGCTTCCTGGGTACTGCTCGGTGAGGTGCCGAGCGGGATAGAGATCGCCGGTGCCGCACTGGTCATCGCCGGATGCGCCGCCGGGGTACTGGCCGCGCCGCGGTCGAGGATGCGGGTCAGCACTGGCGAGTCCTCTGTCAGAGCACCCCACGCACCACGTCGTGCATCCCCGATACCGCTTGTCGGGCAGCAGGACTGAAGCCGAGCATGTTGACGAAGCCGTGGATCATGCCCGACTCGCGTTGTAACGAGGTACGAACGCCGGCACCGGAGAGGGCATCGGCGTAGGCGATGCCCTCGTCGCGCAACGGATCGAAGCCGGCAACCACCACGTGGGCGGGCGGCAGACCGGTGAGGTCGTCGGCGAGCAGCGGCGAGATGCGCGGATCGCTGCGCTCCACGCCGGCGGGGACATAACGCTCGGTGAACCACTCGATGCGCTCGGTGGTGAGAAAGTAGCCGGTGGCGAACTCCTGTCGGGACCCCGCGGTTCGGGTCATATCGGTGACCGGGTAGAGCAGCAGCTGCAGACATGGCGTCACCTCCTCGCCGCGCACGAGGCGGGAGAGCACCGCGGCGAGGTTGCCTCCTGCGCTGTCACCGGCGACGATGAGGCGAGTGGTGTCGACACCCCAGCGCGGCGCCGTACTCACCGCGAAACGCCACGCGGCCAGGGCGTCGTCGACAGCCGCCGGGAACGGATGTTCGGGGGCGAGCCGATAGTCGACGGACAGCACATCGGCACCGGTGTCGAGCGCCAGTCGCCGACAATAGGCGTCGTGGCTGGCCCGACTGCCCAAGGAAAAACCGCCACCGTGGAAGAAGAGCACCAGCCCCCTCGAGGAGACCTCGGCGCGGTATCGAGTAGCGGGCAGGTCGCCACCCGGCCCGTCGATCACCAGATCCTCAACGACCGCCAGTGGCGGGGTGCGCTCGGCGGAGATGGCCGAATTCACCTCGAGGTTGCGTCGGGCGCGCTCGACGGTCTTTCCGCTCATGTCGCCGCCGGGCACGAGTCGCGTGGCGACACCGGCGACCAGCATCTCCGGGGCGATGTGCTCGCCGTCGGAATTCACCGGACAGATCCGGGAGGCGACACCCAGTAGACCCGGCGGAAGGTGTCCGCCGAGGCGCATCATCGAACGGACGGCGCGGAACGGAAGCGGAATCGTCAGCGTTGTGGCCCTACTCACGGCAGCGAGGGTACCCCCGCCGAGGTCCGGCGGCACCGTCGGCGCCCCTGTGCCAGACTCGTCCCCATGTCCGACCGAGTTCCACTGCGCACCTCGCTGGCCCTGGCCGCCGCCGCGTCCGCCCGCTGGGCCTCCCGCACTGCCGGGCGCGGGAAGGGCTCGATGATCGGCGGACTGGTTGCGGAGAAGATCGACCCCCAGATCATGGGCCGGCTCGCGGCCGGCAAGCGAACGGCGTTGATCACCGGTACCAACGGCAAGTCGACGACAACGCGGATGACCGCGGCGGCGCTTGCCGAACTCGGCGAGGTGGCCACCCAGGCCGACGGCGCCAACATGGACGCCGGGATCATCGCCACGCTCAGCCTCCAGCGTTCTGCACCGATCTGCGCACTCGAGGTCGACGAATTACACGTCCCGCACGTCGCCGACGCCACCGATCCCGAGGTGGTGGTGATGCTGAATCTCTCGCGCGATCAGCTCGATCGGGTCGGCGAGATCAACATGATCGAACGCGCCCTGCGTGCCGGCGTCGCCCGACATCCCGACACGATCATCGTCGCCAACTGCGATGACGTTCTGGTCACCTCCGCCGCCTTCGATGCGCCGAAGGTGGTGTGGGTGGCGGCCGGGTCGAGCTGGGTTGGCGACTCGGTGAGCTGCCCACGCACCGGCGAACCCATCGCGCGTGCCACCGCCGACTCCGGCAGCGGACCGTCGACACCACCCGGCAGTATCGCCTGGTACTCGACAGGTGACGAGAATTTCCGGCGCCCCGCCCCGGACTGGTGGGTCGACGACGACAACATCTACGGGCCCGACGGCTTCAGCGCGCCAATGACTCTCGCCGTGCCCGGCCGCGCCAACCGCGGCAACGCTGCGCAGGCCGTGGCCGCGGCCGTCGCGATGGGCGCCGACCCGGCCAAGGCCGTGGCGGCGGTGCAGACGGTCGGCGAGGTCGCCGGGCGCTACGGCATCCATCAGGTCGGCAACCACTCGGTGCGCACTTTGCTCGCCAAGAATCCGGCGGGCTGGCAAGAAGCACTGTCGATGATCGACCACGACGCCGACGGACTGGTCATCGCCGTCAACGGCCAGGTCCCCGACGGTGAGGATCTCTCCTGGCTGTGGGACGTGCGGTTTGAGGCATTCGAGACGATGGCGGTGGTCGCTGCCGGGGAACGCGCCGCCGACCTGTCGGTGCGTCTGCTCTACGCGGGCGCCGAACACACCACCATCCCCGACCCGATGAAGGCCATCGCCGCATGTCCGCCGGGACGCGTGGAGGTCCTGGCGAATTACACCGCCTTCCGCGATCTCGGCAACGCGATGGAACGCACACGGGAGGAACGCAAGTGAGCGACTCGACACTGCGCATCGGGCTGGTACTCCCCGACGTGATGGGCACCTACGGTGACGGCGGGAACGCACTGGTTTTGCGCCAGCGGGCCCGAATGCGGGACATCGACGCCGAGATCATCCCGATCACCCTCGACGACGAGGTCCCCGACTCACTCGACATCTACACCCTCGGTGGCGCCGAGGACTACGCGCAGCGGCTGGCCACCCGGCACCTCAGCCGCTATCCGGGGCTGCAGCGCGCGGCGACCGCGGGTCGTCCGGTACTGGCGATCTGCGCGGCCATCCAGGTTCTCGGCCACTGGTATGAGACGTCGGCGGGGGAGCGCGTGGACGGCATCTCGCTGTTCGACCTCACCACCGCACCGCAGCAAACCCGCAGCATCGGCGAGCTCGTCACCGACCCGGTGTTGCCCGGACTCACCCAGCCGTTGTCGGGGTTCGAAAACCACCGGGGCGGAAGCACTCTCGGGGCCGATGCCGCTCCGCTCGGGCGGGTGCGCCACGGCGTGGGCAATGGCGTGGGCGACGGCACCGAGGGTGTGGTCGCGGGCTCTGTGATCGGCACCTACCTGCACGGCCCGGCACTGGCGCGCAACCCGGAGCTAGCCGATCTTCTCCTTGCCCGGGCAATCGGGGCCGATTCGCTTGCGCCGCTGGATCTTCCAGAGGTTGACCGGCTGCGCTCCGAGCGACTCGCCGCCGCCCGACGCTGAGCCGTCGGCCGTACCAGGCGCACTCCGATGCCAGATTCGGGATCGGCGGAAGCGCGAGCAGCCCGTCGCCCCGCACAGGGTGAAGTCCCGCGCGCAGATGCTCGCGCACCGACCGCCGATGACCGCACCGGCGCACCTGACCACTACGCTGGGGCATGGCCTGGCCTGCGCAACACGACGACGTCGGCTGTCGGGAATCCGCAGCCCGACGTACTGTGTCGCCATGACCACGATCTCGCCCTGCAGCGCAGATGATCACGATGACTGGCTGAGGCTCTGGGACGGCTATCTGCGCTTCTACGAGACCGACCTCGATCCCGAGATCACCGCAATCACGTTCCGGCGCATCATCTCCGATGACGGTATCCACGGTGCGATCGCACGTGACGACCAGCGTCGCGCCGTCGGTCTGGTCCACTGGCTCGCCCATCGGTCGACCTGGAGCCGCACCGGCTACTGCTACCTCGAGGATCTGTTCGTCGCCGCCGATAGTCGCGGGTCCGGCGTCGGGCGCGCCCTGATCGGCCACGTCTGCGACGCGGCACGCGACGCCGGACTCACGACGGTCTACTGGCTGACCCAACAGCAGAATTCCACTGCGCGAAGACTGTACGACGCCGTCGCCACCGACACCGGATTCGTGCACTACGAGATCGATCTCGACGCCCAGTGATCGACAGCTCACCCGGCGGCCGGCTCACGCGAGAGTGCGGTCGTGGGCCGGCAATCCGGCGTGCCGGGCGGCCTCGACGATCACCGCCCGCAACATCGGAGGGGTGAGCCGCCCGGTGAAGGTGTTGTGCTGGCTGACGTGATAGCTGGCGAAGACCGTCAGCTCGGCGCCGTCGTCACGTCGGATGACAGTACGCGCGCCGTGTCCGAATTTCGTTCGGGGACGGTCGATCTGCCAGCCGAGTTCCTGAAATGTCCGCAGCCCCACCTGCCATCCGAAGCCGCCGAGCACCATTACCGAGCGCACTGTGGGGGCCAGGAGGTCCAGCTCGGCACGTAACCAGCGGGCGCATCTGTCGCGCTCGGCGGTGGTCGGCTTGTTCTGCGGCGGTGCGCAATGCACCGGGGCGGTCAAACGCACCCCGAACAACTCCGTCCCGTCGTCGGCGGAGACAACGGTCGGTTGCGAGGCGAGTCCGACATCGTAAAGCGCGCGAAACAGCACGTCACCACTGTGGTCGCCGGTAAACATGCGGCCGGTACGATTGGCGCCATGCGCGGCCGGCGCGAGCCCGAGGATGAGCATTCGGGAGTCATCCGGCCCGAACCCGGGGACGGGCCGACCCCAATAGTCCCGGTCGGCGAAGGCGGCACGTTTGTCCCGTGCCACCTGCTCGCGCCACGCCACCAGACGAGGGCAGGCACCGCAGTCGATCAGCGCCGCGTCGAGGTCGGCGAGATCGCGGTATCGGGACCGTCGTCGGGCCATGCGGTACTCACCGATCCGAGTTCAGTCGAGGACCTTGCAGCGTTCGCGGGTGCGATCGACGGCAAACCAGCCGCGCTCGAACTGCTGCCATCGTTGCAGCAGGGGGCGCGAAGACTCACCGTCGCGGGCGACGGCGCGTTCGAGCCGCGCGTCGGCGTCACCACCGTCGAGCCACAGCGCGTAGCTGAGCCTGTCGGCGATGCGACGCCGCGCCGACGACACTCCCTCGATCACCAGTAGCGGCTCCCACCGCACCCACACCCGACTACCGAGCTGCGGCACACCGTCGACCCACTCCCGTGGCCGATAGCGGTAATCATGTCGTCGCACAAAGGCATGCAGCACATCGGTTTCCAGCTCCGGCCACCACGCGACAGGGTTGTCCCACGTGGCAAAGTCGTCGGTGCGGACCAGCACCACCCCGGTGCCGCGGGCCCGCAAGCGGGCGACGAGGGCATCGGCGACGGTCGACTTGCCCGCGCCGGACGGGCCGTCGATGGCGACGATCCCGGAGATCATCTCGGCGGCGAGGTCGTCGAGTCGGGCGTCGAGGTCGGCCGACAGGGTGGGCGCCGTCATCGTCATGCCAAAATGCGGCGGCCCGACAGCGCACGGCTGAGGGTGAGTTCATCGGCGAACTCCAGGTCGCCGCCCATCGGTAGCCCCGAAGCCAGACGCGTCACCGACAGCCCCGGGAAATCCTTGAGCATCCGCAGCAGGTACGTCGCGGTGGCCTCGCCCTCGGTGTTGGGGTCGGTGGCCACGATGATCTCGGTGACCTCGGTGCCGTCGTCGGTGGCGGCCAGCCGCCGCAGCAACTCGCGGATACGCAACTGGTCGGGGCCGATCCCCGACAGCGGGTCGAGTGCGCCACCGAGGACGTGATAGCGGCCGTGGAACTCCTTGGTCCGCTCGATCGCGTGAACGTCCTTGGGCTCCTCGACGACGCAGATCTTGGTCGCGTCACGTCGGGAATCCGAGCAAATCCGACAGAGGTTGTTCGCCGAGACGTTACCGCACTCGGCGCAGAAGGTGACGTTGTCGCGGACCTGGATGAGAGCCGCCACCAGCCGGTCGATCTCCTTCTTCTCGCCGGCCAGCATCGCAAATGCGATGCGCTGGGCACCCTTGGGGCCGAGCCCCGGTTGCTTGGCGAGCTCGTCGATCAGATCCTGGATGGGGCCCTCATACATCGGTGTGTCCTACCTCAGCCCAGGCCGGGCAGCCCGCCGCCGAGGCCTCCGGCAAGCGGTCCCATCTTCTCGCCGGCGAGTTCCTCTCGCTTGTTCGAGAGGTCGGCGAGTGCGCCGAGCAGCAGGTCCTGCAAGGTCTCGACGTCGTCGGGGTCGACGACCTTGGGGTCGATGGTGACCGCGGTGATCTCACCGGTCCCGTTGCCGGTCACTGTCACCAAACCGTTGCCCGCGGTGCCGGTGACCTCGGTCGCCGCGATCTCGTTCTGTGCTTCGAGCAGCTTGGCCTGCATCTGCTGGGCCTGCTGTAGCAACCCGGCCATCGGGTTGTCGCCACCGGCACCGCCGCCGAAGAGTGCGCTGGGATCGAAAGGTTGATTCACGCGCCCCAGGGTAGTCGGCGTCGCCGCCGGGGCGCGCATGCCGGGCCGGACGGCACCATCACTACAGATTGCGCCGCAGCGAGCCGACACCCCGAAGAATTCGGGTCGCCCACCTGCTGACGTGGATTCTGCATTCGCCTCGCGCACCGAACTCAGCGCAACAGGCGCTCGACGTGGGCCACGAGATCGTCAACGGTGTCGTCGCCGACCGGGGTGATCTCGAAGGACAGCTCCTCGTCGCCGAAAAGCCGGCTCGCGCGCGGGGTGAGGGCGAACTCGAGGCGATTGTGCTCGACACGACGCCATTGCCGGATCGCGTCGTAGATCGGGGCGCTGGCACCGGTGGAGATGCAGTACCGGTCGCCGGCACGGTCTCCGCCGACGAGTTCGCGTTGGATCTGAAAGCACGCCATCGACTCGTCGTCGATGAACACCACCGCCTCGCAACCCAGGTCAGGGTGGCGTTCATAGGAGGCGAGGATGGTCACGGGGGATAGCCTAACCAGTTCCTGCGATGGTCAGTGCAGACCGTCGGTGAGGGTGCGCCGGGTTTCGAATCGACGACGCTGCCCGGTCAACGGGTCGACGAACGACAGACTGTGGGCGACGAGTCGTAGGGGCGCGGAGAAGTCACCGTGCTCGGGACGCCCGGCCAGGTCGGGCCGGAGCACGGGGTAGAGCGGATCGCCGACGATCGGCACGTCGAGCAGCGCCATGTGCAGGCGCAGTTGATGGGTGCGGCCGGTATGCGGGACCAGCCGATACACCGACCCGCTTGCGGTTTGCTCGATCTCGGTGATCTCACTGATCGCGTTCACCGGGCCGTCGACGACGCGTGCCCGCAGATCACCGGCAGTTTTCTCGATCCGGTTGCCGACCACCCGGGTCTCGGCGACCCCCGCTGCGGGGGCCAGCGCCCGATACTCCTTCTCGGCCGCGCGCTGCGCGAACAGATCCTGATAGGCCGAACGCACCTCGGGTCGCAGCGTGAACAGCAGCACCCCTGCGGTGAGGCGGTCGAGCCGATGTGCCGGGGCAACGAGATCGGTGCCCAGTACACGGCGCAACCGCACCAACGCGGTCTGGGTGACGTGCTGCCCGCGCGGCATCGTCGCGAGGAAGTGTGGTTTGTCGACCACGACGATGTTCTCGTCGCGATACAGGATCGGCAGATCGAAGGGAATCGAGATCTCGTCGGGCAGGTCGCGGTAGAGGTAGACCGACGTGTTGACACGCGCGGGCTGATCGAGCGTCAGCGGCCGACCGTCTGCGTCGACGATCTCGCCTCGTTGCGCGCGGTCGGCGAGGTCGGCGGCGGTCAGCTCCTGCAACGACGGCGTGGCCCGCAAACAGTCACCGACCGTCGACGTCGGCCCCGACCGCAACACCACGCGGGTGGCGTCGACGCCGTCGCGCGGCGGCAGGGGTGACGGCCGCGCGCGACCGCGTTGTCTTCCGGTCCGGCGGCCCACCGCGTCGGGCTACTTTTCCAGTCGCGTCTTGAGATTCGCGAGCAGGGCGGCCTGGATGCGGGCGAGCCCCTTGGGCGCGAAGGTCTTCTCGAAGAAGCCACCGATGCCGCTGGCGTTGCTGTTCCACGTGGTCGTGGTGGTGACCTTGCTGCCCGAGCCGGACGGCGACACCTGGTAGGTGGTCACCATCGACGAGTTCGCGTCCTTCTCGGTGATCGTGGCGGCGGCGTTCGGCCCGCTCGCTGAGCTCCCCGCGCCGGGTGACACCGAGACGGTGGCCGAGACGTCACGCTGACGTTTGGAGGTCGCCTGCAAAATCCAGTGCACGACGGTGCCGTCGCCGTTACCGCCGCTGATCACCTGGTAGTCGCGGTACTGCTCGGGCAGGATCGCCGGCCGGGTGTCGACGTAGTCGGCGAGTGCGCCGATCACGGCATCCGGGGACGCGGCCACCTCTGTCGTTTGACTGGCGGAAATCTGACCCACTGACCCAACTCCTTCACGATGTACTGATTGGCGGGCGTGCAACTCAAGTCCTAGGCTAGCCAAGTGAGCTCGGCACAGATGGAGATGGGGGCAGCGGCATTCGACGAGGGTGTGGCAACCCTGCTGGCCAGCTACCGCGCCATCCCGCCACAGGCCACGGTCCGTCTGGCGAAGAAAACCTCCAATCTCTTCCGCGCCCGGGCCAAGAACCCGCACCCCGGCCTCGACGTCTCCGGACTCGACCGGGTGATCTCGGTCGATGCGGCCGCCAAGACCGCCGATGTCGCGGGGATGTGCACGTACGAGAATCTCGTCGCCGCGACGCTGCCGTACGGGTTGGCGCCCAAGGTCGTTCCGCAACTCAAAACGATCACCCTCGGCGGCGCGGTGACCGGACTGGGCATCGAGAGCACCTCGTTCCGCAACGGTCTGCCCCATGAGTCGGTCCTCGAAATCGACATCCTTACCGGTCACGGCGAGATCATCACCGCGACCCCCACCAACGATGCTGCGGATCTCTTCTATGGATTCCCCAACTCATATGGGACGCTGGGTTATTCGGTGCGTTTGCGGATCGAGCTCGAAGAGGTCGCGCCGTACGTCGCGCTGCGGCATGTGCGGTTCACCGACCTGTCGGCGTTGCAAGAAACGATGGATGCCATCGTCACCGACCAGTCCTACGACGGCGAGCGTGTCGACTATCTCGACGGCACGGTGTTCAGCGCCGACGAGGCCTACCTGACGTTGGGTCGGCAGACAGATGAACCCGGCCCGGTCAGCGACTACACCGGGATGAACATCTATTATCGGTCCATTCAGCACGATTCGACGCACAACCCTCGGCGCGATCGGCTGACCATCCACGACTATCTGTGGCGGTGGGACACCGACTGGTTCTGGTGTTCCCGGGCGTTCGGTGCACAGGAGCCCCGTATCCGGCGGCTGTGGCCGAAAAGGTTGCTGCGCAGCAGTTTCTACTGGAAACTGATTGGCTACGACCAGCGCTTCGACATCGCCGATCGTCTCAACAAGCGCAAGGGGCTACCCGCCAACGAGCGTGTCGTACAGGATATCGAGGTGCCGATCGAGCACACCACCGACTACCTCGACTGGTTCTTGACCACCGTGCCGATCGAGCCGATCTGGTTGTGCCCGTTACGGCTTCGGGAGAAGGAAGGCGGTAGCACACCCGAGGCAGATCCGCGACGGCCGTGGCCTCTGTACCCCCTGCAGCCCGAGCGCACCTATGTCAACGTCGGCTTCTGGTCGGCGGTTCCGGTGACCCCCGGCGATCCCGGGCACACCAACACACTGATCGAACGCAAGGTGGCCGAGCTCGATGGCCACAAGTCTCTGTATTCGGAATCCTTCTACAGCCCCGAGGACTTCGATGAGCTCTACGGAGGCGAGCACTACCGACTGCTCAAGAAGCGGTACGACCCACGCGGCCGGCTACTCGACCTCTATGCGAAAGCGGTGAAACGACAATGACGACGTACAAGGACAGCGCCGGGTCGAAAACCGATGCGCAGCAAGCCAAGATGACCCTTGCCCAGGTGTTCGAGTCCCTTGTGGGCGGCAATCTCAACATCCGCGTCACCGCCTACGACGGCAGTGCTGCCGGCCCTGAGGATGCCGAGTTCGGCCTGAACCTCGTGACGCCGCGCGGCACCACCTACCTGGTGACCGCCCCCGGTGACCTCGGGTTGGCCCGCGCGTACGTCTCCGGCGACCTGGAGTTGATCGGCGCCCACCCCGGCGACCCCTACGGCGCGCTGCATGCCCTGGCTGCCGACCTCGAGTTCAAACGCCCCTCCCCGCTGGTGCTGGCGCAGGTGGCGCGGTCGCTCGGTATCGAACACTTCAAGCCGATCGCACCGCCCCCGCAGGAGGCGCTGCCTCGCTGGCGTCGATTCGCCGAGGGGTTGCGGCACAGCAAAGCTCGTGACGCCGAGGTCATCCACCACCACTACGATGTCTCGAACACCTTCTACGAGTGGGTACTCGGATCGTCGATGACCTACACCTGCGCGGTGTACCCCGACCTCGACGCATCGCTGGAAGTCGCCCAGGAGAACAAATACCGGCTGATCTTCGACAAACTGCGACTCAAGGCCGGTGATCGGCTCCTCGACATCGGTTGCGGCTGGGGCGGAATGGTCCGCTACGCCGCCCGCCGCGGAGTACACGTACTCGGCGTGACGCTTTCCGCCGAGCAGGCACAGTGGGCGCAGCAGGCCATCATCGACGAGGGGCTGTCCGAGTTTGCCGAGGTCCGCCACAGTGACTACCGCGACGTCACTGAGTCGGGATTCGACGCGGTGTCCTCGATCGGTTTGACCGAGCACATCGGCGTCCACAACTACCCGTCGTATTTCTCGTTCATGCGAGACAAGCTGCGAGACGGCGGAATGTTGTTGAACCACTGCATTACCCGTCCCGACAACGCCAAGAGTTCGCGGGCCGGGTCGTTCATCGACCGCTACGTCTTTCCCGACGGCGAGCTAACCGGGTCGGGCAAGATCATCTCCAAACTTCAGGATATCGGCGGCGTCGAGGTGCTGCACGAGGAAGACTTCCGTTACCACTATGCGATGACGCTGCGTGACTGGAATCGCAATCTCGTCGATCACTGGGACGAGGCCGTCGAGGAGGTCGGTGAGGGCACCGCGCGGCTGTGGGGCCTCTACATGGCCGGCTGCCGCATCGGCTTCGAGCGCAACATTGTTCAGCTACACCACGTACTCGGTGTCAAGCTCGACGACAAGGGTCGTCACAAGCTGCCGCTGCGGCCGTGGTGGGACGCGTAGGGCGAGTACACCTGCAGCCGACGGGGCCAGCGGACGGTCACTACCCCGCTGGTCGAGGTGCTCAGGTGCGCCGGCACCGACACCTCGAGACCCCTTGAGCCACAGCTGGGTCGCTACTCGAGCGGCCGCGCACCCAACTCGGTCTGCAGTAGGTCAAGGGCGAGTTTGTCGGGGTCGATTCGCGCGTCGGGGGTGGCATTGTGCACGTCGGCGACCATCTCCGCCCGCTCGTCGTCACTGATCTCCTCGTCGGAGCGTGGCGCTTCGGGTTCCTCGGGTTCCGGATCGGGTTCGGGCGCGGGAGAACTTCCCTGCGCGGGGTCCGAGCGGACACGGCTCGGCCGCGAGAACGTCTGCCGCTTGGATGCGGCAACCGCCTGCGGCCGCGCGGTCGCGGGCCCCGGCGTCGAGGTGTCTCGGTGGACGGTGCGGACGTCGAGATCGGTGCCGAACACCTCCTGCAATGCCTCACGAATGATCGAGACCGCGTGCGGTGCAGACAACCTGCCCACCAACACGTCGATCGGGTGAGCGAGGACGACGGCGGTGCCGTCGAGATCGTCGACGACCGCAGCCGACAGCATCGGTTCGAGGCTCTTCGACCGGGCCCGAACGGCGGTCCGCACCTCCTGGAATCGTTTGCGCACCGTATCGGTGTCAAGCCCCAATTCCGGCTCCGGTGTGGGCTCGGGTTCCGGTGCGCTGCGCGGCGCCGCAGGGACCGGCTCGTCCGGGGGAACGTCGTATTCGTCGAACGGCTCGTCGGGTAGCGGGATCTCGTCGTCGAAACCGGCGACCTCCGGTATCGGCTCGGGTTGCGGCGTGGACTCCGGCCGAGACCGTGACGATGCTTGGGGGGCAGTCGGATCCGGGGCTGACGACTGTGCCGCTGACTGTTCTGCCGCAGCTTTCTCCGCTGCCGCTCGCTCCGCTGCCGCTCGCTCCGCTGCGGCCTTCGCGACAGCAGCCTTCTCGGCCTCACGATCTGCCGCAGCCTTTTCTGCCGCAGCCTTTTCTGCCGCAGCTTTCTCCGCTGCCGCCTTCTCGGCTGCCGCGCGCTCGAGTGCCGCCCGCTCCGCCTCATCAGGCACACCACCCGACGGTGGCGTGTCCTGTTGTGCGACTGGATCGTCGATGCTCTTGCGTTGGGACGGCCGCACATACTTCGGAGGCGGCTCGTCGACGGGGGGTGCCGGGACAGGGGCCACCGGGGTCGGCCCCGACGAGACCGCCGGGGTCGGGTCCACCGATGCCACGGGTGCGGCCACGACCACCCCGGACTCGATCCGCTCGAGACGGTGCAGTAGTGACACGTCGTCAGATGAGGCGGTGGGCAGCAGCATGCGCGCGCACATCACCTCCAGTAGTAGCCGCGGTGAGGTGGTGCCGCGCATCTCGCCCAGCGCGTTGTGGACGATCTCGGCGAAACGCGTCAGACCGCCGGGGCCGAGCCGATCGATCTGACTGCGCATCCGTGCCAGCTGATCGCCGGGCGCCTCCACCAGACCACGGTCGGCGGCATCTGGAACCGCTTGCAGCAGAATCAGATCCCGGAGGCGCTCGAGTAGATCGACGGCAAAGCGACGGGGATCGTGTCCGGCGTCGACAACGTGTTCCACCACGGTGAACAGCGCGGCTCCGTCGGCGACGGCGAGAGCGTCCACTGCGGAGTCGATCAGCGCGATGTCCGTGACGCCGAGGAGGGCGAGCGCGCGGTCGTAGGTGACGCCCTCGTCGCCGGCTCCGGCGAGGAGCTGATCGAGGATCGACAGCGAGTCGCGCGGCGAACCGCCGCCGGCGCGGATCACCAGCGGATAGACGTCGGCGGCCACCTGCACGCGCTCCTTGGCGCAGATGTCCTCGAGGAGCCCGCGCATCACCGGCGGGGCGAGTAGTCGGAACGGATAGTGATGCGTGCGCGAACGGATCGTCGGCAGCACCTTCTCCGGCTCGGTGGTCGCGAACACGAAGATCAGATGCTCCGGCGGCTCCTCGACGATCTTCAACAGGGCATTGAACCCGGCGTTGGTGACCATGTGCGCCTCGTCGACGATGAACACGCGATAGCGCGACTCGGACGGGGCATAGAACGCACGATCCCGGAGTTCACGGGTGTCGTCGACACCACCGTGGCTGGCCGCGTCGAGTTCGATGACGTCGAGGTTGCCCGGCCCGCCCGGCGCGAGCGCCACGCACGACGAGCACTGACCGCACGGCGTCGATGTCGGGCCCTGCACGCAATTGAGCGAACGGGCGAGGATGCGCGCCGAGGACGTCTTGCCGCAGCCGCGAGGCCCGGAGAACAGGTAGGCATGATTGATCCGTCCGCTGTCGAGTGCGCGGCTCAAGGGGTCGGTGACGTGCTCCTGGCCCACGACTTGGGCGAACGTCGCCGGACGGTAGGTGCGATACAGGGCCACTCATCGAGAGTACCGGCGAACCCCGACACTCCGACCCGCTCCCCCACAGGTCGGATGAGGTCGATCACCCCTGGGGGACGGGTGTGGAGAACTGCTCACGAAGCTGGTACTTGAGCACCTTGCCCGAGGGGTTGCGCGGCAGGGCGTCGACGAACTCCAGACGCAGCGGCAGCTTGTAGCGGGCCAGTTGGTCCATGGCGAAGTCACGCAGTTCCTCGAGGGTGACCTCCTGGCCGGGGGCGGTGGCGATGACGGCGGTAACCGCCTCGCCCCACTTCGCGTCGGGCAGCCCGAGGATCGCGATCTCGGCGACCGCAGGATGGCTGTAGAGAACACTCTCGACCTCTGCCGGGTACACGTTCTCACCACCGGTGATCACCATGTCCTTGACGCGGTCGACGACGTAGATGTAACCGTCGTCGTCCTCGCGACCGATGTCTCCGGTGTGGAACCACCCCTGGTCGTCGATGACGGCGTCGGTAGCGGCCTGGTTGCGCCAGTACCCGACCATCACCTGCGGGCCACGGACGCAGACTTCGCCCGGGGTACCCACCGGGACAGGCAAATTGGCGGCGTCGACGAGTCGCACATCCGAGAGCGGCAACACCTTGTTGCCCGCGGCACCGATCTTGGCCGCCGACTCGTCGAGGCCCATCACGAGTGCGAGCGGGGCGGTTTCGGTGAGTCCGTATCCCTGAGCGAAGGCCAGTCCCCGCCCGGCGTATCGCCGCATCAACGGTTCGGGCACCGGCGCGCCACCGCAGATGAGGTAGCGCAGGCTGGACAGGTCCGCGGTCTCGAACTGCGGGACCTGAGACATGAACAGGAACATCGCCGGCACACCGAACATCGTTGTCACACGGTACTTTTCGATGGCATTTAGCGTCGCGACCGGATCGAATGTCGGTGCGAGCACGATGTGACCGCCCCGCTGCAGGGTAACCAGTGTCGTGACGTTGAGTCCCCCGATGTGGAACAGCGGGGCGGCGCAATAGCTGATGTCGGAGGTCTCGACGTCCAGACACAACAGCGAGTTCATGTTGTTCCAGAACAGGTTTCCGTGGGTGAGCATCGCCCCCTTGGGGCGGCCGGTGGTTCCCGAGGTGTACATGATGACCGCGATGGCGTCCGACTCCGGACGGGCGGGGTCGGCAATCGGCTCGGCGTGGGCGATGACGGCTTCAGCGGACTCCCAGCCGACGTGCTCACCGACGGCGATGCGCCGCTGCAGCGCGAGCTGATCGTCCACCTCGTCGACGACGGCCGCGAGCGCAGGATCGGCGATCAGGGTGTGGGCACCGGCGTCGTTGATGATGTAGGCGAGTTCGGCTCCGGTGAGCCGAAAGTTCAACGGCACAAACGTCGCTCCGGCGCGCGCCGAGGCGAACATGGCGACCAGGAACATCGGATGGTTCAGGCCGAGATAGGCGACGCGGTCACCGACGCCGACGCCTCCGGCGCGCAGGGTGGCGGCCAGTCGGTCGATCCGGTCGGAGAATTCCCGGAAACTCATCGTCGTGTCGTCGAAGGTGATGGCGGGGCGGTCGGGACCGATGGCGGCCCGGCGCGCGATCCACGATCCGAGATCCATCGATTCCGGGGTGCTGATACTGGGCACGGCAGTTCTCCTCACACGCGGGCCGACTGATCCAGCGGTGGTTGGCGACGATGGCGTCAGCGTAGATCGCGGCACACGGCGCCGTGTCCGATTCGGTGAATTTCGACTAACCGGGAAAGGCCTGAGCCGCCCGTGATCAGCTGGGCGGCGCGGCGGTGTCCGTCGGGGCGGTGTGGTCCTGGGTCGGGCGCGGGGGGCGGTCGAGCAGTCCGAGAACGACGAAGGTCGCGATGGTCGTACCGAGGAAGATCGCGTTGTACGGATAGACCAGGAACGCTTGCGCCCACGCCGGTCCCGTCTGCGCCTTGAAGAACAGCCCGGTGAAGTACGCGTCCGGCACGGTCCGGTTCACGAACCACATCGGATAGGCGAAGTGTGTGCGCCAGGCGAACGCCGTGAGTACCAGCGCAACGAGCCCGATGCCGGCGAACGCGCGGCGTATCGCCGACAGATCGGTCCGCAGCAACAGATTTACACAGATCACGACGATCGGCACGAACCACACCCAGTGGTGTCCCCAGGCCATCGGCGACACCGCACACGAGGTCATACCGACGATCGAGATCGCGAGCAACTCATGGCCGCGCCGATGGGCGAGCACCGCCGAGCCCATCCCGAGCGCCAGCGCGATGAGCACGAGGACCATCCACACCGCGGTGTTGGGGGCATCGGTGTGCATCAGATTGGCGATGAGCCCGCGCAACGACTGATTGCCGAGGGTCTGCGGCGCGCCCACGCGATTGGAGTCGAAGATCTTGTCGGTCCAATACGACCAGGATTCCTTGGGCAGCACCACGAATCCGACGACGACGGTCAGGAGGAATCCGCCGAGTACCCCGGCCGTCTCACGCCAGCGCCGTAGCAGCGCGAAGTAGAGGACGAAGATCAGCGGCGTCAATTTGATGCCCGCGGCGATGCCGGTGCCGACGCCCTTGAGTCGTGAACCGTCGGGTCGGACGAGGTCGGCGAGGATGATCAATAGGAGAAACACGTTGATCTGGCCGTACCAGATGGTGGTGCGCACCGGTTCCAGGAGCATCGAGACGGCGACGAGGGCGATCGCCAGACATCGCAACGGCCAGTTCACGTCTCTGCCGAGGGCCCGGAAGCACAGGACGATCACCAGATAGAGCGCGATGAGGATACCGGCGCTCCACACGATCCGGGCGGTCTCAAACGACATCCAGGCGAACGGCATCAACACGATGACCGACACCGGCGCGTAGGTGTAGTCCATCTGGCCGAGCAGTTTTGCGTCGTAGAGGCTACCGCCGTCCCACACCGTCAGTGCGCCGGCACGGTAGACGTCGAGGTCGAGTTGATAGTCGAACAAACCCCAGAACGGGGTGGACAACGGCAGGATCAGGTGCTGGCACCACAGGGCAAGTGCCACGATCGCGAGCGCAGCCACACACCAGACGAAGCGGCGCCCGCGGCCACCTGTCACGGTTGGTCACCCGCTACGCCCACCGAAGATCGGCGTCTTTCAGGAACCGTGCGCGGAGAGCAGCGTCTCCGTCGCGGCGAGCAGCACGCAGGTGGCGACACCGTCCATGGCGACCTTCAGGTCGTCGATGCTCGGGAAGGTCGGCGCCAACCGGATGTTGCGGTCGTGCGGGTCGTTCTTGTATGGGAACGTCGAACCCGCTGGTGTCAGCGCGATACCCGCGTCCTTGGCCAACGCGATGGTCCGGCTCGCCGCGCCGTCGGGCACGTCGAGGTTGATGAAGTAGCCGCCCTCGGGTTCGGACCACGACGCGACCTTCGACTCCGCGAGCCGATCCTCGAGGATGCCGAGCACGGTCGCGAACTTGGGGGCGAGGATGTCCCGGTGGCGGGCCATGTGGGCACGCACCCCGGCGGCGTCACCGAAGAACCGCGCGTGGCGCAGCTGATTCACCTTGTCGGGACCGATGGTCGCGAAGCCGATATTCTCGACGAACCAGTCGACGTTGGCCTTCGACGATCCGAAGAACGAGACCCCAGCACCGGCGAAGGTGATCTTCGACGTCGAACCGAGGACGTAGACGCGATTGGGATTGCCTGCGGCGGCGGCCATCTCGATCACCGGCAGGGGCGTCGGCGGCTCGTCGACGAGGGTGTGCACCGCGTAGGCGTTGTCCCAGTAGATACGGAAGTCGTCGGCGGCCGGCATCGACAGCAGGCCCTCGGTGACCTCCTCGGAGAAGGTGACGCCGGTCGGGTTGGAGTAAGTGGGTACCGCCCACATGCCCTTGATCGTCGGGTCGGCGGCGGTCAGTGCCGCGCACGCGTCGACGTCGGGGCCGTCGGGGTTGATCGGCACCGGCACCATCTCGATGCCGTACTGCTCGGTGATCGCGAAGTGACGGTCGTATCCGGGCACCGGGCACAGGAACTTCACCGGACCCGACGACCACGGTTGCGACGAATCCACGGTGCCGCGCAGCAGCCCGAATGTGGTCAGGTGATGCATGATCTCGAGGCTCGCGTTGCCGTAGGCGATCAGATTCGCGGGATCGACCGCGAAGATCTCCCCGAAGATCTCCCGCAGCTCCGGCAGACCACGCAGGCCGCCGTAGTTGCGCGTGTCGGTGCCGTCGGCGGCACGGAAATCCGCGCCGGGCAGTGACAGCAACTCGTTGGACAGATCAAGTTGCTCTGGCGCGGGCTTGCCGCGGGTGAGGTCGAGGGACAGCCCGGCCGCGCACAGCGCGTCGTAGAGCTTTCGGAGGTCCTCCTGGGTGGCGCGAAGCTCGTCGGCACTCTTGGAGTGATAGTTCAACGGGGGACCTCGTGTATCGGGGTGAGATGTATGGGGACCCCGCGCACCCGAGAGAGCCCGTTGACCCTTGCTGCCTTCCGGCCCTGGGGGAGTTCACAGGATGCACGCCGCGCGGGATCCGTCGACAAGTGTAGCGAGTGGGTCGGCGCATTCTGCAATCGGTCCGTGCGACCGCCCCTACCGGCGGTGATCCTCGGCCAAGGCCGCTCAGGAGCTGTGGCATATCGGACAAAGTTCGCAACCGCTGCGCGTCCGCCGCGCCGGCCGTAGATTCGGTCACCGCGCCCCCACTAGGGGCTGAATTCTATGTGAACTCTCACCACCGTAGGAGACGCAACCCATGACCTCTGTCGACCGGAAATCCTCCGAATCGACCGCCGCAGGCGGGCACGGTTCACTCGGGTCGAGCCTCAAGCCCCGACACATCACCATGATCTCCATCGCCGGCGTCATCGGCGCCGGTCTGTTCGTCGGTTCGGCGAACGCCATCGAGAAGGCCGGACCGGCGGTATTGATCTCGTACGCACTGGCAGGCGCGCTGGTCGTGCTGGTGATGCGCATGCTCGGCGAGATGGCGACCGCCAACCCCGACACCGGCTCGTTTTCGGTGTACGCCGACCGCGCCCTCGGCCGCTGGGCCGGCTTCTCCGTCGGCTGGCTGTACTGGTGGTTCTGGGTGCTCGTGATCCCCGTCGAGGCGACAGCCGCGGCGTCGATCCTCACCGATCTCATCGGTGGCGCGCAATGGATCTGGGCGCTGGCAGTCAGCATGCTATTGACCGTCACCAATCTCGTCAGCGTCGGCAACTACGGCGAGTTCGAGTTCTGGTTCGCGTTGATCAAGGTCGTCGCGATCGTGTTGTTCATCATCGTCGGTGTCGCGGCGATGCTCGGCTGGATTCCGAGTTCGCAGGTCAGCGGCATCCATCATCTGTGGCAGCCCGATGGCTTCATGCCCAACGGATTTGGCGCCGTCATCGCCGGCATGCTGATCACGATGTTCTCGTTCATGGGCACCGAGATCGTTACCATCGCCGCAGCCGAATCACCCAATCCGGAGAAGGGCATTACCAAGGCGGTCAACTCGGTGATCTGGCGGATCTCGCTGTTCTATCTCGGCTCGATCTTCGTTGTCGTGTCACTAATGCCCTACAACAAGCTGCCCGACGGCTCCTACCAGTCGGTGCTCGAGGCGATCGGCATCCCGCACGCCGCGCTGATCATGGACATCGTCATCCTCACCGCAGTCGCCTCGTGCCTGAACTCCGCGCTCTACACCGCCTCCCGCATGCTGTTCTCGCTCGGCACCCGTCACGATGCACCGTGGGCCGTGCGGCGGCTGACTCGCAACGGCGTGCCGTGGGTGTCGGTGCTGTTGTCGATGATCATCGGATTCCTGGCGGTAATCGGCAACTATGTGTTGCCGGACAAGATCTTTGCGTGGCTGCTGGCCACCAGCGGAGCGATCGCACTGTTCGTCTACCTGACCATTGCCGCGAGCCAGTTCAAACTCGGCCGCACGCTGCGTCAAGAAGCGCATCGGCCCGCGGTGACGATGTGGTTATTCCCGTACCTGACCTGTGCGGTGATGGTGTTCATCGTCGCGGTACTGGTGCTCATGGTGTTCGATGAAGGGCAGCGCCAGGCGATCATATTCTCCGCAATCTCCGCACTGATCATCGTCGCGGCCGGGGTGATCGTCCAGAAGCGCAGCACCGGACCGCACCCGGTCACAACCTCGCGGCAGTAACGCTCATCGGGGATTTCATATGCGCCGGCGACAGAGGACCATCGCTATGGACGTTCCCTCTAGAGGTCCGGATCATGGCGGGAAAGAAGCGTCACTCGGCCAAGAAGATCGTGCGCAAGTTGCACCGGGCTGATGAGTTGGCAGCGAAGGGAGAGAGCGGCGAGGAGATCGCCACCGGCCTCGAGGTGTCGGCAGTCACGTTGTACGACTGGCGCCGCCGGTACGGCGTCATGGACGGCGACGCCGCGAACGAACTCAACGAGATGCGCGATCAGAACAGTCTGCTCAAGCGGTAGCTCGCCGACGCGGAGGGCGAAGGATGCACTGCGGGAGATCGCCAAGGGGAAAGTGGTGAGCGCAACCGCCAATCGCGCCGCCATCGCCATGCTCAAAGACGTGATGACCATGTCAGAACGTATGGCGTGCAGGTTATTTGGGCCGTCCGGGACTGCGTATCGACACCTGCCGCTAGCGCAGGCGCCGGCCGATTCCGACACCGCACTGCGCGAGCTGCTGCGAGAACCGCTGCTTTCAGCAGCGGCGCAGACGCGCAGAACCACCACGACGCGGTTCCGGGATAAGCGTCCACACCCATCACCTTCGCAGCCGTCCACCGCAACAGCGAGTAAGTGAAAAGGCGTGTGACAATACCGGCTGCTCCGGAAATGATCGTCACGAGCCCGGCACTGTTAGCTGATCCCGCATAATCGCCACTCTTAGCCGTCACGCTGATAGACACCCTGCGTATGCGCACTGCCTTTCGACACTCTCGACAGACACGATAGCTCGACACCTTGAACTCATCGATGAGTAGACCGACCGTGCATTATTCTTGAATGGCGCCGTATAAAACTCTTTCGCATCCTGCTGAAGTTGCACCAAGGTTTCGTCATCAACACTTGCGCTAGCCAGAGTTAAATGACGGACTGGATAGGCTTCAGACGATGTCGAGCTGCCCCACGCTGTTAAGGAAAAGAACCACCGAATACGATCTACGCAGCAGCAACCATCGACCGAAATCTCATTGTTATCGAATCCTCCGTCCGGGATTAGCTCAACGATCTGTAGAGAACAGCTCCAATAGATACGGGAGAGATACCACGCAAACTCCGGAGATAAGTCCAATGAGACAATTATTGAGCTTTACCGAATTGACGAATAGGGCAGCAAGCATGCACAGAATGAACCCGGGCAGGTATGCCGTGAGCACCGCTTTTGCCAGGGGCGCAGCCGCTACGTCGAGCTTACCTTTAGAAAGGGTAATTCGTAGGCGCAACACCAGGTGCGCAACTAAACCGCCTGCGACAAACCCGGCGACAAAGAACAGCAGCTCCATGTCTACCTCAGCCGCCAGCTTGCGCGCTGCCAAGAGCAATCACGTACGTGTTCGTTGCGTCAACGCTCACCCCGAGGCTGCTAGCGCTGAGGGCCGAATGAAGCTGCGAACCCTCGGGAGGTGGACCAACCGCGTCAAATGCATTGGCGATTATTATGGCACACGATGCGGCCGCCACTAGGCTCGCGACGGGTCCTCCTTCAAGCGCGAGGATTCCGCAAGCCGCACCGGCAGCAAGGCTGTCGTTTTCTTTCACCATGGTGTACATATTCTGCGTTTCCTCAGGGCTCTACGTGGAATATGACTCTCGATCGCCGCCGCCTCACCGAACCACTTCCCACCGCCATGCCGTCCCCTCACCGCCTACATCCGACACCACAAGCCGCGAATGTCACATTCGCGACTGATTGTAAAAGTAGACCACACGTTCAGCCCTTCGGCAAGATTGCAATTCAGTGAACTATCGGCCAGAGGGGAAACACCGGCAGGACAGCCGACCTGCACTCTTGCAGAGCCCGGAGAATCCCCACAAAAAAGAGGAACGCGCAACACTCGTGGATTGCGGAAGACGCCCAGCGAAGCCGCCGCATGCCCAGTGGTACCACCAAACCACACTAGGGCGGGCCGCTCTACAACGCGCGAGCGACTATCGGCGCTTCTTCTGTTTGTTTCGGGGAATGTATGCACTGTTGAATCCTACGGCGATAAAGTGGAGGAATAGTTCTCCGACAAATTTCAGCGCATTTTTCCCACCTGCCGCTTCGGGGTGGCTGGGATCATTCGCGGTCGAAGGAGAAGGCGGTGGGGACTTGGGGGACCGTCCCAGGCGCTGTATTTGCTCGCTGGTGAGGCTGCGGCGTGGTGGTGTGTCGTCCATCGCCTATCAGAATATTCCGGTGACGGCGTTCCAGGAAGATTTCACGGCGCCGGCGATTGCGTGTCCGGTCGATCATGCAGCGTTGTCCATGCCGTTACGCCGGACCAAGTGAGGCGCCAACTAGGTACGAACATTGAGTCGAGTCCAACGTGGTTCCTGAACAACGGCCATCCTCACTTCCGAGTGAGCCTTGACGAGTTGGGCGAGCTGCGCTGTGGCCGCTAGAGGACACTGCAGCTGTCCTGCGTCCTGCCACGATTCAGAGAGTTCGCCGCAGGACGCAGTCGTTGGTGTTGCGGCCAGTTGCACGGCTAGTCGTGCAGTGGTGGTGTCGTTGCTACGCGGCGCGTCAAATCGACCGACGTACAGATTACCTCCTACGCCAGGATCAATCGTCTTCGTAACAATTCCACCGCTAAAGACAGCAGGGATATCAACAGAATAGTTTTGAGTGATCTCAGCCCGAGCCGCAGTGACATCGATACGCTCAGTCGTCGCGGTTGGCGTCGCGGGAAAACACCCCGCAGTCACCAACATCAGAGCTAACCCTACTCCCGCCAGTACCACACTCGCGCGATGCGCGGTCATATTTCGACCACGGGGGATCGTTGTCAAACCTGACACTACTTGTTCCGTGAGTGTTAAAGTTCTGCGCCCATCCGATGCTTCGGAGACTTGACAGCTCATCAATCACCGCACTCTTCAATGTAGTCTGAGGATCATCGGATGCTGTCCAACCCGTATTACATCGGCATCGTCGCCTACAAGGGCGTCTACCACGAAGGTAACCACCCCGCGCTCGTGTCACCCGACACATGGCTGCGCGTCCAGGAAGTGCTCGACGCCCACAACAAACCAGGCGAGAAAGACCGCCGCCACCCACACTACCTCAAAGGATCAATCGCCTGCGGCCGGTGCGGCAGCCGCATGGTGTTCTCCCGGAACACCGGCAAGACCGGGAAAAGCTACGACTACTTCTTCTACATGGGCGCCGAACGTGCCACCAATCGGTGCACCCGGCCACATGTCCGTGTCGCGACCGTCGAGAACTCGATCATCGACTTCTACACAACTCTGCGCATTCCTCACCAGCAGATCGACGCCATTCGACAGATCGTTCGTACCGAGATCGACGCCCAACAAGCCGACGCCGTCGAACGCGCACGCACTGCCGCAACCACCCTGGACAAAGTCGAACGCGAACGCGCCACACTGCTCGAAGCCCACTACGCCGGAGCAGTCCCGCTCGACCTCCTCAACAGCGAAATGACCAGACTCACCGCCACCAAGACGAACGCCGAAAAACAGGTCGCAGCCACCAAAAACACCATCACCGAACTCCGCCAACGCCTCGACGATGCGCTCGGACTTGTCGAACACTGCCACACGCTCTACACCAGAGTCGGCAACAAACACCGCAGACTGCTCAACCAAGGCTTCTTCCGCAAGATCTACATCGGCGACGACGGACAGGTGCAGTCAGCCGTCCTACACCAACCGTTCGCCGGACTACTCGCCGTCGACACCGACACCCTCATCCTCACCACCGAGATGACACAGACTCCCCACACACCAACCGCCGGATCGTATGGCGACACCGCGTTCAACCTCCGTGGCCTCACCCTCACCGAAGCCATCCTGGTAGCGACCCGAAACCTGCAGGTCAGACCCATCCGCAGGCAAAAACAAACTCGGCGCGTACTTGCGTACGCGCCGAGTTCGAATAACGACCATTTGGCGGAGGATGGGGGATTCGAACCCCCGAGGGCTGTTAACCCAACCCGCGTTCCAGGCGAGCGCCATAGGCCACTAGGCGAATCCTCCAACGACGGTCGATCATAACCGGGGATGGGCGGCCAGCCCAAACCGCGGCGTCATCACCGACCTCCGAACCCGCCGACCGGCCTCTACTAACGCCTGCTATCGCAGGTTTGCGGGCAGCAACGAGACCGGTGCGATGAGGGTGTCGGTGTCGGAGCTACCGGCCGACAGGATACCGATAACGTTGCCCTGCGCGTCGCGGATGCCTGATCCGCTATCACCCTCGGCCGAGCGAAGGAGTGCCCGAACGCTGATTGTCGTGTTCTGCAGGAGGAAGGGCGGGGCGAAGGAGTATCCGTAAGCGGTGCGCATCTTCGGCTTCGGGTCGGTAATGGTGCCGGCACTGAAACGTGTGGTCACGCCGTTCTTGGTGACACGCTCACCCTTGGTGATCGGCGCGCTCCATCCGATCGAGTCAATCTGCGCACGGGTGTTACGCCCGAGCCTGATGACCGCGATGTCGAGCCCCTTGGTGATCCGGTTGGCGGTGATGCGGCCGATCGTGACTCCGTGCTCGTCATACACCTCTTGGCCGACGTGACCACAGTGGCCGGCGGTAAGGGCCTTCGTCGGGGAGACAACCGCACCCAGCGTGCAGGACGTAGCCGTGATGATCGTCTCATCGACGTTAATCTCCATACCCGACCGCACGGTCGGAGCTGCCGCCTGAGCGGAGGCAACCGGGGCTGCCACGAGTCCTGCGGCGCTGAGCACGAACGCGGCGGCCATCAATTTGATTCGCATGTGTTCCGTCCTTCATCTGGTTGGCGACTGACCGGAGTGTATCAGGGGTCTTTGAGATAGAAAATCGGTGATTGCGCACTTGTCCCCCTTCAGGTGGAACGCCCGTGGACCCCTATGGCGCCGCCGTCACAGGTGGTCCACACGCCGCCTACACCCAGTCACACCGAACCGATCGCGGTCCTCGGCGCCACCAAAGGTCAGGGCGTCGTGGTTGATGCGCTCCGCGATCCCAGATCGTTCGGGCCGTCGTGCAGTCGGCCGGCGCATTTGGCTTGGGGCGTAGACACAACCTAGGAACTCCGGCTTACTCCGCCCGGTTGCCCTGTTCATCCCAGTGCGCGGCAACCTTTCTGCTCGGTTGGACGCGTGGCGGCTCACCGGGCATCTTCGGGTAGCTCGGCGGGTACGGCAGGTCGTGCAACCCGTTGGCATCGTCGCGCTGCACCATCTCCAGCAGAGGTTCGAGACCGACGCGATGTTCGGCGATGTGGGCCATCGGATCTCCGCGTCGGGCAACCAGATCGGGCACAGTAGCCATGGTCGCGTCGTCGGGATGTATCTCGGCGAGTTCGGCCCACGTCACCGGCGTCGACACCCGGGCGTTGGCACTGCGGCGCACCGAATACGGCGAGGCCATCGTGCGGTCCCGCGCATTCTGGTTGAAGTCGATGAAGATCCGTTCTCCGCGTTCCTCTTTCCACCATGAGGTGGTCACCGCGTCGGGATCACGACGCTCCATCTCACGCGCGATCGCGATCACCGCACGGCGGGTGGCGATGAAGTCCCACTGCGGCTCGATCGGCACGAACACGTGAATACCGCGACCGCCCGAGGTCTTGGGGAATCCGGCATATCCGAGTTCGTCGAGTAATGGGGCGAGCACATCGAGCGCCACCCGGCGGGCATCGTCGAAATCGGTGCCCGGCTGTGGATCGAGATCGATGCGCAACTGATCGGGATGATCGTTGTCACCCTCTCGGGTGGGCCAACTGTGAAAGGTGACAGTGCCGAGGTTCGCTCCCCACACGATGTCGGCAGGCACTTTAGGGCACAGCGCATCTCCGGTGCGTCCGGAGGGGAACATGATCCGGGTCGACGGCACATGCTCGGGACGCTTCTTGGCGACGTGTTTCTGGTAGATCTCCTCGCCCGCGATACCGTCGGGGAAGCGCTGCAGAAAGGTGGGCCGGTCGCGTAGCGCCGTCAAGATCGGGCCGTCGCCGCCGGCGTCGAGCAAGGCCATCTGCCGGTAGTAGCCGACGAGATCGCGCTTACGGCCACCGTTCTCGCCGAGCTCGGGGAAGTAGATCTTGTCAGGGTTGCTCATGCGTACGGCGATGCCGCCGACGTCGAGTTCTTCGGCGGGCGAGCGAGAAACCATGTCAGTCCTGACCTTCCAGCACATCGTGCAGGTCGTAGGACAGCGGCACGTCGAGCTGCTCGTAGCCACAGCTGTCGGGCTCGCGGTCGGGACGCCATCGTAGGAACTTGACGGTGTGCCGGAAGCGGCCGTTCTCCATCTGGTCATACGCAACCTCGGCGACGAGCTCGGGCCGGATCGGAATCCACTCCCCCGACTTCTCCGAACGCCACCGCGTCGGCTCCCCGGCCGAAGGCTTGTCCGGGTCGAGACGCATCGGCTCGAACATCTGCTGCAACTCGACGCGTGTGGCGTCGGTGAAAGCACCTGCACCGCCGACCATTCGCAGCTTGCCGTCGTAGAACAGCCCGAGCAGCATCGACCCCAGACCGGTACCGCTCTTGTGCACCCGGTAGCCGATCACCACGCAGTCGGCAGTCCGCTTGTGCTTGACCTTGATCATCTCGCGCTTGTTCTCCACGTACTGCCCGGCAAGGCGTTTGGCGACAACGCCGTCGAGTCCGGCACCCTCGAACGCCGAGAACCAGTCCTCGGCGACGGCCGGATCTGCGGTCACCCGACTGACATGGAATCGGCGATCGCGGCCGCCCGGTCCGATGGCCTCCACGAGCGCCTCCCGCCGGGTGAGAAAAGGCTCGTCGATGACACCGACGTTCCCGAGCGCCAGGGCGTCGAAGCCGATGAAGATCGCCGGTGTGTGCTCGGCGAGCATCGCGACCCGCGAGGCCGCCGGATGGATGCGCTGGGCCAGTGAGTCCCAATCGAGTCGATGGGTGTCGCCGATGAGCGAGGGCACACCGATCTCTCCATCGAGCACCACTTTCCGGGGCAATTCCTCGCGGGCGGCGTCAACTATTTCGGGAAAGTAGCGTGCGAGATCCTTGCCACCGCGAGAGCCGATGACGACCTCGTCGCCGTCACGAAAGATCAACGCGCGGAACCCGTCCCACTTCGGCTCGTAGGACCATTCCGGATTGTCGGCGGGTTGGGCCGGAACCACGCTCGCCGCCTTGGCGAGCATCGGCGCGACCGGAGGAGTGACGGGGAGATCCACCTCACCATCGTCACCCACTTGTAGCCTCTAGGGCAATGACCAAACACCCTGGCGTTTCCGCGGTCGGCCCGGCAGGTCGATTCGCCCCGTCGCCCTCCGGAGATCTCCACGTGGGCAACCTGCGTACCGCCGTATCGGCGTGGCTGTTCGCCCACACGACAGGACGACGGTTCTTGCTGCGCATGGAGAATCTGGACCGCACAGCCGTCGGTTCGGACGCCAGACAGATCGCCGACCTGCACGCACTCGGCCTCGCCTGGGAGGAGCCGGTGCTCTACCAAACCGATCGTCTGCCGCGCTACCGGCAGATCATCGACGATCTGACCGCGACCGGGCGGACCTTCGAGTGCTTCTGCACACGTCGCGAGATCCTCGAGGCACCCAGCGCACCGCACACACCGCCGGGCGCGTACCCGGGAACCTGCCGCACCCTGACCGCTGCGCAACGCGAGGCCAAGCGTGCGGTCGGCCGGCCACCGGCGATCCGGATCATCGCCGACCGCAGCACGTATACCGTCGACGACGTACTCCACGGCCGCTACACCGGTGCGGTCGACGATTTCGTCATCCAACGCGGTGACGGCACCCCGGCCTACAACCTGGCCGCGGTCGTCGACGACGCGGAGCAGGGAATCGATCAGGTCTGCCGCGGTGAGGACCTGTTGTCGTCGGCGCCGCGACAGGCGTATCTGGCGACGCTGCTGGGATATTCGCCGCCGACCTACGCCCATGTCCCGATGGTGCTCAACCTCGACGGCGTCCGGCTCAGCAAGCGCGACGGCGCGGTCACTCTCGCCGACCTCGCGGCCACCGGCGTGGATGCGGACACAGTCCTCGATCGCATCGCCGTATCACTCGGTCTCGCCACAGCGGGTGAGCACGTCGATATCGCCACGCTGGCAGCGCGATTCGATCCCGCGGTGCTGCCGCGCACGCCGTGGATCGTGTCGGATCTCGAGTGGCGCTGACTGCGCTTGGCGCAGTCGGTCGCGGGCGCGCTCAGCTCGCGGTGGCGAGTAGTCGGGTCAGGACGTCGTCGATGGACAGCACCCCGACGACCCGACCGTTGTCGACGACGACCGCGATGTGATTGCGGTACTGCCGCATTCGGCTCAGGGCGTCGTAAACCGGAAGTGCGGGCGTCATTTCCAGCACCGGCCGCATGAGGTCGGCGGCGCTCGCGTCGGGGGCGGCCTCGAGACAGTCTCTGACGTGAACGACACCGCTGACCCGCGACCCGTCGCGGACCACGAGACGCCGATGCCCGCTGTCGCGGGCCCGTGCCTCGATGATGGCCGCCGTCGCATCGTGGTCGACCCCGTCGGGATCGACCACAGTCACCACATCCGCCACTGTCAACGACGCGAGATCCAGTGCGCTCGAGAGGTGTTCGTGATAGCGGGCCTCGAGCGTACCGACGGTCGCCGAATGCTCGACGAGCTGGCGCAATGTCTCCGGATCCTGGCCGGAAGCAACCTGGTCGACGGCCTCCACACCGACCACCCGCAACACCCGGTTGGCCAACCTGTTGAGTTGGACGATCACCGGGCGGGTGAACCACATGAACACCCGCATCGGGATGGCCAACAACACCGCCGACCGTTCCGGGTGGGCGATTGCCCACGACTTCGGCGCCATCTCACCGACCACCAGGTGCAGGAACGTCACGATGATCAGCGCCAGGACGAATCCAGCGATGTCGGCCAACCACAGTGGCGCGCCGACGCTCTCGAATGCCGGCGTCAGCCAGTGATGGACGGCCGGTTTGGTGACCGCACCGAGCGCCAACGTGCACACGGTGATCCCCAACTGGGAACCGGCGAGCAGTACGGACAGCTCCGACGCGCTGCGCAGGGCGGCACGCGCGGAAAAGCTGGTCGCCGCAGCATCTTCGAGGCGGTGCCTGCGCGCAGCGATCAGCGCGAACTCCACGGCGACGAAGAAGGCGCTGGCCGCGATCAACGCGACCGTCACGGCGAGAACGACCCAGGGGTTGCTCATCGCTGATTCTCCTTCGGTGATTCGTCGGCGGCCGGGACGGTCTCGCGCGCCACGTGCACCATCGCGGGTACGCGGTGGGCGATCTCGACGACCGTGGCGATCAATCGCGGCGGGAGCGCCGGTTCGTCGTCGACGAGGCCGGCCGGATCGTGTTCGATCGGCAACACCACGCTGTCTCCGACGGCGGGCAGTTCCCCCGCTGTGGCGATGATCAGACCGCTCAGCGTTTCGTAATCCCCCTCGGGAAGTTCGTATTCCAGCGCGCGGGACACCTCGTCGAGGTGTGCCTCACCGCGGATCGCCCAGCCGTCGGCGAGCACCGCGATGGGTCCGGTGTCGGCGGGATCGTGCTCGTCGTCGATCTCACCGACGAGTTCCTCGGCCATGTCCTCGGTGGTGACGATGCCGGCGAATCCGCCGTATTCGTCGATGACGACCGCCATCTCGTCGCCGGCGGCGGTGATGTCGTCGAGTACCTGCGGCAGCGGCAGCGTCGTCGGGACGATCACCGCGGGGCGTGCGAGGTCGCGGGCCGTTCGCGCGGTCGGTGCCGGACTCGCCGACCAATCCAGGATGTCGGCGAGGTGGACCACCCCGACGACGTCGTCGGTGCCCGCATCGATCACGGGATAGCGTGTGTGGCCGCTTGCCATCCTGCTACGGACCGCGGCGAGATCGAGGTCGGCGGGCACGGTGCCCACGCGCGGACGCGGGATCATCGCGTGATCGGCAGCGCGAGTGGGGAATTCGAGAACTCGATCGAGAAGCTGGGAGAGTTCCGCGGGAATCTCCCCGGCCTGCGCGGACTCCGCGACGATGTGTTCGAGGTCTCGGGGCGTCGCCGAATGCTCGACGTCGTGCACCGGTTCGATGCGCAGCGCCTTGAGCAGCAGGTTGGATGCTGCGTCGAACACCGTGATGAGTGGACCGAAGATCTTGAGGTAGGTGCGTGTCGACAGCGCGAGTCGACGCGCGACAGGTTCAGGACGAGCGATGGCGAGGTTCTTCGGGAACAGTTCACCGAAGACCATCTGGATCACCGTCGAGAACAGCACCGCGAGGATCGTGCCGATGGCCACGCCGACCGACACCGGGACCCCGACGTCGCCGAGCAGGTCACCGAAGCCGCTGCCGATGAGCGGTTCGGCGACGTACCCGACGAGCAGACCGGTGACGGTGATGCCGAGCTGAGCGCCGGACAGCATGAATGATGTGCGTCGGGTCACTGCGAGCGCACGGGTTGCGGCGGTGTCGCCCGCCTCGGCGCGTGCCTTGAGGCGGGATCGGTCGACGGCCATGTAGGCGAATTCCTGGGCGACGAAGTAGCCGGTCAGCGCCGTGATCGCGAAGACCACCAGGATGCCGATGAGGATTCCGAGCAATGTCAGCAGCATGATGCCCCGCTCTCGAGGGACATGACCGCGGCTCGGTCAGGAAACGGTGCCCCCGGATGGGGGCCGGATCGTCGGGGTTTCTTGCGTTTGCGCTTCGCGCGGGTCATCGGAGCTTTCGGTCTCGGGTCGGGGGTGGTTCACAGGATACGCAAAGCCAGGGGGTCGGGCGCTCTCGGAGTTCCCGGGGGCGCTGTCGGCGGGGAGACGGGCGCTGTCGGCGGCAGGAAGAGCGCTGTCGGCGGGGAGACGGGCGCCGTCAGCGCGCGACGCGGCGGGCGTAGTAGCGACCGAGGAACTCGTCGCGGTAGTCCTCGTAGTCACCATTCTCTATGGCGAGGCGAGCCCCGTCGACCATGTCGATGACGAAGGAGACGTTGTGCAGGGTTGCCAGCGTCGCCGCGAGGCCCTCCTTGGCCTTGAACAGGTGATGCAGGTAGGCGCGGGTGTATTGCGAGGTGTAATTGGTGATGTCGGGGTCGATCGGCCCGAAGTCCTTGCGGTAGCGCGCGTTGGTGATGTTGACCCGGCCATCGCGGGTGTAGACCGCACCGTTGCGCGCGACCCGCGTCGGCGAGACGCAGTCGAAGGTGTCCGCGCCGTTCTCGATGGCGGTGAAGATGTCGTCGGGCTCGCTGATACCGAGGAGATGTTTGGGTGCGTTCTCCGGGAGCTCGGTGTTGACCCAGCCAACGATGGTGCCGAGCTTGTCTTTCTCCAACGCACCGCCGATCCCGTAGCCGCCGAATCCTTTTCCGCCGTTCTCGCGGTCGATGCGGGACAGTTCGGTCAAATCCCGCGCGGCCTTGCGCCGCAGATCCTCGTACTGCGCGCCCTGTAACACGCCCCACAGTGCTTGCTGGGGTCGGTGGCTGCGCTCGACCGAGAGCCGATTGTGTTCGGCGAGACAACGAATCGCCCAGAGCCGGGTCCGCTCCAGCGAATTCTCCTGATAGCCACGGGTGTTCATCAGGGTGGTGAGCTCGTCGAAGGCGAAGATGATGTCGGCCCCGAGCTGGTGCTGGATCTGCATCGACACCTCGGGGGTGAAGCGGTGAAACGAGCCGTCGAGATGCGACTTGAAGGTGACGCCGTCGTCGTCGACGTGGGAAAGTCGTTCGCGCCCTTCGGCGATCTTATGGTCGTCCTGCTCACCGGTCACGTCCATCGAGATGACCTTCTTGAACCCGGCACCCAGCGACATCACCTGGAAGCCGCCGCTGTCGGTATAGGTGGGGCCCCGCCAGTTCATGAACGCACCCAGCCCGCCGGCCGCGTCGATGATCTCCGGCCCCGGCTGCAGATACAGGTGATAGGCGTTGGCCAGCACCGCTTGTGCCCCGAGCGCGGCCACTGACTCCGGCAGCACGGTCTTGACCGTCGCCTTGGTCCCGACCGGCACGAACGCGGGCGTGGCGATCTGCCCGTGCGGCGTCGTGATGACACCGGTGCGCCCCAAGGTGCCGGGGAGTCGGGTGCCGATCCGGAAGGTGTCGCGCGAACTCACCGGAGCATCTTCGCAGGCCGTGAGCGTGCGGCTCAAACCGACGGTGGTCGTCTGTTCGTTCTCCCGGGCGGATTCGCTACGGTGAAGACCATGTCGCATCCCACTTTGACCCGCTGGTCGGCCCGGTCGTTGGCGGTCGGCGGTATGGCCGCACTGGCCACGGTGTCGCTGGCCGCATGCGGTGACGAACAGCAGTCCGGTGCGCAGGACTCCGCCTCCGCCCCCTCGGTCACCACACCGAGCACCAGCGTGCCGGTCGTCGCCGGCCCGAGCCCGCAGTCGCGCACCACCCAGTCGACCTCGGGCGCCGATTCGGCCTCGACCTCGTCGACGAGCAAGACCTGCGGAATCGTGGCCGGTCCCGACGGCGCGCTGCGTGTGCTCGTGCTCGCCGGCGACGTCGACTGCGAGACCGCGAAGAAGGTCGGCACCAAGTACAGCCCGAAGATCGCGACCGGCCAACAGCAGAAGGTCTCCGGTTGGACGTGTGGCCCGTCGGAGGTCCGCGGCATCCTCGCCGCCTGCCAATCGGGTGACAAGGTCCTCGGCTTCACGCCCTGACCGACCTCATCCCGATCTCACCGGCACGACTTGACCCTCACGCGACGTCAGACCCGAAGGTGTGGGGAGTGAGCGAAGGACATCCCGACGTGCTGACGGTCGGCGCCACGGCGCGACTCGTCGGCGTGAGTGTGCGGACGTTACACCATTACGACGAGATCGGTCTGGTGACGCCGTCGGCGCGCTCACATGCCGGCTACCGCGTCTACGACGACGCCGACGTCGAACGGCTCCATCAGGTCCTGACCTACCGGGAGCTGGGATTTCCTCTCGAACAGATAGCGGCCCTGCTCGACGATCCGTCAGCCGACGCGCTGGAACTCCTCGCCAACCAGCGCGATCTGCTGCACGACCGTATCGCTCACCTCACCCGAATGGTCGCGGCTGTGGAGGACATGATGACTGCGAAGAAGACCGGTATCGCGCTGACGGCTGCCGAGCAGGCCGAGATCTTCGGCGACGACTGGCTCGGCGACGAGTACGCCGACGAGGCACAGGATCGTTGGGGTGACCTTGATGCGTGGCGGCAGAGCCAACAGCGCACAGCCGGATACTCGCAGGACGATTGGCGTCGAATCAAGGAAGAGACCGACGCCTTCGAGGCACGCGCCGCTGACGCGATGGGTCGTGGCGTGACGCCTGGGTCGGCGGAGGCCGACGCCCTGGCCGAACAGCATCGGGCCGCCATCGAGAAGTTCTACGACTGCGGCTACGAGATGCAGGTGCGCCTGGCCGACATGTATGTCGCCGACCCGCGTTTCACCGAGCATTACGACGGCGTCGCGCCTGGCCTCGCCACCTACCTGCGCGAGATCATCCGGGCCAACGCCACGAAACAGCAGACGACATAGCTGCTTCTCGCGGCGGTTTCACCCCAGTGCGTCGGCGACCCGCTCGAGTGCGGCCACCCGGCTGCCCTTGACGAGCACCACATCACCCTCGGTGAGGTCGTCGAGGGCGGCGACCGCAGCCTCGACGTCGCCGACGTGCCGGGCCACCGTTCCGTACGACGGTTCATCGACGGCGATCACCTCGACCCCGAGTGACTGCGCCTGCCGCGCGATCTGCTCGTGCGCGGCCGCTGCATCGGCCCCGAGTTCGGCCATCGTGCCGAGCACCGCGATCCGACGGCGACCCTCAAGCGCGGCCAGCGACCGCAGCGCCGCGGCCATCGACGTCGGGTTGGCGTTGTAGGCGTCGTTGAGGATCGTGACGCCGGCGTCGGTGGTGTGCAGTTCCATCCGCAACCCCGACAGCGCCGCGCCGAGCAGCCCGACGGCCATGGCCTCGACGGGCACCCCCAGCCCGCCTGCGGCTGCGGCCGCAGCCAGCGCGTTGGACACCTGATGTTCGCCGCGCGCACCCAGGCTCACCTGCGTCGACCCCCACGGCGTATGCAGCCGGAACGACGCACGCAGGGCCGCGTCGACGGTGATGTCGGTGGCGCTGACGTCGGCCGACGGGGTCAGCCCGTAGCTCAGCACCTGCGCCGAGGTGCGCTCGGCCATCGCGATCACTCGGTCATGGTCGGCGTTGAGGACGGCGATGCCGTCGGTGGGCAACGACTCGACGAGTTCACCCTTGGCCCGGCCGACCGCATCGATGTCACCGAACAATTCCAGGTGGACGCCCTCGACCCGGGTCACGATCCCGACGGTCGGGCGGGCGATGGAGCACAACTCGGCGATGTGCCCGACGCCGCGCGCCCCCATCTCGACGACCACCGCTTCGGTGCCGTCGGGGGCGTTCGCCAGCGTCAGCGGCAGGCCCAGTTCGTTGTTGAAGGATTTCTCGCTGGCTGCGGTGACGAAGGTCGTCGCAAGCACACCGGCGAGCAGGTCCTTGGTGGAGGTCTTACCGACCGAACCCGTCACCCCGAGGACCCGTTCGGGCAGCCGGCGACGCACCAGCCGGCCGATGTCGGCGAGCGCGGTTGCGGTGTCGGCGCAGGTGATCGCCGCGGCAGCGACGTCGGCGCGGGGGGGTTGCGAGGTGAGGTATGCCGTGGCGCCCGCGTCGACGGCCGAACCGATGAAATCGTGTCCGTCGCGGGCGGCGACGATCGGGACGAACAGTTGCCCGACGGAGGCGGCACGCGAATCGATGGTCGCACCGTCGACCGTCACGTCCTCGCCGTTGGTCAGCTCTCCGCCGACGACGTCGGCGATCTCACTTGCCTGGATGTGCACGCCCTCACGCTATCGTGACCCCATGGCCACTCCCCTGCTGCGTCTGATCGTGCTCTACGGCGGTGTGTCCGCAGAGCACGACGTTTCCCGGGTCACCGCCGCGCACGTGATCGCCGCCGCCGACCCCGCGAAGTACGAGGTGAGCCCGATCGGCATCGCCAAGGACGGCACCTGGGTGCGCAACGACGAGGTGATCGCCGCGCTCGCCGAGGGCACCGAACTCCCCGGTGAACTCGAGATCGCCGGTACCGCCGTCGAACCGCTCGCCGAGTTGCGTCGGCAGTCCGACGACGCCATCGGGGTGGTGTTACCGCTGCTGCACGGACCGCACGGTGAGGACGGCACGATCCAGGGCATGTTGGAGCTGTTCGGGCTGCCTTATGTCGGCGCCGGGGTGCTCGGCTCCGCGGTATGCATGGACAAGGCAATGGCCAAGGTGGTTGCCGCGCAAGCCGGAATCCCGCAGTGCCGGTGGCTGGAGTTCCGCGATGGCCTCGACGATCCACACACCATCGCCCTGCGGGCGATCGAGGAGTTGGGGCTTCCACTGTTTGTCAAGCCCGCCAATATGGGCTCGTCGGTGGGGATCACCAAGGCCCACGACGCCGCCGAACTCGACGCCGCGATCACTCTCGCGCTGCGCTACGACGACGTCGTCGTCATCGAGGAAATGGTCGACGGACGTGAGGTCGAGGTGGCCGTGCTCGGCAATGCGGTGCCGGAGACATCGGTGCCCGGGGAGATCATGCCGGGCAGCGAGTTCTATGACTACGAGGACAAATACCTCACCGGTGCAGCTAAACTGGTGATCCCGGCGCCGCTGTCGGAGGGGGCCACCGCCGACGTCCGAGAGCTCGCGGCGAAGGTGTTCACGGCGATGCGTTGCGCCGGCATGGCGCGCGTGGATTTCTTCTACGAGGAGCTCGGCCGGGGCTGGCTCCTCAACGAGGTCAACACCATTCCCGGTTTCACCCCGGGCTCGATGTATCCAAAGCTCTGGGATGCCACCGGGCTGCCCTACCGCGATCTCATCGATCGCCTGGTCACGCTCGCACTCGAATCACATCGTCAACGTACCGGGTTCTCTACCGAACACTGACGTAGCATCAATCCCGTGAACGGCACCGACGACGTGGCCAGCACCGATGATGTTTTGCCCCAGCAACCTTCGGTGTTGCGGGTGTTGGTGTACTCCGATGACGCCGACACCCGTCGCCAGGTCATCGGCGCGCTGGGCACCCGACCCGTGCCCGATCTGCCGGAGTTGAGCTTCCTGGAAGTGGCGACCGGGCCGATGGTCTTCACCCAACTCGATGCCGGCAACGTCGACGTCGCCATCCTCGACGGCGAGGCCTCGCCGGAGGGTGGGCTGGGCATCGCCAAGCAGATGAGCGACGAATACGACCCGCGGCCGCCGACGATGGTGCTGATCGGTCGCGCCGCCGATCGCTGGCTGGCCGACTGGTCGCGGGCCGACGCCGTCGCGACGCGTCCCGTCGATCCGATCGAATTGCCGGCAGCCCTGGGCGACATGGTGCGCGGAAGGCTGTCGCAGCAACAGTCCTGAACGGGCATTTCGACCCTCACTCGGGACGGCCGTATCGAAAACTCTCCCAAAACTCTCGACACGACGTCGCGCGCTTGTAAGGTTGTGTTGTAGCTCACATCAGACCGTCAACTCTTGGCGGCTCACACGCGCTGGGCGAGCGTACGGAGGGAGTCGATCGGCGATGAACCCCTATGTTCCGATCCTCGTTCTCGGCGCGATCGCGCTCGGCTTCGCGGTGTTCTCGGTCGTCATCGCCTCGGTGGTGGGGCCGCACCGGTACAACCGCGCCAAACTCGATGCCTATGAGTGCGGTATCGAGCCCATTGGCGGCGGAGCGCGGACGTCCACTCTCTCTGACGCGAGAAAGACTGTGGTGCAGAGAATTCCGGTCAAGTACTACCTGACCGCGATGCTGTTCATCATCTTCGACATCGAGATCGTCTTCCTCTACCCGTGGGCGGTAGCCTTCGACACTCTCGGCTGGTTCGGTCTGGCGGCGATGGCCCTGTTCATCGTGAACGTGTCCGTCGCCTACGCCTACGAATGGCGCCGCGGCGGGTTGGGGTGGGACTGACGTGACTCAACGGCCACAAGTCGAGCACCAGGGAGCGCACCGATAGCGAGTTCGGCACACATGTGCCCATGACCCGTCCTGCGCGGCGAGGAGGTAGGCAATGGGCCTCGAAGAGAGACTGCCCAGTGGATTCCTGCTGAGCACTGTGGAGGACCTGGCGGGATTCATGCGCAAGGGCTCGCTGTGGCCCGCGACCTTCGGCCTCGCGTGCTGCGCGATCGAGATGATGGCGAGCACCTCCGGTCGCTACGATCTGGCGCGGTTCGGGATGGAGGCGTTTCGCGCCTCACCACGCCAGGCCGACCTGATGATCGTCGCCGGGCGGGTCAGCCAGAAGATGGCCCCGGTGCTGCGCCAGATCTACGACCAGATGGCCGAACCCAAATGGGTTCTGGCGATGGGTGTGTGCGCCAGCTCGGGCGGCATGTTCAATAACTACGCCATCGTGCAGGGCGTCGACCACGTGGTGCCCGTCGACATATATCTCCCCGGCTGTCCGCCACGTCCGGAGATGTTGCTCAACGCCATCCTCGCCCTGCACCGCAAGATCGGCGAGATGCCGCTGGGCGTCAATCGCGACGAGGCCATCTGGGCCGCCGAACAGGCGGCCCTACAAGCCACTCCGACGATCGAGCTGAAAGGCCTGCTGCGATGACCGATGACCGAACGACCGCACCCGACGAGGTGATCGCGGTGCGCCACGGCCTGTTCGGGGTGCACGGCAGCGGCGACACGTCCGGATACGGCGGGCTGGTCCAGACGGTCACCCTGCCCGCGGCGACCCGGCCCTACGGCGGATACTTCGACCACATCGCCGATACACTGTCCGCCGCACTCGACGCGGCCGGGGGGCCGAGCTTCGACGAGGCCATCGAGAAGGTCGAGATCCATGCCGGGGAGATGACGTGCTACGTCGTCGCCCGCCACCTGGGCATCGTCGCGCTGACGCTGCGCAACCACGTGACACTGCGATTCGAATTATGCTTGGGCGTCAACGGGGTTCACTATCCCAACGATGTCGGCCGCGAACTCCATGCGGTGTATCCGCTGGCGTCGATCACCCATAATCGGCGACTGCGGCTGGAGGTGGCGGTCCCCGACGCCGATCCACACATCCCGAGCCTGTGCGAGATCTACCCGACCAACGACTGGCATGAACGCGAAACCTTCGACTTCTTCGGCATCGTCTTCGACGGCCACCGCGCGCTCACCCGGATCTCGATGCCCGACGACTGGGTGGGTCATCCCCAGCGCAAAGACTATCCGCTGGGCGGGATTCCGGTGGAGTACAAGGGAACCCAGGTTGCACCACCTGATCGCCGGAGGTCGTACTCATGACCGATCTCGACCCGCGGCCACGTCACGACGCACGCCCCGAACACACCTACACCGTCTCCGGCCAGGATTGGGACGAGATCGTCTCCGAGGTGTCGGCGCGCGCCGCCGCCAATTCCGGTGAGGAACGGATCGTGGTGAACATGGGTCCGCAGCACCCGTCCACGCACGGCGTGCTGCGATTGATCCTGGAGATCGAGGGCGAGACGGTCACCGAGGCACGGTGCGGAATCGGGTACTTGCACACCGGGATCGAGAAAAACCTGGAGTACCGCAACTGGATACAGGGCGTCACCTTCGTCAGTCGCATGGATTATCTCTCGCCGTTCTTCAACGAGACGGCCTACTGCCTGGCGGTGGAGAAGCTCCTGGGCATCACCGAGGTGATCCCGGAGCGCGCCTCGGTCATCCGGGTGATGCTCATGGAGCTCAACCGAATCACCTCCCACCTGGTTGCCCTGGCCACCGGCGGTATGGAGCTCGGTGCGGTGACCGCGATGTTCTCCGGTTTCGGCATCCGCGAACAGATCCTCGACATCTTCGAGCTCATCACCGGCCTGCGGATGAACCACGCCTTCATCCGGCCCGGTGGAGTGGCCACCGACCTCCCCGACGGGGCAGTGGAGCAGATCGCCGCGATCGTCGCCGCCCTGCCCGGGCAGCTGGCCACACTCTCGGATCTGTTGACCGACAACTACATCTGGAAGGCGCGCACCTGCGACGTCGGTTTCCTCGACCTCACCGGGTGCATGGCGCTGGGCATCACCGGGCCCGTCCTGCGATCCACGGGCCTCCCGCATGACGTGCGTAGGACCGAACCCTACTGCGGTTACGAGGACTACGAGTTCGACGTGATCACCGAGACCACCTGCGACTCCTACGGGCGTTACGTGATTCGCGTACGTGAGATGAGTGAATCGGTGCGGATCGTCGAACAGTGCCTGGCACGCCTGCGCCCCGGACCTGTGATGGTGACCGATGCCAACATCGCCTGGCCCGCTGATCTCGCGCTCGGACCCGACGGACTCGGCAACTCCCCGGCCCACATCGCCGAGATCATGGGCGAATCCATGGAGTCGTTGATCCACCATTTCAAACTCGTCACCGAGGGTATGCGGGTGCCGCCGGGCCAGTGCTATGTCGCGATCGAATCGCCGCGCGGTGAGCTCGGGGTCCACATGGTCTCCGACGGCGGAACCCGGCCCTACCGAGTACATTTCCGTGATCCGTCGTTCACCAACCTGCAGGCTGTGGCGGCGATGTGCGAGGGAGGCATGGTCGCCGACGTGATTACCGCGGTGGCCAGCATCGATCCAGTGATGGGGGGCGTGGACCGATGAGCGAACCGGTGTACCTCGAACTGGGAATCGACGGACCGTCTCCCGAACTCACACCTGCCGTACGCGCCGCGTGCGTCGCACGCCCGCACGGACCAATCGAGTTCGGAGGCCCGGCAACCTATCCCGACGGCGTTGCCGATCATCTGCGACAGGCGGCTGCCCCGATCGTCGCGCGTTACCCGCAGTCCCGATCGGCGCTTCTGCCCCTGCTTCACCTGATGCAGTCGCAGGACGGACACCTCACCCGGGCCGGCATCGGACTGTGCGCCGAGATCCTCGACCTCACCGACGCCCAGGTCGCCGCGGTCGCCACCTTCTACTCGATGTTCCGCCGCACGCCCACCGGTGAGTACCTGGTCGGTGTGTGCACCAACACCCTCTGTGGGGTTCTCGGCGGTGACGAGATCCTGCGCACGGTATGTGAACACCTCGGTGTCGCACCCGGAGAGACCACCGACGATCGCCGGATCACCGTAGAGCATCTCGAATGCAACGCGGCCTGCGATCTCGCCCCGGTGGTGATGGTCAACTGGGAATACTTCGACCAGCAGACCCCGGAGTCGGTCGTCGAACTCGTCGAGGACCTGCGGGCCGGGATCGAGGTCACGCCCAGTCGTGGCGATCGGGCGGTGGCCGGGTTCCGGGACACCGCAGCAGTATTGGCAGGAGCCGGAGAGGTCGCGTCGCCCACCGCTGGTGATGCCGGGTCCGGTGATCGCAGGCCCACCGAGTATCCGGTCGAGGACGAGCCCGCAGCGCCGCCGGTCCTGTCGCGGCACTGGGCCGAGCCGGGGTCGTGGACCCTGGATAACTATCGCCGCCACAACGGGTACCGGGGCCTGCGCGCCGCGCTGGACATGGCTCCCGACGCCGTCATCGAGGCGGTCAAGTCGGCGGGGTTGCGCGGGCGCGGCGGGGCAGGTTTCCCGGTGGGACTGAAGTGGTCGTTCATCCCGCAGAGCAAGGGGGACGCCCCGAATCCGGATGCGCCACCGCACTATCTGGTGGTCAACGCCGACGAGTCCGAGCCGGGCACCTGCAAGGACATGCCACTGATGCTCGCATCTCCGCACGCACTCGTGGAGGGAGCGATCATCGCGGCCTACGCGATCCGGGCGCGCCACGCCTTCATCTACCTGCGCGGTGAGGTCGTCGGGGTGCTGCGTCGCCTGCGTCAGGCCGTCGACGAGGCCTACGCCGCAGGCTATTTGGGTCACAACATCCTCGGATCGGGAATCGACGTCGACCTCGTGGTACACGCCGGCGCGGGCGCCTACATCTGCGGTGAGGAAACGGCCCTGCTCGACTCGCTCGAGGGCCGTCGCGGCCAGCCCCGCCTGCGCCCGCCGTTCCCCGCGGTCGCCGGCCTGTACGCGAGCCCGACCGTGGTCAACAACGTCGAATCGATCGCCAGCGTCCCGGCGATCCTGCGCAACGGCATCGACTGGTTCCGCGCCATGGGCACCGAGAAGTCGCCGGGATTCACGCTGTACTCGCTGTCGGGACACGTCAACCATCCCGGACAGTACGAGGCTCCCCTCGGTATCACCCTGCGGCAGTTGCTCGATCGAGCCGGTGGCGTCCGCGAGGGGCACCACCTCAAGTTCTGGACGCCGGGCGGATCGTCGACACCAATGCTCACCGCCCATCATCTCGATGTCCCACTGGACTACGAGGGCGTCGCCGAGGCCGGATCAATGCTGGGTACCAAGGCCTTACAGATCTTCGACGAGACCACCTGCGTGGTGCGGGCGGTGCTGCGCTGGACCGAGTTCTACGCACACGAGTCATGCGGCAAGTGCACACCGTGCCGGGAGGGCACCTACTGGCTGGTGCAGCAGTTGCGTGCCATCGAGTCCGGCGACCTCGACGCCGACGAGATGTCCGCGGCACTCGAGGTCCTCTCCGACGTCACCACCAGCATCGTCGGGAAGTCGTTCTGCGCACTCGGCGACGGCGCCGGAAGCCCAATCGTGTCGGCGCTCACGTACTTCCGGGACGAATTCCTCGCCCACACCCGCCCCGGGTCGGGTCCGGACGCGCGCGGACGCTGCTCGTTCGATCCCGCCGCGTCGACCGTCTTCACCGACCACCGCACGCCGTACGTCCCGGGAGCGAGCCGATGACCGCACTGTCCGACCGGCCCTCGTCCGCCGAACCCGCCGAACTCGTCACCGCGACCATCGACGGCACCGAAGTGCGAGTACCGCCCGGCACCTTGGTGATCCGAGCCGCCGAACGTGCCGGCATCCAGATCCCCCGGTTCTGCGATCACCCGCTGCTCGCCCCGGTCGGTGCGTGCCGGCAGTGTCTCGTCGAGGTCGAGGGGCAACGCAAACCGCTCGCATCGTGCACCACGACGATCACCGAGGGCATGGAGGTCCGCACCCAACTCGGCTCGGAGATCGCCGAGAAGGCCCAGCGCGGGGTGATGGAACTGCTGCTCATCAACCATCCGCTGGACTGCCCGATCTGCGACAAGGGCGGTGAATGCCCGCTGCAGAACCAGGCGATGACCGCGGGGCGGCCACGCTCGCGGTTCACCGGACCCAAACGCACCTACGCCAAACCGGTTCCGCTGTCCTCGGCGGTGCTGCTCGACCGGGAGCGGTGCGTGCTGTGCGCCCGCTGCACCCGCTTCGCCGACCAGATCGCCGGCGACCCACTCATCGAGCTCGCCGATCGCGGTGCGCTGCAACAGGTCAGCACCGCCGACGGAGTCCCGTTCGACTCGTACTTCTCCGGCAACGCCGTGCAGATCTGTCCCGTCGGCGCGTTGACCGGCACCGCCTACCGGTTCCGCGCGCGGCCGTTCGACCTGGTGTCCACGCCGAGCACCTGCGAACACTGTGCGAGCGGCTGCGCCCAGCGCACCGACCATCGGCGCGGAAAGGTGTTGCGGCGCCTGGCGGCCGACGACCCCGCGGTCAACGAGGAGTGGAACTGCGACAAGGGACGCTGGGCGTTCGCCTACACCGCCGCCGCCGATCGACTCACCACACCGCTGGTCCGGGACCGGCATGGACAGCTGCGGGAGGTGTCGTGGGCGCAGGCGTTGCGCGCTGCCGCCGACGGATTGCAGGGCGCCCGGGGTCGTGCCGGGGTCCTCACCGGTGGCCGGATCACCGCCGAGGACGCCTACGCCTACGTCCGGTTCGCGCGAACCGTCCTCGGCACCAACGACATCGACTTCCGCTCCCGGCCGCACAGCGCCGAGGAGACCGCCTTTCTCACCCGCCTCGTCGCCGCCCGTGCCGACGACCTCACCTACGACGCACTGGTCACGGCGCCGACCGTGCTACTCGCCGGATTCGAGCCGGAAGAGGAGTCCCCGATCGTCTTCCTGCGGCTGCGTCGCGCGGTGCGCGCCACCGGCACCCGAATCCACACCATCGCGCCCTGGCGCAGTCCGGGCGTCGAGAAGCTCAACGGCACTGTGCTTCCCGCCGCTCCCGGTGACGAGGCCACGGTACTCGATGACGACTCCACCGCGACTCTACTGGGGGACTCGGGATCGGTCATCATCGTCGGCGAACGTCTCGCGACCGCACCGGGCGCCCTGTCGGCGGCAGCACGGCTCGCCGAACGGACCGGCGCACGGCTGGTGTGGATTCCTCGTCGGGCCGGCGATCGCGGAGCGGTGGAGGTCGGCGCGTTGCCGACCCTGCTGCCCGGCGGCCGGCCGGTCACCGATGCCACCGCACGACTCCAGGTCGCCGGGCTCTGGCAGGCGCGCGATCTCCCGTCCCTCCCCGGGCGCGACAGTGGCGAGATCCTCTCCGCTGCAACCGCCGGGCGCCTCGACGCGCTGCTCGTCGGTGGCGTCGATCCGGCCGATCTCCCCGACCCCGCCGCGGCGATCGCCGCTCTCGACGCGGTGGGATTCCTGGTGAGCCTGGAGATCCGGACATCAGCAGTGACCGAACGCGCCGACGTGGTGCTGCCGGTCGCGGCGGCCACGGAGAAGGCGGGAATGTTCCTCGACTGGGAGGGCCGGGCACGCCCGTTCCCCGCGGCCCTCGCCGACACCGGGCGGCTATCGGATCATCGGGTCCTCGACGCGCTGGCGCAAGCGGCGGGTGTCTCACTGAACTGCCGCGAGATCACCGATATTCGAGCACAATTGGGCCGTCTCGGCCCGTGGACGGGCCCTCGACCAGACATACCGGCACCCCCGGAGTCGGCGGCCCGCACACCCGGCCCCGGCGAGGCGGTGCTGTCGACCTGGCATCTGCTGCTCGACGACGCCCGACTCCTCGACGGGGAGCCGTATCTCGCCGGCACCGCGCACGCATCGGTCGCGCGATGCTCGGCGGCCACGGCGAACACCGTCGGACTCACCGACGGACACGACGTCGAACTGGGTACCGACTCGGGCACACTGACCCTTCCGCTGCTGATCACCGACATGGTCGACGGCGTGGTGTGGGTGCCCGCCAATTCGGTTTCCTCACATGTCCGTTCGCAGCTCCACGCAGAGTCCGGCGACGTTGTTGCCATCCGTCCGGCGGAAGGGCAGTCGTGAACCTGGCAGCCACCGACTATCCCGACCTCGCCGACTTCGGGCACGACCCGTGGTGGCTCGTGCTCATCAAGGCGGTGGCGGTCTTCGCCTTTCTGGTGGCCAATCCGCTCGTCGCGATCCTCGCCGAACGAAAGATCATGGCCCGCATGCAAGCCCGACTCGGACCCAACCGGGTCGGTCCGCACGGGATGTTGCAGAGCATGGCCGACGGTGTGAAACTCGCACTGAAAGAGGGCATCACACCGTTCGGCGTCGACAAGGTCCTCTACCTGGTCGCACCCGTCATCGCGGTGGTCCCGGCCATCATGGCGTTCGCGGTGATCCCATTCGGCCCGATGGTCTCGGTGTTCGGTCACCACACCCCGCTGCAGCTGACCGACCTGCCCGTCGGGGTCCTGTTCATCCTGGCGGTGGCGTCGATCGGGGTCTACGGAATCGTATTGGCCGGCTGGTCCTCCGGGTCCACCTATCCCCTGCTCGGCGGACTGCGCTCGACCGCACAGGTCATCTCCTACGAGATCGCGATGGGCCTGACCTTCGCCGCGGTGTTCCTCGACTCGGGCACCATGTCGACCTCGGAGATCGTTGCCGGACAACACAACTACTGGTATGGCCTGGTGTTGCTCCCGTCCTTCGTCATCTACGCGGTGTCGATGGTCGGCGAAACCAACCGCGCGCCCTTCGATCTCCCCGAGGCCGAGGGCGAACTCGTCGGCGGCTTCCACACCGAGTACTCCTCACTGAAGTTCGCGATGTTCATGCTCGCCGAATACATCAACATGGTGACCGTGTCGGCACTGGCCACCACGCTGTTCCTCGGCGGCTGGCAGGCGCCGTGGCCGCTGAGTCTGTGGGATGGAGCCAATTCCGGCTGGTGGCCGATTCTGTGGTTCACCCTCAAGGTCTGGGTGTTCATGTTCGTCTTCATCTGGTTGCGCACCAGCCTGCCGCGTCTGCGCTACGACCAGTTCATGAACCTCGGCTGGAAGGTCCTCATCCCGGTGTCGTTGACCTGGGTGATGATCGTCGCGCTGATCCGCGCGGCATTCGGTTCGGCCAGCGACACGGTGCCACGGGCATTGGTGTCGGCGGCCGTCGGGCTGGTGGTGACCCTCCTGTTGCTCTGGCTCGTGCGGCGCGTCGTGCGCCCAGCGCCACACATCCCGGTACCGGACACCCCCGCGCCCCGAGGCGAGATCCCGTTCGACCCGATGGCCGGCGGCTTCCCGGTACCGCCCCTACCCGGCCAACTCCCCGCGAAGGAGACCACCGATGCCTGACTTTCTCAAGCCCCCCAAGCCCTTGAGCGGCATGGGTGTGACGTTCTCGTCGATGTTCGCGCCGACGGTGACCGAGCAGTACCCCGAGGAGAAGAAGCCGACCGCGCCTCGGTATCACGGTCGGCACCAACTCAATCGGCACCCCGACGGTCTCGAGAAGTGCGTGGGCTGCGAACTCTGCGCATGGGCCTGCCCGGCCGATGCGATCTTCGTCGAGGGCGCCGACAACACCGACGAGCAGCGCTACTCGCCGGGCGAACGGTACGGCCGCGTCTACCAGATCAATTACCTCCGGTGCATCGGCTGCGGACTGTGCATCGAAGCCTGCCCCACCCGGGCATTGACGATGACCAACGACTACGAACTCGCCGACGACAACCGCGCCGACCTCATCTACGAGAAGCAGCAGTTGCTCGCGCCGCTACCGGCGGGCACAGAGCCGACACCGCACGATGTCAGCGCTGCGGCCGCAGCGGGGACGGCACCACGAGAGGCCGACTACTACCTGGGACGTGTCAGCCCCGACGGCACCGTGACCGGCCGGACCGCCGGTGCCGAGACCACCGACGCCGTGACCACCAGCATCGGAACCACCAGCGCCGGGGTCGTGCCGTGAGTGCCCCGACGATCCCGGCGCACTCGGGCGTGGCACTGGCCGACGCGGTGCTCGCCGACGCCGCCCGCACCTCCGCCGGCGAGGCGGTGCAGTTCTGGATTCTCGGCGTCGTGGCCGTCGCCGGCGCGTTGGGGGTGGTCTTCGCCACCAAGGCCGTGTATTCGGCGATGTTCCTGACCACCACGATGATCGTGCTGGCCGTCTTCTACGTCGCGCAGGGCGCCCTGTTCCTCGGCGTCGTGCAGGTGGTCGTCTACACCGGCGCGGTGATGATGTTGTTCTTGTTCGTGCTCATGCTGATTGGCGTGGACTCGTCGGATTCCCTGGTCGAAACGCTGCGCGGACAACGGTCTGCCGCGGTGGTGTTGGGAATCGGATTCGGCGCGTTGCTGTGTGGCGGTATCGGTGCGGCGACCGTCGCGATCACCGCACCGCCGGGCGCGGTGGCTGCCCGGCCGCCGGGGAGTAACGGAGCCGTCGATGCCATCGCCGAACTGATCTTCGTGCGCTACCTGTGGGCGTTCGAACTCACCGGCGCCCTGCTGATCACGGCGACACTGGGCGCGATGGTGCTGGCGCACCGAGAACGCCTCGGGCCGAAGCGGACCCAGCGGGAGATCTCGATCGAGCGGTTCCGCAAGGGCATCGTCGTCACACCGCTGCCGAGTCCGGGAGTCTTCGCCCGGCACAATGCCGTCGACATCCCCGCCCTGCTCCCCGACGGCACCCCGTCGGAGTTGTCGGTCAACGCACGATTGCGCGCCCGACAGCCGGATCGGGGGACTGCGAAGTGAACCCCGAGAACTACCTGTATCTCTCGGCCCTGCTGTTCGCGATCGGTGCGGCCGGGGTGTTGTTGCGGCGCAACGCGATCGTCGTGTTCATGTGTGTCGAGCTGATGCTCAACGCCGCGAACCTGTCGTTCGTGACCTTCGCGCGTATGCAGAGCAGTGTCGACGGGCAGGTGATCGCGTTCTTCACGATGGTGGTCGCTGCCGCCGAGGTGGTCGTCGGACTCGCGATCATCATGATGATCTTCCGATCCCGGCGCAGCGCCTCGGTCGATGACGCCGCTCTGCTGCGGAGATAGGGACGGCCGGGAGATGAGGAGGGCGGCATGAGCGCCGACACGTCAGCAAGCATCCTCTGGGTGGTTCCCGCGCTGCCACTACTGGGTGCGGCAGTGCTGCTGTTGGCGGGCAGGCGCACCGACCGCTGGGGGCATTACCTCGCATGCGTGCTAGCCGGAGCGTCGTTCTGCGTCGGCGTCGCACTGTTCGTCGGGATGCTCGGCCGGACCACCGCCGACCGTCCCGTACACCAGGTGCTGTTCACGTGGCTGCACATCACCCCGGCCGGAGCCGACAGCGGCGGCCTGAGCGTCGACATGGGGCTCTATCTCGATCAGCTGTCGATATGTTTCGTCCTGTTGATCACCGGCGTCGGCACCCTGATCCACATCTATTCGATCGGCTACATGGCCGCAGACCCCGACCGTCGCCGATTCTTCGCCTACCTCAACCTCTTCCTCGCCGCGATGCTCGTGCTGGTACTCGCCGACTCCTACCTCGGCCTCTATCTCGGTTGGGAGGGAGTCGGTCTCGCGTCCTACCTGCTGATCGGCTTCTGGCAGCAGCGGCCCTCGGCGGCGACCGCCGCGAAGAAGGCATTCGTGGTGAACCGCGTCGGCGATGTCGGGTTGGCGGTCGCGCTGATGGTCATGTTCGCAACCTTCGGATCGGTGTCGTTCACCACCGTGTTCGCCGGTGCCGACGCCGCCGGACACGCCACCATGACCGCACTGGGTTTCCTGCTGTTGCTCGCCGCGTGCGGCAAATCCGCCCAGGTGCCGTTGCAATCGTGGCTCGGTGACGCGATGGAGGGCCCGACGCCCGTGTCGGCGCTCATCCATGCGGCGACCATGGTGACCGCAGGCGTCTATCTGATCGCCCGCTCGCACGCGATCTTCGACGTCGCCCCGGACGCCCGTCTGGCCGTGGCGGTCGTCGGTGCGGTGACACTGCTGTTCGGCGCGATCATCGGTTGCGCCAAGGACGACATCAAGAAGGCACTGGCCGCCTCCACGATGAGCCAGATCGGCTACATGGTGCTGGCCGCGGGATTGGGGCCGGCCGGTTACGCATTCGCGATCATGCATCTGCTCACCCATGGGTTCTTCAAGGCCGGGTTGTTCCTCGGGGCGGGCTCGGTGATGCACGCGATGAACGACGAGACCGACATGCGCCGATTCGGCGGGCTGCGCACATTCATGCCGATCACCTTCGTCACCTTCGGGCTCGGCTATCTGGCATTGATCGGGGTACCCCCGTTCTCGGGGTTCTTCTCCAAGGACCCGATCATCGAGGCGGCCTTCGGTGCCGGCGGTGTGCACGGGGTTCTCCTCGGTGGGGCCGCGCTGCTCGGTGCGGGCATCACCGCCTTCTACATGACCCGCATCATGCTGATGACCTTCTTCGGCGAAAAGCGTTGGGCACCTGAGGCACACCCACACGAGGCGCCGGCCTCGATGACCGGCCCGATGATCCTGCTCGCACTCGGATCGGTCGCCGCGGGCGGGTTGCTGGTCAGCGGCGACGCGCTGGTGCACTGGCTGACACCGGTGGTCGGCGAGCATCACATCGAGCTGCCGGTGCCCGCCTGGGTCGTAACGGTGGGTGTCCTGGTAGTGGTCGCGGCGGGTATCGGTGTCGCGTGGGCGCGATACGCCGGGGCTCCGATACCGCTGACAGCACCGCGCGAGGTCACCGCACTGACGGTCGCGGCACGTCGCGACCTCTACGGCGACGCGTTCAACGAACGCGTGTTGATGCGGCCCGGTCAGGCGCTCGCCCGTGGTCTCGACGTCCTCGAGTCCGAGGGGGTCGACGGCGCCGGGGTCGGCATCGGCACCTTGGTCACCGCGTCGTCGAATCGAATACGGCTGTGGCAGAGCGGTTTTGTCCGATCGTATGCGCTGACCATGCTGGCCGGGGCGACTGTCGTGGTGGCCGCGCTGATGCTGGTTAGGGGGGTGTAGACGATGGGCTGGTTGACGATCCTGTGGCTGATCCCGGCAGTGGTCGCCGTGGGTGTGCTTGTGATCCCGGCACAACGCCCCGATCTCGCAAAGTGGGCGGGTCTACTCGGCACGGTAGCCGCGCTGGTGGTGTCGGTCGGGCTCGCGATCGGTTTCGATCCCGACGGCCCGCGCTATCAGTTCGTCACGAATGTGCGGTGGATCCCCTCGTTCGGCGCACGCTACGAACTGGGTCTCGACGGTATCGGGCTGGTCCTGATTCTGCTTACCACCGTGCTGATGCCGATCCTCGTGCTGGCCGGCTGGCGTGACGCCGATCATGCAGGTTCCCTGGATCATTCGGGTGGACGTCGGCAGAAGGGCCCGCACACCTACTTCGCGTTGATGCTGGCGGTCGAGGCGATGGTGCTGATGAGCTTCGTCGCCACCGATGTTCTGCTGTTCTACATCGTGTTCGAGGCCATGTTGATCCCGATGTACTTCCTCATCGGCGGTTTCGGCAGCGGTGGCACGCAGGCCGCCGCCGCGGTGAAGTTTCTGTTGTACAACCTGTTCGGTGGGCTGCTGATGCTCGCAGCGGTGATCGGGCTGTACGTCGTGACCGCACGCTCGGGGATCGGCGCCGACGGCCGCGGCACCTTCAGTCTCCCGGCGATCTCCGACGCGGTGGCCGGCGGACGCCTCGACGCGAGCACCGGGGTGCCGGCATTGCTGTTCGGCGGCTTCATGATCGCCTTCGCGATCAAGGCTCCGCTCTGGCCGTTGCACTCCTGGCTGCCCGATTCTGCGGTGGCGGCCACTCCGCCGTCAGCGGTGCTGATGATGGCCGTCGTCGACAAGGTCGGTACCTTCGCGATGCTACGGTTCTGTCTACAGCTGTTCCCTGAGGCATCGAAAACCTTTGCCCCACTGATCATCGCGCTGTCGGTGATCGGCATCGTCTACGGCGCGATCCTGGCCATAGCGCAAACCGACATGATGCGGTTGATCGCCTACACCTCGATCTCGCACTTCGGCTTCATCATCCTCGGCGTGTTCGCCATGACCAGCGAATCGCAGAGCGGTGCCACCCTGTACATGGTCAATCACGGAATCTCCACCGCGGCACTGTTCTTGATCGCCGGGTTCCTCGTCTCGCGACGCGGTAGCCGCCTGATCGCCGATTACGGTGGCATCGCGAAGGTCGCGCCGGTCCTCGCCGGCACCTTCCTCGTCGCCGGGCTGGCCACCCTGTCCCTTCCCGGCCTGTCTCCGTTCATCAGCGAATTCTTGGTGTTCATTGGCACTTTCACCCGGTACCCGGTCGCCGCGATCGCGGCGTCGAGCGCGTTGGTCCTGTCCGCCATCTACATTCTCTGGCTCTATCAACGCATGATGGGTGGCTCGCCGACACCGGTGGAGGGTCCCGGCGCCGCCCGTCGGGCGATGCCTGATCTACACGGTCGCGAACGTCTCGTCGTGGCACCGCTGCTCGCCCTGCTGCTCGTCTTCGGGTTCTTCCCGCAGCCTCTGCTGACTCTGATCACCCCCACGGTCTCGCACACGCTGACCACCGTGGGACGCGACGACCCGGCACCGGCCGTGGTGGTCCCGAACACCGGAGGTGGCAAGTGATGGGGGCACACGTGACCACTGCGCACGAAATCACGACGGCGCTGACCGCGATCACCCCGCCCCACGTCGAATACTATCTGCTGTCACCGATGTTGATCGTCTTCGGCGTCGGCGTGGTCGGGGTGCTGGTTGAGGCGTTCGCGCCGCGGGCGGGCCGGTGGCGCGCCCAACTGGTGCTGTCGACGGCAGGGCTGGTGGCCGCGCTGATCGCGGTGATCGTGCTGGCCGTTCATCTCACCGACGACGGCGGTCAGGGACGGACCGCGGTGTCCGGGGCAGTGGTGCTCGATCGGCCCGCCCTGTTCTTGCAGGGACTGTTGCTGGTGATCTCCGTGCTCGCCGTGGCGTTCCTGGCCGAGCGCGGACTCGAGCGGGTCGTAGCGCCGTCGACGCGCTCAGTGAAACACCCGGCCGGTCGACGTCGAGTCAGTGATGGGCCGGGGGCAGCAGCACAGGCCACGCTGACCGGCGACCGCGCCGACATGTTCACGCCGTCGGGAGCGAGCATCCCGAATTCCGACGACGAGTTCGACGCGACCCGCGCCGGTGGCGTGACCACCGAGGTCTTCCCGCTGACCCTGCTCGCGGTCGGCGGAATGATGCTGTTCGTCGCGTGCGGTGATCTACTCACCATGTTCATCGCGCTCGAGGTGTTCTCGCTGCCGCTGTACCTGTTGTGTGCCCTCGCCCGGCGCCGCCGCCTGCTCTCCCAGGAGGCATCCCTCAAATACTTTCTACTGGGCGCCTTCTCGTCGGCGTTCTTCCTGTTCGGCGCCGCCTTCGTTTATGGCGGCGCCGGCTCGCTGGACCTGACGGTCATCGGGATCAGTGTCGATCGCGCCGCCGCGGGAACGTCGGGTGAGGTACTGCTCCCGCTGATCGGCTTGGCGTTGCTCTCAGTGGGGTTGCTGTTCAAGATCGGTGCGGTGCCGTTCCACTCGTGGGTCCCCGACGTTTATCAGGGCGCACCCACGCCGGTGACCGCGTTCATGGCCGCGGCCACCAAGATCGCCGCGTTCGGCGCGCTGTTGCGGGTTTTCTCCACAGGCTTCGGTGCACTCGCCGACGAATGGAAGCCGGCGCTGTGGGCGGTGGCGATCGTCACCATGCTCGGCGGTGCGGTGATGGCGGTGCCCCAGTCCGACGTCAAACGTCTGCTTGCCTACTCCTCGGTGACACACACGGGGTTTATTTTGTTGGGGCTCATTGCTTTTGATGATGCTGGTGTCAGCGCGACCCTGTTCTATCTTGCCGCCTACGCCTTCTCGACATTCGGCGCGTTCGCCACGGTCTCGGTTGTTCGCGAGCCGACGACGTTCACCGGCTCGGCGCGCACCGACGGTGCCACCGGGGCGCACCGCTCCGGACGCGAGGCCACCGGCATCGACCAGTGGGCCGGTCTGGGAAGGCGCTATCCGCTTGTGGGAGGGATGTTCTCTATGTTCCTGCTGGCGTTCGCCGGCATACCCTTGACGAGTGGCTTCATCGCCAAATTCGATGTGTTCGCCGCGGTCTCGGGTAGCGGCGGCTCGATACTGGTGGTGATTGGTGTGATCAGCAGCGCCATCGCGGCCTACTTCTATATCCGCATTATCGTGGCGATGTTCTTCTCCGACGTACCCGTCGACGCGCCGCATGTGGTGCGACCCAGCGCTTTGACGACAACGTCTATTGCGTTGTGCACGGTGGTCACGATCGTGCTCGGGTTCTTTCCGCAACCACTCCTCGACCTCGTCGGTGGGGCCGGATCGTTCCTGTGAATCAGGCGAACAGGGGCACCGTCGTGCCCGGTTCGACTCCAAAGCGGTCGGCGATCTTGTTCAGTTCGCTCTGCATGTAGAAGGTGTGCAGGCCGAAGACAAGGCCCAATACCCAGCACAGCAAGGGATTACATGTCTCTGGTAGCCCCGCGCTACGCTGCGCTTCACGAATACTCTTGCCGGTGTTGTGAAAGCTGATGATCGGGGCGATGACCGTCCAGCCGAGAAAGATGATGACCAACAGTGGCCCGACCGCCGAGATCTCCTTGCGCCGATCGAAGGCGGCCATCTCCTTATTGATCTTGTAGTACCAAACCAGCGAATAGATCCCGAGGGTGATCAGTGGCAGGCCGATCCACACCGCAATCGGGTTGCGCTTCTTCATTGCCGCGCCGTCGGCGACGGGGCGCCCGGTCGGGATGTGTCCGCCCGGTGCCGGAAGTAGCGCGTCCGGCCGTGCCGGCGGGACCGGCCGTGCCGGCGGGACCTGCGACTGCCCCATGCCGTGCTGGGCGATGCCGGGTTGGACGGTCGGTGGGATATGGCGCGGCGGACCGGCCGGCGGCGCTATCTGTGGCCGTGCGTGCACCCGCGTCGGCGCCTCGGTCGGCCTCGGCGCCGGCGGACGTTGGTACGCAGTGGTCCGTTGCCCGTCCGGACCCGGCGCTGCCTGATGATGTTGCGCCCGCCCCTGCCGCACCGGGCTCTGCTTCTGAAAGTGGGCCGTCGGCGCGTTCGACGGTCCGGACCGATTCTCATCGTTACCCGGCTGCTGCGGAATGCTCATGCGTATTGATCATCGGCCAGCGGTCGGCCCAGGTCCACGGGATTCAGACGAACGGTCGACGGCAGCCATACGCGGTGAGCCGTACTTGTAGATCACCCGGTGACCCACCACAAGTACGGCACAGCCCTCCCCGGACAGCACAATGGCCCCCCATCTGCGAGGATAGGGGGCCATTGTCGGCGGTGGCGGAGGGATTTGAACCCCACTGAATTCGCAGGTCAGAGGATATTTCCGGGTTGGAAGTGGCTCCCGGATGACACGCGCCTGACCTGCGTAAACGTAATCATGACGTGATCGTGTGGTACCTCGGGTACCACGTGCGCCGAGTCAACCGGATCATCTAGTCCACCCCCCCTTGACACTTGCCGTCTAGACGGGATAGACTTACACTATGAAACGCCAAGCAGTGATGAAGGAACTCCGCAAGATCGCCAAGAACGCGGGCGCGGAGATGGAGGTCTCCGAAGGAGGTAGCCACACCATCGTCACTATCGGCGACCGCCGCACCACCGTGCCGCGACACAACGAGATCAACGAACTGACCGCGAAGGGCATCCTTCGCCACATGAAGGGAGATCGGTGACTATGGCCGACACCCATGCCATCGCCCGCCGGTCCGGGGACTGGTGGGCCGTCGAGGTGCCCTCAATCCCCGGGCTCTACACCCAAGTGCGCCGACTTGAGCAGGTCGCAGACGCAGTACAGGGTGCCGCCACCGACCTCGGAACGCCCGTCGGCGCTGTCACTGTCGAGGCCGATATCTCCGATGCCGACCGCGAAGCACTCGCCGACGTCCGGTCGCACCTGCGCCGCCTCGAGGAGATTCAGCGCGAGACTGCCAGCGAATCCCGGAGAGTAGCACTACGATTCCGCGAGCAGGGACTCTCGGTACGAGATGTTGGCTACCTGATGCAGGTCTCACCACAGCGCGTCTCGCAGCTGACCGCCGCGTCGGGCGACGACTGACCCCTCGGTAGATTCCAGATACACGAGGTATGTCCCCCGACCGAAGGAATCCGACAGCTCCGTGTCGCGGTCCGACATATCGGGCTCTAGGATCTGCCAGTGCCGAAGAAGCGTCGCACCCAACTCATCCTCGCCGGAATCGGCGTTATCCTGCTGCTCGCCCTGATCGGGTCGTGCCTCCCTGATGCACCGACTCCGAAGGTTGCCGCCACCGGCACGACCACCACGTCGCGGTTGTTCAACGCGCCAACGACCACGAGTTCGGCGACATCGACCGTGGCGGCCGACCTGCCCTCGGTCCCACTCGGAACGCCGCAGAAGATCAGCGGCCACAACGAGGACGGCAGCAGCTTCGCGGCGACGGTCACCGCGACCGCTGTCACGCGCACCTCGGACTATCACCTCGTTGTCGACGCCACGATCGACATCACGAGCGGTGTCCTCATTCCGGGATACACCGCCTGGACGCTGGTCACAGCCGGTGGGCAGGACACCCCGCTGTCGACCTACGGCGATGGCGGGTTCGGGGAGCGACTGTCGGGCAGCGTACGAGGTCGACTCGATGCGTCGCTGTCCACCCAAGCGCAGCCGTCGCAGATCCGCTTCGCGTCCGGTGCCAAAGCGGGCGGAGAGAGCCCGAACCGCGCCGCAGTGTGGACGGTCACCGAGGTCGCCACATCGGTGACCACTACCCCGGTAACGCCGGGTGGTGACGGCAGCGGCGGGACGACGAACTACTACAACATCCCGAACCCCAACCTCCCAAACGTTCATCCATGCCGCCACACGAGGTGGTGTTGAGAGGAGATCCACGCGCGCTACCGCACTCGCGCGTCCCGGACGAGGGCCAATAGGGCGTGGGCGCAGATGGCAAGGGTGAGCGCGTCGAGGTCCGTGGGCACCCCCGGACCCGGAGCTCGAAAGCCTGGCTGTGGAGATCGACGAGGTGATGTACGGGCGGCGGCGGGAGATGCCGGGGCTGGTGGAGCGGATAGCCGAGGTGTTGGGGGACGACTGCAGGCCGTGCAGTCGGCACGGGACGCGGGAATGAGCTGGGACTACATCGGTGATGCGCTCGGTATCGCACGTCAGAATGCGTACCGGCGATTTGCGCACCGGGTCACCACGCCAGTGACGACGAAGCGGTCTCGCTGAGGGAGCAAAAACGAAGCCGCCCCCGATCCGTGTGGACCGGGGGCGGCTGTCTTGCATGATCAGCGAGCGGGTTTGCGGCGCGCTTCGGCGACCGCCCAAACCGTGATCCCGGCCCATGCCGCCCAGACGGCGAGTACTGCGGGGCTGTAGGCCGCCGCAGTGACGACGGCCAGGACGCCGGCAGTGGCCACGCTCGCCTGGATTCCTCGATCTCGGATCATTCTCATACCTGTTCACCAGTGGGATAGTGGTCGGTGGGACCGGGGGTACCTTGCATACCCCCGGTCCCCTCACGCTACTCGCGGTCCCGGTTCTGCCAGACCGACACGGCCTGCAGGACTGCCGAGATTGTCGCGATGATGAGCGCGAGATCGACCTTGTCCACTAGCTTTCACCTCCTCTCTTGCAGTTGTTGCGTCCCCGACACCTATTAATATACCCGTTCCGGACGGCATTGTCCACTCTTCAGTCTGTTATGAAACAGCCTTTCTCGATGTTGACCTACCCGTTGGGAACGGGTATATTTAGAGGTGTCAGAGAGAGCAACACCCACCAAGGAGACACCATGACCGCCAGCACACTCGCCCTCCAGCTCAACATCGACGCCGAGGACTTCGACCTCGAGGCTGCACTCGCAGACATCAACAGCAGCTTCGGGCCCCTCGGCCGGCACCACCGCCTCGACGACGAGGAGCAGGAGATAGCCTGGGAGATCATCGACAGCCACCGGGTCTGAGAACTACGAAAGCCGCCCCACTCACCAGGAGTGGGGCGGCTTCGATCCTCGGGCACAAGGGAGCTGACTTGTCAGAGAGAGCGCCCGCCCGAGGTGGGCGTCATCGTATCGTGCAACCGTCGGCAACGGGTAAATTCGGAACCGGTCATGCGGTCAACCAGGGAGCAACGAAATGCTGCGCATGTGGAACTTGAACCAGGCTGCGGCCGAAGTCGGCGTCGGCAAGGGCTCCGACCTCGGCAAGTACACCACCCTTCCCGCGCCCGACGTCGTGGCCGGCGTCCCCGACGACTGGCAGCCGGGTGACCCGATGCCGCGGGGTGCGGTGCGACTGTGGGCACCCGACACCATCCGTGCGTGGGCCGCGAGCCGGGCAACTACGCCTGGGCGGCCACGGAAGACCGAGGGGGCCTGACGCTACTCAACGCCGTCGAAGACGAGGGTGGGTGTGACGTCGATAGTGAAGGCCTGAGAGCCGTCGCTGACGGTCGCGGTCAACGGTTTCAGATCGACCCGTCGGAGCCGTGTGGTGCCGTTGTGGATGCCGTAGTGGCTGATGACCGCGCCGTTGGCGACGGTGCCGCCGGGGACGGTGATCGTCACCTTCGACCCGATCTTGGTCGCCACGCGCGCGCCGCCGGTCCCGGAGAGGGCGGCGGCACCCCAGGTGGTGTCGGCGTAGATGACGCTGCCGCTGGTGGGGCCGACGCGGGAGCCGTCGGACAGGTAAAGGCCGATCCGGTTGCCGAGCGCGGCGAGCGCATCGGCACCACCGGTGAGGTAGTCATCGTCGTAGATGTTGGACATCTCAGTTCTGTTCCTTCCGCGTGGTGATCCGACCGCCCGTTCCGTCGGGTGTGCTGATGCAGGTGATGTTCTCGGTGAGGGTGTAGCGGTCGGCGTCGTGAGCGATCAGTTCGTCGGCCTGGAACTCGAATGCTGGTGCGTTGCCGTCGAAGAACGGTTCGTAGTCGTAGGCGATGTGCACCGCGACAGCGAGCATCCCCTCCTGCTCGGACGGGTTGACCGAGTACACGTAGGTGCCCAGCGGGACGTAGTAGGGCACGCCGGGGGCGGTGGTGATGGTGGTGTCGGCGTCGACCATCGTTGTCATTGGTAGCTCCTGATCCATGCTCGTCCGAGTGCGCCTGCCGCACCACGGGTCCGGGTCGTGAAGTATCCGCCATTACCGCCCGCGCCCGCGCCGCCGGGAGCGGTGCCTGCGGTGCCGCTGCTGGCCCCGCCAGTGCCGCCGGAGTAGGTAACGCCGGTACGGGTGTGATCGCCGGGCGCGCCGCCGGCCTGGGTGCTGACGGTCCCTGTCCCGCCGGCCGCGCTGTAGGTGGTGCCGTTGATGGTAGCGGTGGTGGCCGTTCCAGGGTTGGGAGCGGCAAGGTCGGAGTTGGCGGCCTGCGCACCTCCGGCGCCGACGGTCACCGACAACGTCCGCACCGTCCACGGGATGTCGACGCCGCGGTGCAGTGTCAGCGACAGCCACGACCCAGGCTGTCCACCTTTGCCCGCCTGCCCATTCGCACCTGATCCGGTCTGTCCGGACGCGCCGCCACCGAGGAGCACGACGTCGAGGTAGGTGCACCACACGGGGATGGTGAAGGTGCTCGTCGCCGCGGTGCTGTAGGTGGCGGTGACAGCGGCCTGCGGTGAGAACCCGCCCACGCCGACGTCGGTGGTCGCGCCGCCCTCGGCGCCCGCAAGCCGTAGAGCGGCCGACACCCCGCGGTCACCCGCTGCGGGGCGGTCGGCGCCGGACGACGCGACAGCAACCAACCCGGCATCGCGAGCCGCCGCGGTCTCACGTGCCTGCACGCCGAGTCGGCCGACGTCGCGGGCTGTGGCGATCTCTTGGCCGGCGGTGCGCGGCAGGATGATTCCCCGATCACACGGTGTCGCACGGTCGGCACCGATCAGCGCGAGCACACCGACGAGGCCTCGTTCGGTCGTCGCTACGATCTCGCGGCCACCCGTGCGTGGCGCGGTAGCTCCCCAGTCGAGCACGGTGCCGATGTCGTCACCGACAGCCTGCGGCACCCATAGCCACCCGCGCCGGGACTCGACGGCCACCGGGTCAGGGCCGTCGACAGTCCATCCCTGGCGGGTGAGGGCGGTAATGGTCGGGCCGTCAGGAGACCAGGTCATCGCATACCCTGGATCGACGATGCCCCCGCGCAGGTGCGAACTGCCGGGGGCGTGAACGACCGGAAAGGGGTCGATAGATCAGATGATAGTCACGGGAGCATTCTTCGCCGAGGCAGCCAGCGTTGCCGACAACAAGTTGTACGTCCTTGGCGGAGCATTGACACGGTGGCATGTCGGCGATGACCGCATGATCAGTCCAGTTCTCGTTGTCCTTACGCAGAGCGAACCCAACGACAATCAGACCACTTTGCCCATCGACGTCCACTTCGGAACCGACCCCAACGTCATGCATCTCGACCTCGAAATTCCCGAGGTAACCAGGACCGGACAAGACGGCGGATTCTTCCTGACCAATGTGCGTATGCAGCTTCCCTACGACGGTCGCTACGTTTTCCAGATCGCGGGAACCGTATCGCTTCCGATTGCGGTGGTGGCCCAACGGTAGTTCCCCCGCCGCCTGACTGCAGTGGTGTGATCTCGACCGAGCCGATCCAGGTCATTCCCGCCTCCTTTCCTTATGAGTCACGATGCCGCTGGCATCGTGCCGACACCCATCCACGGGAGCGCGCCGTTGTTGGCAGACAGGCCAGAGAGAGCCACGCTCGTCGGCAGAGCCGATTGGCCCGAAAGCTGATAGAACGGCGCGGCCAGCAGCTCCGAGGATGGGTCGACGAGGCCTGGCTGCCACAACCCGGCGATGGGTCGAGTGCTAGTCAGCGCGTTCGCGTTCTGCAGCTGCGCCGCGAACAGGATCTCACCCGGGGTGAGGTTGGCCAGAGTGGTGCCCATGTCGAATGCGTGCAGCTTCGAGGCGGTCGTGATAGCACTCTTCTGGTCGCCACCGTCGTAGATCTTGTACAGATTCCCGTCGTTCGGGTTGTACTTGTAGAGCCCGACGTACCAGTAGTCAATCGAGAACAGAGACCATCCGGACGCTCCGGTGATCAGCTTGAGGTAGCGAGGGCGGCAGTACCGGTCGACCACCAAAGGCACGAAACCGATCACGCCTTTGCTCGGTGAGAGCGTCGGCATCTCGTTGCCCGGATTGTAAGAGTGTGAGTGCGCTGTGTGCGAGTGCGCGGTATCGCCGCAAGACATCGCTCCAGCCGCCCCGGTCGTCCCCCCCGAAACGCCAAGTCCGAGGAGTACCCGAGGGAACGAGGCAATGTCGTTGGTGGACAGCGAGACCCATTGCTGAGTGACCGATACCGCCTGTAGCTGCTCACGGAGGTCGACCACGCCCGCCTGCGCCGCATCGGCCGTCGACTTCACCCCAAAGACGGCGTTGAACAGCGACGTCAAGGGGTTCGACCCGACCGCATCGCCGTTCGCGCCCTTCAAGATCGCGTCAATGATGTTGTCGGACTTGGCTGCCGCGTCCGACTTCCACCCCGTCAACGCAGCGATCCAGTCCTTGATGCCCTGCACAATCCCATTGACCGGGGTGACCGCCGCTCCCGCGAAAAGGTCCCCGATCTGGGTGAGCATCGTCTGCAACGATCCGACCACCGCGCCAGTGAGATTCGGCAACGGAGAACCCACCGTGCCGCCGCCGAGAATCGTCTTGAGCTGCGCGCCGAACGCCAATGCGTCGGCGATCGCATCCTCGATCGACGCCCGCGCCTGCCCGGTGATCTTCTCGATCAGCGACTTGATCCAGCCCAACGCTGCGTTCACGTCCGCGCCCAGCTGAGATAGCGCACCCTCAAGCCCGGAGATGAAACTCGGCGGCAGCGACGTCGCAACCTTGCGCAGCGTGACGTCATCCCACCACACCTGCCCGGATGTGCCCGCGGCCTCGCCGGTCACCCGGACCCTCACCCCATCCACACCCGCAGGCACAGTCCACGGACCCGACACCGTAGTACCCGTCATGTCCGTACCCGCCGTGATACCACCGACCACCACCTCAGCCTGAGCGGCCACACCAGCAAAAGGCATCACCACGAGCTGAGCCACATTGCCCGACCCGGCCGCAGACTGTTTACGCGCGAGACCAGACACGGTGAGTGGCTGACCCTCGGCTACCGCCACCAGCTCCGACGTGAGGACATGCCGCTGCCCATCGAGCGTGAACCGCGACGATCCACCGCCGACCGTCGCATCCCACACAGGGTTCCCGCCACCGTCCATCGTCTCCGCCGTGGCGAAGTCACCGAACCCCGACAACAGGTTCGGGCCAGGGGCGTTCGTGATAGCCCCCACGGGCATCTGCGGGATACGCGACCAGTCGATGAGGCCAGTCAGACCACCACGCAACGCCGACACGATCGTCTGGATCGCTGTCAATGCAGGATCGGTGCCGGTGTAATGAGGCGAGAAGATCCCCGAACGAGGCTTGGATTCCCTCGATTGCATCGCCAGCAAGGTCCTCCAGTGGACCGAGGTCACCCTGGAATGCCGAGACAATCGGATTGATCCACTCGAAAGCCGCGGCAACGGGCGCACCTATCCCGTCAAAGTGCGGCGCCCACTTGCCCGACAGGAATGCATCCCAATCTTCCTTGGTCCACGAAGAGAACTCAGACAGGCCGGACGTCGCACCGTTCGCCGCATTCGCTACCAGCGCATACGGATTCGAGATAGGTTGAGACGGAATCTGCGGTGACGTCATGCGGCCACCAGCTCTCGCACCGCATCACGGGCTGCCTCGACATAGGTCCGCCCGTCCGCCAGCTTCTCCGAGCCGTACACGATGTGCCGAGAGTCGCCCGCGCGCAGGTACTTCCACAGCCAGGCGATCGTATAACCCGCATCCCACAGCATGCGGGGCTGAACGGGTTGCTGGTGACCAGTGACCGCGTTCGCGAACAGGCGCATCCCGTTGTCGCCAGGGCACGAGGTAATCGGGTCGTCGGGGATCGCGAAGCTGTACAGCGGAATACCGGAGATCAGCCGCTCCCCTGCCACGCCCCACCGGTCCCTCGGGACCGGGTTCGCGCACTGGCTGCGCGACCGCAAAGGGTCGGCCAGTAGCACGATCCCGAGGCAATGCTTGGGCTGCTCGAGCATCACGAAGTCGCCGAGGGCTGCGGCACCCAGCGAGTAGCCCACACCCACCCACGGCTCGCCCTGAGCGTCGACAGACCGCAACGCTGCACGACACTGGGCCACCGACGTCGAATACGACTGCGTGCCCAGCGGTGCGATCTCCGCGCGGTACGGCAACGCCTCACCGTCGATCGGAGCGAGCATGCCGCCCGACATCGCTTCGCCTGTGCCGCGAACCTTGATCACCCGAGTCATCGACGATCCCTTCGCTGCATCTGGAGCAAGAGCTTGATCATGACGAGAGTCCCGAAGATGCCGAGCGTGTAGGCGATTGGCCTGACGACATCGCGCCCGTAGTAGCTCGAATCGGTGAGCAGGGTGACCGATACCTGCGTGAGTGCGATGCTCGTGCACCCGAAAGAGGTGAAGAGGATTTGGCCTGGGGTGGATGCGCGCCAGCGGGACCGCAGTCCATAGAGGACGGTGAGCCCGATCTGGAGAATGGTCCACGCGAAGATGGCGTAGTCCCCCGGATCGAGGTCGGACAGTGTCACGGTTTTCTCCTCATGCTCTTGGTGATGGCCTCGGCGAAATGGTTGCGGCGCTCAGCGTCTCGCGACTGGGCCAGGAGGTCAGCCGCTTCGGCGCGGCGGGCGTCGACCTCAACCCGATCGCGGCGCACCTGCTCGGTCGCAGCCTCCCAGGCCGACCTCCGCTTCTCGGCGTCCACGACCACGGGGTCAACGGTCGGCGGCGGCGGGTGACGTCGCCCCCACATCACACGTCACCCGCCTCGGTCACCTGATGCAGCGCTGCGGCCACGCGCACCTGGAGGCGCTGCGCCTCGCCGAAGTCGCTGATGCTGTCAGCCTGGGCGCGAATCGTGTGCCCCTGCTCGATCGTCAGCTCACTTGCCGCGTCGAGCGCTTTGGCCTGTGCGGCGATCCGCTGATCCAGCTCGACGAGCCACCGATCGACGGTTCCCTTGGGGAGCAGGTCACCTTTGACAATCGCGCGAATCACCAGCCCCAGCACCGATATCAGCAGCAGGGCCAGCACACCGACGACATAGAGGGCCACGTTGTCGGTGATCGGCGGACCGGTGATCACCGCACCAGACTCGCGCTGTCCGCGTCGCCTCGTCCGCTCGACACGATCGACGTCAGGAGCGACACTCCTGTGGCGACGCCGACGATCCCGACGCCCGCCTCCCAGTCGATGTTCGCCAGCGGGGTTGCCGTCAGTACACCGATCGCCGATTGCGCTGCGGTCTTGACCGCGCGCTCAGCGGCGTCGCGCCAGAAGGTTTTGGACCACATGGCGGTTACTTCTTCGCTGCGGGGTCGTAGCAGCCTTCGACGCCAGCCTCGGCGCAGAGGGCAGCGAGGGCGTCCACAAGGGTGCGGTTGCCCAGTTGCGGCCATCCGGGGTACTGGCCCTTGTCGCGGCCGCCGGTGAGCTGCTGGCGCACGTCCTTCACATCCGAGCCGATGGGCCCGTTGAAGTCGGCGGTGAACTTGTTGATTGCATCGACATCACTCATGCCGAGTCCTCCTTGATTGAGTGCCATTCCGATCACCTCGGGGAGCACGTAATTGACTCCGGGATCGGTATGGTCCGATTCCCCGAAGGCTTTGGAGATATCCGCGTGGGTGCAGATACCCCGTCGTCGTGCGCGCAGATCAGCCGGGCCGATCCGCACCAACGGGATGTTGTGCATCTGGGACCAGTAGGCGATCCTCATTGCCGCTGTGCGCATCTGGTCGCCGTACCCCACCCATCGACTGCGCGGCCATGCCGCACGGCCCGCCACGCAGATATGGAGGCCTCGTGCGTTGCCTGTGCGCATCGCTGCCCACGCCTGCATGTTGTCAGGCACCATGCGGTACTCGTCCCCGTTGATGTCCACCAGGTCGTGATACGAGCCGTTCTCCTGTGATTCCATCCAGTTGATCGCGGCCATGGCGGTATCCGACTCGGTGGAGTGGAAGGCGATGAACTCCGGATTGACCAGTGGCTTATCCCATAGGTGGGCGCCCGTCCGTTGGTAGAACGTCATCGTTTCATCAGCTCCGCGACAGCTTCGGCAACTGTACGGCCGCCGAGTTGTGGCCAGCGGCCAGCGATCTGGGCGAGCACATCCTTGGCGTCCGATCCGATGGCCGACATGAACGCCGAGGTGAATCCCGTGACGTCGGTGACTTTCAGGCCTGTCGGCAGATTCGGGTAGGTGTAGCCTTTGCCAGCGATCAGCGACATGCATTGCTCGACGGTGATCCAGTACGTTTTGGGCTGGAACCCGCTGTCGGCCACAAACACCCACCGGTGTGCGTCGTCGTACCCAGCAGCCAGCGTGTAGTGATAGACCGTGCCGCCGCCGTAACTCGGGGAGCGTGATCCGCCCACCCCGCGCGGGTAGTTGTTCGGCGGCGCAATCCAGTTCATCGCCACCGCGTAGCCCGCGTTCACCGAGCGCACGAGACGACCCCAGAAGTCATTCACCTGCGCGGGGGTCGGTGGATCGTTAAGCACCCACTGTGTCAGGTGGTCGATGCCCAGGTGGTTGCCGAGCGCCCGATCCAGGTAGGCGATACTGTCGGTGCCGTTCACGGTGGTGCCAAGCTCGCGCGCCAACTGCGACTCCGGCACCACCCGCTGCGTCTTCGCCCAGATCGCATTCTGTGTCGTCGCCGGACCGCAGTTGTACCCGGTCTCTTGTGTCACGATCCCGGCATTCACCGGGAGAGTTCTGACTGTCATGACTTCTTCTTCCGTCGATTACTGCGCGACTTGGCCACCCGCTCGACCGGCGAGCCTGCCAGGGTGTCAGTAGCGGCTCGCTCGGCGATCGTCTGATCCATAGCCGCAGACTCAGCCTGGGCGGCACGCTTCACTCGCCACGCCTGACGCTGCTGCCGAGTCGCGTTCTCCGGCGGCAGCTCTCCCGCCTCACGCTTGGCCGCTACCGCAGCGAGGAACTGCTCGCGCTGCTCCACCGCCAGACGCTTCGCCCGCTCCTCGTAAGTCTCGGGTACGTCGTCGACGTCATACACCCACTCCCCGGCAGCCTTTGACTTGTCCAGCGAGTCACCGGGCACGTAGTGCTTGATCGGGTCGGCGCACGCCCGCACCCCGGTCTCCACCAGATGTCGCGCCACCTCCACCCAGTAGTCCGGACCCATCAGCAGCGGCGCACCCACCACGGCAGGCAGGCCGACGAATAACGCCGAGACCTTCTCGATCTCGGCGTCACGCTCATCCTCGGTCATATCGACCCACTGCTTGCACTCACACATCGGCTACCACACGCCCAATTCGCTTGCGGCCTTAGCCATGTTGTTGATCTCCTTCATCAGTCGAGCGATCGGGTCCTCGTCTTCCTTGCGCCCAAACTCCAGCTCCCACAGCGCAAAATCCTTGGCCGACCAGTCGAATGTCGCTTTCATCACACGCTGCACATGGGTCTCGCCGGTCAGGTCGCCGGTCACCTCGAAGCTGCCGCGGTCACCCTTGTAGACGTGACCCGACCCCGGCCAACCCACCACATAAGGTCCGGCCGCATCGAAGGTTACGGTGCCGTTCTTCTTGCGGTCAGTCGCAACAATCCCCGACCGGATCGCCATCACCGACGACAGTGTGTACGCCTTGCCTGGTAGATCGAGGTGATACTCCAGATAGTGCGAACTACCGGACTGGGCAATACGATTCACGAGTTTCGTCGACATCCACGCCGCAACAGTGTCGGTGTAGAACGGCTTCAGAACGGCATCGATCGCGCCGCCCTGGGCGCCGATGCCGTAGCCGTTGATGTTGAGGTTGCTCGTCACGAGATCGCCGATGGTTTGCACCCCGGCAGAGATCGTCTCGTTCACTCCCGGCGCCGACTGCCCACCGCAATTGATGATCACACCCTTCGCGGGCGTCGTCGTGAACTCAGTCTCTATGCCCGAATCCGCTGGAAAGTGGACCAGCGGATAGCCTTTCGGCGTGTGGAACATGTCCGCCAACTGCGACGCCAGCCACGACGGCTGACCGGTCAACTCGTCCAGCGTGTCCTCGATGAAGTCGGCGCCGATCTCACGGACGGTGCGCGTTAGGCCGTCGAACCAGGTGCCGCCGTTTGCCGCGCCCTCCATCTGCCCGGACTTGTCCACAATGTCGATAACCAGTGCGCCGTCCTTGATGTCGGCGCCCGGCCACGGCTCCGGATCACCGTGGCGGTATCTGCGGGTCACCACCGACAGCTCGGCGTCCTTCATGATCATCTCGGCGACGTCGTGCCACTTCTGCCAGCGACTCATCACCAGGCACCATGTCGTGCCCGCCGCCACATCCTCGAGGAAAGAGGTCGGCTTGATCACGATGTCCCAGTTCGACATGTCGAGTCCGTCGAGCCATGAAATCGGGTTCATCGGATCGTCAGGGATCTGCCACAGCGACGAATAGATGCGCAGCAAGTTGAGGAAGAGGCTCGTCTTGAGCGCCCAGATCGCGGGGCCGGCGAGAAGGAAGATGCGCGGGAACTGGAAGATTGCAGGCAGGAACGGGTTGCTCCACAGGTCAACCCATTTCAGATTCTCGTAGTCGGTGAGGAAGACAACATGCAGGGTGCGTTGACCCTTCGCGTCCTTCTTGACCTTCTTCGACTCGTAGCGGCCGGTGACGCGCACGCCGTTGTGCTCGACGTCGATGTGGAACAGTTCGCCCTCGCCGCGCGCCATCCGGCCACGATCGTCGTGCATCCACTGTGCGACCGGGTGTGAGAACGGTAGCTCTAGCTCGATCTGTCCGGTGTCGTTCTCCGGGTCCTCGACATGAACCGAGATGCAGTCAAGGAGAAGGTGGTGGAGGTGCTGATTGCCGTCGAAGATGAACAGGCCGGGCGGCGTCTGCTGCATACGCCGTAGCCGCAGTTCCTCGGCCTCGGTAGCGGCCCAGATGGCCTCGCACTGTTCTTCGAGAGTGAGGCCATCCAGCGTCGCGGTACTCACATCAACTCCAGCCCGAGCGGCCGTGACCACAACCTGGGCTGATGGCACTCGATCCGGCAGCCGTTCGCCGCGCCCGTGTAGGAGATTGGCAGCTCGGTCGGCGGCGTGTACGGCGGGATGTCGAAGCGAATCCAGTTGCCCAGCATCCGCACCAGAAAGTTGCTGCCAGTGAAGGTTTGAGCGTGCAACTTGCGGCGCTCACGAGTGATCCGGACACCCTGATCGTCGGCGGTGATCTGCGGCAACGGGACCGTGCGCGTCGGATAGTCGCCACCGGGGACGCGTGCAGTCTTCGGACCCACCCACGACGGATCTGGCAACGTGACGATCGCACCCACGCCAGCGATCACCCACGTGTGCCGCATCGGCATATCCGTCGGATTGCTGACTGAGATAGTGCCCGACTTCGATGCCGTCGTGCCCTCGAACACCGTGACCTCTTTGCCGCTGTCCCACAACGGCATACCGGCCCGCAGCATGTACGTCATGTCATAGAACCGACGAGTGTAGGGATCACGCTCCGTCTTCAGCTCCGGCGTCTCCTTAAGCACCACATCCGACAGCCACCGCAACCCCGACAGATCCGAGGTCACCTCAACCTTGGCCGTCGTCGGACTGGGGTCCCACGGGTCCGGTCGTGTCGCGAACTCGGCACGGAAATCTGACTCCAAACGACCAGCGATCGGAGTGCCAGCAAGCTCATCAGACATGTAGAAGCCGAGCCTCAGGTCACGCGGCAGATAGCGCTCACCGGCGAACACCGAACCCATCTCGGTATCGTCAATCCACTCCGTCTCCAACGGCGAATCAATCAGCCCGTCGACACCACCCTCAGCGAGAGTGATCCCAGGTGCCCGATCGCCACCATGGACCAGCCAACGCGTCATCCCCACCAGCGCGATATTCAGACCCGTGCTCATCGCCCACCCTTCGCCGCGGCGATACGCGCATGCTGCCGACGCTGCAACGTGCGGTTGTATTCCTTCTCATCCCGGAAAGTGGTGGTACCCGGCTCGATCGACAGCACCGCGCCGATCAACTGATCGAGCTTCGCAATGATCTGATCGGAGCCGACGCCCGCCTGGAAGTTGCGGTTCACCATCTGCTCGAAGGCCTCGGTCTGCCGCGGCGACAAAACTCGCTCGGGGCGCAACACATTCTTGGCCATCAAGCCGGTACCGATTCCCACTCCACCGGCGTCGTACCAGTTATTGGCCTCGTGATGAGCGCGAGCGGCTTCCGGATCGCCATACCGGTCGCCGACATACTTGTCATAGACCTCGGCCTGCTCCTTCGGGTCCGTGGTAGTCGGCGACTTACCCGCCGCCTGGTACACCTCGGCGCCCGCCTGGATTAGACCGAAGTACTTGCCGTTACGGGCATCCGGCTTCCACGAGGACTCCCTATTCACGATCCAGTCGGTGTCTGTCCACGGCTGACCCGTCCGCCACGCCTCACGCAGCCCCGACCGGAACGCATCCTTGATCTGGTTACCAGTCGACGCCAACGCCGCCGCAGCACCACCCGCACCACCAAGATCCTGACCCGGCGCCGGCTTCGACGTACCCGGATCGGTAATCGCGCCCTGCTGGTCCGCAGCACTATTCGCCGAATTGGCCGTCTTAGCCTCGATCCACCGATCCGGCCTTCTGGAGCGTGGTGAATGGTGTTGAGCACCTTCGTTTGGGTGGTGGGCGTG
>NZ_RKMH01000012.1 GCF_003797185.1 Gordonia oryzae
TCCGCCGACAGCGCCCATCTGTCCGCCGACAGCGCCCATCTGTCCGCCGACAGCGCCCATCTGTCCGCCGACAGCGCTTCGATAGGCGCCGTCGGCGACGTGACGAGCGCCGTCGGGGCGCTGCGTGAGCCCGCTCAGAGCAGCGCGGTCAGCACAGCCCACACGATGAACGCCGACGGCAACAGCGAGTCGAGTCGGTCCATGATGCCGCCGTGCCCGGGCAGCAGGGTCCCCATGTCTTTGATGTCCAGGTCTCGCTTGACCTGTGATTCGACGAGATCGCCCAGCGTCGCGCACACCACGAGGACAGGTCCCAGGATCACGCCGATCCACCACTGGGTGTCGAGCAGGAACATCGTGGTGCACACCGCACCCGCGGTGCCCACCACCAGCGAGCCCGCCAGACCTTCCCACGACTTCTTCGGGCTGATGGCCGGCGCCATCGGATGCTTGCCGAACAGTACACCGGCCGCGTAGCCGCCGACGTCGGAACACACGACGACGATCATCAGGGTCGCCACGCGCGCGGCCCCGTGATCCTGATGCACCATCAGCACACCGAACGAAGCCAGCAGCGGGAGCCAGGCGAGCACGAACACCGACGCGGACAGATTGCGCAGATAGTTCTCGGGTGCACGAGTGATACCTTGCGCCAACAACTTCCACACCATGATGACAAGCACCGTGGCCACGAACGCCACCAGGATCCCGGTTGTCCCCCAAGGCCAGCTACACCAGATGATCGCCTGACCGCCGACGAGCAGCGGCCAGAACGCCACGTCGGAGCCCCCATCGCGCAATCGTTTGGTGACCTCCCAGGTGGCGATCGCGAACGCCACAGACACGACCATGTACCAGACCCACGGCGCGAACAGCAGTATCAGGATGATGCTGACGCCAAGGGTCACCCCGACCCCGATCGCGGCCGGAAGGTCACGTCCTGCGCGCGACTTCCGAGGCGCGGTCGTGTCGGGGTCGCCGTGTGTGCCGCCGGTCCCCGACGATTCGTGTGACATCGTTGTCGATTCCGCCTGTCGTCTCGCCTCGTTCGTCTTGCCTCGTCTCGGTCGTCGTCCCCGGTGATACTCACACCGCGGACCCCACTCATACCTCGAGAAGCTCAGATTCCTTGTGTTTAACGAGTTCGTCGACCTGTGTCACATAACCGGCGGTGGTCTTGTCGAGATCCTTCTCGGCGCGGACCACGTCGTCCTCACCGGCCTCGCCGTCCTTCTGGATGCGTTTGAGTTCTTCGACCGCTTTACGGCGAACGTTGCGAATGGCGACCTTCGCGTCCTCTCCCTTGCCCTTGGCCTGCTTGACGAGGTCCTTGCGACGCTCCTCGGTCAGCTGCGGCACGGCCACGCGGATCAGGGTCCCGTCGTTGGTCGGGTTCACCCCGAGATCGGAGTTGCGGATGGCGGTCTCGATGTCGCGCAGGGTCGACGCCTCGTAGGGTTTGATCACCACCAGCCGGGGTTCCGGGGTGTTGATACTGGCGACCTGGGTGATCGGGGTCATGGCGCCGTAGTACTCGATGACCACCTTGGTGAACATCGCCGGATTGGCCCGGCCGGTACGGATCGAACCCATGTCCTCACGCGCGACGCTCACCGCCTTCTCCATTTTTTCCTCGGCGTCGAGCAGCGTGTCGTCGATCATTGTGTGTTCCTGTTTCGTCGTGGCGGGTCGGGCTGGATTCGGCTCGCCGGTTCGTCGGGATCGGTAGTGGGTCGCCTCGCCGCCGGTCAGGTCCTCACCAGCGTGCCGATGCGTTCTCCGGCGATGGCACGCGCGATGTTCCCACGTTCCAGCAGATTGAACACCAACATCGGCATCTTGTTGTCCATACAGAGGCTGAAAGCGGTCGCGTCGGCAACCTTCAGTTCCCGGTCGAGAGCCTCCCGGTGGGTGATCTCGCGGAACAGCGTGGCGTCGGGATCGATGCGGGGATCGGCACTGTAGACGCCGTCGACGGCCTTGGCCATCAATACGACCTCGGCCTTGATTTCGAGCGCACGCTGCGCGGCGGTGGTGTCGGTGGAGAAGTAGGGCATACCCATGCCGGCGCCGAAGATCACCACCCGGCCCTTCTCCAGATGTCGCTGCGCACGCAACGGGAGGTACGGCTCAGCCACCTGCCCCATCGTGATGGCGGTCTGCACTCGTGTCGAGATTCCCCGCTTTTCCAGGAAGTCTTGCAAAGCAAGACAATTCATCACAGTGCCAAGCATGCCCATGTAGTCCGAGCGCGCCCGGTCGAGGCCGCGTTGTTGGAGTTCGGCGCCGCGGAAGAAGTTGCCGCCGCCGATAACCACGGCCACCTGTACACCGGACTCAACGACCTCGGCGATTTGGTCGGCGACGGTGGCGACGACGTCGGGATCGAGACCGACCTCTCCCCCGCCGAACATTTCGCCGCCGAGCTTGAGGAGCACGCGGCCGAAGCCGGGGCGTTCGGACTGTCGGGTGTCGGGGGTTTCGCTCATCAACATCCTCACTCGTCGGTTCGACTCACCATCTTATGGTCACGTCCGTCCGAATCGGAGCGCGGCGCCACCGTCTGGCACCGAGAAGGTGGGCCGAGAGCCCCGATTGGCCGAGCAGAACACCGCCACACCCCGCCGAGCAGGCACAATGACAGCTCGGGCGGGTACGCCAGGAGCGCTCGGTGAGCTCGATCCCGGGCGCCGGAGGAACGTCACGACGATTCCGTCGTGACATGACGCCGACCTCATGCAGTCGACGGTCATCGGCAGAGTCCACGGTCGTAGGCAGAGTCCACGGTCATGCGGAGATCGTGACGCGAGCTGCCCATGACCGATGGCGTCGATCCCGTCGCTATCGAGTGCGTCGAGCGGAATACCGAAGTCGACGCTTTCGACCGGGGGCGACGGAATCGAGGTCAGCAAGTCCGGCCGGTAGCTAGAACCTCGCCGCCTCAGTCGAGAGGACCTCCACCGACCCCGTATCCCGCGGCCCTCGTGCTCGACAGCGTCACGCGGTGTGCCGCCGCCCAGTTGCCCCCAGCGCATCCCGCTCACCCAACTCCCAGGTGCACGACGCACGGCGACCTGTCCGGGACTCTCGGCCTACTCGCCGCCCAGAGGTGCCCCAGATCCATGCCACGGGCCGCGAGGTGGCCGCACCGACCTTCGTCGGCGTGTCGGTCGACGCCGTGGGTGTCGGCCGCCCCTTGAGTCGTCGTGGCCGGGTAGTGCCTCGAAAGGCACGGGAACCGGGCCACTGAGGACAGCGGGCCCGGAGTGACCGAGAACCACAGGCCGATCTGAGCCACCGGCGCTGCGGAACCCGGCACGACATGCGAGAGGGCCCCGACCCACCGTAGTGGATCGGGGCCCTCTCGGATGGCTTCGTGGCCGCTCGGTCAGGCCTGGCCTACCTCGAAGCGGGTGAAGCGCTTGACGGTCGCGCCGGCCTCGTCCAGAACATCCTTGACGGTCTTCTTCGAGTCCTTGACGAACGGCTGATTCACCAGTACCGCGTCCTTGAGGAAGCCCTTGAGCCGGCCCTCGACGATCTTCGGCAGAGCCTGTTCGGGCTTGCCCTCGGCCTTGGCGGTCTCCTCGGCGATACGACGCTCGTCGGCCTTGACGTCCTCGGGGACCTCGTCCTCGCTGGCGTAACGGGCTTTGAGAGCGGCAACCTGCTGCGCGGCGTTGCGCGCGGCCTCGGCTGCGGCGTCGCCCTCACCGGTGTAGGACACCAGCACGCCGACGGCCGGCGGCAGATCCGACGCACGCTTGTGCAGGTAGATCGCGACGGGGCCGTCGTAGAACACGACGCGACGCAGTTCGAGCTTCTCGCCGATCTTGGCCGAGAGTGCCTGCACGGCGTCGGCGACGGTGCCGTCACCGAGCTTGGCTGCCTTGAGCTCCTCGACGTCGCTGGTCTTAGCGGCCAGAGCGGAGTCGAGCACCTGGTCGGCGAGTTGTTGGAACTCGGCGTTCTTGGCGACGAAGTCGGTCTCGGAGTTGAGCTCAATCATCGCGCCGTCCTTGGCGGCGACGAGCCCCTCGGCGGTGGACCGCTCGGCACGCTTGCCGACGTCCTTGGCGCCCTTGATGCGCAATTCCTCGACGGCCTTATCGAAGTCGCCGTCGTTGTTCTCGAGCGCCTTCTTGCAGTCCAGCATTCCAGAGCCGGTGAGCTCGCGGAGACGCTTCACATCGGCTGCGGTGTAGTTCGCCATCGTTGGCGAGCCTCCTTAAAGAGAGTGATCGGTTACTCGGCGCGACCCGTGGGTACGCCGGGGGTCAGGACGCTGGGGTGGCGTCGCCCTCGGCGGGCGCGGTGGCCTGGGTGAGCAGTTCCTGCTCCCACTCGGCGAGGGGTTCGCCGCTGCCGGCCTCCGGCTTGGAGTCGTCCGACGCCGCACCGGCGCGGGCCTGTACGCCCTCGGCAACCGCCGAGGCGATGACACGGGTGAGCAGCGCGGCACTGCGGATGGCGTCGTCGTTGCCCGGGATCGGGTAGTCGACGACGTCGGGGTCGCAGTTGGTGTCGAGGATCGCGATGACCGGGATGTTGAGCTTGCGTGCCTCACCGACAGCAATGTGCTCCTTGTTGGTGTCCACCACCCAAATGGCAGATGGCACCTTGGCCATATCGCGGATACCGCCGAGGGTCCGCTCGAGCTTGTTCTTCTCGCGGGTCAGCATCAGGATTTCCTTCTTGGTGCGACCCTCGAAGCCACCGGTCTGCTCCATGGTCTCGAGTTCCTTGAGACGCTGCAGGCGCTTGTGGACGGTCTGAAAGTTGGTGAGCATGCCACCGAGCCAGCGCTGGTTCACGTACGGCATGCCGACGCGGGTCGCCTCTCCGGCGATCGACTCCTGCGCCTGCTTCTTGGTCCCGACGAACAGGATGGTGCCGCCGTGGGCGACGGTCTCCTTGACGAACTCGTAGGCCTTGTCGATGTAGGTCAGCGTCTGCTGCAGGTCGATGATGTAAATGCCGTTGCGGTCGGTGAAGATGAATCGCTTCATCTTCGGATTCCAACGGCGGGTCTGATGCCCGAAGTGTGCGCCGCTGTCCAGCAGCTGTTTCATGGTCACGACAGCCATGAGGTCTCATTCCTTTGTCGGTTGATGCTCGGTACCGGGTGGCCCGAACCCTGACGCCCGTGTCCGCGCGGAACCCGGTGATACCGGGACCGTCCACACGGAAGGTTTATCGATCTCCACCACATCGGGAGGGCGATCTGGTGACGAGCGCGCGAAGTCACCCCGCCGTCGGCGAGGTGCCCGATCAGTGTACGCGTATGCCCTGCACAGCTCCAAAATCTGCCCTGCACAGCTCGGTGGAACGCAGCCGACGATCTGCGGGCGCGGAGTTCGTTCGGCACAAAGGGAGCCAATCGTCGATGCGCTGCGTCTGATCTGTCATGACCATCCCCCTGCGCCTCCGGCGCGCCCTCGCCATCCCCCTGCGCCTCCGGCGCGCCCTCGCCATCCCCCTGCGCCTCCGGCGCGCCCTCGCCATCGGTGTGGCAGAACTCGTCGCCGTGGTGTCATTGCTGCTGGCGGTACCCACACTCGTCGCGGCGCAACCGTCCCCCGCGGCCGGTGTCGCCTCGGCACCGGATTCGCGGTACTCGGCACCTCTGTCGCCCCGGCCGACGGTGGTGCGCGGGTTCGACGAACCGACCCGGCGCTGGCAACCGGGGCACCGAGGGATCGATCTCGCCACCGCATCCGGTACCGCGGTCCTCGCCGCGGGTGACGGGATCGTCCGCTTCGCCGGGGTCGTGGCGGGCAAACCGACGGTGTCAATCGAGCACGACGACGGGGTGATCACCACCTACGAGCCGGTGCACGCCGCGGTTCGTCAGGGTGCCCGGGTGCGCGGCGGACAGGTGATCGGGACGGTCGATGGGGGCCACCCCGGATGCCCGGCGGCGGCGTGCCTGCATTGGGGAGCACGACGCGGGAGCGGCCGCGCGGCTGACTATCTCAACCCGCTGGCGCTCCTCGGCGCGGTGCGGGTGCGGCTGAAACCGCTCGACGGTCCGGTGTGAGCGTGAGTGAATCACGCGCGGGGATGGGCTTGCCGGTGCGCGGCGCGCAGGCGTTCGACGCTGACATGGGTGTAGAGCTGGGTGGTGGCGAGCGAGGAATGGCCCAACAACTCCTGAACCACTCGCAGGTCTGCGCCACCCTCGAGCAGATGCGTTGCGGCGCTGTGGCGCAGGCCGTGTGGGCCCATCTGCGGTCCGTCGATCGCGGCCACGGCCGAGGCCACCACCGTCCGGGCTGTGCGCTGGTTCAGGCGTCCACCCCTCACCCCGAGCAGCAGCGCAGCGCCCGAGGCATCGGTGGCCAGGCGGGGGCGACCGTGGGACAGCCAGGTCTGTAGGGCATGGTCGGCGGGTATCCCGAACGGAACGGTTCGCTGCTTGTCGCCCTTGCCGATCACCCGCAGGACCCGCCGACCGGAGTCGACGTCGTCGAGATCGAGTCCGCATAGCTCACCGACGCGAATCCCACTGCCATACAACAACTCCAGGATGGCCCTGTCGCGCAGGGCGATCGGTCCGAGGTTGTCCTCCGTGGTGGAGTCGCCGTTGTGCGCCGAGGACACGGCAGACACCGCGGCCGCGGCCTGCTCGGCGGTCAGCACTGCAGGCAGGGTGCGATGCGCCCGGGGCGCCTGCAGCCGGGTCGATGGATCATTCGCGAGCAGACCTTCACGAACGGCCCACGCACAGAAGGTCTTCGCCGACGACACCTGGCGGGCAACGGTTGTGCGCGCTGCGCCACGACGCGTGTGTTCGGCCAGCCACGCGCGCAGCAGGCCGAGATCGATCTCCGAGATCGCCGCGCCACGCGCTCCGGCGAAACTGATCAGTCCGCGGACGTCACCGGAGTAGGCGCGGATCGTGTGCGCGCTGCGCCCCTTCTCGAACCGCAGATACTCGGCGAAGTCGGCCAGCACCGCCGAACCGCGTCCGACGTCGGAGCCGTCGCGGGCCTCGGGCACGTCGCCGGAGCCCGGCCCGTCGGCCCGGTTTGGATAGGTCATGCCCCGAGCACATCGCTCGACCACCGATCCGGCAACCACACACGCCGTGTCGTTGCCGGATCGGTACAGCCGGACCCGATCGTGGCGGGTGGAGGAGGTGGCCTCAACGGACGAGGTTGTTCACCCACTGTCCGGCCCCCGGCTTCTCGGCGCCTTCCTCGGTCTCGCGGAGTTCGGCCTTCCACTGACGGAATCCCTCCTCGGTGCGGCCGCGGCGCCAGTACCCGGAGATCGATGCCTTGGCCGCACTCACCCCGCGCTCCTTGCGGACGTAAGCGCGCAGGTTGTGCATGACGGCCTGCGCCTCACCGTGGATGAATACCTGCGGCTCTCCCTCAAGCCAGGCTGCTTCGCGGACCGCAGCGACCAGCGGCGCGTTATCGCCGGCCTTGTCCTCGCCCACCTCACCGGCCCCGCCACCACGATGCAGCCAGGTGATCTCGGCACCGGCGGGTGCGCTCAACTCGAGTTCGTCGTCGGGGCCGGCAACCTCGATGAAGACCCTGGCCACGGAGTCGGCCGGCAGTGCCTCGAGGGCAGCCGCGACGGCAGGCAGGCCTGCCTCGTCGCAGGCGAGCAGGTGCCACGGTGCGGCCGGATCGGGGTGGTATCCGCTACCTGGGCCGAGGAAGTGCACAGTGGTACCAGGTTCGACACTCGCCGCCCAAGGCCCGGCAAGCCCTTGGTCACCATGCACGACGACGTCGATGAGCAATTCTCGACGCTCGGCGTCCACCCTGCGCACCGTGTAGGTACGCAACATCGGTTGTTGTTCAGGCGGAAGCGATCTCGATGCCCGCGGGTCGAAGTCGTCGGGGAACTCCATCCCCTCGGGCATGAAAATCAGCTTGACGTACATGTCCGTTTCGGCACGTCCGTCCTTGCCGACGGCGGGCACGAAGTCGTCGAATCCGTCGCCCCCGAGAAACAGTCGCACCATGTGCGGGGTGATCTGTTCACGCCGCAAGACCGTCATCGTGTTCACTCGCTTGGCCATGGGACCTCCTTCACCCGAACCACCGTACTCCGAATTAGGTAAACCTAATCTGTGGGTCCGATCATTGGCGTCAGGCGAGACGCCATCCGCTACCCTGCATGGCCACCAGCCCACCGAGTTCCAGTACGGCAAGCGCCGCCCGTACCTCACCGATCTGGACGCCGGCCGAGAACACCACTTCCTCGACCGTGACTGCGCCGCGACCCGGCAGCGCATCGTGGACGCGCTGTTGAATCGGCGTGAGGCCATCGGTATTGCGGGTCGTTCCCCGGTCTGTGACTCCTCCGCCGTCGGGGACCGCCATCGTCCGCACGGCGGCGCCATCGGCTACGAGCAAGGCGCGTCCATCGGCGATCAGCTCGTGACAGCCGACCGAGGTCGCAGAGGTCACCGGCCCCGGCACCGCGCCGAGCGGCCGCCCGAGTTTCACCGCCCACGCAGCGGTACTCACCGCACCGGAGCGGGCGCCCGCCTCGACCACCACCACGGCATTGGACAAGGCGGCAACAAGCCGATTTCGGGTGAGGAATCGGTGACGGGCCGCGGTTGTGTGCGGTGGATACTCGGAGACGACGACTCCACGCTCGGCGATCTCGGCGAGCAGCCTGGAGTGCGCAGCGGGGTAGTCGCGATCGATACCACATGCCAGCACCGCCATCGTCGCGCCGCCACTGGCGAGCGCCGCGCGATGGGCGACCCCGTCGATCCCGAACGCGGCACCGGAGACGATGCCCCACCCATACTCGACGAGCTCCTCGACCAGCAGACCGGTGACGTGCTCCCCGTACGACGAGGCGGCGCGCGATCCCACAAGCGCGATCGAGGAGACCGCGAGGTCATCGAGTCGGGCCGGGCCACGCGCCCACAGCACCAGCGGCATCCCTCCGCGCTCACCGGTGTCCGCGTTCGCCAAAGCCAACAGTGAGAATCCTGGCCATTCGTCATCATCGGGGGTCACCAGCCGCGCACCGCATTTCTCGGCGACCGCCAGATCCGACTCCGAGCGGTCGTCGCCGGCACGCGCGCGCGTCGCCTTCAGCACGGACTCGTGCCCGCGCGGCACTAGCCCACGCGCCACGGCCGCCGCGGCCTCGAGGACACCGACCTCGGCGACAAGTGCCGTCAGCGGCACACACGGCGGCTCGGCGACGCGGGCCAGATAGGCCCACGCACGCCGTTCGGATTCGGTCGTCGTCATCGGTAGCTCCCCCGATCGCGGTAGAGAAGTGCTTGGGCCACTTCATTTTCGGTGGGCACCGCACCCCCGGCGAGGTCGGTCAGCGTCCAGGCCAACCGCAGCGCGCGATCTGCGCCGCGCGCGGTGAGTCGCCCCTCTCGCAGGCTCAGGTCCACCGGCCGAACGACCTTGGGTGGCAGCCGGAAACGCCTGCGCAACGCCGGTCCGGGTACCTCGGCGTTGGTGCGCCAGCCGAATTGCCGCCATCGCTCGACCGCCGCGCCGCGCGCCGCGGTGACCCGTGCGCGGATATCAGCGCTCGACTCACCGGTCTCGGTGGCCAGCGCGACGTTACCGGGCGGATCCATCCGCACCCGGATGTCGACGCGATCCATCAGCGGCCCCGACAGTTTGCCGAGATAGCGCCGCCGGACCACCGCACTGCAGATGCACTGCACATCCCGTGTCGGTGCGCACGGACACGGGTTGGCGGCCAGGATCAGTTGGAAACGCGCGGGATAGACGGCCACCCCGTCGCGCCGCGGCACCTTGACCACCCCCTCCTCGACCGGTTGGCGAAGGGAGTCGAGAACTTTCGCGCCCATCTCGGCGCACTCGTCGAGAAACAGCACCCCGCGGTGGGCCAGCGACACCGCCCCCGGCCGTGCCATCCCGGTACCGCCACCGAGCAGCGCGGTGATCGTCGTCGTGTGATGCGGATCGATGAACGGAGGCGCACTGACCAACGGCGACCCCGGCGAGAGCACCCCCGCTATCGAATGGATCGCAGTTACCTGCAGCGACTCCTCGTCGTCCAGTGGCGGCAGGATCCCCGGCAACCTCCGCGCCAGCATCGTCTTCCCGATCCCGGGCGGCCCCGTCATCAACACGTGATGGCCTCCGGCAGCAGCGATCTCGAGCGCATGCCGGGCCTGGGCCTGGCCCACCACATCGACCATGTCGGCAACCGTGGCCACCGCCGACGGCGGCACCGCATTCTCATCGACCGTGTCGAGCACAAACGAACCCCCCAGCCACCGCGCCACCTCCCCCAGCGTCCGCGCCCCACCGACTTCGATCCCCGACACCAACGATGCCTCGGCCACCGTGGCCAACGGCACCACCGCCCGCGCAAACCCCGCATTCCGCGCCTCGATCACTGCGGGCAACACCCCCGCCACCGGCCGAATCCCGCCGTCGAGCGCCAACTCCCCCAACATCACCGTCGAGGACAACTTCACCGGCGAAACCTGTTCACGCGCAGCCAGAATTGCCACCGCGATTGCGAGGTCATGCGCCGAACCACGCTTGGGCATCGTCGCAGGCGACAGATTGACCGTCACCTTCATATCCGGAAATGTGAACCCCGAGTTGCTGATCGCCGCGCGGATCCGATCCCGACCCTCCCGCAAAGAGGCATCAACGTTCCCGCCAACCGAAAAGGACGGAAGTCCTTGGCCCACATTGGCCTGAACCTCGACCGGGTTGGCCTCGAACGCATTCAAACCCACCGAATGCGCACGCCCCAGCGAACTACGTGCCGGAACCAGATCCTCACTCGGTGATACCGACATGATGGCGCACCTCCGCCCGCTCCATCGCCGACGGATTCATCCGATCCAACTGCACCGAGATGACGTCGAAGCGAATGCCCGGCCACCAGATCTTCTGCTGCGCCAACCACATCCGCGTCAACTTGCGCATCCGGGTCAACTTGTCGGCTGTCACCGCCGCGACCGGGTCGGCGAAGACGCGCGATGCCCGCGTCTTGACCTCCACCACCACCAACCGACGTCCGTCGAAGGCAATCAGATCCAATTCACCGTACCGATTACGCCAATTGCGTTCCAGGATCGACCAACCCAATTCGGTCACGAACTCGGCCGCCCGATCCTCACCGAGCCGCGCCACCTCCGCCCTCCCCAGACGACCACCCCGGGCTCTCACAGGTTTCGCTGTCATGACGACAACGATCGCCCCGCTACGCCCACACGACCGAGCACCACGACCCACAACACCCCGCCGCCGTGCACACGGTGACAACTGTGGAGAAATCAGGTATTGGGTGAACCCCGTAGGAAAAGGGCGACCATTCTCTCAGACGGTGTCACAGCCGTGTTCAGGGCTCGTCAGGCAGCCGCAACTCGGGCTTCTCAAGTTCCTCGATATTGACGTCTTTGAAGGTGAGCACACGAACCTGCTTGACGAACCGAGCCGGACGGTACATGTCCCATACCCAGGCATCGCTCATGCGCAGTTCGAAATAGACCTCTCCCTCGGCGTTGCGGGGCACCAGCTCGACGGCATTCGCGAGATAGAAACGGCGCTCGGTCTCGACGACGTAGGTGAACTGGCCGACGATGTCCTTGTACTCGCGATACAGGGACAACTCCATCTCGGTTTCGTACTTCTCGAGATCCTCAGCGCTCATCCGATAAGCCTATCGCGGGAACCCTGGTCGCTGACGTCGGGCGCGGTTGCGAGTAGCCGCCGCGACGCAACGTTGCGGTAGGACATCCGGTGTTGCGCAGAAGGACCGAGTCGGTCGAGACAAGACATGTGCAACGCGGTGCTGTAGCCCTTGTGGACAGCGAACGAGTAGCCGGGAACCTCGCCGTCCATGGCGACCATGATGCGATCACGCGTCACCTTCGCCAGGATGCTGGCCGCAGCGATACATGCAGCCGCACCGTCGCCGCCGACGACCGGCAGCGACGGCACGGTCAAACCGGGCACCGGAAAGCCGTCGGAGAGTACATACCCCGGGACGACGTCGAGCCCGGCAACCGCGCGGCGCATGCCCTCGATGTTCGCGACGTGAATGCCAATGCGGTCGATCTCCTCGGCCTCGATGACCACCACCGACCACGATTCGGCATAACGGATGATCGCACGATAGAGCTTCTCCCGTGCCGCCTCTGTCAACTTCTTGGAGTCGTCGAGTTCGGCCAGTGAGACGAGTTGGGTAGGCCGCAACACGCATGCGGCCACAACCAACGGACCGGCGCATGCGCCGCGCCCGGCTTCGTCGACACCGGCGACGGGCCCGAGCCCGTTGCGATGCAGGGTGAACTCGTAGGTCCGCAGTCCCCCGGCACGGCGGACGGGGAATCGCGGTGGCCACCGGCTCATTGCGTCACCTCGTCGGCCGACGCCGAAGAAGTTGACACCGAGCAGTCGGGTACGTCGCTGGTCACCGCACACCGCTCACTGCTGCGGGTTGACCGAGCCCACACCGCCCATCCGGGAGAACGGGTAGATGATGAATTGCGTTTTGCCGCGGATGTCGTCGACCGGAACGGTGCCGTCATTCGTCATCACCCCTGCGGGGTCAGTCTGAATGTGGTAGCGGGAATCCGACGAGCGGGTTCGGTTGTCGCCCATGACGAATACATGACCCTTGGGCACGGTGATCGGCCCGAAATCGACACCGAGACAGCTATTGAGCTTTCCATCGGGAGTCAATGAATTGCTGTTGACATAGCCGTTGGCAACGTTCTGCTGTTGCAGCGCCATGTTGACGTAGGGCTCCTTGAGCGCCTTGCCGTTGACCTTCACACCGACGCCCTCGCTGTTGCGGCATTCGATGGTCTGCCCCCCCACGGCGATGATGCGTTTGACGTAGTCGTTTTCATCGGGAGGTGCGAATCCGAACCAAGACAACGCATCTTGCAGATGATGTACCACCGGGTTCGACGATCGCGGAGACACCCAGTCGTCCCCACCCCACGAGTCGGGAACCTTGAAGACGATGACGTCGCCAGGGGCAGGTTCCCCGAACGTATAGGCGAGTTTTTCCACGAAGATCCGGTCGTTGGAGCACCCACTACACCCGATGAGGGTAGTCTCCATAGACTCGGACGGAATGACGTACTGACGACCGACGAAGGTCTGCAGGAGCCAGCTGATCAGCAGGACGCAGGCGACGATGATGATCGTCTCCCGCAGCAGCGAACCCTTCTTCTCGGGTTTGTCGCTCGTGGTCCGCCACGGCCGCGATGCTTGCGGAGGGCCTTCGGCGGGATCGGCGCTGCCGCCGGGATCGGTGCGGTCGTCCCCGGCGCCGTCGCCGTCGCGATAGGTGTCAGCCACGTCGTCAGGGTAGACGCGTCAGCGCTTTTCCTTGATCTTGGCCGCCTTGCCGCGCAGATCTCGCAGGTAGTACAGCTTCGCGCGACGCACATCGCCGCGGGTGAGGACGTCGATCTTGGCGATATTCGGGCTGTGCACCGGGAAGGTACGTTCCACGCCGACGCCGAAAGAGACCTTGCGGACGGTGAAGGTCTCGCGGATTCCGCCGCCCTGGCGGCGGATGACGACACCTTTGAAGACCTGGACGCGTTCCTTGCTGCCCTCGATGACCTTGACGTGGACGTCAAGGGTGTCACCGGGACCGAATTCGGGGATGTCGTCGCGTAACGACTGCTTGTCGATGGTGTCCAGGATGTTCATGTGTCGTGGTCCTTATTCTGGCGTGGCGTGAACAGAGGAACCTGGCGGCCCGCCCTGATCCCCGGAAATCACCCAAGGTCAGGAGCGAGGTTCGACCGGTTCGTGCTCCGAGTCATGTGTATGTGCCGGGATGGACGTCGGCGAGGACGCCAGCATCAGGCAACCCGACCATTGTGCCAGACGACCCCCGGCCCGACGAAATCGCCGATCACTGCCCGGCGACACCGTTCGACGACCGTGACGCGGAGGCGACCTGCGCTGCTCCAGACGCCGCGATCGCCGCTCGGGCCTGCGCAGACGGCGGTGACGCAGAGGCGACCGCCAGCGGGATGACGCCGGAGTTCTGCATGTGGTGCACAAGCGCGATCTCTGGGACACGGCCGTCACCGACGAGTTCCTCACCTGATCGTATAGACATGCCCCGGCGCAGGTAGGGCACCGGGTCGCTGGTCGCGATCACCACCGTTCGACCGGTCTGCGGGTGCTCCCCCACTCCGACGGCGATCTGCACCCACGATCCGACGGCGCCGGGCAGTGACATGTGCAGGGCGGCCGCCCGACGGGCGAGCGCGTCGTACTCGGCGCGGGTCAGCTCTGGCGGCTCGTCGGCCTCCCCGTCGGAACCGGTTCGAGGGCCGGCCGGGACACGCCGCACCGCCGAACCCAGACCTGCGCCGGCGGCGGCCGCCCCGAGACCGGCAAAGCCGGCCATCGGCATCATCCCGCTCGTGGCGCTTGCAGAGCTTCCGGTCCCCTCATCGGTGTGCCCGCCGCCACCGGGACCTGCCGGGTCGGCCCGCACGAGCGTGCCGGACTGTTCGGTGTACTCGTCACCGGCGGCCGTCAGAGCCATCCGCCCCGCAGTCGCCGCCCGCACGGCATGCGTGTCGTCGCCGAGTGCCGCGGCAAGCTCGCCGAGCATCTGGTCACGGCCGGTGATCGCCGCGACCAACTCGATCCGCAGACGCGCCGCGACGGTCAGATCGGCGAACGCCTCGACGGCGTCCGCGGCGGCGGCCACCGCTCGCGCAGTCGTGGGCAGCGCGGCCTCCTCGTCGCCGACGAGGCGATCGCGTCCGGCGAGGATCGCATGGGTGAAACGGCCGTCCCCACCGTCGACGTCGCGAAAGGCGGCGGCGAGATCGGCCGCGAGGTGGTCGAGGCGCTCGCGCAGGGCGGCCAGTCCGGAGGCGACGTGACCGAGGGTCGCGTCGTCGGTGGTGGGCCAGCATCCAGGGACGAGGCTCTCGGCCAGCGCACGGGTGTCGGCGCTCGACGGCTGCCCGCTCATCGCGCCGTCATCGCAACCGCCCACGAGTGTCGAAGCCGCGTGCCGCACGATCGTCGGTGTCGACGAGATCGCGGGTCCCGGCGTCGATCAACGCCGCAAGGGTGGTGACGTCGCGGACGGCGCGCGCCATCGCACCGGCGAGAGAGCTCGCGACGCCGTCGAATCCGGTGCGGAACCGCAGCGCTCCGGGATCGCCTCCGAGCGCCGAATCGAGCTGCGCCAGAAGCACGTCGAGATCGGCTTCGAGGTCGTCGAGGTGGCGGGCCGCAGTGGTGAGCACGGCATGCAGTGTGCCGGTGTCGTCGGGGTCGACGTCGACGGTGTGCCGATCGCCGGTCATCGGGCGGACGGCTCGATGTCGGTGAACGCCGGCGTGACCGTCGTCGCGGCGGTGAGCAGTTGCGCGCGTTGGGTGCGCAGCGAGCCGTCGGCATCGGCGACGAGTCCGACGATCAGTTGCGAAAGTTGCTCTCCCCGATAACGCCGCATCGCCGACGGGGTGATGTCGAGGCCGACCAGCACGCCACGCGCATCGACGGTCACCGACACCGCGCGATCCGGGCTGGTCACCGTCGCGGTGAGACCGGCGACGGCATCGGCGACCCGCCGCACCTCGCCACGCTGCCGCTCGACGTCGTCGAGCATGTCCGCCCAGCGCGCACCGATCATGCGACTGTTACCGGAGTCTCCCACCGTCGCCTCCCCACTCACACGGATCGATCGATCCTATCCGGAGAATCCGACATCGGCGGGGTGGGATTCCACAGGGTCTGGACCGGTCAGGGATCGGGATGATCGACGCCCGGTAACAGGTCGGGGCGGCGCTCACGGGTGCGTTGCATCGACTGCTCGTGACGCCATGCGGCGATCTTGGCGTGATCGCCGGAGAGCAGGATCGGCGGCACCGGGAGATCCCGCCAGATCTCGGGCCGGGTGTAGCTGGGGCCCTCGAGGAGGCCGTCGGAGAACGAATCCTCCTGGTGGGAGCGTGGATTGCCGAGGACACCGGGTATCAGCCGGACGGTGGCCTCGATCATCGCCATCGCGGCGACCTCGCCACCGATCAACACGAAGTCGCCGAGTGAGACCTCCTCGACGTACACCCGGCGTGCCGCATCGTCGAAGACCCGCTGATCGATGCCCTCATAACGTCCGCAGGCGAACACCAGATGCGGGTACCCGCTCCAGCGCTGAGCCGTGGCCTGATCGAACGGCACCCCGGCCGGGGTGAGAACGACCAGCAGCGCGTCGTCGGGGCACACCTCGTCCAGACACCGACCCCACACGTCGGGCTTCATCACCATGCCGGGACCCCCGCCGTAGGGCGAGTCGTCGACACTGCGATGGACGTCGTGCGTCCACGCACGCAGGTCGTGTACCCCGAGTTCGACGACTCCACGCTCGATTGCCTTGCCCAACAACGCAGCCCGAAGCGGCTCGAGGTACTCGGGAAAGATGGTGACGACGTCGATGCGCATGTGGGGCGATTCCCCGGTCACTGCGCCGAACCATTGACGTCGTCGTCACCGGTGTCGGCGGCCGCGCTATCGATGAGACCGGGCGGCGGGTCGATCTCGATGCCGTCGAGGGTCACCGTCGGCACGATCTCGCGGACGAACGGCACGAGAACCTCCCGATCGGCGTCGGTGCGCACAACCAGGATGTCGTTGGCGGGCAGGTGCAGGACGGAATCGACGACGCCCACGGCCACACCGTCGATCGTCGAGACCGCTAGGCCCTCGAGTTCGTGGTCGTAGAAGGCGTCGGGGTCGTCACCGGAATCGACCTGCGAGCTGTCGATGAGGAACAGCGTGCCGCGCAGGGCGTCGGCGGCCGACCGATCGGTCACCTCGGCCAGCGACAGCAACAGCCGCCCGGAATGTTCCCGGGCGGCTGTCACCGTGAAAGTGCGCTCGCCCGCGCCTCGCGGCAGTCGGCCGAGCAGGGTCGTCCCGCACGCGAACCGCTCCTGCGGGTCATCGGTACGGACATCGACGACGAGTTCGCCGCGAATGCCGTGGGACTTGGCCACACGGCCCACCACGAGCTCCATCGAACTCCGAGATCAGCGATCGGTGTCGACGATGTCGACCCGCATCCCACGACCCCCGATACCCGAGACGAGAGTGCGCAGCGCGGTCGCGGTGCGGCCGTTGCGACCGATGACCTTTCCGAGATCCTCGGGGTTCACGTGCACCTCGACCAGCCGGCCACGTCGGCCGGTGATCAACTCGACGCGTACGTCATCGGGGTTGGTGACAATGCCGCGGACCAGATGCTCCACCGCATCGGCGACGACAGCGCTCACGCCTGAGCCTTGTCCTCGGCACCGGATGCGTCGTCAGCGGTCTCGGCCGGCGCGTCGTCCTTTTTGGCGGCCTTCTTCTTCGGGGTGGTCGCCTCGGCGACGGGCTCACTGTCGGCTGCAGCGAGCGCAGCGTTGAACAGGTCGAGCTTGGAGGTCTTGGACTCGGCAACCTTCAGAGTGCCCTCGGCGCCCGGAAGGCCCTTGAACTTCTGCCAGTCACCGGTGACCTTGAGGATGGCGGTCACGGGCTCGGTCGGCTGCGCGCCGACACCGAGCCAGTACTGGGCGCGCTCGGAGTCGACCTCGATGAGGCTCGGCTCTTCCTTCGGGTGGTACTTGCCGATCGTCTCGATGGCGCGGCCGTTACGGCGGGTGCGCGCGTCGGCGACGACGATGCGGTACTGGGGGTTGCGGATCTTGCCGAGCCGCGTGAGTTTGATCTTGACGGCCATGTCGTCTTCTTTCCTATGGTCACTGCGCAATTCAGCAACCCCACCGGTTGTGGGGCCCGGTTTTGCGATCTGTCTCGGTGTGACCGTCGGGCGGTACGTAACCGGCTCCGACGAACCAGCAGGTCATTGTGCCAGACCAGGTGAGCAAGGGAGAAATCGAGAGAGCCGAACGCAGCTGGACGACCCGACCGGGGGTGCGGACATGCGGTTATCCACCCCGCGAAAGATAACCGCATGTCCGGCTTCATGTCGGTCCGTCGAGCGCGCTCGCGTCGATCGGACTCGCCCCGTGACCGGGCCACCCAGGCGGCCCGGATGCAGTTGCGGACTGATCGCGACCGCAATGCGTCTGTGACCTTACCGAACAGTAATAAGACGCACCAACAGGCAATGGGTGATTTGGATCACAACCAACCCCTGGGCGGAGCACTAATGGCAGAAGTGATCAGACGTGGATTCCAGAGCAGACAATCGCCTGCGGATGTCGGAGCAGACCGAGATCGGAGGCCGGATTCTCGTCGAAGACCAAGAAGTCAGCGCGATCCCCGTCGGCGAGCAGATCGGCACCCAGCCACCGACGCGGTTCGACACTCGCCGCCGCGATGGCACCGCGCGCACCGAGACCGATGCCGGCAAGCCGTTCGACCTCGTCGACGATCCGCCCGTGCTCGACGAAACCACCGGCATCAGTACCGGCGAAGATTCTCACGCCCGCCTCGCGCGCGGCGGCGAAGGTGTCCACCGCACGCGCATACAGGGCGCGCATGTTGGCCGCATACGTCGGGAACCGGTCGGCTCCGTCGGCGATAGCTGGGAAGTTGTCAATCTGAATCATAGTGGGTACCAAAGCAATAGAACGCTCGACCATGGCGTCGACATGGTCGGCCGTTACCCCGGTGCCGTGTTCGATGCAGTCGACTCCCGCAGCGATGAGGTCACCGAGCGCGTCGGTACCGAAGACATGCGCGGTGATGCGCGCCCCGGCATCGTGGGCAGCACGAACCGCGGCGTCTAGCTGCGCACGGTCCCACAGCGGCGCGAGATCCCCGATCTCCCGGTCGATCCAGTCGCCGACGATCTTTACCCAGCCGTCCCCCGCCGCCGCCTGCCGCGTCACCTCGCCGGCGAGATCGTCCGGATCGTCGAGATCGACACCGTAGTCACGCAGGTACCGTTTGGGCCGCGCAATGTGCTTGCCCGAGCGGATGAATCGCGGCGCCACCAGCTCGCCGTCGAGAGGATGGGTATCCAGGGGCGAGCCGACCTCCCGAATCAACAGGGTGCCTGCAGCCATGTCCTGACGGGCGAAAATACGTGCCTGATCGATCGTCACCCCGAGCCCGGGGGCGATGCCGACATGATTGTGGGCATCGACGAGTCCGGGCAGAATCCACACGTCATCGGCTGCGGTCTGGGCATCAGGGATCGGTTCGGTCTGGATGCGCCCGCCGCGCACCCAGAACTCGATCGGCTCGTCAGTGAGCGGGTCACGACCCCGGTAATGCCGCGGCGCACCGTGGTCAATCGCCGAATACTGGATCGAGTGCCCTTCTGCCGCAACATCTCCGGGCATTGACCGGCTACTTCTTCTTCGGCTGCTGGAACTGGGAGAGGTCGAGGCCCTCGAGCCCGGGTGGGAGCTGGTCGAGTCCGGCGGGCATGTTCGACAGATCCGGGAAGCCACCCGGCATCCCCGGGAATCCACCGCGCACCTTCGGCGGCGTGGGTCCGCGGCCCTTGGTCTTGCCCTTCTTCCCCTTGCCCTTCTTGCGGTTGGTCTTGCGACCTGGGCCCATCATCCGTCCGGACATCTGCGCCATCATCTTGCGGGCCTCGAAGAAGCGGTCGACGAGCTGATTGACCTCGCTGACCGTGACACCCGAGCCGTTGGCGATACGCAGACGCCGAGAGGCGTTGATGATCTTGGGGTTGTCCCGCTCGGCCGGCGTCATACCGCGGATGATTGCCTGCACGCGGTCGAGCTGCTTGTCGTCGACCTGCGACAAGGCGTCCTTCATCTGCCCGGCTCCGGGCAGCATGCCGAGGATGTTACCGATCGGGCCCATCTTGCGGATCATCTGCATCTGCTCGAGAAAGTCCTCGAGCGTCAACTCACCCTGAGTGATCTTGGCGGCGGCCTCTTCGGCCTGCTGGGCGTCCCAGTGTTCCTCGGCCTGTTCGATGAGCGAGAGCACATCGCCCATGCCGAGGATGCGGCTGGCCATCCGGTCGGGATGGAAGACGTCGAAGTCCTCGAGCTTCTCACCCGAGGAGGCGAACATGATCGGCTGCCCGGTCACCTCACGCACCGACAGTGCTGCACCACCGCGGGCATCACCGTCGAGTTTGGTCAGCACCACACCGGTGAAGCCGACGCCGTCGGCGAACGCCTGCGCGGTGGTGACCGCGTCCTGACCGATCATCGAGTCCACGACGAACAGCACCTCGTCGGGACGGGTCGCGTCGCGGATGTCGGAAGCCTGCTTCATCAGCTCGGCGTCGATTCCGAGACGACCCGCGGTGTCGACGATGACGACGTCGTGGTGCTTGGCGCGCGCCTCGGCGACGCCACCTGTCGCCACCGACACCGGGTCTCCGGCGGTCACGCCCAGCGGATTGGTCCCGATGGGAGCTGCCTCACCGCTGATACTGGTACCCGGGTGCGGCGCGAACACCGGGACGCCGGCGCGTTCACCGACGATCGTGAGCTGCGAGACCGCGCCGGGACGCTGGAGATCGCAGGCGACCAGCAGCGGGGTGTGGCCTTGCTTCTTGAGCCAGGCACCGAGCTTGCCCGCGAGCGTCGTCTTACCCGCGCCCTGTAGGCCGGCGAGCATGATGACTGTCGGCGGGGTCTTGGCGAACCGGACGCGCCGCGTCTCGCCGCCGAGGATGCCGACGAGTTCCTCGTTGACGATCTTGACGACCTGCTGGGCCGGGTTCAGCGCCGCGGAGACCTCGGCACCCTTGGCGCGTTCCTTGATGCGCGCGATGAACGCCCGCACCACCGGCAGCGAGACGTCGGCTTCGAGCAGCGCAAGGCGGATCTCGCGGCAGGTGCGGTCGATGTCAGCGTCGGAGAGGCGGCCTTTACCGCGCAAATCCTTCAGCGCACCGGTCAACCGATCGGAGAGGGAGTCGAACATTCCACCATCCTTCCATGACCGGCTCGTGATGCACCCGACGTGGGTGCGCGTCGGGCGCATGCGGCGACACGGCAAGCACCGCCGACTGCTCGAACCGCGCGAGGCGTCAGCTGATGGGCACTCCCGATCGGCCGCTGCCGCCGAAACTCGCCGGCCCGGGATCGTCGTCGGCGTCGGTGCGTGGCCGCGGCGGCGGACAGACCGCGAGCACCGCGTCGGCCAGCTTCGCCCGACGCTCGGGAGTGTCCTCCCCCAGCACCAGACAGAACGTGTCGACGACCGTGTTCCCCAGGGTGGCGACCTTGGCCCACCGCACCACGACGCCTGCGTGTTCGATCACGTCGCTGACCCTGCTCAACAGTCCGAGTCGGTCGTCGGTGCGCAACTCCATGAGTACCCCACCGTCGACCGCGGAGGACGTCCACAACACACGCGACGGGGCGACCGCGAACAATGCGGGCACCGCGTTGGCGGCCACCGTGGCGGGATCGTCGGGCGCGCCATGCGCGACGACCACCGCACCGGGAGTCGCGACAACCGTGCCGATCGTCGGAGTCGGCGACTCACGTTCCCGTTTGTCGAGCCGCTCGAGGACGCTGAACTTGCCGTCGACGGTCGCCATGAGCTGCTGTCGCAGCAGTCCGGCCTCGGGCGGTGCCCCGAACACGGGCACCATCACAAAGCTGTTGATCGCGCGATTCTCGTGGCTCTGAACCGTCGCCGACAGCGAGCGCAATCCGTTGAGCGCCAACACCCCGGCCATCTTCGACAGCATGCCCGGTTGGTCCGGGGCCACCATCAGTACGGAGTAGGTGTGCGCGCCGTCCGTCGGTGTGATGCGGACCGCGAACTCGTCGCTGCGCGCGAGCGCGATCATCTCGTCGGTCAGCGGTTCGGGTGTGGGCAGTTCCTCACCGTCGAGCAGTCGGGTCGCGCGCCGTACCAGATCGTTGACGAGTGAGGCCTTCCAGTCGCCCCACACGCCCGGGCCCGTCGCGAGCGAATCCGCCTCCGCGAGTGCCGCGAGCAGTTCAAGGAGCAATCGGCTGTGTCCGAGCTTTTCGACGACCTCCTCGGCGGTGGCCGGGTCCTCGAGGTCACGGCGGGTGGCCACAGTCGGCAACAACAGATGGTGTCGGACCATCTGTGACAGGATCGTCACGTCCTGCGGCCACAACCCGATCCGGTTGCCGACCTGGATGGCGAGTTCTGCACCGACAATGGAATGGTCTGCGCCACGGCCCTTTCCGAGATCGTGGATCAGGGCACCAAGCAACAACAGATCCGGTCGGGTGACCCGGGTCGTCATCGCGCCCGCGTTGACGGCGGTCTCGACCAGATGCCGGTCGACGGTCCAGGTGTGCACCGCGTCGCGCGGAGGCAGGTCACGCACCGCACCCCACTCGGGCAGGAGCCGACCCCACAGACCCGTCCGATCGAGAGCCTCGATCGGGTCGACCATGTGCGGCCCCGCACCGAGCAGGACCAGAAGATCACCGAGCGACTCGCTCGGCCACGGCTCGCGCAGCTCCGGGGCATAGTCGGCCAATCGCGACAGGGTCGAGGCGCTGATCGGCAGACCGGTACGCGCCGAGGACGCCGCCACTCGCAGAATCAGCCCCGGATCCTTGCTGGGAATGGCGTTGCGCGCCAACACGATTTCACCATTGTGCTCGACGACACCCTCGTCAAGCGGCCGCCGGATCGGCGAGCGGCGCAGTTTGGCCAACCCACGTCGTGGCAGCGCATTACCTGCGGTCCGCACACCGACATCGGTGGAGTACCCAATGGTGCGCGCGGAGTCGCTGATGACCCGTGCGAGGTCGAAGCGGTCCCCGAGTCGCAGCGCTGCGCCGATCTCGTCGGCATCCTGGGCGCGCACCTGTTCGCGCGGGCGCCCGGCGATCCGATGCAATTCAGTACGGATGTCCAGGAGCCGATGATAGGCGGCCTGTGGTCCGGCGCCGGGAGAATCGGGTCGCAAGTTGGCCATGCCGTCGGTCAGTTGCGCGATCGACAACGCGCCGAGCAACTGCACGTCGCGTAACCCGCCGCGACCGTTCTTGAGGTCCGGTTCGGCGCGGTGTGCGATGTCGCCGCTGCGTCGCCAGCGATCCCGGGCGTGTTCGACCACCGCCGGGAAACGGGTGCGGATCTCCGAACGCCATTGCTGGCGCACCCCACCGATCAGCAGGGCCGACAGGTCCTCGTCACCGGCGATGTGCCGGGCCTCGAGCAGACCGAGTGCGGCGGTGACGTCCTCGGAGGCCACCTGCAGCGCCTGCGGAACCGTGCGCACGCTGTGATCGAGCGCAATATTGGCGTCCCACAACGGATACCAGAGGCCGTCGGCGACCTCGGAGACCCGCTCGGGTGACTGGTCCTCGTAGAGCAGGATCAGGTCGAGATCCGAGTGCGGCAGCAGTTCACCGCGTCCGAGCCCGCCGACTGCGACGATCGCTAGACCACTACCGGGTTTGATACCGAGTTCGGCGCCCTTGCTGGTCAACCAGAACTCGTGCAGGTCGACGAGTACCTGGCGCAGGCCGGGGGCGTCGAGTCGATGTGGTCCGGACGCCTCGGTCAGCTGGCGTCGGGTTGCCGCAAGATCCGTTGCGGCAACCGGTGTCGGGGAAGGACGCGGCCCCGCGCCCGAATCATCATCGGACGCGGGGCCGTGACCAGTGCTCACGAAGGGCATCGGGCCCTCTCGCTACAGTGCGTCGGCGCCGCGCTCGCCGGTACGGACGCGCACGACCGACTCCACCGGCGAGACCCAGACCTTCCCGTCACCGATCTTGCCGGTGCGGGCGGCCTCGACGATGACATCGACGACCTTGTCCACGGCCGCGTCGTCCACGACGACCTCGACCCGCACTTTCGGGACGAAATCCACCGAGTACTCGGCGCCGCGGTAGACCTCCGTGTGGCCCTTCTGACGGCCGTAGCCCTGGACCTCACTGACGGTCATCCCCAGTATTCCGGCCTGCTCGAGACCCGCCTTGACGTCCTCGAGCGTGAACGGCTTCACAATTGCGGTGATCAGCTTCACTGTGGATCATGCCTCCTTGCCGGCACCAATGACGCCTGCCTGAGCGAGGGCCGAGCCCCCGCCGATCGGCGTGAAATCATATGCGGATTCTGCGTGCTGCGATTCGTCGAGACCCTGAGCCTCATCGGCCTCGTCCGCACGAAGACCGATGGTGAACTTGATCACGGTTGCAATTATTGCAGTGACGATGGCCGAATAGACCAATACGGAGCCTGCGCCAAGCACCTGACGCCACAGCTGATCCCAACCACCACCGTAGAAGAGGCCGTCAACGGCGGCCGGGGCCTTCTTGGTGGCCAGGAAGCCGATCAGCACGGTACCGAGGATACCGCCGACCATGTGAACGCCGACGACATCGAGCGCGTCGTCATAACCGAGCTTGTACTTCAGACCCACGGCCAGCGCACAGACGATGCCGGCGAGCACGCCAATGATCAGTGCACCCCAAATGTCGACCGACGAACAGGACGGCGTGATCGCCACGAGTCCCGCGACGATGCCCGACGCAGCACCCAGACTGGTCGCGTGACCATCGCGAATTCGCTCGGTGAGCAGCCAGCCGAGCACCGCCGCCGCGGTCGCGACCGTGGTGGTGATGAAGGTCGAGCCTGCGACGCCGTTGGCCGAGGTCGCCGAACCGGCGTTGAAGCCGTACCAACCGAACCACAGCAATCCGGCACCGAGCATCGTGAACGGCAGGTTGTGCGGGCGCATCGGAGACTTCGGCCAGCCCTTGCGCTTGCCGAGGAACAACACCAGAACCAGACCGGCGACACCGGAGTTGATGTGGACGGCCGTACCACCTGCGAAGTCGATCGCCTTGAGGTTGTTGGCGATCCAGCCACCCTTCTCGGCGGTGACGCCGTTGAAGGCGAAGACCCAGTGGGCCACCGGGAAATAGACGATCGTCGACCAGAGCACGGTGAATGCGGTCCACGCACCGAACTTCATACGATCGGCCACCGCACCGGAAACCAGGGCGACGGTGATGATGGCGAACATCAACTGGAACGCCACGAAGACCATCGCCGGGATCGTGCCGAAGATCGGAATGTCGACCGCAGGCGCCGCCGCGGTCTGCGTTGCGGGATCGGCAGCCACCGCTGCGGCACCGTTGACACCCGCGAGCAGGTTCTTCAGTCCGAAGTATTCGCCCGGATCACCGAGCAGGCCGCCATTACTCGTTCCGAGGATGTCGTTGCCAAACGCCATCGAGAACCCGTAGATCGACCAGAGCACCGTGACGATGCCGGCCGACATCGCACTCATCATCATGATGTTCAGAACGTTCTTCGCGCGGACCATGCCGCCGTAGAAGAACGCCAGACCAGGCAGCGTCATACACAAGACGAGCGCCGAACTGGCCAGCATCCAGGCTGTGTCGCCCGAATCCGGCACACCCATAGTGGGGAAAGCCACTAGTATCCTCCTCATCCCACCGCTTACAGGCCGCGGTTTTGACCTGGAGAGAAGATTGCTTGGTCTTTGTTTCGGCGAGAGCTATTCGTCGTTTCCGCCATGTGAACCAGAGGGCACTTAATATTTCACCGGGGTTAAATCCCTGGTCGGGATGCAGTGGCGCGCATGATTGTGCCGCGTAAAACCACACGTTCACACATCGGCGAGAGCCGATGAGGACGTACCGGCTCCGGCCTCTCGGCTGTCACGGCTGGGTTGTGGGAGCCGAGAGTTGTCGGCACCAGGAGTTGTCACAGCCGCGAATCCGTCGGTGCCGAGAGGCGCCGGTGCCCGGAGGTGTCCGTCACCTCAGAGGAGCGCGTCGACGAATGCCTCGGGCTCGAAAGGCGCAAGATCGTCGGCGCCTTCGCCGAGACCCACAAGTTTGACCGGAACACCGAGTTCCTCCTGGACGTGAAACACGATGCCGCCCTTGGCGGTACCGTCCAGCTTGGTCAGGACAACTCCGGTGATGTCGACGACCTCGGCGAACACCCGGGCCTGGGTGAGACCGTTCTGTCCCACCGTGGCGTCGAGAACGAGCAACACCTCGTCGACGGGTGCCTTCTTCTCCACGACGCGCTTGACTTTGCCCAGCTCGTCCATGAGCCCGGTCTTGGTGTGGAGTCGGCCCGCGGTGTCGATCATGACCACGTCGACGCCGGAGTCGATGCCCTTCGCGACCGCGTCGAAGGCAACCGACGCTGGATCTGCCTGTTCCTTGCCGCGCACGATGTCGGCGCCCACCCGCTCGCCCCAGGTCTGGAGCTGATCGGCGGCGGCCGCGCGGAAGGTGTCGGCAGCACCGAGGAGCACCCGCCGCCCGTCGGCGACGAGCACTCTGGCGAGTTTGCCGGTGGTGGTGGTCTTTCCGGTGCCGTTGACGCCTACGACCAGGATCACTGCCGGCTTGTCGGCGTGCGGTAGTGCGCGCACGGATCGGTCCATCTCCGGGTGGAGCTGGTCGACGAGGACTCGTTTGAGCAGCGTCCTGGCGTCGTCGGCGGTGCGCACCGGGTTGGTGGCCAGGTCGGTGCGCAACCGCTCCACGACGGCAGTCGTCGACGCGGTACCGAGATCGGCCATCACGAGGGTGTCCTCGATCTCTTCCCAGCTGTCCTCGTCGAGATCGCCGGCGCCGAGCAGCCCGAGCATGCTCTTGCCGATCGCACCCTGCGAGCGCGACAGCCGGCCGCGGAGTCGACCGAGACGCCCCGCGGTTGGCGCGATTTCCTCGCCGATCGGCGCCTGAGTCGCACCGGCGGCATACGCCGGGGCCGCCGCCTCGGTGTCGGGAGCGCTGTCGACGGTGTCGGGAGCGCTGTCGGCGGTGTCGGGAGCGCTGTCGACGGTATCGGGAGCGCTGTCGACGGTATCGGGAGCGCTGTCGGCGGTATCGGGAGCGCTGTCGACGGTATCGGGAGCGCTGCCGACGGTATCGGGAGCGCTGTCGGGGAGGTTGATCTCGGAGATTCCACGCTTGACCGAGTCACGCGGGATGGAGGCGTCGTCGCCGACGGCGGGTTGGCCGTCGGTCTCGGTGCGCTCCTGCGCCGGCAGCACCGGCTCGACGGTGGGCATCGGCCCGGGTCCAGGCGGCGTAGCGGTTGCGGTTCCCGCCCCACCCTGACTGAAGCTGAATCCCGACCCGGCCTGGTATCCACCCGATCTGTCGACCTGGGGCTTACTGCCGTCGGTGACCTGACTGTCGGGCTGGTCGGTGAGCGAGATCTGCCGCCGCCGGGCAAGCACAATGCCCACCACGATGAGCGCGAGGATCACGACCACCGCGACGACGATGCCGATGATGATGTCAGTGTTCACTGGTGCACTGGTCCTGTTCTCCGTCGGCCTTGCGGCCGGGGTGTCCGTCGGGATGTGTCAGTCGGTCGCGAGTTCTGGGGTCGCGGCGACCGGGACGTCGACCCCCCGCAGACGTTGCGAGATCACCGTGGTGATCCCGTCGCCGCGCATGCTGACGCCGTAGAGCGCGTCGGCAACCTGCATCGTCGGCTTCTGGTGGGTGATAACGATCAGCTGAGACCGTTCCCGGAGTTGCTCGAACAGGCTGATCAGGCGTCGCAGGTTGGTGTCGTCGAGTGCTGCCTCGACCTCGTCCATCACGTAAAACGGCGACGGCCGCGCACGGAAGATGGCGACCAGCATGGCGACCGCGGTCAACGACTTCTCGCCGCCGGACAGCAGAGATAGTCGTTTGACCTTCTTTCCCGGCGGCCGGGCCTCGACCTCGACTCCGGTGGTGAGCATGTCGCCGGGTTCGGTGAGGATCAGTCGGCCCTCACCACCGGGGAACAGTGTCGAAAACACCTGTGCGAATTCGCGTTCCACGTCGGCGTAGGCCTCGGTGAACACCTGCAGAATGCGGGCGTCGACCTCCTCGACCACCGACATCAGGTCCTTGCGGGCGGCCTTGACATCCTCGAGTTGTGCGGACAGGAAGGTGTAGCGCTCCTCGAGTGCGGCGAATTCCTCGAGCGCGAGCGGGTTGACGCGTCCCAACGTATTGAGGTCTTTCTGTGCCTTCTTGGCCCGCGATTCCTGGCTGGCCCGGTCGAAGGGCATCGGCGCCGGGGCCACCACCTGATCACCTCGTGCCTTGGCAGCCTCGTACTCAGCCATTTCGAGCGCCGACGGCGGCATCGGCACGTCCGGTCCGTATTCCGCGACGAGGTCGTCGGGCGCCATCGCGAATTGCTCGAGTACCTGCTCCTCGAGTTGTTCGATCCGCAAGGTGGCCTGCGCGCGGGCCACCTCATCGCGATGAACGGCATCCTTGAGCGTGCTCAACCGCTGCGAGAGGATGTTGACGCGGCTCTTGAGTTCGTCGACGGCCGCGGTGCGGGTGGTGCGCACCTGCTCGAGTTCGTCGCGCCCGGCCTGCGCGGTGGCAACGGCGGCGGCCACCCGCTCGGACACCTCCGCAGCCGACGCGGCGACGGCGGCGGCGACGGTGGCGGCCTGACGTCGGGCCTCGTTCTGACGGCGTACGCGCTCCCGCGAGTCTCGTTCGCGCTGCGCCGCGCGCCGCAACGATTCCGAACGGCCACGCACCGACGCGAGGCGCTCTTCGGCGGTGCGCATCGCCAGCCGTGCCTCCATCTCGGCGCTGCGGGCCGCGGCCACCGCCTCGGCCGCCGCCGTGCGTTCCCCCGAATCGACCTCGCCGGTCGGTTCTTCGGTGCCCTCGCCCTGGGCCAGTGCCAGACGTTGTTCGAGTTCGTCGAGTTTCGCGACCGTCTCCGCGCGGCCGGTCTCGACAAAGGTGCGCTGGCGGGTGAGTCGGTCGGCCTCGGCCTGTGCCGCGCGGATCTCCTGTCCGAGCCGGGCGAGGTGTTCGTATGCCCCGCCTACGGCGCTGTCGGACTCGTGCAGCGCAGCAAGCGCCTCTTCGGCGACTTCCCGACGCTGTTGCTGTTCGGCCAACGCACCCTGAAGGGCGGCAGCAAGTTCTTCCACCCGCCGGCGGGTGGCCACGAGGTCGGTAGTCGCGGTGTCGATCGCCGACTGGACCTCCAACGTCGACGGCCGGTGTGATGACCCGCCTTCGATGGTCGCGCGGGACACCCGGTCGCCGTCGCCGGTGACCGCGCGCACGCCGAGCGCTCCAGCCACCTCGACAGCAGCCTCGGTGGTGTCCACCAGGACAGTGTCGGCGAGGATCAGCTCGATCGCGGGCCGGATGGACGGCGCGCAGCTCACCACCGACGACGCCCACACCGCTCCGTCGGGAAGCGGGTCGGCGCGCGGCGAGGGAGTGTGGGTCAGGCCGCCGACGATCATCGACGCCCGGCCACCATCACCGGCCTTGAGCAACTCGAGGGCGCGCAACGCCGACGATGGATCGGCGGCGGCGATCGCATCGACCGCACCGCCGAGCGCACCGGCGATCGCGGTTTCGTAGCCGGCGTCGACGGTCAACAGCTCCGACATGGGACCAAGGAGTCCGTCGGCCACATTGTCCATCAGCCAGGCACCACCGTCGCCACGCTCGAGACCCACCGACAAGGCTTCGATGCGGGCGGTCAACGAAGCGATCCGCTGTTCGACCTCACGTTCCTCGGCCTGCAGGGTCGCGACTCGCTCGTTCGACAGGTTGAGCGCGGTGACACAGCGCTCGTGGTGTTCGTCGAGGCCCTTCTCCGAGGCTTCGAGTTCACCCAACGACTCGGCCACCTCGTCCTGCTGGGATTGCGCGATCTGCGAACGCTCGACAGCGGCAGCGATGGCCTCGGTCAGGCGCGTGGTCTCGGCGTCGACCGAATCGGCCTTGGTCCGCAGATTGTCCACCTGCCCTTCGAGGCGGGCGAGTCCCTCTCGACGATCGGCGATGGCCCGCACCGCCGCCAGATGCGCCTGCTCTGCCTCTGCGGCAGCCCGCTCACGTTGCGCCAGTTCATCTTTGGCGTCTTCAAGGAACTCGGCGGCACCTTCCACCGCGGCCGTCATCTCCGCCTCGGTCTCAGCGGCCTCGTCGGCCTGGCGTTCGAGGTCCTCGGGTTCGGGACCGCTGGACGCGGTGACCGGTTCGTCGAGATAGCGGCTGCGTTCGGTGGCGACGCGGGCGGTGGCGTCGATCCGCTCGGCCAATGCCGACAGCGTGAACCATGCTTGGCCGGCGGCCTCTGCGGCGGGCACCACCTGCGCGAGATGCTCTTCGTGGTCGGCGAGTTCACTCGACACGGCATCGAGTTCGGCAGAGACCTCGTCCTGCTCGCGACGGATGTTGTCCTCGACGGCGGTGTGCTCGGCCATCTCGGCGCGACGGGTCACCAGGTCGTCGGCGGCCAGCCGTAGCCGGGCGTCGCGGAGGTCGGCCTGGATGGTCTGCGCGCGGCGCGCCACCTCGGCCTGGCGTCCGAGTGGTTTGAGCTGGCGGCGCAGTTCGGCGGTCAGGTCGGAGAGGCGGTCCAGGTTGGCCTGCATCGACTGCAGTTTGCGGACCGCCTTCTCCTTGCGTTTGCGGTGTTTGAGAACGCCTGCGGCCTCCTCGATGAAGGCACGGCGATCTTCCGGCCGGGATTCGAGGATGGCCGCGAGGCGTCCCTGCCCGACGATGACGTGCATCTCCCGGCCGATTCCGGAGTCGGACAGGAGCTCCTGGACATCCATCAGTCGGCACGAGTTGCCGTTGATCTCGTATTCGCCCGCCCCGTCGCGGAACATACGGCGGGTGATCGACACCTCGGAGTATTCGATGGGAAGTGCGCCGTCGGAGTTGTCGATGGTGAGGGTGACCTCGGCGCGACCCAGCGGTGGGCGGCCCGAGGTCCCGGCGAAGATGACGTCCTCCATCTTTCCGCCGCGTAGCGCCTTGGCGCCCTGCTCCCCCATCACCCACGTCAGCGCGTCGACGACGTTGGACTTGCCGGACCCGTTCGGCCCGACCACGCAGGTGATCCCGGGCTCGAAGCGCAGGGTGGTCGCCGACGCGAAGGACTTGAAGCCCTTGAGAGTGAGCGACTTGAGGTGCACGACGGTACAGCCTACTCATCTCGGACGACGCGGAGGCCCGCCCCCGGGCCTACTTCTCGACGAATCCGGTCACACCGGCGCGCGGCGCGGCGTAGGAGTCGACGACGAGATCCACGTGCCCGGGCGTCGCGTCGGAACGCAGGAATGCGACGAGCGCGCGCACCGCGTCGGCAGGCCCCTGGGCGACGACGCACACCCGCCCGTCGGATTGGTTGGCGGCGTATCCAACGAGGCCGAGTTCCAGCGCACGGGAACGCGTCCACCAGCGGAATCCGACTCCCTGCACGTGTCCGTGGACGTAGGCGGTCAGCCGGACCGCATCACGGCTGTCCGTGCGATCGGTGCTCTCGGCGTCGTCGGTCATGGTGTGTCGTCCAGCCTCACTCGGTGTCGATGCGCAGGCCGACCTCGGCTCCGGCTTTGATGGTCCGTCCGACGGTGCACACCGCGTCGATCGCGCGCTCGACGACCACGAGCAGGCGTTGCGCGGCCTCCGGGTCGAGTTCGGACAGATCCACTTCGAGCACTTCGTCGAGACGTGGGTACACCTCGTTGTCCCGGTCGGCGGTGCCGCTCACCCGGATCGTCGCGTCGTAGTTGTCGCCGAGTCGTCGCGACAGCGGCCGGTCCGACGACATGCCGGTGCAGGCGGCCAGCGCGATTTTCAGGAGCTCACCGGGCGTGAAGACGCCTTCGACGTCCTCGGAACCGACGAGTACCTCGGCTCCCCGTGAGGAACGACCGGTGTAGCGACGCGTTCCGGTGCGCTCCACCCACAGCTCGGTATGCCGATGCGGCGCGGTGGCCGCGTTGCCCTCGTCGGCCGTGCCGTGCTGGTCGGCGTGATTCTCGACGGTCATTCTGACATCACTCCTTCGTCCATGATCCTCGTGGCACGCAACGTCGCAGGCGGGCCGATGCTTCCGCGACCCCGGCAACCGGCGGCGCGCGTCACATCCGTGGTCGGCGCTGACACTGCGGACATGAGTACGAACTGCGGTTCATGAAGTGCTCACGACGCATGATCCGTCCGCACCGTCGGCACGGCTGACCCTCGCGACCATAGGCGTTGAGCGATCGCTCAAAGTAGCCGGACTGTCCATTGACGTTGACGTAGAGCGCGTCGAAGGATGTACCGCCGACCTTCAGTGCTTGTGCCATGACATCGGTGGCGGCGTCGATCAGTTCGCGAATCTTCTTGGGCGACAACGTGTCAGTGACCCTGGTGCCGTGCAGCCGAGCGAGCCAGAGGGCCTCGTCGGCGTAGATATTGCCAACCCCGGAGATGATCGTCTGATCGAGCAGTGCTCGTTTGATCTCGGTGTGTCGCGCACGGATCCTCGCAACGACGGCCGAGGTGTCAAAGCCCGGATCGAACGGGTCCGGGCTGATGTGTGCGATCGACGCGGGCACGCGAGACAACACCCCGTCGCCCGAATCCGTTGCAGCAGAGGCATTCTCGGGCATGAATGGGTCGGGCACATGCTCGTCGACGTGCCAGCCGCCGAAGGTACGCTGATCGACGAATCGCAGCTCGTTGCCGTCGGCGAGGTGTGCGCGGATACGCAGGTGGGTGTGATCGGGTGCGCCCGCCCTCGCGATGAGCATCTGGCCGCTCATCCCGAGGTGGACGACCAGCGCGGCGTCGTCGGTGTCGTCGGCGACGTCGAGCCAGAGGTATTTGCCACGACGGCGCGCAGCGGTGACGGTCTTTCCCGCGAGCCGCGACGCGAGATCGGCGGATTCGCCGGCGTGGCGGCGCACCGCGCGGGGGTGGAGTACCTCGACCGTGGTGATCCGTTGCCCGACAACGTGATCGGCCAAGCCCAGGCGCACGGTCTCCACCTCGGGTAATTCAGGCATCGACGCTCCGGCGCGGGGTGGTCACGACGCCCCGGCGCGGTCGGTCAGGGTCTGCCAGGCCAGTGCCGCCGCCTTTTGCTCGGCCTCTTTCTTGGTCCGGCCGACACCTTCTCCGACGCTCTCTCCGGCCACCACGGCGACCGCGGTGAACTCCTTGTTGTGGTCCGGCCCGGTCGAGGACACCTGGTACTGCGGCGGGCCGAAACCGTGCTCGGCGGTGAGCTCCTGAAGTGAGGTCTTCCAGTCCAGTCCGGCACCGAGATCGCCTGCACGGTCGATGATCTCGTCGAAGAGATCACCGATGACGCGTTGCGACACCCCAAGGCCGTGTTCGAGATAGACCGCACCGAACAACGATTCGAGGCCGTCGGCGAGGATCGAGTCCTTGTCGCGACCGCCGGTGAGCTCCTCACCTCGGCCCAGGTACAGGTAGGCCCCGAGCCCGTCATCGGAGAGGCCGCGGGCCACACCGGCGAGCGCGTGCATGTTCACCACACTCGCCCGGATCTTGGCCAGCTCACCCTCGGGCCGGTCGGGGAATCGCAGATACAGCCGTTCGGTGATGACCACGCCGAGTACCGAGTCGCCCAAAAACTCCAGGCGCTCGTTGGTCGGCAGACCGCCGTGTTCGTAGGCGTAGGAACGATGTGTCAGAGCCAGGGTCAGCAGCTCGTCGGAGATCTCGGCGCCGAGTGCGGACAGCAGCGGAGCGCACGACAGGGTTTGTTTCCCCCGACGTCTGCCTTCGCTCACTGCGGACCCCGGGACTGCTCGGGATCGGTGTCAGACGACTCCTCATCGACATCGGCGAACTTCTGGGCGAGACCGGCCCAGCGCGGGTCGATCATCTCGTGTCCGTGGCCGGGTTCTGCGGTGGCCATGCGCACACCGCACACACTGCACAGACCCGCACAGTCCTCGGTGCACAACGGCGACATCGGCAGTTCGAGCGCGACGGCATCGATGATGGACTGCTCGAGGTCGATCCGGTCGTCGTTGATGCGGTGGATCTCGTCGGCGTCGGTGGTCTGCTCGGTTTCGCTGTCGGGATAGGCGAAGAGCTCGGTCAGGAAGACGGTGACGGTCCCATCGACGGGTTCGAGACACCGCGAACACTGGCCCTCGGTGTCGCCACAGACCGTACCGCTGACGAGAACTCCCTCGCTCACCGACTCGAGTCGCAGGTCGAGATCCACCTCGGACGCGGCGGGGATACCGACCATTTCCAGCCCGAGCCGTTCGGGTGTCACGGCGGTCCGGTGTACCTCGGTCATCGTCCCCGGACGACGTCCGAGAGACCGGATGTCGAGCACGAAGGGATCACGTGCGTGCACGGATGCCTCACCCGTGCTCACACCTGGCGTCACTGCGTTTTCGGCCACAGATGCACGATACGCCCGGGTCAGCAAATCCTCGAATGAGCTCGCCCGGCCTGTCCCGGTACCCGGTCCGCGCGCTCAGACCGCGAGCGGCGAGACGTCGGCGGCGCCCTCGGACCGGGCCCGTGTGCGCGCGGGATCGTGGTCCACGCTGCGGGGATACTCGATGTAATCGTGCATACCCGCGCCGGTACGCAGCTGATGGCGCCCACGATTCACCGACCGCAGGGTGTTGGTGAGGGTTTCTTCGAACTGGGCCAGCTTCTCGTCGACGTAGACGTCGCAGTCACCACGCAACCGGTCGGCCTCGGCGTGTGCCGCGTCGATGATGCGCTCGGCCTCGGATTTCGCGGCGGCGACGACCTCGGCCTCGGACACCAGGCGCTGCTGTTCGGCAATGCCGTCGGCGACCGACTTGTCGTAAGTGTTGTTCGCGGCGTCGATGGTGCGCTGCGCCTCGGCGCGCGCCCGCCCGGTGACGGCCTCGAATTCGCGAGCCGCGCTGGACGAGAGCCGCCGAGCCTCTTCGGTCGCGTCGTCGACGAGGGACTTGCCGTGATTGCTCGCTTCGTCGACCATGCGGTCGGCCTGCGACTTGGCGTCGGCGAGGATGCGGTCGGCCTCGGCACGAGCGTGGGCGAGTACCGCTTCCGACTCCGAATCGGCGTTGCCGATCACGGTGTCGGCGTGCGTACGCGCGTCCTCGAGCATCGAGTCACGGCTGTCGAGGACGTCCTGGGCGTCGTCGAGCTCACCCGGGATCGAGTCCTTGATGTCGTCGAGCAACTCGAGAACATCTCCCCGCGGGACCACACACCCGGCAGTCATGGGGACACTCCGCGCCTCCTCGACGATCGCAACAAGTTCATCGAGCGCTTCAAATACCCGGTACACAGCCACCCCAATCCGGCTCAACGCCAATGGTCATTTGATGAAACGTCTGTGGCTATTGTGCCGAATGAGATGAATGTGACTGCGGAGGTCTCAGCGATCGGCGTGTCGCGTGGCCCGCAGACCCAAGAGGGATGCGGTCAGTCAGGTATCCCGAACGACCCGAAGACCAGCTCCTTGCGCAGTTCGAAGCCCAGTGATTCGTAGAGGCGGATCGCGGTAAGGTTCTCGGCCGCGGTGTGCAGGAACGGGGTCTCACCGCGTGCAACGATCCCGGCGGCGACAGCGAGAACCAGACGCGACGCCAGCCCCCGCCCCCGGTGTGCCGGATCGGTGCACACCGCACTGATCTCGGTGGCACCGGCCGGATGGAGCCGCTCCCCTGCCATCGCGATCAACCCGCCGCCCTGCTTGAGTCCGAGATATGTGCCCATCTCGATGGTGCGCGGCAGGAACGGCCCGGGCCGAGTGCGGGCGACGAGGTCGAGCATCTCGGGAACGTCGTCGTCGGTGAGGATCACCGCCGCCGGATCCGGCGCGGGCTCGACGGTACGGGCGATCATCTGCACACCGGGCACGGCCATCGTCGTCGCCCAGCCGGGCGGCGGCGTCGGCATCGACCCCGAGATCGGCAGGGTGCCACCGGGACCGAAGAGCTCTACGGCGTCCGACCAATCCGCGGGGATGGGATCGAGTGGGAACGCAGCGAACACCGACACGTCACGTCGATAGCGCAACACCCGTCCGCGGCGTAACGCGAGATGCCGGTGGTGACCGGTCAGCGACGATCGGACCGGATCGTCGAGGACATCGATACCTGATCGGGCGATCGGCGAAGCTTCAGCCGTGCGCTCACTCATGACTCGATGATGTCCCATCGGGACGACTCCTTCTCCGTCCCGCCCCTCTCCATCCGGCCACCTCAGCTTCCGTTTCGCGGCAGACCGGGCGGATTGACCTGTGACGTCGGCACGGCCTCGGCGGAGAGGTTCCACGCGGCCAGCCACTTCGCGTATACCCCCGTGGTGATCAGGTGGTTGATAGCGTCGGCGAGCGGCCCGACGAGTCCGTCATCCTTCTTCGTCGTGGCCGCGATCAATCCCTGCAGCGTCGACCCGGCCCCGGAATAGGTGCCTGCTACACGGGTGGCTTTCGGGGTGCCCGCGGTCTGCCGGACATGATAGGAGATGCTCGGATTCGGTGCGAGATACGCGTCGATCTTGCCAGAGGCAAGGGCCAGGTTGATCGAGTTGGCGTCCGGGAAGTAGATGACGTCGATGGTCTTGCCCTCGGCGGCGAGCTTGTCCCGCCATTCCAGCAGTAGGCGTTCCTGGTTGGTGCCCGACCCGACGGCCACCTTCTTGCCGGCAAGGCTCTCGTAGTTGCCGTCGAAGTTCCAAGAACTCGTCTTAAGCACTTCGAAGGCAAGTTCGTCCTTGCGGTAGGTCGCGAAGTCGTACTTTTCCTTGCGCTCCTCGGTGACGGTGATGTTGGAGAATCCGACATTTGTTCGCCCGCTGTCGATTCCGACGAAAAGGTTCTCCCACGTGGCGTTGGTAATCACCGGTCTGAGCCCGAAGACGGCCGCGACGAGGCGGCCGAGGTCTGGTTCGGCGCCGGTCAGCGTGTGCTGATCGGACCCAATGAACGCCAGAGGCGGATACCCCGAGGGCAGTGCCCCGATCCCGATCGACAGTTCCCCGGAGTCACGCACCGCCGCGGGCAGCGCGTTGCGAAGTGAATCGACCTGCGGCACAGTGACCTCGATTTGATTGGCGGCACCGTTGGAGACCGCTCCGAGGACGACACCGCCGGGACTTCCGGATGGCTGCGCGGCATCTGTGGAACCGCCCGAGCAAGCGGCGAGCAGACCGCATACGAGGCCGAGTGCCACGGTGACGGCACCGAACCGTGTCCCGGCATGGCGACGAGCGCGCGTTCGGAGGGTGACGCGATCGGCGGAACGCGTTGGTGACATGGAGTTACTCCGTTCTGGTGTGTGATGACAAGGAGGATTACGGCCGTGTCCCGGCGAGGTCGCCGACGCTGGTCGCGGTCCCTATGAGGTGGTCGATGGGTGGCGGTCAGAGGACTCGTAGCAGAAAGTCCTTGGTGCGCTGGTGTGTCGGATGATCGAAGATCTGCTCTGGTGTGCCCTGCTCGACGATGCGTCCATCGTCGAGGAAGACGATGGTGTCGGCGACCTCGCGGGCGAAACCGATCTCGTGGGTCACGACGATCAAGGTGGTACCGGTGGCAGCGAGATCACGTATCACTGCGAGGACGTCGCCCACGAGCTCGGGATCGAGGGCCGAAGTCGGCTCGTCGAAGAGCAGCACCCCCGGCTCGGCGGCCAGCGCCCGGGCGATGGCGACCCGCTGTTGCTGACCACCGGAGAGCTGGCGCGGATATGCGTCGTACTTGTCCGAGAGTCCCACGCGCGCAAGGAGTGCGCGGGCAGCACGCTCGGCCTCCGCGCGGGTGATCCGGCCAGTCGAGACCAGTGGTGCCGCGACATTCTGGCCGGCGGTGAGGTTGGAGAACAGGTTGAACGATTGGAAAACGTAGCCGATGCGGCGTCGCTGTCGCAGAATCTCGCGTTCGGGCAATTCCCGGAGTCGGCCGCCGACGCGACGGACACCGATCAGTTCGCCGCCAACGCTGACGTGGCCTGCGTCGAGCCGCTCGAGATGGTTCACGGCACGGAGCAGGGTCGACTTTCCCGAGCCCGAGGGTCCGAGGATGACCGTCACCTCTCCCGGGCGGATCGTGAGGTCGATGCCCTTGAGGACGTGATGGTCGGCGTAGAAGCGGTGGGCGCCCACGATCTGCACCTCGGCACCGGTCGACGTCGTGTCCTCTGCGATGGCGGCGCGCGTCATGCGGCACGCTCCCAGGGACGCTGGGCGATGCTCCGGCGAGTACCGGCAACAGCGAACCGCAATCGCTGTATCGGCGTGGCGGGCAGGGTGCGGACCGCCCCTCGCGCGAAGTAGTGCTCGACGTAGAACTGGACGATCGACACGGCGCTGGTGAGGATCACATACCAGCACGTCGCCACCATCAGCAGTGGGATGATGTCACCGGAATAGGTGCTCGACTGGGTGGAGACCACGCCGAAAAGATCGAGTAGCGACACGTAGTAGACCAGCGACGTCGACTTGATCAGCCCGATGAGCAGATTCACATACGACGGAACAATGGACCGCAGAGCTTGCGGCAATGTTATGCGAAGAAAGTGATACCGACGTGGAATGCCCAGTGCAGCAGCGGCTTCGTGTTGGCCCGCGTCAACCGACAGGATGCCGCCGCGCACGATCTCGGCGGCGAACGCCGCCTCGTGGACGGTGATACCGATGACAGCGATCAGGAACGGGGAGGCGCGATCGGCCTCGGAGAAATGAAACAGTCCCGGCCCGAACGGAACACCGATACTCAGACTCTGGTAGAGCGCTCCGAAGTTGAACAAGATGAGCAGCAGTACGATCAGCGGGATCGAGCGAAAGAACCAGACGTAACCCCAGCTGACTGCCGCGAGCACGGGATTGTTCGACAGCCGCATCAGCGCCAGGACGATGCCGACGGCAAGGGCGAGCACCGCACTGTACGCAGCGACCTCCAGCGTGACCCCGAGACCTTCGATAATGACGGGGCGAAAGAACCAGTACCCGAACCTATCCCATTGAAAAAAGGCGTTGGTGGCCAGACCGTGAACTAACTGTGCACCGACGACGAGCACGATCGCTGCGAGAATCCACCGGACGGGATGACGCAGGGGCGCAACGGGTTCAGCGATCGGAGGCGCGGTCGTGCCCGCCGACGACGGGTGCGGAGCCCCCGACGGCGCCGGCTGTGGATCGGCACTCGTGGACGGCGATGGGGCGGACATGGCGGCAATCTCCTCCAACCGGGAAACGGGACACGCGAGGAGGCGTGCCCGCCTGCACCTCGGGCGTATCCCGCAGGTACCAACGACCACGACGGCACGACGACTCCTCACGGAATTGTCGGGGCCGTTCCCATCGCGCTTATCGGGACATTCCCGATCCGGTCGTCACCTGGGGCACCCCACCGCGATGCGAGGGTTGCCGGTCAACCAGCCAGGGCTTGACGTTGACGCTCATGACCGTCTCGCTCACGCTAATACCGCGCGCCGCAGCCGTCAGTATTTATATTCGTCGATGAGTGAAAGTCTCGTGGCGTCGACGACGGCTCGGCCACTCAATTCGCGCGGCGCAGCGTTGCTCAAACGCTGCGTTCAGCGGCCAAGATCGCCTCGAGTCGTCGGTGGATGTGCGGGGAGAGAAAGGGTGTCACGTCGCCGCCCAGCGTGGCGACCTCTTTGACCAGAGAACTAGAGACGTGCGCGAAGCGTGGATCGGTCAGCAGGAACACGGTCTCGACATCTGCCAGTTCACGATTCATCTGTGCCATCGGAAGCTCGTAGTCGAAGTCCACCGACGAACGCAAACCTTTGACGATGGAGTGGATCGCGTTCTCTCTGAGATAGTCGACGAGCAGGCCAGACCACTGATCCACCCGCACATTGGGCAGATCAGCGCAATCCTCCCGGATCAGTTCGAGCCGCTCAGGAACCGGGAACAGTCCGCGCTTGTTGGGATTGACGACCACGGTGACCACCAGTTCGTCGAAACACGCGGCAGCCCGCTCGACAACGTAACGGTGGCCGCGCGTGAAGGGATCGAAGGAGCCGGGGATCACCGCACTGGTCATGCTCTGCAGAACCTACCCGGCCTCCCCGTCGGAGACGCGCGCGACCTGCACCCTGGTGTCACCATAGGACTTTTCAGTGACGACCTCCCAGCCGACCGGCCATCTCGTCGTGGCCCGGCGGCCCCGCTCGAGGACCAGTAGACCGCCGTCGGCGAGCCAACCGCACGCGCCGAGCGCCACGAGGTCGCCATGTACCTCATCGTCGGTAAGCGCATAGGGCGGGTCGGAGAAGATCACATCGAAGCGGCCCGTCATACCCTGGTGGTGCACGACATCCACGCGGGCCGGGGCACCGGCGGCCAGGAACGCCGACACCGGCGCGGTGATCACCCGACCTGCCTCGGCGACGCCGAGCGCCCTCAGATTGGCGGTGACGACAGCGGCGGCGCGACGACGGTTATCGACGAACACGGCAGAGGACGCACCACGGGAGAGACCTTCGAGCCCCAGCGCACCCGACCCGGCATAGAGGTCGAGGATCGCAGCGCCCTCCAGATCGATCCGGGCGTCGAGAATGTTGAACACTGCCTCACGCACCCGATCGGAGGTGGGCCGGGTCCCGGCGTCGGGAACCTTCAGTGGGCGTCCGCCGTGGCGGCCGGCGATGATCCGGGTCACCGGATCATTCTCCCATTGCCGATTCGGGTGGGCTGCCACCCTGGGCGATCGTCGCCAACGCGGCGTCACCGCCGTGTCGTGACCGACAATTCGCCCCAGCGAGTCGTCGCGAGCGTGCATGTCCCGCATCACATGCACCCGATGAGCGAGGCATTGTGGGGGCCTCCCTGATCTATGCAGGCAGGTGAATTCGTCGGCGCACGTTGTTCAGGTCGAAGGTGCTTCGAGCCCGTCCCACACAGGAACACCCCCAGCACCGCTTCTCGCTCTCGACTCCCGGGTCCCCTCGGTGGCCGACGGTTCCCGACTTTGGGAGATTGCCAAGGACTCCCAGGTGCTCTCCACCAATCCCCGATCCGCCTGCGCACGTCGACGGTGTCTACCCGCTTGCCACCGTGCCCGACCAGCGATCAGGCAAACACGCCGAGACCACCGACGCCTGACACACCGGACGTCACAGGTCGTCCACGCGTGACCGCCCTATTCTGGCTGACGTGCGTACCCGACTGCAGATCGGCTGGACCCCGGCCGAACCGACCCCGCTCGAGGAGCGCCTCGATCTCGCCCTCGATCGACTCTCGGGACTGCTCGACGGTGCCCGGATCACTGCCCTGACCGGCGCGGGCCTGTCCACCGACTCCGGCATCCCCGACTACCGCAGTCCCGGTGCGCCGGCCCGCACACCGATGACCGTGCAGATGTTCTTGTCCTCCCCGGAATTCCGCCGCCACTATTGGGCACGTAATCACCTCGGCTGGCGCCATATGGACGCAGCGAAACCCAACGCCGGTCATCATGCGCTCGCCGAACTCGGACGCCAGGGGCACCTGACCGGTGTGATCACCCAGAACGTCGACATGCTGCACACCAAGGCGCAAACCCGTCGGGTGATCGAGTTGCACGGCTGTTATGGGCGGGTGCGCTGCCTGGATTGCGACGCGACGCTGTCGCGTCACCGGCTCGCCGAGATGCTCGAGGAGCTCAACCCGGACTTCACGGCCCGGGTGTTGGGTCGCGGTGCTATCGAGGTCGCCCCCGACGCCGACACATCACTCGACGACACCGCCGATTTCGTCGTCGCACACTGCCCGCGATGCGGGGGCATCCTCAAACCCGATATCGTCTACTTTGGCGAGAATGCTTCCAAAGATCTTGTCGCACAATCATTCGCAATGATCGACGAGAGCGATGCGCTATTGGTCGCCGGGTCGTCGCTGACCGTGATGAGCGGATTGCGGTTCGCGCGGTACGCCCACCGCACCTCCAAGACACTGGTGGTGGTCAACCGCGGTGCCACCCGCGCAGACCACATCGCCGATCTGAAGATCGACCACCTCTGCGGCGTCGTCCTGCCCGCCCTCGCACAGCGTGGACGAGCCCAGAGAGTCATCGAATCGTCAGACGGGCACCAGGTCGTCGGCGTGGATCACCGGGCGCCGCAACTGTTCCGGTAGTTCCGAGGTTGAGCGACCCACCATCCGCGCGACGTCCTCGGCCGCGTAAGAAGACACACCGCGCGCGTACACGGAACCGGCGGCATCGACCAGCTCGACGACATCGCCCTCGGAGAACCCGCCGCGGGCCCCGATCACCCCGGCCGCCAGCAGTGAGCGCCTGCGCTGCACCACTGCGGCGACCGCCCCGTCGTCGATGGCGATCTGCCCGCGCGCGTCGGCGGCATGGCGCACCCAGAAGCGCCGCGACGACAGCCGGTCGGGGCGTGCGGCGAAGACCGTGCCCACCGACGCCGACCCCAACGCCTGCGCTGCGTCAGCCGCCGCCGCGAGGAGCACCGGCACCCCACCGTCAGCGGCCAGACGAGCTGCGGCCAGCTTGGACGCCATCCCACCGGTCCCCAGCGCACCACCGGATCCGGCGATCACCCCGTCGAGATCCTCGGGACCGTTGACCTCGGAAAGAAATCGCGCGACACGGCCGTCCGGGCCAGGCTTGCGGGGATCCCCGTCGTACAGACCGTCCACATCCGAGAGCAGCACCAGTGCGTCGGCACCGGCGAGATGCGCCACCAGCGCCGCGAGTCGATCGTTGTCGCCGAACCGGATCTCGTTGGTGGCCACCGTGTCGTTCTCGTTGACGACACCGACCGCCCCCAGTGAGCGCAGCCGGTCCAACGTGCGTTGCGCGTTGGCGTGGTGGGCGCGGTTGGAGATGTCGTCGGCAGTCAGGAGCACTTGTCCGACAGTCCGCCCGTATCGGGCGAAGCTCGTACCCCAGGCGTGTGCCAGCGCAAGCTGTCCGACACTCGCCGCAGCCTGTTTGGTCGCCAGGTCGGTGGGACGCTTCTTGAGCCCCAGCGGGGCGATGCCCGCACCGATCGCCCCCGACGACACCACAACCACGTCCGACCCGGCCCGCATACGCGCTTCGAGTGCGTCGGTGAGCCGGTCGAGTCGATCCATGTCGAGGCCGGTACCGAGGTCGGTCAGCGCCGACGATCCGATCTTGACGACGATGCTGCGCGCGTGGGCGATCCGGTCACGCACGTCGCTCATTACTCGTCGGCCTCCGCGTCGTCGGCCAGACCGCGCCGCACGCGTCGCGCCAGCTTGCGTTCGGCCGCACCCATCCGTTCGGATCGGTCGAGCCGAATGTCGGTGCCGCGCCCGGTGATCGGGACGTCGTCGCCCATCGGAGTTGTCGGCTCCCAGTCGAAGGTCATGTCTCCAATGGTGACCGGTGCTCCAGGCCGCGCACCGAGACGCATCAGCTCGTTCTCGACCCCGAGGCGATTGAGGCGATCGGCGAGGTAGCCGACGGCCTCGTCATTGTCGAACTGTGTCTGCGCGATCCAGCGTTCCGGGCGGGCACCGGTGACGACGAATCCACCGTCGATGACCGGATCCGGTGTCACCGCGAACTGTGCCTCGTCGATCGCCTTGGGGCGAATCACCGTTCGGCGGGCGGCGGGCTTCGGATGGGCTTGGCGATACTGCGCCACCATGCGCGCGAGCGCGTTGGTCAATTCACGAAGTCCCTGGTGGGTGACCGCGGAGATGCGGTATACTGGCCAACCGCGCTGTGCCAGTTCGGGTTCGACGAGATCGGCAAGCTCGGCGGCATCGGGCACGTCGATCTTGTTCAGGATGACCACCCGCGGACGCTCCGCGAGGTCTCCGAGCCCGTGGTCGGCGTCGAGGGCCGGACGGTAGGCGGCCAGTTCGGCTTCGAGGGCATCGATGTCGGACACCGGGTCACGCCCGGGCTCGAGAGTGGCGCAGTCGACCACGTGCGCGAGGACCGCACAGCGCTCGAGGTGACGCAGAAAGTCCAGACCAAGGCCGCGCCCGGTGGAGGCGCCGGGGATCAGTCCGGGAACGTCGGCGATGGTGAACACGTCACCGGCCGCCTGCACCACCCCCAGATTGGGTTGCAGAGTGGTGAACGGATAGTCGGCGATCTTCGGTTTGGCGGCCGAGAGTACCGACACCAGTGAGGATTTGCCCGCGGACGGGAATCCGACCAGCCCGACATCGGCGACCGACTTGAGCTCGAGTACCAGGTCGCGATGTTGCCCCTCTTCGCCGAGCAGCGCGAAACCCGGCGCCTTGCGCGCCCGGGATGCCAACGCGGCGTTACCGAGTCCACCCCGACCGCCCTGGGCGGCGTCGAAGGTGGTACCCGCACCGACGAGATCGGCCAGGATGGTGCCCGCGGCATCGAGAACAACGGTGCCGTCGGGAACGGCGAGCACGAGGTCCTCACCGTTCGCGCCGTCGCGGTTGTCGCCCATCCCCGGTTTCCCATTGCCGGCCTTGGCATGCGGACGGAAATGGAAGTCCAGCAGGGTGTGCACCTGGGGGTCGACGACCAGACGCACCGAGCCGCCGTTACCACCGTCGCCTCCGTCGGGACCGCCGAGCGGCTTGAACTTCTCCCGGTGCACCGAAGAGCAGCCGTGGCCGCCGTTACCGGCGGCGACGTGGATGGTCACCCGGTCGACGAACCGCGACATGACGTTCCTTCCTTCTCGGGCGCGACGAGGGGTCGACGCCCGGTGACAAACAACGGTGACAAACAACGGTGACAAACAACAAGGGCGGGCCGGTGCGTGATGCCCCTGCCCGCCCTGTCGAAGAGCTCTGGTGGTTCTCGTGAACCGCTCGGGTCAGGCCTGAGCGGCCTCCGGAACGATGTTCACGGTCTTGCGGCCACGCTTGGTGCCGAACTCGACCGCACCCGACGCGAGCGCGAACAGGGTGTCGTCGCCACCACGGCCGACATTGACGCCGGGGTGGAACTTGGTGCCGCGCTGACGGATCAGGATCTCGCCGGCGCTGACCTGCTGGCCGCCAAAGCGCTTGACGCCGAGCCGCTGGGCGTTGGAATCGCGACCGTTGCGCGAGCTGGACGCGCCCTTCTTGTGTGCCATGTGTCAGTCCTCCTGGGTAACGCTGAGACGAGAATTACTTGATACCGGTGACCTTGAGGACCGTCAGCTTCTGACGGTGACCCTGGCGCTTGTGGTAGCCGGTCTTGTTCTTGAACTTGTGGATACGGATCTTCGGACCCTTGACATGCTCGACGATCTCACCGGTGACCGACATCGTCGCGAGCTTGTCGGCATCGGTGGTGAGCTCGGAGCCGTCGACGACCAGCGCCACCGGCAGACTCACGGTGGTGCCCGGCTCGCTGTCGATCTTCTCGACCTTCACAATGTCGCCCTGGGCGACCTTGTACTGCTTACCGCCGGTCTTGACGATCGCGTACGTTGCCATCGAAGCTGTCCTCTTGTTCATCATCTCGGGCCGTGTGACACATGTGTGCGTCCACGGGTGTGTGGGTGTGCGCATCTCCGACGTGGGCCGTGCGAAACCCAGCGGCTACACCGGGATTGCATCAGATCACTCCGAAGGGCCTGCCGCGAAGGGAATTCCCGGCCGATAACACCCTTCGGGATGGTGATCCGTTTGGGAATCGGCACAGCTTGAACCCTCCGCCAGAGGCGACCAATCAAGGTTACGGGAGCCAGTCCGGTCAGGTCAAACCCGCCGCACCGGTTCCGGCAACCGCCGCCGCGCCTACTCCTCGGCGGGCGGACCGGCCGGACGACCCGCGGCCCGACGCCGCGGCCGCTGCCGGACCGCAACAGCGGTCTCGGCCGTCTCGGTGGTCGGGCCGAATGTGGTCAGGGGCTTGGCCGGGGGCTGCACCGAGGCATCTCCGACGACGAGCGGCGGCACCTCCGACGTCGTCGTCGGCGATGCGGCACGACGTGCCGCTCGTCGCCTGCCCCGACGGGCCGGGCCGGCTTTCGCCCCAGTGTCCGGTTCAGCGCTCACCGTGACCTCACCGTTGGTCGATCCGCGCCCGGCGGCGTCGGTCGACGGTACGGCGTCGGCGGCATCGACGGTGTCGGCGGCACTCTCGGCCGCGGTGTCGGTTCCCTCCGGAGCCGCGACCTCGGGCTGCTCCAGTTCCGGTGTGTCGTTCCTCTCCGGAGCATTCCGCGGTCGTTGTCGAGAGGTCGTCGCGGACTCGTGACCGTCATGATCCTCGTGGACCAGACCGTCATGGTCCTCGTCGCCGTCGTGAGCATGCGCCGCCATCGCCCGGAACATCGGGTGTTCGGCCGGATTGTGGGCGGGTTTGTGTTGCTCGGCGGGCTGCTCGGCCTTGCGTTTGCCGCGACGCGACTTCTTCGACCCGGTGTCGGCACGCCCCGCGTCGTCGGTCCGGACCTCCACCGGCGCGGAATGAACGATCACACCGCGGCCACCGCAAGCGGTGCAGGTGGTCGAAAACGCTTCCAGCAGACCGGTTCCCAGTCGTTTGCGAGTCATCTGCACCAGCCCGAGCGAGGTCACCTCAGACACCTGGTGGCGGGTGCGATCACGGGCCAGGGCCTCGGTGAGACGTCGCAACACCAAATCTCGGTTGGATTCGAGGACCATGTCGATGAAGTCGACGATGATCATGCCGCCGATGTCACGCAGCCGCATCTGCCGGACGATCTCCTCGGCCGCCTCGAGGTTGTTACGGGTGACCGTCTCCTCGAGGTTGCCGCCGGCGCCGGTGAACTTGCCGGTGTTGACGTCGATGACCGTCATGGCCTCGGTGTGCTCGATGATCAGCGTGCCACCCGAGGGCAGCCAGACCTTGCGGTCGAGCGCCTTGGCGAGTTGCTCGTCGATCCGGTACACCACGAAGGAGTCCGGCGCGTCAGCGTGGGAACGCTCGAACTTCTCGACCCGCTCGATCAGGTCGTGAGCGACCGAGCTGACGTAGCCCTCCACGAGGTTCCACGCCTTGTCACCCTCGATAACGAGCTTGCGGAAGTCCTCGTTGAACAAATCACGGACGACCCGCACCAAGAGGTCGGGCTCTTCGTACAGTGCCCTCGGATTCTGCGAGCCGCTGCCCTTCTTGCCCTCGGACTTGGCGTCGGAGACCGCGGACTCGATCGCCTTCCACTTGGACTCGAGACGTTCGATGTCGGCGGCAAGCTCGTCGGCGCTGACCCCCTCCGATGCGGTGCGGATGATCACGCCGGCGTCGTCGGGGACCAGTTTGGCGAGGATCTGCTTGAGACGCTTGCGCTCGATGTCGGGCAGCTTGCGGCTGATGCCGGTCGACGAACCGCCCGGCACGTACACCAGATAGCGCCCGGCCAGCGAGATCTGCGTCGTCAGCCGAGCACCCTTGTGACCCACCGGGTCTTTACTGACCTGCACGACCACGTTGTCACCGGGTGCCAGTGCCTGCTCGATCTTGCGGGACCCGCCGTCGAGGCCCGCGGCATCCCAGTTGACCTCACCGGCGTAGAGAACACCGTTACGTCCTCGTCCGATGTCGACGAACGCGGCCTCCATGCCGGGGAGCACATTCTGTACGCGCCCGAGATAGATGTTGCCGACCATCGACGACGACGTCTCGGTGGTGACGAAATGTTCGACGAGGACGCCGTCCTCGAGAACCGCGACCTGCGTATAGTCCTCGATCGCCGCAGGGTCGGCGTAATCGGTGGTGTGCAGCGAACTGTTGGCGCTGCGTTCACGCACCACCATGACCCGCTCGACAGCCTCGCGGCGGGCGAGGAACTCCGCCTCACTCAGGATCGGTGGCCTACGGCGCCCGGCGTCGCGGCCGTCCCGACGACGCTGCCGCTTGGCCTCAAGGCGCGTCGACCCGGAGATGCCCTGCACCTCGTCGCGGACCCGCTTGCTGCGCGGCTCACGCTCGTGCACCACGGTGTTGGGCGGATCATCGGATGCCACATCTTCGATCTCGCCGCCGCCCTTGCGCCGACGCCGGCGACGGCGCCGCTTGGAGCTCGGCATCGTGGAGTCGTCACCATCATCCGATTCGTCGTCGGTGTCGGTGTCGGCCGCCGTGACATCGTCGGCAGGGTGCTTGTCGTCACTTCTGCCCGTGGCATTGTCGGCTCCGCCTCGGTCAGGCGCGGGTCCGCCGCCTGCAAATCCGTCGGCTTTCGATCCGTCGGGGTTCGATCCGTCGGGGTTCGATCCGTGGGCGTTCGATCCGTCGGCCTTGGTGACGTCCTTCTTTCCGGACTTCTTCGCCGACTTCTTGCCGGATACCGACTGCTGCTTGTCGACCGAGGATGAGCTGGTCACTCCGGAGCCTGCGGGCGAATCGGCGGAGTCGCCCTCACTCGACGACAGATTGATGGAATCTGAGTCGTCGCCCTGCGATCCGGAGTCCTCCGGCGAGTCAGTACGGTCGGCCTGATCGCCCCGACCGCGACCGCGACCGCGTCGTCCACGCCGGCGCCTGCGGTTCCGTCCGCCTTCATCCGACGAATCGTCCTCGGCGCCGTCGTCGGCCTGATCATCGGTATCGGCGGCGGTTTCTGCCCGAGTGAGCGATTCCGTCGTCGGCTCGGCCTTCGTAGAGTCTGCGCTCGGAGTGCGTGTCGATCGGGACGGCGTGGGAGTCGAGGTGTCCGGCTGCAGGAACAGCGGACCCGCCGCGATTTCACCGGTCGACTGGACGGGCGCATGACTGCCGATGTCGGCCGCGGAGAACAACATCGGCACGTCCGACTGCGGACGAGCTGCTGTGGCGGACGCTGCGGTGTCGGACGCTGCGGTGTCATCGGCCGGCGATTGGGATGTCGCCGCCTCACCTGCCGGAGACTCTCCGGGCGCCTCTGCGGCCGGTGTTTCCCCGCCGGAGGCTCCCGACGCCTCGGGGTTGGTGACATCGGTGTCGGTGACATCGGGGCCGGCGACAGAGGCCACCGGCTCCGCCTGCCGGGTCTCGACCTGGGTTGCCTCGGCCTGGGTTGCCTCGGCCTGGGTTGCCTCGGCCGGCGGTGTGGCCGCATCGGTCCCGTCGGCGGACCCATCGGTCGCACGCACGCGTTGCGCGACAGCCTGAGCCATCTCCGGTTCAACGCTCGATTGTGGGCTGCGGGTATGCCAGCCCAACTCGGCGAGATGCGCGAGCACTTCGCGGCTGGTCAGCCCGAGCACTCGGGCGAGTGCGTGCACACGGAGCTTGCTGGGGAATTCTTCCACCGGATCCGACGCTGCGTTCGCGTCAGCCGGTGACCCGTTGTCGGTCACTCGTGTCTCCTCGAACCCCCGGGCGCGTCCATCGGACGCGGCCACGCGAGGGCCTCTGCTGTGTGTCCCGGCCGGCGGCCGGTGTTGTGTGGTCTGCGCGCCCCCTTGGCTCGATCGGAGCTGCGGGGCGCTCTTGCTGGGTCGATGGGTTACGGCGGTCCACCCTCCACGCCATCACGAAGGCTGTGGCCTGCCGGCGGTTCGCCGTCGGCGACCCACCGCGATGGGGAGGGTGAGTGGGCCGGCCCTCACCGCCCCGGCCATCTCGACCGGGACTTTCATGCTGGTCCAACCCATTTCCGAACGTCATCGGTGTTGCCACGGACAAAGTGTGTCCGTGATAACCCCACAAGTATCCCACACCACGGGGCGACGCCGGCACTCATGGGCTGCTCGCGTCGACCCGGGATGTTGCGAGGGTCAGGAGTCGAGGTCGGGGAACCAGATCGCGATCTCCCGCTCAGCCGAATCGGGAGAGTCTGAGCCGTGGACGAGATTGTTCTGGGTGCTCAGTGCGAAATCCCCGCGGATGGTCCCTGGTACCGCCTTCTCGACGGGGTCGGTACCACCGGCGATCTGCCGCCATGCTGCGACCGCACGCGGTCCCTCGACGACGGCGGCAACGAGCGGCGCCGAAGTGATGAACTCCAGCAGTGCCGGAAAGAAGGGCTTGCCCTCGTGTTCGGCGTAGTGCCGACGGGCCAGCTCATCGTCGACTGTCTTCAGTTCCAGCGCCACGAGGGCCAGGCCCTTGCGCTCGATGCGGGCGAGGATGTCACCCACCAGGGCGCGGGCAACACCGTCGGGCTTGATCAGTACCAGTGTCCGTTCAGTCACGAGCACACCTTATCGGCGCGACGGTCGCACTCCTACGGGCAGTACTGCCCCGACACGGCGTAGAAGCCGTAATTGAACAACCCGCTGGAGGTGGACCGCGGATCGACGATCACCTGCACGCATCCCTTTGGGTCTGCCAGCGCACCCTTGACGGCCAGATCGAGATTCTCGGCCAGCGCCGTGTTCGCCGGACGATACGGCTCCGGAACCGGCAGAGCGGCGATCGCTTCAGCGGTGTTTATCGACGCCATCCGCGTGGTGAGGTCGTGGGTGGCGAGGTAACCGAAGGAACCGGTGGGCACTGGCATCGGCGGACCGGCCTCGGGGACATCGACTACGCGAAGTACCTGCGAATCGGGAGCGGGCTGGGTCGGTGTGGGTGCAGCGGACGACGGAGCCGCTGTGGTCATCACTGCCGCACCGGCTGCCGCCACCGCCAGCAGTGCTAGGGCACCGTGTCCGGCGACCGACCGGGCCCGGGTCTCGTTGGTGGTGCAGTGGCAGGCGCGGTCGATGATCACGCGGCTCCTTCTGGTTCGGGGTTATGGTGCGTCGGCGGTTCTGGTGCGGAGCGGTTGCGGTGCAGCGGAAACGAGGTGCCGCCGCCGGATGCAGGTCGGCCGGAGCCGTCGAAGACATCGCCGAACACTCAACAGGTGTCGACCCCACAGGATCTGGTGGTGAGTGATCGATTGGGCAATCGCAGGCCTCGTCGCGACTTCGCGCAATTCTGCAAGAGGTGTGAGCACGAGAACACCCCATCGAGGTCACGATTGGGCACCGATCGTCGGCCGAACGGACAACACGCGCGAGGGCGCGGTCAGGCGAAGTGAACGATGCTGATCGCGCCGGCCAGCACGCAATAGATCACGAATGGGTACAGCGTGCGCGTGTGGAACCAGCGTGCGAGAAAGGCCACGGCCGCGAGTGCCGCGACGAATGCGCAGAGCGAACCCACCAGGACCTGCCCGCCGATGCCGTGCCCCTCGGGCCCGAACAGCTCGGGGATCTTCAGCAGGCCCGCGGCCAAGATGACGGGGGTTGCCAGCAGGAACGCGAACTTCGCCGCGTCCTCGTGCACCAGGCGACGCAGGAGGCCCGCGGAGATCGTCACGCCGGATCGGGAGATGCCGGGGAGCAAGGCCAGAATCTGGCACGCGCCGATGCCGACGGCCTCCCACATCGTCAGCGATGTCATCGCCCGATTGTTGCCGCCGGAGGGTTGCGCTGCGTGTTGTCCGGCGGCTGCGCGACGCCGCAGCAGTTCGGCCGTCAATAGCACGAGACCGTTGAGGAGCAAAAAGACCGACGCGGCGAGCGGGGTGGCGAACACCACCCGCAGCGGTTTCTCGGCGATCAGACCTACGATCCCCACCGGGATTGTGGCGAGGATGATCAGCCACGCCAGGCGGGCGTCGTCACCCTCGATGGAACGGTGCCGCAGCGACGAGAGGAAGCCACCGACGATTCGGACCCAGTCGCGCCAATAGAACAAAACCAGCGCCACGGCGGTCGCGACGTGCAGCGCCACGACGAATGCCAGGAACGGAGTGTGCCCGGCACTGTCGGATTCGGTGACCAACCTTTCCCAGTCACCCCCGAGCCATGCAGGCACCAGGATCGAATGCCCCAGGCTCGACACCGGGAACAATTCGGTCACACCTTGCAACAGGCCCATCACAACGGCCTGGGTATAGGTCAAATCGCTCACCGTTGGCTTGTCCTCTCGTGATCTCGACGCGCCAACAGTACCCAATCGCGGGCGACGAGAAACATTGCGCCACAGATCATTACCGACATTCCCGGCAGATCGGCCAGGGCGACGCAGCGGCCGTCACGAGTCGATGGGCTCCTGACCGGCCAACCGGCCCTCGCCCATACGTCGGGCGACATCGGCACGGACATAGCGGATGTAGAGCCACACGAACAGGAACAAGAGCCCGACGATGGCGATCGACCAATGGAATACCCCACCGATGATCACCAGGATCTGCAGGCCGATGTCGAGCTCGAGAGCCCTCCGACGCCCCTGCATCCCGCAGGCGAGCACCATCGACAGTGTGACGACGCCGAGATAGATCCCGGAGACCCAGGTCAACCCGGGTCCGATCTTCGCGACGATCGGGAAAGTGAGGAGCATGACGATGACCTCGAGGACCAGCGTGCCCGCCATCACGCCACGCAGACCGCGCCACGGGTCGGTGGCAGGTGCGGTGAAGCCGGGATGCTCAGTCATGCGGGCTCCTTGCCGAAAAGGGTTCGCCCAGCGCCTGCGGTGACCACTGAACCGGTGATGATCACACCCGCCCCGGACACCGGCTCGCCGTCGGATTCCTCGGCCAGCGCGATGGCCGCGGCCACCGCGTCGGGCAGAAATGGCTCGACGGTGACGCGGTCCTCGCCGTACACCTCGCGGGCGATCTCGGCCAGATCCTCGGCGTCGAGCGCCCGCGGTGAGCCGTTGTTGGCGACGACGACGTGATCGAGAACGGGTTCGAGCGCGGCCAGTACCCCCTCGGCGTCCTTGTCCCCGAGCACACCCACGACCCCGACGAGCCGCCGGAAATCGAATTCGTCGGTCAGCGCGCGCGCGAGTGCCTGGGCGCCGTGTGGATTGTGCGCGGCGTCGACGAACACACTCGGCGCGCTGCGCACCCGCTCAAGCCGTCCTGGGCTGCTGACCGCGGCGAAACCCGCACGGACGGCATCGATGTCGAGTTGCCGATCGGGCCCGGCACCGAAGAACGCCTCGACCGCCGCGAGCGCGAGGGCGGCGTTGGCGGCCTGATGCTCGCCGTGCAGCGGCAAGAAGATTTCTTCGTAGACACCGCCGAGCCCCTGGATGCGCAGCATCTGCCCGCCGACGGCGGTGACCGCGTCGAGCACTGCGAACTCGGAGTTCTGCCGGGCCACGATCGTGCCCTTGTCCACACTCTCGCACAGCAGCACCTCCATCACCTCCGGCGGCTGGGGGGCGATGACGGTGACCGGATCGGTCACGACGAGATCGTCCTTGGCGCGCTTGATGATCCCGGCCTTCTCCCCCGCGATCGCCGCCAGCGAGTCGCCGAGGTAATCGGCGTGATCCATCGCGATCGGGGTGATCACCGCGACCGCACCGTCGACGACGTTGGTCGCATCCCAGCGGCCACCCATCCCGGTCTCGACGACGGCCACATCGATGGGAGCCTCGGCGAAGTAGGCGTAGGCGATCGCGGTGAGCACTTCGAACTTACTCATCCGGGGACCCTCGGCGGCGGTCGACGAGTCGTCGACCATGGTGATGTACGGCTCGAGATCGCGGTAGGTGTCGATGTAGGCGCGCGCCGAGATGGGTTGTCCGTCAACGGCGATCCGCTCGGTCACTCGCTGCAGATGCGGGCTGGTGATGCGTCCTGTGCGCCGGTGCAACGCGACGAGCAGCGCGTCGATCATCCGGGTCACCGACGTCTTGCCGTTGGTCCCGGCGACGTGGATCGCCGGGTAGGCGTGCTGCGGCGAGCCGAGCAGATCCATCAACGCCGCGATGCGCGTCAGCGAGGGCTCGATCTTCGTCTCGGGCCAGCGCATATCGAGGTCGGCCTCCACCTCGGCGAGCTCGGCGAGATCGGCCGCACTGTCCCCTACCGTCAGTGGAGCACGATCCCGGACGTCGGCGGACGTTTCCTCGTCGTCGGTCAGCAGCGAGGCGAGGTCCATCCGGTCGGGAGAGACGTCGTCGGGTCCGAGGTCGTCGGGTAATGGGTCGTCGGGCTCGATGTCACCCGCGTCCTCCCACCCGGCGAAGTCGGCGGCGGTGAAGATCGGTTCGTCGTCGGAGCCCTCGGCCGCATCGTCGCGGTCGGGGTCGGACCCGTGTGGGCCGGTCACGATCCGCCCAGCGAAGCCAGCTTGGCGGTGAGTCGTTGCACCTCGTCACCGGCGATCTGTTGGCGCGCGCGGATCTTCTCCACCACGGCCTCCGGTGCCTTCGAGAGGAACTGCTCGTTACCCAGTTTCGCGGTGGTCTGGGCCAGTTCCTTCTCCGCAGCGGCGAGATCCTTGCTGGCCCGCTTGCGCTCGGCCTCCACGTCTACGGTCCCGGAGGTGTCGATCTCGACCCCGACCGTTGCCGCGCTCAGTCGCACCTCGAGGACGGCGGTCGCGGTGAACTCGGTTCCCGGCGCTTCCACCCGGGCCAGCGCCGCCACGTACCCGGTGAGTCCGGCCAGTCCGGCGTCATCGAGGTGAGTGAACCGCACCGGCACCTTCTGCCCCGGTTTGAGCCCCTGATCGCTTCGGAAGCGTCGGACCTCGGTGATCAGCTTCTGTAGATCCTCCACCGCGGTCGCCGCCTCGGTGTCGGTCGGTCGGCTCGAGGCCGTAGGCCAAGGCGCGATCACCAGCGACTCGCCGCCGGTCAACGACGTCCACAGGACCTCGGTGACGAACGGCATCACCGGTGAGAGTGCGCGCAACAACGGGTCGAGCACCGCACCGAGAACCAGCCGCGTTGTCTGCGAACGCTTTTCGTCGATCTCCGCGAACTGCACCTTGGCCAGTTCCAGATACCAGTCACAAAACTCGTCCCAGGCGAAGCGATAGAGCGCCTCACATACCTTGGAGAACTCGTATGACTCGAAGCCCGCATCGACCTCGGCGAGCACTTCGTCCAGGCGCGACAGGATCCACCGGTCGGCGATCGTGAGATCCGCAGGGGCGGGCCGCTCGCCCAGCTCGGCCCCGTTCATCAGTGCGAACTTGGTGGCGTTGAACAGCTTGGTCGCGAAGTTGCGCGAGGACTGCGCGTGGTCTTCGCCGACGGAGATGTCGCTGCCCGGATTCGCCCCGCGCGCCAGCGTGAAACGCAACGCATCGGCGCCGAACCTCTCGACCCAGTCCAGCGGATCGATCCCGTTGCCCTTGGACTTGCTCATCTTGCGGCCGTGCTCATCACGCACCAGGCCGTGCAGGAACAGATTCTGGAACGGCACGCGGCGGCCCGGCCCGAGGTCGCTACCCACATAGGTGCCGAACATCATCATCCGCGCCACCCAGAAGAAAAGGATGTCGTAACCGGTGACGAGAACCGAAGTGGGATAGAACTTCTCGAGGTCGGCGGTCTGCTCGGGCCAGCCCAAAGTGGAGAACGGCCACAGACCCGAGGAGAACCAGGTGTCGAGGACGTCGGTCTCCTGAGTGAACCCGGTGGGCGGCGCGTCGTCGGGTCCGAGGCACACCACCTCACCATCGGGTCCGTACCAGATCGGAATCCGGTGGCCCCACCACAGCTGACGCGAGATGCACCAGTCGTGCATATTGTCGACCCATCCGAACCAGCGCGGCTCCATCGACGACGGGTGAATCACCGTCGACCCGTCCCGGACGGCATCACCGGCGGTCTTGGCCAGCGGGGCGACCTTCACCCACCACTGCATCGACAAGCGCGGCTCGATCGGCTCACCGGTGCGCTCAGAGTGTCCGACGCTGTGTAGGTAGGGCCGGATCTCCTTGACGATGCGGCCCTGCTCGGCAAGTGCCTCGCGCACCTTGACCCGCGCCTCGAAGCGGTCCATGCCGTCGAATGGTGTTCCGGTGCCGAAGATCCGGGCTTCCTCGTCGAGGATGGTCGGCATCGGGAGATCGTGGCGCCGGCCGATCGCGAAGTCGTTGGGGTCGTGGGCCGGGGTGATCTTGACCGCACCACTGCCGAATTCCGGGTCAACGTAGTCGTCGGCGATCACCGGGATCGTGCGCTCGACGAACGGGTGGGCAAGTTCGGTCCCGATCAGGTGCGCATAGCGTTCGTCGTCGGGGTGCACCGCGATCGCGGTGTCGCCGAGCATCGTCTCCAGGCGAGTGGTGGCCACCACGATGTGCGGCTCGGCGTCGTCGAGCGAGCCATAGCGGAAGCTGACCAGTTCACCCTCGACGTCGGCGTGGCTGACCTCGATGTCGCTGACCGCGGTCTTGAGGACCGGCGACCAGTTCACCAGACGTTCGGCCTGGTAGATGAGTCCGTCGTCGTACATCTTCTTGAACATTGTCTGCACCGCGCGGGACAGTCCGTCGTCCATCGTGAAGCGCTCACGGCTCCAGTCGACGCTGTCGCCGAGACGGCGCATCTGCTTACCGATGTTGCCGCCGATCGCGGCCTTCTCGGCCCATACCCGTTCGATGAACGCGTCACGTCCGAGGTCGTCGCGGGTCAGACCCTCATCGGCAAGTTTGCGCTCGACCATGGTCTGCATGGCGATCGCCGCGTGGTCCATTCCGGGCAGCCAGAGCACCTCGTAGCCCTGCATCCGACGGCGCCGCGCGAGCGCATCCATCAGGACGTGCTCGTATGCATGCCCCATGTGCAGGGAGCCGTTGACATTGGGCGGCGGGATGACGATCGAGAACGGCGGCCTCTCGCCGGCCTCGTCCGCAGTGAAATAGCCTGCGTCCACCCATCGCTGGTACAGCGCTGCCTCGTGTTCGGCGGGGTCCCAGGACTTCGGCAGCTCGCGGGAGGAATCGGGTGTGGTCACGCCCCAATCTTAGGGAACGCTGCCAACGCTCCCGCGCCCCCTGCCCGCCGCGGCGCACCGCGGGGCCGCTATGGCGCGAGTGCGCGCAGGCGGTGCAGGTCCTCGGGGGCGTTGACATTGATCAGCCATGACGGGTCACTCACCGTGATCCGTCGGGTCACCAGAGCATCGAGCGCTGCGGTCATCCGTCGCTCGCCGGACTCGACCAGCGCGGCCACCGTGTCCGCGGCGCCCACCCGGTAGATGGCCGCCATGGGGTGGTCACGGTCAGCATCGTGGGCGACGACGGCCTCGGTCGATTTGGTCATGGCCGCTGACAGTTCGGCGACCAGTCCTGGTGCGATCATCGGCATGTCGGTGGCGCACACGAACGCCATCTCGGCGCCGTGTTCACCGGTGGTCGCCAGCCCTGCCGCCAGACCGCCGAGAGGTCCTGCCCCCTGCTGCTCACCGGTGACCCATCGGGCCCGCGGACCACCCGTGCCATGCAGTTCCTGATACGCCGGGGAACCGGTGGGAGCGGCAACGAATACCCCGCAGTCGCAACAGCCGTTGAGGACCTCGACGATACCTGCCAGCATCGGCTGTCCTTGCCACTCCATCGCAGCCTTGTTTCGTCCCATTCGCCGGGAGCGTCCGCCGGCGAGAACGAGCGCGGCAAGACCTACGGTCGAGGTGTCAGGGGTATCAGCAGTCATCACACCAGTGTGGTCGAAATCTCGTTCCCGATAGGCGAAGATGGCCAGATGAGCCGCAGCAAACCGACGTCCGTAGAAGAACCCACCACCACACAGGTCGGTGAGATCAAGACCTACGCAGCCGGGGTGCCGGCGGTGCGGGTGGCGTTGGAGCGCGGGGTGCACGAGATGGGCGCCGTTCGTACCGCAAGGACCCTGGCCAAACTCAATCAGCGCAACGGATTCGATTGCCCGGGCTGCGCGTGGCCGGAAACGCCCGGTCATCGCAAACACGCGGAGTTCTGCGAGAACGGAGCCAAGGCGGTCGCCGAGGAGGCGACCCGCCGCGTCGTGACCCCCGAATTCTTCGCCGTACATTCCGTCGAGGACCTGCGTACCCGGTCGGGATATTGGCTGTCACAGCAGGGGCGATTGACGCACCCGATGTACCTCGCTGCCGGCGACTCCCACTACCGCCCGGTGCGATGGGATCAGGCACACCGGATCATCGCCGACGAACTACACGCGATGGAGCACCCGGATCAGGCGGTGTTCTACACGTCGGGTCGCACCAGCAATGAGGCTGCATTCGTGTACCAATTGTTCGCCCGGAGCCTGGGAACGAACAACATGCCCGACTGCTCGAACATGTGTCACGAGTCGTCGGGTACGGCGCTGACCGAGTCGATCGGCATCGGCAAGGGCTCGGTCTCGGTGCCCGATCTCGAGACTGCCGACCTCATCATCATCGCCGGCCAGAATCCGGGCACGAATCATCCGCGGATGCTCTCGACGCTGGAGAAGGCGACCCGCAACGGGGCGCATATCGTCGCGATCAACCCGCTGCCGGAGGCGGGACTGATGCGGTTCAAGGATCCGCAAAAACCCAGCGGCGTGGTCGGCGAGGGCACCCGGCTCGCCAACGATTTTCTGCAAATCCGGATCGGCGGCGATATGGCGTTGTTCCGCGGCATCTGCCGCCTCCTGCTGGAGGCCGAGAAAGCGCATCCCGGAACTGTTTTCGACCACCAGTTCCTCCGCGACCACTGTGCCGGCCTCGACGAGTATCTCGCATTGCTCGCCGATGTCGAACTCGACGAGATCATCGAGGCCACCGGACTCGATGACGCCCAGATCCGGGCCCTCGCCGAGCGGGTTGCGACTTCCGAGCGCATCATTCTCTGCTGGGCAATGGGCCTGACCCAGCAGGAGCACGGAGTCGCCACGATCGCCGAGGGCGTGAACATGTTGCTGCTGCGCGGGATGATCGGCAAGCCCGGCGCCGGTGTCTGCCCTGTCCGTGGTCACTCGAACGTGCAGGGTGATCGCACCATGGGCATCTACGAAAAGATGCCCGAAGCGTTCCTCGCGTCCCTCGACACCGAGTTCGGCATCACCAGCCCGCGGGCCCACGGGTATGACACCGTTGGCGCCATCAACGCCATGCGGCGGGGCGAGGTCAGAGTGTTCATGGCGATGGGCGGCAACTTTGTCTCGGCCGCACCTGACACCAGGCTCACCGAGGCAGGGATGGCGCGATGCGCGCTGACGGTCCAGGTGAGCACCAAACTCAACGAGTCCCATGTGGCCACCGGCAGGTCGGCGTTGATCCTGCCGACCCTCGGCAGGACAGACAAGGATGTCATCGACGGTGTGGCACAACAGGTGTCGGTCGAGGACTCGATGTCGGTGGTCCATTTGTCACGCGGCTCACTGACCCCGGCGTCGGATCTCCTGCGCAGTGAGGTAGCCATCGTCTGCGATCTTGCCCAGGCCACTCTCGGCCCCGACCATCCAGTCGCCTGGCAGTCACTCAAGCGCGACTACCGGGTGATCCGCGAGCACATCTCGCGCGTCATCCCTGGTTTCGAGGACTTCAACACACGCGTTCGGGCCGCTGACGGTTTCGTCCTGCCGCATCCGCCGCGGGACGACCGCCGGTTCGAGACCTCCACCGGGCGAGCGAACTTCGCCGCCCACCCGTTGAGATCGGTACCCGTACCCGCCGGACGTCTGGTCCTGCAGACACTCCGCAGCCACGATCAGTACAACACCACGGTGTACGGCCACGACGACCGATATCGCGGTATCAAGGGCAACCGGCGGGTGCTGATGCTGCACCCCGACGACATCACCGCGTTCGGCTTCATGCGCGGCGATCACGTCGACATCATCTCGGAGTACGAGGGTCCGGATGGGCTTGAGGAGCGCCAGGTGGACGACTTCGAGATCGTCGCCTACGACACACCGCGCGGCAATGCTGCGGCGTACTACCCGGAGACCAACCCACTCGTCGCTCTCGGGTCGGTCGCTCGCGACTCAAACACTCCGGTCTCCAAGGCGGTGATCATCCGACTCGTACCGCATCACGCGACAGCAAGCTGACTCGCTTCGGTCAGCGCGCACGACGACAACGCGGAACTCGATGAGGATCGAACTCCGCGTTCTCGTCGGCTACGGCCTCAGGCGCTCTTGTCGCGCCGTTCGTCGTCACTCTCGGCGCGCGGAACGATCGTGGGGAGCACGTTGTCGTTCACCGTCTCGGCGGTGACAACGACCTTCTCGACGTCAGTCCGACTGGGGATGTCGTACATGACCGGGAGCAGGACCTCTTCCATGATCGCGCGAAGACCGCGAGCCCCGGTACCGCGATGGATGGCCTGGTCGGCAATCGCCTCGAGCGCGTCGGCACTGAACTCGAGTTCGACGTTGTCCATCTCGAAGAGCTTGGTGTACTGCTTGACAAGCGCGTTCTTGGGTTCGGACAGGATCGACACAAGCGATTCCTTGTCCAGATTGGTCACCGACGCGATGATCGGCAGACGACCGATGAACTCCGGGATCAGCCCGAACTTGATGAGATCCTCGGGCATCACCTCGGCGAAGTGATCGGTGACATCCACGTCATTCTTGGAGGCCACCTCGTTGCCGAAACCGATGCCGCGCTTGCCGATTCGCTCGGAGATCACCTTCTCCAGGCCGGCGAAGGCGCCCGCCACGATGAACAACACATTCGTGGTGTCGATCTGAATGAACTCCTGGTGCGGATGCTTGCGACCGCCTTGCGGCGGCACCGAGGCCTGCGTCCCCTCGAGGATCTTCAGCAGCGCCTGCTGCACGCCCTCACCGGATACATCGCGCGTGATCGACGGATTTTCGCTCTTGCGGGCGATCTTATCGACCTCGTCGATATAGATGATGCCGGTCTCGGCGCGCTTGACGTCGTAGTCAGCGGCCTGGATGAGCTTGAGGAGGATGTTCTCGACGTCTTCTCCGACGTACCCGGCCTCGGTGAGCGCCGTGGCATCGGCGATCGCGAACGGAACGTTGAGCATCTTGGCGAGCGTTTGCGCGAGGTAGGTCTTGCCGCAACCGGTCGGGCCGAGCATGAGGATGTTGGACTTCATCAGCTCGACGGTCTCACCGCCACGAGCCTCTTTCTTCTCTCCGGCCTGAATGCGCTTGTAGTGGTTGTAGACCGCCACCGCGAGCGTGCGCTTGGCCGTGTCCTGACCGATCACATAGTTCTCGAGAAACTCCTTGATCTCGGCGGGCTTGGGCAGCTCGTCGAGCTTGACGTCGCCGTTCTCGGCGAGTTCTTCCTCGATGATCTCGTTACACAGGTCGATGCACTCGTCGCAGATGTACACGCCGGGACCGGCGATGAGCTTTTTGACCTGCTTCTGGCTCTTTCCGCAGAAGGAGCACTTCAGCAGATCGCCACCGTCTCCGATTCGTGCCATCGTGTGCTGTACCTACTTCCTCGATGTTGCCTGGCTGCCGGGGGTCGTCGCCGCCACCGGATCGGCGACGATGGGGCAGGCGCGGCGCGGACTATCATGGCGTGCGGCCCATACCGTGCTCGAACGGGCTAGCCACGAGTGCTCGCCCTTCCGACGGTACCCGCGGATGCCCGTTACTTCGACCGCTTGGGCCAAATGTCGCGAGAATGTCGTCCGGTCGGCCGCCCGAGACATTCCCCGACGGCTCGACCGCACCATGAGCGTGCCGGTGATGGACACCGGCTATTTCTTCATAGACTTCTTGCGGTAATCGAACACTTCATCCACGATGCCGTACTCTTTCGCGGCCTCGGCAGTAAGGATGTTGTCCCGATCGGTGTCCTTGCGGATCTTTTCGGCCGGTTGGCCGGTGTGCGAGGCGAGGATCTCGTCAAGACGGTTACGGATGCGCTCGATCTCGGCCGCCTGGATCTCGAGGTCGGAGACCTGTCCCTGATAGGCACCACCGGTGCGTGGCTGGTGGATCAAGATCGTCGCGTTCGGCAGGGCCGCGCGCTTGCCGGGCGTACCGCCGGCGAGCAGGATCGCCGCCGCCGAGGCCGCCTCACCCAGGCACACCGTCACGATGTCGCAGTGCACGTATTGCATCGTGTCGTAGATGGCCAGCATGTCGGGAACGCTGCCGCCCGGCGAGTTGATGTACATGGTGATGTCGCGGTCGGGGTCCTGCGACTCGAGCACCAGTAGCTGCGACATCACGTCGTTGGCCACGGTCTGGTCGATGGGCGTACCGACGAACACGATCCGCTCCTCGAACAGCTTCGAGTACGGGTCATACTGGCGCACCCCGTTGGGGGTGTGCTCGATGAACGAGGGGAAAATGTAGCGCGCCTCGATGCTCTTGAGGGCCAACGCCGACGCAGGGATTCCGGCGGCCACATCGGCCGGCAATGAGTCGTACTGGTGAGTCATGGTCTGCTCCGTGAAGGGTGGTGGTGACGGGATGGGCTCGGCTGCTGGGCGAAGGGCTACTGCGAACCGATCGCGGCGCGGGAGATCACGTGGTCGACGAGACCGTAGTCCCGGGCCTCGACCGCAGTGAACCACTTGTCGCGGTCGGCGTCGGCCTCGATCTTCTCCAGCGGCTGGCCACTGAACTCGGCGTTGAGCCGGTTCATCTCCTTCTTGGTCGCCGCGAACTGCTCGGCCTGAATGGCGATGTCGGCGGCGGTACCGCCGATACCCGCCGAGGGCTGATGCATCATGATCCGCGCGTGCGGCAGCGCGTGCCGCTTGCCCTTGGCGCCTGCGGCCAGCAGGAACTGACCCATCGACGCAGCCATCCCCATCGCATAGGTGGCCACATCGCATTCGGCAAGCTGCATCGTGTCGAAGATCGCCATGCCTGCGGTCACCGACCCACCGGGTGAGTTGATGTAGAGGTGGATGTCCTTGGTCGGGTCTTCGGCGGCGAGTAGCAGAATCTGCGCGCACAGCCGGTTGGCGATGTCGTCGTCAACCTGCGTACCGAGGAAGATGATGCGCTCACGCAGCAGTCGTTCGAACACCGAATCGGTGAGATTGAGCCCGGCAACTCCCGAGCTCATCAGAGGAGTGCGGCTCATCGAAGGGATGTCATCAGTGGGCTTGCTCACGATTCCTACCTTTACCTGTCGGTGTGGTGCCGGGTCGGGGGCAACCCAACCGGCGTTGTGCGGGTCTGCTCGACTCGCACCCGTTGCGTTGATGCTCGTTACTTGCTTCTCGTTCACCGGTGCCATCTACCGCATCGGCTGTTGTTGGTCCCATCCCGGAATCTGTTGTTCGGCGTATCCGTTCCGGCGTTGTCACCGACACTAACCAATGCAGTGCGTCCGGCACTCCCGGCGGCGCCGTACTTCGCTCACAGCAGAACACGGCCCGCCTCGGCATGTCAGACACGAACAGCCGGAGTCCATCGCTGGAATCCGGCTGTTCGTGGCGAAGAGATCAGGCGTCTGCGCCCTCGGCGTCTGCGCTCTTGGCGTTGTCGGCGTCGGCGGAGTCCGAGCTCTCTACGCCACTGGTGGCTGCCTCGTCGGCGGCGGCCGAATCGTCCACCTCGTCCTCACCGAAAAACTCTGCGAGGTCGATCGAGTTACCGTCGGAGTCGGTGACGCTGAACTTCCGGATGACGTCACCGAGCGCCTTGTTGCGGCGGACGTCGGCGTAGACCGCACCGAGCTGGTTGGCCTGCGTCATCTGCTGGATGAAGTCCTGCGGCGCGATCCCGTAGCGCTGTGCCGAGAAGAGAATCTGCTGCGTCAGCTCATCCTGACCGACAACGGTCTCGAGCTCATCGGCGATCGCGTCGAGCAGCAGCTCGGTGCGCACGGACTTCTCCGCGCTCTCGCGGGCCTCGGCTTCGAATGCCTCGCGTGTGGTGCCCTGCGCCTCGAGCAGCTGGGCGAACACCGCCTCGTCGTGACCGATGCTGTGCAGCACCTGCTCGAGCTGCGACTCGACCTGCGACTCGACCACCTTCTCCGGCAGCGGGACGTCGACCTTGGCGAGGAGTTCCTCGACCACGGCGTCGCGGATCTGGTTGGCCTGCTCGAGCTTCTTGGACTGATCGACGCGCTCGGCGAGCGAGGCCCGCAGTTCGTCCACGGTGTCGAACTCGCTGGCCATCTGCGCGAAGTCGTCGTCGAGTTCCGGCAGTTCACGCTCCTTGACGGTGTTGACCGTCACCGTCACCTGCGCTTCTTCCCCGGCATGGTCGCCGGCGACGAGCTTGGTGGTGAAGACCTTCGACTCTCCGGCCTTGAGACCGACGAGGGCTTCGTCGAGTCCGTCGACGAGGTCACCGGAACCCACCTCGTGCGAAAGTCCCTCGGTGGATGCCTCCTCGACTTCCTCGCCATCCACACTGGCTGCCAGGTCGATGGACACCATGTCACCGTTCTGGGCGGCTCGATCGACACCGGCCAGGGTGCCGAAGCGGCTCCGCAGTTGCTCGATTTGCTCGTCGACGGCGTTCTCGTCGTCGACGACGGCGGGCACCTCGACCGAGAGGGTCGAGAAGTCCGGCAGATCGAGCTCGGGACGAACGTCGACCTCGGCCGAGAAGGTGATCGTCTCACCGTACTTGAGCTCCTCGAGATCGATCTCGGGCTGACCAATCGCCTTGGTATCGGTCTCGGCGACGGCCTGACTGTACTTGCCCGGCAGCGCATCGTTGACGACCTGCGCGAGGATCGAGTCGCGTCCGACGCGGGCCTCGATCAGCTTGGCCGGCGCCTTGCCCGGACGGAATCCGGGGATCCGGATCTGCTGGGCCAAGGACCTGAACGCCCGATCGAAATCGCCCGAGAGCTCCTCGAACGGTACTTCCACGTTGAGCTTCACCCGGGTGGGGCTCAGCTGCTCGACGGTGCTCTTCACGCTTGGAATGCTCCTATTTCTCGCGTTGCGGACGTCATGTGCGTCATGGCCCGTTCTGACGGGCCCGGCCGTTGCTGTCGTTCGGTCGGTACAGAGTCGGGATGACAGGATTTGAACCTGCGACCCTCCGCTCCCAAAGCGGATGCGCTACCAAGCTGCGCCACATCCCGGCGCCCGCATCGCGGCAACACCACCGGGGTGGGATGCGCGGACAGGACCGACCGATGATCTTACGGGTCACCGTCCATCGGACGAAACCCGGCCACCCGGATCGCCCTGCGCATGATCTCTCGGATTCGCGACAGAGGGGCGATTTCGGTTCGGGCACACCGAGCAGGTACAGTCTCATGGGCACCACAGCGGGTTCCGGCAACACCGGAAAGCACCGCTGCCGGGGCACGCGGGTGTAGCTCAATGGTAGAGCCCTAGTCTTCCAAACTAGCTACGCGGGTTCGATTCCCGTCACCCGCTCGCGATCACCAGAGCCCGGCACGCCATACGTGCCGGGCTCTCGGCATCTGGCCTCGCGAGCGTCTTGCCCGCCTGGTCTCTCACGTCAGCGACGGGACTCGATGATCCCGCTGCAGACGGGGGTAGTCCATTACAGCGGCTCGGTCACCGACGCCGGGTGTGGTGACGATCTTGCCGATGTGGCAGTTCACCCTCACCACCGAGGTCACGAGTTCCGCGCCATCTCGTCGTTGGTGAACCCCCGACCGATGAGGCCGAGAACGGTCGGCTCCCGCGAGGTCAGACCGTCGGGCGCCGCCTGCGGTGCGGTAGGTCCGAGCGCCCGGCGATAGGTGTCGATGACACGCGCGGACACCGCTGGGTCGAGGACACGCGCGGACACCGCGGGGTCGAGGGCCGCCGCGCCGTGCGCCACAAGCCGCACCGCCCTGATGAGCTCCTCGGTCGGTGAAGCCTTGAACACGAACCCCGGCGGACCGCAATGCCCGGGAACAGCAGTTGCTCGTCACAGAAGATGGAGAGAACCAACACCGGCGTCGACACTCGAGGGCTTTCGAGTTCGTCGCGGCGGCGTCGCGTTGCCTGCGCTCCCGCGATACTGCACATCCGGAGGTCGATCACGACGACGCCGGGTCGGAGCCGGAGGACCACGTCAGGCATCTCCTCGCCATCGGAGTATTCGGCGCAGTTACCACCTCCAAGCCGTCCCATTGCCTCAGGATGCGTCGTGGTCCTGCCCGCACCAGGCCCTGGTCACTGTCCACGGCAGCCCGGCCCATCACCGCTGCTCGCTCACCGGCGCACCGTTTGGCCGGACCATCTACCCTGACCCGACAATCATTGGTGGATAACGCATCTCGCCAATCCCCTGTCGATCATCAGCGACAGCGACAAGACCGGCATCGGAGCTTGCGACCGCCGCGACCGGAATTGAGACATCCGCACACCAGTGTCGGTCGACCACTCTCGCCACGAAGGTACCTCCGCAGTTGTCGACGCGAGCAGCCATCCTCACGAGCCCGGAGCCACCGCGCGCCCGGCGCGTGCCGTGCCGCGTTCGACAATGATTGTAGACGACGCGATAGACGGCCAATCCGGTTCCACCGGTGATTGTTTCGGCATACTCAACAATCTCGGATTCGAAATCGACTCCGGCCCTGCGGATTCTGTCGGCGAGGTCGGCAAGGTCGGCGAGGTCGGCGAGGTCGGCAAGGTCGGCGAATCCCGGATGCGAGGTGGACGACTCGGCGTCGCTGGTGCGCAGCACCTCCACCGTGCGCGGCACGTCCTGCATCGCCGCGTGGCCCACCCGTTCGGCGCCGACGATCAGGACGTTCACGCCCCCGCGGCGATGACCCCGGCAAGCCCGCCACCGATCACAGTCGCCGACCGGACGATCATCGACATGATGGCCTCCCGCCGGATGGCCACCGCGGCGAAGATCGTTGCACATCGTGGGAGCAACTGAGTGGGCACATCGAGCTCAACCGGAACCTGCCAGAACTACGCCACCGGCGCGAGCACCATGTCCGCCGCCGTCGGAATCCACTGCGTACCGGACGGGTAAACGACAACGCTGCGCGACCGCCGCGACGGCGAGTGTGAAATACACCGAGGTTCCAGATCAGCACGTCACTGGTTGGGTAATCGAATCCGACGATCACCCGGGCATGCCGGTGGTGTACCTCCAACCGGCGCATTCGCCCCGCGCGTCGCCGCCGACGCGTTGGCACATCCATCCGCCCTCGGAGGTCCCCTCCACCCCGCGTGGGTCAACAAAGATCCTTCCCGTGCGCTGACCAGAAAACTCGATCTCCAGAGCGTGCGGGGTACCCGGATTGACCGGCTACCCCGGACGAGGATCACCCATGCTGATCTGCCGATCGCCGCCGCCAGCCTCATCACCCACTTCTGGCTCGCGCACTGACCTGATGACATGAACTTCCGTAGCCGTGAAACCGACATCACCTAGGCACCACCAGAGAATCGCGCACGTTCGGCGCGCCGACCCCGACCGTCGCGGATGCGCACGGCACCCCTGTCGTCGATGCCACGACTGCCGGGTGCGACCCGACCGGCGGCGGTTTGCGCATGACCGCATCGACCGAGCACCACCGACCCGGTGCTCACCAAAGTCACCGAGCAGCCCCGCAGGCAGCACACGGCACTGCTGCCGTCCTTCCATCGCAGCTCGGTCTCGCGCGGTGCACAGATACGATGGCACCGACCCCGGAAAAGCGTCTCGGTCGCCGGCCGACCCATCGCCGGGTCCGCGTCGATCGCATCGCCCGGGCGATCACCTCGACGTCATCAGCGACGGTCTCGATCCACCTGTTGGCGGCGGCGATCGGACTGGTCCCCGCGTTGGACCATCTCGGTGACAGGTTCGCCGGGTTGCCGGCTCCCAGCACCTACTGATGTCGCATGAGGTGGGGACAGGGGCCGGCTTATGTGACCGCAATCACACTGACTGCTTCCGGCGCGCTCACCTGAGGTTTCCAGATGCCGGATCGCGACTACACGACGGTGACCTAGCCTGATCGCCCAATGGCCTTTGGCCGCATGACAACAGTTGTGTAACGATGGTGCCTGCGCCCCGGGGGTGCGCCCGGATGTCCCACAAGCAAAGGTTTCCACTTCCGTGTTGAACACCACAAACTCACCTCGCCGTCGTCGCGGCATGAGCCGCCTCGTGGCCATCGTCCTCGGCGTGATCGCTGTGGCCCTTGCGCTGCCGGGCATGGCTCAGGCCGCCCCCGTCACGATCATCCCCGGACTACCGCCGGTCCAGATCCCGTCGATCCCGGGTCTGCCGACTCCGCCGGCCGCCCCGCCGTCGACGACCACCACCACTCCGGAAACCCCCGGAGTCCCCGCGGAGCCGAACGTCTCGACCCCGACCGGTTGGGTGGCCCTCGCCCAGGATTCGACGCACACCATCTACTGGTGGAAGGACGGCACCTTCGTCAAGTCGATGCCGATTTCGATGGGCTCTGAAGCCCACCCGACCCCGAACGGCGTGTACCACACCAAGGAGAAGTACCGCGACATGTACATGGACTCCTCGACTTACGGAGTCCCCGTCGATTCGCCCGGTGGGTACCGCACCTACGTCGAGTACGCGACCCGCATGTCCTGGGACGGGATTTTCATCCATGCCGCTCCGTGGTCACTCGAACAGCAGGGTCACAGCAATGTCAGCCATGGGTGCATCAACGTGAGCACCGAGAACGGCAAGTGGGTCTACGACACCATCGGTCGCGGCACCCCGATCGTCGTTCGCGGCACCGTCGGCGGCCAGTACACCGGCGACTGACCACTCACCGCTCCTCGTACCGATGAAGGGCCGGCCCCTCTGGGCCGGCCCTTCGTCGTCTGCGCGCTGATCGAGTCAGGCCACCGGCGCTGACACGTCGAGATCCAGCGACCGCCCCTGGGCGCGCACCCGCGCGATCGCCCGCATCTTGTTCGACGCATCGAGTGCGGCCACCTTGTACCCCTCGGCCAACGTCGGGTAGTTGAACACTGCATCAACGAGGTAGTCGACGGTGCCGCCGAGACCCATCACGGTCTGACCGATGTGGACCAGTTCGGCGGCATTCGACCCGAAGGCGTGCACGCCGAGCAGCGTACGGTCCTCGGCGTGCACGAGAAGCTTGAGCAAACCGTAGGAATCCCCCATGATGGCTCCGCGCGCGAGCTCGCGGTAACGGGCCACACCCACCTCGAACGGGATGTTGTCGGTGGTCAGTTGATCCTCGGTCCGGCCGACGAAGCTGATCTCGGGAATCGCGTAGATCCCGATGGGTTGCAGATCGGTCGAGGTGTGCCCGACCGGCTCGCCGAAGGCGTGATAGGCCGCGCGGCGTCCCTGCTCCATCGAGGTGGCGGCCAGCGCCGGGAATCCGATGATGTCGCCGACGGCATAGATGTGCCCGACCTCGGTGCGGAAATGCTCGTCGACCTTCAGCCGCCCGCGGTTGTCGGCGGTGAGCCCCGCGGCCTCGACCGCAAGCTCGTCGGAAACACCTTGACGCCCTGCGGAATACAAGACGGTGTCGGCCGGGATCTGTTTTCCCGATTCCAGGATGGTCAGGGTCCCGGAGGGGTGGGTCTCGACGGTGCGGACATGCTCGCCGAAACGGAAGGTGACGCCACGTTCCCGAAGCTGATACTGCAGGGCCTCGATGATCTCCCGGTCACAGAAGTCGAGCATGGCCGGGCGCTGCTCGATCACGGTGACCTTGGTGCCCAGTGCCGCGAACATCGACGCATACTCGATGCCGATCACCCCGGCGCCGACCACCACCATCGATCCCGGAACGCGGTCGAGTTCGAGGATCTGATCGGAGTCGACGACGGTCTCCCCGTCGAAGTCGACCGACGACGGCCGCGCCGGGCGGGTGCCGACCGCGATGACGAAGTGGTCGGCGGATACGTGTTTGAGGTCTCCTGTGGCATCCTCGATCGCGATCTCGTGCGGGCCGGTGAAGGTCGCGCTGCCGATGAGCGTGGCCACGCCGTTGCGGGTCAGCTGACTCTGGATGACGTCGATCTCCTTGCCGACGACGTGCATCGTCCGTGCGGTGAGATCGGCCACGGTGATGTCGGTCTTGAGTCGGTACGACTGTCCGTAGAGCTCTCGCTGGTTCAGGCCGGTCAGATAGAGCACGGCCTCTCGGAGGGTTTTCGAAGGGATGGTGCCGGTGTTGATACACACGCCGCCCATCATGTGTTTGCGTTCGACGACCGCGGCGCGTTTGCCGAGTTTGGCCGCGGCGATCGCCGCCTTCTGACCTGCCGGTCCTGACCCGATGACGATGATGTCGTAATGATCCACCGTGGATCCTTCGCTCGATGTGTCCGTGGCTCGGCGGAATATCGGTCACCGCAGGTGATCGATATACCGCCCGGACAAGTGTCACCCAGGTCGACTGATCCCACGACTCGAGCGGAAGCCTTTAGGCCACCCAGTCGGCCGGGCCCAGGGTGAAAGTGGCCTGCACCTGCATCCATTGGGCCAGCGCCTCACAGCCGGTGGTCAGTGGATCGGTCACCGAGTTCCGGCGGTAAGGCTCCTCGTGATAAGCGGTGTGCCTACCGCCGACCCGATTGCGAATGACCATTCCGCGCCAGGAGATCACACCGGGCAGATAGCCGCGGACTTCCCGCCATGCCAAACCCAACCGTTCGACGTCGCGCAACCACTGCGCAGGTCGCAATGAGGTTGCCCCGGCATTCTGAAAGGAGTTGCTGCGCACCATTTTCCACGTCTGTGACAACCAGCGTCGGGGAGTGGCGAGCGCGAGGGTTTCGGTGAGATCGGCGATATCGCGGACGAACGAATCCCGCGAGGCGTTGCAGATCATGTCCTCGGGGGCGCCGACCCACCAGACCGGGATTCGCTCGGGGATCGCCGGACCCGGCCCGGCCACTCCCCACCCGTCGCATCCCGCAACCACTCCGGGCGGCTGATGGGGGTCGGCGACGAATCCAACCGCCCCGACACGGCTCAGCGCGCGTATGTCGGCACGTGCATCGAGATCGGCCAGCAGGCGTCGGATCACCACCGCGCCCTGTGAGTAGCCGATCATCATCACCGGTCCGACGACCGCGTGCAAAGCCGCGGCCAGTGCGCGTTCCCCGGCGGCGACGCTATCGGCGTAGCTGATCCCCGAAAGATGAGGTGCCGGACCGTAACTCGCCGGGTAACCCACCCATCGGGTGTCGAACCGGTCATCGAGGGCATCGGTGACGCCCGAGAGCAGCCCGGTGACCTCGGTGCGGGTGTCTCCGTCGTAGGACTCGCCGGTTCCGCCGACCACCAGGACCGTCACCGCGTGCACCGGGTCTGCGTGCGCTGTCATCACTCCATCGTCGTGGTGGTCGATGAGAGGTGCCGGACAGTCGGCTGAGGGCCGGGTAAGAGTTGGACGATCGTGCTGTGATGCCTGGTCATCGCCATGCCAAAGGCACCCAACAGCACCTGGATTCCGGTTGCGTCACACATCTGTAACGCGAGCACTGGCTGAGAACGAGCACGGTCGCGAACCATCGACGATCACCATCGCCGGGAAGGACGGGGAAGGCGGTACCAATGTCGTTCGCACGTCTGCGTGAACGCTTCCTACCCCTCCGGACGCAACCACCGTCGGCTCTACGAACGCATCGCCCTGATGGTCGTCCGGAACCCAGCGCGCCGAGCTGCTCGTCATCGCGCAGCCTCACGAAAAGTCGCTGACCCTCAAGCACCTCGCCCGCTGACGCACCGCCGGTATGGCCGTTACCGCTGACAGCGGCGACACCAGTACAGATTTCGACCCACGAGTTCGGTGGTCGCGATCGGGGTTCGGCAGATCCGACAGGCGTCTCCGCTGCGCCGGTACACATAGGTGCGTGGCCGATCCGGTGCGTACGACCCCGGCCCGTGGTCGTCCTCCGGCCGAATCACGTGAATTCGCCCGCGCCGCACACCGATTCGCATGAGGTCAACGAGGTCGGCCCAGATCTCGTCGAAGGCTTCCCGATCGACGGTGCGCCCGGCCCGCATCGGGTCGAGACGTGCACGGAAAAGGACCTCGGCGCGATAAACGTTGCCGACGCCGGCCATCACCTTCTGATCCATCAACAGAGCGCCGATCGGTCGTGACGAGCGGCGGATTGCCTGCCACGCACGCTCCGGATCGGCGTCGGACCGTAGTGGGTCCGGGCCGAGCCTCGCGACGAGGTCCTCGAGGTCGGCCGGCGTGTACAACTCGCACGCGGTCGGCCCACGCAGATCGGTGCCCACCTCGTCTCCGACGATCCGCATCCGGACCGCTCCGACGGGCGCCCCCATCGGCACCGCCAATTCGGTGAACGAACCATAAAGCCCGAGGTGGACGTGCAGCAGTTGGGTCCGCTTACCGTCGCGGTAGCGTTGAATGAGGTGTTTACCCCACGCCTGAGCACGGTGGAACTCCATGCCGTCGACCACCGCGGCACCCTCGGCAAATCGGCCTTGCGGACTCGACACCCGAGTCCGTTGCCCGCCGAAGAGCTTCTGTTGACGACGGGCGAGGCGATGCAGGGTATGCCCCTCAGGCATCGACGACCACCGTCACCGAACTCGCCGGTGCTGTCACCGTCACCGGGAATGCCGCGCTCAGGACTCTCCGACGGCCGGCGCCACACCCGTATTCTCGAACTCCGAGAGGATGTCGATGCGACGCTGGTGGCGCGGTTCCTCCGACCACTTCGCCGCCAGAAAGGCGTCGACGATCGCCAGCGCCTGCTCGGTGGTGTGCATCCGTCCACCGATCCCCATCAACTGCGCGTTGTTGTGCTGGCGAGCGAGCTGGGCGGTCTCCACGCTCCACGCGAGTGCACACCGCGCACCGGGCACCTTGTTCGCGGCGATCTGTTCACCGTTTCCACTGCCGCCGAGCACGATACCGAGGCTGCCCGGATCGGCCACCACCTTCTCCGCTGCGGCGATGCAGAACGCCGGATAATCGTCGACGGCGTCGTAGACGTGCGCTCCGCAGTCAATCACCTCATGACCGTTGGATCGCAGATGCTCGGCGATAGCCGTCTTGAGTTCGAAGCCGGCATGATCTCCACCCACGTATACGCGCATGCGCCTCACTATAGATCCCGCCCACCTGCGATTCCGGTGCCGGGTGAGGACCGGGTCATCGTCAGCCCGAACGACTCCGCCACCGACGACCGAGGAGAGTCGTCGAGGCGGAGCGCACGCTCCGAGGCGGTCAGTCGAACTCAGGGTTCTCGTTACGAGAGCGCTTGAGTTCGAAGAAGTGTGGATAGGACGCCAGTGCCACCGCGCCGTCCCACACCGTGCCCGCGGTCTCCCCACGCGGGATACGCGAGAGCACGGGACCGAAGAAGGCCACATCGTTGATGTGGATGGTCGGCGTGCCGACGTCGTCGCCGACCTTGTCCATCCCGCGGTGATGGCTCTCCCGGATCGCCTCGTCGAACTCGGTGGAGTCGGCGGCGGCGGCGAGTGTCGGATCGAGATCGAGTTCGGTGAGCGACTCGGCGATCACCACGTCGAGATCCTTGTTCTGTCCGTTGTGGATACGAGTACCCATCGCGGTGTAGAGCGGATTGAGGATCGACTCACCCTTTGCCGAGGCCGCGGCGGCGATCACGCGGACCGGCTTCCATGCCTGCTTGAGGCCCTCGCGGTAGCTGTCGGGAATCTCGCGCCCCTCGTTGAGCACGGCCAGGCTCATGAGGTGGAAAGTGACGTCGATGTCGCGCACCTTCTCGACCTCGAGAATCCACCGCGAGGTGATCCAGCACCATGGACATAGCGGATCGAACCAGAAATCCACACGATCCTTCGACATAGGTCTTCCCTTCTTTCGACAATTTCCGGACACCCCTCTGCTCACATCGGGCGCGCGGCGAACTCGGCACACTCAACCTGCGGGCGGCCGAGCCCATTCCCTGCGATCCTGCTCCCCCGGCGTCGGGTCGGCACCCCCGATTGTCGCCGAGCACTAAGCTGGCCACTGTGACTGCCCCTAATCTGACCCGTGATCAGGCCCGTGAGCGCGCCGCCACCGTCGAGGTGTCCCACTACGCCATCGACCTCGATCTCACTGACGGCAACGGCGCGCCGGGCGCCACCACCTTCGCCTCCACCACGACGGTGACCTTCACCGCCACGGAAGGCGCATCGACCATCATCGATCTCGTTGCGCCGACCCTGCGCTCGGCAACGCTCAACGGCACCGAACTCGACGTCACCGACTTCGACGAGTCCGTCGGCATCGAATTGCCTGGGCTTGCCGCCGAGAACACCCTGACCGTGGTGGCCGACTGCGCATATTCGAACACCGGCGAAGGCCTCCACCGCTTCGTCGATCCCACCGATGACTCGGTGTACCTGTATTCGCAGTTCGAAACCGCCGACGCCAAGCGGATGTTCGCGTGTTTCGACCAGCCCGATCTCAAGGCCACCTACACGCTGACGGTGACCGCACCCACCGATTGGAAGGTGATCTCCAACGCGCCTGAGATCAACACCGTAGCAGCCGAACCCGGCGTACACCGCTTCGGTGAGACGCCGACGATGAGCACCTACCTCGTGGCCCTGATCGCCGGTCCCTACGCCGAATGGACCGACTCCTACACCGACGAGCACGGCACCATCCCCCTGGGGATCTACTGCCGGGCCTCGCTGGCGGAGTTCATGGACGCCGACCGGTTGTTCACCGAGACCAAGCAGGGATTCGCGTTCTACCACAAGAACTTCGGCATCCCCTACGCCTTCGGTAAGTACGATCAGCTCTTCGTTCCGGAGTTCAACGCGGGCGCCATGGAGAACGCCGGAGCGGTGACCTTCCTGGAGGACTACGTCTTCCGGTCCCGCGTCACCAACTATCTCTACGAACGCCGGGCCGAAACCGTCCTGCACGAGATGGCCCACATGTGGTTCGGCGATCTCGTCACCATGAAATGGTGGGATGACCTGTGGCTCAACGAATCCTTCGCCACGTTCGCGTCGGTGCTGTGCCAGGCGGAGGCGACCGAGTACACCAGTGCCTGGACCACCTTCGCCAACGTCGAGAAGTCGTGGGCCTACCGGCAGGACCAGTTGCCCTCGACGCATCCGGTGGCCGCCGACATCCCCGACATCGCCGCGGTCGAGGTGAACTTCGACGGCATCACCTACGCCAAGGGCGCGTCGGTACTCAAGCAACTCGTCGCCTACGTCGGACTCGAGGACTTCCTCGCCGGTCTCCGTGACTACTTCTCGGCGCACCGCTTCGGTAACGCAACCTTCGCCGATCTCCTTGCCGCACTGGAGAAATCTTCGGGCCGCGACCTGTCCGACTGGGGCGGGCAGTGGCTCAAGACCACCGGGATCAACGTGTTGCGCCCAGACTTCGAGCTCGACGATTCGGGCGCATTCACCCGGTTCACGATCGTGCAGGACGGCGCGGTCCCGGGCGCGGGTGGCGCCGACAATTCGTCGGCGGTAGGCGCGACAAGGGTGCACCGCCTGCGGGTCGGCATCTATGACGACGGCGACTCGGGCGCGTTGACCCGTACCCACAGCGTCGAACTCGACGTCGAGGGCGAACGCACCGACGTCGCCGATCTGCTCGGCGTCCACCGCGGCAAGCTGATCCTGATCAACGACGACGACCTCACCTACGCCTCGGTGCGGCTCGACCCCGACTCGTTGTTGACTGCGACCACCCGGATCGGCGACATCAGCGACTCGATGCCGCGCACCCTGGTGTGGTCGGCGGCGTGGGAGATGACCCGTCAGGCCGAGATGGCCGCCCGCGACTTCGTCGAGCTGGTCGAGCGCGGGATCGCTGCCGAAACCGAGATCGGGGTTGTCCAGCGAGTGCTGTTGCAGGCCACCACCGCCATCGAGTCCTATGCCGACCCGACGTGGGCCGAAGAGACCGGGCGTTCCGGCTTCTCGGCGCGACTGCTCGAACTCGCCCGCGCCGCCGAACCCGGCTCGGACCACCAGTTGGCCTTTGTCAATACTCTGTTGGCCGGCGCCCTCGACGACGACCAGGTCGGCGTGGCCAAAGGCTTGCTCGACGGTGACGACCCAGGGGCGCACGGACTGTCCGGACTCACCATCGATACCGACCTGCGGTGGCGCCTGGTAATCGCACTGGCCACCGCGGGCGCCATCGACACCGACCCCGGCTCGACCCCGGTCATCGATGCCGAGGCCGAGCGCGACAACACCGCCGCCGGTGCCCGGCAGGCCGCGACGGCCCGTGCCGCCCGTCCGCTTGCGCAGGCGAAGGCCGACGCCTGGGCCCAGGCCGTCGACGACGATTCGGCCTCGAACATCTTCACCCGATCGGTCGTCGCAGGCTTCGCCCGACCCGGTCAGGGTGCACTTCTGGGCGAGTACGTCGCGAAGTTCTTCAACGCCGTGCCCGGCGTGTGGTCGCGACGCTCGAGCGAGGTCGCACAGACCGTGGTGGTCGGGCTCTACCCGTCGTGGGAGTTCAGTGAGGCCGGTCTCGCCGCCGCCGATGAGTTCCTGGTCGGCGATCATCCCGCCGCGCTCAAGCGTCTCATCGCCGAAGGCCGTGCGGGAGTGGAACGTTCACTACGTGCCCGGGCGTTTGACGCTAAGCGGTGACCATGCGGCCGACGGCCAAATACTCAGCGCGACCGCCAGACGTAGCGGATCTGCGGTCGACCGGTGTTGCCGTACTCGGTGACCCGGTCGACCGTGCCGTCGTCGGCGAGACGTTCCAGGTAGCGCCAGGCCGTCACCCGTGAGCTACCGATCGCTCCGGCGACCTCCGAGGCGGTCAGACCGCCGCCGCTGTCGCGGATGGCACGCCCGACGGCGTCCTCGGTGTCCGGGGCGCGCCCCGGGGCAGCGGTACGCCGGCTGTCGGCGGTGCGTAGGTTCGCCAACGCACGATCGATGTCGCGTTGACTCACCGCGTCTCCCCCACCGGTCAGTGCCTCGCGGTAGCTGCGGTACTGCCGGATCTTCTCACCGAATGCCGCGAAGGTGAACGGCTTGATGAGATAGAGCAGCACACCGTGGGCCATCGCGCTACGAACCGAATCCAGGTCTCGTTGCGCGGTGATCGCGATGATGTCAGGCGACGGGACGATGCCCGACAATGCCGAGGCGAGCGAGATGCCGCTCGCGTCGGGCAGACCGAGGTCGAGCAGGACGAGATCGACGGGGTGAGCGCCGTCTGCGGCCGTGGCAGCCCGGCGCAGCGCCTCTTGCGCGGTGGCCGCATGGGCGACGACGTCGAATCCGCCGATCCGGGAAAGATAGTCGACGTGTGCGGCGGCGATCACCCGGTCGTCCTCGACAACGAGCACCCGGATCATCTCGTCCCTGCTCGCATCATCTGAACCTCCCGGCGTTCGGTTCGGTCGGTGTCGACGCCTGCCCGCCGGCCGTGATCTCCACGCTGATCACCGAGCCGTAGGTGTTCTCCGCTCGGATCGTACCGCCGTGCAGGTGCACGACCTGCGCCACCAACGCGAGACCAAGTCCGCGGCCGGCCGTGTCGCCACCGGCTTTCGTCGAGTAACCGCGGCGTCGCGCTCGAGCGAACTCGGCGGGAGTCATGCCGGGCCCGGAATCGGCGACGACCAGGTGCACATGGGCAGCGTCGCCGATGACAGTCACCTCGACCCACGGATCGGACGGCTCGACGGCGTCGAGCGCGTTGTCGATCAGATTGCCCACCACGGTGATCATCTCACCGGCCGAAAGGATCTGCGTCGCATGGTCATCGACCATCGAGTCCTCGGTCAGAGTCAGTTCGACACCGCGTTCTGCAGCCTGTGCCGTCTTGCCCAGTAACAATGCCGCCAGCGTCGGCTCGACCACAGCGTCACCGACCCGATCGACGAGTTTCTGGGAGAGCTCGAGGTTCTCGGTGGCCATGCGTACGGCGTCGGCCGACCGTCCCATCTCGATCAACGCCACGATCGTGTGGAGGCGATTCGCCGACTCGTGTGCCTGCGACCGCAGCGCCTCGGCGAAGCGTGTCATCGAGTCGAGTTCACCCATCGCCTCGGCCACCTCGGTGCGGTCGCGGATGGTGATCACCGCGGCATCCCGATCGGGCACGGGTGACCGATTCACCATCAGCACTCGCCCTCCCTCAGCGACGAGAACGTCGCGCAAAGGTTCGGTGCCCGACGTCATGAACTCCGGGATACGATGTGGCTCTTCGGTTCCCAGCAGACGACGCGCCTCGTCGTTGACGAGTACCGGCCGCGACGAATCGACGACGACGAGTCCCTCACGGACCGCATGAAGGACCGCGTCGTGATGGTCGTACATCACCCGCAACTCCGTCGGAGTGAGTCCACCGGTATGCCGAAGCAGACGCCGACGGATCGCCCACAACCCGACCAACGCAATCACCAACGCGGCGCCGCCGATGGCGCCGATGAGCGGGAGTTGCCTCACCCAGTCCTCGGTCAACGTCGACTGGGTGATGCCCGCGGCCACCGCGCCGACGACGGTGCCGTCGCCGGCGCGGACCGGAGCGATGGTGCGGACCGACGGACCGAGTGTGCCGGTGTAGATCTCGGTGAACGTCTGCCCCCGCAGGGCCGGTTCGATGGTACCCAGGTAGTGACCACCGATGAACCGGGGATCGGTGTGGGTGTAGCGGATGCCGCGGGTGTTCATGATCGTGATGAACGCGATGCCGGTGGCCAGCCGGATCTGCTCGGTGACCGGTTGTAGCTGCGTCGTCGGGTCCGGCGAGGTGACTGCCGCGGCGGTCGACGGCGCGTCGGCGATACTCACCGCCACCGCGGTCACCTGCTCCCGCGCCGCACGATTCGCGTCGGCGCGGGCATCGACGACCGCGAGCAGGCTGCCCACCACGACGATCGCGATGACCACCGCGACCTGCAATGCGACTGCCTGCCCGGCCAGCGACCGTACCCTCACCCGTGCGCCTCCTCGTTCTCCGCCACCCGGCCCCAACCTGACACATGGTGCCGTACCGGCGCACTCACATTGCCCGATCGAGGTGGTCCACGCCACTGAACGAAATGAACTCAATGGTGACCGGGGTCACCGTGACGCCGAAGAATTCTCGGTCAGCACCTCCCATCGCCGTATGCGAGGGCGGGACGAGAAAGGAGTCACTTGATGAATATCAGGTCAAACGCGGCGGCCACCGCCGATTTCCCGGCCATCCAGCGCAAGAAGCGGGACCGTACTCATTGGCTTTACCTCTCGGTGATCATCGCGGTGGTCGCCGGCGTGGCCGTCGGGTTGATCTGGCCGGAGGTGGGCAAGGACATCGGCGTGCTGGGGACGATGTTCGTCGCCCTCATCAAGATGATGATCGCGCCGGTGATCTTCTGCACCATCGTCCTGGGCATCGGATCGGTCCGCAAGGCCGCCACCGTCGGCAAGGTCGGCGGCCTGGCCTTCGTCTACTTTCTGGTGATGTCGACCGTCGCCCTGGCCATCGGCCTGGTGGTGGGCAACCTCATCAAGCCCGGCACCGGTCTCAACATCTCGGCGGTCGCCGGTCAAGGCGCAGAGCTGGCGGAGAAGGCACACGAATCGGGCGGCACGATGGCATTTGTCGAGGGCATCATTCCCACCTCGCTGCTGTCGTCGCTCACCGAGGGCAGCGTGCTGCAAGCCCTGTTCGTAGCGTTGCTCGTCGGCTTCGCCATCCAGGCCATGGGGCGCACGGGCGAGCCCATCCTCACCGCGGTGGCCTACGTCCAGAAACTGGTCTTCAAGATCCTCACCATGATCCTGTGGGTCGCCCCGATCGGCGCCTTCGGCGCGATCGCCAACGTCGTGGGCCAGACCGGCTGGGCTGCGGTGGGCCAACTACTGGTACTCATGGCCGCGTTCTATCTGACCTGCCTGGTGTTCGTGTTCGGTGTACTGGGAGCGCTGCTCAAGACCTCCGCCGGGGTGTCGATCTTCAAGCTGGTCCGGTATCTGGCCCGCGAGTACCTCCTCATCTTCGCAACCTCGTCGTCGGAGTCCGCGCTGCCCCGGCTGATCGCCAAGATGGAACACCTCGGTGTCGAGAAGTCGACCGTCGGTGTCGTCGTGCCGACCGGATATTCGTTCAATCTCGACGGCACCGCGATCTACCTGACCATGGCCTCGCTGTTCATCGCAGACGCCATGGGTGATCCGTTGTCGATCTCGGAACAGATCGGTCTCCTGGTATTCATGATCATCGCCTCCAAGGGCGCCGCCGGCGTCAGCGGCGCCGGCCTGGCCACCTTGGCCGGCGGGCTACAGGCCCACCGACCGGAGATGCTCGACGGCGTCGGCCTCATCGTCGGGATCGACCGCTTCATGTCGGAGGCGCGTGCGGTCACCAACTTCTCCGGTAACGCCGTGGCCACCCTGCTCGTCGGCTCGTGGACCGGAACCGTCAACAAGGCGCGGGTCGACGAGGTGCTCGCCGGCCGCGCCCCGTTCAACGAACAAGACATGGTCGACGAGGAACCGATCGACCGGCCACGCACCCACGACGACACCCTCGTCACCGAGAAGGAATTTGCCGCACGCTGAAGGCCGATTGGCACATCATCAGGAACCACGAGAACCCGGCGCCGTTCACTCACACCAGGGGTGAGCGGCGCCGGTTCCGTACGTACATGGCGCGCACGGACCGTACATGGCGGCCGGGGTGCACGGGCGGTCCGATACGCGCAGACGCCCGGCTTCCGGCTCGACACCTACCGAAAACGCCGATGCGGGGCTCTCGGAGGAGAGCCCCGCATCGGCGAGAAGAAGCGAGATCCGGTGATCAGGAAGGAGCGGCAGCAGTCGCGACGACGTGCAGTGCGGCGATCAGCCCGTCGATGAGTTGACCCGAGCGGAAGCTGCCGATCGCGGCGGTCACACCGAGCTGGGCGACCCGATCGTTGACCCTGTCGGCCACCCGCGCACCCGAGACAACAACGACGTCATGGGTGTTGGGCGACACAGCGATCAGAGCACCGTGGGCAGGTTCGGGAGCATGGGCGAGGACCGCGCGCGCATCGGCGACGGCATCCTCACCGAGCTCACCGATATAGACCGAGAATCGCACGAGAGCCTTCTCGCTGGCGGCCTTGAGCGCGTCGTCAAGGTCGATCAGATCCCGCTGCGAGAACGGCGGGGTGCTCGGTGACTGACCGGGGAACCTGGTCGCCGAGACCCGACCACTGTTGGTGATCACGGTTCCCATGGGGAGCGCGGTGGTCGGCGACAGCTTGACGTTGCCCTGCGGGGCGCCGGGTGTGCCTGCCTGAGTCACTTCACCACTTGCCACTGGCCGAGCCTCCATCCGTATCGGTCGGTCCCGCGTGGTGCGGCAGTGCCATCGGCTCGATCTCGGTGGCGCTGAACAGCAAGGGCTGACGCGTCCAGGCCTGGTCGAGCGTGTACTCCTGCACCTTCGGGTATTTCGGGCCGGACGAAAGCATCATCGAGACGACGCAGAGCACGACCATCACGACACAGATGACCGTGACCACGACTCCGATACCGACCATGGCGCTATCCATGACATCCTTTCGATCGGTGTTCCTCGAACGGCCAAAAACCGCCCGCACCACCAGGTTGTGTGATCAATCTAGCCCACCGGCGCGTGTGCGTCCCAGCGGGGCCTACAACGTGTCGTAGATGATGCGGCGGACTCCGACCGAGCCGATGCGGCGGACTCCGACCGAGCCGATGCGGCGGACTCCGTCCACGAGAAGCGTGCGGCTTGTCAGGCCGCCCCTGCGTCGATGTACTGGACCCACGCCGGATCGATTTCCTTGATCGTGGCCAGCAGTCGCCAGTGCCGCCCCTTGGGGGCGGTGAGCGGGGTGTGCAGGGTCCAGCCGAGTTCGCTGAGTAGGCGGTCAGCCTTGCGGTGATTGCAGCTCGCGCAGCAGGCCACGCAGTTCTCCCAGGAGTGCCCACCGCCACGGCTTCGGGGAAGTACGTGGTCGATCGTGGTGGCCTTGGCCCCGCAATAGCCGCAGCGGGAGTGGTCCCGATGCATCAATGCCGCCCTGGTCATCGGGGTGACCGCACGATAGGACACGCGGACGTAGGTCCGCAGCCTGATCACCGATGGGATCGGGACCGTACGTGCCGCGGAATGCACAGCCCTGCCCGGGGCCGCGGCGTGGACCACGTCGGCGCGTTCACGCAGGACGAGAATGATCGCCCGGCGCAGGGAGATCGCGGTCAGCGGCTCGTAGGTCGCGTTGAGCAGCAGAACGCGGCGGCGTCCCCACGGTCCCGCAGCCGGACGGGACGCGTCGGCAACATCAGGCTTCTGGGTGACCTCCGGGGCGGTGGACACCGGGCTCTCCTGGGCTGGGCGCAGCGACCGGGGCTCGCCGCGCAACACCGTCACATCGCGAACTTGCCGTTGGCTCCTGCGTGTCATCCCGCCTCCCGTACGCGCGCCGGACGTGTCAAGTGGAACACGATGAGCGCTGTCGTGCACGACAAATCTCGGGTGCCGACGCAGGTCACTTGCATGAACAATGGATGTCGGTACAGGCCACCGACCTCCGATACCCACGGTGTCCACCACCGGTGGGCACGCGTGAGGTTTGAGACCTCCGGCGCCGGTGGAGGACACTGGTGGGGTGAGTGCCTCCCAGCCCGTGCCCGCACCCGAGAGCCGATCCTTCTATGACGAGGTCGGCGGTGCCGATACCTTCGCCCGCCTGACCCACACCTTCTACTCCGAGGTCGCCAAAGACGAGATACTCCGTCCGCTCTATCCCGAAGAAGACCTCGAACCGGCCGAACGCCGACTCCGCATGTTCCTCGAACAGTACTGGGGTGGGCCGCGAACCTATTCCGAGGAACGCGGCCATCCACGGTTACGGATGCGGCACCACCCCTACAAGATCGGACCGATCGAACGCGATGCCTGGCTGCGCTGTATGCACACCGCGATCGCGGAGATCGACTCGCAGACTCTCGACGACGAACATCGCCGTGCGCTCACCGACTACATGGAAATGGCTGCACAGTCGATGGTGAATTCACCGTTCTGACCAACGCCCCACCCTCGGCGCTCGCATCGGCGACTCGCCGCACGGACCTGCATGGGTCACCGAATTGTCTGGTGAGGCACAATTACGACGTGAGCGATGAGACATCGAGCGCTGTGCCAATGGGTTCGGAGGACACCATCTCCGAGGGAGTACTCACCCACGAGCACGTCTCCGGCCCAAGCGGCCCCGGCCCGAATCCCGCCGACCCGGGTGAAGGAACCCACGGGACCGGTGGGTATGAGGCGACTTCCGAGAATGACCCCGCCGGTGAACCGACCGACTTTGCAGCGCCAGGTTCGGTTGTGCCGCAACTCGACCCGTCCGACACCACATGGTGGCGATCGGCCATCTTCTACCAGATCTACCCGCGGTCCTTCTCCGACCTCGACGAAGACGGTGTCGGCGATCTGGCCGGGGTCATCGACAAACTCGGATATCTCGAACTCCTCGGGATCGACGCCCTCTGGCTGAGTCCGATCATGTGCTCCCCCATGGCCGATCACGGTTACGACGTCTCCGACCCCCGCGACATCGACCCACTCTTCGGTGATCTCCGGGACTTCGACGAACTCGTTGCCGAGGCACACGACCGCGGGATACGCGTGACGATGGACCTTGTCCCCAATCACACCAGCGACCAACACCAGTGGTTCCGGGCCGCCCTCGCCGCAGAACCCGGCAGCCCCGAACGCGCCCGCTACATCTTCCGCGACGGCCTCGGTGAAAGCGGCGACGAACCGCCCAATAACTGGCACAGCGTGTTCGGCGGACCGGCGTGGACACGGGTCACCGAGTCCGACGGCACGCCCGGCCAGTGGTATCTGCACATCTTCGCCGCCGAGCAACCCGATCTGAATTGGGAGAACCCCGAGGTCTTCGAGGATCTCCAACGCTCCCTTCGATTCTGGCTCGACCGCGGTGTCGACGGCTTCCGCATCGACGTCGCACACGGGATGGCCAAGCCCGCGGATCTGCCGGACATGGACCTCGACTCGGTCGGGCTGCTGACGAACAGCGACGACGACCCGCGATTCAACAACTATGCGGTGCACGAGATCCACCGAAAGATCCGCAAGGTTCTCGACGAGTATCCGGGCGCGGCCAACGTGGGCGAGATCTGGGTGGAGGACAACGAGCGCTTCGCCGAGTACCTGCGACCGGACGAGCTGCATCTCGGCTTCAATTTCCGACTTGCCAAGGCCGCGTTTGATCCCGACGAGATCCGCGCCGCGATCGAGAACTCTCTCGATGCGGTGCTTCGGGTCGCGGGGACACCAACGTGGACCTTGTCCAATCATGACGTCGACCGGGAGGTCTCGCGCTACGGTCGCCTCGATCAGCACGACCCGCACTCCGAGGTCGACCTCGACATCGGCAGTGCCCGGGCGCGCGCGATGGCCCTGGTCGAACTCGCTCTCCCCGGAACGATCTTCATCTACAACGGGGCCGAGCTCGGACTGCCCAATGTGGATCTCCCGGACGAGGCTTTGCAGGATCCGGTATGGGAGCGCTCGGATCACACCGAACGAGGGCGCGACGGCTGCCGGGTGCCACTGCCGTGGGAGGGCACACAGCCGCCCTATGGTTTCAGTACCTCGGCGCAGACGTGGTTGCCGATGCCCGATGGTTGGGCGCCCTACACGGTCGAGAAACAGCTCGAGGACATGTCCTCAACCCTCTCGTTGTATCGGCAGGCAATCGAATTACGGTTCAGCCGAGACGAATTCAGTGGAGATACGGTCGAGTGGTACGGCGCACCCACCGACTGCCTGGCATTCCGCAGAGCCGGTGGCGGCCTGATCTGCGCCCTCAACGCCGGCGAGGAGCCGGTACCGCTCCCGCCTGGAGAAGTCCTGCTACTCAGCGCGCCTCTTGTCGATGGTCATCTCGCGCCGAACTCCGCCGCCTGGCTGGTGTGAGACCGCGCACCGAGGGACCACCGGGAGGTGGTCACAGCACTGTGACGCCGAGGTCGCGGTGGCGGCGCAGGTAAACCGCGCCGAACCTCGCGTCGATCCGAATCCAGGTAGACGACATTCGGATACGGATCGGCTCACCAGCGTCGATCGCCTCGATATCGGAGTCCTCGGTGATCGCACGGCCCTGCGCGTCGCGGACGAAACCCATTCCGGTGAGCGCGAACAGCGCGCGCAGGGACACTGCGGCCCGTAGTCCGCCGTCGGTCGAGGTGACCTCCAGCACGTTCTGATCGAGTACGCCGGTCGCCGGGCCGTGCGCGCTGCCCTCCTCACGTGCGACGCGAGCACCGTCCCGGACGAGCCCCACCACCGTGCGCGCGGGCACGTCATCGACCTGGCAGAAACCGGTGGGCAACGGCAGTGCGCCGCGCCACGCCGAGTCAAACGGCATACCAGGGTCGACGGGTGTCCCGGGCGTTGCACCCGAAAGCGCCGCACGCAAGGCGGTCACGTCTGCAACCAGATCGGTGGGCGCCATCCGCCCGAACACCGAGCGGGTGACCAGAACGTCGAACCCGGTGTGCGACCACAGGCCGAGCAGGCCGTCACCGCGCACCGCCACGCGCACAACGGCCGCGTCGTTGAGCCGGTGTGCACGACCGAGGAAGGCCAGAGCGTCGGAAAGGTCGTCGGCGCGCTGCAACACCAAATACCGCTCACCCTCCATGACGCTGTGCGGTCTGCTCGGTGGTACTCGGCAGCCGGAAGCTCTCCAGGTACGAGCGTTCGTCCGCGGTCAGGCGCCGCAGACGCTGCGCATCGACGTCGAACGCGACAAGTTGGGTGGAGGCTATGACCGCCGGTGCGTCGTAGGGCTGCGCACCGTCGGGGCGCACCTCATAGCCGACGGTAAAGTCCACCGCGCGAACCTTTTCCACGAACATGGTGACCACAATGGGAGCCTCGTCGTGGCGGATCTGCGCTGCGTACTTCACGTGCAGGTCGGCGACCAGACAGCCGCGCCGCAGATCGGCGGTGGGCCGTCCGTCATAGAACAGCCACGGGATTCGAGCCTCCTCCAGGAGGGTCACCATCCGTGCGTGGTTGATGTGTTGGAAGACGTCCATGTCTGACCACCGCACCGGGACCCGCACGACATATCCCTTCTCAGTGGCCATTCCCTCATTCTCGTAGAGCATTGCGACTCCCCTCGTCGTGAACCGCGTCCGGTCTGACGGCGTCACGGCTCATCGGATGATCCCACTCACCGGATGACACTACGGAGTTGCCGGGCAGCCACCGACAGCGTGGCGAGGTCGATGTTGCCGGCCGCCTCGATCTCGGCCAACATCGAGCGCACCCGGGCCAGACGAGACGAGTGCGCGCTCTCCCACTCGCTGATCTTCTCCGCACACGGTTCGTCGGGCTCGCTGCTCTCGAGGATCGTCAGCGTCAACGCCCGCAGCGCACCGTGCATGTCGTCACGTAATGCCAAGCGCGCCAACGCATGCCATCGGTCACCGTAGTCGAGATTCGACACCGCGGTGAGCAATTCCTCGAGACCGAAGTGCTCCATCACGCCGAAGTACAGTTCACCCACCTCGCCCGGATCGCGGTCGGCGATCTCGGCCGCGTCGATGATGTCGAGCAGGCAGAATCTATGCAGACTGACCGCCACGTCGTGAGCGAGTTCCGCAGCCACCCCAAGGGAGTGATACCGGCGCACCCGCGCGTCGACGTCGCGCGCCGAGGCCGGACCGAACCAGCCGTCGAGGCGTGCGGTGAGGTCGGCGACCCGCTCGCGGTAGCGGGTGATGTCGGCTGCCATTGGCAGCGGTTGCGGCCGGAATGCCAAAAGCCAGCGCGACACACGGAACAACAGCCGCCGCGCGTAGAGCATCATCTCGTCGACCGCGTCGATCGAGGCCGACGCGCTCTGGATACGGTCGAGCAGATCGGCCATCCCGAAGACCTGCTCGGCCACCACGAATGCGCGGACGAGCTCCTCGGTGGTCGCTCCGGTCGCCTCACCGAGTCGGAACAGATGAGTGATGCCCGCGCGGTCGATGACGTCATTGACGAGCACCGTGGTCACGATCTCCCGACGCAGGCGATGATCGTGGATCTCGGCGGCGAATCGGTCCTGCAACGGCATCGGGAAATAGCGGATGAGCCGATGGTCCAATACGTCGTTGTCGGGGAGGTCACCGGCGAGCAGGTCGTCTTTGGCGACCAGCTTCACATGCGCCATCAGCGTGGCCAGTTCTGGTGAGGTGAGTCCGCGGTGGGTGTCGGAGTCGAATCGCTTGCGCAACGCGGCCGGGCTGGGCAGCGCCTCGAGGGTCAAATTCACCCCACGGGCCGCGAGGGCGGCCAGCAATCGCACGTGCACATCCACCCGCTCACGGGAGTAGGCGCGACCGAAACCCAGTTCGGAGTTCTGGGAGATGTTGTCGGCCAACACAAGTCGAGCTACCTCGTCGGTCATCGACTCGAGCAACGGGTTGCGATCGTCCGGCGACAAGCCGCCCGAGGACACCGCGGCATCGAGCAGGATCTTGATGTTGACCTCATGGTCGGAGCAGTCCACACCGGCCGAGTTGTCCATGGCGTCGGTATTGACCCGGCCACCCGCGAGATCGAACTCGATGCGGCCGCGCTCGGTCACTCCGAGATTGCCCCCCTCACCGATCACCTTGCAACGCAACTCGTCTCCCGCGACACGGATAGCGTCATTGGCTTTGTCTGCGACGTCGGCGTCGGATTCGGTCGAGGCCCGGATGTAAGTGCCGATACCCCCGTTCCACAGCAAGTCGACCGGTGCGAGTAGCACAGCCCGGATCAGCTCGGGCGGCGACAAGGCGATGACATCGCCGGAAAGCCCGAGGGCCGTGCGCATCTCGGGACCGATCGGGATCGACTTGCGTTCGCGGGACCAGACACCTCCGCCAGGACTGATCATTCGCTCGTCGTAGTCGGCCCACGACGAGCGCGGCAGCGCAAACATCCGTGCCCGTTCGGCATACGAGGATGCGGCGTCGGGGGTGGGGTCGACGAAGATGTGGCGATGATCGAAGGCGGCGACGAGTCTGATGTGCTCGCTGAGCAGCATGCCGTTGCCGAACACATCACCACTCATGTCGCCGATTCCTACTACCGTGAAATCCTTTGTCTGGGTATCGATCCCCATTTCGCGGAAGTGACGCTTCACCGATTCCCACGCACCGCGCGCAGTGATGCCCATGGCCTTGTGGTCGTAACCGGCCGAGCCGCCGGACGCGAAGGCATCACCGAGCCAGAAGCCGTACCGTTCCGCCACGTCGTTGGCGATGTCGGAGAACGCCGCGGTGCCCTTGTCGGCGGCGACGACGAGATACGGATCGTCACCGTCGCGGCGGACCACCGATCGGGCCGCAATCACTTCGCCGGTCGCCCGGTCGATGTTGTCGGTGACGTCGAGCAGACCGGAGATGAACATGCGATAGCAGTCGATTCCCTCCGCCCGCAACGCCTCTCGGTCGGCGGCGGCATCTCCGGTTGGAGCCGGCGGCCGGGTCAGGACGAATCCGCCCTTGGCCCCGACCGGCACGATCACCGCATTCTTGACCGCTTGCGCCTTGACCAGACCGAGGATCTCGGTGCGGAAGTCCTCACGCCGATCCGACCACCGCAGCCCACCTCGGGCGACGGCACCGAACCGCAGATGCACCCCCTCCACGCGTGGCGAGTACACGAAGATCTCGTGCAGCGGACGGGGTTCCGGGGTTTGCGGGATGTCGCGCGGACGCAGCTTGAACGACATCACCGGCCGGTGCTCGTCGTCGCTGTTCGTCGAGTCGCTGTCGGTCGAGTCGCTGTCGGTCGAGTCGCTGGAGTTTCCCGGAGCGCCGAGCACGTAGAAGTTGGTCCGATCGGTGGCGGCGATGACCGCGAGGAACGCTGACACGATACGGTCGGCGTCCAGACTCAGCACTGCCCCCACATCAGATCGCAGTTGCTCGAGGACATCGGCACGACGGCTCGCGTCGGCGACCGCAGGGTCGAACGACGTCTCGAACAAAGCGACCAAACCTCGTGTGACCTCACGATAGCGACCCAATGTGGACGCGACATGACTTGTGCTGTAGGAGAATCCACACTGCTTGAGATAGCGGCCGTAGGCACGGAGCATCGCCGCAGCCCGCCAGTCCAGCCCACATCGGATGATCAGTTCGTTGTACGCATCGATCTGCGCGTGTTGCCGCCAGATCTGGGCGAATGCCTCGGTGAACCGTTCGGGGAGGTCGTCGGCGTGATCGACGTCGACATCTATCCCGGCGGTCAGTACCACTGCGAATTCGTAGACGTGACAGTTCGTGTCGCCGATGCCACGCAAGGCATACGGGTGTTCGTCGATGACGTCGAGGCCGAGACTGTGCAGAACGGGCAGCACGTCGGTCAGGGTGGCCGACTCGTCGCACAGGTACAGGGTGAAATCCCAGGGATCCCGGTCGGTTCGGCTCAGCGCACCCGAGTGCTTGGCGAATGTGACGGCCAGATGCCCGGGCTCGAGTCCGGCCACGTGCGCGAGGTCGCCGACCGCGTCGGCGGGCACTCGCCGGTCCTTGTAGTCGGCAGGCAGCGTGCTGATGAGCCGCAGCATGGCGTCGGCGCCACCGGGCGGCAGGGCCCGCTCCGTGGCGGTGGTGGTGATCAGCTCACGGACCCGCTCGTCCCAACTACGGATTGCCTCGGACAGGGTGATCTGCATCCGACGCTGCACATCGGCGCCGATGTCGACCGACCCCCATGTGCGCGCAAGGTCGGGGTCCACCCTGACCATCACCTGCAGAAGCGCGAGCGGCCGCTCACTGACACGCGCCGAGTACTCGAGGTCGCTGCCCTCGAGCATCGCGGTAACCGCCGTCCCCAGCGCAGTTCGTGACGCAGTGTTGTACCGGTCGCGCGGTAGGTAGATGAGCGCGGTGGCGGCTGCGCCTGCGGGGTGTACACGCAGAAACACCCTCAGCGATCGCGTCGCGACGGCGTCGAGCATCTCGTCGATTCGCCGATGCAGTTCTGCGGTCGTGTCCTGGAACATCTCGACCAGCGGGTAGTTCTGGAGGAGTTCGACCATCGTGCGTCCGGCAAACGAGTCCTCGTCGACGCCCGCGAGGGCGACCACCTCGTGCACCTTGCCGCGAAGAACAGGGACATCGAGCACCGTCTGATGCAGACCCGAGGAGGTGAAGACGCCGAGGAAGCGGTGCTCGCCGACGTGCGCTCCCGCCGCATCGAATGCCGGCACCGCGATCAGGATCGGGAACTTCGAGCGCTGGATTCCGGTATCGAGAAACACCCGCGACACTCGGGGCGTCAGGGGTGAGGAATCGATGATCGGGAAGTCAAGGTCGACGGACCCGGCACGGTTGAGACCCAGCCGGTCGGTCACTGCACCGGAGGGGTCGAGCCGCGCATATCCGAGTGGCACGAAGTGGTTGCCGGCAAACCATTCGAGCAGCCGTGCGTACTCGCGCTGCACGTCGGCGGACGCACCCGACTCCTCGCCGAGATACGCGCCGGCGCGCTCCACCGAACATTCGGTCAGACGCGCCCGCATCGCGGTGGCGTCACCGTCGATGACGGCGACCACATCGATCCCCCGCCGGATGTCGTACCGCAGCTGCGCATCGTCAGCCGACTCCCGACTCGACAACGCCGACACCGAGATCCACGACTCGGCCAGGCCTGCGTGGGGGCCGCAGATGTCGGTGAGGGCGCCCGCTTCATCGCGGGTGACCGCCATGATCGGGTGATCGATGCGGGTAACCGTCATCCCCCGCCCCTCGAGCGCGGCGAGCACCGACTCCACCAGCAGCGGCATGTCGTCGGTCACCACCACCACCTCTGTGCCGCCCGATCGGTCGGTGCTGACCTCGACCACCGATTCGCCGGGTCGACGGACCGCGGCGATCTCCATGTGCGCCCGGATGCGGTCGAGGACGGCCGGGTCGAGAGTGCTCGGATCTACGCGCGATCGATCGGTGTCCGCAGCATCTGCAGTGCCACCCACCGAGGTCGCCAGATAACTGGGAATGACTTGCAGCAGAAGCGCAGTCACATCCGACAACGACCATCACCCTCTCGTGCGCGGCGCAGGGGTGACGGAGGCGCCGCCGTTGGCTCCATGGCGAGCCTAGCCCCTGCGGCGTCCCCCGGCGGTCAGTCGCGCGTAAGCTTGCGATGCGTGACCCGGTGGGGGCGCGCGGCGTCGGCGCCGAGGCGATCAACCTTGTTGGCCTCGTAGGCCTCGAAGTTGCCTTCGAACCAGAACCACGTGCCCTCTTCGACGTTGCCCTCCCACGCGAGGATGTGGGTACAGGTGCGGTCGAGGAACCAACGGTCGTGGCTGATGACGACCGCGCAGCCGGGGAACTGCTCGAGCGCGTTCTCCAGCGACGAGAGGGTCTCGACGTCGAGGTCGTTGGTCGGCTCGTCCAGCAGGATCAGGTTGCCCCCCTCCTTGAGGGTCAACGCCAGGTTGAGGCGGTTGCGCTCACCTCCGGAGAGGACCTCCGAACGCTTCTGCTGATCGGGGCCCTTGAAACCGAACGCCGACACATACGCCCTCGACGGCATCTCGTTCTGTCCGACCTCGATGTAGTCCAGACCGTCGGAGACGACCTCCCACACCGATTTCGTGGGGTCGATGTTCGCGCGATTCTGATCGACGTAGCTGAGCTTGACCGTCTCGCCGACCTTGACGGTGCCCGAGTCCGGCTTCTCCAACCCGACGATCGTCTTGAACAGGGTCGTCTTGCCGACACCGTTCGGGCCGATCACACCGACGATGCCGTTGCGGGGCAACGTGAACGACAGATCCTTGATCAGCACCCGACCATCGAAGCCCTTGTCCAGATGCGAGACCTCCACGACGACGTCACCCAGCCTGGGCGGGGTGGGGATCTGGATCTCTTCGAAGTCGAGCTTGCGCGTCTTCTCCGCCTCGGCCACCATTTCCTCGTAGCGCGCCAGACGTGCCTTGTTCTTGGTCTGGCGGGCCTTGGCACCCGAGCGGACCCAGGCCAGCTCCTCCTTGAGTCGCTTCTGCAGTTTCTGGTCCTTCTTGCCCTGGACTTCCAGACGCTCGGCCTTCTTCTCCAGATAGGTCGAGTAGTTGCCCTGATACGGGATCAACTTGCCGCGATCGACCTCGCAGATCCACTCGGCCACATGATCGAGGAAGTAGCGGTCGTGGGTGACGGCCAACACCGCACCCGGGTAACTTGCCAGGAACTGCTCGAGCCACAGCACGCTCTCGGCGTCGAGGTGGTTGGTCGGCTCGTCGAGCAGCAGCAGATCAGGCTTGCTCAGCAACAGTTTGCACAGCGCGACGCGACGCCGCTCACCACCGGAGAGATGGGTGACCGGCGAGTCCCCGGGTGGGCAACGCAGGGCGTCCATCGCCTGCTCGAGCTGAGAATCCAGATCCCAGGCGTCACCGTTGTCGAGGTCCTCCTGAAGCTTGCCCATCTCCTCCATGAGCTCGTCGGAGTAATCGGTAGCGAGCAACTCGGCGATCTCGTTAAAGCGGTCGAGCTTGACCTTGATCTCGCCCATCCCCTCCTCGACGTTCTGCTTGACCGTCTTCTCCTCGTTGAGGGGAGGCTCCTGCTGCAGAATGCCGACAGTCGCGCCGGGGTCGAGGAACGCCTCGCCGTTCGACGGCTGGTCGATGCCGGCCATGATCTTCAGGATCGATGACTTACCCGCACCGTTCGGACCGACGACGCCGATCTTCGCGCCCGGGAAGAACGACATCGTGACGTCATCGAGGATGACCTTGTCGCCGTGCGCCTTGCGCACCTTCTTCATGGTGTAAATGAACTCTGCCACGCGTGAGCCTCTCTACCAGTGGTTTTCGGGTCGTGGGGCCGACGACTACTCGCGGGTCTCATCTGCGGCGAGCGATCCCCGGGCGCGGAGAGAGCCGGGCCCTGACACAACGGTGAATCAGTCTAATCGCACCGTCCGGTCTGCCGTGTGGGCGCGTACGGAGCGGACGCGACAACGCCACCGATGGCACCATCGATGTGTGTATGGAGACACCTCCCATCCCGACCAGCACACCCGCGTTGGGTGGGCATCGGGACTGACCGACCTCGTCACCGTCCCCACGACCGAGTTCGAGATGGGCTCGGACCGCTTCTACGCCGAGGAACGACCCGCCCACACCCGCCACGTGGAAGCCTTTTCCATCGAGGTTCACCCGGTGACGAATGCACAGTTCGCAGCGTTCGTTGCCGACACCGGCTACCGCACCGTCGCCGAGCGATCACTCGACCCGGCCGACTTCCCCGGCGCCGACCCCGCAGAGCTCGTTCCCGGCGCAGTGGTATTCACCCCGACCGACGGCCCCGTGAACCTCACCGACTGGCGCGCGTGGTGGCGCTACGTACCGGGAGCATCGTGGCGCCATCCCCTCGGCCCCGACTCCGGAGTCGACGACCGGCTCGACCACCCGGTCACCCAGATCGCCTATGCAGATGCCGACGCGTACGCCCGGTGGGCCGGGCGCCGCCTGCCCACCGAGGCCGAGTGGGAATGCGCGGCCCGTGGCGGGCTCGACGGACACGACTACGCATGGGGCGACGAACTCCACCCGGACGGCGTAGTCGTGGCCAACACGTGGATCGGACGATTCCCCTACCGCAACGAGGGCTGGGGCGGGACCAGCCCGGTCGGACATTACCCGCCCAACCCATTCGGGCTGTTCGACATGATCGGCAACGTATGGGAGCGCACCTGCGATGTGTTCACATCACGCCACCTCTCACCGGATATGCCGGTGGTCACCGCCGACGGACGCCCGAATCTTTTGGCGCCCAGTACTTCTCCTACTGCCATACGAGTCACCAAAGGGGGCTCGCACCTGTGTTCACCCCAGTACTGTCGTCGCTACCGGCCCGCCGCGCGCTCGCCGCAATCCGATGACTCCGCCACCTCACACCTCGGTTTCCGATGCGTCGCCTGACCCGGTCCGTAGAGAGGCGGGCCAGAGTTGTCCACAGGGACGCGCCGGAGTCCGCCACACAGACCCCCCGGTCGGGCATGCTGATCAGGCAAGGGCGGCGACCGCGGAGGGGACGGTCGCCGTCTTGGCAACCAGCCGGGATATACTTCCCAGGCCTTTTCAGCCGCTCACGGCCGAGGCGCGCCTCCGTAGCTCAGGGGATAGAGCAGCTGCCTTCTAATCAGCTGGTCGCAGGTTCGAATCCTGCCGGGGGCACTGTGACATCCCTTCCGGCTCCGGCCGGTGTGCGCCTGCTGTGTGTGAAAGAGATCCATGCAGGCGCACTGTGACATCCCTTCCGGCTCCGGCCGGCCGGATGCGGTGTGGGAGCAGAACAGCGTCGCCCCGTCTGCGGTGCCTCCACATCCCGATGGGCACTGTTGTCTTGTACATCCAATACGACCGACGCACCCTGCACACCTGGCCCATCCAACGGCAAGGACCTTGACGGCCCTGGGCGCGCCGCCCCGTCAGGTGTGCACACTCAGCTCTGAGCATGGAACCGATCGGCACCCTCGTCACGTCCAATGCATCAGGTCAACCGACTCGACCTAACCACGACGCCAGAGGGGACCCCATGACACCGCTCGCACACCTGCTGACGATGCTGCCCGACACCATCGAGCGCGTATTCGGAGAAGACGACACACTGTTCGGCATAGACCCGGACGAACTCGCCGGAATTTGCGCCAGTTGGCGAGAACGCGCCCGATTCATCGCCGACATTCCGTTCGACGGGTTGCATGTAGACGGACCACCGGCCCGCGTCACCACAGCCCTGCGCTCACTGGCCGAACCGAGTCGCGCGGCCGCCGACTCGATCGCCGATCGCCTGCTGGCGATGAGCGTTGCGCTGCAGCAATTCAGCACCGACTCGGAGGCTAGCGACACCGCGGCCGGACGCGCTTTCGACCTGTTGCCACAACGCTGATGCGCCTGTCCATCTCCGCTGCCCGAGCCTGGCCGGTGGCCGACATCTCTGCTGCCGCAGACGCAGCCACCACTGCCGCGGGTGTTCTCGAGCAGGGACTCGACGTCGCGCTCGGCAGCGCACATCGGGCAAGCGAGTGGCACGGCAAGACCCATGACGCGGCCCTCACCCGCCTACGCCAGGAACACGATCACGCCAACGAGGTGCGAAATGTGTTGCAGCAGATCGCCGATGAAGCCACCGACGCCCGCACAGACCTCGAGCAGGCACGGCGTGAGCTCCTCGCCGCCGTCGACGAGGCGCGGCGGCTGGGCTTCACCGTCGACGACGGGGGCACGGTCTCGCATCCGCGGGCGACGAGATCGGCGGACGCCGCGGCCTTCGAGTCCTGGATACAGCAGGGTCTTCGAGTTCTCGACGAGGTCGACGAACGCTACGGCACCAGACTCGACGATCTGCGCGCCGACCTCGCCTCGATGATCCTCGGTCAGCCGGACGTGACGGTGCCGGGTCTTGGCACCATGGACCCGGATGCGATGGTTCGGACCCTGAAGTCGCTCGATGTCGACCGGCGGCGCACTGTGCTCGCCCAGACCGACGCCGACGATCTGCGGCGGCTGATCCAGGCCGACCCCGAGACCATGGGAAACCTGAACGGCGTTCCCTTCGAGATGCGCGGCATCGCCAACGAGATCAGCATCCGCAACGCGCTGGCCGGCGAGATCCGCACGCACGGCGTTGACACCGACCGGGCACGAATGCTGCAGTCCTTTCTCGAGCAGCGCACGGCGCCGTATTCTCCGATCCAGGGCGACGCTCCCAACGCCCCACTGACGGCGCACACCGAGCGCGTGTTCGTCTCCTTCACCGACGGTGACAACCCGCGTCTGGTCGAGATGGTCGGCGCGCTCACACCCGCTACCCGCAACGCCACCGTCTACGTACCCGGTACCGGCACCAACGCGCGCGGCTACGGTGGTGGCAACTGGACAGCGGCGTACAACCTGGCGAAGCAGACGCGTGGTCCGGTGTTCATCTACCTCGACGGCGACTTTCCGCAAAACGTAGTCAACCCACCGCAATTGCCGATCTCGACCAATCCCCTGGACCAGGTCAAGGCCTTGGCATCGGTCCTCGACGACTCCGCCGTCGATCCGCAGTTCGCACTCGAGATGGCGCCGCGGCTGGTGGATTTCGGCCACGCCCTCGACGCCGAGATCGCCTCGATCGCGCCGTCGGCTACGACGACCTACCTCGGGCACTCCTATGGCGGGACCATCGTGGGAACCGCCGATCAGCTCGGATTGCGCGCCGACAACGTCATTCACGCGTCGTCGGCCGGAACCGGCGTACTGGGGGCGGCTGCGACCAGTCCAGGTGTGCACCGGTACACCATCACCGCACCCTTCGACCCCATCATGATGTCGCGCCTCATACCCGACAACACCCTCGGCGACAGCCCCGACCTGGCGGGCTACCAACCATTGCCCACCGGACGAGATGGCAATGGGGAGTGGCTGTTCGGACTGTCGGCGCACGGGTCGTACTTCAACGACCCCGAGTCGGACGCCTTCGCGTCGATGGTCGGGGTGATCACCGGGACACACCACACCAGCACTGAGACGCTCGCGGAGATCCTCGACAGGATCCGTGACGCGTCACAACCCACGATCGGTCCGGTGCCGCCGCTGCCCGGCAATGGCGGGCATGCGGGTCCACCGGGCACACCTCCCTCGCTCCCCACTCCTCTGATCCCCGATGTACCGCTGCGCATGTGGTGACTCGGGCCGGTCTGCGACGTGCCCTCTTCGTCGGCGAAACACACAGCTGCTGTACAGGTTTCGCTGATAGCGGGCTCTCAGCGACGAGGCAGCGCGGACGCAGCAACGGCTCCTAGTTTCATTTCTGTCGGCATCGACGCCGGCCATGACCGAAGGAGAACAACTCATGCCAGGACAGCCCCGTCAGTCCGGTCCGCAGCGCCGTTTCGAGCCCCAGCCGCGCCGCCGCCGCGTTCGCATCTGGGACTGGCGGACCTTCCGGTGGATCTGGGTGTGGCAGTGACCCGCATCGCCTGACCACTCCCGATCGGAAACCCGGCGCGAACCGCTTACTCGCGCCGGGTTCCGACGCGTCGACGCGCATGGAACGTCGACGCGCGTCCGAACGCACTTCTTCCACGACACACTCGATGACCAGGTTGCGGAGTCCCGATGAACACCCTCACTGCCATTCGACGATTCCTGCCCGCCATGCGCGGCCAGGGCACGCGATTCGCGTTCGCCGGCAGTCTCCTCGGGGTCGCCGCACTCTGCGAGATCGTCTCGGTCTTCGTCCTCGCCGACGTCATCGACGGCGCCCTCGATTCGCACAGCGTGTGGGACTTCGCCCGTCTTGCCGGTCTGTGGCTGGGTTTGACCGCGGTGTCCACGGCCGGCGACTACTTCGGCCAGGTCGTCGCGGTGAGCGTCTCCGAGCAGGTGGTCCTGCGGCTGCGGGACCGACTCTTCGCCCACGTCCAGCGGCTCCACCCGGTGCTGCATCGTCGACTCGGTCTCGGCAACCTCGTCGGTCGCCACTCCGGCGACCTCGAGGCCGTCGAATATCTCGTCGGGTCCGGGGTGATGCAGATCATCATCGCGATCTTCAACACCGTCGGCCTGGTGATCGCCGCGTTCCTCATGAGCTGGCAGGTTGCACTGGTCGCACTGGCCGCCGTCCCGATGCTGTGGGGTGTGTCCTCGATCTTCGCCCGCCGCCAGATGGCGGTCACCCGCGACGAGCGGGGCGCCAACAGCGACATCTCCGACGCCGTCGAAACCGCGCTGGCCGGCCACGAGACCGCCGTCGCCTACAACCAGCAGGCGCGCGAACACCAAGCCCTGCACGCCCACGGACTGGCTTGGCGCGCAGCACGTCTCGCCCAGACTCGGGTCGAGGCCGGGTTCGGCGCGGTGATGGGCTTCGGCCAGGTGGTGGTCACCCTGGCCATCGCCGTCGCCGGCGTGTGGCAGGTTCGCCAAGGCCATCTCAGCGTCGGCCAGTTGCTCGCCCTCACCGGCTACCTCGGTCTGCTCTATCCGAAGATGCAACAGATCGCCGATGCCCGGCTCGCGATCGCCTCGGCAGTGGTCAGTGCCGAACGCGTCGCGGAGATCCTCGACCTCGAACCCGCCGAGCACGACGCACCCGACGCGCGGGACAGTTCCCCCACACCGGGCGCCGCACTGCCCGTGTCGTTGCGCTCGGTCTCGCTGCAGCGCGGTGAGACCACCGTCCTCGACGAGGTGTCGCTCGATCTGCGGCCGGGCCGGATCGTGGCACTCATCGGCCCGAGCGGGGTGGGCAAAACCAGTCTCGCTTCACTGCTGTGCCGCTTCGAGCACCCCGACTCCGGAACGATCCGCCTCGGCGGCGACGACTACGACACGCTGACCGGCGCTCACATCCGTGGCCTGGTGACCTTGCTCCCCCAAACCCCGATCATCAAGGGCGCCAGCGTCGCCGACAACATCGCCTACGGCGCACCGAACGCCGACCGGACACAGATCGTGCGAGCGGCCGTCGCCGCCGACGCCGACGCCTTCATCCGCGATCTCCCCGACGGCTACGACACCCGGCTCGACGACGGCGGACTCACGCTGTCCGGAGGTCAACGCCAGCGCATCGCGATGGCACGAGCGATGGTCCGCGACACCCCGGTGCTCATCCTCGACGAGCCGACGTCGGGGCTCGACGACGCCAGCGTGTCGCGAATCCTGAAGCCGCTACGGCGTATTGCGCAGGGCCGCACCACGTTGCTGATCACCCACGACCGCCGGGTCACCGCGATCGCCGACCGAGTCGTCGAACTCCGCGACGGTCACCTGCGCGATCGTTCCCCCTGGATCGCCCCCGAGGACACGATCGACGACTCGGCCGCGAGCGCGGAACGGACGGAGAACCTGGCGATCGCGCCGATCCTCGATTCACTCGCCGAGGGCACCCGTCTCTACGTGCCCACACTCGGCGGGCGCCGACACTGACCTGCCCGCGTCACGGCTCGTCGACGGCGGTCTCCCAACGCTGCCGGCGCTGCGCATCGGTCTGCTCCCACCACGGCGTACCGCGTTCGCCCAGAGCGACTTTCGCCGCCTGAACCCCGGCGCGCGCGTCATCGGCACCGCGGGTTCGTCGTACCTCGCGTCGCCACGCCATGAGGATGCGCTGCAGTTCTTCCCGCCGGCCGGCGGGGATCAACGGATCCGTTGCGCGCCATCGGCGGCCGTTCACCACGATGTAGCGGCCGTCCGCGGTGTGCTCGACGTCGGCGGCCGCCCGCGGGGCGTGGCCGGTGTTCTCGCCCATGCCACCAGGGTGCCACCACGCCTCTTGCGACAGTCGCCGATATGCACTCCCGCACATACTCACCTTGTTGCATAGCGCGTTGGTGCACTGCTACCGTGCGCATGTGGCTCTGGAACACGCGATCATGGTGTCGTTGTCCGAACGGCCCGGCACCGGCTACGAGATCAGCCGCCAATTCGACCGGTCGATCGGTCACTTCTGGTCGGCCACCCACCAGCAGATCTATCGCACGCTGCGCAAACTGCATGCGGACGGGTTGGTGAGTTACGAGCCGATCGTGCAGGACGGCAGGCCCGACAAGAAGGTCTATTCGTTGTCCGACGCAGGTCGATCGGCGTTGCGCGAGTGGGTCGCCACCCCGACCCCGATCCAGACATTGCGAGACGATCTCGGCCTGAAGATCCGTGCCGCCGACGTGCCCGGACTGCCCGATCTCATCACCGAACTCGAACGCCACCGCGAACTCCACGTGGCGCGACTGCACCTGTTCCAGTCCTTCGAAAAGGACGACTACCCCGCCCCCGACCGCCTCACCGGCCGAAAGTTGCACCAATACCTCGTGCTCCGGGGTGGCGTGCGGATAGAAGAAGGGTTCATCGACTGGTGTGACGAGGTCCTCACCGCACTGAAACGAGAACTCGACGCCTCGTCCTGACCGGACATCCCCAGATCACGAAGACCACCAGAACGTGCCCCACTGCCGGCCAGCCGGCACCGACCGAAAGGTGACGCGATGTCAGCCCCATCCGCACAGCCCAATCCTCATTACCCGCGCCTGTTCGAACCGCTGCAACTCGGCGGCGTCACCCTGAACAACCGTCTGATCATGGGCTCGATGCACACCGGACTCGAGGACCGTCTGTGGGACACCGACAAACTGGCCGCCTATTACGCCGAGCGCGCCAAAGGCGGTGTGGGACTGATCATCACCGGCGGGTTCGGTACCTCACGCACCGGCCTGCTCCTTCCGTTCGCCGGCAAGATGACCAACTACGCCGACGTCGCCCGGCACCGACGCATCACCGGTGCGGTTCATCGCGAGGGCGGCAAGATCGCGATGCAGCTCATTCATGCCGGGCGCTACGGATACACGCCGTTGAAGGTGGCCGCGGGCTCCGAGCCCTCACCGATCCACCCCTTCAAACACCTCAAGATGACCGAACCGATCATCAAACACGTCATCCGCACGTTCGGTGCGTCGGCCAAGCTGGCGCGCCGCGCGGGATATGACGCCGTCGAGATCATGGGCGGCGAGGGTTATCTGATCAATCAATTCTTGTGCCCGCACACCAACGACCGCACCGACCGGTGGGGCGGCACCACCGAGAACCGACAGCGTTTCCTCGTCGAGATCATCACCGAGATGCGTCGCCAGGTCCCCCGTGACTTCCCGATCATCCTGCGCCAGTCCATCGCCGACTTCGTCAAGGGCGGGCAGACGTGGGACGAGATCGCGCTGATGGCGCGCAAGGCCGAACAACTCGGAGTCGACGCGATCAACACCGACATCGGCTGGCATGAGGCCGGTGTCCCGACGATCGTGACCTCGGTACCGCGCGGAGCGTTCGTCAAGTTCACCGAGCGCCTGCGCGACGAGGTGAGCATCCCGCTCATCGCCAGTAACCGCATCAACACCCCGGAACTGGCCGAGGAGATCCTCGAACGCGGCCGAGTGGACGCGATCTCGATGGCGCGACCGATGCTGTCCGATCCGGACTTCGCTGACAAGGCGCGCACCGGCCGGGCCGACGAGATCAACACCTGCATCGGCTGCAATCAGGCATGTCTGGATCACGCCTTCGTCGGCAAGAAGGTGTCATGCCTACTCAATCCCCGCGCCGGCCGCGAGACGACGCTGACCCTCGGGGCCACTCGACTCGCCCAGCGCATCGCGGTGATCGGCGCGGGTCCGGCAGGGCTGTCGGCGGCGGTGTCGGCGGCCAAGCGTGGCCATCGGGTCGAACTGTTCGAGGCCGGTGAATCGGTCGGAGGCCAGTTCTCGATCGCGGCGCGCATTCCCGGCAAGGAGGAGTTCAACGAGACGTTGCGCTACTTCACCCGTGAACTCGAGATCAACAATGTGACAGTGCATCTCAATACTCGGGTGTCCGCGCAGGACATCATCGCCAAGGGCTTCGACGAGGTGATCATCGCCACCGGTGTCACCCCACGCATGCCCGCCATCCCCGGCGTCGACCACCCGATGGTCGTCTCCTACGCCGATGCCGTGCTCGGACACCGTGAGATCGGCAAGCGCGTGGCCGTGATCGGTGCCGGCGGAATCGGATTCGACGTCACCGAATTCCTCACGGTCGATGAGTCACCCACCCTGAATCTCAAGGAATGGGAGCAGGAGTGGGGTGTCAGCGAGGATCTGAGCAAGCCGGGCTTCGTCACCAAGCCGCGCCCGCTGCCCGCGGTGCGCGAGGTCTACCTGGTGCAGCGCACACCCGGCCGACAGGGCAAGTCACTGGGGAAGACCACCGGCTGGGTACACCGCGCGACGGTGAAAATGAAAGGCGTCGAACAGATCTCGGGTGCCACCTATGACCGTATCGACGACGCGGGCCTGCACTTGAGCTTCCGTGAAGAAGACGGCACCGTCCGCGACACGCGCCTGCTCGAAGTCGACAACATCGTCATCTGCGCCGGACAGGAATCGGTCCGCGACCTCGTCGATCCGTTGACGGTGGCCGGCGTGCGTACCCACGTCATCGGTGGCGCCGATGTCGCCGCCGAACTCGACGCGAAACGAGCCATCCGGCAAGGCACCGAGGTGGCCGCAGGCATCGGCTGACCGCGCCTGCCCAGCGACTCCGGCCGCCCACGGCCCATACCCAACCGACGGCGCCCGCCGCCGTCAGTACGGGACTCTCTGGATACGATCGACGGCATGGGAGTGCCTGTGCCGTCCGAATCCGCCCGCGCCGTCGTGACGGGCGCCTCGTCCGGTATCGGGATGGCTCTCGCCCGTGCCCTGGCTCGACGCGGTCACGCGCCGATCCTGGTGGCACGGCGCGGCGAGGTCCTCGAGGAACTCGCCGAGGAGCTCCGCGCCGATCACGGGGTGACCGCCGAGGTACGCCCCACCGATCTCTCGGATCCAAGCTCGGTGGCAATCCTCGCCGCCGAGCTCGCCGACCGGGAGATCTCCATCCTGGCCAACAACGCGGGCATCGCAACTTTCGGGCCGGTCGCCGAACTTGACGCCGCCTACGAACGCGCCCAGGTTCGCTTGAACGTCAACGCCGTCCACGACCTGACCCTGGCCGTCCTGCCCGGCATGGTGGCACGCCGCGCCGGCGGCATCCTGATGGTCGGTTCTGCCGCCGGCAACATGCCGATCCCGAACAACGCGACCTACGCGGCGACCAAGGCGTTCGTGAACACCTTCAGCGAATCACTGCGCGGTGAAGTCTCCATCCACGGCGTGCATGTCACGCTCCTCGCTCCCGGCCCGGTGCGGACCGAGATCCCCTCACCCGAGGACGCGTCCGTGGTCGACCGTTTGGTTCCCGATTTCCTCTGGCACTCCAGCGACAAGGTCGCCGAGATGAGCCTGAATGCGCTGGAACACAACAAGATGCGTGTCGTCCCGGGCACCTTGTCGAAGGCCATGTCGGTGGCCGGGGGCTATAGCCCGCGCGCTGTGGTCGCACCGATCGTGGGCACGTTTTATCGCAAGCTCGGTGAGGGCTGATCGGCGGTTGACCGATCCCCGGGGCCGGTGCGAGCGGCGAGGACGAGGGCAACGCGTGCTGCGGCGACGCTCGGCGAACGTTGGGTTCCTCGACGGAAGGCAAGTGATGTGGTGCGCGTGATCCCGGTCCGGTTCAGTACCACATTGGAAGGCACGTCGTCGGCACCTAGCCTCGGTATCAAGGCGAGGCCCTGTCCGGCCGAGACCATTGCCGCCATCGCCGAGAAGTCGTCCACGCGGTGACGCACGCGGGGAGCGAAACCCTCTGCCCAGCAGAATCTTTCGGTAAGCGTGTCGCACAGCGTACCTGCCGACCCGGAGATCCACGTCGCGGCCCGCAATTGCGCACTCGTCAGATCGGGAATTGTTGCGGCGAGATAGACCCGTTCGGTGAGCAGCGGCTCGGAATCCAGTCCGTCACCGAGTACCAATGGCACATGGTCATACTCCTGCACGAGCGCAATGTCGAGACTGCCGGCACGGAGCGCGTCGGGGGCAAGGGCCGGGTCCACTTCATTCACCACGATCCCTAACCCCGGATTGGCCGTGCTCAGCGACACAATCGCAGGCGTCACGAGTGTTCGGATGACGCTCGGACATGCCCCCATGCGTAACTCATCGACAAGGGCACCCTTACTCACTGCGAGGTCAGCCTCCGCCTCATTGACGGCGGCAAGAATGACCTCCGAATGCGCGACCAGCATCCGGCCCGCCGGAGTCAATTCGACACTGCGGCCGCTGCGTTCGAGAAGTCGGACGCCCACATCCCGCTCGAGCGCCGAGAGCTGTTGGGAGACGGCCGACGGTGTGTAGGCCGCAGCGTCGGCAACCGCAGCGATGGTGCGCCGATACGAAAGCTCACGGAGGAGCTGGAGTTTACGCAGATCGAGCATAAGATCAACTTACGCTCAATCCCACGAATACGAACTTTTCTTGATGACTTAACCGGGGTCATGGTGGATGTCATGACTCTTTCCGGGCTCTTCGTCCCTCTCATCACCCCCTTCACCGAGAACGACTCCGTCGACCTCGATGCACTGGAGACGCTCGCCGACACCGTTCTCGCCGCCGGAGCGGCGGGTCTCGTGTCGCTGGGTACCACTGCGGAGGCCTCGACGTTGACCTCCGCAGAACGGTTATCGATCTCCGAGGTCTGCGCTGGTGTCGCCGCCCGTCATCGCGCGCACCACATCATCGGAGTCGGATCCAACTCGACGTCGGAGACCGTGCGGGCGATTTCCCAGCTGGCTCCCGATGTGTCGGCGGCGCTCGTCACAACCCCGTCGTATACGCGTCCAACCGAAGACGGCGTGGTCGAACACTTCCGACAAGTGGCTACATCCAGTCCGGTGCCGGTAGTGGTGTACCACGTCCCACACCGCACCGCTATGCCACTGTCGACTCCGACGCTATTACGCCTGGCCGAGATCCCGAACATCTGCGGTTTCAAGTACGCAGCAGGAACTTTCGACGACACCGCAGCACAGCTTCTCGCGCAGGTTCCCCATCACATCGACGTCCTGTCCGGCGACGACGCGCTCGCGGGCGCAATGCTCGCCATGGGCGGTAGCGGAGCCATCCTCGCATCGGCCTGTGTCGCAACAGAACACTTCGTCGACATGATCAACCGTTGGCGATGCGGCGAGGTCGCACGTGCGCGTGCACTGACCCACGCGCTGGTGCCTCTGAGCCTTGCCCTAATGGCCGAACCCAATCCCGTCGTGATCAAGGCAGTCCTGGCCGCACAGCGACGCATTCCAAGCTCATCGGTGCGTTTGCCACTTCTCCGGGCCGGCAGCGCGGCAACGCAACGTGGTCTCGATGCGTTGGCCGAGGTGCATACCGGTTAATGTCACCGCCGACGCCGTCCGGTGCCGAAGATCGCACGACTGAACTCGCGACCGGCCGCGGTGGCCGCAGATCGCAGGAAGCTCTGCATCGGCTTGCTCGTCAGCACCTCGGTGAGGATACCCGGCTCCTCGGGCTGCGGAGCCGGAGTCGGCGCGGGTGCCGGTGCCGGGGCGGGTAGAGGAGTCGGCGCCGGGGCATCCGAGGATTCGCCTGGCGAGAGCGTCTTGGCGGTCAGCTTCTCATAGGCGGATTCACGATCGATCGACTGACCGTACTTGGCGTACAGCGGACTCGCCTTGGCCGCGGCCGTGATGCCTTCGGCACCAATGGCATCCATCGACGACCGCGGCGCGCGGATGACGGTCCAGGCGACCGGCGTGGGCGCGCCCTTCTCGGACAGGACGGTGACTATCGCCTCACCAGTACCGAGCGACGTCAGGGCCTGATCGAGCGTGTACACATCCGAGACCGGATAAGTCTTGACCGTCTTGGTCAGTGCCTTTTGATCGTCGGGGGTGAACGCGCGCAACGCATGTTGTATGCGCGCACCGAGCTGTGAGAGCACCTCGTTGGGGATGTCGGTGGGCAGCTGCGAGCAGAAGAACACACCGACGCCCTTGGAACGGATGAGTTTTACCGTCTGCACCACCTGGTCCTTGAACGCCTTGGAGGCATCGTCGAACAGCAGATGGGACTCGTCGAAGATGAAGACGAGTTTCGGTTTGTCCAGATCGCCGACCTCCGGCAGGAATTCGAAGAGATCGGCGAGGATCCACATCAGAAAGGTCGAGAACAAGGCCGGTCGGGCGGCCTGCGCGCCGAGTTCGAACAGGGTCACGATCCCGCGACCGTCCGGCGCGGTGCGCAGCAGATCGGCCGGCTCGATCTCGGGCTCACCGAAAAAGGTGTCCCCGCCATCGGCCTCGAGGTTGCTCAGAGCGCGCAGGATGACGCCGGCGGTCTGCGTGGACACCCCACCGATGGCTTTCAGCTCCGGCTTGCCCTCGTCGCTGGTCAGATAGGCGATCACCGCGCGCAGGTCCTTCAAGTCGAGCAGCGGCAGACCCTTGCCGTCGGCCCAGTGGAAGATCAAGCCCAGCACCGACTCCTGAGTGTCATTGAGGCCGAGCACCTTGCTCAGAAGGATCGGGCCGAAGGAGGTGATGGTGGCGCGCACCGGGACCCCGATCCCGGTCGAGCCGAGCGAGGTGAATTCGACCGGGCAACCCGACGGCTGCCAGTCGTCGCCGGTTTGCGCCGCGCGGGCGGTGATCTTCTCGTTGACGCTACCCGGATTGCTCAGTCCGGAGAGGTCGCCTTTGATGTCGGCCATCACCACCGGCACCCCGTTGGCCGACAGTTGCTCGGCGATCAACTGCAACGTCTTGGTTTTACCGGTACCGGTAGCCCCGGCGACCAATCCGTGGCGGTTCATCATCGACAGCGGAATACGCACATGCGCGTCACTGACGACCGTTCCGTCGACGCTGACGGTTCCAAGTTCGAGCGCTGCGCCGGAAAACGCGTAACCTGCGGCGATGGATGCGGCGGACTGGGCGGGATCGGTCACTGTCGGGTCCTCTCGAGTACACAACGGGGGCTTGTGACACTCCGGTGAAAGCCGGGGCCGCAGACCATCACAAATGCATCGATCACGATAGTCGGTCGGTTCTGGGTGGAAGGCATCTGCGGTTGGCTAAGGTTGACGGGTGCAGGACAAATTGGTGTGGATCGATTGCGAAATGACCGGACTCGAACTCGGATCAGACAAATTGATCGAGATCGCGGCTCTGGTCACCGACGGTGACCTCAATATCCTCGGTGACGGCGTCGACGTCGTGATTCATGCCGCAGACGACGCCCTCGCCGCGATGCCCGAGGTGGTGCAGAAGATGCATGCCGCCTCCGGCCTGACCCAGGAGGTCCGGCGGTCCACCGTCACGCTGGCCGAAGCCGAGAAGCTGGTGCTCGATTACCTACGGACCCATATCTCCGCATCCGGTGCGGTCCCCCTCGCCGGCAACTCGATCGCCACCGACCGCGGGTTCATCGCCCGTGACATGCCCGAGCTGAACAGCTTTCTGCATTACCGGATGGTCGACGTCAGCTCGATCAAGGAACTGTGCCGTCGCTGGTACCCGAAGATCTACTTCGGCCAACCGGAAAAGGGCCTCGCCCACCGCGCCCTGGCAGACATCCGTGAGTCGATCCGAGAACTCGCGTATTACCGAGCCGCAGCCTTCGTCCCGGCCCCCGGCCCCGACACCGACCGACTCCGCCAGATCGTCGCCCATCTCGGCCCCGCGTGACTGCTGCCGACCCGAATGCCCAGGTAAGAAAGCGATTGGTCTCGGCGCCGTCGATTCGCTAGAGTATGACCCTGGCTCTGGAACCCGGCGAGTCATCCCTGGTTCCCGACGCCGATGGTGGATGTAGTTCAGTTGGTAGAGCACCAGGTTGTGATCCTGGCTGTCGCGGGTTCGAGTCCCGTCATCCACCCCGAGACAAGAACCGGAGTTGCCCGCCAACTCCTGTTCGCGTCGTTTTCGTACTCCCACAAGCAGCGCACAATCGGTCCCGAGACCGAGACCGCCTCGTCTGCACCCACGCTGTGCGCCACCCCGTTCGCACCCACCCGGTCGGCCGCGGCATCGACAGGCAGAAGGTGCTCAACGACGAGGCCCCGGGTTCCCACGGCACTCGTCGACGACCCCTGTGGGGCCATCACCCGTATCCTGCATGCCCTGCAGGACGCGCTCACCCGGTTCGGCGATAGCGGCGACCGCGACCGCGCGATGACTCTCCAGTCGGCGTCGGTCAGCGGACCGGCCAATCACTACACCATCGCCACAGCAGACGTCGTCGCGGGCGACTGGGACGCCGCCGTCGCAATCACCCTCTCCACCTTGGCGGGCGGCCTCGGACTCGGTCCGGCCCGCAGCTGAACGGCAGATTCAGAAGGTGTGCTCGGCGCCCCAGCCGATGGTCCGCACGATGGTGCCGGTGACCATCTTGACCGAGGGCACCTGCGGGCTCTCCTGCACATAGTGAAGGCAGATCGCGACCAGCGCGGCCATCACCAACGCACCAGCGGCCTCCGGATCGACCTGATCGTCGAGTAGTCCCGCATTGCGGCAGCGAGAAAGGTAGTCGGCGAGAATCTGCGCGAGACGGGAAAATGCTCCGGTAATGAACTGCAGTGCAGCCGCGTCGATCCCGGCGGTGTCGAGGATGACACTTGCCAGTCGTACACCCCGCTCCTCGGCATACATCGCCACCCGCGCGATCAGGCGGGTGAGATCGTCGACCATACCCGCATGCGACGTAGGGACTGGCGCGACCATGGTGACCAGCCCCCCGACGATCAGCAATTCGCGGTCGAGCACCTGCTGCAGGCATTCGCGGCGATTGTCGAAGTAGTTGTAGAAGGTGCCATAGCCCAATCCCGCGGTGGCAGCCACATCGGCGGGGCGGACCCGTCGGTACCCCTGCACGGCGTAGAGGTCGAGCGCCGCGTCGAGCAGGCGTGACCGCCGGTCATGTGGGTGGCACACGGCCAGGTCCACGCGGCGTTGCTCGCTCGCAAGTTCCGCCAAGGCCGCTTCGAGCGACTCGAGTTCACCGACATTGGGGATCAGCCCTCGACGCAGCACGGCATCGCAGGTCGCTCCGAACGCGTCTCTGGTGGTGCTGTTCGGGGTCGGCGCCGAGCGCGGCGGCGCGGTGATCATCGCCACCAACACGACCAGCAGGGTTCGAGCGACGAGGTCCACCGAGCGCGGGTCGGCGGCGATCCAGCCATGTTCGACGGCTCGCCGGATGGCTTCACCGATCCGGCCGACCGCCATCGCTTCGAGTCCGAGAATCCGATGGCGTATCTCCACATTGTTCGAACTACATTGGGCAACAATGAACTTGAGGACCCGCGACTGGTTGTCCACCAGATCGAACCCACGCTGCACAATGATCTGGACCAGATCCACCGTTTGTGCACGATCCTCGGGGAGCTGTGCGAGCGAGTCCGGATCGATCGCCGCCACGAGAGTGACCACAGCTTCGTCGAAGACGGTATCGAAGATCTCCTGTTTGTCGACGAAGTGTTGGTACACAGCACCGGTACTGATGCCGGCGCGCCGGGCTATCGCCGAGACACTCGCCGCGTCGTACCCGTCCTCGCACAGAATGTCGAAGGCGGCCGCCGAGATACGCTCGCGTGCGGGCCGTGAATCTCGATGAGTCGTGTCCGCCTTAGCGTGTACGGTCATTGTCCTTGACGCCACCGCTGGATATCGGCGCCCATCTCGGTTGCGGGCGGACGGCCTTCGATCCACTCACGGATGATCGCGCCCCACCGATTGGTCGCCTCGAGCTGTCCGAGAAGACCACACACCGCCAGGTCGGTCCGCCGCGAGAAGATGTGACCGGTGGGCAACGCGGTGTCGCGGGTAGTGCTCAGATGCGCGGCACCCGGGACAAACAGCGACGTGACTGCGCGGCGCGCAACATCTTTCGTGATCGTCACCTGATCCTCCGTCAGAAACCAGAATCCGATGTCGCTCATCATCGAGACGATGTCGGCCTCACCGACCGATCCGGCAGTGGCCATACCCAGATCCCGACAGTCGCGGTACGCGTCATGGTATCGACCCTCGATCAGCGCGCGAAGTACTCGTGCCTGGTCGGCAAGCGATTCGGCCGACATCCGAATGTAGAGCCCAAAGTCGATGAAGCCCAGGCGTCCGTCGGGCAGGCCGAGCACGTTTCCCGGATGGGGATCGGCACAGAACTCGCCCGCCTCGTAGATCCCGCCACCGTAGAAGCGATAGATCGCTTCGGCCGCGTACTCCGCACGATCCCGGTCGCCGGAGACGATATCTGCGAACTGCACCCCGTCGAGAAACTCACTCACCATCACCCGTCCCGTACTCATCTCGGGAAACACGCGTGGCACCTTCCAGCACGGATGGTCGACGCACAGCGACCACGCCCTGGCCTGGTTGCCGGCCTCGGTGATGTAGTCGCACTCACGCGCGACCTCGACGGCGATCTCGTCGATGATCGCGTCGAGATTCAAACCCGGCATCACCGGGCCGCCCACCTTCGCGAACAGCTTGAGGTTCTTGAGGTCCGCGCGTACGGCCGCATCGATCCCGGGGTATTGCACCTTCACCGCGACCGGCATAGTGCCGTCGAGCATCGCGAAATGGACCTGGCCGAGCGAGGCGGCCGCAAGCGGTTCGGGGTCGATGTCCAGTCGGCGCAGGCCGCGGCCGAGTTCGCGGGCAAGCACCTTCTCGATAGCCGACCACTCCATCGGCACCACCCCGTCAAAGAGCGGCGCCAGACGGGCCGCGAACTCGTCACGTGTGGCCCGGTTGGACAGACCGAAATCAAACAGGGCGATGATCTGTCCAATCTTGAGCGCGGCTCCCTTCATCGGGCCGAGGACTCGCACCAGATCATCGGCGAACGACAGAATTGCCTCGTCGCGCCTACGGGCATTCGCCTCGGCACTCCGCAGCGGCGCCGTGGCACGCGTGGTCGTTGTTCGCACGGTGTGACCGACAACTACTCGCCCGAGACCATTGGCCCGCCGCAACCTCCGGCCGGAGTCGCTCACCCGGACTCCCCGACGCCCGGCTGCGATGTCAGATGTCGCGCATGGCACTTCATGTAAATACACCTATCATTTTCCGACGTTGATATGGGCGATTGTGGACCACCACTCAATCCCCGTTGGTGACAGTCGGTTCATGGCACAGAACGCAACAAAACTACCTCTATCGCCGGCAGATGACGATTCTCGTCGAAATCTCTCGCGCTCGCGCTACGCGACTTTGATGAACCGATTTGCGATACCGCCATATTGCGGTACTGTGCCTGACAGTTAGTTCAGCGTCGTGGCTCTGCACTGACGACCGCTGTTCATGACGAACAGCCACGCCGTCGTCACCTGGAGGGGAGGTGACGACGGCGTCTCATGCACCAGCGCGCGGCTCCGATCCGCTGTCTGCACCCGAACCGATCAATGCCGATTCGTTGTTGTTCACTTTCATGCCCTAATCTGCGGCGCATGCTCGAGGACTTGAACAAGGCGGCCAAGAAGGTCGGCCTCAGCGTCGCCCCCGGTAAGAAGAAGGACCTCTACTCGGTGCGAAAGGTCAAAAACGGCAAGCTCGTGGCGAAGAACATCAGCCCCGACGAGGTCACGGCACTGATCAAGGACCGCAAGTAGGGTTGTGCCCTCGATTCTTTCCCGAATAGTCCGTCATCGGGTGTTGTCCCAACTGCGAGGTTCGCCGTCGAGCGAGTGTCGTGAAGAGCACGATCATCATCACCCTCGTCACGATCGTCACTGGTCCTTCTGGCCGAACTGACGGCCAGCACCGATCGGCTGCTCGCGCGCGCTGACCATCCCACTCACCGACTGGCCGAGCACCACCACGTCGGACCCATCCGCCGTTGTCGGCTGCGTCGACCACATCGCCCGGCACCGCACCGATGTGGGCCCTGGATCGGCAGACCCGAGACAGACCAGGATCGGGCCGCCGTCGGTTTCACGCCGACCCGGCGGTCGCCGCGTCGTAATGGGTGCGGACGGGCCTCTGTTGACTGATCCGGCGCCACTCGGGCCGCGTCATCGATCACCGCGACGGCGTCGTCATCGACCTCGTTGGCCTCGGCGATCTCCGGCGACGGCGTCGAGCGCCTGCTCCTCAACGCCTTGCCCCAATCCCCCAGCTCCACCGCGCTACGGTGCGTGGCGTCAGCGACGACCTCGAACCCGTGGTGCAGGCGTTGGCCGTATGCATCGAGCTCCTCGAAGCCCGCGTCGGCAACAACGACGATCGCGGCCCGGAGGTCGGCGGCACCGACCCACCGACGGCGGCCGGCACCGCCGGCCGATGGGAGACCGCCCACGATGGACGCCGCGCTGCACGAGAACACAGCTCCTTAACCAGGGCAGCGTCGAACTCGCCGGACCCATCCGATGGCGAATCGGCTCTACAACGCGGCCGCGATTCCGAATCTCTCCGCCGCCACCACGACGGAGAGATTCGCGGCGATGGGACACCCCAGCCACCTGGAGATCCTACGAATCCTGTTGCACTGCAATGCATCAGCGTTCGAACTCCCGGGCCACCGGTGACGTCAGGGTAGCTCGATCATCACCTGAAAGATCCTCACCACAGGCATCACTGACGGTGAATGTGGCAGGTATCGAGTACCGGCATCGCTGCGACACATGTCGTTTCCGATCCTGGTCGCCCTGCCGAGCGCCAGGGACATCAGCGGCGTGCCATACATTCCACCTCAGCACATCGCGCCTGCCGCGAGGCACTCGTCAGAGCGTCCGCGCGATGATCTCCTTCATGATCTCGTTGGTTCCGGCGTAGATCTTCTGGACGCGCTGATCGGCCCACATCCGGGCGATGGGGTACTCGTTCATGTAGCCGTAGCCCCCGAACAACTGCAGACATTCGTCGGCGACGACCATCGCACGGTCGCTGGTCCACCATTTGGCCATCGCCACGGTCGGGATGTCGAGCTTGCCGTCGATGTGTTTGGTGATGCAGTCATCGACGAAGACGCGCGCAATCCGGGACTCAGTCGCCACCTCGGCGAGTTTGAACTTCGTGTTCTGAAAGCCGAAAATGGGGCGCCCGAACGCCGTTCGTTCCTTCGTGTACGCCAGCGTGTGCTGCAGCGCGGTCTCCATGCCGGCGACCGACGCAACGGCGATGATCAGCCGTTCCTGCGGCAGCTGCTGCATGAGCTGGATAAACCCCTGCCCCTCTTCGCTGCCGAGGAGGTTGCTCGTGGGCACGCGTACCCCGTCGAAGAACAGTTCCGAGGTGTCCTGGCCACGCTGCCCGACCTTGTCGAGTACGCGGCCTCGGCGGAATCCCTCACGGTCGGCCTCGACGAGAATCAGGGAAATCCCCTTGGCTCCCTCGCTCGCGTCGGTCTTGGCCACAACGATGATCAGGTCGGCCTGGGCACCGTTGGTGATGAAGGTCTTCGACCCGTCGATGACGTACTCATCGCCCTGCGCGATCGCCTTGGTCTTGACGTTCTGCAGGTCGGATCCGGTGCCCGGCTCGGTCATCGCGATGGCCCCGACGACCTCACCGCTGGCCATCTTGGGCAGCCATGTCGTCTTCTGCTCCTCCGACCCGTAGTGGAGGAGATAGTGGGCGACGATGCCGTTGTGCAGACTGACACCCCACGACGAGTCGGCGATGCGCGCCTGCTCTTCGATGAGCACTGCTTCGTGGGCGAAGGTGCCGCCACCGCCCCCGTACTCCTCGGGAATCGACATGCATAGCAGACCAAGCTCGCCTGCCTTGTTCCAGAGGTCGCGGTCGACATGGTGCTGCTCGATGAACTTGTCGATATTCGGCTTGACCTCCTTCTCACAGAAGCTGCGAGCAAGGTCACGCAAGGCGGTCAGGTCGTCGTTTTCCCAGGAAGAGCGTTCGCCCATGGTGGTGCAATCCCATCGTCGTCGAGAATCGTGTCAGAGATGAGCGTAACAATCACCAATGGCAATGTCGTTTTGGGGCGCAGAGTTCAGGCGTTGCCCTTCGCCCACACCGCCCAGGGAATGTTCCAGTCCCCGAGTCCGTCGGTGCCCGACAGGGTGCCGCCCACGGTGTTCTTCACGATGACCGGATCACCGCGCAGCGTGTTGTTCATGACCCACAGGGCGTTGTCCGGGCTCAGATTCAGGCAGCCATGACTGGTGTTGGTATTGCCCTGTGCCCACACCGACCAGGGTGCAGAGTGAAAGAAGATGCCGCTGTAGGACATTCGGGTCGCGTAGTCCACCGGCGTGCGATAACCGTCGGCCGATCCGACGGGGACTCCATAGGTCGACGAGTCCATGATGATGTTGTCGTGCTTGTCCGACACGAGATACACCCCGTTGTCGGTGGGGGTGGAGTCCTTGCCCATCGACGTCGGCATGCTCCGGACGACCTTGCCGTTCTGGACGAACGTGACCTGTTTGGTGTTGTCGTCGGCAGTGATGACCATCGACCGGCCGATCGTGAAAGCGGACTTGAGGTTCTCTTGGCCGAAGAGTCCGCCGCCGAGGTCGATGCCATAGGTGTTCACCGCGACGTCCACGGTGGTGCCGGGCTTCCAGTACTCGGCCGGACGCCAGCGCACCTCGGTGTCGCTGATCCAGTAGAAAGCACCTTGCACCGGCGGATTAGTGGTGATCCGGATTGCGTTCTGCGCAGCGCGGCGGTTGGTGATCGCCTCGTCGAACTTCACCGCGACGGGTTGGCCGACTCCCACGGTTTCGGCGTTGTTGGGTGTCAGATATGCCTGCGTGAGGTTGCTCGGCGCCCGCGTGGTGAATGAGACCTCTTTGGTGGTCGAACCGCCGACACCGGCCGCGTCGGCGGTTAATGTGTAGGTCCGGTTGTAACCCAGCGGTTCTCCGCTGACCCACTCCGTACCGTCTTTCGACAGGGTCCCGCGAACGATGGAGCCGTCAGCCTTGCCGATGCGCACACCGGTCAGCGCGCCCTCACTCGCCCTCACCCGGATCGGCGCGCCCGGCTGGATTCCGACGGCATTGTCGGCGAGCGTCTGCTCGTTCCATTCGGTGATCTCCACCCCAGGCTTGAGGAGATCGTCATAGAGCACCGAACTGCCGACGGCGTTGGAGTATTGCGGCTTCTGCGAGCACGCGGTCATCAATGCGATGACCGCCACGAGGAGCCCGCTGATCATCAACCAAGATCGCAGCCGAGTCCGACCGTTCCCCATCTCACTCCCACCTGACGCAGGTACCGACCCTCACATCAAAGAGTCGGCGAATTCCGCACCAAGTGTACGAGATATCGGATATGACCGAGTTGTCGTGCCTGACGAGCCCGCCCGACCGAAATGACGCGCGTGCCGGCCTCGCCCGGAGGCCACGCACAGCCGATGGTGGATTAGGCGGGCCGCTCGGTCGTCGTGGCGGTTGTGGTGGGCGCACTCCGACGATGGCGGAGTCGAATCCGCAGAAGTGCGCCGACGACAAAAATCACCGCGGCGATGATCACGCCGACCAGTGTGCCCCCACGAAATCCCGGAGCCTCGACGTCGAGGATGCGCTCACCCGCATGCGCGCCACTCCCTCTGCCTACGACCACGGTCAGGGTGAGCAGATTCGGTATCGACGCGACGACGGCAAGCACGACGAAGGCCAGCGCCCAATATCGGGTCTGACCCCAACGCCGGGCGCGCCAGGCGAGCACCAGCAACAAGAGTGAGACGAGCGTGCACACCACCCCGAACGCGATGCCATAGAGGCTGCCGGTGGTGATGCTCTGGTCCACCGCCGAACCGATCTTCTGCGACCACCAGCGCGGCAGAAGCGCCGCCAGGACGAAGTACGCGATGACCGCGAGTACGGCGACCACGGCGAGGGCGATGGTTTTGACCGCCCACGATGGGAGTCCGCCCTGGCGCTTGTCGTCGGGCGCCGCGGTCGAGGGGTTGTCGCTCATGGAGACATCGTTGCGCTCGGTGCCTCCATTGCCAAGTTCAACCCGTGAGACCGTGACCGCTTCGATACGCGTCGCGCCGACTCGAGCACCTGACGCGGGCCACGAAAAAGGCCCCCGCGACTGGCCACTACCGGCCGCGGGGCCGTGCCTGTGCCATCAGGGGCTCGAACCCTTACCCGCTAGGGTGTGTCTCCCAGTTCTTCTGCGAGGGATTGGCGCGAACGATTGCGTTCTGGCAAGGCGGAGGAGGAAGCGATAGCGGCAGCTACCGTGACCGACGACAACGCGGCCAGGCGCAATCGGGCCGCCAAGACCCGCACAGGGAATTGGGAGAAACGCCCTAGTTAAGAGTGCTGGTTTGTGGCCCGAATTGTCCCCACCGTCACAATCCTGGATTTCAGGCATCACCCGCGCCACCCTCGGTGCGCGTGACCAACTCCAGCGAGCTCAGCAGATCCAACCGGTGATCGATTTCGCGCAACCGCCGGGCAGCGTCCAACAGATCGTCACACTCACTGACAACAGATGTCACCCGCTCCCGCGGCCACTCGGCCAAAGCTCGTCGTCGCTTCCGCTCTTTGCACCATTCCCTGATTCCGTAGTAGGAGAGGAACGCGAAGGTCGCCGCCGTCCACCACTCCCCCTGAAACAGCGAACCGACCGTGATCACCGGAGAGACGATCGCGAGGAACAGCGCGCACCAACTCAAGGCCTTGTCAAGCACAGAACCCCCAGATTTTTGTCAACAGACACCCGGGTTTGCAACATAGCGAATTGACGTGCGGATGACGCATCACTTGAGACGTGACGCTCACCCGCGTCGCAGGTGATGGATGCCGGGTGGCCGTCCACTGAAACCCATTGGCCCACGAGCGCTGTGCTGCCGTTCGAGCCCCGACATGCGAAAACCCCCTCCGGTGTACCCGGAGGGGGATTCTCGATTGTGCGCCATCAGGGACTCGAACCCCGAACCCGCTGATTAAGAGTCAGCTGCTCTGCCAATTGAGCTAATGGCGCTTGGCGAACCGAGAGGAAACACTACATGACCGGTACCCATTCCATGAAATCGTCTGGTCAGAGGCGGTTTCCGCTCGGTGGTCGCATCACCCGTCGGTAGCGTTGCCCTTCTTCCACACCGACCACGGAACGTTCCAGTCACCGAGGCCGTCGTCACCCGGAAGGATCGGTCCCACAGCGTTCTTCACCGTCACAATGTCGCCACGCAAGGCGGTGTTGAGGAACCACTCCGCATTGGCCGGACTGACATTGAGACAGCCGTTGCTCACGTCATCGACGCCCTGATCGCCCAGAGACCAGGGAGCCGAGTGAACGTAGATGCCGCTGAACGAGATTCGCGTGGCGTCGTAGACGGTCTCGCGGTAGCCGCCCGGCGAGTTGACGGGAACACCATAGGTCGAAGAGTCCATGATGACGCTCGGATCGCGCTCGGCCACGATATAGATACCGTTGTTGGTGGGAGTCGAATCCTTGCCCATCGAGGTCGGCATCGTCCGCACGACCTTGCCGTTGATGGACACGGTGATCATGTGGGTCTTGTCATCGGCTGAGGCAACGAGTGCACGACCGACGGTGAAGTCGGTGGTGAGATTGTTGTCGCCATAGACGCCACCACCGAGGTCGATGCCCTTGGTGTTGACCTTGACGTTGACCTTGGTGCCCGGCGCCCAGAAATGTTCGGGACGCCAACGCACCATCGAGTCGTTGACCCAATAGAACGCACCCTCGACCGGCGGGTTGGTGGTGACCTGGATGGCGCGCTGTGCGTTGAGCTTGTTCGTGACCGGCTGATCGAAATTGATCATCACCGGTTGCCCGATACCCACGGTCTCGTTCTCGGCGGTCACCGTCGAGGCTGAGGCGGTCGACTCGGCGGAGGCGGTGCTGAAGGTCAGCTTCTTCGCGCCCGCACCGTCGACGCCCTGCGCCGCTGCGGTCAGCGTGTACTGGTCGCCGAAGTCCAATGGCCCCTTGGCGGTCCAGGTGGCTCCGTCGGCAGAAACGGTGCCGGGCACCGGCCCGTCCGATCCTGTGACGACGACCGATCGCAGATTGCCGTCGTGGGCGGTCACGGTCAGCGGTGCGCCAGGCATTACGCCCACCGCGTTGTCCTTTAGAGGACGGTCGGCCCACCCGGTGACGGAAATACTGGGCTGCCCCAACGAACTCAGCGCAGGCGCGTTTCCGGTGGCATCGGGATACGACGACGACGCTGAGCAACCGGGCACAACGGTCACCACGGCGCCGGCGGTGAGTACCAGCAGCGCGTTTCGGGCGTATGAGCCCCGCGCACGGGTCACTGGAGTACCTTGCGGATGACGAGAACGGCGACGACAGAGCCCACGCCGGCAAGCGTGTACTTGACGGCGGGCGTGTTCAAGAACGCGAGTGCTGCACTCTTGGCATCGCCGGCCAGACGCTGCGGATTGGCCCGCTCAGCCAGCACGTCGAGTGTGTGGGCCAGGTCCTCGCGGGCTTTCGCGATGTCCTGCTCGATACGGTCGGTATCCCCGGCCACGTGGTCCTCCCAGGAATGGTCAAGAAAGTTCTGCTCCATGTGGCCCGGCGGACCACACTTCTCCCCCGACGCAATACGACCGCGCGAGGAAAGGTTCCCGGCGCGGAGCGAATGCGGTGCGAGCGGCCACACAAGGTTACGCCATGACAGTCGGCGCCACTGCACATCATCGGTCGGACATCGGACATCATCGACTAGCCTGAGCGTCATGTCAGACACACAACGCCTCGCCGTCGGAGACCCGGCACCGGCCTTCACCCTCCCCGACGCGCAGGGCAAGTCGGTGTCGCTGGCCGACTACGCAGGCCGAAAGGTGATCGTCTACTTCTATCCGGCAGCATCGACTCCCGGATGTACCACACAGGCCTGCGACTTCCGGGACAGTCTCGCCGACCTCGGAGAGTTCGGCATCGATGTGATCGGAATCTCACCCGATAAGCCGGTGAAACTCGCGAAGTTCGCCGACGCCGAAGGACTGGACTTCCCCCTGCTCAGCGATCCGGACAAGACGGTGCTGACGCAGTGGGGTGCGTTCGGCGAGAAGAAGCTCTACGGCAAGGTCGTCACCGGCGTGATCCGCTCGACCTTCCTCGTCGACGAGCAGGGCACGATCGCCCTGGCCCAGTACAACGTCCGCGCGACCGGGCATGTGGCCAAGCTGCGCCGCGACCTCGCGCTCGACTGAGCCCACCCCGACATCGCACCCGGACCGATGACCACCCAGCCGCTCGTCCCCCGCAAACGGCCCACGCAGGAGCGCAGCAAACGCAAGTTCTCCGCCATGCTCGCGAGTGCGCGCGAGCTGCTGACCGAGGTCGGGTTCGAGTCGTTGACGTGTGAGGAGATCGCCTCGCGCGCCGAGGTTCCCATCGGGACGCTCTATCAATACTTCGCGAACAAGTACGTGATCGTGTGCGAGCTCGACCGACTCGACACGGTCGCGGTCCGCGAGGAACTCACCGCGTTCGCCTCCGAGGTGCCCTCGCTCGAATGGCCGGTGCTCCTCGAGAAGTTCCTCGACCACCTCGCCGCGCTGTGGCGCGACGACCCGTCCCGGCGGGCGGTGTGGCTGGCGGTGCAGTCGACCCCGGCCACCCGGGCCACCGCTTCGCAGAACGAACGCGTTCTGGCCGACCAGGTCTCGCGGCTGATCGCCCCGCTTACCCCGTCTCAGCGGGCTCGGCGCGAAATGATGTCGCAGGTACTGGTCCATACGGCGTACTCGCTGCTGAGTTTCTCGGTGCAGGACGGCCACAACCATCCCGAGACGGTGACCGAGCTCAAACGTATGCTGGCCGGCTACTTGCTGCTCGAGGAGAGCACCGGTGCGCTCTGATCCTCCGGTGCGCTGATTCATCGGTCCTCGACACAAACGACGGCGGTCGGGCATCGGCCCGACCACCGTCGTCTTCTCGTCTCAAACCTTGTGTGGAACGCCGGGGTTCAGCCCGCGCCCTCCAGGATCGCTACCGCGGCGGCCGACGGGCCGTCATGGGTCAGCGAGATGTGAACCTGGGTGTCACGCAGGTGTTCGGCGATCTCCCCGGCCAGCCGAATGGCCGGACGACCCCAGTTGTCGGTGACCACCTCGATATCGCTGTGCCGGATCAACGGCAGCAGTGGCGACCGGGCGAACCGGCTGACCGACCACGCCTTGACGACGGCCTCCTTGGCAGCCCACCGTGCGGCGAGGTGACGTGCGTCCTCACCGGTACCCGACGCCGCGTCGCGGCGCTCGCCGACGGTGAAGCGGTCGCCGAAGGTCGTTCCCGGCTGGGCCAATTGCTCGGCGAATTCCGGGATCGACACGACGTCGATCCCGACTCCCAACACCGCCATCAGACCGTGGCCGCGCTGCTGGAGGCCGACACGTCGTGCACCGCATCGCCATACGCACCCGACGCGCCCAGGCGAATCGCCGGATCGAGGAGCACCTGAGCCTCGGCGTCGTGCTCGTCGCGGGTCTCGTCGAAGCGACGGTTGGCCGGACGCCGGTAAGCGGCCTCGCCACCGCACATTGCCTCGAGCAACCGCTGGCTGCCCTTGCGCTCACGCTCGGCGGCACGACGGCGATAGTCGTCGCGCTCGGCCGGGTCCAGCGAGGCAATGAACGCCTCCGGGTGCACGACCGCGATCAGGCCCGACACATGACCGAATCCGAGGCTGGTCAGCAGACCGGCCTTGAGCGGGAAACGGTCCCCGAGTCGCAGTGTCTCTCGCGCCCAGACCAGGTGGGGGTAGTCCTGCATCTGCTCATCGACGCAGTCGAGACTGCGATTCGGCGGGATGACACCCTCACGCAACACTTGGCACAGTCCGATCAGCTGGAAGGCGGCAGCACCACCCTTGGCGTGACCGGTCAACGACTTCTGCGACACCACGAACAGTGGTGCACCGTCACCACGGCCGATCGCCGCGGCCAGCCGCTCATGCAACTCGGACTCGTTGGGATCGTTGGCGCGGGTGGAGGTGTCGTGCTTGGAGACGACAGCAACGTCGTCGGCACTGACACCCAGCGCCGCCAACGCGCTGGCCAGCGGCGAACTCAGCGCACCCCGTGCGGCACCGAGCGCTCCGAGGCCTGGTGCCGGGATCGAGGTGTGCACGCCGTCACCGAAGCTCTGCGCCCATGCCACCACACCGAGGACCGGCAGGCCCATCTGCGCCGCGACGTCACCGCGGGCCAGCAGAATCGTTCCGCCGCCCTGGGATTCAACGAATCCACCGCGTCGGCGATCGTTGGCCCGCGAGTAGCGACGCTCATCGATCCCCCGTGCGGCCATCTTCGCCGATTCCGCGGTCGCCGACATGTCACCGAATCCGACGATGCCCTCGATCCCGAGATCGTCGAAGCCTCCGGCCACCGCGAACAGCGCTTTGCCGAGGCGGATCTTGTCGACGCCCTCCTCAACCGAGACCGCAGCGGTCGCGCAGGCGGCAACCGGGTGGATCATCGCACCGTAGCTGCCGACGTAGGACTGGACAACGTGCGCGGCAACGATGTTCGGCAGCGCCTCCTGCAGGATGTCGTTGGCCTTGGCCTCGCCGAGCAGGGTGTTGATGTAGAGCTCGCGCATCGAGGTCATACCACCCATGCCGGTGCCCTGGGTATTGGCCACCAGACCCGGATGCACCCACCGCATCAGCTCGCTCGGGGTGAAGCCCGAGGAGAGGAATGCATCGACGGTAGCCACGAGATTCCACAACGCCACCCGATCAATCGACTCGGCCATGTCAGCCGAAACACCCCAGCGGGTCGGGTCGAACCCGGTCGGGATCTGCCCACCGACGGTGCGGGTCAGAGCGAATCGACGCGGGACGCGGATCTCGGTGCCCGCCAGACGGGTCACCTGCCATTCGCCGGACTCCTCATTGGCGACGACCCGGGTGCGCTCGGGATCGGCGGAGGCGAACGCACGCGCCTCGGCCTCCGAGGACACCGCGAAGGTGAGATCCTCGTCGAGGAACACCGACGTGAGCAGCGGAGAGGTGCCCTCGACCATGGCTCCCTCGTCGGCGTAGCGGCGGATGCCGCACCGCTCGACGACTGCGTCGTGATAACGCTCGGCGATCTCGGCCTCGGCCACGGGATCACCAGATTCGGTGTCGTACCAGCCCGGCTTGGGCGCGGTATCCCAGGAGATTAGTCCGGTGTTCCAGGCGAGTTCGAGAACTCCTGCAGCACTGAGCTTCTCGTCGACCTCCATCTCGAAGCGCGTGCGTGCCGACCCGTACGGGCCGAGCTCGCCGGCGCCGACGATGACGACCATGTCCTCCGGACGCGAGTCGATCTTCGGCCAGACCGGGCGCACGCCACCCGCCGCGCGCGCCGGTGCGGGCAGGGCCGCTACGGTCACCGCTGCGTCGTCCTCGGCGGGTTCGACGGTCTCGTCCTCGTTGGCGGCCTGTGCGGCCAGTGCCTTGAGGTCGATGGACGGATCGAGTCCACCGGTGAAGTCGGCGGTCACCGCAGCCTCCCGCGCCGCGGCCCGGGTGGCCGGATCACAGAGGCCCAGCAGATTGTCGGCCATCTCGTCGGTGGTCCAGGTGCGCACACCCGCGGCTTCCACCGCGGTGACCATTCCGTCGTTGTGACCCATGAGTCCGGTCCCCTTGACCCACCCGATCAGCGCATGCGCCAGGGTGGTCTTCGAGCCCCACGATTCCTCTGCGGCCCAACGAGTCACGAGTGCGTCGAGCGCTGCCTTGCTCTCGCCGTAGGCGCCGTCACCGCCGAACATGCCACGGTTGGGCGAGCCGGGCAGAACAACGTGCAGACGAGCGGCGATGTCGTGGTCGGCACCGATGTCGGACAGTCCGGCGATCAACCGCTCCACCGACCACAGCAGCACCTTCATCTCCAGCTCGGCGCGAGCGCCGGCGTCGGTGAGGTCACCGGCGACGCGGGGCGCGGCGAACGGGAACAGCAGCGTCGGCTTGATCGCCGGCTTCACCACGGCGGTGGTCCCGCCGAGGTTCTCGGTTTGTTCGCTACCCAGCCACGACACCAGCTCGTCGACGTCGGTGTAGGCAGCCATATTCGCCGGGACGACCCACAGCGCGGCGTCGAACCGGGCGTTCTCGCGATAGAGCTTCTTGTAGAAGGCCAGTCGCTGCGAGTCCAGTCGCGAGGTGCTCGCCACCACCGTGGCGCCGCCGGCGAGCAGCCCGGCGACAACCGACGCGGCGATCGACCCCTTGCTGGCGCCGGTCACCACGGCGACCTGGTTGGCCCACTGGCCCTGTCCGGGCTCTTGGGCGGCGCGTGCGATGGTTCCGAACGCGCGCTCGTGCACCAGGTTTCCCGCGGCCAATGCCTTGTCCTGCCACCAGGCGGCATGCTGGGCGACGGTGTGCCCGGAACCGGTGAAACGTGCGGTGAGTGCGTCGAAGTCGGCGTCCAGCTCATCGGAATCGGTGAGCCAGATCCGCACCAGATCCTCACGCGAGGTCGCCCAGCGGTCGTCGATGAGAACGACCTTGGCCTCGTCGAAGGCCGGCGCGACGGTGCGCGCCCAGTCTGAACCCAGCTCGTCGCTGACCCGCTGCGCCAGAAGCACATTCGGGTCGTCGGTGGCCTCTGGGGTGGAGACCTCCTCGGTGAGGCCCAGTTTGGACAGCATCGTGTAGGCGGCCGACGCCAGCGCCCCGGAACGACCAGTGATCTGCTCGGTGAACTCACCCAACGCCGCTGCGTCAACGGTTGCGCCGCCACCGGATTCGGCTGCCGGCTTGGCTACGGCGATACCGCGCGAGGCGCCGACCGCAGCAATCGCACGGTCGATCAACGCGTCGAGGCCGTCGGTGTTCGCGACGGCACCATCGAGGAGGTCGCCGAGATCTCCACCGCGGACGCTGGCGCCCTCACGGGTACCCAAGGCAAGCGCGACCTGGGTATGCAGTCCCCAGCCCGGGCCCAGCTGCCACACGCCGCTCACCCGGTCGGTGATGTAGGACTGGCGCTTACCGGTCGGGCCGATGACCTTGCGAATCTGATCGCCGACGGCGTCGGTCAGCACGGTGCCGAGCGGTCGGTACCCGCGGGCCAGGCTCTCCACCGTCGAGGCCAGAGCGGCCATGTCGGCTTCTGCGGCACCGTCGATGGCACCCAGACCCAGCTCTCCACCGATATCGAGGAGCAGCTGGTTACGACGCGAGGACACACCGTCACACAACGCCTCGATGGTATCGGCAGCGCCGATCTGATCGGTCCGCATCTTGGTCCACAACGCGATGACCGACTTGACCGCGTCGGCCGGGCCGAACGAGATGTCTTCGGGCCGCGGGCCGCTCGCCGCAGCGGGGGCGGGAGCCGGCGCCGCGGCGGCGGGCGCGGCGGCGGCGGGCGAGGCCGCGGCCGCCGGGGCCTCGCTCGGTGCCGACTCAGCGGGTTCGTCGTCCTCGGGCTCGGGTCCTGAGTCCGCCGCCAGGATCACATCCGAGTCGCGCTCAAGGTTGCAGACCTCGGTGGTCGCCGAGTGGTATCGGTCGAGTTTGAGGGTGTTGGTCGCCAGACCCGCAAGGGTCGGGGCGCCCTTCAGGCCGATCTCGACGAAGCGTTGCACACCGAGCCCGTCGCGGTCTGCTCCGGAGAACAATAGATCCTGGGTCTCGATCCAGCGCACCGGGCTGGCGAACTGCCAGGCGAGCAACTCGATGAGCACCACGCGTGCCAGTTTCACCGGCTGCGCAGACCATGAATCCCATTCCGCGAGAACCTCGTTCAGCGGATCAGACGGAACCAGATCGGCTATCTCCGCGACGAAGTCGCGGCCCAAAGTGAACATCCGCGGTACCAGGTTCGGGATGTAGTGCCCGATCAGGATCGACGGATCGAATTCCTCGGGGAGCAGCGCGTCGAGCTTGCCGCGGAATTCCGGCACGCCGGCACGCAGCACCGTGGAATGGAACGGTACGTCGATGCCGGGCACGATGATGAAGGACCGTTTGCCGCCGACTTCGGCCCGGCGACGCTCGATCTCGTCCTCGAGTCGCTCAAGGCCTCGCACGGTACCGGCGATCGCATACTGGGATCCGAGCAAGTTGAGGTTCACGACCTCGAGGAACTCACCGCACTCGGCGCCGATCTGCGCGACGAAGTCGGTGACCTCGGCGTCGTCGAGCCCGAACTGGCTGGGCCGGATGGCGGCCATCCGATAGTCGCTGCGGCCCTGATCATCTCGGGGGACAAGATGATGCATGGCCTCGCCTCGCTGGAAGACGACCTCGAGGACAGCCTCGAGCGGCAACACTCCTGCGCAGGCCGCGAGCGCGTTGTACTCACCGACGGAGTGACCGCAGGTGATCGCACCCTCGACGAATCCGCCGGATTCCTTCAGCTCGGCGATCTGTGCCACACCGAGGGTCGCCATCGCGACCTGGGTGAACTGGGTCAGGAACAGCACGCCGTCAGGGTGGTTGTAGGTCGTGCCGTTGGCGATCAGGGTGGTCGGGTTGTCGCGGACCACCGCGAGAATCGAGAAGCCCAGTGCGGCACGCGTGTGCTTGTCGGCGCGGTCCCAGATCTCGCGGGCGGCCTTCGAGCGTGAGCGAGCGTCGAGGCCCATGCCCTTGCTCTGGATGCCCTGACCGGGGAAGGCGTAGACAGTACGCGGTGCGGCAAGCAGACCGGTGGCGCTCATCACAAGGTTGTCGCCGACCTTCGCGGTGACCTCGACGATCTCGCGGCCGGCGTCCAAGCCGACCCGGTCGGCGCGGACGGTGATCACGTCACCGGTCCGCACCATGCCCAGATACCTTGCGGTCCAACCGATCAGCGGTCGCGGTGACGGAATCGGGTTCTTGGCGTCGGTCGCGGTGAGCACCTGCTGCGCCGCCGCCGACAACCACATGCCGTGCACGATCGGATCACCGAGACCGGCCAGCCGGGCGGCGGTGGAGTCGGTATGGATCGGATTGCGGTCGCCGGAGACCGCGGCGAAGCCGGTCATCCGCTCCGGTGCGGTGATGGTCGCGGTGCGCAGGGTCTTGCGGGTCGCCGAACCCTCGTCGCCGAGCGCTCCCCCAGCGCGTGCCGGGTCGGCGAGTTCGGCCGAGCCGAGTCGGCCGCGGATCGCGAAGCGCTCGGTCATCACGGCGACCTGCTTCTGCCCGTCGAGCACCTCGACCTGCACCTGCACTACGCGACCGACCTCGGTGTCGGAGACTGGACCAGCGGTCGCAACCACGGTGAGTTGAGTTGCCTCCGTAGGGATATCACCCACCAGGCGCACGGCGTGATCGAGGTGCACCAGGTCGAGCAGACCCTCGACGACCGTTCGGCCATCGTCGGTGGTGGCTGCGCCGATGACACTGAACACGCTCGGCCAGCAGGCACCGACGAGGGTGTCGGGAACGGCGAAGCCGAAGGGCTCGACCGGGGTGGTCGGATGCAGATGCGGGGGCAGGGTGTACCCGGTGACCGCCGCGTGGTCGGCGATCGATTCCGGCGCCCAGGTGACCGTGGTGCGCGAGACACCGCCGGCGACCTCGGCCAGCGATCCGCCTGCGGCAACGGTGAGGATCTCCCGCATAGCGGTCGAGGCATCGTCGGCGAGGACCAGCGGGGCGCCACCGTCGGCGAGCGAGACGTCGACGCGTAACGGGATGCGCACCGACGCGCTCGAGATCGGGATGACGAGGTCGAAGCGCTTGTCGTCGATCCGCTCCAGCACCGAACCGGTCGACTCGTGCTCGGCGCGGACATCCGAGAGCACCGACCACTTGTCCCGATCACCCAGCCGCGCAATCGGACTCGGAACCATACGGCTTGCCCAGCAGACGTCGTCAGCTTCCAGGACGCTGGTCAGCCGACCGGCGTCAGCGGCCAGTCCGGCCCGCTTGCGGGAGTCGATGACGCTCGGCTGTGCACCGGTTTCGACCAGGTCGGTGACGACCTGCGCCTCGAAGCGGTCAAGCAGATCACCGACGGGCTCGTCGACACGGGTGATCCCGGCAACGGCCACCGGCCCCGGGATGATGCACACGGCCTCGGCCGGGTAGCGGGCGTCGTGTGCCTGCCACAGCGAGTCGCTGCGCCACCACCGGCGAACGTCCTTATCGATGACGGGCACGAAGTTGACCGGCTTGCCCGGGGTACGGCACTGATCGAGGAAGAACGCGACGTCGGCGGGGTGGAGGACGTCAACCTCGACCTCGGGGTATACGCCGATAAGGGCATCGATCGCGGCGTGCGCGTTCTCGACGGCGGTGACATCGGTGAACATCGTCGGGATCTCACCGTAATCGACCGGGTTCATCCGGGCCTCGGTGCGGCGCAGCATCTCGAGAAAACGTTGCTTCCAGGTGATGTCGGCCCACGGCAGTTGCTCGTCGTCGGGCGCGCCGACGGCCAGGGTCGCGTAGCGCTCGAGCCAGACCCGGTAGGTCATCTCGGCGACGTCGCCGAAGTAGGGCTTGGCGGTGGGGGCCATCGCGGCGATGATCTCGTCACGACGCGCCGCGACCGCATCGGCGTCGCCGGCGACCTCGTCGAGCAGTCGTCCGCACGCGGAGGCCGCGTTGTCGATCTCATGGATGTCGGCACCGAGTTGGCTACGGCCCGAGGCCATTCCGGCGGTGGCGCCACCGGCGCCGATCCATTCGTCACAGCCGACGGTATCGACCAGCAGCTGCTTGACCTCGGGGGCCGTGGTGGCCTCCTTGGCCGCCATCGCAGCGGTGCCGACCAGGATGCCGTCAAGCGGCATCAGCGGGTGGCCGTGCTCGGCGGCCCAGTGGCCGGTCAGATAGGCGCTGGCACGTTCGGGGGTGCCGATGCCACCACCGACGCAGACCACGACGTTGGGTCGGGCGCGCAGCTCGCCGTAGGTGGCCAGCAGCAGATCGTCGAGGTCTTCCCAGGAGTGGTGGCCACCAGCGCGACCACCTTCGATCTGGACGATCACCGGGTGGTGGGGCACCTCGGCGGCGATGCGGATCACCGAGCGGATCTGCTCGACGGTTCCGGGCTTGAAAGCAACGAAACGCAGTCCGGCCTCAACGAATTCGTCGACGAGAGCCACCGCCTCGTCTAGTTCTGGGATACCGGCCGAGACGATGACGCCGTCAATCGGGGCGCCCTGGGCGCGAGCCTTCTGTACGAGGCGCTTGCCACCAAGCTGCAGCTTCCACAAGTAGGGGTCGAGGAACAGCGCATTGAACTGTGCCTGGCGTCCGGGTTCGAGCAAGTCGGTCAAGGTGGCGACGTTGTCGGCGAGGATCTGCTCGGTCACCTGCCCACCACCGGCGAGCTCTGCCCAGTGGCCGGCATTGGCGGCGGCGGCGACGATGGCCGGATCCACGGTCGTCGGGGTCATGCCGGCGAGCAACATCGGCGAACGCCCGGTGAGCTTGGTGAACGCGGTCTCGACGACCGTGCGTCCGTCGGGGAGTTCGGCGAGGGTCGGCGCGAACTCGCTCCACGGGCGTGCAACCTCGGGGATGCCGCCGGGGCTGAACAGGTTTCGCTGTCCACCGCGCGACGCGGCGGCGACCAAACCGACACCCTGTCCGCGAACCAGCGGGGCCGAGAGTCGGGTGGCGAGGTCACCGGGCCCGAAGTCGAGAATCCACCCGACACCGGCGCCGAGGGTCTCCTCGACGCTGCCCACCCAATCGACGGCGGCGACGAGGATGTCGCGGGCATGCCGCACGGCGAGATCGACGTCGATCCCACACTGCTCGGCCCACTGCCCGACGAGATCGACCGCACCGGCCATTGCCGGGTGGTGGAAGGCGACACTGACTGACAGATGGTCGAAGGCGGGGGCGAACGGCGCGCCGCCGGTGACCTTGCGCTTGCGCTCATCGGCCTCCGCCGCAGCAACCTTCTCGCACAGCGCGGTAAAGGCACGCAGATGGCGCGGCGCTCCGGACAGCACGACGGCGGTACGGCTGTTGCGGATCGCGATGACCGGGGCGGTGTCCTGCTCGGCGGCGGCGAGCTCGGAACGATACTGCGCGAGAAACGTTTCGATGCGCTCGGGTCGGACGCCGGTCACCGCGAGCATCGGCGAGCCTTCACTGGTGGTGACCAGACCCCGACGACGCGCGACGATCGTGCCTGCGGCACCGATGAGGTGCGCGATCGCCAGCAGGAGCCCCTGGCCCGACTCGGCCACCTGGCCTTCGGCCCCGATCGCGCCGGTGGCCAGCGAGCCCTGGGAATGTCCGATGACAGCCCGCGGCGCTGCCGCAGCGGTGTCGAGGCCCTGCTTGCGCAGCGACTCGATCGCGGCGAGTTGGGCGAGCAGCACGCCGGGGCCGGACAGCGTGAAGTCGGCGAGGTCGACGTCCGACGGTGCGGGCTCGCCGGCGTCGAGGGCGTGGGCCCAAGCCATCGGGTGAAAGCCGTCCGGGCGGGCGATCGTGATCTGTTCGGCGACCGGCTGGACAAGGCGTTCGGCCGCGTCGACGACGCCGGCCACCCGATGCGCCAGGTCGGCGTCGATCACCAGCTCTGAGAGGGTCGGCAACCACGCTGCTCCCTGACCGCCGAAGCTGACCGCGTACGGCTCGCCGGCGAGAAGGCGATCGATGAGAGCCTGGGTGGGTCGGCCGGTGGTGGTCCGGTCGGCTCCGGCGCGATGGTGATCGACGGTCACATGAGCTCCTGTGGTTGTGTCCGGTTGACGTGCGACCGGTGACTGCGCCCGCTGACGGACACGCGTCATCGCCACCGGTGCCCGACGTGGGCGGGCCGGCAGAGTGGTCGCGATGTTTTTTGAACACGCCTGTGCGACAGGCGTCGCCGTGTGGCGTCCTCAGCAATGAGATATCGCCGACGTGTTCGTGGCACTCATCATGACACACGAAAGTGAGGGATTCCTCATGTTCGGAACTGACCCCGCGGTATACCCGTCAGTAATCTCGTGGGTAACACACACGTGCACTCAACCCCGTTCGGGGACCGCCACAGTTGCTCCAGTTCACACCGGCTTTTCGCAGACCGAACGAGCGCTCCGCAGGTCAGCCCCGCTTCGTGACTAAATCGTTATGTGAACTGGACCACCCTTTGCGGCGTGTCCTCAACCACACCTGCCGGGGGTGGGCAGGCATGCCAACGACGTACGCTGATCGACCATGACCGACTGCGTCTTCTGCGACATCGTGTCGGGCGCCGCCCCAGCCCGTGTCGTCTACTCCGACCCCGATGTCCTCGGCTTTCTCGACATCCGGCCGATCACCCGCGGCCACACGCTGTTGGTGCCGCGGACACATTCGACCGGGCTGGCCGACCTCGCACCCGAACTCGGCGCGCGCATGCTGCACGCGGGTCAGTCCGTGGCTGCGGCCATGAAGCGCTCACCGCTGGCTGCCGACGGCGTCAACCTCGCCATCAACGACGGTCGGGCAGCCTTTCAGACCGTCTTCCACACCCATCTGCACGTCGTCCCACGACGCGATGGTGATCGTCTGCGCTTCGTGCGCGGGATGATCGTTCGCCGCGATCCCGATCCGGACACCACGGCGATGCTGCTGCGCGCAGCTCTCGACGGCACCCGGGAATCGTGAGGTGCGATGACCGATGTGCACCCGGGCGAGCCGGCACTCGGGGTCACCGAGATCGTGCCCGGCCGAGTGGGTCACGGTGTTGCGCGGCGTGGGGATGAGCGCCACCGCGGCGTCCCGACCTTCCGAGACATACGCACCGGTCTGTGAAGGGACTTCGATCCAACAATGCTGGCCGCACCGCAGGCCTGGCGTGACGTTCCGGTGCTGGTATCGGGGCGGGCCGGGCAGGTCCGGCGCCGTGAGTCGAACGCTGGCACCGCGCATTCGTCGAGCTTCGGCACGCCGGACTCGCGGCGGGAGAGCGTGTCCCCGCGAGGTGATGGTGGTGACCCGGAACGCCGATGCCTGCATGAACGTGAAAACTCGCCGGTGACCAGCCACGGACGTGGCAGTCGCGGCGACGGCACCACCTGCACTGGTCCGGGCACTCGAGGTGCCGTCTACTCACCTGCGCTGAGATCCACCGACTTCCATGCCGCCACTGCGGGTTCCGATGACGAGCCGCCTAGGACAGCACTTTCCCCGCCGCCGACATATGGACCGGCCACCGATCCGGGCTTCACACCACGACGATCGAGAGCCTCCCACAGCGGCGCCAGGGCGGCGTCGGCGTCGAGTTCGAACTCAGATTCCCGCACCCGCCAGAACTCCCAACCACATCGCCGCAGTTCACGCTCACGCTCCATGTCCGAACGGGCCTGCGCACCGGTGGTGGTGAATTCATCACCGTCGCAGTCGACCGCCAGTCGTCCGTCGGCGCCGGTCACCACCAGATCGATGCACATGTTGTTGACCGAAACCTTGGGTGTGACGTGATAACCGTGCGCGGCAAGGCAATTGAATATCTTCTGCTCGAAGAGACTCTCGAAAGGCTCAACCCGTCGGTCATTGGGGACGTCGACCGGCATGGCGTCGATGACCGGTCCGATATTGGCCTGCATATACCCCAGCAGCGACCGCCGCAGGTCACCCTCGGCAAGGTCGGCGAGATCGATCGAGTGGAACAGCCACATCTGATCCATCGCCCGCGATGCAGCGACATTGATGCGCCGCTGCGACTCGGCGCGCGTGAGAGCGGCAATCGACGAGGGGTCGGAGACCACCATCGACAAGAAGACCACCCGCCGCTCGTCGCCCTGGAAGTCAGGCGGCGAGCCCACCCGAATCCGCCGGGCACGCCACGTCTCGTCGTCTACCGCCTCGCGCAACGCGCGGGTCAGCAGGTCAACCTGCTTGATGCCCTGCAAGGCAATGACGCCGAAGTCAAGTCCCTCATAGGCACTGTCGGACAAGCAATCCACCAATGTCGACACCAACTCGTCGACCTCACCGGAATTGACGATCGAATTACCTTGCCCCTGAGCACTTCCCGATACCCGCACGACCCGTAGCGGATCGAGTCGGTCGGCTCCGTGCTGGCGCACCGGAATCAGCGGGGCATCAGCGTAGAACTGCGCCGACGAGTAGCCGATGATCTCGGGCATCGACCGGAAGTGCTCCCGGAGCCGGATGACGTGTCCGAATCGGCTGCGCAGCAACGAGAACAGACTCGATCTCGGCGTGAGACCGTCACGGAGATAGTGTGGCAGGTCGGGTAATCGGGCGTCGAGTGCGGCGAAGGTGTCGTCGAGGGTAGCGCCCGCCAGGCCGGTCGGGGCGCATTGCCGGTCGTCGCCGACTACGATCACCCGCGGAGCGAGCCAGAGTAGGAACACGCTGGTGATGTCGGACTGACTGGCTTCGTCGACTATCACCACGTCGAACGAATTCTGTTCGGGTGCAATCATGTCCACCACCTGCGACATCGGCATCACCCATGCCGGAACGGCGGCGGATGCCTGTTCCATCGCCTCCCGGGCCGCGGCCCGGAATCTCGAGGCATGCTTACCCGACCCCTTGCCGAGGTTGATCATGTGATCCCGATAGGACTGCAACGCTTGGACCTGTGCCACGGTCACGCGCGACAGGCACGCCCGCCACGCGCGGGCCGCGGCGAGTTGTGTGGTCAACTGGGCGATGTCGGCCTCCGACTCGTCGAGGGCTGCCGACCACCGCTGCTCCGCCTTGGGGTCGCTGCGTTCCGCGGCCCACGTTCGCGCACGTCGCCACGCCCATGCGTCGGAGATATGGCGCAGTCTCGCGTCCCATCGCGGGTCGTCGGCGGTGGACTCCAGCAGGTCCGCGAAATCCGGTGCCTTGCTGCGTAACCGCAGGATCAGGAGATCCAGGGCGGTCTGGTCCTCCCACTCCGTCCGCGCAACCGTCGCCGCCCGCCTGGCGTCGCGGATGGCCTCGGCATCGGCGTTGGCCAAGGCCGAGACGAGGGCATCGCCCTCCGGTGAGGGCCCTTTCTCCAGTTGCGCGGCCAGACTGTAGGCGTGCTCGGCGAGCTCTCCCTCGGCGATCAGCGCATCGTTGGCCGCGGCGATGGCACCGGCCTCGCGGGCCACCCGGGCGGATTCGGTGACGCTGCGCGGTCGCGGGCCGCCCGGACTGATCATCTCGAGTTCACGAACGAGGTCGTCGCGCGCGGTTGCCAGAGCCGAGATCCAGCCGAGTTGCCCGTCGAGGACGACCAGCCGGTTCAGCTGCGACGACCGCGACCCCGAGGTGTCGATAGGGACGTGGAGATCACCGAGGACGCGCTGCACCAGATGTACGGCGTCGAAAACCGCCAGATGGTCGGCCACCGCCTGCAGCGACCGCTCGTCGGTGGCCGGCCGGCCATCTACGGTGACGACGACACCGGATTCCTCGACCGCGCGCTGTGCCTCGGATCGGCGTAATCGACCGCGCCAGCGTCCGCCGTCGCGCAGGTGGGCCGCTGCCGCGGCGAACAGCTCACCGTCCCCCGGCCGCGCGCCGTCCACGACAATACTGTGCGCGCCGAGCCCGCGATCGCGGCGCGCGGCGGCGGCGATCACCGGCGAGAGCGCGGTGACCCGGGACCACAGGTGCGCGGCCTGTCCGGCGAGAAGCCGATCGGCCATGTCGATCATGGTCGGCGGAAAGGTACCGACCTCATGCGCGGCGACGCCGAGGTGATCACAGATCTCCTTGATGTGGAGCAATCGCGGGCTGTCGACATCGCCGAGGATCGACATCAACGATCCGCTACCGACCATCGGCTCGGCCGGGCGCCGCGCGATCCGCGCACAGATCTCGTCCATGCTCGCGGGGTCCGGAAGGTGGTCGTCGAGGTCGACGAAGCGCTGGGACAGTCGCGGCGTCTGTCCTCGCGTGGCCCGCAGTAATTCAAGGAGACGCCGGAACTCATTCGCATCGAGTGGCGCAAACGCCCCGTCGATCGGGCCCGGGAGCCAGTCCAAGCGGTCAGCGTCTGCGTTGGTCTGGCGGACGATTGCCGCGGCCGTTCCGGAGAAGTCACCGGCGACCCATTCGTGCACCTCGGTTTCGGAGCGGCGCAGTTCCCACAGCCCCCGCAGCGCACGTTCGCGCCGCTCGATCGCTTGCTGCCGACGCGCAGAGAGATCGTCAATCTCGGCGCTCCCGACGCTGTCGACATAGGTTGCCTTACGCTCGGCGATCTCCTCGACACCGGAGGCCACAGACTCGAAGCGGTCGCGGGACAGGTCGGCGGTGGAGACGGTCAGCGCGCGCAACTCCGGCGGCAGGATGTCCCGCAGCACCGCGAGCGCGCCGGCCTTCTCGCTGGTCACCAGCACCCGTTGACCCTTGGACAAAAGGGCAGCAACCACATTCGCGATGGTCTGGGTCTTCCCGGTGCCCGGTGGCCCTTCCACGACGACGCCGCTGTCGACGCCCAGACGTGACAGCACATCACGTTGCTCGACATTGGACGGCAACGGATAAAGCGCGTCGGTGACGAGTTCGTCGGCGGGCAGCGCTCCCGAAGCCGCGAGCGCCTCGACACGCTCGTCGACCTCGATCGGCGCCACCAACTGGGCCAATCCGATCGGCACATCCTCGGTGGTATCACGCAGCCGCTCGGCGATGGTGTCGTAGAACGCCGCCAGAGCCGTGGTCGACCGCTCTCGCAAGACCAACGCGGTAGCAGACGGATCAACCACAACGGTGACCTGGTCGGGATCGGTGTCGACACGCGGAATCCACTCGTCGAGCAGATCGGTCGCCTTGGGACTCACCACACTGGGCAGCGCCTCGAAACGGGAGTGGAGCTTTACCGTCCGGGACAGGTCGATTCCCTCGATCCCCGCGAGCAGTCGGGCGTCCTGGAGACTCGGCGCAGACCCTGCGCCGAGCCTGATCCGAAAAGCGCCCGTGTCCGGATCGCGCTGCGCGACGACCTCTTGGGTCAGCAGGTACTCCCGTACCAGTTCGGATGCGCCGATGTCCGCAGTGCCGGCCTCGGTCATCGAGGTCACCACCACCAGACCAGCGGCCACCACCAGTTCACGGGATTCCGGATGGTCGTACAGCTCGGTGATCATCGCGTCGAGCTCGTCGTAGCCGACGTAGCCGGGATCGAGCTCCACGACGACGTGACCGGCCGCGGCACCCGAACGCACGGAGACCGCGGTACCGGGACCTACGTCGAGCCGGGCGCGATGGGCGTCGAGATGGCGTCTGCGATCGGCACGGGTGCCCACGAGGTCGGAGAGGAATCCGAGCAGACGCACGACCTGGTCACGACGGTCGTCGAGAGTCTCCTGCTCGGCCATCAGCCCGGCTTCCTCCTGCGCAGATCCCCCGACCTGGCCGGGCGGCACCGGCCCACGGTCGGGCTGACCCATCACGCTATCAAGTCGACGCGCCGGTGGCAGGCCACACGTTCACGGTGTGGTTTGACGAAGTGCCCGGAAACCACCGTCGACGTAGTGCACATTCGTGTAGCCGAGGTCGGCGATCTGCTCGGCGATGCGCGGCGCCTGCGACGACACGGATACGACGTTGATCTCCGTGTCACGATGCCCGATGACCGGGAACGTTCCCGACGGCGTCGGGGCCAAGCGCGACCGGACGTCGGTCGGGTCCACGACGACCGCACCGGGCAAGGAACCCTGGTGGCGGACCACCTGTGGGCGGGCGTCGACGACGACGGCGCCGCCCTCGCGGGTGTGGGACAAGGCTTCGGCTGCTGAGATCGAATCCACCACTGACACTGGTGACTACTCCTGAAATGCTCGCGTACATCTGACGGACGGGTCGGACGAGGTCCACATGGATCTTCGTTCGAACCGCCACTGAGGTTACGGAAGAATTTCCAAACACCCAACAGTGTCACGTACGCATCGGGTATCGCGACTGCACTGGGGAGTCGCCTCAGCTACGACCGCGGCCGGCGACATGACGCGACCCGCGTTTGCCCCAGCTGTCACCGCGCGAGTGGTGACCTTCCCGACCTCGCTGACCTTGACCAGTGCGTTTGTTTCCGCCCCGGGCACGGGGCGGACCCTGGTCGCGGCGCAGATCGATCGGGTTCTTGCCGATTCTGGTATCTCGGAGCCGGTCGAGGGTGTCGCGGTCGAGGTTGTCCGGCAACTCGACGAGGGAGAAGTCGTCGCGGATGCTGATGTTGCCGAAATCACCCCGGGTGAGGCCGCCTTCGTTGGCGATCGCTCCGACGATCGCGCCGGGTGACACCTTGTGTTTGCGGCCCACCGCGATGCGATAGGTGGCGTAGGAGCCTCCACCCTTGCGCGGTTCACGTTCACGGCGGGCCGGCCGCTCGCTCTCAGGCGGATCGGGAGTCATCAGGAAGCCACCGTCGCGCGTCTCCAGGGCCAGCGCCGCAGCGATGTCGGCCATGGCGACATCCTTGTCGCGCGCGTAGTCCTCGACGAGCTTGCGAAACATGTCGAGGTGCTCGGAGGTCAGGTTCTCGGTGATCGAGTCGGCGAAGCGGGCCACACGCTGGGCGTTGACGTCCTCCACCGACGGCAACCCGATCTCGGTGAGCGGTTGGCGGGTAGCGCGTTCGATGGCTCGGAGTAGGTGACGCTCCCGCGGCGAGACGAACAGCAGGGCGTTACCCGACCGCCCGGCCCGCCCGGTCCGACCGATGCGGTGCACATACGACTCGGTGTCGTGCGGGATGTCGTAGTTGACCACGTGTGAGATGCGGTCGACGTCGAGTCCACGAGCGGCGACGTCGGTGGCGACGAGGATGTCGATCCCCCCGTCCTTGAGCTGGTTGATCGTCCGCTCTCGCTGGGCCTGCACCATGTCGCCGTTGATGGCCACCGCCGAGAATCCGCGCGCCCGAAGTCGCTCGGCGAGTTCTTCGGTTGCCTGCTTGGTGCGCACGAACACGATCATCGCGTCGAAGGACTCGACCTCCAGGAACCGGGTCAACGCGTCGAGCTTGCGCTGATGCGACACCTGCAGATAGCGCTGCGTGATGTTCTGGGCGGTCGCGGTCTTGGACTTGACCGTTATTTCCTGCGGATCGTGCAGGTACTTCTGCGCAAGTCGGCGAATCGCGCTGGGCATGGTCGCGGAGAACAGCGCCACCTGCTTGGAATCGGGCGTCTCGGCCAGGATGCGCTCGACGTCCTCGGCGAAGCCCATCGTCAGCATCTCGTCGGCCTCGTCGAGGACGAGGTACTCGAGCTCGGAGATGTCGAGGGTGCCCTTGTCGAGGTGATCGATGACGCGGCCCGGGGTTCCGACGATGACCTGCGCACCGCGCCGGAGCCCGGCCAGCTGCACGCCGTAACTCTGCCCACCGTAGATGGGCAGCACGCGCACCTCGGGCATATGCGCCGAGTACCGGCTAAAGGCCTCGGACACCTGCAAGGCAAGTTCCCTCGTGGGCGCAAGGATCAACGCCTGCGGACGACGAACCGCGGGGTCGATGCGGGACAGGATAGGGATCGCGAAGGCAGCGGTCTTACCGGTACCGGTCTGGGCCAGGCCGACAACGTCGCGGCCCGCCATCAACGGCGGAATCGTCGCAGCTTGGATCGGCGAGGGCGTCTCGTACCCGACCTCGGCGATCGCACTGCGCACACGATCGTCGATGTCGAGGTCGTCGAAGGTGATCGCGTCGGCGTCGGGACGGTCGGCGGCTGGGGTCTCGGTCATGGTCTGCGTATCCCGTTCATCGAGACAACTGTAATGCGCACGGACCGAAGAGACCGCATCTCGAGGCGCATCTGTCCACAGACCCACGTGAACAGGCTCCTGACGCGCGAACGCCGATGTCACCCACCACCACCGCCTGCTGTGACGACCCTCTCATGAATCCTGGTACCCTCGGTCGCACATAAAATCGCCGCGCCGACCAGCGGGTTGACCGCTATGTCGGGTTTTTCGTCAGGAGCAGCATGCAGGAGTACACGACACCGTCCGATCTCTCCGTCGACGACAAGGCGACCACCGTCGACGCGATCCTGCGGTATCGCGCCGAACGCCCGACCATGCCGTTGTTCAAGCGGCGCAGCAGCGGGACGTGGATCACCGTGACCGCCAAGCACTTCGCCGACGAGGTCGACGCCGTTGCCAAGGGCCTGATCGCTTCGGGGGTGACACCCGGCGATCGTGTCGCGATCCTCTCCGCCACCCGCTACGAGTGGACGGTTCTCGACTACGCGATCTGGCGTGCGGGGGCGGTGACAGTCGCGATTTACGAGACCTCGGCGACAGATCAGGTCAAGTACATCGTCGAGAACTCGGGAACGTCTGTGCTGATCGTCGAGTCCGAAGCACAGTTCAGCAAGCACGCCGAGGTCGTCGACGCCGGCGATCCACTGCGCGAGACCCTCGTGATCGAGCGCGGTGCGGTGAACGAACTGACCAAGCGCGGCGAGCAGATCGGCGACGAGCAGCTCGACGAGCGGCACGCCAATCAGCTGTCCTCCGACGCGGCGACCCTCATCTACACCTCGGGCACCACCGGCCGACCGAAGGGCGTCGTGCTGACCCACGCCAACTTCCTCGCCGAGTGCGCGGCGACGCGCGATGCGGTCGGCGCCGGACTCGCCGAGGGCAAGTCGACCCTGCTCTTCCTACCGCTGGCCCACGTCTTCGCCCGTGTCGTCGCGGTCGGCTGCGTCGAGAACGGTGTAATCCTCGGCCACACCAACGACATCCCGAACCTCATCGACGATCTCGCTGTCTTCAAACCGAACTACGTGCTCTCGGTGCCGCGCGTATTCGAGAAGGTCTATAACTCCGCCAAGCAGAAGGCCTATGACGGCGGCAAGGGCTCAATCTTCGACAAGGCCACCGACACCGCCATCGAGTACAGCAAGGCCACCGAAAAGGGCTCGGCCGGACTGGTGTTGACGATCAAGCACAAGATCTTCGATGCGCTTGTCTACAACAAGCTGCGCGCCGCACTCGGCGGCAATTGCGAGGGGGCCATCTCCGGCGGCGCCCCGCTCGGCGCCCGCCTCGGCCACTTCTTCCGGGGCGTCGGCATCCCCGTCTATGAGGGATACGGCCTGTCCGAGACGACCGCGGCGGTCACCGCCAACAACGAGGACCACCAGCGTGTGGGATCGGTCGGTCGCCCTGTTCCGGGGGTATCGGTGGCCATCGCCGAGGACGGTGAGGTGCTGCTGAAGGGACCAGTGGTCTTCACCGGCTATTGGCACAATCCTGAGGCCACCGCCGAGGCGATCCATGATGGCTGGTTCCACACCGGCGACATCGGCCGCCTCGAGGACGGCTACCTCTACATCACCGGCCGCAAGAAGGAATTGATCGTCACCGCAGGCGGTAAGAACGTGTCGCCGGCGCAGCTCGAAGACGCCATCCGTGCACACCCAATGGTGAGTCAGTGCCTCGTCGTCGGTGACAACAAGCCGTTCATCGGTGCGCTCATCACGATCGACCCCGAGGCGGCTCCGGGCTGGCTCGAGCGTCACAACCTGCCGGCCAACACCTCGCTCACCGACCTGGCCAGGAACGCCGACTTGCGCGCCGAGATCTCCAAGGCTGTTGACGAGGCCAACTCGAAGGTATCCAAGGCCGAGGCGATCAAGAAGTTCGAAATCCTCGACACCGACTTCACCATCGAATCGGGCGAACTCACTCCCACGATGAAACTCAAGCGCAACGTCATCAGCGACACTTACAAGCAGGCGATCGCCGACCTGTACACCTGAGAAACCCAACTCCGATGAGGGGTCGCACCGGGTTGGCGTCCGCTGCGACCCCCTCGTCGTTGAGTCACACCGATGGTCCACCCGTGACCAAAGTGATGATTACAACAAATGTGGCGAGTGGGACTCGGCAGCGCCGCACCCGGTAGCAGCGGCGACCCGGTCCTACAGTGGGGACGGGACCGATGAACTCCTTACCCTCGCGATCGACGTGACAAACGGCCTGGCGATTTCGAGCATGATCACTTCCCACCACACCGATTGCGCCACGAGCGCCATGCCCACCCCACGTGTTCCCGTACGTCAGCGGGATGAGTGCGTTCGTGCTGCTGTCGGGTTCGCGCTGGGGTTGGTGCACCGTCGGCGGATTACACCTGCGATCTGCGATTCGCCTATTCACGCCCGGCCAAACGGTCTGCCGCACGGTATGTCTGCTACGGTGTGTCTCCCAATTCCCTTTGCGGGTCTTGGCGGAAGAATTGGGAGAGACACCCTAGTGCACAACTGTCGCTGGCCGTGGTCGGGGCGGGGATGGCCGGGTTTGGGCGCCTGACCTGGCTTCGTCCGGTCGACGGGGCGAGGGCAGGCCCTGGTGATGGCTGTGACGAGGAGCTCTCTACCCAGCGGCGGCAACATCTTGTTGTTCTAACCGATGTTGATGGACTCGGCGTTTGCCGTCTGCGCGACTCTGGTGCACGGGCGTGGCCGCCGGTCCTCGGGCGTGCGGAATCCGACTATTCACCGGACCTCGAAGAGGATTCCGCGGCCGATGGCCTCGCGGACCACGGGAAGTGTTGCCTGCGCCAAAGCGTCGGCGCCGACACCGTGGTGCGCAGCAAGCAAATCGATCAGAGTGCCCAGTTCGACCGCTCCGCGACATCCGGCGAGCAGCGCTCGCGACACCTCGTCGACGCCGAGGACAGCACCCGGTCCGCCGGGGCGTCGCACCGCTGACGCGATCTCCTGCCAGCCATCATCGCCAGGCAATGACTGGGTATCGCAGTAAACCGGCGCACACGCCAGCCGCGCCGTCAGCAGGTGGTCGTCATCGTGGGCACGCAGATAGTCGCGCCGGTCCAGGAAGGCTTTGGCCTCGGGTCCGGTCACCTCCTCCCCCGCAGCAGTAATCTCTTCGAGGATGTGCTCGCCGTCGGTTGACCGCGAGCCGGCACGCTTGCGAACGGTGATGACGCCCATGCCGATTCCGGTGATCTTCTCCTCGGCGAACCAATCCAGCCAGTCGGTGCCGCGGCGGGCGGCCTGATCGGGATCCTCGCCGGCATCGGAGAGCCACAGAGAGATGTAGCTGATCGGGTCGGCGAGCTCTCGCTGCACCACCCAGGCGTCGAGTCCGGTGCCAGCCAGCCAGCCGCGAACGCGGTCCCGCCAGTCGGCGCCGTCGCGCACTATCCAGTTGGCGAGCAATTGGGCGGTTCCGCCGTCGGTCAAGTGGTCCGGCAACCCGGCAATCAGCTCAGCGCACACGGCATCGCCGGCCCGTCCGGAGTCTCGGTAAATGTACTCCTGAGCGCCGGCCCCAACCACGAACGGCGGGTTGGACACAATCAGGTCGAACCGTTCGCCGGCGACGGGCTCGAACAGGCTACCCGCCCGCAGATCCCAGCTCATGTCGTTGAGCGTCGCGGTGGCCGCGGCCAAGGCCAACGCCCGCGGATTGGTGTCTGTGGCGACGATGGACCCGCAGTGGGCGTCGAGATGCAATGCCTGGATGCCACACCCCGTGCCGAGATCCAGGGCCGTATCGACGCGGTCGCGGATCACCGCACGCGCCAAAGAGATCGACGCTCCACCGATGCCGAGAACGTGGTCGTGGGCCACAGGTCCGCTGCGCATCGCCGCGTCCTGATCGGAGATGACCAGGAAATCATTGGCGTCGTCGGCGTGGGGACGGATATCGAGGATCGCGCGGTATCGGCCGTTGAGACGCTGTTCGACGACGCCCTCGGCGATCAACGCCGGCACTCCGGTACTCGGGAAGGCCGCCGCCAGCGTCGGCTCGTCCTCGTCGGCACCGAGTAGGAACAGTCTGATCAGTGTCGATAGCGACTCCCGGGCGCCGCCAGGACGTGCCGCGCGCAAAGCGGGCCACCAGACGCCGCGGCCCAGGGCGTCGTTGGCGTCGTCACCGAGTGTCTCTGACACACCATCCGCGGTGTAGCCGGCGGCGCGTAGGTCGGCGCCGAGAGCGAGCACCACCGGTCGCGATTGCAGTGGCAGCGTCGTCATCAGCCGACGCTCCGATACTTCTTGTGCATGGCCTGTTTGGAAATGCCAAGCAACACAACGATTTCGGCCCACGACAGTCCTGCCGTGCGGGCTCGTCGGACGGCAACCTCCTCCTCTCGCGCGACCTCGGCACGACGCCGGGCGACCGCGGTCAGGGCGGTCACCGGATTGTCGGGGTCACCCAATGTATCTGGTCCGGGGCTTGTACGCATGTCACCATCATTCACCGATGTGAATCGCTCCGGGTTTGCTGGAGGCTCGGTTAGTTGGTTCCGGCCTCTGCTGGGACCGGGTTCTCACGGTAGCTGGTGACCGTGTGGGCCGCCCAGTAGGCGGCCTCGTACTCGACGGGCCGGACGTGTCCGATCTCGCCGTGCAGACGGCGGTGGTTGAACCACTCGATGTACTCGGCGACCGCGATCTCGACGTCGCCGACACCGCCCCACCCGCTCTTCGGGCGCATGATCGGGTTACGGATACATTCCGCCTTGAATAACGAGTTGAACGCCTCGGCCATCGCGTTGTCATACGAATCACCTTTGGAGCCAACCGAAGTCACCGCTTCAGCTTCTGCGAGACGCTCGGTGTAACGAATCGCTCGATACTGCACTGCGCGGTCGGAGTGGTGAATCAGTCCGGCCACATCCTGGCCGACACGATCACGCGCCCACAACCCCATGTCTACGGCGTCCAAGGCGAGGTCGGTGTGCATCGTGGTCGAGACCTGCCAGCCGACGACCACGCGCGAGTACACGTCGAGGATGAACGCCGCGTACACCCAACCGGAGTGGGTGCGGATGTAGGTCAGGTCCGCCACCCACAAGGTGTTCGGCGCCTCGGCGGTGAACTGCCGGCCGACTCGGTCGGCCGGTTGCGGGGTTTCGGCGCCATCGCTGCGGGTGGTCTTACGTGTCTTCAACCTCGGTATCCCTCGCAGTCCATCGGCTTTCATCAATCGTTCGACGGTGCAGCGCGCCACGCCGATATCGGTTCTGCGTAGTTCGGCGTGGACCTTGCGGGCCTCGTAGACGCCGAGATTGTCGGCGTGCACGGTGCGGATCTCACCAAGCATCTCCCGGTCACGCACCGTGCGTGGCGCCTCGGTCTTGTTCGCACTCAGGTGGGCCCGTACCGTGGACGGAGCGATCTGGGCGGCAGTGTCGCGTAGGGCCGCGCAGATCGGATCGACTGGCGTGTTCGTCGCGAGAAGCGGCGACGAACACGCACGATCAACGCTGTGCGCGGTCGATCTCCGCGGCGAAAAAAGCCGACGCCTGCGTCAAGATCGTGTTCGCCCGCCGCAGCTCGCGGTTCTCCCGCTCGAGCTGCGCGATCCGCTCGGAATCCGCTGCTCGTGGTCCCCGGCCGCTGCCCGCCATCGATTTCGGCTTGCTTGACCCAGGTACGTAGCGCCTCCGGGTGCACACCGAGTTGATCGCCGACCCGTGTGAACGCTCCCGGCCGCGTAGCCGGATCCTGGCCGGCTTCCACCGCCATCCGCGTCGCCCGCTCCTTCAGCTCAACGCTGCACTTCCGAGGTACTGCCATGCTCTCCATCCTTCACAGGTTCGAGAGCCTCCGACCAACCCGGGGCGATTCACCGCCCAGGGTGGCCGCAGCAGCCTCCACGAGCCCGGCGTGGGCATCGGAGGTGACCAGCTCGACCCCCGACAGGCCCCGGGCGGTCAGGTCGCGGAAGAACGCCAGCCAGCCGGCATGCGTTTCGCCGGTGGCGATCTGCACCCCGAGTACCTCGCGGTGCCCGTCGGCGTTGACGCCGGTGGCCACCATCACCGACACCTGCGACTTCGACAGACCAGTGATCCCCAGCGACTGGACCAGCTTGTCCATCCGCCGGGTCGACACACCGAGCAGGTAACAGGTGGCCACCACCGAACACAACGCGGCCTCAGCCCGGCGGCGCCGTTGCGGCAACCAGTCCGGGAAATAGGTGCCCGCCCGCAGTTTCGGGATCGCGACGTCGATGGTGCCCGCCCGCGTATCGAGCTCGCGGTGGCGATAGCCGTTGCGGGAGTTGACCCGCTCGTCGCTGCGGGAGTTGTAGCCGGCCCCGCACACCGCGTCGACATCGGCGGAAAGCAGCGCGTTGATGAACGTCGCCAGCATCTGGCGCATCAGATCCGTGGAGGCCTGGGTGAGTGGTCATGAAGAAACTGGGCAGGGTCGATACCCGCCAGCGACAGCGGTCATCGTGGTCGTTCCTTTCGAGTCGGAATGTGAGAACTTCACTCGAAGGATCACCCGATGGCCGCGCTCACCGTGGGAGGCTCGCAGCCACCGGGCCAGTCATACACCACTCAACAGGACTCCACTGTAAAGGATCTATGGTGCGCGTCCTGCACTCCTACTCCAATCACGTCATTGCAGCTCAGAGGCTTGAACGAACCATCCGGTCAGCCGAGAAGGGCGGTCGACGACCACGAACAGCGCCACTCCCGAAACCGGCAAAGCAGAAGACCATCGATGAGATCGAGCACATGGTCAACCTGTGGCACCAATGCGGCAACATCCTCGAGATCGCCCGAACCATGAAGGTGCATGATTCCACCGTGCGCAACCACCTCCGCGACGCTGGCATCGACACCACACCACGAGTACTGAATGACGACGACCTGGCCAAGATCCGACAACTCAAGACCGACGGCCACTCCTACCGCCAGATCGCCCACAAGACCGGGTGGTCACTGTCGAGTGTAGGGAAAGCACTACGGACGAGATGAGTGAAGGAGCGGCTAGAAAACACTGCGATCAGGCTCTACCGCCACGGACATCCACGAGATTGGGCAGCTCACCGACGCGGCGCTATCCTGTCGGCAGATCTACGCACGCGTCGGCTGGACCCGCGGATAGTGGCGAAAGCGATACGGCTCTGTCGGGCAGACCAAGGGCTAGTAGCCCCGCTATCACGGCAAGTACTGAGCAACATAGGAACTGACCGGTCACCGTCCTACACTTGGAATAGCCAGACACCGAGGCACGCACGACCCGACTCCGAAGCAACACACATCCCGCATCGCCGAAGCGCACGCTAGCCGTCGAGGGTGGCAGCGACGGTGCCGTTGCGGTTGACCGTCATGGTTGTGCCCGCTCCGCCCCACACCCGGTGCACGAACAGTCCGTGGCGGGCGCGGGCGAACCAGCCGTCAGGGCGTGATGCTAGGGCTTCCTGCCGGACGGGGAAGTTGTCGAGTCGGCGACCTTCGGAGTCTTTCATGTACCCCATGGATCAAGCCCCCTCGAAGGTGATGTCGTCGATCTCGCCGGTGGTGGTGTTGACGTGGATGGTGGTGGTCGCCGGACCGGAGAGCGGGTCGCCGTTCTGGTCTACAAACCGCACATAACGTCCGTCCGCAACAGGTTGGGTGAGCGCTGCATCCGCCTTCGCTCCTTGCGCTGCTGAAGCATAGGTAGTATCCAGGTCGGCCTTCTTGAGATCTGAGAGAGGTACGCCACCGCTGGGCTTCTGGTATGCGCTGTCCGCCTTGGCACCTTGCGCCGCTGTGGCATAGCGGCTGTCCCCTGCCGTCTGTGTCAGAGCGTTGTCTGCCTTGGTAAGGCTCGACTGGACAGTATTACTGAGTTTCGTGACGGGAATCGACGTGTCAGCGAGGGCATCAGCCGTCACAGAGCCGGTGGCAAGGTGAGTTGCGGTGACCGCGTCTGTGGCAAGGGCTGAGCTTGTGACGGCACTATTTTGTAGCTGAGCAGTTCCGACCGATCCTTGCTTGAGAGTTCCGTCGGCTTGATGGGCTTGCGCGAGGTAGTCATTGAGGATATCGCCCCAAGTACCGGCGTCCTGACCTGGTTGCGGGAGGCGCGACACCTACAAAACCCGGGCAGCTTCCTGCCAGCTGGTCACGGTATTCACAACAGTACGGAATATGACGTTATCCATAAACACCATTAGAATAGCAGATCGTCAGACGGAATTCAATATAGTCGAAATTTTTCCAGATATTTTAATACTCAACCCAGAATCGTTGATCGACTACTTCGGCAACCGTTTCAATGTAGCGCGAGCTTGCTTTCTCACTTCACTGTCAGAATCGTCTAAATACTGTTCAATAACGGGCCGCAATCCCGACGGTAGAGGTTTGAACTGACGGATATACTTTATTCCCAGTGCTCGCACGCTGGGATCGTCGAGCTGGTCAACGACGATCTGCAAACCCTCAGGAAGCCCCTGGTTGACCAGCCACTCGAGGATGGCGGCGCGGCCGGACCCCAACGACCGGTCAGCACCGAGCTTCGCCATGTTGTCGAAGTCGCTAGGAACGGCAAGATAGCGGAGCGCATTCCCGACTGCGTAGGCGTTCACCTCCGGAAGCCGAGGATCTAGATAGTACTGATCCATCAATAGCGGAACTGCATCAGTGCCCATCGCATCGATTGTGGTTAGTGAACGGTAAAGTCCGTCTCTAAAATTTGCGAGCTCGCGAGGATCTTTCAAACCCGACTTCTCTTCAACATGACGCACCCAGTCAATGATCAGGGGAACTAGCGCAGGATAACGTTCGTCAGTGTTAACGAGATCAGCCATCGTTTGAAATCGCAAGCCATTGCGCTTACCAATCCTTGTGATGTCCGACGATAGCGCGGCATGCGCTGCAATCCACTCTGGTGATGGCGGCATCTAATTTAAATCCATCCGTGTCAACTTGACCTGTCCACTATTAATCAGCTGCTGGAGTGGTCCTGATATCTTCGTACGAGTATCAACCACTAGTACTACAGCCGTAGATCGCGGGTTGTGTGGTTGCGCGGCGTGTTTGCGCTGGTGGGAGCGGCTGCCGGGGCATGATCTGTGGTTTGTGAAGACAACAAAAACAGCCGCGGCAGCCGCGGGTTTGAGGATAGATCATGATCGGTGGCGGGCGCAGTTGGACACGGTCCTGGCCACCATC